>URXK01000015.1 GCA_900551755.1 uncultured Eubacterium sp. | reverse complement strand
CCTTCCGACAACCTACGGTTGCCACCTTCCCTATGAGGGAAGGTAAATGGTGTACTCTACATATTATTAATATATGAAAATACAGCTTGATTGTAGGAACAATTATTTGCAATTATTAAAGACGAGCAATGCTCGCCCCTACAAATAACCTGTTCATAATAGGTAAAAGTATAACTAGAAATTAACCATCTTAGCTCCACTTCTAGGGGAGCTGTCACGAAGTGACTGAGGGGTTTCTATTTATATATAATAAGTAACAATGCCCCCTCTGTCAATCTGTGATATAAAAAAATTAAAATATTAATCACCAAAAGAAATACCAATTTTTCTAGCAGCAGCAATTAACTGGTCATCTTTAGGCACATTTTTTAATTTACCGGCTACTTCGCTTAAAGGAACAGCCACAACTTCATCATTTTTCATACCAACCATATTACCAAAATTTTTATTTTTAATAAGTTCGGCAGCAAAAGCACCAAATCTAGTACAAAGAACTCTATCATAAGGGTTAGGAGCACCACCTCTTTGAACATGACCTGGCACAGCAACTCTTACTTCGTGATTTGTAATTTCCATTATTTCATCAGCAACTCTATAAGCTATAGATGATTGTTTCATATTTTCTCTAGCTGTTTTAAATTCTTTTTTACTCATTTTGCTTTCTTCAACAGAAATTGCACCTTCAGCAACGGCAATAATTGAAAATCCCTTATTTTCTGATGTTCTTTTTTCAATTTCTTCTTTCATTTTGTTAATATCGTAAGGAATTTCAGGAATAAGTATAATATCAGCACCACCTGCAATACCAGCATAAAGAGTAAGCCAGCCAGCCTTATGTCCCATTATTTCTACAACAAAAATTCTGCCGTGAGAAGTAGCTGTTGTGTGTATTCTGTCAATTACATCTGTAGCCACATCAACTGCTGAATGAAAGCCAAATGTTACATCAGTACCCCAAAGGTCGTTATCAATAGTCTTTGGAAGTGTAACAACATTCAATCCTTTTTCTCTTAAAAGATTAGCTGTTTTATGAGTACCGTTGCCACCTAATATAACAAGGCAGTCAAGTTCAAGTTTATTGTATGTGTCAATCATTGCCTTGACTTTGTCAACACCGTTTTCTTCAATAACTTGCATTTTTTTAAATGGCTGTCTTGATGTACCTAATATAGTACCACCAAGAGTAAGTATACCAGAGAAATCCTCTTTTTTAAGCTCTTTATAATTACATTCAATAAGTCCCTTATATCCATCTAAAATACCATAAATAGTTAAATCATTAAATTCGTTATATAAAGTCTTTGCAACACCTCTCATTGTTGCATTTAAGCCTTGACAGTCGCCACCACTTGTAAGCATAGCAATTTTCATAACATTGACCTCCTTAATAGTACCAATAAATTGTCTTTATTATATCACATAATTGTAAAATACAATTATAATTTTTGCAAAATGTATTTAATATATAGGTCAACTATATCTATATCAGTGTAGGTATATACCATTCTGCTACCAACAACATCTTCTATTTCATTAAATACTATTTTGCCGTTATTAAAAATAAAGTCTATACCAACAAAGTCAAAATTAAATAAATTAATTATTGATTTTACCTTGTCAATTTCTTCGTTGCTTAAATTATATACAGAAGCAGAACCACCTAAACAGAAATTACTCCTAAAATCTGTCTTTGATTCTCTCAACATAGCTGTAATTATTTTGTTTCCGATTACATATACTCTTACATCTTTGCCTTTATCACTTGCCACACTTTGTATAACATAGTTGTCACCATTATATTGTGGCATAATTGACATAAGCTCATTATAACTATTTGCCATATTTACTCTGTCACCACCGTGGCTATCTTTTGGCTTTATAACCACAGGGTATTCTTTAATTTGGTCTATAGTATAATATGTAGGCAAAATTTCAATATTATTTTCAGACAAATATTTATAGGCTAGTGCTTTATCATTGGCAATTTTGGAAACAAAGCTATTATTAAAGCATTTTACACCTAGATTTTCTAGCTTAAGTGTTATATCTGGTCTTATAGCTCTTACAATAGCAAAATTAGGCAAATCTAAGTAATCAATCTTATCTGTATAAATAAGTTTGAGAGATACATTTTCTTTAGCAAACTTATCTATGTACCACTGTATATAGTTACTATTTCTTTTTGCATCATCTTTATTGTATATTATCCAACCACGCATTTTTCAATATATTCTCCTATGTAATCTGCAACATTTACACCTGTACAATCAAAAATATTTTTAAAATGGGCATTAGAATTGACTTCACAAACAATAGGTCCATTTTTGCCAAAAAGTATGTCAACTCCACCAAAGTCAAGATTTAGTGCCTTACATACCTTTTGAGCAACAGCAATTTCTTCTTCTGTTGGAGTATAGTTTTTCATACTTCCACCATTTGTAATGTTTGCTCTAAAATCATTGTTGTTGTATCTGAGCATTGATGCAACAGCTTGATTGCCTACCATATTTATTCTTATATCTTTACCTTTGCTTTCTGCTATAAATTCTTGAAAAATAAGAGGTTCGTTGGTGTTTGTTACTATTTCTATAGCTTCTTCGTAACTTTCAGCTAAGTAAACTTGTTGACCAAATGAGCCATAACATTCCTTAATTACAATAGGCAGACCAAGTTTATCTATAGCATTTTTAACAAAGTCTGTATTGTTGTAGCCAATGTTTCTGTATGTCATTGGAGCAACAATTGTTTTGGGCATATTAACAATGCCCTTAAGTTCTATATATGTAAGAGCTTTGTTGTCACAGTTTTCAATTGCCAAAGCAGAATTAAATAGTTTTAAACCCATTTTTTCAAGTCTTTTAGCAAGAGGTATATCTTTGTCCCAAAAAAGAACAAAATCAGGTTTATTTGTTATTTCTGTTATGTTTGAAAGTTCGATATTTGTATAAACATCTATTATATGACCTTTTTTTTCAAAGGCTGTTTTAAGCCAGTTGTATATTTCGTTAAATTTATCACTGTGCAAAAAGCCATTTACTACTAACCAACCTGTCATAATAACCTCCTAAAATAGGTGATTTAGTGGTGATGATGACCACAATTACAATTATCGTGATGATGTTCGTGATGGTCGTGACCACAGTCGCAATGGTCGTGGTGATGTTCGTGATGATGGTCGTGACCACAGCCACAATGGTCATCGTGGTGATGGTGGTCATTAGCAGCAGCCTTTGCGTTGTCAGTAATTTGGAATATATTTCCGTAAGTTACAAGGCTTGTATTTCTGTCATTTATGCCGTCAAGAGAATATCCACAATAATCACCAAGTTCTGTTATAGTCATAGGGCAAGGAAGATGCTTTAAGAAACTTTGCTTTAAGAATTTCTTATCACTTGTAGACATATTTTCTGTTTTATCATTAATATAATCTACAAGCTCTTTTGTTACTTTGTTCACATCTTCACTTGAACTTCTTGAAAGCATAATTTGCTGGTCAAGTTCGTTATAAAACATTTCGCTTATTGTGTTGCTTACATTAATAGCTGTTATTGTATCAGCTGGAAGATTGTTGTATTCTTCTTTAGTAATCTTTTCAAGTTTTCCTTTTATTTCGTCTTCAATAGGCTTTGCAAGGTCAAATCTTTCGCCAATTTCGTTTTCAACTCTGCCTAAAATTTCATCTAAAAGACTAGTATCCTTTGTTGTAATAACATCTTTTAATGAGTAATATAAGTCCTTAGCAATCATATCATCATTAAATAAAAATTCGCTATCAACAGCAAACATTGATAATATTTGTAAATAAATAACATCGTTAAAGTAAACACTTAAAAGAGCAAAAATATTGTGTAATGCTTCAACATTGCCGTCAATGTCATTAAGGGCTTCTGTTATTTCTTCATTATTAATTTCTGATGCAGTTTCTTCTGTTGCTTTAAGTTTTTCATACATAAGAGAAAAATCTTCCTTAAAGCTATCTTCACAGTCTGCATAGAACATATCCTTTAATCTATCAATACAAGAATTTGAAAATTCCTTAGGTAAATCCTTTGTAAGAAGTGCAACTGCCTTTGTTACATAGTCGTTATATTTTTCTCTTGTCATTCTAATAGGGAATGAAGCAATAATTTCTGACATTGCAAACTTACCCTCAAATGAGTCTGGAAGTGTTGATAAATAGCCCTTAACAATATCATTAATAGCTGAATTGTTAAGAGGTATTTCAGCCTTAACATTTTTTACATCATTTAACTTATAATATTTTAAAAGTTTTTCACCAAGCTGTTCATTGTAAGCAACATATTTGTTGATATTAATGCCACTAGCAATAATTTCTCTTGTTATAATCTTTAACTGGTCTTCAAAGTCATCTCTTTCGGTTGTATCAACAACATTTTCAAATTCTACATAAGCCTTTTCTATTTTATCCTTAATGCTTAATATTGACTTTGGAATAATATATCCTGCCTTTGAAGCTGGATTTTCTGCAAGGTCATATATTAAATTAAGTAATGTATCCTTGATTTTATATTCTACAAGTTTAACTAATTTTTTGCTTGTTTCTGGTGTATTCATTTAAAATTTCTCCTTTTTTCAAAATACTACTTTTAAATATAACACATTTCTGTTAAAATAGGAATAGTGTTTTAAAATATTTTGTTTGGAGATTTTAATATGAAAAAAATTGCTTTTACAACTCTTGGCTGTAAGGTTAATTTATATGACAGCGAGGCTATGGCAGAGCTTTTTGCAGACAAGGGTTATGAAATAGTTGAATTTGACGATTATGCCGATGTTTATATTATAAATACTTGCACAGTTACTAACTTTGGTGATAAGAAGTCACGCCAAATGATAAGACGAGCTAGACGATGTAATGAAAATGCTATTATTGTGGCAACAGGTTGTTATGCACAGGTTAAGCCAGAGGCTGTAGCTGGTCTTGAGGGTATCAACATTGTTATTGGTACTAAGGATAGAAGCAAGGTTGTTGAAATTGTAGAACAGTATGAGGCTGAGGAAGGCGTTTTAAATGCTGTAACTGATATTAAGGGTGAAAAGGAATTTGAACCACTTAAGGTATCTAATCTTAAGGATAGAACTAGAGCTTATATTAAAATACAGGAAGGTTGTAATAGATATTGTACATATTGCATAATTCCTTATGCTAGAGGTCCAATAAGAAGTAGAAAACCAGAAGATGTTATTGAAGAAGTTAAAACCCTTGCTAAAAATGGTTTTAAGGAAGTTGTACTTGCTGGTATTCACGTGGCAAGCTATGGACTTGATTTGGGAAATATAACTTTAGCTGATATTATTGAGCAAGTTCACGCAGTTGATGGTATTGAAAGAATTAGATTTAGTTCAATGGAGCCTAAGGCTGTTGATGATGAATTTGTTGCTAGAATGGCTAAATTGCCTAAGGTTTGTGACCATTATCACCTTTCATTGCAAAGTGGTTCTGATGCCACATTAAAGGCAATGAATAGACGATATACTTCTCAAGAATATGCTGATGCTTGTCAAAGACTTAGAAATGCCTTTCCTAATGTAGCAATTACTACAGATATTATTGTGGGTTTCCCAACTGAAACAGAGGAAAACTTTAATGAAAGCTATGACTTTGCTAAGCAGGTTAAATTAAGTAAAATTCACGTTTTCCCTTATTCACCAAAGGCTGGTACACCAGCTGCTAAAATTAGACCTCAAGTTCCACCAGAGGTTAAGAGTGAAAGAAGTCACAAAATGCTTAAATTAAGTGAAGAACTTAATAAGGAGTTTATGTCTAAATATATTGGACAGAATATGGAGGTTCTTTTTGAAAGACTTGATGGTGAATATTATGAGGGTCATACTACTAATTACATTAAGGTACTTTGCAAATCTAATGAAGATTTAACTAATAAACTTGTAAATGTTAAGTTAAAGGATATTGCTGGTGAAGAAACAATGTATGGAGAGTTAATTTAAGGAGATACAAAAATGGATTTAAACAGATTATATTATAAAGATGCTTATTTAAAAGAATTTACAGCTAAGGTTGTAAGCTGTGAGGAAGATAAGAAAGGCTTTGCTGTTGTACTTGATAACACAGCTTTTTATCCAGAGGGTGGTGGTCAGCCTTGTGATTTAGGTACTATTGGTGATGCCAAAGTAACTTATGTTGGTGAAAAGGGTGAAAATGTTATTCATTACACTGACAAGGCTCTTGAAGTTGGTTCTGAAGTTAAGGGTGTTATTGATTGGGAGAGAAGATTTGACCTTATGCAGCAACATTCAGCAGAGCATATTGTAAGTGGTATGTTCCACGAAAAATATGGATATAACAATGTTGGTTTCCATATGGGTAGTGATATGATTACTCTTGACCTTGATGGTGAGCTTAATTGGGAACAGGTTCAGGAAATAGAATTAAAGGCTAATCGTTATGTGTGGGCAAATGTTGAGTGTAAAATATTTACAGCATCAGGTGATGAGCTTAAAAATATTGAATATAGAAGTAAGAAGGAGCTTGAAGGTGAAGTTAGACTTGTAGAATTTCCAGGTGCTGACCTTTGTGCTTGCTGTGGTACTCACGTTAGATTTAGTGGTGAGCTTGGTATAATAAAAATGTTTTCTTGTCAGGCTTACAAGGGTGGCGTTAGAATTGAAATGCTTTGTGGTAAAAGAGCATTTGACCATATTACAAGTGTAATGGAACAGAATAAGGAAATTTCTAACTTACTTTCTGCAAAGGTAAAGGAAACTGCAAAGGCTGTTGATAGACTTTTAAATGAAAATCAATCATTAAAATCAACTGTAACAGAAATGCAGAATGAAAAACTTGATACAATTGTTAAGGAATATGCTGGCAAGGATAGTGTACTTATTTGTGAAAAGGGCTTAGACCCTAATGGTGTTAGAAATCTTGCTAATTTACTTATGGAAAATGGCTGTACTGGAAAGATTGGCGTATTTTCTGGCAATGATAGTGAAGGTTATAAATATGCTGTTTGTGAAAACGATGGTGATTTAAAGCAGTTTGTAAAGGATATGAACACAGCTCTTAATGGTAGAGGTGGTGGAAAGCCTTTCTTTGCACAGGGTTCAGTAAACTGCAAGTGGGAAGAAATTCAGAATTTTTTTAAGGCTTAAGGTGAATTATGAGTAATAAAAATAGAAAAATTGCTGAAATTGTACTTGTAATAGCTATAATACTTTTTATAATTATGGCTGGTATTACATACAAAAATTTAAGCATATTACAAGAAGGTTTAAATGCTCAACAAACTACTGAAACAACAACTGTAGGTGAATAAAATGGAGCTAGTCAAAGTAAATTCAAAAAGAGATTTGAATGAAGTAAAAAAACTGTATAAGTCAGCATTTCCTAAGGTAGAGCAAAAGCCTTTTCCTCTCCTTGTGTTTAACCAATGGAGAGGTATGACAAATATTATGCGTATTGA
The DNA here is from genome assembly GCA_900551755.1 of uncultured Eubacterium sp. Lineage (GTDB taxonomy): Bacteria > Bacillota > Clostridia > Lachnospirales > CAG-274 > Gallispira. Next base: position 36,550 of record URXK01000015.1, on the reverse strand, counting down.
GGATAAAGGTCAATTTTGTGGTCTTGCTATTACTACAGAAAAAGATGATAAGGTTCTTCTTATTTATTTTGCTATAGCTAAGAATAAAAGAGGAGAGGGCTATGGTTCAAAGGCTTTGCAATTTATGCTCAATAAATATAAGGATAAGATTTTTTATCTTGAAATTGAAAGCACTAAGGTAAATGCTGAAAATATGGACCAAAGGCTTAAAAGAAAAAGTTTTTATTTAAGAAATGGTTTAAAGGAGCTTGATTTTTCTGTCAATCTTTTTGGTGTGGAAATGGAAGTTTTATCAAATGGAAAGACAATTAATTTTGATGAATACAAGGAGCTTTATTTAAAATCATTTAGTAGATTAATAAGTAATAAAATTAGAAAAGTATAGAGGTGTTTAATTATGGGTAGATATATTGTTAAACTTGATGATTGCAAAACTGTTGATGATGCAGTAAAAAGATTAAAGGATAATTTTAAGCCTTATAGTAATTTTGTATTAGATTTTGGTGAAAAAACAGATGATAGTATTTCTGTTAAAATTTACAGAGAGGATAAAAAAGAAATAAATCTTACTGGTACTATTGGTATTGACTCAAATGGCTATTATATTGATTATGAATTAAGCTATGGCGATACTTTAGATTTGTTAAATAAGTCAACAACAATTATTACTGTTGTAGCTGCTGTGTTAGGTATTGCTGCTGGTGCTTTGCTTAAAAATATGGTAACTTGTACAGTAATTATATTTATTTATATTATATTCTATATTTTGCTTAGACTTAAGTTAGATAAATGCAATGTTATATTTGATGCAATATTTGATTGCATAAAGGAGGATTAGTTTTGGAAAAAATCCTTGTTGTTATTGATATGCAAAACGACTTTATTGATGGCTCTTTAGGCACACCTGAGGCTGTAGCTATTGTTGATAATGTTGTTAATAAAATAAATACATATAAGGCTAATAATATTTATGCTACAAGAGATACTCATTTTGAAAATTATCTTGAAACAAGTGAAGGAAAAAATTTGCCTGTTGTTCATTGTGTAAAAGATACATTTGGCTGGCAAATAAATAGCAAGGTTGCTGATGCAATCAAAAATTCTGTTGTAATAGATAAGCCTTCATTTGGCTCTTTGGAACTTGCTGAAATGTTAAGAAAAAGAAGTGAAAAAGAAGATATTGAAATTGAACTTGTAGGCTTATGTACTGATATATGTGTTGTAAGTAATGCTATGATTTTAAAGGCATATATGCCAGAGGTTAAAATAAGTGTTGATGGGTCTTGTTGTGCTGGTGTAACAAAAGAAAGTCATTTTAAGGCACTAGATACAATGAAGATATGTCAGATAAATGTTAAGTAATAATGGGGAGCAGATTTTTCTGCTTCCTTTTTCAAATCCTCTTATATATTTTTAAATATAATCTATATAGCTTTAATTTGTATAGTTATTGCTTAATCAATATAACAGATATAGCTTAAAAAACTTGATTTTATGCAATATTTATAATAAATTATGGATAAAATAAAATTTAGTATAAACTTTGTAAAAACATAAAAAAAATGTAGAAATTTCTTTGTCTTTGTGTTATTATATAAGTAATTTGAATAATTTTGTTTAAAAAAGGAGAAATATTTATGCGTAAAACTAAGATTGTTTCAACTTTAGGTCCAGCTTCGAACTCTGTTGAACAGATTAAGGCTCTTATTGAGGCAGGTATCAGTGCTGCAAGACTTAACTTTTCTCACGGTGACCACGAAGAACACGGTCAGAGAATTGCTAACTTAAAGCAGGCTAGAGAGGAACTTGGTGCTCCTATTCCTATTATCCTTGATACTAAGGGTCCTGAAATCAGAACAAGAGATTTAGTTGACGGTAAGAAGGTTCAGCTTGAAGAAGGTCAGACTTTCACTCTTACTACTGATGATATTGTTGGTGACAACACTAAGGTTGCTGTTACTTATGCAGATATTACTAAGGATTTAAGTGTAGGTTCTACTGTTCTTATTGATGATGGTTTAATTGAACTTACTGTTACAGATATTAAGGGAAATGATGTTATTTGTCGTGTTGTAAACTCTGGTTTACTTGGTACTAAGAAGGGCGTAAACTTACCTAATGTACACATTAACCTTCCTGCTCTTACTGAAAAGGATATTGACGATATTAAGTTTGGTGTAAGCGTTGGTGTTGATTATATTGCTGCATCATTTATCCGTTCTGCTAAGGATGTTCTTGAAATCAAGAGGGTTCTTGAAGAATGTGGTGGTAGCGATGTTCAGATTATCTCTAAGATTGAAAACAGAGATGGTGTTGATAACATTGATGAAATCCTTGAAGTAACTGACGGTATTATGGTTGCTAGAGGTGACCTTGGTGTTGAAATTCCTTTTGAGGAAGTTCCACTTGTTCAGAAGCTCCTTATTAAGAAGTGTATTGAAAAGGGTAAGCCAGTTATTACTGCAACTCAGATGCTTAACTCTATGATTGACAATCCAAGACCAACAAGAGCAGAAGTAAACGATGTTGCTAATGCTATTTATGACTTTACAGATGCTATTATGCTTTCTGGTGAAACTGCTCAGGGTGATTATCCAGTTGAGGCTGTAACAGCTATGGATAGAATTGCTAAGAAGGTTGAGGCTTCTATTGATTACGCTGAAAGATTTAACAAGGCTTATTCTCAGTGCTTAAAGGTTAGAAATATTACAAGTGCTGTTAGCCATTCAGCTTGTACTACAGCTAATGACTTAAATGCTTCTATTATTTCTACTATGACTTTATCTGGTAGAGCTGTTAAGGAAGTTTCTAAGTATAGACCAGCTACTCCTATTTTAGGTTGTTCTCCAGTAGAAAGAACTTGCAGACAGCTTAACCTTATTTGGGGTACTACTCCTATGCAGATTGATTTTGAGCAGAAGAGTATGTCAGCTGGCTTTGATGCTTTAGCTGATAAGGCACTTAAGCTTGGTTATGCTAACAGTGGCGACCTTATGGTATTTACTGGTGGTACTCCTCTTGGTACAACTGGTTCTACTAACACTATTAAGGTTGGTATCGTTGGTGATGTTTTATTAACTGGTAGAGCTATGACTAAGGCATCTAAGTTTACTTCACACACTAATATTTGTACTAGTGCTGCTGATGCTAAGCTTCACTTTAAGTCAGGTGATATTTTTGTAACATCTAATCCAGACAAGGGTCTTATTCCTTATATGATGAAGGCTGGTGCTATTATTGTTGGTTCTGCTGACAGTAAGGTTGACTTCACTCACGCTGTAGATTTAGCTAGAGAATTAAAGGTTCCTTGTATCCTTTGCGATATTGATGTTGCTACAACTATTCCAGATAAGTTACTTGTTACTATTGATAGCAACAAGGGTACTGTTAATATCGAAAGAAAGTAATTTTTAATAAATTGTATTTTGGCTGTACTGTAGTTTAATACTATGGTACAGCTTTTTTTTATAATAAAAAAGAAGATAAAGTTTTGGGCTTTATCTTCTATAATTTTATATTAACTTTAGTATTTCAATGGCATCATTAATATTTACATTGCCATCTTTATTTACATCACCAGCATTAAGTTGTTCTTTAGTAAGATTAATAGAGCCAGAAATATATTTTAGAATAAGGGAAGCGTCTTTTTTGTCTATAGTTCCGTCTAAGTTTACATCACCAATAGAGTTATTAAAATCAATCATTTGGCAATATGCAAATATTAGAGGAGCAACACCCTTTGCATCATTACTTACAGTTTTTTCTGAAACATAGTAGTCATAAGAACCATCTCTTGCTGTGTGCTTAGGTCCAATAGTTGCTGATGATGACTTTACACCAGAGCTTGGACCGGCAAGTCCAGCCGTCATACATATATCATTTAATTCAATTTCTGATTGGCTATTATATTTAAGTTTGTTATCGCAAATACCTCTAAAAACATCAAGTCCTTTATTGTAGTAATCAATATTAGCTATACCTATATTATAGCCTTTCATAAGAGCATAACTTATAGCAGCAGAACCACTTGTTTCTGTATAATTATAGTTGCTGCCTTTTTTATCAATTACTTGATACCACATTTTTGTATTAGTATCTTGATATTTTAACAATGTATCCATAAGTTCTAAATATATATTAGTTAGCTTATTTATATTTGTGCTTAAATCAATATTATATTTTTCTTGAGCTTTTTTCATCAATTCTATGTTATCAACAAGAGCCATAGCATACCAGCCAGTACCTCTTAACCAATAGCTTGAAGAATGACCAGTATCTTTCCTTGCCCAGCTTACAGCCTTTGATGAAGCATAGTTTCCACTGTTTTTATCAGCTTGAGCATCATAACCGTGGTAGTAAAGACCTGTAGAGCTATCTCTTAGTTTTGAATACACATTTTCAATTTGAATTGTAACATTATTGGAAGCATTAATAAAGGAAGATTGATTATCTGCAATATTAAGTTCATATTCAAGCCAAAATGGTGTTTCCATATATATACCGTCTAGCCAAGTTTGATAGGGGTATGCTTTCTTGTGCCACAAATTACCTTCTGCTGTTTTTTGATTTTGCAATTCATACTGCAAAATATCAGTATATAATGTTTCTGTTAAAGCCTTTTTGTACTTAGTGCTGTTGCTAGAATTTAATGCAACTAATTCAATAAGAGCCTTGCCGTTATTAAGGTCATCAAGGGTATAGTTTGAAAGTTTAAAGTTATCAGCAGCAATATAACCTTTTGTTGAGTTGTTAGTTGTGCTAATAAAAGGTGACATATAGCTATCGGCAAAACTTCTATATTTTTCATCACCTTTTACTTCAGATAAATCTAGCATTGCTGATACCATACAACCATTTATATATGACCACTTAAAGGCGGTGGTGTTTTCTTTATTCCATAATGAGCCGTTTTCAGGTCCATCTTCTTTTAACATTTCGTCAATTAATGTTTCTACCTTTTTTATTCGTGTTTCATCAGTTTCTTGTGCATATATTGGCATTGCTGATGAAAACATAATTGTTATAGATAGAAATAAACCGAGTATTCTTTTCATAATTGCTCCTTAGTGTGAGATTAACAGTCTTTAATTATTTTAACATAAAATTTTCTTGTTCTAGGTCCGTCAAATTCGCAAAAATAAATATCTTGCCAAGTTCCTAAAAGAAGTTTACCTTTGTCAATAATAACGGTTTCACTGCAACCGAATAATGATGATTTTAAATGAGCTGCTGAATTGCCTTCAAAATGTTTAAACTCTGGTCTATCTGGGCTAACTTTGCTAAGAGCAAATGTTAAATCTCTTTTTACATCAGGGTCAGCATTTTCGTTTATTGTTATGGCTGCTGTTGTGTGAGGTGTGTATATAACACAAATACCACTTTCAGCCTTAACGGTTTTAATGGCGTCATTTACCATTGATGTAATGTCATAAAATCCTTCACTGCCTGTAGATAGGGTAAAAGAAAATATGTTCATAATTAATTCCTCCTCTTGTGCTGACAGAATTGATACAATACATAAAAATAGTTGTATTGTGTTTTGGTGGAATTAGTCAGCCTTAAATTATTTAAGTAAAAATATCTGTTAACTTTAGTATAGCACAGTTAAAACTAAATTCAATTAATTAAATTAAGTATTTTGATGTTTTACTTAATTTTTTTAATTTTTTTGAAAAAAATACTTGATTTTTTAATTTAAGTGTAGTATTATATATATAAGCAAGGGAGCTGAATGGTAGTAGTATGTCTATTTGTATTCAGTTCCCTTTTTTTAACAATAAGTACTAATTAGAGAAAGGATGGATAACAGTGATTCAAAACGGATTACCTAAGAAGCAGGGTTTGTATGACCCACAATTTGAACACGATAACTGTGGTATTGGCTGCCTTGTTAATATTAAAGGTAAAAAATCTCACAAGATTATTAATGATGCTATCGAAATTCTTAAAAACCTTACTCACAGAGGTGGTGTAGGTAGTGAACCTGACACAGGTGATGGTGCAGGTATTCTTATTCAAATTCCTCACAACTTTATGAAAAAGGTCTGTGATAACGAAGGAATTAAGCTTCCAAAGTCCGGTGATTACGGTGTTGGTATGCTTTTCCTTTCACCTGATGATGATACAAGAGCAAGAAGTCTTTCAAAGCTTGAAAAAATTATAACTGAAGAAGGTATGGAATATCTTGGTGTAAGAGAAGTTCCTACTTATGCTAAATGTATTGGCAATACAGCAAGGGAAGCTATGCCTCACATTATGCAGGTATTTATTAAAAAGCCTGATGATGTTGAAGCTGGTGTTGCTTTTGAAAGAAAGCTTTTTGTTGTACTTAAAAGAGCTGAAAAAGAAATTAGATATTGTGAATTAAATAATGACATTTATAACGAAAGAGATAGTTACTTCTACTTTGCATCTCTTTCTTCAAGAACTATTGTTTATAAGGGTATGCTTACTCCAGACCAGGTTTCTAAGTTCTATCTTGACCTTATGGACCTTGATATGACTACTGCTATTGCACTTGTACATAGCCGTTTCTCTACTAATACATTCCCTAGCTGGGAAAGAGCTCATCCTAATAGATACATAATCCATAATGGTGAAATTAACACTATTAGAGGTAATATAAATTGGACTAATGCTAGACAGCAGATGTTTGATACTGATATTTTTGGTGATGATATTACTAAGATTTATCCAGTTATTAATGAAGACGGTTCTGACTCTGCTATGCTTGATAACTACCTCCATATGCTTACTTTGTCAGGTATTCCTATTCAGCAGGCTGTTATGATGGCTATTCCTGAACCTTGGGAAAATGATAAGACTATGGACAAGGCTAAGAGAGCTTTCTATGAATACAATTCAACTTGTTCTGAGCCTTGGGACGGTCCAGCAGCTGTAGCATTTACAGACGGTGTTGTTGTTGGTGCAACTCTTGATAGAAATGGTTTAAGACCAGCTAGATATGTTGTAACAACTGATGATATGCTCCTTCTTTCTTCTGAAGTTGGTGTTATTGATATTGACGACTCTAAGGTTATTTCTAAGAATAGACTTGAACCAGGCAAAATGCTCCTTATTGATACTAAGGCTGGCAAGATTATTGCTGATGAAGAAGTTAAGAGTGAAGTTGCTTCTAGACACCCTTATGAAAAGTGGGTTAGCGAAAACCTTGTAAATATTAATGATATTAAGTTTGGTAATAAGGCTCTTATTTGGACTGACCTTGTTGATAAAATTAAGGAAAATAGCGAAAAGCTCCATCAGGGCGACTTAATGATTAATAGACTCATTGAGCTTGAGAACCTTTTTGTAAATAAAGAAAATGACTTTGATACTAAGGAAACTCTCCTTACTCAGCAAAAGGCATTTGGTTACACTTGGGAAGATATTGACGCTACATTAAAGGGTATTATTGAAACTGGTACAGACCCTATTTCAGCAATGGGTACTGATTCACCATTAGCTGTTCTTTCTGATAAGCCACAGCTTCTTTATAATTACTTTAAGCAGCTTTTTGCACAGGTTACAAACCCACCTATTGATGCAATAAGAGAGGAAATTGTAACTAGTACACTTGTTTACTTAGGCGGCGAAAAGAATATTCTTGACCCTAAGCCAGAAAACTGTAGAAGAATTAAGTGCGACACTCCAATTCTTACTAATGAGCAGACAGCAGCTATTAAGGCTATTTCTGACCCTAACTACAAGGCTGTAACTATTCCTATGCTTTATAATATTAAAGAAGAAAACGGTCTTGAAAGTGCTATTGAAAACATTTTTGAAGCAGTTGATATTGCTATTGATAATGGTTGCAATATGATTGTGTTATCTGATAAGGGTGTTGATGAGGATAAATGTGCTATTCCAGCTTTACTTGCTGGTGCCGGTTTACATCATCACTTAATTAGACAGGGTACAAGAATGAAGGTTTCTATTATTCTTGAAACTGGTGAACCTAGAGAAGTACACCATTTTGCAGTTCTTTTAGGCTATGGTGTAGATGCAATTAATCCATATCTTGCTTATGCTACATTAAAGGATATGGCTGAAAATTCATACATAACTAAGTCTGCTGAAGAAGCAGTTAATATTTATATTGATGTTGTAACTCACGGTATTGTAAAGATTATGTCTAAGATGGGTATTTCTACAATACAGAGTTATCAGGGTGCTCAGATTTTTGAAGCTCTTGGTGTAAGTGAAGCTGTTGTTAATAAGTTCTTTACTGGTACTGTAACAAGAATTGGTGGTATTGAGCTTGAACACATTGACAAGGAAGCTAAGATGCGTCACGCAAAGGCATTTGACCCACTTACAAAGGTTGATGCTCTTGAGCCAGGTGGAGATTACAAGTGGAGAAGAAATGGTGAATACCATATGTTCAATCCTCGTTCAATCTACCTTTTACAGAAGGCTTGTCGTGAAGGCGATTATAAGCTCTTTAAGGAGTTTACTAAGTTACAAAATGATACTAGTACACAGCTTTGTACTATAAGAGGCTTACTTGATATTAGAACTATTGATAAGCCAATTAATATTGATGAAGTTGAATCAGTTGACTCTATTGTTAAGAGATTTAAAACTGGTGCGATGAGTTACGGTTCAATTTCTAAGGAAGCTCACGAGTGTATGGCTATTGCTATGAATAGACTTGGTGGTAAGTCTAACTCTGGTGAGGGTGGTGAAGAAGCTGAAAGATTTACTCCAGATGAAAATGGTGATTTAAGACGCTCAGCTATTAAGCAGGTTGCATCAGGTAGATTTGGTGTAACTATTCACTACTTACAAAATGCTATTGAAATTCAGATTAAAATGGCACAGGGTGCTAAGCCTGGTGAAGGTGGTCACTTACCTGGCAAGAAGGTTTATCCTTGGATTGCTAAGGCTAGAAACTCAACTCCTGGTGTAGGTCTTATTTCACCTCCACCTCATCACGATATTTACTCTATTGAGGACCTTGCTCAGTTAATTCACGACTTAAAGAATGCTAATAGAGATGCAAGAATTTCTGTTAAGCTTGTTAGTGAAGCTGGTGTAGGTACAATTGCAGTAGGTGTTGCTAAGGGTAGAGCTGATGTTATTCTTGTAAGTGGTTATGACGGTGGTACTGGTGCTGCACCTAGAACATCTGTTAGACACGCTGGTTTACCTTGGGAATTAGGTGTTGCTGAAACTCATCAGGCACTTCTTATGAATAACTTAAGAAATAGAGTTGTTATTGAAACAGACGGTAAACTTTTAACTGGTAGAGATATTGCAGTTGCTTGTCTTTTAGGTGCTGAAGAATTTGGTTTTGCTACAGGTCCTCTTATTACAATGGGTTGTGTAATGATGAGAGTTTGTAACCTTGATACTTGTCCTGTTGGTGTTGCTACTCAGAACCCTGAACTTAGAAAGAAGTTTGCTGGTAAGCCTGAGTATGTAGAAAACTTTATGAGATTTATTGCACAGGATTTAAGAGAGTGGATGGCTAAGATTGGTTGCAAGACAATTAACGAAATGATTGGTCACGTTGAAAAACTTGTACCTAGAAAGTTAAATCATTGGAAGGCTAAGGAAGTAAATCTTACTGGTATGCTTTATCAGCCAAAGATTTGTTCAAATGACTCTGAAAGATACTTTAATGTTAAGCAGGACCACGAGCTTGAAAAGTGCCTTGATGTTAATGCTCTTGTTAGACTTTGTACTCCAGCTATTCAGGAAGGTAAGAAGATTAACGCATCTCTTGCTATTTCAAATATTGATAGAGTTTGTGGTACTATTCTTTCAAGTGAAATCACTAAGAAGTATGGTGTAGACGGCTTACCTGATGATACTATTAATCTTGAATTTGATGGTAGTGCAGGTCAGAGTTTTGGTGCATTCCAGACTCACGGCGTAACAATGAAACTTGTTGGTGATGCTAACGACTATATTGGTAAGGGTCTTTCTGGTGGTAAGATTGTTGTTGTACCATCTAAGGCGTCTAAGTTTGTTCCAGAGGACAATGTTATTATTGGTAATGTTGCATTCTATGGTGCTGTAAGTGGTGAGGCTTACATTAATGGTATGGCAGGCGAGAGATTCTGTGTAAGAAACTCTGGTATTACTGCTGTTGTTGAGGCTATTGGTCAGCACGGTTGTGAATATATGACTGGTGGTAGAGTTGCTATACTTGGCAAAACTGGCAGAAACTTTGGTGCTGGTATGTCAGGTGGTGTAGCTTATGTTTACAACTACGGCGGCGATTTTGAGTCAAGATGCAACAAAGAGCTTATTCTTATTGAAGAAATGACAAATGATAAGGATATTGCTGAATTAAAGACTATGATTGAAAATCATATTAAGTATACTGGTTCTGAAAGAGGTAAGTATTTACTTGATAACTTTGATGCAGAGGTTAAGAACTTTGTTAAGGTTATACCTAAGGCATACAAAGAAATGATAGAAGAAATTGATAGAGCTAAGGCTGCAGGTTTAAGTGATGATGATGCTTTACTTGATGCTTTCATTACTGTAAGTGGTTCTACTATTGTTAAAAGACCTGAAGCTGCTATGAAATCAGAAAGGAGTGCTATAAATGGGTAAACCAACTGGATTTATGGAGTACAGCAGAAAGCTTCCTGAGGATATTAAGCCTGAGGTAAGAATGAAGAATTGGGAGGAATTCCATACTCATTCAAGCCTTGAGGATTTACAAATTCAGGGTGCTAGATGTATGAATTGTGGTGTTCCTTTCTGCCACACAGGTAATCCTGTTGTAGGTGGTTGTCCTTTAGGCAACCTTATTCCAGAATGGAATGACCTTGTATATCACGGCAAAATTGAAGAAGCATATAAAAGACTTACTAAGACAAGTAACTTCCCAGAGTTTACAGGCAGAGTGTGTCCAGCACTCTGCGAAGGCTCTTGTACATTAGGTATGCACGAGCCTTCTGTAACTGTTAAGAATATTGAAGTACATATTATTGACACAATGTTTGAAAAGGGTCTTGTTCAGCCAAGAATGCCTAAAAAATCAACTGAAAAAAGAGTTGCTGTTGTAGGTTCAGGCCCTTCAGGTCTTGCTTGTGCAGATATTCTTAATCAAATGGGTCATAAGGTAACTGTATTTGAAAGGTCAGATAGAGTTGGTGGTCTTTTAATGTATGGTATCCCTAATATGAAGCTTGATAAAAAGGTAGTTCAAAGACGAGTTGATATTCTCACTAAGGAAGGTATTAACTTTGTTACTAACACAGAGGTTGGTAAGAACTATCCTACTGCTAAACTTATTAATGAATTTGATGCTGTAGTTCTATGTTGTGGTGCAACTAAGGCAAGAGATTTAGTCTGTGAAGGTAGAAATGAAGTAAAGGGTATTCACTTTGCTGTAGATTTCTTAAAGGCTAACACAAAGAGCCTCCTTGACTCTAATCTTGAGGATAGACAGTACATAAGTGCTGAAGGCAAAGATGTAATTATCGTTGGTGGTGGTGATACTGGTACTGACTGTGTTGGTACATCTATCAGACACGGTTGTAAGTCTGTATTCCAGATGGAAATTATGCCAGAAGCTCCAGAGTCAAGAACTCCAGCAAACCATTGGCCACAATGGCCTCGTATTAAGAAAACTGACTATGGTCAGGAGGAGGCTATTCTTCTTTATGGTCGTGACCCTAGAGAGTATCTTACAACTGTTACTAAGGTTGTTCCAGATGAAAAGGGCAATATTAAGGAAGTTCATACTATTCAGGTTAAGTGGAATAATGTAAATGGCAGAATGGTGCCAGAGCAAATCCCAGGCACTGAAAAAGTATGGCCTTGCCAGTTAATGCTCCTTGCAATGGGCTTTACTGGTCCAGAGGATACATTAATTAAGCAACTTTCTCTTGAAACTGATGCAAGAAGTAATGTAAAGGCTGAATATGGTAAATACCAGACTAGCCTTAAGGGGGTATTTGCAGCCGGTGATATGAGAAGGGGTCAGAGCCTTGTTGTTTGGGCTATTCACGAAGGTCGTGAAGCTGCTAAGGCTTGTAATGAATATCTTAATAGAAAATAATATAAAAACAATATAAAAAAATTGCAGGATTTTAAATGGTCCTGCAATTTTTTATGTTAATTAAATTTTATATAATAAATATTTACACCTGAACTCTTTTTTGTAATGGTATTATTGCCAGTAGGAACATCAACAATCAATTCTCCTCCTGAGTTAATTGTATATTCTGTTTTATTTACTAGTATTTTTGAAGTTGCTGAACCTGTTGCAACTATTGTAAGTTTTCCAGCCTTTGTAGCATTAAAACTTATATTTGTGCCAGACTCTACTTTAATAGCTTTAGACAATGTTAAACCATTATATGTAATAGTAGTTGCCTTAGAATTTTGGCTGGCTGTTACTGAAAAGAAGTTGTCAGTATTTTCGCTTGTTGTGTAGTTCCAAATTTTTGCCTCTGTAGAGTCTTTTAATATTGCAATAACATCAAATAAGTCAATTTTGCCGTCTTTATTAAAGTCTAAGGCGTCATTATCGTAGTTTGATGTATCTGTAGTAATAGATGTAAGTATTTTAAGTATTATAGCACAATCATCTTTATCAATTTTGCCGTCTTTATTTACATCACCTTTTTGGCTTATGTAAGCTGTAGTTGTTTCTGTAGTAGATTCAGTTGTTGTTGTGCTGGTAGTTGTAGTAGTGGTAGTTGTTACTGTTGGCATTGAACCGTCTTGATATTCAAAGGCACCACAGTCTATAGTGTTTATTATTCTGTAATTATTAGCAAGGTCTGTTAAGCTACCCATATAAGCGTTTACATCAGAACTACCAATATCTATACCATAAGAACCAGCATTAAGACTATAATCACTATTAAAAGTAGGCTTGCCGTATAAATCTTGTCCTCCAGTTTGAGTATTAAAAGCACTAATACCTTCAGAACTAACCTTAGCAAATTCAAAATTAATAGAGTCAGCACCTAAAGGGTTGTAATAAATGTTGTTTTTAAATGTGACATTCAATACATATTCTTTTGGCAAATCTCCACCTATCATAGGATATTCCTTGCTATCCTTATAAACAATGTTGTTTTGAACATCAATGCCGTCACATTTAACAAAGCAAAATTCACCATTCCAGCCACCTTCGCCAGAACCATTGTTTACAAGAGTGTTGTTATATATTTTAGTGTCTTTAACATAACCTGTTTTTTTCTTATCGTAACCACCAACTCTAATACCACCATAAGAATTGTTATAAACAAGGTTGTTTCTAGCAATTATATTTTTAACAGGGTAGTTATCTTGCTTTTCCTCTGAACCAATTTCTATGCCGTACATACTGTCGTAAATAGTGTTGTTTTCTAACACAACATCTCTTGCACCGTCTACATAAAGACCAGCACATTCAGCATAGCTACATATTGATTTGTAAACAGTATTGCCGGCTGCAACACAATATCTTGGTTGGTCTAATTCAGCCACACTGCAATATCCTGCATTGCCATAAAAATCAATACCTATGTTTGTATTATCGTGTACAGTGTTGTTTATAATATTTACATATTTTGCATTACCAGTTACTGATACAGATTCGCACCAGCCTGTTGTGTTGTTATGTACATTGTTGTTTTCAATACATATATTATTGATTGATAATTCTTCAGTTTTTCCTTCACCATAACAAAGTATAGCATTTGCTTCGCCGTCTTCATTTTCACCAGGCTTTGTTGTTAGTAAATTGTGAATTTCATTATTTCTTATTATAATGTGATTTTCCTCTGCATTTAAAAGGATACCATAAGCCTGAACTGATGAAAGATTACCAATATCAAGTCCTTCAATTTTAATATAATCATTGCCATTAAGTCCTATTATAGCACCATCAGTATTACTTGTGGCTGTTAGATAGGCTTTTTCATTTGGGTAATTTCTTAAAGTAATGTAGTTTCCCTCAGCTCCTGATGTTTTAAATGTGTTGTGGCCAGTATAAGTACCACCTCTTAGATATATTGTTTGTCCAGCTTTTACAGTATCAAGTGCTTTTTGTACTGTAAGATATGGACTGTTAATAGTACCTGTGTTGCTGTCACTTCCGTCTGGTGATACATATATAGCATTGTTTGATATAGTATCACTTGAGCCGGCTAATATTTCAGCCTTAAAAGCATCATCACCATATAGTGTAATTTTATCCTTTGGTATTGATGCATTTACTGTTAAGCCTTGACATAGTGCAAATGTTGACGACAATAGTATCAACCCACCTAAGGCTTTTAATCCCCATTTTTTCATTTAAAATACCTCCATTTCATATATAAATTGTATCACCCGTAAATATTGGTGTCAACAAAATAAAAAAATTGTAAATTGTTCTAAAAGTATGATATAATAAAAGTGATAAAATAAGGAGTATAATTAGTATGAATAATAACTTTATGGAAGAAGCTATAAAGGAAGCTGAAAACGGTATTGGTGTTGGTGACGGAGGTCCTTTTTGCTGTGTAATAGTAAAGGATAATAAGATTGTAGGTAGAGGTCATAATCTTGTTGTATCTCATAACGACCCAACTGCTCACGGTGAAATTATAGCTATTAGAAATGCTTGTGTAAATTTAGGCACATTTTCTCTTAGTGGTTGTCAGCTTTATACTACTGCTGAACATTGCCCAATGTGTCTTGCAGCCCTATTGTGGGCTAGAATTGATAAGGTATATTATGGCTGTCGTGTGGCTGATACTGCTGAAATTGGCCTTGCTGACAGTGAATTTTATGATGCCTTAAGTGGCAAAAAAGAACTTTGTACTCTTGAGGAATTGGATAGAGATGATTGTCTTAAACTCTTTAAAAAGTACAATGATATTAAGGATAAGACAATGTACTAAAATATTTATTGAATTAAAGGGTGGCAATAATACAAGCCACCCTCAGATTGTCGAAAAACCTAAAAAATTAAAAAATTTGCAATTAAAAAATGTTATTGCAATAACTTAAAGCGTCGCAGACTTTAATCCGCAGGTGGAATTTACTTCCACCGAGGACAGCGACTTAATTTTACAGCAAGAATTGCTGTAAAATTAACACGGCTGGTCGCTTCATAGGTGGGTACATAGTACCCTTACTGCAAGAAATGCGTGGATTTCTTGCAAGGCTGTCGACTTTATAGACAGCCAGAGGGTGGCAATAATACAAGCCACCCTTTAATTATTTAACACAAATTTTTATTATAAAATCTAGCAAACAATGCTGTAGTAGTAATAGCTGCAATTATATCAGATACAGGCTCGGCTAATAAAGCTAAAAATACTCTTGGAGAGTCCTTTACAAAACTATCTATTGGCATTGATATAATTTTTGCAAATTCAAAGTCACCAAATACAATAGGCAGAATATAAATAAGTGGAATTAAAAGTATAACCTTTCTAAGAAGTGCCATACAAAGTGAAGCCTTAGCTTGACCTAAAGCCATAAAACTTTGCTGACAGCATATTTGCAGACCAAATATAGTCATACCAACAAGAAATACTTTAATTGACCATCTAGCAAACTGTATATATGTTGTATCATTAGTAAATATTTTAACAAATATGTCAGAAAAGAACATTATAGAACAAGCAATAATAATTGTTGTTCCTGTTGTCAATTTAATTGCAAATTTAAAGCCTTCTCTAACTCTTTTAAAGTCTTTAGCACCATAATTGTAGCTTAAAACAGGCTGAGTTCCTATCATTATACCTTGTGTTGGAAGTGATATACATTGCATAAGTGTATTCATAATGCTCATTACGCCAACAGCTGTAGTTCCACCATATATTGAAAGTCTATTATTAAATGAAATTTGCAAAAGGCTTTCTGTACTTATCATTATAAATGTTGATATACCTAAGGCACATATAGAGCCTATAATTTTAAAGTTAGGTTTAAAATAGGCTTTTCTTAATTTAACTGTAGATTTTTTGCTTGTTAAAAATTTAAGTACCCAAACACAAGAAATTCCTTGTGATATAACTGTTGCAATGGCTGCACCTTTAATGCCCATATTCAATAAATATATAAATATAGGGTCTAATATAATATTTAATACTGCACCTAACAATGTGGTTTTCATACCTATTTTAGTAAAACCTTGTGTGTTTATATAAGCATTCATACCAACTGTAAGCTGTATAAATATTGTACCAATTATATAAAACGATATATAACTTTTGGCAGGATTAATAGTTGTTAAATCTGCACCAAATAAATAAAGTATGGGTTCTTTAAATAAAAAGACGCATAAAGTAATTAATATAGATGAAATAACAAGACAAATAAATGAGTTTGCCATTATTTTTTCTGCGTTATCTTTTTTATTTTCTCCCAAACTAATGGCACAAAGTGGAGCACCGCCCATACCAAAAAGCATAGTAAAGGCATTAATAAGTGTAATAATAGGAAGTGTTATTCCTAGTGCCGCCATAGCTGTTGTACCGTCTGCTGTGTGACCTATGTATATTCTATCAACCATATTATATAGCATAGTTACAAGCTGTGCTATAACTGATGGAATAGCTAGACTTATTATTAATTTAGGTATTTTTTCTTCTGATAATTTTTTGTTTTTACTATCCATTTTTGTTACCTACACAATGTTTTGAGTTATTTCTAAATTAGTAAAAAGCTCTTTGATTTTATCTCCCCAGAAAAGTTCTGGTGATTTATCAAGGCTAAATTCTTTTTGAGCAGTACCTGTTGTAACAACTACCTTATCTTCTTCAAATACTATATTTACAAAGCAGGCAAGGGCATTAGGGTGTATTTTTTCTGCACCTTTTGGTGATAAAGCCATTACAAACTTCATATTTTTAGGTTTTTTCTTACCTTTTATAAGTTCAAATACATAAGGCTTTAATTCTCTCCATTTGCAATATGCTCTGTCAGTATCTTCATTAAGCCACTCTTTGTTTAGCCTGCAATCTACTTCAAATTTAACAAATGTTGTTAATTCACAGCTACGAACTTCAAATTTATCAAATTTATCACCCTTTAAAAGGATATTCATAAATTTTTTTATATCATTTCCGTCTATGTAAAAGCTATACATTTTTAATTTCCTTTCATATATATACTGTATTATTATATCATAAGGGGGCAAAAATAACAATATACAAGGGAGAAGTTGTAATTTGTCACAAAAAAGCGAAAAATATTATTAATAATTATATCTAACCTTGCATATTTTAAAAAAATATTATATAATATATTAAATATTATATTAATTTGTAAAAACATCTGAAAGGAAAGTGAAGTATGGATTTGCTGTCTAAGCTAAAAGAAGTGGCTAATGCTTCTGAATTTATAGAGAGTAAAAATTATTATTTTCAGACCCATTTGTGTGGCAATGATAATGTGAAGGTTATGCTTGATTATACACTTTCCAATGACAAAGATGATAGAATTTTAAGATTTGGTATCTGTTCTAATTGTGGCAGATGTTTTTATCATAATGATTACGAATCTAAAGGCTTTTAGGAGGTAACTATGGAAAGCAATAACGAAAATAAAGAAACTGTTTATGGCAATTTTATAAACAGTATTATTGAAGAGGATTTAGCGGATACATCAAAGGTTGTCACAAGATTTCCACCTGAACCTAACGGCTATTTACATTTAGGCCACGCTAAAAGTATTTGTCTTAATTTTGGACTTGCTAAACAGTATGGTGGCAAGTGTAACTTAAGATTTGATGATACAAACCCTGCTAAGGAGGATACAGAGTTTGTTAATTCTATTCAAAATGATATTAAGTGGCTTGGTTTTGACTGGGAAGATAGACTTTTCTTTGCATCAAGCTATTTTGACAAAATGTACGAATATGCTGTAGAGCTTATTAAAAAAGGTCTTGCTTTTGTGTGCGATATGAGTGCTGAGGAGGTTAGACTTTCAAGAGGTACTTTAACAGAACCAGGAAAGGAAAGCCCTTACAGAAACAGAAGTATTGAGGAAAACCTTGAACTTTTTGAAAAAATGAAAAATGGTGAGTTTGCTGATGGTGAAAAGACATTAAGAGCGAAAATAGATATGGCTTCACCTAATATAAATATGAGAGACCCTGTTATTTACAGAATTGCTCATTTAACTCATCACGCAACTGGTGACAAGTGGTGCATTTATCCTATGTATGACTTTGCTCACCCTGTTGAAGATGCTATTGAAGGTATTACTCATTCTATTTGTACTATGGAATTTGAGGACCACAGACCTCTTTATGATTGGGTTGTTAATAATATTGACCTTAAGGGTGGTGTTAAGCCAAGACAGGTTGAATTTGCAAAGCTTAATCTTGAAGATACAATAATGGGTAAGAGATATTTAAGAAATCTTGTTGAAACTAATCAGGTTGACGGTTGGGACGACCCAAGACTTATTACTCTTTCTGGTATAAGACGCCGTGGTTACACTCCAGAGTCTATTAGAAACTTCTGTGCTAGTGTTGGCGTTTCTAAGGCAAATTCTGTTGTTAGTCTTGCTCAGCTTGATTTTTGTGTTAGAGAAGATTTACAGCCTAAGACACCAGTTGTTATGGCTGTTCTTGACCCAATCAAACTTGTTATTACTAATTATCCAGAAGGTCAGACTGAAATGCTTGAGGTTGAAAACCACGCTAAGGACGAGTCTTTTGGCAAGAGAATGGTTCCATTTTCAAGAGAACTTTATATTGAAAGAGAGGACTTTATGGAAGAACCTCCAAAGAAGTTCTTTAGACTTGCTCCAGGCAAAGAAGTTAGACTTAAGGGTGCTTATTTTGTAACTTGCACAGATGTAGTAAAGGACGAAAATGGCAATGTAGTTGAGGTTCGTTGTACTTATGACCCTGCAACTAAGTCTGGTCTTGACTTTACAGCAAGAAAGGTTAAGGGTACAATTCATTGGGTAAATTGTGCTACAGCTGTTGAAGCACAGGTTAATTTATATGAAAATCTTGTTGTGGCAGATGAAAATGCTGAAAGAGGCTATTCTCTTAACCCAGATTCATTAAAAACTATTACAGCTTTTATTGAACCTGAAATTAAAAAGGCTGAACCTATGGATAGATTCCAGTTTATGAGAAATGGTTATTTTATTGCTGATAGCAAGCATTGTACAAAGGAAAAATTAGTGTTTAACAGAATTGTTTCTTTAAAGAGTTCTTTTAAACCAAGTAAGTAATCCTTGCGGAGGTTAAGTTAATGAGTAAAGACAGATACGACATATACGATGACTATGAAGCCAATCGTAAGCGTCGAAAAAGTAACTCTGCTCCAAGTGGAAAAAGAGGTAAGAAAAAGAAAAAACGCAGTTTAAAGGCTAAATTTTTTATGGTTCTTTTTGTTGTGTTGCTTGTATATTGTGTTAGTGCTTTAGGTTATTTTGGCTATCAATATTATATTGAAGATGGTACAAGTGTTTCACAAGGTGACGAAAGAGAAAATGCTGGTCTTTTGGATATGCTTGTTAAGCCAAAGCTAAAGGAAAGAACAACATTTGTTGTTATGGGTGTTGATAAAGACGGTGACAGAACTGATACTATTATGGTTTGTTGTTACAATCAGCCTTTAGATGAATTAACAATTATTTCTATTCCTAGAGATACACTTGTTGAAGTTAGTGATGATGACTTTAAAAAACTTAGAGAAGAATATCCAGAGCCAGGTAAAAAGGGTATGAAGATAAATGAGATTACTCACTATGGTCAGGAAAAGTATGGTAGAGCCATTTTATTCTCTGAGATTGAAGAAATAATAGGCGTTCCTATTGATTATTACTGTACTGTTAAGTTTGAGGCACTTAATTATATTGTTGATGCTATTGGTGGTATTCAGTATAATGTTCCTATTCGTATGTACTATCAAGACCCAGGACAGGATTTGGATATTGACTTACAGCCAGGACTTCAAACTCTTAATGGCAAGCAGGCAGAAGAACTTGTTAGATTTAGAAAAGGCTACAGCAATCAGGATATAGGTAGAGTTGCTACTCAGCAGGAATTTTGTAAGGAGCTTATTAAACAGCTTGTTAATAAGGACACATTCTTTAATAATGCTGGTGCATACTTAAAGACATTCTTTAGTTATGTTGATACTGATGTTAAACTTTCTGATGCTGTTAAGTATATGGCTGTTGTTAAAGACTTTAACACAGACAATATTAATACATATACTATGCCTGGTGATATAGGCAGTATGTACGGCTTTGTTGGTGGCTGGGTTCTTAATGAAGAAGAGGCACAAAAGCTTTGCTATGATGTATTCCAAAAGCCTGTAAGTGAAATTAAGGCTGAAAGAGAGTCAGAGGCTGCATCTGGTAGTGCTGAAGGCACAACAACATCAGCTTATAATGATAAGTCTTTATCTGTTCAGGTTCTTAATGGTGGCTATACTAATGGTAAGGCATCTGCTGTTCAGAATGAGCTTTTAAACGCCGGCTATGATGTTAAGTCTATTGGTACTTATTCTGGTGATAAGACTGATAATACTCGTATCTTTGTTAAAAAAGAGGGTATGGGTAAGAAAATTCAAGAACAATTCCCTGGTTCTGAAATAGTTGTTGACCCAACGACGGCATCTGACCACGATATTGTTGTTGTAATTGGTATTAAGTATGAATAAACTTTAATAAATTTAAGAACTGCATAGAAATGTGCAGTTCTTTTTTTGTTGGTTCTTTGTCAACTGGTGCAGTTTTATAAAAATTACAGCTCCAGCAGTGTATATTAATTTAATTTATATTACATATTATTATAGTATTTTTATATAAAATATGATATAATCTTATTAATAGGAATAAAGAGAATGTTTAATGTTGGGTTTATGTATGATTTAGCAGTAATAATGAGTATATTTTTTGTTTTACCTTTATTTATAATCAGAAGATAATATAATAATTATGGAGGGATAAGATATGGCACTATTATATTTTATAGTTCTAGCAATTATAGTGGCGTTATTTTGGGGCGATTGTTCTTTATTGGTTGCTGTATTAAAATTTTTAGGAGGTGCAACACTTGTAATTGGTATGCTGTATATGCTTGCGTGTTGCCCTT
The DNA here is from genome assembly GCA_900551755.1 of uncultured Eubacterium sp. GTDB lineage: Bacteria > Bacillota > Clostridia > Lachnospirales > CAG-274 > Gallispira. Next base: position 15,528 of record URXK01000015.1, on the reverse strand, counting down.
TGTTATTGTTTATTATAATAGGAGTATTGATACTTATACTTTGGGCATACTACAAAAAATAACAGGAAGTTTGTGAATGATGTAAATAAAGTCTATCAAGATATACATAATCCTACAGGAAAAATGGGCTGTATAATATTTGGTGTAATTTTTGCTATCGCACCAAATATATACAACCTTTTTGTTTTGTTAAAAATAATTAAGCAAAAATTAAAATAAATAGGCTGTTTCATTGACAAGTTGTGGCAAAATATGATAATATTTTTATTGTACAACTTTTAAGGAGAAAATAATTATGGAAATTATTAACAATTTTATTAATTGGCTGGATAAGGCTATATGGGATCCATTTATGGTTTTATTCTTATTAGGTACTCATATTTTTCTTACCTTTAGAACAGGTATTATTCAGCGAAAAGTATTTACTGGTATTCGTCTTTCTGTTACTAAGGATACATCAGAAGATGGCGATGTTAGTCCTTTTCAGGCTTTAACAACTGCTTTGGCGTCTACAATAGGCACAGGTAACATTATTGGTGTTGGTACAGCCATATTTATTGGCGGACCTGGTGCTGTATTTTGGTGTTGGGTTACTGGTATTTTTGGTATTGCAACAAAGTATGCAGAGTCACTTATTTCTATTAAATATAGAGTAAAAAGTAATGACGGCCGTATGCTTGGTGGTGCTATGTATGCACTTGAAAGAGGACTTAATATGAAGTGGCTTGGTGTGTTGTTTGCACTTTTTGCTTTGCTTGCTTCATTTGGTATCGGCTCTGCTGTTCAGGTTAATGCTATTTCAGAAGTAATAGTTTCAAATGTTACTTTTATCAAAATCCCTCCAATAGCAATAGGTATAGTTCTTTCAATTATTACAGCTTTTGTTATTATTGGTGGTATTCAGAAAATTGCTATTATTTGTGAAAAACTTGTTCCTGCAATGGCTGCCTTTTATATTTTAGGCTGTTTAACTATTTTGATTATGGATTGTGACTACATAATTCCAGCTATTAAGGCTATTTTAGTTCTTGCTTTTAAGCCTGGTGCTGTTGCTGGTGGTTTAGTTGGTCAAGGTGCTATTACTGCTGCTAGATACGGTATAGCAAGAGGTTTATTCTCTAACGAGTCTGGCCTTGGTTCAGCTCCGCTTGTTGCCTCTGCTGCCAAAACAAAAAATCCTGTAAGACAGGCGTTAATATCATCAACTGGTACTTTCTGGGATACAGTTGTTGTATGTCTTATTACTGGTGTTACTCTTGTTACAACAATTATGAAAAATCCGGAAATAAATATTAGTGGTATGCAAAATGGTGGTCAGATGACAACTGCTGCATTTACTCAAATTCCTGTAGTTGGTTCAATTATATTGGTTCTTGGTATTATTACATTTGCTTATACTACAACTTTGGGTTGGAGTTATTATGGCGAAAGATGTGCCGAGTATTTATTTGGTAAAAAGTCTACTATTTTCTTTAAGATTATATTTATTTTTGTTGTTTTATTAGGTCCAGTTATTGAGCTTGATATTGTTTGGAGTCTTTCTGATATATTTAATGCTCTTATGGCTATTCCTAATATTATTGCTGTTGTATTGTTGTCTGGAGTTATTGCAAAAGAAACAAAAAAATGGATTAAAAATCTTGACGGTACAGATGACACAGAAGTGCCAACCTTAGATAAATAATTATGAAAGTCTACCTTTTGAGAGGCTGTTTAGGTCAACTCAAGGGTAGGCTTTTTGTTTTGGGAAGTGTTTTAAAATATTGCTGATTTTGTATTATTATTTTATAATAGTGGAGTTGTTACATACCAATCTGACAACAGATTGGAGGTGAAAGTGTTTTGATTGAAATTTTTAACATCCTTTTTAATTTCTGTTGTGACTAGTGTAATAGCAAATTACATAAGCAAATGGTTAGACAGAGATAAGTAGTGACAATTAGCCTTGAAAAAGAAAACCCCAGAGTTGCAGCTCTGGGGTTTTCGCTTTAGTGATTTGTTTTGATAGATTAACATCCTTTAATCTATTAACATTATAGCATATTGTTTTAGGAAGTTCAATAGTTATTTAAAATAAAAAAGTCTCAGAGTAATAACACTGGGACTAGAAGTTTTGTAATAAAGTAAAATTAAAAAGATGCGGACAGGGGGACTTGAACCCCCACTCCTGAGAACTAGATTCTAAGTCTAGCGCGTCTGCCAATTCCGCCATGTCCGCATAGTTGTGTTAAAAAAGTAATAATCACAACACAAATGATATTATAATTGATTTAAGGTACTTTGTCAAGAAAAAATTATAAAAATAATTTATAGTATTATCACATTAATATGTATAACTGTTTATGTAATAGCCATTATATTATACTAATTTATATCTTTATTGCAAAAAAATAAAAAATTGTAAATGTCAAGAAAAAATACTTGACAATGGTCTTGAGGTGTGGTATTATAATTGAGGTGTAAGGGAAAAATACTTTACAGCAATTAAGCACTTGATTTTGTGAGGTGCATTATGGATAAAATTTATCACATTACTCTTTTACTTGATTTTTATGGAGAGTTACTTACTGAAAAGCAACGGTCTGTTATGTCTAGCTACTACTTTGATGATTATTCATTAAACGAAATTGCAGCAGAACATTCTATAACTAGGCAGGCTGTTCAGGATATGATTAAAAGAACTGAAAAGCTTCTTAATCAATATGAAGAAAAGCTTATGCTTGTGGATAAATATCTAAACCGCAAAAATAAGGTTGATATGGCTTTAAATGAAATCGACACTTTGATAAATGAGGGTAATGATAAGCTGCTTCAGGTAAGAAGTTTGGTATCTGGTATTTTGGATTAGGAGGCTTATATGGCTTTTGAAAGTTTATCAAACAAGCTTCAACAGGTTTTCTCAAACCTTAAGGGCAAGGGCAAGCTTACTGAAAAAGATGTAAAAGCTGCTATGCGTGAGGTTAAGTTGGCTTTGCTTGAAGCTGATGTAAATTTTAAGATAGTTAAGGATTTTATAAACAAGGTTAGCGAAAAGGCTGTTGGTGAGGAAGTTCTTACTGGACTTAATCCAGCACAGCAGGTTATTAAGTTTGTTAATGACGGACTTGTAGAGCTTATGGGTAGCTCTCAGTCAAAACTTACCTTTAGTTCAAAATCTCCTACTATATATATGATGGTTGGTTTGCAGGGTGCAGGTAAAACTACTACAGTAGGCAAACTTGCTGGTCAGCTTAGAAAACAAGGCAAAAAGCCTTTGTTAGCTGCCTGTGATGTTTACAGACCTGCTGCTATTAAGCAGTTGCAGGTTGTAGGCTCAACTTACAACATTCCAGTCTTTGAAATGGGTCAGGGCAATCCTGTTGAAATTTCTAAAAAGGCTGTTGAATTTGCTAGCAACAATGGTCACGATATTGTTATCATTGATACTGCTGGTAGACTTCACATTGATGAGGAGCTTATGGATGAGCTTGTAAACATCAAAAATGAAGTTAGACCACAAGAAATTCTTCTTGTTATTGATGCTATGACTGGTCAGGACGCAGTTAATGTGGCTGAAACATTTAATGATAGATTAGGCGTTGATGGTGTTATCATCACTAAGATGGACGGTGACACTAGAGGTGGTGCTGCATTATCTGTTAGAGCTGTAACTGGTAAGCCTATTAAATATGTAGGTATGGGTGAAAAAATGGAAGATTTAGAACCATTTTACCCAGATAGAATGGCATCTCGTATCCTCGGTATGGGTGATGTACTTAGTCTTATTGAAAAAGCACAAAGTGCCTATGATGAGGAACAGGCTAAGGAGCTTGAAAAGAAAATGAGAACTCTTGATTTTAATCTTGAGGACTTTTTAAACCAGCTCCAGCAAATTAAGAAAATGGGTCCTTTAAAGGATTTGATGAAAATGATACCAGGCGTTGGTGGCAAGGTCAATATTGATGATTTAAACATTGATGACAATGCAACTAAGCACATTGAGGCAATTATTCAGTCAATGACTAAAAAGGAAAGACAAAACCCAGATATATTAAATGGTCCTCGTAAGAGGAGAATTGCTAAGGGTTCAGGAACATCTATTCAAGAAATCAACAAACTTTTAAAGCAGTTTGAAGAAATGAAAAAGATGATGAAAATGATGAACGGTATGGCTAAAGGCAAGAAAGGCTTTGGTGGCTTAGGCGGTCTTGGCAAGTTCAAAGTGCCCTTTTAATTAATTGGCTTATTACTTTTAATAAGATATAGATAAATTTACTAAGGAGGTGAATGTAAAGTGGTAAAGATTAGATTAACTAGATTAGGTGCTAAGAAGAGTCCTTTCTATAGAATTGTTGTTGCTGATTCAAGAAATGCAAGAGGTGGTAAGGCTATCGCTCAGTTAGGTTACTATGACCCTTGTAAGGAACCTGTTGAATTAAAGGTTAATGTAGAAGAGGCAAAGAAGTGGTTAAGCAATGGTGCTCAGCCTACTGATACTGCAAAGGCTTTATTAAAGAAGGCTGGCGTTATCGAAGCATAATCAGGAGGTACTGCCATGAAGGAATTGCTTGAAATACTTGCTAAACATCTTGTTGATGACCCTGATGCAGTTGTTGTCAATGAGAGAATGGACGATGATGCTCTTATTCTTGAGTTGACTGTTGCTCCTGATGATATTGGCAAGGTAATTGGTAAGCAAGGTAGAATAGCTAAAGCTATAAGAACCTTTATTAAATCTGCTGCTGGCCGAGAGGACAAAAAGGTAGTAGTTAAAATTATGTAATAATCAGGGTGTTGTATTCTTTTATACAACACCTTTTTATTATTGTTAGCAAAAAGTCTAAATTAATTGAGGTATAGTATATGGAAAATTATTTTGTAGTAGGTAATATTGTAAATACTCAGGGTATAAAAGGCGAGGTTAGAGTAATGCCTACTGTTGATGATGTAGCTAGATTTAAACTTTTAGACCATATTTTTGTGGATAGAAAAGGTAATATTAAAGAGTATGAAGTTGAAAATGTGAGATTTCATAAGCAATTTGTATTGTTAAAACTTAAGGGTGTTGACGATATGAATACAGCTGAAACTTTAAAGGGTACAGTTGTTAAAATTACTGAAGATATGGCTGTTCCGTGTGAAGAAGATGAGTATTACATCAAGGACCTTTATGATATGAATGTTGTTACTGTTGATGGAGAGGAACTTGGTATTATTAGTGATGTAATATTTACTGGTGCTAATGATGTTTATGCTGTAAAGGACAACAAGGGCAAGGAAATTCTTATTCCAGCCATTAAGGATTGTATTGTAAGTGTTGATGTTGAAAACAATTTAATGACTGTTAAGCTTTTGGAGGGCTTGAGATAATGAAGTTTTACATTCTTACTCTTTTCCCTGATATGATTAGGGACGGCTTAAGTCATTCTATTATAAAAAGAGCTTGTGATGAGGGTACTATAAGTATTGAGGCTATTGATATTAGAGATTTTTCTACTAATAAGCATAGGCATATTGACGACTATCCTTATGGTGGTGGTGCTGGTATGGTTATGCAGCCACAGCCTATTTATGATGCTTATATGAGTATAAAACCTAAGCTAAGTGAAAATTGTCCTGTTGTTTATATGACGCCTCAGGGCAAAACTTTTAAGCAGGAAAAGGCACAAAGCCTTTCTAAACTTGAAGATATGGTTATTCTTTGTGGTCATTATGAGGGTGTTGACGAAAGAGTAATTGAAGAAATTGTGACTGATGAAATTTCTATTGGTGATTTTGTACTTACTGGTGGTGAGCTTGCAGCAATGACTGTTATTGATGCTGTGGCTAGGCTTATTCCTGGTGTTCTTAATAAGGAGGAAAGTTTTCAAGACGAAAGTTTTTCTGATAATTTGCTTGAATATCCTCAGTATACTAGGCCACCAGAATTTATGGGTAGAAAAGTGCCTGATGTGCTTTTGAGTGGTCATCATCAGAATATTGCAAAGTGGAGAAAAGAAAAGTCTTTAGAAAGAACTAAGGCTAAAAGACCGGATTTGTTGGAAAATGGTGATAAATAGTAGGTGTAGATTTGTTGTTGGGGGGGAATAGGTAGTTGTTCATTTTTTATTAATGCGGGCGATTAGTAATCGCCCCTACAAGTATGTTTAACCTTTATTGTTTATATGTTTTTTATAATGTAGGACGATATAGTTTACTGTCCTTTATAGGTAAGGTTGACGGAAGGGTTTCCAACTTTACTTATTAATTATTAACTATTACTTGTTATCTGAAAATAGAAACCCCTCAGTCACTGGGTGACAGCTCCCCTAGGAGTGGAGCTAAAGGGTGGTTTTTAGTTGTACTTATAATTACTGTGAATAGGTTATTTGTAGGGGCGAACAGTGTTCGCCTGATGTAACGGTTACGAATAATTGTTATACGGGCAAACATCAGCATTTTTTATGGACGAGCAATGCTCGCCCCTACAAGTATGTTTAACTTTTATTGTTTATATGTTTTTTATAATGTAGGACGATATAGTTTACTGTCCTTTATAGGTAAGGTTGACGGAAGGGTTTCCAACTTTACTTATTAATTATTAACTATTACTTGTTATCTGAAAATAGAAACCCCTCAGTCACTGGGTGACAGCTCCCCTAGAAGTAGAGCTAAAGGGGGTAGTCCTTAGTTGTACTTATAATTATTACGAACGGGTTATTTGTAGGGGCGAGCATTGCTCGTCCAATAATACCCCCTACAAGCAAGGCATACTTTTACACAATTTACCGTCCTTTGTATGGAAAAGTTTCCAACATACTCACAAATTATTTCTTTTACATTAAATTTATAAAAATTACATTAAAATGATTGAAAAAAAATTCCATTTGGTTTACAATTAGCTTATATATGAGAAAGTATATACATTGGGAAAAAGGAGGCTGAAAAATGTATTCAGTAAGTTTAAGTCAAATTGCAAAAGAGTTTAATCTTAAGAATTTGACAGAGGAAATTGATATTAGCAAAATTAATATAGATACACCTGGTGTAAATCGTCCTGCCATACAGCTTGCAGGCTTTTTTGACTATTTTGACAGCGAAAGAATACAGGTTATTGGACTTGTAGAATACAGCTATTTGTCAAAACTTACACCAGAATTTAGACAGGAAACATTAGAAAAGCTTTTTCAGTATAAAATGCCAGCAGTCATTATTTCAAGAGGCTTAACACCTCACCCAGAAATGATGTTTTATGCTAAGGAAAAGCAAATTCCTATACTCCAGACAGAGGATACAACTTCAGAATTTACAAGTGAGCTTTTAAAGTGGCTTAAGGTTGAGCTTGCTCCAAGAACAACTATCCACGGCGTTCTTGTTGATGTATATGGTGAAGGTGTACTTATTACTGGTGAAAGTGGCATTGGTAAAAGTGAGGCAGCTCTTGAGCTTGTTAAGAGAGGTCACAGATTGGTTGCTGATGACGCTGTTGAAATTAAAAAGGTTTCTCACAATTCATTGATTGGTACTTGTCCTGAGCTTATTAGATACTTCATTGAGGTTAGAGGTATTGGTATCATAAATGTTAAGCAGATGTTCGGTGTTCAGTCAGTTAAGGATAGTCAGGAAATTGACCTTATTATTAAACTTGAATACTGGGAAAAGGGCAAGGTATATGACCGACTTGGCATAAAAGAGGAATATATGGACATTTTAGGTAATAAAGTAATTTGTCACGCAATTCCTGTTAGACCTGGTAGAAACCTTGCTATTATTTGTGAGTCTGCTGCTGTAAACTGCCGTCAGAAGAAGATGGGCTACAATGCAGCTAAGGCTCTTAACGATGCTATTATGAATAGTGCTATGAAGGGTTGATGAATATTATGTATTATTTAGGTATTGATTTAGGTGGAACTAATATTTCTGTTGGTATTGTTGATGAAAACGGTAATATCCTAGCTAAAACATCTACTCCTACTATGAACGGCAGACCAGCTGAGGATATTCTTGATGATATGGTGGCTTTGTGTAACAAGCTAATAGACGAGCTTAAAATTGATGTTAAAGATGTTGAGTCTATTGGTGTAGGTATGCCGGGTACTATGGATAAAACAAAGGGCATTTCTCTTTATTCTAACAATCTTAACTTTAACAATATTAATGTAGTTGAGGAAATGAGAAAGAGAATAGATTTGCCTTGTTATATTGAAAATGATGCAAACTGTGCAGCTATTGGCGAAAATGTTTGTGGTGTTGCCTATGGTAGCAAAAACCTTATTTATATAACTATTGGCACTGGTTTAGGTGCTGGTATTATTATAAATGGCAAAGTCTTTGATGGCTCCTTTGGTGGAGGCGGTGAGGCAGGTCATATGGTTATTGTGGCTGAAGGTGAGGAGTGTACTTGTGGCAGAAAGGGTTGCTGGGAGGCTTACGCATCAGCATCAGCTTTAAGACGAGAGGGCAGAATTGCTGCTGCAAAGTATCCAAATAGTAAGATTTATGACCTTGTTGATGGTAATATTAAGTTAATTGATGCTAAGACTGTTTTTGATGCAGCAGATTTAGGCGACGAGGTTGCTATTGGTATTATTGATATGTATATTAAGTATCTTGCCATTGGTATGGTAAACCTTGTTAATATATTCCAGCCAGAGGCTATTATTATTGGTGGTGGCGTTTGTGCACAGGGTGACAAGGTAATTAAACCTCTTACTAAAATTTTAAATGAAAGAGTATATGGTGGCGACCTTAAGACTAAGATTTGTGTTGCAACTCTTGGCAATGATGCAGGTCTTGTAGGTGCTGCTATGCTTGGCAAAATCAACAGAGAGGAAATCTAATAAATGAATATTGTTGATGATTTAATTAAAATTGTTGGTTCTGAAAATGTGTGCCAAAATGAGACTATGAGTAAGCACACAACATTTAGAATTGGTGGAAATGCTGATTTTTTTGTTACTCCAAACACAACAGAAAGCCTTGAAGCTGTTATAAATTATGTTAAGAGCAATAATATTCCTTATTATGTAATTGGTAACGGCAGTAATCTCCTTGTTAAAGATAGTGGTTTTAGAGGTGTAATTATACAGCTTTATAAAAAGTTTGCCAACATAACTGTTAATGACAATGTTATTACAGCACAGGCAGGTGCTTTGCTTTCTACAGTTGCAAAAACTGCCTTAAACAATTCTCTTACAGGTATGGAGTGCTTAAGTGGTATTCCTGGCACTATAGGTGGTGCTGTGTGTATGAATGCAGGTGCTTATGGTGGAGAAATGAAGGATATTGTTGTTGAAACAAAGGTTATACACAATGGCAAAATTGAAACAATAAGTAATAAGGCTTCTGATTTTGGCTACAGAAAGAGCAAAATTATGAGTGAAAATATGATTGTTGTTGAAACCATTTTAAGCCTTGAAAAAGGAAACAAGGAAGATATACAGTCAAAAATGAGTGAGCTTTTGACACAAAGAAATTCTAAACAGCCAGTAGAATTGCCTAGTGCAGGCAGTACATTTAAAAGACCAGAGGGTTATTTTGCTGCTAAGCTAATTGATGACAGTGGCTTAAGAGGCTATAGTGTTGGTAAGGCACAGGTTAGTCCTAAGCATTGTGGCTTTGTTGTTAATAATGGTGGAGCAACTGCTAATGATGTTCTTACACTTATGCACAATGTTTCTAACATTGTTGAGGATAAGTTTGGTGTTAAATTAGAGCCAGAAGTAAGAATAATTGGTGAGTAGCTTTTAATATAATTTAATTAGCTATATTAATATAGATAAACTAAAGATGATGGGAGTTGGTAATATGAGATGTGTAATTGTAACTGGTATGTCAGGTGCAGGCAAAAGTACGGTTTTAAAATTTTTGGAGGATATAGGGTACTTTTGTGTTGATAATTTGCCTCCAAGTCTTATATCAAAGTTTATTGACTTATGCTCCACTCCCAACTCAAATATGGCAAATGTGGCTATTGGTGTTGATATAAGAGGAGGAAAGCTTTTTGGCGACCTTGCCAGCTTTCTTTCTGAAATAAAGACAGATGAAAACAAGGGCTTTGAAATACTATATCTTGATAGTGAAAATGAGGTACTTCTTAAAAGATATAAGGAGTCAAGACGCCAGCACCCACTTAATGTTAAGGGTGAAAGGCTTATTGATGGCATAAAAAGCGAAAGAAAACAGCTTGAAAACATTAAGAAAATGGCTGATTATATAATTGATACTTCTCATATGCTTACAAGACAGTTGAGAACTCAGTTAAGTGAAATTTTCCTTGAAGAAAAGCATTTTGAAAGCCTAATGATAACTGTTTTGAGCTTTGGCTTTAAGTATGGCATACCAAGTGACGCTGACCTTGTATTTGATGTTAGATTTTTGCCTAATCCATTTTATATTGATGAATTAAAGCCTCTTACTGGCAATGATGTTGCTGTAAGAGATTATGTAATGAAGTGGCAAGAGGCACAAATATTTAGAGATAAGCTGACAGATATGTGTGAATTCCTTATTCCTAATTATATTAAGGAAGGTAAAAATCAGCTTGTTATTGCTGTTGGCTGCACAGGTGGTAAGCATAGAAGCGTAACCTTAGCTAACGAACTTTATAATAACTTAAAATCTAAGGGCCATAGTGTAATTATTGCTCATAGAGATATTGACAAAGATGCAAAGAGGTAGTATACTTATTTGTGTATGATTATTTAACAAATTTTTAATAGTTTGTATTTACAATGTGGAGGTGGCTTATGTCTTTTTCATCTGATATTAAGTCTGAATTGCTTTCCAATATGTTGAATGTTCAAGACCGCCATTGTAAAATTGCAGAGCTTGAGGCTATAATTAATATTTGTGGCTATGTAAGTACAGAGGACTATGACAAATTTGTTGTTATACATAGTGATAACATTGATATTTTAAAACTAGCTGTTAGTTTAATTGCTGATATTTTTAACATAGCTGTGGATATTAATAACAACGAAATTGTTGTTAAAGATAGTAAATTAGTAGACACAATGGTTAAAATATTAGGAATTAAAGACAGTAATGACTTTAGTCTTAACGCACCAATTAATCCTGAAAGTGTAGTGAGAAATTGCTGCAAAAGAGCTTATATTCGTACTGCATTTGTTTGCTGTGGTTCTGTAAATGACCCAAGCAAGCATTATCATCTTGAATTTGCTGACAACGATTATGAACATTCTAAAAACCTTGTGGATATTATAAGTGATTTTGGCATTGAAATGAAAATTGTCGAAAGAAAAAATCGCTTTGTTGTTTATTGCAAGGAGGCAGAGCAGATTGTGGATTTAATAAATGTTATGTCTGCATACAAGGCTTTGCTGGAGTTTGAAAATCTTAGAGTTGTTAAGGAAGTTAGGAATAATGTAAACAGAATTGTAAATTGCGAAACTGCTAATATAAACAAAATTGTCAACACAGCTGTTAGACAAATAGAGGATATTAATTACATAGCAGAAAATAAAGGATTAGACTATTTACCTGAAAACCTTAGGACTATAGCCAAAGTTAGGCTCTTATACCCTGATTCTAGCCTAAAAGAATTGGGAGAATACCTTGAACCACCTATTGGTAAATCAGGTGTTAATCACAGACTTAAAAAAATTCACGAAATTGTCGAAGATTTAAAAGGGGGACATTGTTATGATTAAGCAAGATATAAAAGTAGGTTCTAGTATGATTGAAAGACCAATTCCTATGTTAGTTCAGACTGCTGGTAGATTTTCTAGTAGCCTTAGACTTACTATGGATAACAAGGAGATTAACCTTAAGAGTATTATGGGTGTTATCTCTATTGGTACTCTTACAGGTCATAATGTAACTGTTTATGCTGACGGTGCTGATGAAAAGGAAGCTCTTGAGGCTATTGTTGAATTTTTAAGCTAATTATTATTAATTTAATATTTTTGTAGACTAAGATAAAGAGGAGTAAATAATTACACTTCTAAGAGAGAGGTACTCGTGGCTGTAAGGTACTTTGTTGTAAGGATTATTGAAGGTAGCTTTGGAGTCTTTGTGCTGAAATAGTAGTAGGCACAGCGTTTGCTGCGTTAAAGCATTTAAGTGCCTGCACTTGCAGGAATTAAGGTGGTACCACGGATACTTTCGTCCTTAAAGATGAAGGTATCTTTTTTTATTGTTGAATAATAACTAAAGAAACACAGGAGGAAACAAAAATGATGAAAGAAATGGCTAAAAGCTATGACCCTTCCATTGAAGAAAGAATTTATCAAAATTGGCTTGATAAGGGTTATTTCCACGCCGAAGTTGACAAAAGTAAGGAGCCTTTTACTATTGTAATTCCACCTCCAAACATTACTGGTCATCTTCATATGGGTCACGCTTTAGACGAAACTATGCAGGATATTCTTATTCGTTGGAAAAGAATGCAGGGCTACAATGCTCTTTGGATTCCTGGCACTGACCACGCAGCTATTTCAACTGAGGTTAAAATTGTTAATAAAATGCGTGAAGAAGGTCTTACAAAGGAAGATGTTGGCAGAGATGGCTTCCTTAAGAGAGCTTGGGAGTGGAAGGAAGAATACGGTGGAACTATCCTTAATCAGTTAAAGAAGTTAGGTTCTTCTTGTGACTGGGATAGAGAAAGATTTACAATGGACGAGGGTCTTTCTGACGCTGTACTTACAGTATTTTGCAAGTTATACGAAAAGGGCTATATTTATCAAGGCGAAAAACTTATTAACTGGTGTCCAACTTGTCAGACAACTATATCTGATGCAGAGGTTGAGCACGAAGATAAGCAGGGTGGCTTTTGGCATATTAAGTATCCTATTAAGGGTACAGATAGATTTCTTGAGTTTGCTACTACTAGACCTGAAACTATGTTAGGTGATACTGCTATTGCTGTTCACCCAGATGATGATAGATACAAAGATGTTGTAGGCAAGGTTTGTGTAGTTCCTTTTGTAAACAGAGAAATACCTATTATTGCTGATACTTATGTTGATATGGAATTTGGTACAGGTGTAGTTAAGATTACTCCTGCTCACGACCCTAACGACTTTGAAGTTGGCGAAAGACACAATTTACCAAAAATCAATATTTTAAATGATGATGGTACAATCAATGCTAACGGTGGCAAGTTTGAAGGTATGGATAGATACGAGGCTAGAAAGCAGATTGTTGAGGAGCTTGATGAAATGGGTCTTTTCATTAGAAAAGAGGATATTAATCACGCTGTAGGTACTCACGATAGATGCCACACTGTTATTGAACCACTTATTAAAAAGCAGTGGTTTGTAAAGATGGAAGAACTTGCTAAGCCTGCTCTTGATGCTTATTACAACAAGGAATTAAAGTTTGTTCCAGATAGATTTGGTAAGATTTATACTCACTGGTTAGAGGATATTCACGATTGGTGTATTTCAAGACAGCTTTGGTGGGGTCACAGAATACCAGCTTACTACTGTGATTGTGGTGAAGTTATTGTTTCTAAGACAGCACCTACTGTTTGCCCTAAGTGTGGTGGCACTCACATTGTTCAGGACGAGGACTGCCTTGATACTTGGTTCTCATCTGCATTATGGCCTTTCTCAACTTTAGGTTGGCCAGAAAAGACACCTGAGCTTGAACACTTCTATCCAACTAGTGTACTTGTTACAGGTTATGACATTATATTCTTCTGGGTTGTAAGAATGGTATTTTCAGCTATTGAACAGATGGGCGAAGTTCCATTTAAGACAGTTCTTATTCACGGCCTTGTAAGAGATAGTCAGGGTAGAAAAATGAGTAAATCTCTCGGTAATGGTATTGACCCACTTGAAATCATTAAGGTTGCTGGTGCTGATGCCTTAAGACTTACTCTTATTACTGGTAATGCTCCTGGTAATGATATGAGATTTTACAATGAGAGAGTAGAAAACAGCAGAAACTTTGCTAATAAACTTTGGAACGCTTCAAGATTTGTAATGATGCACATTGGCGATAGTGAGCCTAAGTTTGATAAGGAGGCTTTAACTGCTGCTGATAGATGGATTTTAAGCAAGGTAAACTCTCTTGCTAAGAATGTTACAGCTAATCTTGATGCTTACGAACTTGGTATTGCTGTTCAGAATGTATATGACTTTATTTGGGACGAATACTGTGACTGGTATATTGAAATGGTTAAGCCAAGACTTTATAATCAGGAAGATTCCACAAGAGAGGCTGCTCTTTGGACATTAAAGACTGTTCTTATTAATGCTCTCAAACTTCTTCACCCATTTATGCCATTTGTTACTGAGGAGATATTTACATCTATTCAGAGTGAAGAAGAAACAATTATGCTTTCTAAGTGGCCAGAATACAGCGAAGAATTTAACTTTGCTGATGATGAAAAGGCTATTGAACTTATGAAAGAGGCTATTAAGTCAATAAGAAACATTAGAGCAGAAATGAATGTTGCTCCTAGCAAAAAGGCTAATGTAATCGTTGTTAGTGAAAATGATGAAGTTAGAAGTATTTTTGAAAAGGGTAAGGTATTCTTTGCTCCTTTAGCTTATGCAAGTGATGTTACAGTTCAGGCTGATAAGGCTGGTATTAGTGATGATGCAGTATCTACAGCTATTCATAATGGTATGATTTATATGCCATTTGCTGAGCTTGTTGATATAGCTAAGGAAAAGGAAAGACTTGCTAAGGAGAAGGAAAAACTTATTAAGGAAGTTGAAAGAGTTGAAAAGAAACTTTCTAATCAAGGTTTTGTTTCTAAAGCTCCTGAAAAGGTTATTAATGAAGAAAAGGCTAAACTTGAAAAGTATAGCTCAATGTTAAAGAGTGTTGAGGAACAAATTGCAAGATTAGGCTAATTTTTAAAATTAATATAAAATCAATTAAAAAACTGGGCTGTTGGTGTAATTCAACAGCCCAGTTTAGATTGTTTACTTATTACTTGAGAATAGAACCCCATCAGTCAGCTAAAGCTGCCAGCTCCCCTAAAAGTGGAGCTAAAGGGTTAGTTTTTAGTTGTACTTGTAATTAATATGAACAGGTTATTGGTAGGGGCGATTAGTAATCGCCCGTTAATTAGTTATTTGTAGTAGTTACATTAGGCGAACACTGTTCGCCCCTACAAGCAAGCTGTACTTTTACATATTAATATATGTGGTAACACCATTTACCTTCCCTTATAGGGAAGGTGGCAACCAAAGGTTGACGGAAGGGTTTCCAGTATTACCTATTACATATTA
This sequence comes from uncultured Eubacterium sp., assembly GCA_900551755.1. Lineage (GTDB taxonomy): Bacteria > Bacillota > Clostridia > Lachnospirales > CAG-274 > Gallispira. The sequence continues at coordinate 361 of URXK01000015.1, read as the reverse complement.
CTTGAAAATAGAACCCCATCAGTCACTGGGTGCCAGCTCCCCTAAAAGTGGAGCTAAAGGGTTAGTTTTTAGTTGTACTTGTAATTAATATGAACAGGTTATTGGTAGGGGCGATTAGTAATCGCCCGTTAATTAGTTATTTGTAGTAGTTACATTAGGCGAACACTGTTCGCCCCTACAAGCAAGCTGTACTTTTACATATTAATATATGTGGTAACACCATTTACCTTCCCTCATAGGGAAGGTGGCAACCGGAGGTTGACGGAAGGGTTTCCAATATTATCTATAACTAAGGACGAGCAATGCTCGCCCCTACAAGTAAGGTGTACTTTAACATATTAATTATATGTATGGCAAGGCA
>URXK01000014.1 GCA_900551755.1 uncultured Eubacterium sp. | reverse complement strand
CTTTTATTTACAAGAATTTGTTTAGCAATTTTATCAGCATCAGCTTTATTTTCAATAAAGTAAAACTCAAGCTGCTTTTTTAAATAATCTGTCAAAAATTCTTGTATAAATTTATTTGTAATAGATTTTTTAGTCTGATTTTCATAGCTAGTTATAGTAGAAAAACTATTTATAATAAGTACAAGACTATCTTCTACATCTGAAAATACAATTTTCTTTTCATTCTTATTATAAAGGTTATTTGTTTTTAAATAATTATCAATAGCATATACAAAAGATGACCTTACAGCTTTATCAGGTGAACCACCATATTCTAGAAAACTTGAATTATGATAATATTCCAAAACATTTACTTCATTATTAAAACAAAAAGCAATTTCAAACTTAAGTTTATATTCGTCCTTATCTGCTCTATCTCTACCCTTGCCTTCACCTGAATAATATTGAATTTCGGTTAAATTTTTCTCTCCTGATACTTCTGCAATATAATCTTTAATACCCTCTGGATAGCAATAAGTAAATTTATCACCAGTTTTTTCATCTTTAAGTTCAAATGTAAGACCTGCATTTACAATACACTGTTTTTTTAATATATCTTGATAATATTCAATAGGAATATTTATATTTGTAAATACTTCTCTATCTGGTTTCCAATGAATTGTAGAGCCAGTCTTTTTAACATTTGTTTCCTCTTTTGTTAGTCCACCAATATTTTCGCCTTTTTCAAAATTTAACTGATATTTATAGCCATCTCTATAAATAACAACATCCATATATTCAGAACTATACTGGGTTGAACATAAACCAAGACCATTCAAGCCTAAACTAAACTCATAATTATCTCCATTGTTATTATTATATTTACCACCTGCATACATTTCGCAAAATAAAAGTTCCCAGTTGTATCTATCTTCTTTTGCATTGTAATCAACAGGTATACCTCTACCGTGGTCGCATACAGTTATATCATTATCTTTGCCAAGTATAATTTCTATTTTATCTCCATAGCCTTCTCTCGCTTCATCAATAGCATTGGATAAAATTTCAAACACAGAATGCTGACAACCTTCAAGTCCATCTGAACCAAAGATAACACTGGGACGAAGTCTAACTCTGTCTGCACCTTTAAGTGAACTTATACTCTCATTTGTATATTCATTTTTTGTTGTACTTTTTTTCATAAGAGTCTATCCTTTCTACATCCTTATAATATTAACCTATAAATCAAATGTTTGTCAAGATAAATTTACCATTAAATAAGTAGAATTACAAATTTGTCAATATAAATTAAAAATATAAAATTTTTTAAAAAAATAAAAGGAAAGTTAAAATATTTGTTGAATATATATATTATAAAGCAACAGTGAATTATATCATTGTTTATTATTACCATATTTTTAAATATCTTATTTGGTAATAATTGAATGAAGAAATTTCTTCAAATTCATTTCAAGGAGGAGATTATTATGGTACAGATTTTAGCAGGTGAAAAAGGCGAAGGTAAGACAAAGAAGTTATTAGAGATGGCTAATAACGCAGTTAAAAGCACTAATGGTTGTGTTGTATATATTGATGATGACAGTAGACACATTTACGACTTAGACCACGATGTAAGATTTGTTGAAGTAGCTGAATTTCCATTAGCAAATTATAGAGAATTAGTTGGTTTTATTTACGGTATTCTTTCTCAGAATAACGATATTGAAAAGATTTTTATTGATGGTATTTTCAAGATCGTAGCTAAACTTGACAGCGAAGATATTATTAAATTAGTAGCTAAACTTAAGGCTATTGGTGACAAATACAATATTGATTTTATTGCTGCCGCTAACACACTTCCTACTGATTTACCAAAAGAAATTGCTGATGTATTAATTTAATTACATATAATTTATAAGAGAGGCTGTTCAAAATATTTTATTTTGTTCAGCCTTTTTATTATATAATCTATTAAATAAAAGCTCGCATAAAACGAGCTTTTAATGTGGACTGTTATCCTATATTTTCTTTTTTCTTTGCAGATTTTTTATCGGATTTTTTATTTTCTTTATAAAAGAACTCTGGTTTGCCGTTACCATTAACAGTATCTTTAGTAATTATACACTTTTCAATATTTTCTTCTGAAGGCACTTGATACATTATATCATTCATAAATGTTTCAACTATAGCCCTAAGACCTCTAGCACCAGTTTCTTGTTCAATAGCTTTCTTAGCAATTGCATCTAATGCTTCTGGTGTAAATTCAAGTTCAACACCATCTAACTTAAGCATATACTCATACTGTTTAGTTAAGGCATTCTTTGGCTCAGTTAAAATCTTAATCAACGCATCTTCATCAAGACTTTTAAGAGTAGCAACAACAGGCATTCTACCTATAATTTCTGGAATAAGTCCATACTTAACTAAATCCTGAGGAAGAATATTTTTAAGTATGTCACTATGTTTAATGTCATCATCAGATTTAACATCAGCACCAAAGCCAATAACCTTTTTAGTTAATCTTCTATCAATAATCTTTTCGATACCAGCAAAAGCACCACCTAATACAAATAAGATATTAGTTGTATCTATCTGTATAAATTCTTGATGTGGATGCTTTCTACCACCCTGAGGTGGAACATTAGCAACAGTACCTTCTAATATTTTAAGTAAGGCTTGTTGAACACCTTCACCACTAACATCTCTAGTTATTGATGGATTATCAGATTTTCTGGCAATTTTATCAATTTCATCAATATAAATAATACCTCTTTGAGCCTTTTCAATATCAAAGTCAGCTGCCTGAATTATTTTTAAAAGTATATTTTCAACATCTTCGCCAACATAGCCCGCTTCAGTAAGACTTGTTGCGTCAGCTATAGCAAAAGGAACATTCAAAAGTTTTGCCATTGTTTGAGCTAAAAGCGTTTTACCAACACCTGTAGGACCAACTAAGAGGATATTACTCTTTTGTAACTCAACATCGCTTTTAATATCCATTGCAGATATTCTTTTGTAATGATTATAAACAGCAACAGACAAAACTTTTTTAGCATCATCTTGACCAATTACATATTCATCAAGAACGGATTTAATTTCAGCAGGAGTAGGCAAATCATCTTTTAATTCAAATTCTTCATCTGTATTATTTAATTCGTCTTTTAATATATCTTGACACAATCTAATACATTCGTTACAAATATATACATGAGGTCCTGCTATAAGTTTTTTTACTTCATCCTGAGCTTTACCACAGAATGAACACCTTAATTTTTCATCATCCATTTTTGTTGACATCCTCTCTTTCCTTTATTGAGGCTTTGTTATTACTGAATCAATAAGACCATATTCAACAGCTTCTTCAGCAGACATAAAATTATCTCTGTCTGTGTCTGCCTCAATTATATTTAAAGGCTTTCCAGTATTTTCAGACAGCATTTTATTAAGCTTATCTCTAATTTTAAGTATATATTCTGCATGAATTTTAATATCTGTTGCTTGCCCCTGAGCACCGCCTAAAGGCTGATGAATCATAATTTCTGAATTAGGTAAAGCATATCTTTTACCTTTTGCACCACCAGCTAAAAGAAACGCACCCATACTAGCAGCCATACCTACACAGATAGTAGAAACATCTGGTTTAATATACTGCATAGTATCATAAATAGCAAGACCAGCAGTTACTGAACCACCAGGACTATTAATATACAAGTTAATATCCTTATCAGGGTCATCTGCTGCAAGAAAGAGTAACTGAGCTACAACAAGGCTAGCTGTAGTATCATTTACTTCTTCACCTAAAAATATAATTCTGTCCTGTAAAAGTCTAGAATAAATATCATAAGACCTTTCACCACCAGAAGTTTTTTCAACAACAATAGGTACCAAACTCATTAATATACCTCCCATTAGAAAATATCAAGGTAAATTTATATAAATAAACTTACCTTGATTAATATTACACTTTATTAGCAAATAATTAAGCTTCCTTAGCAGCTTCTTCAATTACCTTTAAAGCCTTCTGTCTAAGTAAATCACTCTTAACGCTCTTTACAAAGTCAGCACTCTTCATAATGTCATCAGCTGTTACACCATAAGCCTTAGCTACCTTTTCAGCTTCTTCCTTAACATCTTCATCAGTTACTTCAAGGTTTTCAGCCTTAGCTACAGCCTCAAGTGCAAGTCTAGCCTTTACATGGTTTTCAGATAATGGCTTATATGCTTCTCTCATTGAGTCCATAGTCTGACCCATATACTGTAAGTACATATCTAAGCTAATACCCTGCTGCTGTAACTGGAATGCATAATCCTGAATCTTCATATCAACATCAGCATCAATCATAGCCTGTGGAATATCCATTTCACAAACTTCAACTAACTTATTAATAAGTTCTTCTTCCTTTTCAGACTTGAACTTCTGAATATTTGCAGCTAAAAGGTTACCACAAATTTCGTTTCTATATTCCTTAATGTTCTCAAATTCAGTTGTATCCTGAATAAACTCATCTGTTAATTCTGGAAGTTCCTTAAACTTGATACCATTAACCTTAACTTCAAACTTAGCTGGCTTGTTTGCTAAATCTTCCTTACCATAATTTTCTGGGAAAGTAACATTAACAACTACATCCTGACCAATTTCTGCACCAACTAACTGGTCTTCAAAATTGTCAATAAATGTATGAGAACCGATTTCTAAGTCAAAATCCTTACCTTCGCCACCTTCAAAAGCTACATCATCAATAAAGCCCTTAAAGTCAATATTTGCAATATCACCATTCTGAACAGGTCTGTCAGTTACATCAACAATTCTAGCTGCCTTTTCCTGTTCCTTCTTAAGTTCTGCATCAATATCTTCATCTGTAGGATTTGGGTCTTTCTTTTCAAAAGTTAAACCCTTATATTCACCAAGAGTAACCTCTGGCTTAACCCAAACTTCAGCTGTGAAAGATACACCATTTTCATCAATAGATGTAACATCGATTTCAGGCTTAGCAACAACCTCAAGATTGTTTTCAGCAACAGCAGCATCATAAGCCTCTGGTAAAACGAAGTTTACAGCATCATCATAGAAAATTGCCTTACCATACTGAGCTTCAATTAACTTTCTAGGAGCCTTACCTTTTCTAAAGCCCTGAATATTAATAGAACCCTTGTTCTTATTATAAGAGTAGTCCATACCCTTTTCAAAAGTTTCTGCATCAACAGTAAAAGAAATCTTTACCTTGTTCTTCTCGATATTTTCAACTGTGCTCATTAATATATCCTCCTTAAAACATAATTGCACTTCTTAGCATTATAACATAAGATTACAAAAAAATCCAGCTTTTTTTTAAAAAATTTCCCTTTCTACATCATCAATAACTGCATCGGTACTTCTCTCTATGTAGTTAAGCACATTTTCTATAATTTCATCTGCGTGTCTTACTTCATTTGTAACACATGTAAAACCGATTACTATTGATTTATGAATGTCTTGTCTATCTACTTCAGCAATTGAAATATTAAACTTATGCTTAGCCTTTTCTACAATACTTTTTACAACCATTCTTTTCTCTTTAAGAGAGTTGCACCATTCAGCAGTCAAATAAACTGTACAAGCACCTATTATCATAAATACCACCTCCAAGTTTATTTTAAACTATATATACCATTATTTCAACTATTTAATTGTAAAATACATTTTACTATTATTGACAAATATTTATTGTTTATACTTCCTTGTCTTATTAATATTTAAGTGTTATACTATTTTTATCAAATAAAGGAGGAAAAAAATTGGAATATAATAAACTTTTGGATTTAGTTATAAATATATGTAAAGAAATGCTTGAATGTGGTGCTGAAATTAGCCGTGTAGAAGATACAGCTTCGAGAATATTTAAGTCATATAATATTTCAGAAGTTAATGTATTTACAATTACTTCTTGCATAATTATAACAATAAAAAATAACGAAAATATATATACACAAACAAAAAGAATAATTAACTATAACACAAATTTAGATAGACTAGATAAATTAAATAGTCTATCAAGATATATATGTCAAAATAATCCAGATATATCATACATAAGAAAAAGCTACGATAAAATTATTAAAAGTTCTCTTTATTCTAAAAAGATTTTTGCTGTAATATATTCTGTTATTGCTTTTTCTCTTACTATATTTTTTGGTGGCAATTTTATTGATGGTATTGCTTCTGGAGTATTAGGTCTAATGATGTATTGCCTTATTACAAAGTTTAATTACATTGATGCTAATATTGCTTTATTAACAATGATAATAGCTTTTGTAATAGGTTTTTTTGCAGTTGTATTTGTAAAAATAGGATTTGGTAAAGATTTGGATAATATTGTAATTGGTAATATTATGCTTATGATTCCTGGAGTAGCTATAACAAATTCATTAAGAGATATGATAAGTGGTGATACAATGTCAGGGTTACTTAGGTTTGCTGAAAGTATTATAAAAGCCACTGCTGTAACATTAGGCTTTGTTATTGCCACTGTATACTTGGGTAAATTTATATTATAGTTGGAGGTTACAATGATAGGATATTTTATACAAATTTTAACAGCAGGAATTGCATCATTTGGCTTTGCAGTTTTATATAATGTAAAAGGTAAGAGATTAATAATTCCATTTATCGGTGGTATATTAAGTTGGGCTTTATATTTAATGCTTATGTTTCTTAATAACGAAATTTTGCAATGCTTATTTACAACAATATTTTTAACATTATATACAGAAATAGCTGCCAGAATAATAAAAACACCAACAACAACTTTTTTAGTACCAAACCTTATAATATTAATTCCAGGTGGTTCATTGTACTATGCAATAAATTATGCCATAAGAAGTGATTGGTTAAATTTTATATTAAAAGGAAAGGAAACCCTCTTTATTGCTGCAGCTATAGCCGCTGGAATAATGATTGTTTCCTCTACTATAAAAATAATATATAAAATAAAAGAAATTGCCTTTTAAATTAATATTTATGGTTAATATAATTATCTATTAAAGATTTTCTTACACATTCACTGAAGCAGTTTTCTTCTCTTAGTCGATTTAAAACTGCTTCTGATGTTGAGTGTAATATCATACCATTATCTTTTAAAACAATTTCAAACAACTTATTTTTTAGCTCTTTACTTTTAACTTTTATAAAATAAGATTCAATACCAATAAAATCTAAAAGTTCTAATATTTTCATAGTTGCATTATCTTTTCTATTGTAATAATAATTTACTTGTTCAGTATATATGCTACAAAAATCTTTGCTTGCATATTTTTTTGCCTCCATAGAAGCATCTTTTGCCATTGCATTAAAAAATTGATAGTTGAATAGCCCCTTTTCTACTGAATCAACTCTTTTAAAAGGCTCGTCTTTTAATGATAATACTGCATCTAAATTTAAGTTAAGATATTCTTTCTTAGTTAAATCGCCTTTTGTATATTGCTCAATTAGTGCCTGTCTGTAATCAAAGTATCTCTGCAATGCATTCATACTCAACACTCCATTCCAATATTTACAACTAGACATATAAAATATTAAACATTATACTAAACATATAATCGTATAAGGAGTAATACTATGAAAAGTTTTTTTAATTTGTATTATAATGAAATATGTCCTACACTAAAAGCTCTTGATATAATGATAAAATCTAAATATGAAAGTGTAGACATTAATGAATTAAGCTATCTCTTACATATAACACCTGCTGAAATAAACAAAATACTTGAGTTTAAGCATTTAAGCAAAATTTCATCTGAAATTATACCAACTATAATGCTTAACGGTAGCAGTTATATTTGCAAAATTTTCAAAAAATCATTAAGCTATTATAACTGTAATTCTTATCAGCCAAAAGATATTTCCTATATTTACAACATAGATATAAAAAAAGTTGAAGAAGCCTTTAAACAACTAAATTTAAAAGAAATATCAAGTGTTAATTTGTCAGAGCTTTTTAAACTTATCTAAGTAAAAGCCCCTGTGCTGTTTTTTCAGCAACACTATCACCTGCTATTGCTTTAACAAGTTCTATAGCAAAATCCATAGCAGTAGCAGGACCTCTTGATGTTATAATATTACCATCTTTTACAACTACAGCATTTGATATTTCAGCACCGTGACACTGTTCTTCAAATCCAGGATAACAAGTTGCCTTTTTACCCTGTAGTATATTATTCTCACCCAATACACTTGGTGATGCACATATAGCTGTCACAAATTTACCCAACTCATTAAACTTTTTACAAACAGTAACAACCTCTTTACTATTCATAAGGTTATTTCTACCTACAAGACCTCCAGGAAGCACAACCATTTCAACTTTATCAAAATCTATATCAAATATAGTACAATCAGCCATAAAATCTATACCGTGAGCACCTTTAATAAGTTTTTCTGTAGTTATTGATACTGACTTAGTTTCAATCCCAGCTCTCCTTAACACATCAACCTGAGTTAATGCTTCAATTTCTTCACATCCATTTGCCATAAATACAACTACCATATACTTAAACCTCCCAATTTCAAATAAAATATGTTATAATTAATTATACTAAAATAAATATATTAATTCAAGGGTGATGAAAATGAAAAATGAAATTTATGAGATAGAAAGAAAATTTTTAATCAAAAATTTACCAGATAACATTGAAAATTTTACAAAACACGAGATTAAACAAGGATATATTTCAACAAATCCAACTATTAGAGTAAGACAATGGGACGAAAATTATATTTTAACGGTAAAAGGTTCAGGAACAATGAAAAAAATTGAATATGAGTTAGACCTTACAAAGGAACAATTTGACAATCTATGGAAAAAGGTTGAAGGAAATACCATAGAAAAAACAAGATACATTATTCCAATTGAAAACAACCTTAAAGCAGAATTGGATATATATAAAGGATTTCTTGCTGGATTTATGAATGTTGAGGTAGAATTTTTATCGACAAAAGATGCCATTTTATTTAATTGTCCTGACTGGTTTGGACAAGAAGTGACACAAGACCGTAGATATAGCAATGCTTCATTGGCAAAATTTGGTAAACCTGCAAAAAATTTATAAATTTCTCTTGCATTTTATGAAAAATAGTATTATAATACCAGTATCTGGTAAATATTACCAGTTTTACCAAGAACATAAAATATTATTTTTTATAAAATAGGAGGACAAAAATATGAACAAAGAAAAATTAACTGTATTAATCGCTGATGACAATAAGGATTTTTGTGATTGCTTAAGCAACTACATCGGAAAGCAAGAAGATATGGAAATAATAAGTATTGCTCACGATGGCCAAGAAGCTTATACTAAAATTGTAAGTGAATCTCCGGATATTGCTTTAATTGATGGTATTATGCCTAAACTTGACGGTATCGGTGTACTTGAAAAGCTTCATAAAGAAAACAAGGCAAAAAATACTATGTGCATAATGCTTACCGCAATAACAGGCGAACAGATTACACAGAAGGCATTTACTTTAGGAGCAAAATATTATATTGCTAAACCTTTTGATATGGAATTGCTTGTATCAAGAATAAGACAGCTCAAAGAACCAGTTACAAAGAAAGGTGTTTTAAATACTGGTTTATGTTACAGTAATCATAGTGATATTGACCTAGAAACAAGAGTAACAAATATTTTACACGAAGTTGGCGTTCCTGCCCACATAAGAGGCTATCATTATATGCGTGAAGCTATAATTATGGCAATTAATGATATTGATGTACTTAATTATATTACAAAAGAACTATACCCTGCTATTGCAAAAAAATGCAACACTACTCCAAGTAGAGTAGAAAGAGCTATCAGACACGCCATTGAAGTTGCTTGGAGTAGAGGCAAAGTGGATGCTATTGACTCGTTATTTGGCTATACTGTGTCTAATAATAAAGGAAAGCCTACTAACAGCGAATTTATAGCTTTAATTGCTGATAGATTAAGACTCGAAATTAAAGCTTCTTAATATTATTATATAACTTATAAATTATATATTTTGCAAAATATGTGTTGTTTTGATTATAATATTCTTGCATTTTTTGTTGACTTACTATATAATGTAATTATAATTAAACTTTAAAGGGGTGATTTGTATGCTAAAAGAGGCAAATGCAATATTTGAAAGAGTGTATCAATCCTACTTAATGGGCGGAGATACTTATTCATTTTATTTTAAAACAGAAAAAGAAAAGGAAATTGAAGCCTATACAAAGGCTGTAAAAGAATTAGAGTCTTTAGGACTTGTTGACCTTCTATTCTTAAGTGAAAGAAAAGCTCGTATGGCAATCACTCCAGAAGGTATTTCATACGGTAATGACGCTATTTAATAGTATTTAAAATTTTATACTTAGTTTTAAAGGGTGGTTAAATATTCTAACCACCCTTTCATTATATAAATTTATTTTACAACAATCTTATTAATTAAATTATTTTTTATAATTAGTAAACTCTTATTAATGATGATATTTCTTTTATCATTGCCATACCATTAAATATTGATAAAGCATCTTTAAAGTTTTTCTCAAGAACAGAATCAGTAATTACTACTAATTCAGCTACACCATTTTTCTTAGTTTTCTGAATTACTCTATCAATACCAACATCTGTATTACCTAAAACGCTAGCAACACTAGCAAGTACACCAGGTCTATCTTCTACTTGCATTCTCATAAAGAATTTGCTTTCAGTGTCATCAATATTTTTAATAGGTATTTCCTTATAGCAAGTACAACCAATTCTACCATTACAGTTAAATTTAATATTTCTTGCAACATCAATTATATCACCCATTACAGCACTAGCAGTTGGAAGTTCGCCAGCACCTCTACCCATAAACATTGCATCATCTACAGCATCACCGTGAACAAATACAGCATTAAATGAGTCATTAACAGATGCTAATGAATGGTTGCTTGGTATAAGCATTGGGTGAACCTTAACTTCAATACCATTTTCAGTATTTTTAGCTACACCTAAAAGTTTAATATCGCAATCCATATCTTTAGCATATTTAATATCTTTAGCTGTAATCTTAGTTATACCTTCAGTATAAACATCATCAAATGTAACCCTAGTATTAAAAGCTATAGATGCCATAATTGCCATTTTTCTACCAGCATCATAACCTTCAACATCGGCTGTAGGGTCAGCTTCAGCATAACCTAAGTCCTGAGCCATTTTAAGAGCATCATCAAATTCCATTCCATCTTTTGTCATTTTAGTAAGTATAAAGTTAGTTGTACCATTTACTATACCTAAAATTTCAGATATATAATTACCTGCAAGACACTGCTTTAAAGGTCTAATAATAGGAATAGCACCAGCTACAGCAGCTTCAAAAAGAATATCACACTTATTTTCCTTTGCAATATCCATAAGTTCGTGACCTTGAGATGCCATTAAATCCTTATTAGCTGTTACAATGTGCTTGCCTTTTCTTAATGCAGCCTCAATATAAGTTTTAGCTGGCTCAATACCACCCATAACTTCAACTACAATATTAATACTATCATCATTTAAAATTTCATTAAAATCATCAGTTAATAACGAATTATCTATGCCATCTCTTGCTTTGCTTTTATTTCTAACAAGAATTTTAGCAATTTCCATATTACCGCCAATTTTATGAATCATTTCATCTTTTTGCTTATTTATTAATTTGTAAACACCAGTACCAACTGTACCAGCACCAAGAATTGCAACTTTAATATCTTTCATTTTTATTCTCCCTTGTAAAAATATTTAGGTATATAATAACACAAAAAAAGCATAAAATCAACACTTTAGTTAGCTAAAATAAACTTTTATATTTCCTTTAAATAAATCAATACAAAATGTTAAGAATTCTCGTGTAGCATTATGAATAAACATATACTTATTTGATGAAACTCCAATGCCACCTACTGCATTAATTCCATAGGACTTACAAATAATTAAAGCTCTAAATATATGGTAATCACTAGTAATAACAGCAACTTTTTTATATTTACTTATTAATTTTGCAGAATACTTAATATTTTCAACAGTAGTTCTTGATTTATTTTCTGTCAAAATTCTATTTTCTTCAATGCCCTTATTTATTAGTTCTTTTTTTATAGCTTCTGCTTCACTAATATCTTCATTTAAACCTTTACCACCAGATGCTATAGCTATAGAATTTTTATGTGTTTGCATATAGTCTGCACACTTTTCTATCCTTGACATTAGAGCATCACTAGGAATCGTACCATTTACTTTTGCTCCAAGTACAATAACATAATCAGCATTATCAACTGTTTCAGTGTTCATATAATAAACAAGAAATATTTGAAATACGCAGAATATACAAATAATTATTTTTGTAATATAGTTTAATATTCTATATATTTTCTGTTTTCTATAAAAATAAGATAATGCAAAAAATATTCCAAATATAAGCCAAAACAAAGAAAATGATGTTCCAAATCCATTTAATATTACTATTATAAAATAGTAAATAATCATTAATAAACCTAAAAAATACATAACATACCCATACAAAAAGAGAGCCATTATATTAAATAACAGCTCTCAAAAACAACATAGTTTTTAATTGAATTACTTGTCTAACTCAGCAAAATACTTGATAGTTCTTACCATCTGGCTAGTGTAAGAATTTTCGTTATCATACCAAGAAACAACCTGTACTTCATATAAATCATCAGCAATCTTATTTACCATTGTCTGAGTTGAATCAAATAATGAACCATAAGTGATACCAACAATATCAGAAGAAACGATTTCGTCTTCATTGTAACCGAAAGAATCAGAAGCAGCAACCTTCATAGCAGCATTGATACCTTCAACAGTTACATCAGCACCCTTAACAACAGCTGTAAGGATAGTAGTAGAACCAGTAGGAACTGGAACTCTCTGAGCAGAACCGATTAACTTACCGTTAAGTTCTGGAATAACTAAACCGATAGCCTTAGCAGCACCAGTAGAGTTAGGAACGATATTAACAGCAGCAGCTCTAGATCTTCTTAAGTCACCCTTTCTCTGAGGACCATCAAGAGTCATCTGGTCACCAGTGTAAGCGTGGATAGTTGACATAATACCAGCCTGAATAGGAGCATACTCGTTAAGAGCCTTAGCCATAGGAGCTAAACAGTTAGTAGTACAAGAAGCAGCAGAGATAATCTTATCATCAGCTGTTAAAGTCTTCTCGTTTACGCTGAATACGATTGTAGGTAAGTCATTACCTGCTGGAGCAGAAATAACAACCTTCTTAGCACCTGCTGTAAGGTGAGCAGAAGCCTTATCCTTAGAAGTATAGAAACCAGTACACTCAAGTACTACATCTACATCTAATTCGCCCCAAGGAAGCTTAGAAGCATCAGCCTCTTTGTAAATTTCGATTTCCTTACCGTTTACAACGATAGAAGATTCCTTAGCTTCAACAGTACCGTTGAACTTACCCTGAGTTGAATCATACTTTAATAAGTGAGCTAATACTCTTGGTGCAGTTAAATCGTTGATAGCAACAACTTCGTAACCATCAGCAGCGAACATCTGTCTGAAAGCAAGTCTACCAATACGACCAAAACCATTAATAGCAACTTTAACCATTTTTTATTTCCTCCTAAAAAATAAATAAATATCACGCAAAACACAAGGTTTTGCAAGACAGTATGTTATAAATATAACAATATAATAAGTCAATTCATAACATTAACTAAACCTAATTATAGCACAAATTTCCACATCTTTAAACATTTTTTTTTAAAATTAGTGTAAAATTTTAATATTTATCAATATGCTACAATTTTGTTAAACAAATTTACAAGAAATTATGCAAAATATACTACTTTTAACTATAATTATACCCTGCAATCTTTATTTTATTCAGAGTATGCCTTATATATTCAATAAGACATACTCTAATTAAATATATATTATTTAAAATATTCAACACCTGAAATAAATATCTTCTGGTCCTTTTCACCTGGTACATTAGTAAATACACCATTGCCAATTCTTTCTGAATGACCCATCTTACCTAATACTCTACCATCAGGACTAGTAATACCTTCAACAGCATATATAGAGCCATTTGGGTTATACTTAATATCATAAGTTGGTTCACCATTAACATTTACATATTGAGTTGCAATCTGACCATTTTCAGCAAGAGCCTTAATAGTAGCTTCATCAGCCATAAATCTACCTTCACCGTGTGAGAAAGCTACTCTATGAACCTGACCAACTGCAGTATTCCATAACCAAGGTGACTTATCAGAAATAATCTTAGTATCTGCAAGGCAAGATACGTGACGACCAATTGTATTAAATGTAAGAGTTGGAGCTGTTTCTTCCATATCTCTAATTTCACCATAAGGTACAAGACCAAGTTTAATAAGTGCCTGGAAACCATTACAAATACCTAACATAAGACCATCTCTGTTCTTAAGTAAGTTCATAGTAGCCTCTCTAACCTTTGGATTTCTAAATACAGCAGCGATAAATTTACCAGAACCCTCTGGCTCATCACCAGCAGAGAAACCGCCAGGAATCATAATAATTTGACTATTATTAATCATCTCAGCCATTTTATCAATACTCTCAGCAAGCCATTCATTCTTAAGGTTACTTATAACAAGAGTATCAGCAATAGCACCGGCATTTTCAAAAGCCTTCTTAGTATCATATTCACAATTAGTACCTGGGAATACAGGAATGAATACTCTAGGTGCAGCAATGCCCTTACCAGTGTGCTTTTTAACAGCAACTTCAAATGGTTTAAGAGTAATATCCTTTGTATCAAATGCACTATAATACTTAGTTGGGAATATTTTTTCAAGTGGCTTAAACCAAGTCTTTTTAGCCTCTTCAATGGTTATATCTTCACCATTTACCTTAAATATGTTCTCTTCAATTGTTTCGCCAATTAGCTTATAATCATAACCTGCTAAAAGTTCCTTAACTGACTCCTCATCACCTGGCATTTCAAGAATAAATGAACCATAATTATAATTAAATAAATCATCATCATTTATTTCAAAACCAATGTCATTACCAAATGCCATTTTACTTAAAGCTGCAGCAACACCACCCTGACCAATTGTAGAAGCAGCAGTAACAGCCTTATTTTTAATAAGCTTACTAACTAACTTGAAATTCTTAATAAGTGAATCAAATACAGGTAAATCATTATCATCATATTTAGTTGTAATTTTAACAATATAGCTTTCAATAGTCTTAAGTTCAGGTGAAATAATAGTATTAACATCTGAAACATCAACAGCGAATGAAACTAATGTAGGTGGAACATCTAAATCATTAAATGTACCAGACATACTATCCTTACCACCAATTGAAGCTGTACCAAGCTTCATCTGTGCAACTAAAGCACCAAGCAATGCACTAAATGGTTTGCCCCATCTTTCAGGTGCATTACCTAATCTTTCAAAGTATTCCTGGAAAGTAAGTCTACAAGAATCATAATTACCACCAGTTGCAACAATTTTAGCAACAGATTCAACTACGGCATATAATGCACCGTGGAAAGGACTCCACTTAGCAACCTTTGGATTATAGCCAAAACTCATAAGTGTAGCTGTAGTTGTATCACCTTCTAAAACAGGTACTTTAGCAGCCATTGCTTCTACTGGAGTAAGCTGATTTTTACCACCAAATGGCATAAGAACTGTACCAGCACCAATAGTTGAGTCAAATCTTTCAGAAAGACCCTTTTGACAAGCTACATTTAAGTCAGAAAGAACTTCAAGCCATTTTTCCTTAATATTGCCAGCAGTTTCAATCTTAGCAGGCTTTTCAGCAGGTGACTTAACCTCTACTGTTGTATACTGTGCAGCACCATTTGTGTCAAGGAAATCTCTTGAAATATTTACAATATCGTTGCCATTCCAGAACATCTTTAATCTTCTGTCATCTGTTACTTCTGCAACAACTGTAGCTTCAAGGTTTTCTTCATTAGCAAACTTAATAAATCTATCTACATCATTTTTATCAACAACAACAGCCATTCTTTCCTGAGATTCAGAAATAGCAAGTTCAGTGCCGTCAAGACCTTCATATTTCTTAGGTACTAAGTCAAGATTAATTTCAAGACCATCTGCAAGTTCGCCAATAGCAACAGATACACCACCTGCACCAAAGTCGTTACATCTCTTAATCATTCTACTTACTTCAGAATTTCTAAATAATCTCTGTATCTTTCTCTCTGTAGGTGCATTACCCTTTTGAACTTCAGCACCACAAGTATGAATAGACTCTGTATTATGTTCCTTAGAAGAACCAGTTGCACCACCGCAACCATCTCTACCTGTTCTACCACCAGTTAATATAATAATGTCACCCTTTTCAGGTCTTTCTCTTACAACATCACTCTTTTTAGCAGCAGCTATAACAGCACCGATTTCCATTCTCTTAGCAACATAGCCTTCATCATAGATTTCTGTAACCTGACCAGTAGCAAGGCCAATCTGGTTACCATAAGAACTATAACCGTGAGCAGCAGAACGAACAAGCTTAGACTGTGGAAGCTTACCATCAATAGTATCCTGTACAGGAACTGTAGGGTCACCAGCACCAGTAACTCTCATTGCCTGATATACATAACTTCTACCTGAAAGTGGGTCTCTTATACAACCACCAATACAAGTTGCTGCACCACCAAAAGGTTCAATTTCTGTTGGGTGATTATGAGTTTCGTTCTTGAACATAATAAGGTAATCTTCTGTCTTACCATCAATATCAACTGGAACAACAATGCTACAAGCATTAATTTCTTCTGATTCATCAAAATTAGCAAGCTTGCCCTGAGCCTTTAATGCACGCATACCCATAACTGCAATATCCATTAAACACTGTGGCTTATTTTCTCTGCCTAAATCTTTCTTCAAGTCAAGATACATATTATAAGCATCTTCAATTACTTTCTTATACTTGCCATCTTCAAATTTAACATCTGTTATATTTGTTGCAAAAGTAGTATGTCTACAATGGTCAGACCAATAAGTATCAATAACCTTAATTTCAGTAATGCTAGGGTCTCTCTTTTCAGTATCCTTAAAATATTTCTGACAGAAAATAATATCAGCATCACTCATTGCAAGACCCATTTCAGCTCTTAATGCAAGAAGTTCTTCTTCATTTTTGTCAATAAAACCAGTTAATGTTTCAACAGTTTCTGGAATATTAAGCTTCATTCTTAATGTTTCTGGCTTTTCCATTGAAGCCTCTCTTGAGTCAACAGGGTTGATACAATAGTTCTTAATCTTTTCAATATCACCTACTGTTAATTTACCCTTTAAAACAAAAATTTTAGCAGCATTAATAACAGCGTTATCATCACCAGATATAATCTGAACACACTGCATAGCAGAGTCAGCTCGCTGGTCATACTGACCTGGTAAATATTCCATACCAAAAGCTACTTCATCTTCAGCCATATCAAACTTTTCAAGATAAACATTATCAACAGGAGGTTCTGAGAAAATAGTTTTTTCAGCTACAGCAAAAGCCTCATCAGATATATCTTCTACATCATATCTGTAAAGTATTCTTAAACCTTCAAGAGCTGATATTTCAAAATTCTCCTTAATATCAGCAAAGAGCTGGCTAGCCTCAATATCACAGCCTTTTTTCTTTTCTACAAAAATTCTTTTAATAGACATAATAGTTATCCTTTCTGTTTATATATTAATTTCATTTTTTGTCGTTTTCAAGAAAGCCTTCTAATCGCATTTTTTTATATTCTGAAAACTTACCTTCATCAAGAGCATTTCTTATTTCTTCCATCATATTATTGAAGAAATAAAGATTGTGAATAACACAAAGTCGCATTGCAAGCATTTCCTTAGCCTTAAATAAATGTCTAATATATGCTTTGCTGTACTTTTGACAAGTTGGACAATGACATTCATTATCTATTGGTGTATCATCAAGCTCATACTTAGCATTAAGTAAATTTAACTTACCTTTATTGGTATAAACATTTGCGTGTCTACCATTTCTAGCTGGTAATACACAATCAAAAAAGTCAACACCTCTATCAACAGCTTCAAGAATATTAGCAGGAGTACCTACACCCATTAAATAAGTTGGCTTATTTTTAGGTAAATATGGAACTACATTTTCAATTGTTTCATACATCTTCTCGTGACTTTCTCCTACAGCAAGACCGCCAATAGCATATCCTGGCAAATCAAACTCACTTATTCTTTTAGCGTGTTCAATTCTAATATCCTTTAATGTACCACCCTGATTGATACCAAACAGTAGTTGATGTTTATTTATAGTATCCTCAAGTGAATTAAGCTCATTCATTTTAACAATACATCGCTCAAGCCAACGAGTTGTTCTTTCAACAGACTTTTGAATATATGACCTATCTGCAAGAGATGGAGGACATTCATCAAATGCCATAGCAATAGTTGATGCTAAGTTTGATTGAATTGTCATACTTTCTTCAGGTCCCATAAATATTTTGTGACCATCAATGTGCGAATTAAAGTAAACACCCTCTTCTTTGATTTTTCTAAGTGTAGTAAGAGAAAAAACCTGAAATCCGCCAGAGTCTGTAAGGATAGGTTTGTCCCAAACCATAAACTTATGAAGACCACCAAGTTTTTTAACCACCTTATCTCCTGGTCTTAAATGAAGGTGATAAGTATTAGAAAGCTCAACCTGACACTTAATATTCTGTAAATCTTCAGTAGAAACCGCTCCTTTAATAGCAGCAGTTGTGCCTACATTCATAAATACAGGAGTTTGAATAGTGCCGTGTACAGTTTCTAGCTGGCCCCTTTTAGCATTGCCTTCTGTCTTTAATAATTTATACATAGCAAACCTCTTATAATTATTTTTAACATTAGTATACAACAAATTTAAAGATAATTCAATTTATAATTGCAAAAAATCCGAAAAAAAGTTATACTGTTACTATAAAGTACATTTTACTAAATTTTATGTAGTATAATAGGAGAATAAAATGAATAAAATTAAGCTTAGAGCAACAACAACATTTGGACTTGAAGCTGTTGCAAAAAGAGAAATTGAAAAATTAGGTTTTACAGATATTAAAGTGTCAGACGGTTATGTTGAATATACAGCAGACTATAGAGGAATTGTTCAATCAAATTTATGGCTTCGTACAGCAGATAAGGTATTACTTGTTATTGGTGAATTTGAGGCAGTAACTTTTGAAGAACTTTTCGATAATACTTTTGCTTTACCTTGGACTGACCTTATTCCTAAAGACGGAAATTTTATTGTTACTGGCAAATCTTTTAAGTCTACACTTTCTAGTGTGCCAGCTTGTCAGTCTATTACAGAAAAAGCTATTATCAAAAAATTGCAAACTAAATACGATATAAAAAGATTTCCAAAGACTGGAGCAGAATATACTGTACAAGTTTCACTTTTAAAAAATAAGGTAACAATTACACTTAATACATCTGGACCTTCACTCCACAAAAGAGGTTACCGTCACGGGCAAGTAATCGCTCCATTAAAGGAAACTATGGCTGCTGCCCTTATAGAGTTAAGCTATTGGAAAAAGGACAGAATATTCCTTGACCCTTGTTGTGGTTCAGGCACACTTCCTATTGAAGCAGCAATGATTGGTCGCAATATTGCTCCAGGACTTAGCAGAAAATTCGCTGCTGAAGATTGGGATTTTATACCTAAAGAGCTTTGGCAAGAAGAAAGAAAAAAAGCTTATTCTGCTATAGATTATGATTGTGAATTACAAATATATGGTTCAGATATAAATGCTCACGCTGTTGAAATAGCAAAGGTAAATGCTGAAAATGCCGGTGTTGATGATTGTATAATATTTAGACAGATACCATTTAATAAACTTAAGCTAATGGGTAATTATGGTGTTTGTGTATCTAATCCACCTTATGCTGAAAGAATGGGTAATCTTGACGATGTAGAAAGACTTTATACCGATATGGGCAAACTTTTCAAAGCAAATAAAACTTGGTCTACATATTTTATTACTTCTCACGAAGGTTTTGAAAAATTATATGGAAGAAAAGCTGATAAGAAAAGAAAATTATTTAACGGTAATGTTAAAACTGATTACTATCAATACTTCGGTGAAAGACCGCCTAAAAAATAAATACCTTTGTATATTCAAAAACAAGGATGAAGTTATTAATTTCATCCTTGTTTTATAAATAAAATAAATTTTACTTATTTAGTATTTGGCGACCCTCTTGGTCTATGGTATAATTTTCTTTATGTATAAGTTGACTAATTGGCACTATTTCATAGCCCTTATCTTTTAAGCCTTTAATTATGGTATCTAAAACCTCTGGTGTAAATTTAGCATCATTATGAAATAATATTATTGAACCATTGCCCAAATGTTTGTGATTAAGAACCTGATTTATTTCGTGTTTAGTCCCTAATTCTTTCCAATCCAAGCTATCAATATCCCACTGTATAGGATAATAATTACACTCCTCAGCCGCAGTAATTACAGTGTCATTATACTCACCAAAAGGAGGTCTATACAAGTTTGGCTCAATATTTAATAACGCCTTTATTTTATTATGACATTCCATTATATTTTTTTTATTATCCTCAAGGCTCAATTTAGAACTATGAGGATGAGTATTACTATGATTACCAATATCATTACCTGCTTCGTATATCTTTTTTACCTCCTCTGGATACTTATCAACCCAATAGCCACACAAAAAGAATGTTGCATTTACATTATTATTTTTTAAAATTTCTATAAGTGTATCTGTATCTTCTGCTCCCCAGGCAGCATCAAAACTAATAGAAATTTGTGGTTTACCTTGTGTGTCTACACAATAAATTGGCAATTTTCTCTTAGTAGAAGATGTAAAAACAGCATCTGGATATAGCGACCCCCTAACAACTGGCACAGCAACTGACAATAATCCTACAATAAACAAAGCCGATAACATAATAAACAAGGGTTTCTTTTTTAATAATAATTTCATAAAATCACCTCATTATTATTTTATGCTTTTCTTTTATATAAAATAATAAATAATCCTAACTATTTAAGCTATATTTTCAATCATAAAGTTATATACTTTAATAAAGCCGTAGAGGTAAATTATGAATAGCTGTTCAAATTTATACCTATTATCATCTTTAGCCTGTCAACTTTCTGCTTCTTTATCTAATGAAGATATAGCTATGTTGGCAGCAGACCTAGTAGTTTTAAGTGATATGTTAGCAAATATTTTAGTTTATAACGAAACTAATTTGTAGGAGGTATTATATGCAAAAAATAAAAAATAAAAGTGCCTTAATTATATCAATACTTATACCTATAGCTATAGGTGCTTTATCTGCCCTTATAAGTAATAATATGGAAGTTTACCAAACATTAAATAAACCACCTTTAAGTCCACCCTCAATTACATTTCCTATTGTATGGACAATATTGTTTATATTAATGGGTATTTCTTCATATATAATTTATATGTCAAACAGCAAAGACAAAAACACAGCTCTAAAAATATATGGTATTCAACTATTTTTTAATTTTTGCTGGAGTATAATATTTTTTGCATTAAATCAATACCTATTTGCTTTTATATGGTTACTTATTTTAATCGCACTTATAATTATAATGATTATAAAATTTTATAATATAAGTCCATTAGCTGCATACTTACAAATACCCTATTTACTATGGTGTATATTTGCTTCATATTTAAACTTAATGATATATATTTTAAACAAATAAAAAAATGGCTATGGTAACTAGTAAATTTACTAATTATTATAGCCAAATTATATTACATAACCTTTTCAAAAGGCCAATCAATGATACCGCCAAAATCGTACACATCAGTATAACCAAGACTATCTAATACATCACAAGCCATAGCACTTCTTCTACCACTTCTACAATATACTAAAATAGTTTGATTTTTATCTTTAAGTATATTTTCAGCTTGACTTTCAACTGTATCTAAAGGAATAAGAATAGAATTTTCTATATAGCCTTCAACAAGCTCATCTTCTTCTCTCACATCAACAATAGCTACATCTGTATTTTCATCTATAATTTTTTTAGCATCAACAGCATTAATCAATTTGTGCATTTTTTCACCTTATATCCAATTCAACAGGACAATGGTCAGAGCCAAATATTTCTGTATGAATTTTAGCATCTTCAAGTCTGTCCTTTAATCTTTCGCTTACTACATAATAATCAATACGCCAACCTGCATTTTTTTCTCTTGCCTTAAATCTATAGCTCCACCAACTATAAATACCCTCAATATTAGGATAAAAATATCTAAAGCTATCTATAAAGCCAGCATCTAAAAGCTGAGTAAACTTAGCTCTTTCCTCATCGGAAAAGCCAGCATTTTTTCTATTTGTTTTAGGATTTTTTAAATCAATTTCATTATGGGCAACATTTAAGTCACCACATAATATAACAGGTTTATTTTTATCAAGTTCAATTAAATAATTTCTAAAAGCATCTTCCCAAGTCATTCTGTAATCAAGTCGAGCAAGCTCACTTTGAGAGTTAGGAGTATAGCAAGTTACATAATAAAAATCATCAAATTCACAAGTTATTACTCTTCCCTCTTTGTCGTGTTCTTCAATTCCTAAACCATAAGTTACTGAAATAGGTTTTGTTTTTGTAAATACAGCTACACCAGA
Organism: uncultured Eubacterium sp.; assembly: GCA_900551755.1. Classification (GTDB taxonomy): domain Bacteria; phylum Bacillota; class Clostridia; order Lachnospirales; family CAG-274; genus Gallispira. The sequence continues at coordinate 22,052 of URXK01000014.1, read as the reverse complement.
ATATCCCTTTTTTTCTGCATAGTTCCAGTACTGATGATAGTTAAGAAGGTCAAGATTAATTTGACCCTCCTGTAACTTAGTTTCTTGAACAGAAAAAATATCAGCATCTATTTCTTTAAAAAAGTCCATAAAATTTTTGCCAACACAAGCTCTAAGTCCATTTACATTCCAAGATATAAATTTCATATTATCGTAACTCCTCACATAATCTGTCAATAGCCCAAATACCAATTTCACTGGATACATCGCCCTTTAATAGACTATATACATCTTCCATATTGGTATCTTTGTTTTTAAACTTTAATATATTTTCAATAACACTAACAGCAAAATCACCAGTAAGTGTGCTTTCAGGCATAAAGTAATTGCCAGATACAGCTTTAACAATACCTAATTCCTTTGCTGAGCCAACAGCATTTTCATAACTCTTGCCTTTTGTAACATCATCAAAGTTATTATAAGCCTTATTATCAGTTTCTATTAAATTCATTGCCATTGTAACAAAATCAGCTCTAGTCATAGGTGTAGATGCTGTCAATGTTTCGTTATTAATATAATCCTTTAATGAAGCTGATGATGATTGCATCATAGTAAGGAACTTTTTAGCTACAAGTTCAGCACCAAATTCACTTAAAACTTTATTATTAATATTTCCATCTTTGTCATAAGCATTAATAACCTTACTACCTTCTTCACCCATTGTTTTGTAAATATCAGTTGTAACATTGTTTAAATTAACATAGAATGTTGAATACTTTTGTACCATTGCAACAACATTGTCAATATAAGGATTAGCAACAGGAGTATACTCACCATTAACAAAGTTTCTTTCAGCTGTTGGAGTTGTAACAATAATTACTGCTTTTTTATCCTTAGCTGGCTTAATATAATAATTGTATAAATAATAGTTAAATGAGTCTATATCTGTTTCACTATTAGATGGATAAGAATACTTGTTATACTCTGTTTTACTATTAATATAATCAGCATCGTTTTCTCCAAAATCAATAACAATGTAATCGCCTTCAGTAATGTTATCCATTAATTTTTTATACTCATCAGTTTTTACATAACTTTTAACTGTTGAATTAGCAACTGCAAGATTATTAACCTTTATTTTACTTGAAAGATACTTTTGTAAGTAATTTCCAAAACCACCAGATTTAATAGCCATATTATCATTGTTTATACCTGATGCTGAATTGCTACCTACAACATACAAATTAGCACTTCTTAAAGCATCAGTCTTACTAACAGCAATGCTTGAATTAATTACATCAGCATTTATAGTTAAAGTAGAATTTTTAATAGCCTCTGACATTTTGCTAGCAATAATATTAGCACCAAACTTATTATAATGAGTTAAATCCACAGTACCATCAGACTTAATATTATGAAGTCCTTGAGTTGTCATAACGCCATAACTTTCATAAAGCTTTTTAGTTATGTCATACATATCAATGCACTCAATATTTTCTTCCTTAGCAAGCTGTCTTATTGCTTCAATATAACCGTCATTTTCTCCAAAGTGTGGTACAATCTTACCCTCACTATTAAAGAAAAGTCTACACATTGGAGTAAGTAAAACAGGTGTTGCACCAGTTTTCTTTATTGCTGATACGTGCTGTAACATATACCACTTAAAAGTACCACTTTCATAAGGATAGAAAGTCTTTTCATAAGGATAATCACTATCTTTATAAAAATCATAAATATACTGTGGTGTATCACACTTTACACCAGGTATTGTTGGATATATTCCATTAGCATTAGGTTCACCTAACATTACAGCGTGTTCCATAAAGGCATTATCATCTGTTCTTTGGTCATTAGTACCAAACTGAATAAACACATAGTCACCAGTACCAACTTCATTAAGAACTTCCTTAAGTCTACCTTGATTAAGGTATGAACGAGCAGACCTACCACCTTCAGCCTTATTAATAATATCTACATTGTCATCAAAATAATTTACAAGGTATTCACCCCAACCACCTATAGTGTTATCATCACCATAAGATACAGCTGTAGAATCACCCATTAAGTATAATTTAGTTTTGTGGCTATTATCAGTTGATGTTTTGCTTGTAACAGACATATTATCCATAAGAACAACATTATCATCACCACCAGCCTTAAAACCTATAAATCCAGCTGTTAAAGGTGTAGCATCTTTAGCAGATAAAGCAGCTAAAGCCTTATTAGAGCCTTCAAGAGCAAAGCTCATTTCAATCTTGTCATTATTTTTACTTAATTCAATATTAAAATATGGATTATCTTCGCCTGCATTTTGATAAATATTGTTTTTGAGGCTTGTTGTATCGCTAGCAAGCAATGTTTCTTCACCATTTAATACCTTATATAAATAAAGCATTAAGCTCTTTGTGTTACTACCTCTATCAATTTTTAATACATAGTATGAATTACCATCTGGACTGTAATTCATATAAATATTGTAAAAGCCTTCTGTAGTTAAACCCTTTCTTTCTGGGTTAAATCTAAATCTACCTTTTAATGTAATGTTATCAAAACTTTCCTTAGTATATTCCATAAAAGAAGTTGAACCATCATTGCAACCAGCTGTTAAAAAGCTATTGTCATATTTATTAATTGTATTCCAACTTCCCTCTGTTTTCCAGTTAGCCATATCATTAAAGTTTGTTCTATAACTCTTTGAACTATCTCCAGATTTAGCTTGTACTTCATTTTCTGTAGTATATGATGCAGGCTTACCATATTCGCCGTAATTTGTTACTGTTGATGGATAAACCTGAAGCATAATTTTGCAGCCAATATCCTCTGGTAATACTGTATATGTACTAAAGTATTCTCCAACACCTTCTTTAATAAGGTATTTTTCATTGCCCTTTACAGCATACCAACGAATTTTAGCAGCATCAATGGCATTGTCACTGTTCAATTGATATGAATATTTAGCCACTAACTTCTGACCAACAATTAATTTACTTTCATTTGTAATAGATATTGTTTCAACATCTGGCAATGCAGTTCTTTCTGCTGTAACATTAATATCAATTGTACCGTATGAGCCAACTTCATTAGTTGCCTTTACAACAGCTTTTCCAATCTTTTTAGCCTTAATTACACCATTTGCATCAACTGTTGCAACAGAGTCATCACTTGATGAATATGTTACTTTGCCATTATATTCAATTGGTAAATTATTAGACTTAAGTTCAAAAGTTTCATTAATCGGAATTGATGTACTATAACTATTTAATGTAACATCACAAGGTAAAAGTTTTCCAGAACCACCTGTAGGGTTCCAATTATCATAACCCTTTAAAACATTATAAGCATTATAGCTTTCAGCTTGCTGAGATGTAAGCACCTTAACAAAATCAGCTCTTTTGCTTAAGTCAATAGCGTGACCTGTTGCAGTTTTTGAACCATATTCATAAAATCTAACCTTATTTTTAATAGTATTACTATCCCAAAGGCTAAATCCATTGCTATTCATTAATTCTGGCATAGTACAATTAATATAAACTGAGTTTGAGCCAGAATTTGGATATGCACTATCACACTGCCAAGGTCTGCCTAAATCTATTTTTTCAGCCATATCACTTGTAAACTTTTTGTCTACTGTAAGTTTACATTCATTAAAAACATAACCTATATTGTAAAGAGTTGTATTTGGTGCTGTAAAATGACCACCATTTTGATAATATGCCATATTAATATTACACTTATCAAAATAAGCTGTAGCATCACCAAATATAAAGTCAACAGTACCTTCTACATAACAATTGTTTAAATAAACTCTTGCTGAATTAGCACTTGCAACATTTTGACCCTTAGATGCACCTTTTAAATATAATGTATCTTGTCTACCAATAAAATTACAGTTATCTAACACAACCTTATCAGCAATAGTTTCAAGAGCAACAGCTTGAACCTGCTTTCTCTTATCATTATCAGGTTCATCAATGTTATAAGAATTAACAAATGTAATATTCTCTGCTTTAAAACCAGTTGCAGACTCAGCTACTGTTACTGTTGCAGTTTTATCTGTTCCAAAATTCTTAGCTTTATCTGAATGACCATTTGCCTTATCATAAGTTATAACTACATCGCCACTTTTTCTAGCATTTGTTATAGTTACATAAGGTTTATCAATAGTAACACTTTCATTATATGTTCCAGGATTTACTCTAATAACAGCTCTATATTTTTCTGTAGGCGTATCCTTAATAGAGTTTAAAGCCTCCTGTATAGTTTTGTAATCACAATCTCCGTCTTTACCTACAGTTATTGTAGTTGTCTTTGACTGATTTGCAGCAAAAGCTGGCACAGAGCCAATTAACATAGTTGCCGAAAGCACAGCACTTATGACTCTTTTAAAATTTACTTTCATTTCATTACCTCCTATAAAAACTAATATTGATTTTAACACAAATTAAGCATATATACAAGTAAATTCCCTATTATACATCAAATTAGCCAACAGATAACTGTCGGCTAAAATTTAATTTATTTCGTTAAATAGTTCAAAAACTATGCCACTTTCCTCAAGCATTTTTCTTCCCATATTTTCTGGGTACATTTCTTTGGCAACAATTCTAACTATACCTGCGTTAATTAACTGCTTTGTACACATAATACAAGGACTTGCAGTTACATAAAGTGTACCACCCTTACAGCTTACACCATTTACAGCACATTGTGTTATAGCATTATTTTCGGCGTGTACAGCTCGGCAAAGTTCTTGTCTTTCACCGCTAGGGATACCCATTTCTTGCCTTAAGCATTTTTCTAAATCACAGCAATTAGGCAATCCTTTAGGAGCTCCATTGTAACCAGTGGCAAGTACTTGATTATCTCTAACTATTACAGCACCTACCTGTCGTCTTAAACAAGTCGAACGCTTGCTTGCAAGTTCTGCCATACTCATAAAATATTCGTCCCAACTTATTCTTTTCAATCTAATCACCTAACCTTTGTCTAACAGCTTCATAAATAAGTATTCCTGCAGCAATTCCCGCATTCATACTTTCTGCCTTACCTGGCATAGGAATTTTAACAAGGCAATTAGCAGTATTGCTTAGCTCATCACTTAAACCGTTAGCCTCATTGCCAATTATTATAGCACAACCTTTTTTCATATTGATTTTGTATGGTGTTGTATTTCCCTTTAAATGGGCAGCTAAAGTAGTAATATCTTTATTATTAAAATCCTTAACTAAATCAATTACATTAATATTTCTATAAATCGGCAAGTGAAATATTGAACCCATTGTTGCCCTAATTACCTTAGGGTTATATATATCAACACAGCCTTTGCTTAAAAATATGCCGTCTGCTCCAGAAGCATCAGCAGTTCTAATAATAGTTCCCATATTGCCTGGGTCCATAACATTTTCAAGTATTATATAAAAAGGATTTTCATTACTATCTATTTCAACCACATCAAAATCCTTAATATGACAGACTGCCATTATTCCTTGTGGATTTACTGTATCTGATATTTTAGAGAACATATCATCAGACACTATGTAAACCTTATCATATTTTTCTATGTTTCCTACATAACTTTTACTTACAACTACATATTCAATTTTCCAGTTTTCATCTATTTCAGATATTAATCTGTCACCCTCTAAAATAAAAAGTCCTCTTTTTTCTCTATCCTTTTTATTTTTAAGTGCATTTATTTCTTTTATAACCTTATTATGAATACTATCAATATATTGTTCCATATTAACCTCTAATTAAATTTTTGAATTTGACTACTTTCACCTATTATAACAAGTATAGATATGTCATTAATAACATCATCTGGCTTAGGTGTTACAATTACATTGTCGTTTTCTTTTATAGCAACCACATTAAATCCATACTTTGCTCTAATATTAGCTTGAGAAATAGTTTTGCCTATCCACTCTTTTAATGGAGCTATTTCTGCCATTGCAAATTTTTCAGAAAAACTAATATATTCTATTACATTTGTTGTTATAAGATTGATTGCAAGCCTTTTTCCTGAATCTACTTCAGGCATTATAACCTTATCTGCTCCAATTTTTTCAAGTATTTTCTTTTCAGATAAATTTTGAGCTTTGACAATAACTTTTTTTACTCCTGCTTCTTTTGCATACATTGTTGCCATTACACTTGACTCAAGGCTATCACCTATGGCAATAATTACAACATCAAAATTATTTAAGCCTAATGCTTCTACAGAATTTTCATTCATTACATCAATTTGAATTGCCTTTGTAACATAAGGCTCAATTCTTTTAACAATTGCCATATCTTTGTCACAGCATAGTACATCATAACCGTTTTCAACTAAAGTCTTAGTCACAGCTGTTCCAAATCTTCCCAAACCAATAACAGCAAACTGTTTATTTTTCATTTTACAAACCCTCCTAGCCTACAATTACATTGCCTTCTGGATAATGAATAGTATTTTTATTTTTACCCTTACCTGACAAAGCAATAGCAAGTGTAATAGGTCCAATTCTACCTATATACATACATATAATAATTACTATTTTACCAATTGACGACAATAACGGCGTAATGCCTGTTGTAACTCCAACAGTACAAATAGCTGAAACTGTTTCATAAAATATATCCAAAAGTTCAAATTTTCCGCCATTTGCTACTAATAAATTAGCTTCTGTAAGAGAAAGAATAATAACAGCTATTACAATAACAGTAAGCATCATAATAACTACAGATAAAGCCTTTTGCAACATATCAAAACCAATAGTTCTATTATAAGCATTTATCTCGTCTTTGCCTTTTATTAACGACAAAACAGCAAAAAATAAAATTGCCATAGTTACAGTTTTTGCACCACCAGCTGTACCTGTTGGTGAACCACCAACAAACATAAGAACAGAACTAATCAATTTAGAAGCATAATTCATTGACCCTTGGTCAATACTAGAAAATCCAGCAGTTCTTAATGTTACAGACTGAAAAAAAGATGCTAACACTTTACCAAATAGGTTCATATTTCCAATAGTTTTATAATTATTAAATTCAAACACAAATATTGCAAATGCTCCGCCAATAATTAATAAAATTGTTGTAGTTAAAGCAATTTTCGACTGCAACTTAAGCCTTCCAATTGAAAATTTGACACTATATTTTTTCACAAAAATATGATAAATCATTTCTATAATATCTTGAGCTACAGGAAAGCCTAGACCGCCTATTATAATAAGTAGCATAATAACTAAATTTATTACAATATCATCAGAATAACACATAAGACTTGTATTACCAATAATATCAAAACCTGCATTGCAAAATGCTGATATAGAATGAAATAGACCTTTAAATATACCACTTTTAATTCCAAATTCAGGAATAAATCTTATACTTAAAACAAAAGCTCCTATAAACTCCACAATTAATGTAAATTTAACGATATATTTTGCAAAACTTACAACACCACTATGTAAATTTACATTTAAGGCTTCTCTAATTACACTTCTTTCTCTAATAGTTATTCTTTTGCCTACAGCAACAAATACAATAGTTACTATACTCGTAAAACCTAAACCACCAATTTGAATAAGTGCTAAAATTATACATTGACCTATTAATGACCAATGGTCTGCTGTTGATTGTACTGCAAGTCCTGTGATACATACTGCTGATGTAGAAGTAAAAAGAGAATCAATAAAGTTTGTCCATTGACCATTTGCTGATGATATTGGCAACATAAGCAAAAAAGCACCAATTAATATAGTAATTAAAAAACCTAACATTATAATTTGAGTATCTTTTAAACCACTAAAAAAACTTTTCACATCAATAATCTCCTTAAAATATACAAAAAACTGTTGTAAAAATACAAAAAAAATGATAAAATGATTTTGATTATACATTATTTAGATTATTGTATCTTTATGACAATATTTGAATACAAAACTACTTAGATATAGTATAATATTTTTTTAAGGATATTTCAAGAAAATTATTTATTAAGAGGTGAAAATATGTCAGGTTCAACCTTTGGCAATATATTTAAAATCACTACTTGGGGCGAATCTCACGGAAAGGGTTTAGGCGTAGTCATTGATGGCTGTCCTGCTGGTATACCCCTTTGCGAAGAAGATATACAAAAGGATATGGATAGACGAAAGCCTGGAGCTAATAAATATGGTACAAAAAGACAGGAAGGCGACAAAGTCGAAATAATGTCAGGTGTATTTGAAGGCAAAACAACAGGTACTCCTATTTCTTTAGTCATATTTAATCAAGACCAGCGTTCTCGTGATTACTCTAATATATGTAATGTTTATAGACCTGGCCACGCAGACTTAGGTTTTGAAACAAAATACGGTTTTAGAGATTATAGAGGTGGTGGTCGTTCATCTGGTAGAGAAACTTCTGCAAGAGTTGCTGCCGGTGCTGTTGCTAGAAAACTTTTGCAAGAATTAGGTATTAATATTCAAGCCTATACTACTTCTATTGGTAATGTAAAAGTTGAAAATATTGATTTGAGCGAATGTGCTAACAATCCACTTTATATGCCAGATAAAAAAGCTGCCGAAAAAGCTGCTGAGCTTTTAGATAAAGCTATAGAAAATTGTGATTCTGTTGGTGGCATTGTTGAGTGCAATATATCAGGTTTACCTATTGGTATTGGTGAGCCTGTATTTGATAAACTTGACGCATCAATATCAAAGGCTATTATGTCTATTGGTGCAACAAAAGGAATTGAATTTGGTGACGGCTTTAGTGCTGCTGAAAGCTATGGTTCATATAACAATGATAATTTTTATATGGATAATGGCACAATAAAAAAAGAAACAAATCATTCAGGAGGTGTCTTAGGTGGATTTTCTGATGGTTCTAATGTTAATTTTAGAGTTGCATTTAAACCTACCCCATCTATAGCACAACCACAAAAAACAGTCAACAACAATGGCGAAGATACTGAAATAACAATATCTGGTCGTCACGACCCTATTGTAGTACCTAGAGCTGTTGTAGTTGTTGAGGCTATGGCTGCTATTACCGTTGCTGATTTAATGCTTGTTAATATGTCAGCAAGAATTGACAACATCAAGCATTTTTATTCAATATAACAAAAGAAAGGAAACACGAAAATGGGAAAAATTAACACAAAAGTAACTGATTCAGTAAACTTCTTTATGGGCAATAAGCCTGCTGACTTAACAGCTAAGTTTGGTAGTCCTCTTTATGTCTATAGTGAAAAGATTTTAAGAGAAAGATGCAGAGATATTAAGAACCTTGTTAAATATCCTCACTTTAGCATCAACTATTCTGCTAAGGCTAACAGCAATTTAGCTTTCCTTGAAATCGTAAGAGAAGAAGGCTTAAATGTAGATGCAATGAGTCCTGGTGAAATCTTTGTTGAATTAAAGGCAGGTTTTAAGCCTGAACAGATTTTCTACATCAGCAACAATGTATCTAAGGAAGAAATGCAGTTTGCTATTGACCACAATATTACAATGAGTGTTGACTCACTTGCTCAGTTAGAACAGTATGGTCAGCTCAATCCTGGTGGCAAGATTGCTGCTAGATTTAACGGTGGTATCGGTGCTGGTCACAGTGAAAAGGTTATTACTGCTGGTAAGAAGACTAAGTTTGCTATTAACCCTGAAGATATTCCTGAATTTAAGGAAATTTTAAAGAAGTATGACCTTACACTTGTTGGTATTAATCAGCACATTGGTTCATTATTTATGGATGGTAGCAAGTATGTTGAAGGTGTTAAGGCTATTTTACATATTGCTAAGGAATTTGATGACCTTGAATTTGTTGATTTAGGTGGTGGCTTTGGTATCCCTTACGAAAAGCTTAATGACCAGCCAAGACTTGACCTTGAATCTTTAGGTAAGGAACTTGATAAGGTATTATATGACTTCGTTGCTGAATATGGCAAGGAAATCACTTTTAAGGTTGAACCTGGTAGATATATTTCTGCTGAGTGCTCTGTTCTTTTAGGTACAGTTCACGCTATTAAGTTCAATCACGAAGATAAGTATGCTGGTACTGACCTTGGTTTTAATGTACTTCAAAGACCAGTTATGTATGATTCTCACCACGATATTGAAGTATATAATGATAGCGATAAGGTTGAAGATATTACTGTAGTTGGTAATATTTGCGAATCTGGTGATATTATGGCTAAGCACAGAATGTGTCCTGAAATGCACATTGGTGATACTATTGGTATTCTCGATGCTGGTGCTTACGGTTACAGTATGGCTTCTAACTATAACAATAGATTACGCCCTGCTGAAGTATTAATTAGAGAAAACGGTGAAGCTGTGTTAATTAGAGAAAGAGACCAGCTTGAGGACCTTTTAAAGGGTATGATTTCATTAAATAAATAATTTATTTTTAAGGGGAGATATATTTATCTCCTCTTAATTTTTAAGGAGGTAAATTTTATGACACCTGTAAACGAATATAACAAATTGTTGGCCGAAAAAACTATTGAAGGTCTTGAAAAAAGAAATATGCAAGGCTTTTATGCCGAGAATAAAGAAGAAGCAGTCAAAATTGCCCTTTCACTTATTCCAGAAGGTAGTGTAGTCAGTTGGGGTGGCTCAGCAACACTTCAAGAAACTGGTTTAATAAACACTTTAAAGAATAATAATTACCAATGTCTTGATAGAAACGATGTTGAAAGCAGAGAAGAAAAAGAAGAAATTGCTCACAAAGCACTTAATGCTGACTACTATCTTATGAGTACAAATGCAATGACTATTGACGGTCAGCTTATAAATATTGATGGCAATGGTAATAGAGTAGCTGCCCTTATCTATGGACCTAAAAATGTAATTATAGTAACTGGTATCAATAAGATTTGCGATACTTATGATTCAGCCCTTAGCAGAGCAAGAAACAAAGCATCTATACCAAATGTAATTAGATTTGATTGTAACACACCTTGCAAAAAAACTGGTAAATGTATGGATTGCTTAAGTCCAGAAACTGTATGCTGTCAATTTGTTCATACTAGATTTTCAAGAATTAAAGACAGAATAAAGGTAATTATTGTTGGCGAAAACTTAGGCTTCTAATAATATAACAAAAAAAGGGACTACGATTTGTAGTCCCTTTTAATATATAATTACATTTCAATGTGAACAGGCTTTAAATTCCAAATATCATCAGCATATTCTTGAATAGTTCTATCAGATGAGAACTTGCCACTATGTGCTGTATTTAAAATTGCCATCTTAGCCCACTTATCTTTATCTCTATAAGCCTTATCAACTCTATCTTGAGCTTCTGCATAAGATGCAAAATCTTTAAGAACAAAGTATTCGTCTGGTCTAGCACCATTATAACCATTAAGTAATGAATCATAAATTTCTCTAAATAATTCTGTATCCTTATCAAGAGTACCATTAATAAGCATATTTAATACGCCTCTAACATCAGAATTCATATTATAAATATCCCAAGGGTTATAATCATTCTTTGAGTATTCTGCAATAACTTCGTCAGCCTTCATACCAAAAATAAATATGTTATCATCGCCAACTTCTTCTCTAATTTCAACATTAGCACCGTCAAGAGTACCCATAGTTAAGGCACCATTAAGCATAAACTTCATATTACCTGTACCAGATGCTTCCTTAGATGCTGTAGAAATTTGCTCTGAAACATCAGCTGCTGGTATTAACTTTTCAGCAAGACTTACTCTATAGTTTTCAGCAAAAATAACCTTAATCTTACCTTCAATAGTTTCATCATTATTAACAAGGTCTGCTACAGAATTAATAAGCTTAATTATAAGTTTAGCTCTTCTATAACCGGCTGCTGACTTAGCACCAAATATAAATGTTCTAGGCACCATATCCATACCTGGATTTACCTTTAACTTGTTGTAAAGGCTCATTACGTGAAGAATATTTAAAAGCTGTCTCTTATATTCGTGTAATCTCTTAACCTGAATATCATAAATAGAATCTGGGTTAATTTCAATACCCATAGTAGCTTTAAAATAATCGGATAAAGCAACCTTATTAGCCTTCTTAATAGCCATAAACTTCTTCTGGAAGTCCTTATCGTCAGCTAATGGTACAAGTTTTTCAAGTTCAGAAAGGTTAGTATAGAAACCATCACCAATCTTTTCTGTAATAAGAGAAGCTAATTCAGGGTTTGCGTGACCAAGCCATCTTCTCTGAGTAATACCATTAGTCTTATTATTAAATTTCTCTGGATAAATCTCATAGAAATCCTTTAATTCCTGATTTTTAAGAATTTCTGTGTGAAGTGCAGCAACACCATTTACAGAGTGGCTACCAACTATAGCTAACCAAGCCATTCTAATTTGACCGTCTGCAACAATAGCCATCTTTCTAATCTTATCAGCATTATTGCCATACTTATTAATAAGCATTTCACAGAATCTTCTGTTAATTTCTTCAACAATCATATATATACGAGGAAGTAATCTTGAGAAAAGTTCAATAGGCCACTTTTCAAGAGCTTCAGACATAATTGTGTGATTTGTATAAGCACAGCACTTCTTTGTAATTTCCCACGCATCGTCCCAAGCTACATTATGTTCATCAACTAAAAGACGCATAAGTTCAGCAACAGCAATACTTGGGTGAGTATCATTTAACTGGAAAGCATACTTTTCTGGAAGAAGTGAAAAATCTGTACCAAACTTCTGAACAAATTTATTCATTATTCTCTGTAAAGTTGCAGAAACAAAGAAATACTGCTGTCTTAATCTTAATTCCTTACCTGCATAATGCTCATCAGCTGGATAAAGTACCTCTGTTAAAGTCTTAGCAAGATTTTCTTCTTCAACAGCCTTACTATAGTTACCTTCATTAAAGCTCTTAAGGTCAAACTTATTCTTAGCCTCAGCATCCCATAATCTAAGTGTATTAACAGTATTGTTATTATAACCAATAACTGGATAATCATAAGGAACTGCAATTACAGACTGATAATTTTCCTGTTCAAATTTATATTGACCATCTTCCTGCTTAACAGCCTTAACATTACCGCCAAACTTAACTTCAACAGCATATTCTGGACGCTTTACACCCCACATATCACCATCTTGAAGCCAATTATCTGGAACTTCAATCTGATAACCATTTTCAATTCTCTGTTCAAAAATACCATAATGGTATCTAATACCACAACCATAGGCTGGTAATTCAAGAGTTGAAAGTGAATCTAAGAAACAAGCCGCAAGTCTACCTAAACCACCGTTACCAAGACCTGGGTCTCTTTCAACATCTTCAAGAAGATTATAATCAATATTCATCTCCTTAAGAACAGACTTAACATCATTAAGCATTGTCATATTAAGAATGGCATTACCCAAAAATCTACCCATAAGAAATTCCATTGAAAGGTAGCAAACAATTTTACAACCAGTTTTGTCATAAGTTTCGTGTGTCTTAAGCCACTTGTCTGTTACATAATCTCTTATAGTAAATACAAGTGCCTCGTAAAGCTGTTCCTTTGTTGCAGTTTCAATAGTTTTGCGTGATAATGTTTTTACATTAGCCGCAAGTTTTTTCTTAAACTCTTCCTTGTTAATATGCATTTTAACATCCCCTTTATATAGAAAATTTTATTCTTCACTACCAGCCTTTAACTTTTCAGCCTGCTCTGTAGTAATTAAAGCATCCATTACCTCGTCTAAATCACCATCAATTATTGAATCTAATTTATGGAGAGTTAAGCCAATTCTATGGTCAGTTACTCTACCCTGTGGATAGTTATAAGTTCTAATTCTTTCGTTTCTGTTACCTCTACCAATCTGACTTTTTCTTTCAGCAGCAATTTCAGAATGCTGTTTTTCCTGCTCAAGGTCATAAAGTTTACTCATTAAAACTTTTAATGCCTTCTCCTTATTTTTAATCTGACTTTTTTCATCCTGACAAGAAATAACAATACCTGTAGGCATATGAGTAAGTCTAACAGCAGAATCTGTTGTATTTACACACTGACCACCATTACCAGATGCTCTAAACACATCAAAACGACAGTCATTCATATCAAGCTTAACATCAACAGCCTCAACTTCTGGCAATACAGCTACAGATGCTGTTGAAGTATGAATTCTACCACCAGACTCTGTTGCAGGTATTCTCTGTACTCTGTGTACACCACTTTCATATTTTAATCTTGAATATGCACCTTGACCATTGATTAAGAATGAAATTTCTCTAAAGCCACCAGCCTCACATTCATTAGCACTCATTATTTCAATCTTCCAGCGTCTTCTTTCAGCATATCTTGAGTACATTCTAAATAAGTCACCAGCAAAAATATTTGCCTCATCACCGCCAGCACCGCCTCTGATTTCGACAATAACATTCTTATCATCATTAGGGTCTTTTGGTAACATAAGTATTTTTAATTCTTCCTTAATAACTTCAAGTCTTTTATTACCTTCAGCATATTCTTCCTTTGCTAAAGCCTTTAATTCTTCGTCAGACTCACCAAGCATTTCCTTAGCTTCAGCAACAGCTTCAGTTACTTCATTAAACTCTCTATACTTTTCAACTATAGGAGCAATATCGCTATGCTCCTTCATAAGTTTTCTCCATTCAGCATTATTGCTAATAACCTCTGGGTCATTTATTTTGTCCGAAAGGTCAATGTATCTCTTCTCAATATCTGCTAATCTATCTAGCATTTTTCTTCCTCCATAACTTAAACAGCAGAATAACAATAACCAACTACAATCCTGTCAAGTCCTGCCAAATCCTGTTTAACATATATATCCTTAAAATTATATTTGCTAAGTAGACTTGACACAGCTTGACCTTGATTATAACCAATTTCAAATATTACACTGCCATTATTATTCAAATTTTTATTTAATTCATCAACTATCTTTCTGTAAAAGTCTAATCCGTCATTTCCGCCATCAAGAGCAAGCATTGGCTCGTAGTCCTTAACATCTGGCTCTAATGTATTAATAACATTAGTTTCAATATAAGGTGGATTTGAAAGTATTAAGTCAAATCTGTTGTTTACATTAGATAGTAAGTTACTTTTTATAAAATTAACATTAACATTATTATTTTTGGCATTTTTTATTGCTACATCAATAGCTCCGTCTGAAATATCTACAGCACTTATATTAATATTTGTATATTTACCTACACTAACAGCAATAGCTCCAGAACCAGTGCCTATATCAATAGCACTTTTGTAGTCATTTTTATTTATAATGTCAATAGCTTCTTCTACAAGGATTTCAGTATCACCTCTTGGTATTAGTGTATCAGAATTGACAAAAAAATTCAATCCCATAAATTCACACACACCTAAAATATACTGCATTGGCATTCTTTTTATTCTTTTGTCAGCCATTACATTTATTTTACACTCTTGGTTTTCAGTAAGCATTCTGTCTGGATATGTTAGAATTTGAACTCTTGTCATATCTGCTCCATTACCTACTATTAATTGAGCATCTAGTGATGCTGTTTCAATACCAACAGCCTTAAGCCTTGATGTAATATTACTTACAGCCTGTGCTACAGTCATCTTCTGGTTCCTCCTCTAACACAGCCTTGAGTGATGCAATGGCAACCTCAATCATACTATCATCAGGTTCACTTGTTGTTATAAGCTGCATTGCAATGCCTGGAAAACTAACAATGTTTACAAGCCAGTTATCGTGTCTGCCTGCCCATCTAATAACTTCGTATGATAAACCAGCAATAACCGGAATTAAAATAACTCTGTATAATATTCTAAGCCAAAAATCATTAGTTGGAACAAATAAAAATACAAGAATACTAATTAAAATAACAATAACTAAAAAGCTAGTACCACATCTTTTATGAAATCTAGTGCTTTTTCTCACATTTTCTACTGTAAGTTCCATATCACTTTCAAAACAATTTATAGTTTTATGTTCTGCACCGTGATACATAAATACTCTTTTAATATCTTTCATCTGTGATACTAATATCATATAACCTAAGAACAAAATAACTTTTATAATGCTTTCAAAGGCACCTCTTGATGCTGTTGAACCTCCAATCAAGTCATTAAGCCAACCACCGAGAACTGTAGGTAAAAGTATAAATAAACCAATACACAAAACTATTGATACAAAAACACTAAAATAAATCATATAGTCTGCAAGTTTATCTCCAAACTTTTTCTCAAGCCACATTTCAAATTTACTTTCTTTGTCATATTCAATGTCATCAAGACCTGCAAGTTCAGCTGATTTCATAGTGACCTTCATACCAGTTACAAGAGAGTCAACAAAAGCAACTACACCTCTTACAATAGGTAAGCCCCATATAAAGCACTTTTCTTTTGCTGGATTAAAAAATGTCTTAACAGTTTTAATGCTCTTATCAGGTGTTCTAACAGAGAGAGAATACATTTTTTTACCTCTCATCATTACACCTTCAATAACAGCTTGTCCTCCAATCCCCTTGCCTAAATTTCCACTCTTTTTATTACTCATATAATCCTCCAAATTATCTATACAAACTCAAATTCAAATTTAAAGTAGCATTATTCAACTCTTTATTAATGCTTTCAGCCTCATTTTCTAAAGCTGTAATTTCAGCAGACGCCTCATCATAACTCAAATCACCACTAATCATACTATCAACCAAATTGCAAATCTCAAGGGATAAATTAATAGCATCAAGTGATAATTGATGAAATTCTTTATAATCATCAGGAGGGGCAATAGTTGTTAATTTGTCATAAGCTCCTTTAAGACTAGTTTTAGCCTTTTCGCTCTCTCTTTTTAAAGCCTCTACATTTTTAGTGTAATTACTATCAGTTAAAGAATTTAATGTATCAAATAAAGGTTCAGCATCTTCTAAGTCAGCTATAGCATCAGCGTATGCTTTTACATAGTCAGCTACACTATATGTAACTTGTTCCTTTTGATTACTATTAATATATATTGACTTAGTTGTAGCGTCCCAAGTTACTGTAGCACCAGTACATTCAGCTACGGCTCTTAAAGGAATCATAAGTGATTTATTAATAATTTGAGCTGGCACATCAAGCATATAAGCTCTGTCATCAACCTGCATTCCCTTATGTCCACTTCTCATAGTAATTTTTTGAGAATTATTAGATATTGTACAAGTTTTTGTGTTTGGGTCCCAAGTAACATTGTAACCCATTTTTTCAAATATACCTCTTAATGGTATCAATGTTCTTCGTTCAACAACTGTAGGTTGCTGAGTTGAAAATACAATTTGCTCTCCGTTAAGAAAAACCTTTATTGTTTGAGTGTTATTCTTAGCAGCAAATACTGATGTATTTATTAGCATAGTCAAAGCAAATACAACCGTATATATAAATACAACTATTTTTTTCATTATATCACTCCTTATGTATTAAATTCCATATTAAGCAACATTCCTTTAAATATTTTAACATAAAAACTAACTTTATTCAACATATAATTAATAGTTGCAAATAAATATATAAATTTATTAAAAAATAAAATCCCAGCATTTTTTAAGTATGAACAAAAAAGAGGACAAATTTCATTAATAATCCTATAATAAAAGTTACCAAACCATATTAAAGGATTTATGAAAAATGTCCTCATACAATTTTTTGTTGTTTGCAATGAATAAATTATAGAAGCATAGTATTATATTACATATATCATCTATTAAAAATGAATAATATCCCTACTGTTCAATTCTTACTTAAATTCAGAAACATCCCATATTTCGTTACAAATATCTTTATAGAAAATAGGCTCGTGGCAAACCATAATAATAGTACCCTTAAAAGCCTGCAAAGCTCTTTTAAGCTCATCTTTAGCATCAACATCAAGGTGATTTGTAGGCTCATCAAGAACAAGAATGTTGCTTTCTTTATTCATTATTTTACACAATCTAACCTTTGCCTGTTCACCACCGCTTAAAACATAAACCTTACTTTCAATTTGGTCTGTTGTAAGTCCACATTTAGCTAACAAAGCTCTAACCTCACCTTGATTTAAAGATGGAAACTCACTCCATACATCGTCAATACAAGTATTTTTATTATCTTCCTTTATTTCCTGCTGGAAATAGCCAATAAGCTGATTACCACCAACATTTACATTGCCTGATAACGGCTTAATCTCACCTAAAAGACTTCTAAGAAGTGTAGTTTTACCAATACCATTAGCACCTACAATAGCAATTTTGTTGCCTCTTTCAACTCTAAAATTAATAGGCTTAGTTAAAGGCTTATCATAGCCAATCACTAAATCTTCTGCCTCAGATATGAGTTTATCAGATGTTGAACCTTGCTTAAAATTAAATTCTGGCTTTGGCTTTTCCTTTGAAAGCTCAATAATATTCATTTTATCTAACTTCTTCTGTCTAGCTCTTGCCATACCAGCTGTTGCAACTCTTGCCTTATTTCTGGCAATAAAATCTTGTAATTCATTTATTTCATTTTGCTGTTTGTTATATGCTGCTTCAAGCTGTTTTTTACCTAATTCATACAATCTTAAAAATTCATTGTAATCTCCAACATACCTTGTGATATGGGCATTTTCAACATTATAAATAATATTTACAACAGCATTTAAAAACTCCATATCGTGAGAAATAAGTATAAAAGCGTTTTCATAATTTAATAAGTACTCTTTAAGCCACAAAATATGTTCCTCATCAAGATAATTTGTAGGCTCGTCCAAAAGTAATATATCTGGATTTTGAAGTAATAACTTACCTAATAATATTTTGCTTCTCTGACCACCAGAAAGCTCATCAACATCTTTATCTAAACCAATATCAGTTAAACCAATACCTCTTGCAACTTCCTCAACCTTTGTATCAATCATATAAAGGTCACTAGAGTCAATTATGTCCTGCAATTCAGCAGCATTTTCCATAAGTTTGTCAATATCTGCATTTTCATCAGCCATTTTAGCATAAGTTTCATTTAGCTCATTTTCAATAGCATAGAGATAATCAAAGGCTGTCTTTAATGTATCTCTAACAGTAAGACCCTTTTTAAGCTCTGCGTGCTGGTCCATATAACCTACTCTAACTCGCTTTGACCATTCAATAACACCTTCATCTGGCATAAGTTTGTTAGTAATAATTTTCATAAATGTTGATTTACCTTCACCATTTGCTCCAATAAAGCCAACATGTTCACCCTTATTAAGTTTAAATGATACATCTTCATATATTACTCTACCACCAAATACGTGGCTCATATTTTTTACAGTTAAAATGCTCATAAAATCTCCTTTTAATTGTTTTTCAGTTGTTTAATATTGTACATTAATGACAGCAAAAAAGCAACAGTTTTGTCCGTTGCTTTTAAAAATATTTTTTCTTTTTAAATATAATCACACTAATTATAACAATAATCACAGATATTGCCATAATAACATAATATCCATATTTTGTAGCTAACTCTGGCATATATTTAAAATTCATACCATACCAGCTTGTTAGTAATGACAATGGCAAAAATATAGTTGTAACTATAGTAAGTACCTTCATAATGTCATTTTGCCTAACGCTCACTTCTGTTTGATACATATCTTGAATTTGAATAGCATATTCCCTTAAAAGTTCCGTTTCTGCCTTTAATCGTTCAACCCTTTGAGAAAACAAGCCAACTAATCTAATAGTATCCTTATCAAAATAGTCGCTTTCTGTCGCTTTAATATTGTCACAAAGAGCCAAAAGCTGTGAATAATATCTATAATAAACTAAGAGTGCTTTTTTAACCTCTGCCAACTTAGAATTAAATTTTTCAAAATTATGATTTATTACAGAATTTTCGATTTTAGAAAGTTTTTCCTCAATTTCTTCAAGGAACATAAGGTCTTTAAAAACTAAACGACTTATAAACTCACAAAAGAATTTACCTAAACTATAATTTTTTTTATTACCTGTATCAAATAGTGCCTCAATTATTTTTTCAACATAATGGTTATCATCAATAAATATTATTCTATTTTTAAACATTATGCAATCAAATATATTTTTCTTTTTTGCACTATCCCTTGTTGGCACAAAAAATGCACTATAAATATAGTCACTATGAATTTCAATTTGAGTACAGTTATAGGTTTTGCTTCGTCTATATATTTTAAGCTCACTATATTTATCTGATAATTTATTATATTGTTCGGTACTAAAGACAGATATTAGGTTGTTTTTATTAATATCAAACTTATCATAACTAATAATTAAATTGTCAGCCTTAACCTCATAATTCATTTAAAAGACTCCTTAACGAGTAGGAACAACCTCTAACCAATAGCCATCTGGGTCTGAAATAAAGTAAATACCCATATCCTTATTTTCGTAACAAATACAACCCATTTCCTTATGATGAGCATAAGCTGCATCAAAATCGTCAGTTCTAAAAGCTAAGTGGAATTCACAGTCGCCTAAATTGTAAGGTCTATCCATATCTCTTAACCAAGTTAATTCAAGCTCAAAGTCACTATTTTCATTAGCTAAATATACAATAATAAAGCTACCATCTTTGGCTTCTGTTCTTCTAACTTCCTTCAAGCCTAAAGCCTTGTCATAAAATTCGATAGACTTTTTTAAATCAGCTACATTATAATTTTCGTGAATCATTTTAAAATTCATAATTAAATCCTCCAACTATCCTTTTTATCATTTATTTTATGGAATACAGTATCACCTAAATTATTATCTTCTTCCATTAAAAATTTATCTTGAACAGAATATTCTTCCCACATATGCATTGGAAAAAGATTTTTAACAACACACTGCTTTAAGAAATATTTTATACCCATATTATAATAAATATCCTGTCTTGGGTCAAGAGGGACAAAAGCCACATCAAAGACTTCGTCCTTTATGCTATTAATTTCTCTTTCATAGTTATTTTTCATATTGTTGTTGTACTGCTTATTTTCTTCTTGCCACATCCAACAATTCAAATCGCCACCGTGATATATTCTAGCTCCATCAACCTCAACAATATAAGCCACACCTAAATCAGTTGACTTGAGAGTCTTTATGTGAAGCATATCATAATCATATTCTTTTCTTGGATATACAAATAATATATTTGCATTATCAATTGTTTTAACCTTCTTTTTAATATCTCCGGATAAAACATATTTAACCTTATCATCGTCAAAACGATTAAAAAGTTCTCTGTTAAAATGGTCCTGATGACCGTGGCTTGAGAATATATAAATAGGTTTGTCCTCAAACTCTGGCAACTCACCATTAAAATAATCAAATAATATATAGCAACTATCCGTTTCTACTAAGAAACCACTATGATTAATATATGTAATATTCATTTTTTTACCTCCGTTATAAATATAGTATAAAGCATATTTTGAATTTTGTCATTATTTTTTTGCATATTTTTTTCATATTTTATCAAAATAAATATGAATATTCTTATAGGAGTGATATTATGGATTTTAAGGAAAGCAAAACTAAAGAGAACCTAATGCGAGCTTTTGCTGGCGAGAGTCAAGCATACAACAGATATATATTTTCAGCCAAAGAAGCTCAAAAAAGCAATCTATATGTTATTGAGGCAGTATTTGAGTTTACAGCTAAGCAAGAAGAAGCTCACGCAAAAGTATTTTACGATAATTTAAAAGAAATGGGAGGCAAAAACATAAGTATTTGTGGTAATTATCCTGTAGATATTTATAGCACTGTGCTAGACCTTTTAAAATCTGCTGCCCATAATGAAATGCAGGAATATGAAAATGACTACAGAGAATTTAGTAATATTGCCAAAGAGGAAGGCTTTACTAAAATAGCAAATATATTTAACAATATAGCTGAAATCGAAAAAACACATAGCGATAGATTTACAAGTTTTGCAAACTTAATTGAAAACAATAAATTATTTATAAGTGATATAGAAACTGAATGGATGTGCCTAAATTGTGGTTACATTTATAAAGGCACTAATGCCCCTGAAAAATGCCCAGTTTGCAATCACAACAAAGGCTATTTTGTTAGAATTGAATTAGCTCCATATAGTAGAAAATAGCATTTAAGGGTACTGGATTATATCCAATACCCTTCTGGCTGTCGATAAAGTCGACAGCCTTGCAAGAAATCCACGCATTTCTT
>URXK01000013.1 GCA_900551755.1 uncultured Eubacterium sp. | reverse complement strand
ATAGCAAGGGTAATTATTATTTTATGGATAAGACAGTTGATAATGCTGTTGAACTGGTGAAAATGCTTATGGCAAAGTACAATGTTCCAGCAACTAATGTAATAAGACATTATGATGTTACTGGTAAGGTTTGCCCTGAGCCTTTTGTGAGAGATGTTAAGGCTTGGAATAACTTTAAAGCAAGATTAGTAACAACAGAGGGGGATACAGAGATGGTATCAGAAACACGCATAAAAGTAAATGGTAAAGATATTAAAATTAATCGTATATTTAAAGACGGAAAAAATTACATTGATTTAAGAGGTCTTGAAGCTGTTGGTTTTATAGTTGGTTTTAATGCTGATACAAAGTTGCCTATTTTAGAGAATAAAATTTCAGAGTTACAAATCAATGTTGACGAAAATGAAAAAAGTGTAGAAGCAGTTAATATTAAAGGATATAATTATGTTAAGTTGAGAGATTTGGCTGATGTTTTAGGCAAAGATGTTAGTATGGTAAATGGTGGTATTGTAATTAGATAAGTATTGAAATTGAAAGGAAATTTAGCTTAGCTGTGTGTCACTTGCCTTTTATTACTATTATGATAAGTGTATGATATAATTTTATTGACATATATGATAAAAATATGTAAAATATTAGTATCATTATATTAGGAGGTAAGTATGAACGATTTTACACTTAGTGATATATACATAGGGTGTGCAGATGGTGTTAAGGAAGCAGCTTCAACAGAATATGATTTTACTGATTTGTTTTATACAGGCAATAGTAAGTATGAAGAAATAGTAAAAAATAATAACTATATAATTTCAGGCAGAAAAGGCACAGGAAAAACTATACTTGCAAAATATTTAGAAAAAATGCAAGTAAATAAGAATATTTTTTTGAAAAGTAAATATATAAATTTAACTGAAGACATTAAACAGCATGAATTTATTGAAAGAAATTACGGAGAAATAAAAGACGATGAATATATGTTATTTCCTAAATACTATATGTTGAAAGTTTTTTCTGAGGTTGTTTTGAAAGAAAAGATAGGTTTCTTTAAATATTTGAAATACGGTGAAGGGAATTTAATTACAAAGGTTATAGATTTTATAAAATATAAAAATTACAAGAAAAAATTAAAATTATTCACATCAGAAAGGTACCCTGACGGTAATTACATTGGTAATTCATATGAAACAGAAGTTGTGATTGGAAGCGAGGCAACATCTACACTAGGAAATGATATTGCCAATGTTAAAGGGGGACATAGAGAACAACAAAGCAAAAAGCAACATAGGTCTGTGAAAAATTTTAGTTTTGTTTTAGATAAATACGAAAAATATGTTTTAAGTTGTATGAAAGTTTGTCAAATAATGTTAATATTTGATGATATAGATGATATTAAAATTTATATAAAAGAGCAGGAAAAGGTAAAGAAGTTCTTGATAGGTTTTATCAAAACAGTTGATAAAATGAATTTGAAAATTAGTAAATTAAACAAAAACAATAAATGTATCATAATAATGAGAGATGATATACTCGATTCACTAAATGCTTTAGATAGTAATTTAAATAAAAT
This sequence comes from uncultured Eubacterium sp., assembly GCA_900551755.1. Lineage (GTDB taxonomy): Bacteria > Bacillota > Clostridia > Lachnospirales > CAG-274 > Gallispira. The sequence continues at coordinate 44,515 of URXK01000013.1, read as the reverse complement.
TATAGTTGATTCATCAGTAAATTTAGATTGGATAGGCAATAATCAAACAAGCATGCTAATAGAAATGATATGCCACAAAATTAAAAAGGCTAATGAAAAATTTTCAAATCTTAAAGAGAAAGATATTTTACATATTTTTTTTGGAAATAGCAAAGGTAAAAATAATGCAATATCTAAAATTATAGAGAGAGGTTTTGGTCGACCAAGAGATATAATATTATATTTGAATACCATCATAAATAACAATAAAAAAGAAAAAAATATAACTTTTAGAATGGTAAAGGATGCAGAAACAGAATATTCAAACAAATTTTGGAATGAGATAAAAAACGAATTATCGTTTTATCACTCAGAAGAATATGTAGAAGAAATACTCAAGTTATTAAGCTCTATAGGAAAGCCATCATTTTTATACAATGAATTGGAGTTGTATTTTAAAAATCATAGAGGTTATTATTCGAAAATATTAGATATACATGAACTTGTTGATGAATTATATAAATTTGGTATAATTGGTAACTTGACTATGAAAAACGGAAAGAAAAAAGTCTTTTTTTACTATAGAAAAGACGGTAAGCGACATTTTGATATAGATGAGGGTATTTCAATACATTACGGTTTAAAAAAAATATTTAATATTTAAAAAAGTATTGACAAAATATAGAAACTGTTATAAAATCTTAATAAGAATACATAGTTATTCGTTTTATTGCATAGAATATTATTGGGGAAAATCTCCGTGAGAAGTATACTCAGAAATATGGTTTTATGGGTTGTCCGTGTGTTTTTACAAAAAATCCTAAAAGCGATTGGTATTGTAGATGCCAATCGCTTTTTATTGTATAAAAAAATATATAGTTATTTGCAAATTTATTTTTTTAAGTAGAGCTTACATTCTTATATATATTGTTTCTAGTGTGAATATAATAAACTGGAGTGTTAAGGAGGTTTGTACTGTATAAAACTTTTTTTGTACACAATATTTAATAAAAATTACCATTTATATACATACTCAACAAGATATGACCAATCCTATAGTCAAGATAGAACTATATATGAAAATATTAGTACAATTGTTGATGAAATGTTTACCAACTTTTTAAGACGAGAGGGGCAAAGACAGCCTTTGTTTGCTCAATATTGCGACGGTAGGCAGGTTAGTTGCCCTGGCTGGATGACACAATGGGGCAGTGAGGATTTGGCTAAACAAGGTTATTCAGCTATAGAAATACTTAGGTATTTTTATGGTGATGATATATTTATTGATACTGCTGAAAAGGTTCAAGGTGTTCCCTTAAGCTATCCAGATCAAGAGCTGACAATAGGTTCAACTGGCAATGATGTAAGGACTATTCAAAATCAGCTAAATACTATATCTAACACTTATTCAGCTATTCAAAAGTTGAGAGTTGATGGGATTTATGGTCAAGCTACAGCAGATGCTGTAATGGAGTTTCAAAAAATATTTAACTTGCCTCAAACAGGTGTTGTGGATTTGGCTACTTGGTATCAAATTTCTCAAATTTATGTAGCTATTGAAAGATTAGCGGAGTTATAGTGTTTTTAGAAGTTTGTATTAAAGGCTTTTCATAGAAATATGAGAGGTCTTTTTTAATATAAGCAAAATATATGTTGATAAATATAACGAAATGAACTATACTTATTATAGATAGAACTATAATACTTTAGATAATATGTGTATTGCTATATGGGGTGAATTTTATGAAAAAGGGTATGTCATTGTCTATTAAAATAATTATTACTGTTGCAATAGCAATAGCAATTTTAATATCTATTATAATTTTTCCGTTAGTTATTGATTATAAGTTTTCAGCTGACAATTATAACAAAATTAAATATGATGTAGGTTTTGATACAAAGTATGTATTTGGTGATGGCGAATACCAATTTTACGATAATGGAAAAGGTACATTAGATTTATTCAATATGAGATACAATAATTCAATTATTGCAAGTGTTGTGAATTATATAGAAAAAGATAACAATGTATATTTTAAAGGATATATTTTTGATATAAACAATAAGTCTTTAGAAGTTAATGCTATTTTAGATTTAAAAACTAATGTTTTGAAATATTTTGTTGTCAATAATAAATTTGAGAGTTATATGGTTTTGAATTCAGTACAAATGATAGGAAACAAAGAATTAATTATTGTTAATAAATTTGATGAGTTTTCAATAGATGAACAGGATATACTTAAAACCTTATAGTTGATAAAGAGCTATTTTGATTGATAGATTAGGTAATATTAAAGGCTTTTCATAGAAATATGAGAGGTCTTTTATTATATATTGATTACAAATTATTTAATATTAAGCTATATTTGTAAAAATATGTTTATTTTAAGTTAGATTTAGTGTATAATATAACATTATACTATAAAATAGGTGAGGTATGCAAAGGATATGAAAAACAGTTCTATTAAAATAGTTAAATATATATTTTATGCTTTATTGTTGATAATAATGTTTTTTTTATTTAACAATTTTTTTGAGTCATTTTACAAGGTGACTAGTGTTAAATTGGATATTGACGGCAACAATATGGGCGAAAGACCTATAGAAGTATTTTATGCTTTTAATAAAGCTGACGATTACAACGGAGATAATATGGTTGGTGTTGATAGCAAGAGTAATGGCGAGTTTAGTTATAGTGGAAGTATTGCTTTGCCTTGTGAAGGTGTTGGCAAATTTAGGATTGACTTAGGTAACGGAAGGGACCAGCTTATTACTATAAAAGATGTAGAATATAGAGATTATTATGGCAAGTGTAAATTTAATATTAGTGATATAGCTAATTTTGCTATGAATGATGCAGAAGTAGTAAGTGTAAATAATGATGAACTTGTAATTAAGAGTGTTAGTCGTGACGGTATTGCAGAGCCTGACCCTTATATTGAATTTACAGATTATAATATTGTGCCATACAAAAATTATAGTAAGGTATATGCTATGCTTTCTGCTATTTTAATGACTATAATACTATATAGATTTGTTAAGTTGAAGGCTGTATATACACTTTTTGCTGATTTTTGGAGTTCTAAAAAACTTATATTTGAGCTTGCAAAAAATGATTTTAAAACTAAGTATTCTGGCTCATATTTTGGTGTTATTTGGTCCTTTGTTCAACCTGTGTGTACAATATTAGTCTTTTGGTTTGTATTTCAGGTTGGTTTTAGAAGTAGTGATATTGGCAACATACCTTATATTTTGTGGTTTGCTAGTGGACTTATTCCTTGGTTTTTCTTTTCAGAGGCTTGGAACTCTGCCACAAATTCACTTACAGAATACAGCTTTTTAGTGAAAAAGGTAGTGTTTAAGGTGCATATTTTGCCTCTTGTAAAGGTAATATCTAACTTATTTGTGCATATTTTCTTTGCTGCTTTTTTAGTATTGTTTTTTATTGTGTATGGCATAGAGCCTAAAATATATTGGTTGCAAATAATTTATTACAGTTTTTCTATGATAATGTTAGTAATAAGTTTAAGCTATATTACATCTACCCTTGTAGTATTCTTTAGAGATTTGGGTCAAATAATGAATATTATTTTGCAATTTGGTATGTGGCTTACACCTATTATGTGGCAAATAGATATGATACCAGATAGATTTATGTGGTTATTTAAGCTTAATCCTATGTATTATGTAGTACAAGGCTATAGAGATAGTATGATATACAATGTGCCTTTTTATAACAATATAAAACAAACATTGTATTTTTGGCTTGTAGTTATGGTATTTATGTTAATTGGTAGCTTGCTTTATAGAAAACTTAAGCCACATTTTGCAGATGTATTGTAAGGAGAAAGTAATATGGATAATGTAATAAGTGTAAGGGACTTAAGTAAGGTTTATAGATTATATGATAAGCCTATTGATAGACTTAAGGAAAGTTTAAATATTTTTCACAAAAGTTATCATAAGGAGTATTATGCACTTAATAATTTGAGCTTTGATATTAATAGAGGTGAAACTGTTGGTATTATTGGCATAAATGGTGCAGGCAAGTCAACACTTCTTAAAATAATAACAGGCGTTCTTACTCCTAGTGGTGGTACTATTGATGTTAAGGGAAAAATATCTGCCTTGCTTGAATTAGGTGCTGGCTTTAATATGGAGTACACAGGAATTGAAAATATTTACTTGAATGGTACTATGATGGGCTTTTCAAGGGAAGAAGTTGACAAAAAGCTAGACGATATTTTATCATTTGCTGATATTGGTGATTTTGTTTATCAGCCAGTAAAAACTTATTCAAGTGGTATGTTTGTTAGACTTGCTTTTGCTGTAGCTATTAATGTTGAGCCAGATATATTGGTTATAGATGAGGCCTTAAGTGTTGGTGATGTTTTCTTTCAGCAAAAGTGCTACAAAAAGATAAAGGAATTAGCTGGTAAATCAACAGTGCTTATTGTATCTCACGACTTAAATGCTATGACTAAATTTTGTGAGAGAATTATTGTTATGTCTGCTGGTCAAAAGGTGTTTGACGGTGAACCTAATGAGGCTATAGCTAAGTATTTTAAATTGAAACAAGGTGCATTGAGAACTGAAAAAAAATCAGCAGAATTAAATGACAATAATTTTGAAATGTATAAATCACCTAATGAAAATTCATACAGTGGAAAAATGGATGTTGTTATAGAAAAATATTTTTATTCTATAGACAACGAACCTTTTTCAGAGGTTTGTCAGAAAGATGATGAATTTAAGGTTTCTTTGGTTATTAATTCTTATATTGATATAGACAGCCCTATAATTGGGTATCAAATAAGGGATAAATACGGCAATGAAGTTTTTGGAGAAACTTCTCTTACATCACCAGTTGAACAAAGTGTGATTAAAAAAGGCAGAAATGTTATTAATTTTACATTTGAATGGCCTGAAATAAGGGAAGGAGACTATTTTGTTACATTAGGCATAGGTAATGGAACAGAGGTTCTTAATCAAGTTGAGGAATGTTGGATTAATAATGCAATTCATATAACAGCAACAACTCACGGCAAAACTATATTTGGTATTTTTAATAATAATATGAAAGAGTTTGATATAAGTAAAATAGATTAAGGGAGGGAAATATATGAAAGAATGGAAATACAATACTCCAAAATTTGAGTGTGATGAATTAAATTACGACTTGCTTACATTTGCACCTTGGTCAGGACATAGATTATTTGTATATGATTTTGTGGAGGCTTTTGAGCCTAATACGGTTGTTGAACTTGGTAGCCATTACGGCTGTTCAGCTTTTACTTTTGCTCAAGCAGTTAAGGATTTTAACCTTGATACAAAAATGTATTTTGTTGATACTTGGCAAGGCGATGATTTTACAAAAAAGTATAATAATGATGTATATACAATATTCTCTCAAACTGTTGAAAAGTTTTATAACAATCAAAATATAAATATGTTAAGAATGACATTTAATGAGGCTGTTGAAAAATTTGAGGACAAGTCTATTGATGTATTGCATATTGATGGCTCTCACCATTATGATGATGTTAAAGGCGACTTTGAAACTTGGTTTCCTAAAGTAAAAGATGATGGCATAATAATGCTCCACGATGTTAGTAGTGATATTGTTTTAGGCGATGTTATGGGTTCTTACAAGTATTGGAAAGAACTTAAGAAAAAATTTAAGTATACTGTTAAATTTGACTTTAGCTGGGGTCTTGGACTTATTTTCCTTAGCAAAAATAAGTATGAGGATTTTAAAAAGGCTGTCAATATGGATAAATATCAGAGAGTTAATAATGCTCTTGATGTTGAATATAAGGATAGATTAAGAAAGAATTATTTTGAAATTAAAGATAAGCAAATGTATATTGATGATTTGCTTGAACAGAAAAAAATACTTAATTCTCATTTAGAGGCTTATAAGGAAAATGTACAAGCTAAGGATAAATATGCTGAAGAACTTAAGTTACAAAATGATGCAACTATAAAAGAATTAAATAATAATTGGAAAAATGAAAAGTCTGAAATTATAAATTCTTTTGATAGTGAAAAGGTAAATATTAAATCTGCTTATGAACAGCAAATTGAAACAATAAAGCAGGATTATGGCGAAACTATTAAGGGCAAAGACAATTATATTACTGAACTTGAGTCCAATGAAAATAAATTAAAAGAAGAAATAGAAAAACTTACTAACAGTATAAATGAACTTACAAGTTTAAATAATCAAATTACTCAACAAAAGAATGCTTTTGAACAGGCATATTATAGTACAATTAATTATAAACTTGGGCAGATAAAAAGAAAAATTATAAAGTAGGTGAAATTGTATGTGTAAATTATCGGTGGTTATTCCAGTATATAATACTGAGCAATATTTGCCACGATGTATAGACAGTCTTATAAATCAAACTTATAAGAATATAGAATTTATATTTGTAAATGACTGCTCCCCTGGAAATGCAGAAGAAATAATCAAAAAATATCAGGAACAAGATAGCAGAATTAAGTATGTTACTTATGATAAAAATAGGGGACTATTTAGAGCTAGAATGGCTGGTGCAGAAAAGGCAAAGGGCGAATATATTGCTTTTATGGATAGTGATGACTATGCAACATTGGACTTTTACAATACATTGATTAAATGTGCAGAGGAAAAAAATGCCGAAATATCTATAGGCAAAACAATATTTAAAAATGTAAGTAATATTGATTCTGTAAGAAATCTACACGATGAGTGCTTTTTGTTTGATAAAATAGAGGGCGAAAATGTGAGAAAGGCATACTTTGGTCAAAAAGGCCTTTGCTTTTCTTGGCATACTGTCTGGAATAAAATATATAAGAAAGATTTGTGGGACAAGTGCTTTCCATACTACAAAAAAATTGATACCCACTTAATTATGACTGAAGATATAGCATTTTCATCTTTACTTTTTTATAATGCAAAATCTGTGGCAACTGTTGAAAATGATGGCTATTTTTATTGTGAAAATGAAGGAGCTTCAACAAATGCTGCAAAAACTACTCTTAAGCGTTTTACTAAAAATATGAGTGACATAAAAAGGGTTTTTGATTTTGTCAATGAGTATTTTGATGAAGTAGGTGCTGATAGTTATATAGTAAATAGTTTCAATGAAACTAAGAAATATTATGCACGAATGTGGCAAGAGTTGGCTGATAACACATTTAAGGGTGATGAGCTTAAGGCTGCTGATGAAATAATGAGAGATTTTATTGGCGATTTTAAGGAACATACAAATAGAGATTATCATTTTTTTGCTTCAATGAGTAGCAAGTGGAATGGCGGTTTAGAAAGTATTAAGGATACAATTGCAAAGAGCAAGTGTAAATATGTAAGTTTTGATATTTTTGACACTCTTATAATGAGATATGTCTATAATCCAGAAGATATTTTCTTATTAATGAACAAAAAATTTGAAGAAGTTTATAAATCTAATATTAGTTTTGATAAATTGAGAATTGGTGCAGAAAGAGTTTGTCGAATGAAGTTTGGCAATAGCCACCCTGAATATCAAGATGTTAATATTGATGAAATATACGATACTTTATCAGAGTATTATAACATTCCTTTAGATGTGGCTAAAACAATGGAGTCTGAAGAAAAGAAATTGGAAATTAAATTTTCAAGAAGAAGAAAATCAGCTTTTGAACTTTTTGATGTAGCTAAACTTTCTGGAAAAGAAGTTATATTAACATCAGATATGTACCTTGATGAAGCTACAATAAGAGCCATACTTGATAAGGCTGGTTATAGTGGCTACAAGAAATTATATATTTCATCTGTTTTGAGAAAAACAAAAGCAAATGGTGATATTTTTAAAGCAGTAATTAAGGATTTAGGTGCTAAAGCCAGTGATATACTCCATATTGGAGATACTTGGATAAATGATATTGAAAGACCTAAGAGTCTTGGCATTAGCACTATATTTTTCCCTAAGGCCAAGGAAGTTTTTGAAAACAAGATTAATGGTATCAATACAAATCTTTGCCATAACATTGGCGAAACTGTTTGTGGAATTATGTGCAACCCGTCAAAGTTTAAGGATAGTTTAGGCTATCGTTGTATGCTTGCTCTTGTAGCAGGATATTATTTTGACAATCCTTATAGAAGTTTTAATGATGAGTCAGATTTTAATGGTTCGCCTTATTTTATTGGATATTATGCCTTAGGTATGCATATGGTTGCTTTGTCTAAATGGATATGTGACAATAGTGCAGAATATGACAATATATATTTTATGGCTAGGGACGGCTATCTTCCTATGCTTGCTTATAATATTTTTAGAAACAATGAAAATCCAAAGGGTGAATATATTTATACATCAAGAAAAATGCTTTTGCCTTTAATGATTGAAAGCAAAGAGGATTTCTTTGATTTACCTGTTGAATACAGAAATCATACACCTGCTACTATATTAGAATTGTTAAGTTTTTGCTGTAAAGACTATAATGCTAATACACTTGATTTTGATGTTAATAAAACCTTTACAGATGAAAATGAATTTAATAACTTTATTACATTTTTTGTTAATAACTTGTATGATAGCTCTAAGCATAATGAAGCTATTGAAAGATGTAAAAAATATTATGCACCATTGGCTAAGGGTAACAATGCGTCCTTTGATATGGGATATAGCGGAAGAATACAGACTGCTGTGTCAAGAGCTTGTGGCAAGGGTATAGACGCTTTATTTGTTCATAGTGATTCAAAGCGTTATTCAAATATGAAGAGAAAAGGTAACTATAAAATCAAAACATTTTATGATTTTTACCCATATATGTCTGGACTTATAAGAGAGCATATATTGTCAGATAGTTCTTCATCTTGCATAGGCATTGATGAAAATATAAATTTAATATTTGACGGAATAGAAAAACTTTATCAAGATAGCTTTGTTGTAAATCAAATTCAACAAGGTGCTATAGATTTTGTGAAGGATTTTAAAAACCTATTCATTGAATATTTTGATTATATTGACTTTAAGCCTTATGAGGCATCAATGGTGTTTGAAGGCTATTTAAGATGTGGAAAAGATTTTGACAGACAAATTTTTAAGGCATCATATTTTGAAGATTTAGTTTATGGTTCAAAGGATAATATTAATATATACGAGTTTATTAAAAACTACTTAGTTACTCTCCCTGTAAGTGAGGGAGCAAAAAATGCAGTAACAAAAAGGGATATGCTTGAAACTGTTGTAGCAGGACATAACAGATTAGTAAGAGCTTTTGCTTATATTATATTTGACCCAGAGCTTTTCAAATTATATATGATAGATATACTTAATAGAAATCCAAAGGTTTTAAGGACCTTAGTTAAAATTAAGCATATTATATTTGGAATGCCTAAAGATAAATAAATTTTAATTTGGAGATGTTGTATTTAAAATGAATTTTTTGAAATTTTGTAACAATAAAAAAAGTGTTATAAGTATTGTTGGACTTGCTTTAGCCTTGATTTTTGGTTTGTTATCTGTGGCACTTAATTGTAATATGCCTTCAAAGATAGCTAGAATTGCTATATGTGCAACTGATAGTAATAATGGTGATATAGTTGTGACTGGAATTACTGCAGACAAGGGTACAGATAGTGAGGATAGAAGAAGTTTTGGAGAGATGCAACTTAGTGGCTCTTGGAAAATAGATACAGATAATAATAAATTAATATGTAGCCAATATGAAAGTGATGCTAAAGCATTAATAGAAATGAGAGATGCCTCAACTGTAGATATTGATTTTGAGTCAAGTGAAAATTCAGGTGAAGCTGAAATATACATTAATGATAAGTTAGTTGATAGTGTTGACCTTATAGAAAACGGTGGAGAAACTACAATTGATAAGCAATATAATCTTAGTTATCCTAAGGTTGAAATTTTAACATATATGTTATACGCTTTTAGAGCCATAGCTTTAATCGGTTTATTTATTATGTTAATATTTGGTTATATACCTTTTAAGGAATTTATAAGAAATAAAACAAAAATCAATTTATTTAGACTTAAATCTGGCTTAATTACTGGCTTTTTTGTTGCTGTTTCCTTTGTGCTTTTGTGTACAGTTTTTCAAAATTATATATATCAAAATGTATACAAGGATAGTGTTAATTTAACTATTACAGCAACAGGTCAAAAGAGCCAAAAGGCACTTGCTAATAATATACGAATTAGAAATATTCTTGTAAATGGTGCTGAATATGATTTTACAAAAATTCAGCTTCAAGGCGGTTGGGAATACAATACAGTTGACCATTTAATATATGTATATGACCCAACTCAGCCAGTATCTTTTACTACAAACATTGATAATGTGAGAACAATAGAAATAGTTTATGTAGAGGAGGTAGGTTCAGGTATTTTTAATGTTGCTATTGATGGCAAAACATTTGCTGTTGTAGATAGCTATAAAAATTGTAAATGGGATAATGGCAGCAAAGTCTATAAAGTATCCCAGTTAATAAATCCATATAGTTCATACAAGGTTTTGGCTATAATATTTGTCTTATTTACTGTTTTAGGCTATTTATTAAATAAAAATAATAAATACTATAAGGTGTTTAATTATTTAAAATATTTAGATTTAAGTATAATTTTAGCCTTTGTAACATACTTCTTCATTGCTTTTATGCAAAATGAAAATATTAGTGATGTGTTTGAATGGATGTGTAATTATCAATCATCATTTGCTAATGGTTTTTGTATAATTGCTTTATTAAATATTGCAATTACAGCCATATTTAATAAAAATTATAGAGGATTTTGGGTATTGTCTATAATTAGTATGATATTATTGACTGTCAATTATTTCAAAATACAATTTAGAGCTGTGCCTTTGTTGCCTTGGGATTTTATGCTTATTTCTGTTGCTGGCTCTGTAGTATCAAGGTTTAAACTTACTCCGTCTGTAGGGTTTATATTAGCGTTGGTTATTTTTATAGTTGTTGTTATTTTAATTAAATTTGCTACTAAAAAGGTAAATGTTGATAAAATAAAATTACCAGTAAGATTGGCTACTTTTATTGTTTCAAGTGGTTTTTTAGCAATATATGCTTTTACATTTTTATTTAATACAAGCATTAATTTGTTTGAAGCACAAAAGTTTTATTCTGAAAATGGTTTTGTACTTGCTTTTACAGAAAGTATGCAGTACATTAACCCTGTTGATGAACCGGCTAATTATAATGAAGCAACAATGAATGAAATTGCTAATAAGATAAAAAATTCTGTTCAAGAAACTAATGGTGTTAAGCCTAATGTAATTGTTCTTATGAGTGAATCTTTTTGGGATATTACTAGGGTAAAAGAGCTAGGTTTTAAAGAAGAATTATTCCCAACATATAGAAATTTGCAAAAGACTTCACTTACGGGTGAGTTATTAACAAATGTATATAACGGTGGTACTGTTAATTCTGAATTTGAGGCAATTACAGGATTTTCTGTTGCTTATTTGCCATCAGAATATATGCCATATCAGAGATGTATGCGACCTGATTTTTACTCTATTAATAGCTTTTTAAAGAGTAATGGATATGATAGTCTTGCAATTCACCCATTTGAAAAGACTAATTATAATAGAAGTACAGCTTATGAATATCTGGGCTTTGAAAAGACATTGTGGGAAGATGATTTTGATGAAAATGCAGATAGAATGAGAGGCTATATATCTGACCACGCATTAACAGAAAAGATTATTGAAGAATATAAAAAGCATAAAGCTGAGTCAAATTCTCCTTGGTTCAATCTTTCTGTATCAATGCAAAATCACGGTGGTTATTGGGAAAGTACACTTGATAGTAATAAAAAAGTAGATGTTGACGATTCAGCCTTTACAGAAACATCAAGAGGCTCTATTGAGGACTTGGCAACCGGTTTGCACTACGCTGACCTTGCTCTTGGAGAACTTATTGACTATTTTAAAACAGTTGATGAACCTACAGTAATTGTTATGTTTGGTGACCATATGTCAAATGCTGGACAAATAGGAGATACTCTCCTTGACCAATCATCACTTATTGCTGAAAGTGACTATGACCTTTCAGGTTTTGGCAAAGATACAAATGATACTAATGCCCATAATATTTATGAGCAAAGACGAGTACCATTTATGGCTTGGAGTAATTACGAAAGTGTTAATAAAAATTGTGGCACATTAAGTGTTACACAGCTTTTACCAACTGTATTGTCAGAGTATAATTCTATTATGCCTAGTTATTTTTATTATTTAAAAAATACTCAATCTGTTTATCCAGCTTGTGCGTCAGGCATATTTGTAAATAAAGATGGACTTTGTGATTTTGTAGATAAAATGACAGATGAACAGAAAAAGCAATATGAGGAATATTGGCTTATAGAATATGATTATATATTTGGTAAAGATTATTTGAAGGATATTTTTAATTATAAGTAAATTTTATTAAAAGGAGGGATTTGTATGCTAATAAATAAGGTATTTAACAATAGATATACTTTAAAAATGTGCAAGTTTTTTAATTATATTAATAAATACGGAATTTATAATGGCTACAAACTCTCCTTTTGTAATATTAGTTTTGATATAATTGCTAAAAAATACAAAGGCACTAAAGCCTTTAAAATGATTAATAAAAAAGTTAATGGTAATGTAATTGATAATGAGTATGATTTTGGATATTGTGTTTTTGGACCATTAATATATGAGTTTATAAAGTGGTTAAATTGTAAAACAGAAAAATATGAACAGATTTGGTTTTTAGCAAGAGAGGGCTGGTTACTAAAAAAAGCCTATGATATTTATGCTAATAATGAAAAGGGCAAGTATTTCCTTGCTTCAAGGAGAGCAGTATCTGTATCTGCAATATATAGCGAAAAAGATGTAAAAGAAATTTTAAATCAGTATTATAAAGGAAGTGTAGGAAACTTGTTATATTCAAGGTTTGGTGTCTATACTTCTGATAATGATTATGTTGAAATGCCTAGATATATGGAAAAGGTTGCAAAGCAATTAGATATTAAAGACATATTAAATAGGGCAAAATTAGAGAGAGAAAATTATAAAAAATATATAAATAAATTTAATAGTAATTGTGCTGTTGTTGATGTAGGCTATAGTGGAACAATACAGTATTATTTATCTAAAATGTTAAATAAAAAAATAGACGGTTATTATATATGCACTCATTTTAACAATAAGCCTAGTAAATTAGGTGCTAAATGCAAAAGTATTTATGGTGTAGTTAATTTAATTGATGAAATAGAAAACATTGTCTTTAAAAATCAGCTTTATATTGAGGCTGTATTAAAAGCTCCTTTTGGTCAGTTAATATCTTTTAATGATGAAGGTTTGCCAATATATAATGATGATTTGACATACGATGAAACTATAAAAAATATTCATTCTGGTATTTGTGATTATATTAAGGATATGAAAAATGTAGCCGAAAAAACAGAGGCTTTTGCTTTAATGATGTTTGAATGGGGCATTAAAAACACAGATAATAGTATATTGAGCAAATTATCTGTTGAAGATAGTTATTGTTCAGACGGTACTTTTGTGGTTCAAAAGGGCAAAATGGATAAAAAGTAAGGAGATAGTTAATGAATTATAATATTAAAACTTCAATGTTTTTAGTAAAAAATAAAATAAAAAACAGAAAAAATTCTTATGAACATTATTTAAAGAAAGAAGATATTAATTCTTTAGATTTACCTCCCCTTGTAAATAAGCCCTTAGTATCATTAATTTTATTTGCCAATGATAATTATCAGGAAACTTTAGACTCTCTTAAAAATCAATCAAATTATGATAACTTTGAAATTATTGTAGTTAGCAACAAAGATATTAAATGTGAAGCTAGTGCAGTAATAATTGAGTATAATTGTACTGAAAATGAGGCTTATAAAATTGGCTTAAGTGTTTCACAGGGAGAATATGTTGGCTTTTTAAATTCAGACATAATTTTGAGCGAAAATACATTGTATTATATGATGCTTGAAAAAATGTATTGTGATTTTGATATGGTGTATGCTGATGAGGATATTATTGAAAATGGTATTAGAAAAAATCATTTTTTTAAACCTTGCTTTTCACCTCATACATTAAGGTCTTTTAATTATATTGGCTTTGCTCTTATAAAAAAAGATTTAATTAATGTATTTAAAGATTATTATAGTTTGCTTTTTGATTTATCATATACAAACATAACTGTTTCTAATGTTGAAAGAGTTTTGGTGCATTATAAAAAGAGCAAAAGAGAAGAAATTGAGCCAATTTTTAATGATATTAATAGCAAAATTAGTATAGTTATACCATCTAAAGACAATTATAATGTTTTAAAAAGATGTATTGATAGTATAAGAAATAAAAATACTTATAAAAATTATGAAATAATTGTTGTAGATAATGGTAGTAATGATGAAAATAAAAGTAAATACTCTGCCATTGCTGACAAGTACATTTATGAAAAAATGGATTTTAACTTTTCTAAAATGTGCAATATTGGTGCAGAAAATGCTGAAGGTGAAATTATACTATTTTTAAATGATGATACTGAAATAATATCACCTGACGCCTTAAATGTAATGGCTAATTATGCACTTGAACCACAAACTGGTGCTGTTGGGTGCAAGCTATTATACCCTAATAATAAAATACAGCATTGCGGTGTCATTAGTATACAAAATGGACCAGTACACCCTTTTATGGGTTTTGATGAAAATACAGATTGTTATTTTGGCAGAAATAAATATAGTTATAATTATTCTGCTGTTACTGGTGCTTGTTTAATGATTGAAAAGAAAAAGTTTCAGGGCTTTGATGAAAACCTACCTGTTGCTTATAATGATGTTGAACTTTGCTGGACTTTAGTTGAAAATGGATATTATAATGTAGTTGTAAATAGTGTTAAATTATATCATTATGAGTCCCTTTCAAGAGGTGACGATAGAAAGAGTCAATCAAAACTTATGAGGTTATATAGTGAGAGAGAAAAGCTGTATAATAAGCATAAAGAATTTTGTTTTAATGATAGATTTTACAATAGGAATTTGACACAGCATAGAGGAGATTTTACATTAGAAAATATTGACTATATTAATAGAGGTATGTTTGCTCGAGTAGTTGTAAATCCTCAAAAATATTTTACTGATAAAATAAAATATAAAATTGAGTATATGACTAATGGTAATATGGTTAATATTGGAGGTTGGGCATATATTAAAGACAAATATACAACACCTTTTATAGTTATTATGACTAGAAGTGATGTTGCAGTTCCAATTGAGGCTAATGTGGAAATAAGGCAAGATATATCGTCTAAGGTTGGCGATAATGTTGATTTGTGTGGCTTTTCTTGTCATATAGATACAAACCTATTTGAAAAAGGTTGTTATCAACTAGGTATTATGCTTGTTAGTAAACTTACAATGAAAAAACACATAGTCCTTATTGATAAAAGGATTGATATTAAGTTGTAATAAGGTATATTAAATTGTTTCTGTAATATAATTTACAGAGGTGATAGTATGAGCCATATTATATCAGAACAAATCTTTAGCTGGGGAATATATGCTGTTACATTATTTTTTGTATGTTTATTAACTATTAAAAATTTTCCTAAACTAGGCAAGTTTGCTATGCAAGGTGTTATGGGGGCATCCTTTATATTGATTATAAACTGTCTGTTGTTTAAGTTTAATTTGTGTTTAGGCATAAATGCTTTGACAGTATTAGTATCATCAATATTAGGAGTACCAGGGATAGGACTTATGTATGTTTTGTTATATGTATTCTAGAAAGGATAAAAATGTTTTTTATTAAAAACTTTACGGAAAAACTGCTTGAAAATGAGTATAAACCAATAGCTAATTTTTATAGTAGTAAAAATATAGATGAAAATACTGAATACATAGCTTTTGTTAAACAGGTAGGACAGATTTCTTATTGTGTCGTTGTAATAAATGCTGATAAAAAATATGACTACAAAGGTTTTTACAAAGATGTTTTAAGCTATTTAAGTCAGTTAAATAAAGCTGTAGTTACTGGCGTTTTTGTGACTAACAAATTAAATGATGAGCTTATAGATTTTACAAATATAGACATTGATGATTATCAAAACAAGCTAATTGATGTTAGGTGGATTGCTGATACAGAAAACCATAAATTAATTGTAAATGGTGAACAGCCTAATAAGATACTTAATATTGATGATATGATAAAAGCATCTTTTCATAATGGTGCTTATGTAGTTGGTCAGGACTTAGGTACTTTAATTGAAAAAAATGAATATAAAAAATGGAAGTATATTAAAAGTAGCAACATAGCTGTTACTTTGACTCTTATTATTATAAATGGACTAGTAGAGCTTATTAATTTTTGGCTTAATGTTCAATTTGGAGATAGTTCTATTATTACAAATGGTGGAATTAGTCGAGAAATGGTTTTAACTGGTCAATGGTATAGATTGTTGACATATATGTTTATTCACGGAAGTCTTATACATTATGCTGGTAATGCTTTGTCATTATATATTTTTGGCTCAAGGGTTGAACGATATTTTGGCAAAACCAATATGTTTGTTATATACCTTATTGGAGGTTTAGGCGGAGGTCTTGTCAGTATGTGTCTAAATGGTGGACTTGCTGTTGGTGCATCTGGTGCAATATTTGCCTTGATTGGTGCTGTTTTAACTTATACTAAAATTAAAGAGCGTTCAATAGGTGGCTTTGATACTTATTTAATTGTCATATTTATTATTATTGGCTTATTAAGTGGTTTTATGATGGCTGATATAGATAACTGGGGACATATTGGTGGCTTTATATTTGGTGTAGTTGTTAGTTACATTCTACTAAAAGGAGATAATAATGAAGATATTTAATGAACAAATGGAAAAAGAAAGCAAACTTCGTTTTGGAGATAGGAGAGTTGTTTTTGGAGATGGCAAAATTAATGCTGAAATTATGCTTATAGGCGAAGCTCCTGGTGGAGAAGAGGAAAAGCAAGGCAAGCCTTTTGTTGGCAAAGCAGGCAAAAACTTAAATGAATTTCTTGAAATTGTAGGGCTTGATAGAAGTGATTTGTATGTATCAAATGTTGTTAAGTTAAGACCTTTTAAACTTAGTCCAAAAACAAACAAGCCAATAAATAGACCACCTAATAAGGAAGAATTAGATTTTTTTGTACCTTTACTTCACCAAGAAATAGATATTGTAAAGCCAAAGTTAATTGTAACATTAGGTAACTTTGCTTTAAAAAATGTACTTATGGACCAAAAGGCATCAATTGGTGATTATCACGGAAAAATAGTTGAAAAAGACGGCAAGAGAATATTCCCACTTTATCACCCAGCTTCAATAATATATGATAGAGCAAAAGAACCTATTTATATTGAAGATTTGCATAAATTAAAGGAAGTATTATGAGAAAAAAATATTTAATTATAGCTGTTATTTTAATATTAATGGCTGTGTTTTTAAGGCTTACTTTAAACTTTTGGGTTGGCATAATGCCACAGTGCTTGTTTTTAAAAGTTACAGGTTTGTATTGTCCTGGTTGTGGAGGAACAAGGGCTGTTGTTTCTTTGTTAAATGGGCATATATTTGAGTCGATTAAGTATAACCCAGGGGTTATTAGCTTATGTGTTATTATTTGTTTGTTGTTGTTAGAAAAAATATTTAATAAAAAAATACTACCCAGAGCTCTTAGCTTTTGGGTAGTATTTATTATAGTATTGTTTTTTATTATATAGTTAGAAATTTGTTTTAATTATATAGTGCCTGAACTTATAGTAGCAGGAATTTCAAACACAGCATTGATACTGCCACATATAATGGCAAATGCAATAAAAATTATAATAAGGGCAATACCAATTGAACATAGTATAATGCCCAGAATAGCAATGGTTTTGTTTCCTTTATTGGTCTTTAGTGATACAATACCTAATATTAAACCAATTATTGCAGATGTAGCTGGAGGAACAACAAAGCAACAGCAAATTATAGAAAAAATACCAAGAACAAGTGACAATATACTCATTAATGAGTTTTCAGTAGTTACAGTTTCGATATGAACAGATGAATGAACAGATTGAGCTTCGTCATCAATATTTTTTGTGTTTTCGGGGATATTATCGACTACTTCATCGTGAATATTTTCTGATTGAGTTTGGTTGTTATTGTAATCTTCTGACATATAAAACACCTCCAACTAAATAATACCATATTTACATTTACAATTCAATAATATAAAGTTTAAGAAAATATTACGAGGTAAAAAGCTATGAAAATGACTACACTTTGTTACATAGAAAAAGATAATAAATATTTAATGCTCCATAGAGTGTCAAAGAAAAATGATATAAACAAGGATAAGTGGATTGGAGTAGGGGGACATTTTGAAGAAGGTGAAAGTCCAGAGGATTGCTTGTTAAGAGAAGTTAAGGAAGAAACTGGATTGACACTTACTAATTATAGCTTTAAGGGTATTGTAACCTTTAATGCTGATAATTATGAGACTGAATTTATGTGTCTTTACAAGGCTTATGATTATGTTGGTGAAATAATAGATTGTGATGAAGGTGTTTTGGAATGGATTGATAAGAAACATTTATTGTCACTGAACTTGTGGGAAGGTGACAAAATTTTTCTTAAATTGATAGATGAAGATAGACCTTTTTTCTCTCTAAAACTAAATTATATTGGCAATAATCTTGTATCAGCTTTCTTAGATGGTAATAAAATTTGATATTTATAGGTAATATTAATAAAAAATTACGAAAAAAAGACTTGTTTTTGTCATAATTGTGTATTATAATATAAATATAAGTAATAAAATATAACTTATATTGGAGGTATGTAATATGGCAAACAGATTTGTATTAAATGAAACATCTTATCACGGTGCAGGTGCTATTAAGCATATAGCTGACGAGGCTATTGGCAGAGGTTTTAAAAAGGCTTTTGTCTGTTCTGACCCTGATTTAATTAAGTTTAATGTAACTAAAAAGGTTACTGATGTACTTGATGATGCAAAACTTGACTATGAAATTTATTCTAATATTAAGCCTAACCCAACTGTAGAAAATGTTCAGACTGGTGTTGAGGCATTTAAAAAGAGTGGTGCTGATTACATAATTGCTATTGGTGGTGGTTCTTCAATGGATACTGCTAAGGCTATTGGTATTATTATTAAAAATCCTGAATTTGCTGATGTTGTAAGTCTTGAGGGTGTTGCTCCAACTAAGAATAAGGCTGTACCTATTATTGCAGTTCCTACAACTGCTGGTACTGCTGCTGAAGTTACAATTAACTATGTAATTACAGACTCAGCTAAGAACAGAAAGATGGTTTGTGTTGATGTTCACGATATTCCTGTAGTAGCTGTTGTTGACCCAGATATGATGTCATCAATGCCTAAGGGTTTAACTGCTGCAACTGGTATGGACGCACTTACTCACGCTATTGAAGGTTACATTACAGCTGGAGCTTGGGAACTTTCTGATATGTTCCACTTAAAGGCTATTGAAATTATATCAAAGAGCTTAAGAGGTGCTGTTGCAAATACTCCAGAGGGCAGAGAAGGTATGGCTCTTGGTCAGTATGTTGCTGGTATGGGTTTCTCTAATGTTGGTCTTGGTATTGTTCACTCAATGGCTCATCCTTTAGGTGCTTTGTATGATACACCTCACGGTGTTGCTAATGCTATTATTCTTCCAACAGTTATGGAATATAATGCAGAAGCTACTGGCGAAAAGTATAGAGATATTGCTAAGGCTATGGGTGTTGAAGGCACTGAAAATATGACTCAGGCTGAATACAGAAAGGCTGCTGTTGATGCAGTTAAGAAGTTATCTCAGGATGTTGGTATTCCAGCTGACTTAAAGGAAATTGTTAAGGAAGAAGATATTCCATTCCTTGCTCAGTCTGCTTATGATGATGCTTGCCGTCCAGGTAATCCTAAGGAAACATCTGTTGAAGATATTGCTAAACTTTATAAGTCATTATTATAAATTAAATTGTTATAAAGGGCTGTGTATAATCACAGTCCTTTTTTGCTGTAACAAAAAAGTGATTTATTGGACTATATTAACATTAAATTTTGAAAAGTAGTATATTTTTTTATTAACTTTTTATATTGATAATGCTGAATAAATATATTATAATGTTATTCGCTCTTGATTATAATAATTTATACTATAAAAGGTACAATATGGAAAAAATATATTCAAATGAATTAGAACAATATAAGAAAAGATTAAAACTGGTTTTAGATGCTACTAAGATTTGTATATTTGAATTAAATATTGATAAACAGGTGTATACTTATTTTGAAAATACAGAGGCCATATTTAACATTAATCCAAATAAAATATTAAAAGATATAAAGCCTTTTAGTACACTATGCAAAAATGATTTTTTAAATTCTATAATTAATTATTTTTATTATCCAGATGATAGATGTATTATAGAAAATTCCTTTGATAAAATATTTAAGCAAATATCTCATACTTATGAAGCAAGACTAAAGTCAAATAATCATAACTATGTTTGGTGTAAATTTGATATTATACCCTTTAAAGATGCTGAAAATTCATTATGTATTTTAGGCGTTATTTCTAATATAGATATATTAAAAAAGCGATTAAATGAGCTTGCTCATAAGGCAGAAATAGATACATTTACTGGTTTGTATGCTAAAAAGCGATTTGAGGAAATTTGCTTAGAAAAATTTGCTAACAATGTTAATAAAGCCTTTGCACTTATTATATTTGATATAGATGATTTTAAAATAATAAATGATACATACGGACATAATATGGGAGATAGAATTATATTAGCTGTGGCTGAACACACTAGAAATGTTTTTGGCAATAATATTATTGGTAGGTTTGGTGGAGATGAATTTGTTATTCTTGTGTCAAATTTTAAATCTGTTGATGAAGTAATTAATAAGGTTCAGTCAATTTTGATAACTAAGTTTGAAAATCTAATAATAACTAAAAGTGTAGGTATATCTATATATCAAAATGCTGATGATAATTATGAAATGCTGTTAAAGAAAGCTGATAGGGCATTGTATGAGGCTAAAAAAGAGAAGAATAATTATGTTTTAAGTGTATAATATTGTTTATAAATTAAAAAGGTTGGAATACATAAGTATTTCAACCTTTTATTAATTAATCTAATATTCTCTTAGCACCAACATAAGTGTTTCTTGAGTAACCATCACTTAAGTTGGAAATAGTAACACCATTACCGTTACCATTTGTGGAATGGATATAATCACCATTACCTATGTACATACCAACGTGAGATATAACAGAGTCACCGCCAGTATTAAAGAATAATAAGTCACCAGGTACCAATTCTGACTTAGTAACAGAAGTACCCTGAGTGTACATATCTCTTGATGTTCTGTTTAAAGTAATGCCGTAATGCTTGTACACACTATAAACAAATCCAGAACAGTCAACACCAGCAGTCAAGTCAGTACCACCCCAAACATAAGGAGTACCAATGTACTGCTTAGAGTATTCAATTAACTCTCTGCAATTAACATTGCCTTTATTAGTATAATTCTTTTCGTGGTCAAGGTCAAAAGAAGAAGTATCTTTTGCTACTGTTTTGTTTTCAGGCTTTTTACCGTTTTTAAGGTTAATATATTCAGCTTTTACATAGCCAGAGTTATTGTTATCATCAGTAACCTTAACCCAGCCGTCTTCATAACCAACTACACTTAAGTTGTAACCACTAGATAAAGATTTAATAACCTTTGATTCAGTAGTAGCAGCTTCTCTAAGATTAAGAGAAGGAACTTCAACAACTGCGTAAATATCACCAGTAGAAGTGTTAGTAGCTGTTGCAGTAGGAACTACAGCAGTAGCTGTAGTTTCAGTAGAAGCTGTAGGAGCTGGAACTTCAGGAAGATACTGTAAGAGAGTGCCCTGCATATATTCGCCACTAATGTAGCCTGTAGTACCATTAAAATTGATTTGATACCAATTGTTGCACTTGCCAGATGTTACAAAAACCTGACCCTTTTTAGCAGTACCAATAACTGTTGAAGTTACAGTAGGGCTTGTACGCACATTAACAGTATCACCGATGCAAGTTGCATCAGTCTGATATATAGATAAATATTGAGAACTTATAAAAGCTTCGCCTAAACCGTTTTTCTTAACTTTGAACCATCCGTTGTTAGCATTGCCTGTGATAGTAAGTACATCGCCAGAGTTTGCTGTACCTACAACCTGACCTTCAGTAGAATTATATGAACGAAGGTTAACGGAAGTGGCTGTAACCTTAGCCAAATTTGAAGCATTAGCTGTAGCTGTCATAAAGATACTAAGGATACAGCCTGCCGAAATTGCTTTGGTTAATAGTCTTAACTTTAACATATAGGACTTCCTTTCTAAAAAAGTTGTTACATAAATGTTACAACCTATTTTACAAAAATTTAGCAACTTTGTCAAGTGTTTTGGGCATAAAACAGGCATTTGTAACATAAATTAAATATTTCAACATAGAAAAAAATGCCGAAATTTTGAGTAATTGTTACATTGTATAATTTATAGAACGATTGTTATGTAATCTTACAACAATCAATTATTTTACCACAAATTGCTACAAAAGTCAAACAATCAACTTAATCGTTGTAAAACTATTAAGATATGTGTTATAATTAAATTAAATATAAGAAAAGAGGTTTATTAAATGGAAACTATTATATTTGCAACCAAAAATATGGGAAAAATGAAAGAAATAAAAGCTAAACTTCCAGACTATGATGTAAAAAGTATGGAAGAAGTTGGTATTGATATTGATGTTGATGAAAATGGTTCAACATTTGAGGATAATGCAATTTTAAAAGCTGAGGCAATTATGAAAGTATGTAACAAAATTGTTGTTGCTGACGACTCAGGACTTGAAATTGATTATCTTAACAAAGCTCCTGGTGTTTTGTCTGCTAGATATTTAGGTCACGACACATCTTATGACTATAAGAATGCTAAAATACTTGAACAGCTTGAAGGTGTACCAGAGGATAAAAGAACAGCACGCTTTGTTTGTGCAATGGCTGTTGCTTGCCCTAATAAGGAAACTAAGGTGGTAAGAGGAACTATTGAAGGCATAATTGGATATGAAATAAAAGGTGATAATGGCTTTGGCTATGACCCAATTTTCTTTGTGCCAGAGTTAAATAAAACAACAGCAGAGCTTACTATGGAAGAAAAAAACAAAATAAGCCATAGAGGAAAAGCTCTTGATAAGGTTAGAGATATTTTAGAGGAAATGTAATGAAAATATTAGTTATAAGTGATACACACAGAAACTTAAGTAGGGTATATAGGGTTATAAATGCTATAGCTGACAAAATTGATGGAGTTATCCACTGTGGTGATGTTGTAGAGGATGTGGAAAGTCTTAAATCAAGATACCCAGAGCTTAAGTTTTACAATGTGAGAGGTAATTGTGACTATGGCTGTGCAGTGCCTAATGAAGATGTTTTTATATTAGGTGGCAAAAAATTTTTTATTACTCACGGTGATTTATATGGCGTAAATTGGGGCATTGACAGACTTTGTTACAAAGGTGCAGAAGTTGGAGCTGATGTTTGCCTTTATGGTCATACGCACATACCTTTAATTGATAACTATTATGGTATGGTAATTATGAACCCTGGCAGTTTGTCATCACCAAGAGGCGGAAGTAATCCTAGCTATGGTATAATAAAAATTGAAGATAATATTGTTACACCAAGTATTGTTGAATATAAATAGAGGTAATTAAATGGATATTAATAGAGTTTTAGCAGATGAATTTAAAATTAAATTAGGACAAGTTGAAAACACAGTAAAATTAATTGATGAGGGTAATACAATTCCTTTTATTGCAAGATATAGAAAGGAAATGACAGGCTCTCTTGATGATGTTGTGTTGAGAAATTTATTTGATAGATTAACATATTTAAGAAATTTAGATGAAAAAAGAGAACAGGTTAGAAATTTAATAGCAGAACAGGAAAAATTGACTGATGAAATAGCCAATGCTCTTGATAAGGCTACAACTCTAACTGAAATTGATGATATTTACAGACCTTATAGACCTAAGAGAAGAACTAGAGCAACTATTGCTAAAGAAAAGGGACTTGAACCTTTGGCAAATGAAATAATGATGCAGTTTATTAAAGAACCTGTTGAAAAAGTTGCTCAAAAGTATGTTAATGCTGAAAAGGAAGTAAATACAGTTGAAGATGCTTTAAATGGTGCTAAAGATATTATAGCTGAAATGATTTCTGATGATGCAGACTATAGGGCAATTATAAGAAAATTGACTTATAATGAGGGTTTAATTGTAACTAAGGCAACAGATGAAACTGCTGAATCAGTATTTGAAATGTATTATGATTATAGCGAGCCAGTTAAAAAATTGCCAGGTCATAGAATACTTGCTATAAACAGAGGCGAAAATGAAAAAGTATTGTCTGTAAAGATTGAAGCTCCTGTTGAAAATATATTGAAACAAATCGAAAGTAAAATAATAAGAGATAATAAGTTTACAACAGATATTTTAAAGGAAGCTATTGAAGATAGCTATAAGCGACTTATTGCACCTGCTGTTGAAAGAGAAATAAGAAATGATATGACTGAAAAGGCAGAGGAAAGTGCAATAAAGGTATTTGGCGAAAATCTTAAACAGCTTTTACTTCAGCCACCTATTAAGGATAAAGTTGTTCTTGCTCTTGACCCTGGTTACAGAACTGGTTGTAAGGTTGCTGTTGTTGATGGAACAGGTAGGGTCCTTGATACTGGTGTTATTTACCCTGTGCCACCTCATAATAAGGTTGAACAGGCTGAAAAAATTATTACTAATATGATTAAAAAGCATAATGTAGATATTATTGCTATTGGTAATGGTACTGCATCAAGAGAAACTGAAATGTTTGCTGTCAACTTAATTAAAAAACTTGATAGAGAACTTTTGTATATTATTGTTAATGAGGCTGGAGCTTCTGTTTATTCAGCATCAAAACTTGGTTCAGAAGAATTTCCAGATTTCGATGTTGCTTTAAGAAGTGCAGTTAGCCTTGGTAGAAGATTGCAGGACCCATTAGCAGAGCTTGTTAAAATTGAGCCTAAGAGTATCGGTGTGGGTCAGTATCAGCACGATATGAACCAGAAACGACTTGGCGAGGCATTAGGTGGCGTTGTAGAAAGCTGTGTTAATAATGTTGGTGTTGACTTAAATACAGCATCACCGTCATTGTTGTCTTATGTTTCTGGTATAAGTAATGCTATTGCTAAAAATATTTTGATTTATAGAGAAGAAAACGGTAAGTTTAAGTCAAGAAAAGAACTTTTAAAAGTATCAAAACTTGGACCTAAGGCTTTTGAACAGTGTGCCGGCTTTTTAAGAATAAATGATGGTACAGAACCTCTTGATAATACTGGTGTTCACCCAGAAAGCTATAAGGTAGTAGAAAGTCTTATTAAAAAATGTGGATTTAGCCTTGAGCAGGTTAAAAGTGGTGGAATAAAGGGAATTAGCAAAGCTGTTGGTAATATTGAAAAAACTGCTAATGAATTGAATGTAGGTGTGCCAACATTGAGAGATATTGTTAATGAATTGGAAAAGCCTGGCCGTGACCCTAGAGATGAAATGCCTAAGCCAATATTAAAGTCTGATGTACTTACTATGGAAGATTTAAAAGAGGGTATGATTTTAAAGGGTACTGTAAGAAATGTTATAGATTTTGGTGTGTTTGTGGATATTGGCGTTCATCAAGATGGTCTTGTGCATATTTCTGAAATTTGCGATAGATATATTAAACACCCTCTTGAGGCTGTAAGTGTTGGTGATATTGTTGATGTTAAGGTCCTTGGTGTTGATGTTAAAAAGCATAGAATTTCGCTTAGTATGAAGTTAAATTAGTATTTTTAATAGAAACCCCTCAGTCACTGCGTGATAGCTCCCCTAGGAGTGGAGCTGGGTTGGTTAACAGGTAGTTTTATTTATAATGAACAGGCAAACTGTAGGGGCGAACATTGTTCGCCTGTGTTATCAGCTATATATTAAAAGTAATTATTATCTATTACCTATTACCTATTACTTATTACTTAAATAGAACCCCCTCAGTCACTGTGTGACAGCTCCCCTACAAGTGGAGCTAGGTTGGTTAGTTCTTAGCTGTGCTTGTAATTGTTACGAATTGGTTGTCTGTAGGGGCGAACATTGTTCGCCCGTGTTATCAGCTATATATTAAAAGTAATTATTATCTATTACCTATTACCTATTACTTATTACTTAAATAGAAACCCCTCAGTCACTGTGTGACAGCTCCCCTACAAGTGGAGCTGGGTGGTTGCCATTAGCTGTTGGTTTAATCATATACCTTCCCTTATAGGGAAGGTGGCAACCGCAGGTTGACGGAAGGGTTTCCAATAACAATTTACATATATAAGTTATATTTTATTAAAATGTAAAAATATTAAAATAGGAAATATAAATAATAAAAACAAAAAAATGCAGTTGAACAAACAAATTCAACTGCATTTTTTATAATATATTATTAGAAAGTATTAGATGAACTTTCAAGCATTTTAACTGAAACTGTCTTTGTAGCACCATTTCTAACAATAGTTACACTAACAGTTTGACCGATTTTACACTTCTTAACAGCGTCCATAAGCTGGTCTGTATTAAATACAGGAGTTCCGTTAAATGAAGTAATAAGGTCGCCAGCTTGAATATCAGCATAGCTTGCACTACCACCTTCAATAACCTTTTGAACAAGTACACCAGCTTGAGGAAGATTGTTCTGCTGTGCAACTTCTTCAGAAATACTTGTGATGTAAACACCAAGAGTAGGGGTAGACTTAGAATTCATTAATTCCTCAATAATAGGTTTTGCTACATCTGACGCAATACTATAGCCAATACCTTCAACTGTTGTCATAGATATTTTGGCAGTATTTATACCAATAACTTGACCTTTATCATTTACAAGAGCACCGCCACTATTACCTGGGTTAATGGCAGCATCTGTTTGTAAAACAGTAAGTTTAGTACCCTGAATATTAACATCTCTTGTTTGTGAACTTAAAATACCCTTAGTAGCAGTATTACCTTCACCGAGAGCGTTACCAATAGCAATAACTGTTTCACCAACTTGAGCTTCTTCAGAATTACCAAATTCAGCTACCTGTACATTTTTAACACCAGCATTAGCTAAATCCTTTAATGATACAGAAATAACGGCAAGGTCAGCATTAGCATCTTTGCCAACAAGTTTAGCTGAAACAAGGTCGCAAGAATTTAAAGAAATACTTACTGTAGATGCACCAGAAATAACGTGGTTATTTGTTACAATGTAAGCATTGTTGCTATCTTTGTAAAATACAACGCCGGAGCCTGCACCTTCGCTTTGATAAGTTTGATTAAAGAAGTCAGTACCTTGAACAATTGATGTAATACAAGCAACAGAAGGCTGAACCTTGTTAATAATATCTACTGTATTTTTTGATGCTTCGTCCATAGTTACAGTTGCTTCAGTATTGCCAGTATCTGTTGGAATATCCTTAACTTCGTCGCTTACTGATGCAGTTTTGCTGTGTTCAATTGCTGAACTGGCAATAGGTATCGCTGTTCCAATACCTAAGCCAATTACACCACTAGCTACAACAGAAAGAATACCGTATTTAATAAAATTCTTTTTCATATAAAATCACCCCTCTTTAGAACTGTTCGTTCTGATTTTGCAATGTAGCAGTAACAGTCATTTGCTGGCTACCATTTCTTATTATAGTAAATGTAACCTTATCATTTGACTTATGCTTAGAAATTTCTTTTGATAATGTTTCAATATCAGCTATAGCTGTGTTGTCAATGGCTGTAATAATATCTGATACCTGTAAACCTGCCTTTTCAGCAGCAGAGTTAGACTCAATCTTGCTAATAAATACACCAGGAATGTTAATTCCGTATATCTTTTCAAAGTTTTCATCAATAGTATAACCTTGAATACCTAAATATGGCTTATCAATAGTGCCATTTGTCATAAGTGTTTGGATAATAGTTTGTGCTGATGAAATAGGTATTGAATAACCTGTGCCTTCAACGGCATCACTAGAAAGTTTTGCTGTGTTGATACCAATTACTTCACCAGCTGTGTTGACTAATGCACCACCACTGTTACCAGGGTTAATGGCTGCATCTGTTTGAATAACAGTGAGCTTTTTACCATCAATATTTATCTCTTTGTTTTGAGCACTAATTATACCGAGAGTAGCTGTTTTGCCTTGACCTAAGGCATTACCAATGGCAATTACATTTTCGCCAACTTTCATATTGTCTGAGTTACCAAATTTAGCAGATGTTACATTGGCTACGCCAGCCTTATTAAGGTCAGCCTTTGATACAGAAATAACAGCAAGGTCAGATGAAGCATCTTTACCAACAAGTTTTGCATTTACCTGTTCGTTGCCTGTTACTGATACTGTAACAGAGTTAGCACTTTCTACAACGTGATTGTTAGTTATAATGTAAACTGTGTCACCATCAATTTTATAAATAATACCAGAGCCAGAACCTTCACTTTCGTAAGTTTGACCAAGCCAATTAGTAGCTGATTGAGCTTTAATTGAAATATTTACAATTGAGTTTTCAACACTGCTTACAACCTTTGCAATACTGTCTTCTGATGCAACAAGGTTAGATGCTGTTGCTTGAGCAGAAGTAGTTTTGTTTTCGCTACTGTTGCTGAAACTAAAGCCACCAGTTATTGCATTTGTAATAGCCTTTGAAGTATTAAGACCTAAGCCTAAGCAAAAACCTAATGAACCACCACAGAGTAAAACACCTGCAAGACCTAAAGCAATACCTTTTTTATAAGAATATTTTGGCTCTTTAGGGGCGTTGTCAGAAGTAAATGTTTCATCTTCTACTGTTGAGTTATCACTATTTAAAATGTCGTTTTGAACATCAGCTTCATTGTTTGTATCATCAGTATCTAAAATATTATCATTAGTTACATTGTTAGTATTTTCAAATAATTCAGTTTCCTGATTATTTTCGTTTTCAATAGGAGTAACATCAGCTGTATTTTCAGTTGTGTTGTCTACTGTTGAATTAGTATTATCTGATGTTGTTTTTTCGTTTAAGTTTTCAAATTCGTTAGTCATATTAAAAACCTCCTTTTGTTTTGTTCAAGGGTATTGTATCAATAAATTTAGTGGAAAGTGTGAATTTATTGTGAACATTTACCTTTGCAATTAATTTTTAATGGGTCTTTAATTTTTGCTTAATAATTCTATAATTTTAGTTTAATAATTAGACTAAAATATCAAATTACAAAAAACATTATAACACAATTTTTTCATTTTGCATATACTAAATTATATATATTTAGGTGATTTTATGAGAATTTTTTTAGATGCTGGACACGGAGGCACAAATCCTGGGGCAATTGGTGTAAATGGTTTAAAAGAATCAGAAGTAACTCTTGATGTAGCATTAAGGTGTGGCAGAATTTTACAATCTCAAGGTTATACTGTCAATTATTCAAGAACATCAGAGGTAAATGTTTCTTTGGCTGAAAGGGCAAGGCTTGCTAATCAATGGGGTGCTGATTACTTTGTAAGTATTCATTGCAATTCTAACACAAATCCTATTTATAAAGGAACAGAAAGCTTTTTTTATAGAGAGGGAAGTGTAGCTGAAGATTTTGCACTAGTTGTTAATACAGCCTTAGTTGATGCAATTAATACTAGAGATTTAGGTGTGTTTTCAGCAAATTTTGCTGTTTTAAGATTAACTAGAATGCCAGCAATATTAGTAGAATTAGCTTTTTTAAGTAACCCAGAAGAGGCAGAGCTTTTATCTCAAAGTACTTTTAGACAAAGGTGTGCAGAGGGCATTGCAAGAGGAATTGTAGATTTTACTAGCTAATTATTTATTGTCATTAATTTAATAGTATATTTTATATTTGACAAAGGTTAAAAATCAACTTAAAATATAGTTGATTGGAGATGATTAAATGAAGAATACAGTTTTATTTGATTTAGATGGAACACTTGTAGACTCTCTTGAGGATTTAAAAGATGCTACTAATTATACAATGAATAAATTGGGCTTGCCACAACGAAGCCTTGATGAGGTTAGAAACTTTGTTGGCAATGGCGTTGATATGCTTATAAAAAGAGCTTGTGGCAATGCACAATATGATTTTAGTAAAGCTAGTGAATATTTTAGAGAATATTATAATGTAAATTTGTGCAATAAAACTAAGCCTTATGAGGGCATAGTTGATGTTATAAATGAGCTTAAAATGAAAGGATTTAAGCTAGGTGTTGTTACAAATAAGCCTCAACTTGCTGCTGAAAAAATAGTTAATCATTATTTTAACAATAGTTTTGATGTAATAATTGGTGCAGATTTATCTAAGCGAAGAAAAAAGCCATATAATGACCCTGTAGATGCTGCCCTTAGTGTAATTAAAGAAAAAAAGGATACTACAATATTTGTTGGTGACTCTGATGTAGACCTTGCTACAGCTAAAAATATGGATATGACTTTTATTGGTGTTACTTGGGGCTTTAGAAATGAAGAAATTTTCGCTAATGAAAAATATTTTGTTAGAAATTCACAACAGCTATTAAATTTATGTTGCAATTTTTTGCAATTTTGATATAATGTAACTAAGAAGGAACAAAATAAAGGTTACTTTGTTTCATAAATGATTGGGTTGCCTATTTGGCAGATGAAATCAAATAAACAATAAAGCAGAGGTGCTATAATAATGGATAATTTAAAGGTTGTTATACTTGCAGCAGGACAGGGTACAAGAATGAAGTCTGATGTACCTAAGGTACTTCATAGAGTTCTTGACAAGACTATGGTTGGCTATGTTATTGAGGCTTCTCAGGAGGCTGGTGCAAAGGATATTTGTGTTGTAGTTGGTCATCAGTCTGCTATGGTTAAAAATACTATTAAGGATATGTACGATGATATTCAGTTTGCTGTTCAAAAGGAGCAGTTAGGTACTGGTCACGCTGTAATGCAGGCAGGAGATTTTATTAAGGACGGCAATATTTTAGTTCTTTGTGGTGATACTCCTCTTATTACTGCTGAAACTATTGGCAAACTTTGTGATTTACACGAAAGCCAGAATAATAGTGTAACTGTTGTATCTATGGTTGTAGATAACCCAACAGGTTACGGCAGAATTATTAGAGATAATGACAGTTTTGCTAAGATTGTTGAACAGAAGGATACTAATGAAGAAGAAGCTAAGGTTAAGGAAGTAAATACTGGTGTTTATATCTTTAAGGCTGATGCTTTAAATAAGGCATTTGAAAAACTTGGCAACAACAACTCTCAGGGCGAATATTATCTTACTGACACTCTTGAAATCATTAAGAATGAAGGTGGCAATGTAGGTATAATGGTAGCTGAAGATGATAAGGAATTTATGGGTGTAAACTCTAAGCTTCATTTATCTCAAGCTATTGCTGCTATGAAGGAAAGAATTAATACTAAACTTATGATTGATGGTGTTACTATTACTGACCCTGCTAGCACTTACATTGGCAAAGATGTTAAAATTGCTCCAGACACAATTATTTACCCAGGCTGTATGCTTGAAGGCAAAACAGTTATTGGTAAGAGCTGTATCATTGGACCTAATACAAGAATTTCATCATCTACAGTTGACGATTGTGTAACTATTCAGATGAGTGTTCTTTTAGATGCTAAGGTTAAGAGCTTTACTACTGTTGGTCCATTTGCTTATTTAAGACCAAATAGCTGTATTGGTGAGCATTGCCGTATTGGTGATTTTGTTGAAATCAAGAATTCTAACATTGATGATGGTACTAAGGTTAGCCACCTTACTTATGTTGGTGACTCTGATGTTGGTAAGTGCGTAAACTTTGGTTGTGGTACTGTTACTGTTAATTATGACGGTAAGAATAAGTATAGATGCAAGATTGGTGACGAGGTATTTATTGGTTGTAATACTAATCTTGTTGCACCAGTTGAGGTTGAAAGTAGAGCATATACTGCTGCTGGCTCAACTATTACTAAGAAAGTACCTGCTGATAGCCTTGCTATTGCTAGAGCAAGACAGGAAAATAAAGAGGGCTGGAGAAAAAAGTCTAATAAGTAAAACAAATATAATTAAAGACCGGCAAATGTCGGTCTTTTTTTGTTGGGTAGTTGTAAAAAATAATATTTTATGTTATTATTATATTAATTAAAATAGGAGGACTATGTTATGGAATGGACAGAAGTTAAGATATATACAACAACAGCAGGTATTGAACCTGTTACAGCAACTCTTATAGATTGTGGTATCAATGGTATTCAGGTTGAAGATGACAATGAAATGAAAGAGTACCTTACAACTAGCTCAACTTATTGGGACTATGTTGATGAGGAGCTTTTAAACAAGCCTATTGGTGAAACTAAGGTAACTGTTTATGTAAGCGATAATCCTTATGGTGAAGAAATTTTAATGCACATAAAGGACGCTATTAATCATTTAAAGTCAATTGATACTGGACTTGACTTAGGCAGACTTGCTATTGAAACTACTTCTAATCTTAATGACGAGGAGTGGCTTAATAAGTGGCGTGATTTTTACAAACCATTTGCTATTGGCAACAGAATTTTCATTAAGCCTGTTTGGGAGAATTGCGAAATTCCTGACAATAGGGTTGTGTTTAATATTAACCCTGGTCACGTTTTTGGTACAGGTCTTCATCAAACAACACAGCTTTGTATGCTTGAGCTTGAAAAGTATATTGATGAAAATTCTGTAGTAGCTGATTTAGGTTGTGGTAGTGGTATTCTTTCTATTATCTCACTTTTGCTTGGTGCAAAGTCAGCCTTTGCTGTTGATATTGATGCTAATGCTATTAAGACAGCTTATGAAAATGCTGAATTAAGTGGTGTTGATGTTAGTAAATACTATGTTACAAGTGGTAATGTAATTGATGATAAAAAGTTGCAGGACGAAATCGGCTATGACAAGTACGATGTTGTTGTGGCAAATATTATTGCTGATGTTATTTGTGCTATTAGTCCTGTTGTGCCAGCACAGCTTAAAAAGGGCGGTGTATTTATAGCATCTGGTATTATTAAGGATAGAATGAATGATGTTTATGATGCCCTTGATAAGTGTGGCTTAAAGGTGGTTAATACTAGCACTAAGGACGAGTGGGTTTGTATTACATCTATTAAGGAATAATAAATAGGCTAAACTATTACTTACAAAGGAGTAACACTATGCCAAAATTTTTTGTAAACTCTGATAACATAAATGACCACACAATTACTCTTGACGGTGAAAATGCAAAGCACATTGGTAGTGTGCTTAGGGCTAAAATTGGCGACATTATTACTGTTGGTGACGGCTGTGGCAGAGATTATGAATGTGAAATTTTAGAAATAAGTAAAAAAGAAGTTATTGCTAAAATAACAGATATATTTACTAATGATAATGAACCGGATATAAAGATTACGCTTTATCAAGGCTTGCCAAAGGCTGATAAAATGGAGCTTGTTATACAAAAGTGTATAGAAATTGGTGTTGATAGAATTGTGCCTGTCAAGACAGAACACGCTGTTGTTAAGTTAGAGGGCAAGGAAGAAAAAAAGTTACAGCGTTGGAACAAAATTGCAGAATCTGCTGCAAAACAGTGTGGCAGAGGCAAGATACCTGTTGTTGATAGATTAATGACTTTTAAAGAGGCTATTAATGAAGCAACTAGTCTTGATGGAGCTATTATACCTTACGAAAAGGAAAAAGAAAATTCTCTCAAAACATTTGCTAAGAATTTCAAAGGCAAAAGTATTGGTATTTTTATAGGACCAGAGGGTGGATTTTCGGAAGAAGAAATAAGCTTTGCTATTGAAAATGGTGTCAAATCTGTAACACTTGGCAAAAGAATACTTAGAACTGAAACAGCAGGTCTTGTAGCATCTGTTATTTTGCTTTATGAATTGGAGGACTAATTGTGATTTATTTTGATAATGCCTCTACAACAAAAATAAGTGATGTTGTACTTGGAAAAATGTATGAATTTATGAAAACTGGATTTGCAAATCCGTCTTCTCTTCATAAATTAGGCTTTGAAGTTGAAAAGGAAATTACAAAAGCTAGAAAAATAATTGCCGATAGTATTAAGGCAACGCCTGATGAAATCTATTTTACAAGTGGTGGTACAGAGGCTAACAATACAGCTATTTTGGGCGTAGCCGAGGCTTATAAAAAAAGAGGCAACAGAGTTGTTACAATGAGAATTGAACACCCATCTGTTACAGATAGCTACAAAGAGCTTGAAAAAAGAGGCTTTGAAGTAGTTACCCTTGATGTTGATGAAAAAGGCTATGTTAATATTAATGATATTGAAAATGCAGTAAATGATGATACTATATTAGTTAGTATTATGTATGTCAACAATGAAGTTGGTACTGTTCAAAATATGGAAAAAATATATTCAACAATTAAGGCTAAAAATAAGAATTGTATTTTTCATACAGACTGTGTACAGGCTTTTTGCAAACATAGCATAAACAGTAAAAATGCTGATATTATAACTATGAGTGGTCACAAAATACAGTCAGCTAAAGGCGTTGGAGCTATGTATATTAAAAAAGGCGTAAGAGTTAATAACCTTCATTTTGGTGGAGGTCAGGAAAAGGGATTTAGACCTGGTACTGAAAATACTTATGCTATTGTTGCTATGGGTGAGGCTTGCTCTATTGCCATTAAAAATATGGAAGAAAATTATAAAAAAGTTAGTGCAGTTAGAAATACACTTCTTAACATAACTAATGAGCTTGATGGAATTTATGTAAATGGTGATGTTGAAAATGGCTCACCTTATATACTTAATTTAAGTTTTGAAAATGTTAAGGGTGAGGTTCTTCTTCACGCTCTTGAAAGTGATGATATTTTTGTGGCAACAGGTTCAGCTTGTTCATCAAGAGCTAAGGAAAAGAAAAAAATAGTTGATTATATTATTGATGGCAGAGGTGGAAATGCTGTAAGATTTAGTTTTTCAAGTGAAAATACTGTTGAAGAAGCCGAAAAGGTTGTTGAAAGTCTTAAAAAGCAGGTGCCTGTGTTGAGGAGATTTGTGCCGAGATAGGGAAGATAAACTTTGAAAGGGTATGAAGTATATGACAAAAAATGATAATGATTTGTTTTTTTATGTAGTTTAATAGAGTTTATTGGCAGGCAACAAAAATTGAAAAGGTGTGAAGTTGTTAATTCTTTAGGCAAAAAAACATTAGAGAGAATATACGAATATGCAGATGTATTTCACTGTGAGCCTATTGCTAAGGTTGCAGATGATTTTATAAATATGTCAAACATAACAACTGGCAATTATGATAATGTAAAAGATTGCAAATATGAAGTTCCAGATTATTGGACTATTGGCGAAGTTTATGAAAGACTTATCGAAGATGTAACAGAGGGTAATATTATAGATAAACTTATAGAAGTATATAATTCTTGGATAAGTGATGCTATTTCTAATTATAATTCAGACTTTTTTTACCAATCAAGAGATTATATAAGAGAATGTTATAAAGAACAGGATATAATATAACCAAAATGGAGAAATGAAATGAGAAATGTACTTTTAGTAAAATATGGCGA
Source organism: uncultured Eubacterium sp. (assembly GCA_900551755.1). Classification (GTDB taxonomy): domain Bacteria; phylum Bacillota; class Clostridia; order Lachnospirales; family CAG-274; genus Gallispira. The sequence continues at coordinate 8,878 of URXK01000013.1, read as the reverse complement.
AATCGCTATGAGAGGAAAAAACAGATATTTAATTGAAAATCAATTAATATGGTCAATTATCAAAAGACTTGAGCCTTATGAGGGTTACAGAGTATATAAGGAACAAGGCAGACTTCTTGTTGTAAATGAGGTAGGAGAATTTGACTACGACACAGTTATACCTATTGTAACTAAAATATTAGGTGTTACTGCTGTATGCCCTGGTATTGAGTTTGAGGACCAGAGTATTGAAAGCCTTAGAAAACACGCACTTGCTCATTTTAAGGAGCATTATCCTAATGGTGGCGTATCTTTTAAGGTAGTTACAAGAAGGTCTGACAAAAGATACCCAATGACAGGTAATGAAATTAGTGCAGATGTTGGTGGCTATATTCTTCATAATATTGATAACTTAACAGTTGATGTTCACAATCCGGAAGTTAAGCTTATGGTTGAGCTTAGAAACAATGCTTATGTTTATAGCAAACTTATAAAGGCTTATGGTGGCTTGCCTTATGGTTCAAGTGGTAGAGCTACTGTGCTTATGTCAGGTGGTATTGATAGTCCTGTTGCAGCTTTCTTAACAGCTAAAAGAGGTGTTGAAATTGAGGCAGTTTATTTTGACTCTCCACCTTACACATCAGAAAGAGCAAAGCAAAAGGTACTTGACCTTGCAGAACAGCTTGCTAAATACACTGGTACTTTAAAACTTTATGTTGTGCCTTTCACAGAAACACAGCTTAAAATATATGAAAGTACGCCACCAGAAAAAATGACAATACTTTTAAAAAGGGCAATGCTTAAGGCTGCTCAAAAGGTTGCTGAAAATAGCAAGTCAATGGCTCTTGTTACAGGTGATAGTATAGGTCAGGTAGCAAGCCAAACTATGGAAGCAATTATGGCTATTGACCCAGCAGCAACAATACCAGTTCTTAGACCTCTTTGTGCTATGGATAAGCAGGAAATAATTGATGTGGCAGTTAATATTGGTACTTATGATATTTCAATTAGACCTTATGAGGACTGTTGCACAGTATTTGTGGCAAAGCACCCAGAAACTAAGCCTAAAAAATCTATTATAGAGGCTATTGAGAGAAAAATTGAAGGTCTTGATGAGCTTATTGAAAAGGCTGTTGAAAATGCTGAAATTGTAGAATTTTAGCCCAAATTGTTAAAAAATATTTGACAATGGTTAAATAGTGTGTTAAAATACTTAAGTTGATTACTTATGGGACAACTGCTGTTGTCCCTATTTTTGTGAGGAGGAAACTAAATGAAGAATGTCTGGATAGTAGGTGCAAGTGGTCACGTTGGTACTGCTCTTACTGAACTTCTTGATTGTATGAAATATAAAATGTTTTTTACAGATAGTACAGAAGTTGATGTAACAAATAGACAGCTTGTTCACTTATATATTACAAGAATAAGACCTGATGTAATTATTAACTGTGCTGGCATAACTAATATGGAAGAATGTGAAAAAAATCCAGAGTTAGCTTATGCTGTTAATGCTATTGGTGCTAGAAATCTTGCTGTAGAGGCTCAAGCTATTGAAGCAAAGCTTATTCAGCTTTCAACAGATGATGTGTTTGATGGCAAACTTGAAAGAGCGTATAATGAGTTTGATACACCTAATCCACAAACTGTTTATGGCAAGTCAAAGTACGCTGGTGAAAAGTTTATTGAGGCTTTTTCTAATAAGTATGTTATTATTAGAAGTTCTTGGGTATATGGCACTGGCAGAGATTTTGTAAGCTATGCTTTAAATCAAGCCAAAAATAATGAAGAAATTGAGGCACATATTAATGAATATGCTTGCCCAACAAGTGCTGAAGAATTGGCTAAAATAGTTGCTCAATTTATCGACAACGATTGTTTAGGTATTTATCACGCAGTGTGCAAAGGTTCTTGTAGCAGATATGAGTTTGCATCTGAGATTATTAAGAATTTAGGTAAGGAAGGTACAATTAATATTAAGACAGTTGAACATCCAAACCCTGTTAATTCTGTTCTTGATAATATGATGCTTAGAATTGACGGACTTGAGGAGCCTTGTCAATGGAAAGATGCTTTAAAATCTCATATATCTAAGATAGGAGGTTTAAAGTAAATGGAAAAAAAGAAAAAAATGAGTTTGTCAACTCAAATATTCATAGCTCTTTTAACAGGTGCAATATTAGGTGTAGTTGTTCATTACTTTATGCCTGATGGATATTTAAAGGATACTGTAATTATTAATGGTATTTTGTATGTAGTGGGACAAGGCTTTATTAGACTTATGCAGATGCTTGTTGTACCTTTGGTATTTTGCTCCCTTGTGTGTGGCAGTATGGCTATTGGTGATACCAAAACATTGGGTAAGGTTGGCGTAAAGACTGTTGTATTTTATTTCTTTACAACAGCAGTAGCAGTAACTGTAGCCTTAAGTATTGCATCACTTATTAATCCTGGTAGAGGTATACAGCTTGAAAATGTTGAGGCAGGAACTGTTGCATCAACAGAAGCAACAAGTATTGTAGAAACTATATTGAATATTATACCAAAAAATCCTATTGGTTCAATGGCATCAGGTGATATGCTGCCAATTATTGTTTTTGCACTTTTTGTTGGTATTATGCTTGCTAAACTTGGTTCAAGTGCATCAACAGTATCTAATTTCTTTAGTCAGTTTAATGACATTATGATGGAAATGACAATGTCAGTTATGAAAATTGCTCCAATTGGTGTATTTTGTCTTATTGCAAAAACTTTTGCTGGTATTGGTTTTGATGCCTTTTTACCTATGCTTAAGTATATGGGTTCAGTAACATTGGCACTTGCTGTTCAGTGCTTTGTTGTTTATCAGGTATTACTTTTTATATTTACTAGATTAAATCCAATAAAGTTTATTAAAAAGTTTTTCCCTGTTATGACATTTGCATTTACAACAGCCACATCAAATGCAACTATTCCATTGTCTATTGACACTTTGGAAAAGAAAATTGGTGTTTCTAAGAGAATTTCATCATTTACAATTCCTCTTGGTGCAACAGTAAATATGGACGGTACATCAATTATGCAGGGTGTAGCTGTTATATTTATTGCTCAAGTTTATGGTATGAATTTAAGTGCTGGTGACTTAGTAACAGTAGTAATAACTGCAACATTAGCATCAATTGGTACAGCTGGTGTACCATCAGTAGGTCTTGTTACACTTTCAATGGTTCTTTCATCAGTAGGTCTTCCTACAGAGGGTATTGCTCTTATTATGGGTATTGATAGAATACTTGATATGATGAGAACAGCTGTTAATATTACTGGTGATGCAGTTTGTACAACTGTAGTATCTTATCAGGAAAAATCTCTTGACAAGGAAGTATTTAACAAAAGTATAAAGGAGTAAGCTATGGAATTATCAATATGGACTTTTATTATTGTTTGTCCTATGGTATTTTTAGCTAGCTTTGTTGATGCTGTAGCAGGCGGTGGAGGTTTAATTTCATTGCCTGCTTATTTATTAGCAGGTGTTCCTCCAAAGTTGGCCATAGGTACAAACAAATTGTCATCAGCAACAGGTACAGTTTTTTCAACTGCCAGATATTGCAAAAATGGTTGCTTTGATTTAAATTTGGCTTTGCCATCAATTGTTGTTGCTCTTATTGGTTCATATATTGGAGCAAAAATTGTGCTAGTAACAAGTGATGAAATCTTAAAATATGTTTTAATAATTGTGTTGCCAGTTACAGCATTTTTTGTTTTAAAGAAGAAGAATTTTGACCAAGTTAAAAATAAGCCAAAAAGAAAAACGCAATTTATTATTGCTGTGTTAGCATCTTTTGTAATTGGTATGTATGATGGATTTTATGGACCGGGAACAGGAACTTTTTTAATATTAATATATACAGGCTTAGTTAAACTTGATTTACTTACAGCATCTGGCAATACAAAACTTGTAAACTTATCATCTAATGTAGCTGCTTTGGTAACATTTATATTTAGTGGCAACATTGTTTATGCTTTAGGTTTTGCTGCATCGGTATTTAGCATAGCAGGGCATTATTTAGGTGCTGGAATGGTAATGAAAAGTGGTACAAAGATTGTTAAGCCAATTATTATTTTGGTTATATTATTGCTTTTAATTAAAATCTGTCTAGGAATATAAAAAAATACACATACTTGATTATTTGTGATATACTTATATATAGAAATAATATTATGGAGGTAAGTTAATATGAAAGTTTTATTATTTAATGGTAGCCCTAAGGCTAAAGGTTGTACATTTACAGCTCTTAGTGAGGTAGCTAAAACTCTTGAAGAAAATGGTGTTGAGGCTGAAATTATTCACATTGGTGGCAATGTATTAGGTGGTTGTAAGAGCTGTGGTTTTTGTGGCAAAACTGGCAAGTGTGTTACAGAAGATATTTTAAATCAGGTAATGGATAAGGTTAAGGGTGCAGACGGTTATGTATTTGGTTCACCTGTTCACTATGCTTCTGCTAGTGGTGATATTACATCATTCCTTGATAGATTATTTATTACTTGTGGCTCTGCTATGGCTTATAAGCCTGGTTGTGTTGTCTGTTCCTGTCGTAGAGGCGGTGCATCAGCTACTTTTGACCAGCTTAATAAGTATTTCTCAATTAACAATATGCCAATAGTATCAGCTAACTACTGGAATCAAGTTCACGGCAACACTCCAGAGGAAGTTGTGAAGGACGAAGAAGGTATGCAGACAATGAGATATTTAGGCAGAAATATGGCTTGGATTTTAAAATGTATAGATACTGCAAGTAAAAATGGTGTTGCTTATCCAGATAAGGAAGCAAAAATTAAAACAAATTACATAAGATAATCAGTAACAAATATTGCCATAGCTTTATATTATAGAGTATAAGGCTATGAGGGTGATATTGATGATTAAAACAAGAGTTCTGTCTGATTTGGCTGTTGGTCAATCAGGCAGAATTTTTAAAATAAAGCCTTGTTTATTAAAAAATAGGCTTGTTGAATTAGGCTTTACAGAAGGTACAAAGATTTGTGTACTTCATTCTAACATTGGAGAAAGCTCTCTTGCTTATTATGTTAAGGGTGCAGTTATAGCATTAAGAAAAGAGGATAGTGCCAACATAATTGTTGAGGAGGATTACTATGTATGATAAAACTGTTGTACTTGTAGGTAATCCGAATACAGGTAAAAGTACCATTTTTAATGCTTTAACAGGTAGTCATCAACATACAGGCAATTGGTCGGGCAAAACTGTAGGCAATGCTACTGGCAAGATGAATTACAAAGGTGTAAGTTATGAAATAATTGATTTACCGGGTATATATTCTACAAACCCAATATCTGCTGATGAAAAATGTGCTATGGATTGTATAAAATCCGGTGTAGCAGATATTGTAATTATAGTGTTAGATGCAACCTGTCTTGAGCGAAACTTAATACTTGCCTTAGAATTATCCCGAATTTGTTGTAATGTCATTGTTTGTATTAATTTAATTGACGAGGCTAATAAAAAAGGAATAGTAGTAGATACTAAAAAACTTGAAGAAATATTAAATATTCCAGTAGTTGCAACAGCAGCAAGAAAGGGTGTAGGCCTTGATAAGCTGAAAGAAGAAATACATTCTCACAATAGGTCTTGCCAAAGCTGTGAGTGTAGTGTAGAGTATGTTTATACAAGTTGTGTAGAAAATAGTTGTAATATATTTAATAACATTGATAGAAAAATTGACAGAATAGTCACAGGCAAAATTTGGGCATTGCCTATTATGGCTGTTCTTTTTTGCTTTATACTTTGGCTCACTATTTTGGGTACAAATTATCCGTCAGCTTATTTAAGCTCGTTTTTTAAAAATATTGAAGTTTATCTTCTTTATGTTTTTAATGATAGCAACTGGCTTATAAAGGGTGTGTTTATAGAAGGAATATTTAGGACATTAAGCTGGGTAGTAGCAGTTATGTTGCCACCAATGGCAATATTTTTTCCTCTTTTTGCTGTTTTAGAGGACTCTGGATACTTGCCTAGAATAGCTTTTAATGCAGACAAAGTGCTTAAAAAAGCTAATGCACATAGCAAAATGGTAATGTCAATGTGTATGGGATTAGGTTGCAATGCAGTTGGTGTTGTTGCTGCCAGAATTATTGAATCAAAAAAGGAGAGGCTTATTGCAATACTTACAAATTGTTTTATGCCTTGCAATGGTCGCTTTGCTGGACTTATAATGCTTGCATCAGTATTTATAGCCAGTGGAACCTTTGGTAGTATAAAGGTTGCATTTACTGTTTTGGTATGTATATTAAGTGGTGTTGTAATTACACTTATTGTGTCTTATTTGTTAAGCAAGACAATATTGAAAGGTCAGCAATCTTCATTTATATTGGAACTACCACCCTATAGGCGACCAGATATAAAAAACATTGTTAAAAGGTCTGTTAGAGAAAAAATACTTTATGTTTTAGGCAGGGCAATAGTTGTGGCAGCACCGGCTGGTGCAATAATATGGCTTATGCAAAACATAACAATTGGTGATATTAGTTTAATGACATATATTGCTAATTTTTTAAATCCTTTTGCTGAACTTATGGGACTTGATGGATATATATTGACAGCTTTTATATTAGGAATGCCAGCCAATGAAATTGTTATTCCTATTATAATTATGTGTTATAGTGGCAGTAGTGGACTTATTGAATTTGAAAACCTGTCTGAACTTGGTGAGTTATTAAGAAACAATGGCTGGAGTTATGTAACAGCTATTTGTACTATGATATTTTCACTTAATCATTTCCCTTGTGGAACAACTTTGCTTACTATAAAAAAAGAAACTAAAAGTTTAAAATGGACAGCTTTAGCATTTTTTATTCCAACAATAACTGGAATTTTGCTATGTATGGCAGTTAATTTTGTTTTAAATTGTTAAATGTTAATAGGCATAAAGTTTATAAATATGCTTATGCCTATTACTTTAAGTTGACAATGACCTACAAAAACATATATAATAAATACAATAATTAATTTGAACGAGGTATACTATGAGCAAAAAATATTTAGATAGTGAATTTAAAATAACAGATATAGAGTTTCCAAACAAGGGTATTGGATATTGGGAGGATAAAAAGGTATCTGTCAAAAATACAATTCCAGGTCAGACTGTTGTGGCTGATATTAAGAAAAAAAGAAAGCAGTATGAGGGTAGACTTAGAAAAATTGTTGAAAAAGCACCTTATGAAATTGAGCCAGAATGTTCAGCTTTTGGCAAATGTGGAGGCTGTACTTATCAAAATATAAGCTATGAAAAAGAGCTTGAAATAAAAGAAAAAATGGTCTTAGATTTGTTAAATAAGGCTGGCATTAAGGATTATGAATTTATGGGTGTTAAGCCTAGCCCTGATACTCATTGTTATAGAAACAAAATGGAATTTAGCTTTGGTGATAATGGGGCAGAGGGTGAGCTTTGTCTTGGTATGAGAAAGCGAGAAAGTAATTACGAGGTTGTAAATGCTGATTGTTGCCAAATTGTAAATCCTGATATAAGAAAAGTGCTTAAATGTGTTCTTGACTTTTTTAGAGAAAGTGGCGAAAAGTTTTATCATAAACTTAGACATACAGGAGCATTAAGACATCTCCTTGTTAGAAGGGGTCATTTCTCTAAGGAAATGCTTGTTAATATTGTTACAACATCAGAGCTTTCAACAAATTTAGAACCTTTAAAGGATAAACTTTTAGCTCTTGAACTTGAAGGTGAAATTAAGGGTATTAGCCATATTATTAATGATGGTTTAGCTGATGTAGTTAAGGCTGACAAAACTATAACTATGTATGGACAAGATTATTTTAATGAAAGTTTGTTAGGCTTAAATTTTAAAATTTCAACTTTTTCTTTCTTCCAAACAAATTCAGCTGGAGCAGAAGTTCTTTATTCCACAGTTAGAGATTTTGCTGGATATAATAAGAATGATGTTATTTTTGACCTTTATTGTGGTACAGGTACTATAACACAGCTTATGAGTCCTGTTGCTAATAAAGTAATAGGTATTGAAATTGTTGAGGAGGCTGTTGAAGCAGCTAAGGTAAATGCCGAACTTAATGGCATTAAAAATTGTGAATTTATTGCTGGCGATGTGCTTAATATGGTTGATGATTTAAAGGATAAGCCGGACCTTATTATTCTTGACCCACCTAGAGAGGGAATAAATCCTAAGGCTATTGTTAAAATAATTAATTTTGATGCTGATAGACTTGTTTATGTTAGCTGTAAGGCTAGCTCTCTTGCTAAGGATTTGCTTGTGTTTGAGGAAAATGGATATAAGGTTGAAAAGGTTCAGTGCGTGGATATGTTCCCTAGGACTTATCATGTGGAGACGGTTGTCCTTTTGGGTAGGAAAATGGTAGAAGACAAAAGTATTGAGTATATGCACGTTGACTATGAGCCGGAAGATGCTGAATATCTTAAAGGTATCAAGGGTTCTGCGACCTATGCAGAAATCAAGAAATGGATTAAGGAACAGTATAATGTTTCTGTATCATCGTTATACATTGCTCAGTGTAAGGATGAATGCGGCTTTGAGAAGCGTCAGAACTATAATACAGGAGCCGAAGGTCATAAGGTGCCGAATTGTCCAGCTGAGAAGCGGGAAATGATTATGAAGGCATTCAAGCATTTCAAAATGATATAAGGTGATAAAGATTGAAAGACCGTCCGTGTGGGCGGTCTTTTTTTTGTATGCTGTGAAAATTTTTTTAAGCTGGATGTATTGATTAACAACACATTTAAAGAAAATAGTGAAAGGCTGGGTAGGAAAAGTATTGAAATGCGAAAAAGAACCTGCTAAAATAAAAGAAATTGAAGGCAAACACAAGAAAAATGGAGGTATATACAATGGCAAATGGAAAGTTTTTACCGCTTGGAGAACGTA
>URXK01000012.1 GCA_900551755.1 uncultured Eubacterium sp. | reverse complement strand
GCTCGCCCCTACTAATAGAGAGTTTCATCATTTACCTTCCCTCATAGGGAAGGTGACAACCGTAGGTTGTCGGAAGGGTTTCCATTACTACCTATTACCTATTACTTATTACCTATTACTTATTATCTAATAATCTCCTCTCTTTCACAGTTCTCCTAATATTTAAGCTATCTATCCTCCCAACTTTAATTTGTCAAATTTGCCAATCTCCTCCCTTTCTTTGTATAATTTGCTAAAAAAAACAAAAAATAAATTGTGAATAAATAGTCTTTAAATTTAGTAATTTATGTGCTATTATTATATTAGGTGTAATTTTACATTTTACGACAATTTTACAGCATTAACTATTATGAGAGGAGGACTACAGGTGTATAGCATAGGTGACAGAGTTGTGTACCCAATGTATGGAGCAGGTATTATTGAAGGTATTGAGGATAGGGATATTGATGGTAAAGTAATTACCTATTATGTTCTTAAAATTCCAGTAAACAATTTAAAAATAATGGTATCTACAGAAAAGGCAGAGAAAAGTGGTTTAAGAGGCATTGTACCCCCTGATGATGTTATGCACATTGTGGAAGATGCCGATATAATAGAAATGTCTGATAACTGGAACCAAAGATACCAAGATAATATGGCAAGACTAAAAACTGGTGATTTATTTAAGGTTATGCAGGTTTTCAAAACATTGTTTGTTAGAGAAAAAAATAAAAGTCTTTCTAACATCGAAAAAAAATTAATGGGTACAGCTAGACAAATTATTTTAAGCGAAATAATATTATCTAAAGATGTTGATAAACACGGAGCAGAAGAACTTCTTATGCAAGGTATTGCTATATCAATTTAATTATGCAAATAATTTACAATAAAAGCTAGTCTATTACTAATAGCCTAGCTTTATTTAATACCATATTATCACAAATACTAATTTCTATTTATACTGTAAATAAGCAATTTAAAACAATAACATTTAAAATCCCCTTACAGAAAATTCTGTAAGGGGATTTTTGAAAAAAAGAAACAAAAAAACAAAAACGGAAAAACTAAATTACTTGCCCTCAGTTGCACTATTTCTCTTAGCAATAACCTTTTCCTGAACATCGTGAGGGGCTTCTTCAAAGCGAGCAAATTCCATAGTAAAATCTCCTCTACCCTGAGTCATACTTCTTAAATCAGTAGCATACTTAAGCATTTCATAAGCAGGAACTTCAGCTGTAATATGCTGTTTGCCATACTTAGATTCCATACCAAGTATACGACCTCTTCTCTTATTTAAGTCACCCATTACATCACCAGTGTAGCTATCTGGAACTACAACTTCAACAGTGTTAATAGGCTCCATAATTGCAGATTTAGCCTTCTTAAATGCTTCCTTGAAAGCACCAATAGCTGCCATCTTAAATGAAACTTCATTAGAGTCAACAGGGTGGTAAGAACCATCAACAAGTGTAGCCTTAATACCAACTACTGGATAACCAGCAAGTGGACCAGCCTTAACACACTCCTGTAAGCCCTTTTCAACAGCTGGGAAATACTGTTTAGGTACAGCACCACCAAAAATCTGTTCTTCAAAAATATAAGGAGTAGTCATATCACCACTAGGCTCAAATATAATTTCAACATCGCCATACTGACCGCCACCGCCAGACTGCTTCTTATGCTTATATCTAATCTGTTCCTTACTCTTTATCATTTCTCTGTGAGGAATAATAGGTTCAGCAAGCTCAACTTCAATCTTGTATCTATTCTTAAGTTTATTTACAAATACATCAATATGAGATTCACCAACACCAGTAATAATAGACTGCTTAGTTTCCTTATCAACCTTAAAATCAAGAGTCTTGTCTTCTTCAAGCATCTTAGCTACAGCACCAGCTAACTTATCCTCATCACCCTTAGTTTTAGGCTTGATACCCTTTGAAAGATAAGGTGTTGGGAAATCAATAGCTGTCATCTGTACAGGTCTATCTGGAGATGCCAAAGTATCATTAGTGCTAGTGTTCTGAAGTTTAGCTACAGCACCAATATCACCAGCATTAAGTCTGTCAATTTCAATCTGTTCCTTACCTCTTACAATGTAAACCTTGCCGATTTTTTCAGCAATATTTTTGTTTACATTTTTAAGCATTGTATCCTTTTTAATTACACCACTGCAAACCTTAAATACACTTAATCTACCAACATAAGGGTCAGAAATTGTCTTAAATACAAAAGCAGATGCTGGTTCATTTTCATCACAGTTAATTTCAACAAAATCGTCAGTTTTTGGATTAATAGCCTCCATAGTAGGTCTAACCTTATTTGTAGGAGGTAAAAACTTGTTAATAGAGTTCATTAATACTCTAATACCAAGAGTAGTAATAGCTGAACTTGAAACAACAGGTGTAACACTACCGTCTACAATACCGATATTAATACCCTTATGGATTTCGTCCTCTGTAAAGCTTTCCTCAGCGAAAAACTTTTCCATTAATTCGTCATCAGTTTCAGCAACAGCTTCTTCAATCATATTTCTGATTGTTTCAACCTCGTCCTCCATACCAGATGGCATATCGCAAGGCTCAACAAGACCGTTTTCAAACTTTCTTGCTTTTCTTCTAATTGCATTTACAAAGCCTACATATTTGCCATCTTCATAGAAAGGAACCTGAATAGGTGCTATACTCTTGCCAAAATTCTGCTTTAAAGCCTCACAAACTTCAGACCAATTAGCATTTTCATCGTCCATACCATTGACAATAATCATTTTAGGCAAATTAGCTTCTGTAGCCATTTCCCAAGCCTTTTCAGTACCAACCTGAACACCAGCTTTACCATCAACAACAATAAGAGCAAGGTCTGCTACAGCCAAAGCCTCTTTAACTTCACCTACAAAGTCGAAATAACCAGGAGTGTCAATAAAATTAATTTTTTCATCAAGCCACTCAACAGGAATAATTGATGAACTAATGGAAACTTTTCTCTTAATTTCCTCTGGGTCATAATCACTTACTGTATTACCTTCTTCAATTCTACCAAATCTCTTAGAGCCACCGCTAACATGTAAACAAGCCTCAACAATAGTTGTTTTACCACATCCGCTGTGGCCAAGGACAGCCACATTTCTAATTTGGTCTGCTGAATAATTCCTCATAAAATATCACCCCATAAATAATTTTTATACATAATTAACTATATCGTGTCGATTTATAAATCATTTTTAAATCTTTTGCACAATATTTTTGTATCTTATAAATATCTATATTCAACAAAATACATAAATTTCCTTTTATTTTTTGTGATTTTTTATTTATTTAGTAAAATTGCACATATTACAACTCTGTAATATGTGCAACAATTAAAGCATATCTGTAAATATCATATTGGAAATGTCAAATCCGTCTGTAGTAAGACTAATTCTGTCTTTGTCAACAATTATAAATTCCTTATAATTGTCAATTACATTTTTATATTTTTCAAGCAAATCAATATTAAATTCTTTTTTAAATTGAGAAATTGACACACCATTTTTCATTCTTAAACCAAGGAACATATATTCTGCCATCTGGTCATCAATGTCAATAATATCTTTTTCAACTATAGTGACACCATTTATATAATCATCAATATTTTCTGTATTTTTATATCTTATATTGTTTATTAAACTAGCAGCACCTAAGCCAAAGCCTTTGTAATTCCCCCTCTGCCAATATACACAGTTATGCACAGACTCTCTGCCCTTTTGTGCAAAATTAGATATTTCATATTGATGATAACCTTTGTTTTCAAGAAAATCAATGGCAGTGTGATACATTTTTCTATCAGTTTCTTCATCAGGCAAATTCAAATCCATTGTATAAAAAGGAGTACCCTCCTCAACAATCAAACTATATGCTGAAATATGCTGAGGCTTTAATTTTGTTACATTTTCAAGAGTTTCAAGCCACATATCCATTGTTTGGTCTGGAAGTGAAAACATAAGGTCAACATTTATGTTATCAAAATATTTTTTTGCCATATTGAAGCTGTGCAAAAATTCATCTTTAGTATGTATTCTTCCTAGCTTTTTAAGCAAATCATTTTGCCAAGCCTGTAAACCCATACTTATTCTGTTGATACCACATTCTCTGTATGCTTTTAACTTATCCTCTGTAAGAGTGCCAGGATTTGCCTCAATTGTTATTTCTGCATTTTTATCAATGGAATGATTTTTTACACTTTCCATAATTTCTACTATAACACTGCTATCAATTATTGATGGTGTACCCCCACCAATAAATATACTTTTAATAGGCTCATTAAAATCAAAGCTATTAATTTCACTAAGCAATGCTCTTTTGTAATTATCCATATATTCTGTATTTGGAAAACTCAAAAAATCACAATATTTACATTTGCTTTTGCAAAATGGTATGTGTATATATAACGAAATCATAAATTTCTCCTTTGCCTCAAATTGTTGATTGTATAATATAAAAATTGGAAACCCTTTAGTCAACCTTATAATGTAAATATATAACTCCAAGCTATCAACTAGCTGACTTAAGGGGTTTCCTAAGCAATCTACAATTTTCTTCCCATAAGCACACCCATAACAGATGCCATCATAAGACCTCTAGTCCAGCCACTAGAATCGCCTAAACAATAAAGATTTTTTACATTAGTATTAAAATCCTTATCCATCTTTATTCTATTACTATAAAACTTAAGCTCCGGAGAATACAGCAATGTTTCATCAGAAGCAAAGCCAGGCACAACCTTGTCTACAGCCTGTATAAAATTAATAATATTCATCATAGCTCTATAAGGCATAGCAGCAGTAATATCACCAGCAACAGCATCAGGTAAGGTTGGTTTCAAATTTGACCTAGAAAGTTCTCTTTGCCAAGTTCTTTTACCATCTAATATATCACCAAAACGCTGAACAAGTATGTGACCAGCACCCAACATATTAGTAAGCTCTCCTACCTTTTGAGCATACTCTATAGGCTGATTAAAGGGTTCATTAAAATTATGAGAACATAATATAGCAACATTAGTATTGTCTGTCTTTAAATCCTTATATGAATGACCATTAACAACAGCCAAATTATTATCATAGTTTTCCTGACTAACAAAACCGCCTGGATTTTGGCAGAATGTTCTTACCTTATTCTTAAAAGGCTTAGGATAACCAATAAGTTTTGACTCATAAAGCACCTTATTAACAGTTTCCATAACTTCGTTTCTAACTTCAACTCTAACACCAATATCAACTGTACCTGGTTGATGAGCAATGCTATGTTCTGCACAAATTTTTTCTAACCAATCAGCACCTCGTCTGCCAGCCGCAACAACAATACTATCGGCCATTATTTTATATTCTTCATTGTTCTTTCTAACAATTATACCCTTACAGACATCGTCATCTAAAACAAGATTAACACATTCATAGCCAAACATTACATTAACACCATTGTTAATAAGGTATTTTTCAATCGAAAAATAAATTTCCTGTGCCTTTTCAGTGCCTAAATGTCTAATAGGACAATCTACAAGTTTTAAACCAGCTTTAATAGCTCTTTTTCTAATATCCTTTACAGCCTCGCTATTTCCAACACCCTCTATATGTTCATCAGCACCAAAGTCAATATATATTTTGTCAGTGTAATTAATAGTTTCTTGCACAACATCTTCACCAACAAGACTAGGCAAATCACCACCAACTTCATAACTTAATGATAATTTTCCATCAGAAAAAGCTCCAGCACCGGAAAAACCTGTAGTTATATGACAATAAGGCTTACAATTCATACAATGACCTGTTTTGCTTTTAGGACAATGTCTATTTTCAACAGAAGCACCTTTTTCAATAATTACAATTTCCTTTTTAGTGCCATTTTTAAGCATTTCTAATGCTGTAAATATACCGGCAGGACCTGCACCAACAATTACAACCTTTTCACTCATAAAAATCTTCCTCTCTATTATGTTATATATTTATTATAACATAAAAATTAAAATTTACATAAAAAAGCTGCCGCAAAAATACGGCAGCTGAAAAGTTATTTTATAAATTACTTATTCTTTAAGTTGAACCAAGCGTCAAGACCAAGGTACTGAGCAGTATCACCAAGCTCATCTTCAATTCTTAATAACTGGTTGTACTTAGCAACTCTATCAGTTCTAGCAGGAGCACCAGTCTTAATCTGACCAGCATTTACAGCTAATACAATATCAGCAATTGTAGTATCTTCAGTTTCACCAGATCTGTGAGATACAACAGCTGTCATATTATTTCTGTTAGCTAACTTGATAGCATCGAAAGTTTCTGTAAGAGTACCAATCTGGTTAACCTTAATAAGGATAGAATTAGCAACGCCTAAATCAATACCCTTCTGTAATCTCTTAGTGTTAGTAACGAATAAGTCATCACCAACTAACTGAATCTTGTCGCCAAGCTTTTCAGTAAGCATCTTCCAACCTTCCCAGTCTTCTTCAGCTAAACCATCTTCAATAGAGATGATTGGGAACTTGTCGCAAAGTGCAGCATAGTATTCAACCATTTCAGCAGAAGTTCTAGTGATTTCTTCAGCAGCACCAGTTGCCTTAGTTTCACCAGGGAAGTGATATAAACCATCTTCTTCGTTGTATAATTCAGAAGAAGCAGGGTCCATAGCGATTCTGATTTCGTCGCCAGGCTTGTAACCAGCCTTAACAACAGCCTCAAGAATGTTTTCGATAACTTCATCAGCAGTAGCACAGTCAGGAGCGAAACCACCTTCGTCACCTACACCAGTAGAGTAACCCTTGCTCTTTAATACACTCTTTAATGCGTGGTAGATTTCACAACACATTCTTAAAGCTTCGCTGAAAGTCTTAGCACCAACAGGCATAATCATAAATTCCTGTAAATCAACAGTGTTGTCAGCGTGCTTACCACCGTTCATAATGTTCATCATAGGAACTGGTAAAGTCTTAGCGTTGAAACCACCAAGGTACTGATATAAAGGCATATTTAAAGCTTCAGCAGCAGCTCTAGCTACAGCAATAGATACACCAAGGATAGCATTAGCACCAAGCTTAGCCTTGTTTGGAGTGCCATCTAAAGCAATCATAGCCTCGTCGATAGCAACCTGGTCTAAAGCGTTCATACCAATAACTTCGTCAGCAATAATATCGTTAACATTGTTTACAGCATCAAGAACACCCTTACCACAGTATCTGTCGCCACCATCTCTCATTTCAACAGCCTCGAACTGACCTGTAGAAGCACCAGATGGAACAATAGCTCTACCCATTACCTGGTTGCCAGAACCATCATCAACAACAACCTCTACTTCAACAGTAGGGTTAGCTCTTGAGTCAAGAACCTCTCTAGCGTAAACATCAACAATTTCTAAATAACCTTTCATTTTTGTTTCTCCTTTCAAAATTGTCATTTGAAATAATTATAACCTATTTTGTAAAAAAAATCTACAAAAATATAACAAATTTTTATTAAATTTATTTAAAATTAATTTAAACTACTAAAAAACAATTATTTTACAAGTAAAGAATGACCAGTCATTTCCTTAGGCTGCTCTAAATCCATCATATCAAGTAAAGTTGGAGCAATGTCACAAAGTTTACCATCTTCCATAATTCCCTTAGCCTTAGAGCAATTAATAATAATAAATGGAACAGGATTAGTAGTATGAGCAGTAAAAGGCTTGCCTGTTTCATAATCAACAAGCTGGTCACTATTACCGTGGTCAGCACAAAGGAACATTTGACCGCCGTGTTTAATAAGAGTATCAACAACCTTACCAACACAAGTATCAACTGTTTCAACAGCCTTAATAGCGGCGTCCATAATACCAGTATGACCAACCATATCAGGGTTAGCATAGTTAATAATAATTACATCATACTTTTCGCTTTCAATAGCATTAACAAGCTTATCAGTTACAGCTAAAGCACTCATTTCTGGCTGTAAGTCATAAGTTGCAACCTTTGGAGAAGGAACAAGTATTCTTTCTTCGCCTTCATTTGGTTCTTCTACACCACCATTAAAGAAGAATGTAACGTGAGCATACTTTTCTGTTTCAGCAATTCTAGCCTGCTTTAAGCCCTTGTTTGCAAGGTATTCGCCTAAAGTATTGTTAATAGATTCCTTCTTAAATGCAACTTCCTTATTTTCAATAGTTACATCATAGTCAGTGAAGCAAACAAACTTAACAGGGAAGTAGCCATTAGCTCTTTCAAAACCCTTAAAATCAACATCACAGAAACATCTTGTGATTTCTCTTGCTCTATCAGGTCTAAAGTTAAAGAAAATAATAGAATCATTTTCTTTAATAGTTGCTACAGGAGCACCATTTTCCTGAATTACACAAGGAACAACAAACTCATCATAAACTTCCTTGCCATAAGATGTAGCCATACACTCATCAGCAGAATTAGCAGTATCGCCCTGACCAAGAACCATAGCATTATATGCCTTTTCAACTCTATCCCATCTATTATCTCTATCCATAGCATAGTATCTACCAGAAATAGTAGCAACCTTACCTACGCCAATTTCCTTCATCTTGTTTTCAAGCTCAGCAATAAAGCCTCTTGCAGATGCTGGAGGAGTATCTCTACCATCAAGGAAACAATGAACAAACACATTTTCAAGTCCATTATCCTTAGCAAGTTTTACTAAAGCATAAACGTGACTTAAATGACTGTGAACACCACCTGGTGAAAGTAAACCAAATAAATGAAGTGCAGAATTATTTTCCTTGCAGTTCTTAACAGCATCAAGTAATGCTTCGTTTGTAAAGAAATCTCCATCTTCAATAGCCTTAGTAATCTTAGTTAAGTCCTGATAAATAATTCTACCAGCACCCATATTAAGGTGACCAACTTCAGAGTTACCCATCTGACCATCTGGTAAACCAACAGCTAAACCACTTGCATAACCCTTAGCAAAAGGGTAATCTGCCATAAGTTTGTCAATAACAGGAGTCTTAGCCTGCTTAACAGCATTGCCTTCAACCTTGTCATTAAGACCAAAGCCATCTAAAATCATTAAAACAGTAGTTTTTTTACTCATTTTTGTTTTTTCTCCTTTTGTTTCTTAGCAAAAATTACTTAACATCAACATTAACAATGTTAGCAAAGTCTTCCTTAAGACTTGCACCGCCAACAAGACCTCCGTCAATATCAGGCATAGCAAAAAGCTCATTAGCATTCTTGCCATTTACACTGCCACCATAAAGAATTCTTGTTTTTTCAGCGATTTTTTCACCGAACATTTCGCCAATACACTTTCTGATTTCAAAGCAAATTTCCTGTGCCTGGTCATTTGTAGCGTGCTTACCAGTGCCAATTGCCCAAATAGGCTCATAAGCAACAACAACACTTTCAGCCTGCTTATCAGTAAGATTTTTGAGTGCCTTTTTAACTTGAATTCTAATTTTTTCAATAGTTATGCCATCTTCTCTTTCTTCAAGAGTTTCGCCAACACACACAATAGGTATGATGCCATATTCAAAGGCTTTTAAAACCTTTTTATTAACAATAACATCATTTTCCTTAAAGTAACTTCTTCTTTCTGAATGACCGACAATTACATATTTAACGCCAATTTCTTTAAGCATAGTGGCAGAGGTTTCACCTGTATAAGCACCACAGTTTTCATAGTGTAAATTTTCAGCACCAAGCTTAATATTTGTATGTAAAATAGACTCTGCAACTGCAATAAGGTTGATAGCAGGTACACAAAGAACAACATCTACATTTTCTCTATCTATTTTATCCTTAAGCATATTAACAAGGTCAACAGCCTCTCTTGGCGTCTTATTCATCTTCCAGTTTCCAGCAACCATTCGTTTTCTCATAATATTTACACCCTCTCTATGTAATTAATATGTGAAGAAACACCTAAGTATTTCTAAATACACAGGAATATGATTTTCCTATATATACCTAATTATACTACAAGGCTGTTGAAATCTCAACAGCCTTTTTATAAAATAGTAAAATATTTTATTATCTTTTCAGTAAATAATTATAAGTTAAAATTATTTATCCTGAGCAGCAGCAACACCAGGAAGTTCCTTGCCTTCAAGGAATTCAAGTGAAGCACCACCACCAGTAGAAATATGGCTCATCTTGTCGCCAAAGCCCATCTGGTTAACAGCAGCAGCTGAGTCACCACCACCAATAATAGTTGTTGCATCAATGTCAGCTAAAGCCTGAGCAACAGCCTTTGTACCTTCAGCGTAATCAGGAATTTCAAATACGCCCATAGGTCCGTTCCAAACAACAGTCTTAGCAGTCTTTAAAGTTTCTGCATAAAGAGTTCTTGTTTCTTCACCAATATCAAAACCTTCTTCTTCATCAGAGATGAATGGGTCAGCTGGATTAGTTGGTCTTTTAACTGTGTGATGTGGCTTACCTGCACCAAATTCCTTAGCTACAACAGTGTCAATAGGAAGAAGTAACTTAACGCCCTTTTCTTCTGCCTTCTTAATCATCTCTAAAGCATAGTCCATCTTATCTGCTTCAAGTAAGCTCTTACCGATAGAATAGCCCATTGCCTTAAAGAAAGTATAAGCCATACCACCACCAATAATAAGTGTGTCAACCTTTTCAAGTAAGTTGTTGATAACATTAATCTTGTCACTAACCTTAGCACCACCAAGAATAGCAACAAAAGGTCTAACTGGGTTGTTTACAGCATTACCAAGGTAATCAATTTCCTTCTGCATAAGGTAACCAACAGCAGCTTCCTTAACAAACTGAGTAACACCAACAGTTGAGCAGTGTGCTCTGTGAGAAGAACCGAAAGCATCATTTACATAAATATCAGCTAAAGAAGCTAAATCCTTGCTAAATTCTTCGCCATTCTTAGTTTCTTCTTTACGGAATCTAGTGTTCTGAAGGAGAACAACATCTCCGTCCTTCATATTAGCAACAGCAGCCTTTGCGTTAGGACCAACAACCTCGTTGTCAGCAGCAAATACTACTTCCTTGCCAAGCTTTTCTGATAATCTCTTAGCAACAGGTGCTAATGAAAATTCCTCTGAAGGCTCCTTTGGCTTACCTAAATGTGAACAGAGAATAACTCTTGCACCTTCAGAAATTAACTTCTGAATTGTAGGTAAAGCAGCTACGATTCTGTTTTCATCAGTAATAACGCCATCTTGTAAAGGTACATTAAAGTCACATCTTACAAGGACATTCTTACCCTTAACCTGTAAATCATCAACTGTTTTCTTGTTTAACATTTTTTGTTTCTCCTTTCAAAGTCACATAAACATCTCCAAAGGCTTAATAAGCTCCCATAGCTTTGTGAAAACCCTATCAAGCATTTGTAATATTATAACATAATTTTGAATTTATTAGAACCATATTATTTTAACAATTTTTAACTCTAATTATCCATATAATTTATGCAAAACAACCATAATTCTACATTTTTTAACATAATTGTGAATTATATTTTAATTATTACTTATTTTTTGCAAGATTTTTGTTGTAGTTAATAAGGCAACCTGCAAGAATAATCTTTCTTTCATCATCAGTAAGTTCACCCATTTTAAGAGTAAATTCTTTCATTTCGCCATTTTTAACAACATAAGCTGTAAATTCAGACTTCTTGTCAGCAACACCCTGTGCAACATTAGGCACAAATATAAAGTCACCATTTTCAAATGGAAGTTCTTCATTAAAGAGGAATGGAAGCATACCCCAGTTAATAAGGTTAGAACGGTATCTCTTAGTTGCGTATTCATTAGCAATGTTTGCCCAACCACCAAGAACCTTCTGACAAGATGCAGCCTGCTCTCTTGCAGAACCATCACCAGGCTTAACAGCAAATATTGTACTACCAATACCAGTGTTGTCAGTATTAATATCAAACTTAGCCTTAACTGTATCCCATACTGCACCTAATTCACTTACAGCCTCAACAGGTGACTTGCCTTCTTCTCTAGCCTTTTCAGCTACCTGAATAGCCTTAGCTGTAGGAACATAGTTAGGGTCTTTTCTTGAAAGTGTAAATTCAGCAAGACCTAAAGGATTAGAACGATATGAACTTGTTTCACCTGAAGGAATAAGCTCATCAGTAGTAGTAACAGGGTCAGTAATAAGACTTGCTACCTTTAATATTAAGTTGTCAGTTAAAGCACACATCTTTGGCCAAGGCTTAATGTTAGGACCATACTTAAGCTCAAGACTTGTATCAGCCTTACCATAGCCAAAGTAAACTCTATTGTCATAAACAGATTTATTAAAGAAATACTTAGGCTTAGAGAAATTAACATCAATTTCATTAGCTGGAGTTAAGTAACCCTTATTAACAGCTGTAGCAGCAATAGAACGAGCGTCCATAAGAGCTACACCTGCAATCTGACCATTACCAGGCTTAGAACCTTCTCTATTAGGGAAGTTTCTAGTAGAGTGTCTAATACTTAAACCCTGATTGCTAGGTACATCACCAGCACCAAAGCAAGGACCACAGAAAGCTGAACGAACTGTAGCACCAGCCTGCATAAGTTTAAATATAGAGCCATTTTCAACAAGAGTCATAAATGTAGGCTGACTTGATGGATAAACACTAAGAGCAAAATCATCAGCACCAATAGTATGGCCATCAAGAATATCTGCAACATCGCAAATATTATCATAAGTACCACCAGCACAACCAGCAATAACACCTTGGTCAACATAAAGCTTGCCATTTCTTACCTTGTTTTTAAGTTCAAACTTAATATTAGGGTTATCAATAGTCTTAACAGCCTTCTTTTCTACTTCATCAAGAATATCCATTAAGTTAGCATTTAAGTCATCAATTGTGTATGTATTGCTTGGGTGGAAAGGCATAGCAATCATAGGCTTAACCTTAGATAAATCCACATAAACAATACCATTATAATAAGCACCATTCTTTGGTTCAAGTTTCTTAAAGTCATCAACTCTTCCGTGAGCTACATAGTATTCCTTAACCTTGTCATCAGTTTTCCAAACAGATGAAAGACAAGTAGTTTCAGTAGTCATAACATCAATACCATTTCTGTATTCAACGCCAAGACCTTCAATACCATCACCAATAAATTCCATTACCTTGTTCTTAACATAGCCGTTTTCAAATACAGCACCAATAATAGCAAGAGCAATATCCTGAGGACCAACATAAGGCTCAGGCTTACCAGTAAGATAAATACCAATAACATCAGGTCTAGCAACATCATAAGTCTGGCATAAAAGCTGCTTTGCAAGCTCACCGCCACCTTCACCAATAGCCATAGTACCTAAAGCACCATAACGAGTATGAGAGTCAGAGCCTAAAATCATTTTGCCACAACCAGACATCATTTCTCTCATATACTGATGAATAACAGCCTGATGAGCAGGAACATAAATACCACCGTACTTCTTAGCTGCAGATAAACCAAACATATGGTCATCTTCATTAATAGTACCACCTACTGCACATAGAGAATTGTGACAGTTAGTAAGAACATAAGGAATAGGGAACTTTTCCATACCAGAAGCACTTGCTGTCTGAATAATACCAACATAAGTAATATCGTGACTTGCCATACAGTCAAACTTAATCTTTAAGTTATCCATATTGTCACTTGTGTTGTGAGCCTGAAGAATACCATAAGCCATAGTGTTCTTTACAGCCTCTTCTTTAGTAGTAGATATACCCATTTGTGCAAGTTTTGCCTCAGCACTTCCGTCATCAGGAATAAGCTGGTCATTTACATAATATGCACCAGTTTTAAATAATTCAACCATTTTATTTTTCCTCCTAAAATATTAAATGACGACAAGCTATAAATAGCTAATATAAAATAAGTATATCAATTTTCTATATAAATTTCAACATAATTTTTAAAAATTTGCAAGTTTAAGGTTAAAAAAATTCATTTTTAGGGTAATTTTTATCCCTTTTTGCAATTTTTGAATGTTTTTACATTATTAATATTGCAATAACAACATTTTTAAATGCTATTTTATGTTTATACAAAATATTAATTACATAAATTTAATTAACTGGCAATTCTCTTTTGCAAAGGTCTACAATTTTACTAAATTTTTCATCAGTCAACACCACATCACCCATTGGATAATTTCTTCCTAACGCCTTATACTTTCCTTTGCCAAAGCTATGATATTTTAAAGGTTCGTATATTACATTAGGCTTATCCTTAATAAAGTCTAATATTTTCTTTATATCTTTTTCACTATCATTAAAATTAGGTATAATAGGTGTTCTTACCTTTTTAGGCAAATTGGGATAATCTACACATAGTTGTTCAAAATTATATAATATTTTTTCATTATTATATCCTGTATATTCTCTGTGCTTTTCACTATTTATTGACTTAATATCAAAAAGTATTGTGTCTAAATATTTTGCTGCATTGTACAAATTATCATAATCTACATATCCACAAGTTTCTATTGCTGTGTTTATTCTTCTTTTTTTAGCTTCTTTAAGTAATTCAATTACAAAATCCTTATGAGATAAAGGCTCACCTCCACTTATTGTTAAACCTCCATCACCGTGACCATAAAATACCGAATCTCTTTCAACAATATCTAATATTTCATCAACAGAATACAATTTTCCCTCTGTTTTTATAGCCTTTGAAGGACATACATCTGCACACTTAAGGCAATTTGTACACTTTAAATGATTAATAATAGCTTTATCTTCAAATTTAATAGCCTTTTCATCGCATACTTGACTACAAAATCCACACTCACTTAAACCAATACATTTGTTATTTACATAGGATATTTCTTTATTATAATTTTGTGACTCTGGATTACAGCACCACCTGCATCGTAAAGGACAACCTTTAAGAAAAACGATGGTCCTTATACCTGGACCATCGTGAAGTGAGTAATGCTGTATATTAAATACATAATCTTTCATTGTTATATCGCCTCGTGTTCTGTTCTGGAAATAATATCATCTTGCAAATCCTTTGTAAGCTCTGTAAAGTAAGCACTATAGCCTGCAATTCTTACAAGAAGATTACCATAGTTTTCTGGATGTTTTTGTGCATCTTTTAATGTATCTGTATTTAATACATTAAACTGAATATGCCATAGTTTTAAATCTCTCCAAGCCTCGATAAAATGAACTAACTTTTCTGTACCTTCCTCACCCTTTACGCAAGCTGGACTTAATTTAATATTTAAAAGTCTACCAGCGTGTTCATTGTGATTAAAGTTCTTTGTTGCATAATTTGAAAGTAAAACGGCTGTTGGACCATTAATATCTGCCCCCTGAGATGCACTTGAACCATCAGAAAGAGGAGTGTATGCAAATCGTCCATTAGGTGTAGCACTAACAACCTTACCAAAAGGTACGTGAGATGTAAATGGTACAAGTCTAAGGTCAAGATGAACACCTAATTCACTACCATATTTTTCTGTAAACTCCTGTGCCTCTTTATCTAAAAGTTTTCCTATCCAATCAGTGTATGGGTCATTATTACCATAGCTAGGGGCATTAAGTAAAAGCTGACGAATAGCCTCATAACCCTTAAAATTATGTTCAAGAGCTTCCTTAAGTTGACCTAAAGTTATTTTTTTATCTTCAAAAACAATTTTCTTAATTGCAGCTAATGAGTCAATGACAGTTGCAAAACCCATATACTCAAAATAACCTAAATCAATACCGCCTTCAATTTTAGGCTGATGTATATCTGTGTAAGTATCTCGGCAAAGTTTATGAAGTGCAGAACCTAAAGGTGAGGCAAAATGCTCTGCTCTAAGTCTAATTATTTCTCTCTGCTGAATAAAAGCGTGCTTAATAAAGTATCTTTGTTGCTTTAAAAAGGCTTGTAAAAGTTCATCAAAAGTTTTAAAGTCTTCAAATTCACCTGTTTCAAGACCTAAAACCTCATTTCCGTATTTCTCCATTTTACCATTGTATATAACCATTTCAAGGGCAGCAGCAAAGTTAATATAAGCATTAGGACTTGTGTATGTATCTCTATTTGGCATACGGCACTCTGCACAGCCTGATACACTGTAGTCATAGGCTTCATCAAATTTTGCTCCCTTAGAAAGTAACAAAGGTATAACATCTTCATCATTTATAAGTTTAGGAAAACCTTCGCCAGCCTTAATTGTTTCAGCCACTTCATATAAATATCTCTTAGGGCTATTAGTATGTATTCTAGCAGCAAGGTCTGGATAATTAAGAGGAAATTCTCTCTTAGATTTTAACAATATATAAGTAAGTTCATTTACGGCATCATAACCCTCTTTAGTTTGGCCACCTATTGTAACAGCCTCCCAGTGAGCATAGCCCTCGTTAAAAGCACCACCTGTTTCTGAAAGATAAAGGTCAATAAATTGAGCCATTGCAACCCACATACACTCAAAAAGCTCCTGCACTTGATTATCTGTAATAATACCTTCTTCAATATCTTTTTTGTAAAATGGATATAAATATTGGTCCATTCTACCATTAGATATAATTGTTCCAGTTTTCTGTTCTATTCTTGAAAACATTTGTGTAAACCACTGTGCCTGCATAGCCTCATAAAAAGTTCTTGGAGGATTTTCTGGCACATAGTGGCAAATATCAGCTATTTTTTCAAGCTCAGCTTTTCTTACAGCATCTGTTTCACTTTCTGCCAATTTTTCAGCTAAATCACCGTGTCTATTTGCCCACAATATAATAGAATCGCAAATTATAATTGTAGCCTCCAAAAATGGTCTTTTTTCAGTATAATCAAGAGGACTATATTCATCAAGATTAGCTAATTTTTCTTCAGCCTCTTTTTTAATGCCCTTAAAACCTTTTTGAAGCACTATTTCATAATCGTGAACCCATTGTATAGAAGAACGAAAAGAAGCTGTTTCATTAACAATGTATCTTGATGTAAGCTCATTGTCATTATTATATGTAAGTTTAGTAGTTTCTTCTGTAAGGGATTTTGCAAAATTTTCGTGAAAAGTTTTTCCTTTCCAATAAGGCGAAATTTCATTAGCAATTATTTCCATATCCTCAGCAGATACATCAAAAGGCGAATTTTCTCTTTCTGGCATACGCTTTATAACTTCATCATATATATTTCCATCAAGTTCAGGATAAAGTATGCCGTATCTACCCTTTTTGCCACTTCTACCAACTAAAAGCTGATTATCATCAATATATACTGTAGCATTTTTGGCATAATGATAAAGTGCCTTTGCCCATCTTAAATTAAGTGGTTGTCCCTCTGTTTCTTTAAAAGATTGAGTAAAGTATAAACCTCTTTCAACATCAATTTGAGGTTTTGCACTCCTTATTGTTTTTAATATTTGTCCTGCTCTACTATTAATATTTTTAGCATTATTATTTATTTCAGACTTAATTCTTTTCTCCTGTGGAGATAAAACTTTTTCAATAGACATTTTATTTGCTCCTTTCTATATGTTATATTCAATAGGCATTTCTACATCTTTAAAAAATTCTCTATATATTTTTTCCCTTGCTTCATTAAAAACTGTACCAGTTCTTTTTCTAGGTGTGCCTAAATCAACATCTATTATTTTCTTTATTCTACCTGGACGAGGTGTCATTACAACAACCTTACTGCCAAGATAAACAGCCTCATCAATATCGTGAGTAACAATAATCATTGTTATTTTCTCTTTTCTCCATATTTTAAGTATCTGCTCTTGCAAGTTCATTCTAGTTATAGCGTCTAATGCACCAAAAGGTTCATCTAACAAAAGTATTTTAGGCTTATTGGCTAAAGCTCTAGCTATTGCTACCCTTTGTGCCATACCACCTGAAAGTTGTTTAGGATAAGCATTTTCAAAATCAGACAAACCTACAAGTTCAAGATTTTCCTTAATAAGCTCAATATTATTTTTTTGTGAATCTGGCAAACTAAATTGTATATTTTCCTTTACTGTAAGCCAGGGTAAAAGTCTATGGTCTTGAAATATAAATCCTTTATCCCTTGACGCCTTTGTAACAGAACTGCCATTTACAATTACTTGACCATTGTACTGATTTTCTAAACCTCCAATTATTCTAAGCATTGTACTTTTTCCACAGCCACTGCCTCCTATAATTGATACAAAGTTTCCTTCTTCAATATTAAGATTTATATTATCTAAAGCTGTAACCTTTTTACCGTTAGCTTCAAAAATTTTTGTTAAATTATTAATTTCTACAATATTTCCCATAGCTACCTCCTTAATTCCAAGTTATTAGCTTTTTTCCTAAAACCTTAAGTAAGTCGTCCATTATTTTGCCAACAATACCAACAATAAGCATACCTAAAATAACAATATCTGGTCTTGACATACTTCTGCCATCAGAAAGCATAAATCCTACACCACTTGTAGCACCAATCATTTCTGCTGCAACAACGCATACCCAAGCATTACCTAAGCCAAGTCGTATACCAGTCATTATAGACGGCATTGCTCCCGGTATAATTATTTTATTTATTAGCTTTAGTTTTGGTATTTCATAAACTTTTGCAAGCTCAAAATATTTTGTATCTATGTTTTTAACACCCTCTACTGTGTTTACAAATATTGGGAAAAATCCACCTAAAAATATAATAAATATTTTAGAGCCTTGACCTATTCCAAACCACAATATAGCAAGAGGTATCCAAGCAATAGGTGGTATAGGTCTTAAAATTTGAATAACCAAATCAGTAAAGGTATCAAACTTAGGAAAAATTGATACACTAATTCCTATAACAAAAGCTAAGGCTAAAGCTAACAAAAATCCTTCTATAACTCTTAAAAAGCTAATACCAATATTTTCAAAAAGCTGACCATTTGCTATGTACTCAACAGTTGTGTTTATAATAGCTGAAATGGAAGGCATTGTGTAAGAAGTTAGCTTTCCTGCTAAATCATAAAACTGCCAAATAACAATTAAAATTATTGGTAATGCTAAATATAATATTATATTACCTAAAGTCTTTTTAGTTTTTTTACTACTCATATAATCACCCTTATTTATTGCTTAATAGCCTCTAAATACTTTTTGTTAATAAAGCTATTAATATCTACATCACTTTTTATAATTCCTGATTCAAGTGAAAAGTCTTTAACCTTTGTTATTTCAGCTATATCATCATTTGTAAAGTCAGTTGAATATGTAAAATTAGGTATAATTTTAAGCATTAAATCTTTACTTACGCCAAAATCATCTGCAACAGCTTCAGCAGCCTGTTCAGGATTGTTTTTAATTACTTCATTAGCCCTATTTAATGCCTTTATATATGCTTCAATAACTTGAGGATTTTTATTAGCATAGTCTGATAAGGCATAAGTAATCATATTGCCCTTTTTAACACCAGTACCATCTGCAAGTACCTTTGCTGTGCCATCGCTAGTAAGCTGTGAAATATACTGTTCCCATATAACAATAGCATCAACTTCACCACTAGAAAGTGCTGCCGGCTGGTCACCAGCTCCTAAGTTTATAGATTGAACATCATTTAATGTAAGACCTTCCTTTGATAAAAGAAGTGCTAAAAGATGCTGTGCATAAGAACCAGTAGCATAAGCAACTTTTTTACCCTTTAATTCAGAAATACTTTTAATATCAGAGTCTGACTTAACAAGAACAGCAAGTCCTTTTTCTCCATAAGCTACATTAGATACTATTTCAATAGGAAGTCCATTTGACTTTGCAATAATTGCTGGTAAGTCAGCCATAAATCCTAAATCTGCCTCTCCGGCTGCTACAGCTTCATTTACAAGAGGACCAGACTTAAATGACTTCCATTCATATTTAGCACCTACTGCATTAAGTTCTTCATCTAAATATCCTAACTTGTAAGCTACATATACTGGTGTATATAATGGATAAGGCTGAGCAGCTATTTTTAATACAGTTTCGTTATTTTGACTATTATCTGCTGTTGTGCTTGATGCCCCGCAACCTGCTAAACCTATTGTTGCCATAATTGCTGATAATGCTACTAATAATAATTTCTTCATTTCAAATTCCACCTTTCATAATTAAGTTTTATATACTTAACCACATAATCAATTTACCCTTTACCTATGTGAATTAAGTTAATTTATTGATATTATACTCTTATAAATTTTTTTGTAAATATGAATAAATTTTAATTTTTTTCCATAAAATACCTTTATACCGCAATAAAAAAACACCTAATTTAACTTATTACATTAATACAGTCAAATTAGGTGCTATATAATAATAAAATCTATTTAATTTTAATATATCAGTAAATATTTTATATTTGGAAATCATATCCATCAGATAATCTATAAGCTGAAGGAGGCAACTTATATTTATTCTTAAAAATTCTAGAAAAATAGCCAATATCTTTGTAATCAAGCCTTTCAGCAATATCCGTAATTTTCATATTTGTTTCTTTTAATAAATAAACTACTCTTTTAAGCTTTACTGTAGTGAGATAATCTACAAATCTTATGCCTGTTTGAGCAAGAAAAACTGTACTTAAATAAGAGCTATTTATAAAAAATTCCGATGCAATATTTTTCTGTTTTAAATTATTTTCAGGATTATTAAGTATGTACATTATAACTTCTCTAATAATATCATTACCACACTTTAATTTAAGCTCGCAAAAATTATCAAAAAGACTAGTTATAGTTTTTTTGTAATAATCTATGTATGAATTTTGATTGCTTTCATTAATACCATCAAAGCCATAAAGACTTTCCTTTGAAATATATAAGTCTAACCACTCATTTTTATCAAAAATATCTTCAACAACAGTTTTACATATACTTCTAGCTTTTTTGTCAGCTTTAATTATATCATTATCATTGTTATATATTTCATCAAATAAAGAATCTATGTAATTATATATATCCTTATCCCTATTTTCAAAATAGGTCATAATTTCTTCTATGTGATAAATTTCAACAGCCTTTTCTTCAAATGTTTCACTTTTAATTCTGTTAAAAAGCGAAAAGAAAAGTCTTTCATCAAAAGGTCTAACAAAATAATCATACGCCCCTAATATTATGCCTTGTCTTGCATAATTAAAGTCCAAAAATTCACTGCATAAAACCACTCTAGGACATAGACCTTCTTTTTTAATTCGTCTTAATAGCTGAAGTCCATCTATGCCAACAATTCTTATTTCTGTTATAACTAAATCATATTTCTTTTCTTTTAGCTTTCTGTAAGCAGAAGTTCCATCATTTGCTATATCTTCAATAATAAAATCAGAATTTTCTTTCCATATTCTTAACTTTTTCACTTCTTCAAGAAGTTCATAACTATTAAAAATAAGTAATACCCTATACATAATATCCCTCCTCTGCAAAATATTATTGTAATATAATATTAAAACATAACCTATTATAAATATATGATTTATATGAATAGTATATATACTTATTCCCTTCTAGTCAATTAATTATATGTGAAATTTTTTTAATTTTTTTCATAGCTGTTTTAAAATATTATTTTATGTCATTATAATGCATTATATAGTATTAAATTTTAGAGTCAGAAATATACTTTTTAACCCCTCCTAATATTTGTAATAAAAAAGCTCTGTAACCAAAATAATTACAGAGCCTAACATATAAAACTATGAAATTTGTATTATGAAATTGAGATAATAAAAATTCTATTTAAGCTTTTTTAAACAATTTTTAAGTTGTTTTTTACTTTCCTTAAAAATTATTATTTTCTGCCATATTTATACATTCATCAATATATTCTTTAGAAATATTTATAAGTTTATCAATTTTTTTGTTACATTCATTATAATCAACTATTTTACAACTATTCAATTCCTTTTCGTTATATGACCTTACACATCTATCTGTTAAGCCAAATTGACTTAGCAACATAAATGGTTTTGAGACTTTGTTTTTTCCCAAAACATACATTTGCCTATTGAAAATAAGAGAAAATACAGTGCCATGAAAAGTATCAGTAAAAACCATTTCTGCGTTCTTAAAAAGAGCCAAAGTTTGAAACGGTGTATAAGCACCACTATAATCAAATCTATTTGAATTATAGTTCACTACACAAGTTTTTAAACCATTTTTATTTGCATAATTTAGTATATTGTCCTCAGCTTCTTTACCAAAACCATACGAATATATTAACACATAGGGCTCCTTAGGAATTTGATACACAGGCAAACCATTATTATCATATAAATATTTATTCCAATCAATTAAAAAAGTTGGATCCAACACTAAAGTTGGCAACTTATTTAATGTCATTTTTATCAATGCCTTTGTTTGATTATCACGAACGCTAATGTTATGAAATTTAATCAAGTCTTTTTTATGACAATAAAAAGCTATGCGACCAGTTATTCCTTTCAATATCGCTTTCCACTTAATTTTAGAAGTAATAAGATTACCAACACTTGGTGCATAAGTTGCTAAGACTCTAGTTTTTAAACCAACGCCCCAAAAACGTTCTTCCTTTCCTCCCCAAACTTGATCACTACCTACAAAAGTAACATCATAAGTTTTATTATGTTTATAATCAATATTGAAATATAAATCTCTAACACAATTCATACCTTGTGCCTTTTGTTCCATATATTCCGATGTATAAACTTTTCTTTCTGAAAATTTATCTCCCCAAAAACTTACATCATGTCCAATACCAACCAAATACTCATTTAAAGCAAACGCTTGATAAAGAGCTCCGTAATTTCCATTTTCTGCATAATATGTTACAATAGATATATTCATACTATCCACGAACCTCCTTAATTTTTTGTATTAAATAATCTGGTGTCAAACCATATAAAACTCTTTTTAAAGTTTTGCTAGTAGACCTTGCAAGTCTACAACTTTCTTTTAACCCTTTGTCTTTAATATTAATTTCAAATACCCTTCTACTGCTATCAAGCGAAGCAGAAGTTATAAGCCTTGGATTCTTTTTCTCATCATATGGATACTCTTTTAATTGAAACTGTTTTAATTCATTAATTAATCGCATTCCTCTTTCTGTATGAACCAACAAAACAGAAACGCCATATTTATTCCATAATTCACTATTTCTAGGAATTCCCCAACAATCCCCCAATGTTATATCAGACGCTCGATTTGTACCCTTAAATTCACACTCATAACAAGATGGTCTTAAAAATACATTATGTGCTTCGCCATAATCAGTATAATGTGCAAGTTTGCAATATTCTTTTCCATTATCAAATTTTGCATAAATATAAGCTGGAGCCCACTCATATTTTTTATATCTAGCAGAAAAATCAACAACCCTACTTTTAAACTTACTTTCTAACGAAAAAATAAAATCTTTAAGAACTATTTCAGATGTTGTACCTTCACAAATTAAATCACATGTTAGTAAATTTTTATATTCTTTTTTTAAAAAAGCCTTGACAGCAACTACTTCACAAGGTGTTCCAATAAATAAGACACACATTCCTTTTTTAAGGTCTTCCTCAATAGAACAATATATAAATTCTTTTCTACTCTGGTTATATTTAGATCCTCTTAAAAATTTTATTTCATCAACAGTTGAACATCTAATATGATGTGCATACCGAAAGTCCTCCGAATATGCAACACCATATACAACGCCTCCAGATAAAATTATTGCTTCAGCCAAAGAGCTAGCTGCTCCTCCAGATGCTGATTCTTTTACCTTAACTTCATTTGTATAATGACCACAATATGATTTATTTTCCACTTTAATCGTAAAGTAATTTTTTCCACTCAATACAGGACAAGATTTTTCACATTTACCACAACCCACGCACTTATCTTTATCTATTTTAGGGTAAAGAAAACCTTCATAATCGCTAACCATACTACAAGCACTTAAATCACAAACATTAGCACATACACCACAACCACAACATTTCTTTTTAGTTGGTAACATAGTTTCCTCCTACAGATTTTTTTTCTTTCTGAGAATATTACTCACTATAGATAACATTTCAAACAATGTTTTATCCCTTAATATAAATAATAAAATAAAATAAATTACAAACCCTAAAACACATTCAGCAATCGTTGTAATAGGAGAAGGGCTCATAAATTTATCAAAATAAAACACAATAATTCCCATAATAAAAGAGCATGCTAAATACTTCATCCCCGAGATAAAAGTCTTATTCATTTTTACCTGTTTATTCATAATATAATATTGAATTAACACTGATATATAACTACTTATCACTGTAGCAACTGCTGCTCCTATATAAGAAAACTTTGGAATTAGTAGTGCATTTATTGTTACATTAACAACAGCTGTACTCATATATGCAATCAAAATCACATTTATTTGATTTGTTGCTGTAAAAAACTGTTTACCCGAAATCCCAGATAAAGAGTTACTAACAATTATAGGACTAATAATACTTATTACTATAGCTGAAGGCAAAAATGAATCTCCTAAAAACCAAGGCACAAAATTATTTGCTATAATTGCAATCCCTACCATCATAGGACAAGCCATAAAAAGTGATACTTGTCCAGCTTTATTTAACAATCTAGAAATCTCATCATTATTCTGATTTGCAAATTCATTTGCAATTTTAGGCATCATAACTGTACTCAATACAGTAACAAATGTCAGTGGAATGGTAACTATTTTTTCTGCTTGATCATAAAAAGCTACATTACTGGCATTTTTAGTTAACATTTCAATCATAATTTTATCTACTTTTAAGTAAATCATCGTAGCAATCTGTGTCCAAAACAAAGCAATAGAACCTCTTAAGTGAATAGACAAATTTGAAAAACACAACAATTGTTTAACATTATATTTTTTAAACTGAAAATACAATACTAAATTTGAAACAAGCGTTGTTGCTGATATAATCAAAGTATACTTTGTTATATCTTCCGAGCTTTTAACAAAACAAAATATCAAACAAACTGTTACTATTTTTATTACAGAGTTCTTTACTGCAGTTGGTTTCATATCCTCCTGACCCACAAAAAACCAAGACGGATCTAAAATCATTGCCATCACCCAAAAATATAAAATTACAAACACTAATTGTCGTTCACCTTGTTGAATATAAGTAATTGCTAAATATATAACTGAACCAATTGTACCTAGTATAAGCCTAAGTGTAGACACTTCTTGATATGTTTTCTTACACACTGCCTCTTTTTCTCTTACATAAGCAATCTGGCGACATCCATATGTATATGTTCCTAATAATGCAAATGAAACAATAACATCTGCTATATTATATGCATATGAATAAACACCTAACTTTTCAGGACCTAATACTCTTGCTAAGTAAGGCGAAAGTATTATTGGCGTTAATAAAACCAATACCTGAAATAAAGTATTATACATATAATTTCTAATAATTTTGCTGTTCATATTTATCCCCTAAGTTTAACAATCTCATAATCCATACTGGTATCAACATAAAGAACAATGCCCAAAAATTAATAGGCATATAACCTCTAATTACAAACTGCATCAGCATTGGAAATAAAAATGCCGCCAAAACATAGTCATGAATATCCCTATTGTTAACGTACATATTTCGTATACCTGCACACAATCGTCCAAAAATAGCCATACATATCATTACTCCAATAATCCCAAACTCAATATAAAATTCTGTTAATTGTGCATATGCCCAATGTCCTCTTACGGATTCTTGTCCCATAAAGTACGGTTTTAATACAGAATCAATTATACTAACAGGCTTATTCGACCAAATAGATCTAGGAATACAAGTTACTAATGTTAGCACTATCATCTGTTGTCCTAATGTATAAAAATGCTTATCTGGAAAGTATGAAACAGCGCCATACAATGTCTTATATAAGTCAAAGTTTCCAGAAAATGCACTCCAAATATACATTAAATCAAAATTGTTCCAACTTGCATTTGCCGCACCTAATCCATCACGCACAAAGCTTCTTGTAAACTGCATTCCGCTTATTATCAATACAAAAATAACAATATAAATTACAAATCTAGAATAATTTACCTTTCTATTCTCACGAAGATATTTTAATACAATTGGCGACATCAATAAAACAATTACAATCCATCTAGTTGTTCTAATCAAAAGACAAGCAAGAACTATAGCTCTAAGAAGAATAGTACGCCATTTTCTTGTTTCATATATATCCAAATAGAGAAATCCTGGTATCATTAAATATCGTAGGTTAATAAAAACACCTGTCGATTCTTCCCCTACACTAAATTCACCACTAACTCCCCAAGAAAAAATGTATTCAATGTCATATCCTCTCATTAAAAGGTCAATTAATGATACACCAACACCAATTAACACAAATAAATATGCTAATATTAGTAATGTTTGTACATGAACTTTTCTATTTATATTTCTATACCAACCAAAATTTTCAAAAAACACAAATTGTTTTCTTCTATAAGATGTATTATAATAAAAAAACATAAAAATAATAGTTGCAAACATATAAATTGTAGTTGCCTTATAACAGCCATCAAATACTTCAAACCCACCAATAGTTGTATCATCTGTAATTATTGAAATTAACGGTTCAATTGAATATGTTATAATAGTTATAACTAAAACTATAGTCGAAGGCTCAAATATATAAAAGCCATATTTATAAATATATGTTAACCAAATTCCAGTTACTACAAAATAAGAAATTACAACATAAATATATTTTCCTAAAAAACTATATCCAGCTATATCAGGTATTTTAAGTATAAGCAATAATCCAATAGCAAGATATAACAAAGTGGCTACTAATCTTGCAGATCTACTAAATTGACAAGCATAGTTATCCATTTATTATTCCTCCATAAAGAGCAACATACTCATCATATTTTTTATTCGCATCAAAATTTTGTGCATAAGCAACACAATCACTTCTATTGCATTTCCAATTTTCACTCAAAATACATTTAAGCAATGCACTCATATCTCCTTGTGGCACAACACATCCAAATTCGTTTCCCGCAGCTTCAACACTTCCACCTGTATTGTATGTTATTACTGGTGTACCACATGCTAATGACTCAATATTTGTTGTAGGAAAATTGTCTTCATAAGTTGGATTAACAAATACATCGGCTGTAGAATAAATTTCCGCTAGTTTTTTTACACTATCAGTTCTTTCAATACAAATAATTTCTTTTGGTAATTCCTTAATTTGTTTTTTATTTAATCCAACCATAACAATTTGATAATCCCTTGGTAAATTTTTTGCAAGAAACTTAAAATCCTCTATACCTTTTGATTCAACCCATGTAGAAGATACACCTAATAATATTTTTTTATTTTCAAGTTTATATTTTTTCCTAAAATCCGACTTAGTAGGTTTAAATATACTTAAATCAATACCATTATTTATCACACAAATCTTAGCATCTTTAAAAAATGACTGTTCTACCAATGATTTTAACCAAAAAGAAGGGGTAACAATAGTGAGATTTTTAATACCAGTAAAAAGTTCTTTCTTCTTTTCCCAATTATTTTTAGAATTATCTAATCCCCAGCTTGTTGGATGATGAGATTTCTGCTCACAATTATGGCATCCTGTCTTCCATTTTTGACATCCTACTAAATCAAAATATGGACAGTGACCTGTAAATGCCCAACAATCGTGAAATGTCCAAACCACTGGAATTTCTAATCTCTTAATCGCAGCAAACAATACTTCTAAATTAATATAATAGCCATGTAAAATATGAAGCTGAATTAAATCTGGATTTAAAGATTCCAGTTTTTTAACAAATTCTTCTGTACACTTTTTAGAACCAAAGCCACATTTATCTGTCAATCGAGTATACAATCCATGAATCATCTGATCTAACAAATTTCCGATTTGAATTGTTTTTACATTTTCTGATGCAGTATTAATTCGTCCCCATGCAATATAATTGTCATATCCTTCTTTGCATAAAGCATTACTTATCCCCACACTTATTCTACCTGTGCATCCCCAGCCACTAAATGCTGTTATCTGCAGAACTTTCATTGTCTTCACCTCTTCTACGCAACACTTCATTATAAACAATCAGAATAACGAATCATAATATCATCAAATACATCATTAATATCATATTCATTAAATTTTTCCATATTGTAAACCTGATTCCTATCAGCCATTCCTCTGCTTCGTTTAATAATCCATTCTTCTTTTGATTTACAAAAATAGTGATGACACCTAATTTCAGAATAGTCTACATAACGATTTCCCCATACATATTGGCGCTTACCATTTGGTGCTATATTAATAAAACCTAATTTATACACTGGAAAATGTGGGCTAATGTAATTTTTTACAACTCTTGGATTACAAATAGTTTTCACATGAAAATTAGGCCATGCCGTCTCATCCGCACGTCTAAAAAAAGTTTGTGTAATCGGTTTTTCTTGTTGTTTCTCATATCCAGAAGATCCAAATAGTGCCCAGTTTACACCAATACCACCAGCATATAAATTTCGTTTTATTATTCTACGAATTGTATCTACAAGTAACTCTCTTTTCGTTGGTACAATAAATTCATCTAAATCGATAAATGCCATATAACGACATTCATTACTATATTTTTTAATAGCATCATTATATGCCGGAATTTGCATAACACTTCCAGGAAAAGGTATCCATTTAATAAAACCCGATTTTACATAATCATCAATTTCACTTTTGGTATTGTCCGAACTACCATTATCATAAAGATAAATCTTATCAACCCCCACAACTTTATGATACTTTACCCATTCTTTAATATATTGACCCTCATCTTTTGCTATTGCAACTATTCCAAGCTCATATTTAAAATTTCGATTTATATCGTTTTTTCTAAATCGCCTTGCTACTATTTTTCCAATAGTTTTTTCATATACGCCAGACATAATCCATCTTAAAATAATAATAGGCAACCACAATGACAATTTTATAATAAACTGATTTTTACTTTCAGATTTTGCTTTAATATTCAATATTATCTCTATAGAATAATAGTAACACATAAATAGTGTCATTTTAACTCTATATTGAATTCTTTCCAAAAATATCACCTCTTTTTTAATTTAATCACTTCTGTAAATGCATTAATATGATCTATTGCTTCCTGCTCTATAGTATATGTTTGCATTGCTCCAAAGGCATTACTTGCCATATAATTAGACAATTCTAAATTTTCGGAAAGCAGTTCAATTTTTTTACGCAATTCCACAGTATCTCCAACAGGCACAATATAGCCATTGACACCATTCTCAACAAGTTCTAAACCGGCTAAACAGTTATCTGTTGTTATAACTGGTAAACCGTATGTTAATGCTTCATTAATAACAAGACCCCAAATATCTTCACGTGTCGGAAGAACAAATGCATCTGCAGCTTTATAATATTCTATTAAATTTTCTTTTTTCTTAAAACCTATAAAATGAATATTATTTAACTTTAAAGAATTTTTTAATTGAACATATTCTTCCGTAGGCTCACCACCAATAATATATATACCTACATCCTTAGATAACCCCACACACGCACGCATAAGAATATCATAACCTTTACGATATATAAATTGACCAACTGAAATAAAGACATATCTTTCCAATAAGTTTAGTTTCTTCTTTAA
This sequence comes from uncultured Eubacterium sp., assembly GCA_900551755.1. Taxonomy (GTDB): domain Bacteria; phylum Bacillota; class Clostridia; order Lachnospirales; family CAG-274; genus Gallispira. Next base: position 16,765 of record URXK01000012.1, on the reverse strand, counting down.
TTGTTCTTTTTCATCACAAGATATAAGATTTTTTGGCAAGTCCTTTGCTAAATATGTAGAAAAAGAATACTTAAATACCTGTTTATTGCCACCATAATATCTTAAATAATCTCCAGTCTTCTCGCCAGAAGCAAAATAATAGCTACCTAAACCTATAAGAAAAGACTTAATACATTTTTTAACTATTGTCTCATTTTTTTGAATAAAACCGCCATCTGAATTTATAAAAAATGGAATTCTTTTTAACTTTAAATATGCCATCGCAAGCAAAGCTGTGTTGGTACTATACACTCCAACAACAACTGCATCATATTTTTTTTCTTTTAATACTTTAAGTACATCTGTACAAATATACTGCTTAAAGAAATATCTTTTTTTCAACTGTATAGATGTAAAATTCGTATAACTTTCTTTATACCAAGCAGTATTACGGTGTTTAACATCCTCGGGCTTCAGTTCAAAACAGACATTTAAATCACACAGTTTACCTAACTCTTCAAAAAATTCCACACGATATGGAGATGGTGCATTTGTAAGATATAAAACACTAAGCTTTTTCATTTTCTAACCTCTCCAAAAAGGACTTAATATTATCTGAATAATAGTCCCATGTATATTTAGTAGCTATTTTTCTTGCATTCTCCCCCATATTTTTTAAACAAGATTTATCTTTAGTTAAACCAATCAAAAGTTTTTTTAGACCCTCAATATCACCTGTATCAAATATAAATCCACTTTCTCTATTTACTACAACATCAGTTAATCCCGTATTTTTACTACAAATTACAGGAAGTCCACTACTCATAGCTTCCAAACCTACCATTGCCATACCTTCGGCCAAAGATGTCAAAATAAAAGCATCTGCTTTGTTATATTCTTCTGCAAGTTGATTAGGCAGCAAATAACCCTTGAACTCTATATTTTTACAATCTTTATATTGTAAATAAAGCTCTGAGTTACGATTTACTTCTCCGGCAAGGACTAAGCTCACATTATAAGTTTCAAGTTCTTTAACAACTTTTAACAAATGATGAACACCCTTCCTATAAATAGTTCCTCCAACATAAATTAATCTAAGTCCTACATCACTCTTATTAATACATTCATTATTTTTAAACTGTTTAATATTAACACCATAGTGAACTACACTAATCTTTGCATCAGGTACACCAGAATAAACTAAACTATTTTTTACAAAATTTGAACCTGCAAGAAAATAATCTGTTGATGCAATTTCTCGTTCAATTCGTTGCATATACTTTGCGTCCCACAGTTTTCTTTGCTCATATCTCAAACCACTTTCACCAAATTCTGCCAAATCTTTCTCGTATACTGTTTTTAGATAAATCCTACTTGCAATTGACACATCTAAAACTCGTTTGATAGTCGGTGCTTTTTTTTTCAATGTTTCAAATAAAACCATTGAATTATTATCGAAAGAAATAACAACATCAACATTATGTTTTATAGCATACTTTGCTACTTTTTTACCAAAACAATCATTTATATAATCATTAAAACGAGGATACAATTCCTTAAATAACGGTACACAAGGTTTAAATATTTTACCTTTAGGTAAATAGCCTCTAAAATATGTACAAATTAAACTTCTAAACTCACAAAACTGGATAACCTTATTATCATCCAATTCGCTAGTTTTACGATTCATAGCCTTCAACTTTGTCTTTCCTGATAACACAGATACAAGTGTTGTAGTCAAAGAACCTGGTTTTGCATACGAAGTTGTCAAAAATCCTTCTAACATTCCTGCATCTTCAACAGCCTTTGCTAATCTAAAAACATGCTGTTTTCCTGGGTGAACAACTAAAACTTTCATCTATTCCATCCTTTTAAATTAAATACTAACTTCTAATAATACGCTTTATATACTGCTTTATTCCTAAATAAGACACAAAACGCTTAAGTGCAAATATTATTGCATATCTCTTTCCCTCACCAACATATTTATGAATACAAACTTCATATCCATTTTCATCATAATATTTTCTAAATTCTTCAACATTTAAAGGCATTGGTGTTGGAGATACTAGGTTATGTTGGTATTTAAGGAATTCATTTGAATTACACTCCATTAAAGTTTCTTTTTCATAGCTACTTAATCCAATAAATATTTCATTGCCATAATCTGTATTTACAATGATTTGCGAAATTCCCTTATAAGTATTTATTTTCTTAAAAATTATATCAGCTCCCCAAAAGTCACCGATAGTTATATCTGAAACACGATTCATATTTGAAAATTGACAGTTATAACAACAATTTCTCAATGGTAAATATGTAAAATATAAATCTAAATAAGAACGAAGCTCCTTTGTATCTTTTACAATTTTTCCATTTGAAAACTCTGCATATACTATTGGCTCAATTGAATGAGTATTCTTATATCGAAAATTATACTTTATAAGACTTCCGCCATAAATTCTTTCAATATATTTTTTATAATCAATCCAAATTTTTCCTTCTGGTGTTCCATGACATACAATATCTACTAAAAAAAAACTATCACGATTCCAGTTTTTTCTTTCAATATATTTTTTTAAAGATGCGACTTGACATGGCGTTCCTGAAAACAATATATTATGACCTTCATGGACATCTTTATCAATTAACTCAAATACTCCAGCAAAATTACTTACAGTATATTTTGAGCCTTTAAGACTATCCCAATTTGTAGTATCACAACGCATATGATGAACTTGAAAATTATCATCATATGCAGCACCATAAATAGCAAGTCTACTGTCCTCTATACCTACCTTATTGTTATAAGCAATCCAAGAGTTTATCAATGCACTAAATGCCCCACCTGATGCACTATTCATTCTCGATGCCAAGTTATTTTGATACGCATATACTTTAGCCATTTTTTATCCCCTATAAGCCAACTATTTTGTCAATAAATTTATCTGCAATTTTTCTTTCTTCTTCAATGATAGAACTTACAATATTGTAATTAATCTCACGATCTACAATAGAAATATCATCAGTTAATAAAAGTCTATCAGATTCATTTATTAATTCCAAAATGCTTTCAAGACGAGCATTAAATCGTGGTGCTGGAATACAAACAAATTGTTTTTCAAAATTAATTGAAAATGCAGTCCCATGAAAAGAATCTGTAACAACATATTCTGCATTCTTAAACATTGTAATAAATGTATTAGGTGTCGGATAAAGAATATTTTTGGCACCTTTTACAAATGTAAGCGATTGAGCCATATTAACAATTTTCAAGTTCTTCCTAGTAGCAATTTTCATTGCTATTTGGGAAATTCGCGGATTTCTATTCAAATTGTACACCAAAAGATATTTATTAGGTAAATTTATTTTACCAGCAATTTTATCCCAATCCGTAGTTCTCAAAAGAAAAGTAGGATCTAAAACCCAACGACTCTCTTTGATTCCGATTTTTTCTAAAATAGAAACTCCACTCTTTTCTCGTACTGAAATTGCTGAATACTTATCTAAATACTTCTTAATTTCTTTTAAACTTTCATCCGAAAAATCATCTTTACCAAAGCTCCCCGCATAAGCAGCTCTAATACTATCATTATCAAGAAAATCCATAAATAACACTCTATCAACTTCACCATTTGCAGTTTCAACATTCCAAATTTGATCTGAACCATTCAAATATATATCTTCTTTTGGTATATTTTTTATTAAATCATCTATTGTTTCATACTGTTGCGATGTCAACTTAATATACTTATTTAAAAATGTATTCATCATATGATAACCCAAAAGTCTAGTTGCTACTGCAGGAATTAGATGCACTATTAATTTAAAAATAGGTCTACGCCACTTCGGATTTATATGAAATAGTAATTCTTTCTTCCTAAGTCTTGATGGATAATAATCTATTACTTCCACATCACAGTTCTTTCTTTCTAAATAATTCTGTAATGCATATGTTTGTAGCAAAGAGCCAAAATTAAACACCCTATGATAAGTCAATATTCCAATTTTTTTCATAATATCAATTATCTCCTTACGCCTTTAAATCCCCTTGCGATTTCATTTTTATACCATCTTTTTCACACTGATACATTTTGGCATCAACCAAAAATCTATACCAATACGCCTGAAGAAAGTGAAATATTTTTCCTTCTGTACCATCTAAAAACCCAAGCCTTATGTAATATCTATAAATAAAATATAAATGAGCTCTCAAAAACTTTGGCAATCTATAATAACCATTATTTTTAACAGCTCGTTTCATTTTTGCTTGATTTGTAGACTCGCCCCCTGTTTCAAGCGAACTTCCTGTCTGTTTTTCTAAAGTTATCTGATGGTCAAGTACCTCTCGATTGCTATACCAGTTATGTTTTGCAGTCCACCACTCTAAATCTTTTTGATTATTATCTATTAAATCATATTTAAATTCTACTGTTCTTCCATTAGATAAAATCATATGTTCATCCATAATTTTCTGTTCACAGATGGCTTTGCCTGTACGGAATATTCTCAAAAGCAACTCAGGGTATCTTCCACCGTGCTTAATCCATTTTCCCATAAAGTAAACTCGACGACGAAGAACAACACCATTAATCGAAGAATCAATATTAGCAAGTTTTTCATCAATTTCTTGAGCCAAATTTTCCATTAATTCCTCGTCTGCGTCCATTCTCATTGACCACTCCGTTGTAATATTAGTCTGTGTAAGTCCCCAATTAAGCTGAGTGGCATAATCAACCCACTTATTTTGATAAAAATCAAGAGAACTTCCTATTTTTTGAAGTTCTCTATTTAATTGTTTGCACAACTCTTCTGTCGTATCTGTACTAAAACTATCAACTATTACAAATCTCTTAGCAATACCTCTAAAAGATTCTACGCACTTCCTTAAATTTTTTTCTTCATTTTTTGTAAGAATAATAACTGTTAAATCAACCATACTACTCCCTCTTACTAATCATTATAACATTTTCTTAAAGTTTCTATTCAAACATAAAATATATGAACAAATTTAGCAAAAATCACAAATTATTACCAATTTAAAATAAAATATACCCTACGATAGATAATTATCCTATCCCCCAAGATAACACTATACTTATAATACAAACCTCAACAATAAATAATATTTAATTAATCATACCATTATCCCACCACTTTGTCAACATTTACAAAGAAACTACATTATATTTTATGTTATATATATATATTCTTCGATGTATTAAAACCATCAAAAAATACATTTACAGTATAAAATTAAATGAGTATATTACATAGTAATACATTTTATAGTAAATAATTACAAGAATTAATCTACCATCAAAACTCTAATCACTCATAAACTCAAGCAACTTAAAAACACAAAGATACTCCATTTTAACATCTGCATCTTTCAAACTTCTACCAGTCAATTGTTCTATGTGATTAATTCTATTAATTAAAGTATTTCTATGTATAAAAAGTTTATTAGCCGACGCAATAATATTATTGTTATTTTCCAAAAACACCTTAACAGTCAGCATATATTCAGTATTATTCTCTTTATCTGAATCAATTAAAACTCCCAAAGTATCTCTACAATAAGACATAAGCTCCTCTTTTGTATTATAATTAACAACAAGTCCTAAAAAGCCCATATCTGAATAATTACAGCTAATTTTATAGCTATCTGACTTTTCAGCAAATTTAACAGCCTTTTCACCTTCATCAACAGCCTTCAAGCAACCCTTAACACCTTTATGAATATTACTATAGCCAACAAAAACAGCCAGTTCATTATATTCAAAAAAGTAGTCTAAAAATTCATTAATTTCCTTAGATATTTTTTCTATATCCCTATTATTTTCAACAAAAATTAAACAAACAGCCTTATCCATTCTAAAGTAAGAAATTATTTTAAAGCCCAACTGATTACCAATCTGTTCAATCCTTTTAAGAACATAATTCATTGTGTTTCTATAGGTCAATATTTTATCATAGTTGGCATTTTCATAATTAAAATTTGTATTTAACACCATTGCACAGCAATTATCATCAATTATTATGCCACACTCATAGCCTTGCTTTATTATATGCTCCTCACTAACAAAATTTTTATTAAGCAAATCATTCATAAAATTAAAAATCAGCTTTTCCATATTGTCAGCCTGCAAAATAGCATTTGATATTTCCTTAACTATATCAATTAATTTTACATTATAATGTATTTTAAAAAGAGGCATTTTAATTTTATTGGCATATTCAATTACTTCACTATCTATATCATCAATATACTGACTGCCATATAAGAAAACAAAAGCTGACACACCGTGTTCCTGTCCTTCTTTTAAAATACTTATCTGTCTATCAACAGTATCATCACCATTGTTTCCCATTACAAACACTATTTCTCCACCATTTATCCAAGGTGCAAGCTCTTTCATTTGCTTAATATAAGGCCAAGTTACAGCCTTATCTAAATCACAATCTTTAGAAACTAGTGTTATAACATTTTTAAATATTTCAAGTTTAAGTAAGTTTCTTATAGTTGCTGACATAATTTTTATACCACCTTAAAATAAAAAAAGGAGAAGCAGATTATCTGCTCCTCCTTGAGTAATCACATCAAACACATCAATGTATCTTACTCTATTATAAATACTTTTCAGCTATTTTGTCAACAACAACTTTTTCAGGTTGTTTTTCCATAATAACTTCGCCATTTCTTACGCTTAAAATAACACCAGCTCTTTCTCTTATTGCCTCATATTCACTATTTGAATTAAGAACTATAAATGATGCCTTGTTACCAACTTTCATAACATAGTCGTCATAAATATTAAGAGTTTTAGCACCATTTACAGTAATATAGTCTAAGGCGTTATTGATTTGCTCTGTATTCATTAAATGACCAATATGTAAAGCAAAATCAAGCTGATTCATTAAATTACCATTACCTAAAGGATACCAAGGGTCAGATATAGAGTCCTGACCTAAACTTACATTGACACCTGCTGCTGTAAGCTCATCTATTCTTGTAAGACCTCGTCTTTTAGGATAAGCATCATATCTGCCTTGAAGATATGTATTTTCAGTTGGGCAAGAAATGCAGTTGATACCTGACTTAGCCAACTTAGTCATAAGTTTGTAGGCATAAGCATTGCTATATGAACTCATTGCACAAGTATGGCTTGCAGTAGCCTTATTTCCTATTCCAGTAAAATATGCCTCTGAAGCAAGCATTTCAATAAATCTTGACTGGTCATCATCAGTTTCATCACAATGAATATCTACAAGTTTATCATATTTGTTTGCAATCTCAAAAGCCTTTTTAACTGATTTTATACCATCTTCTCTAGTAAATTCAAAATGAGGAATACCACCGACTACATCAGCACCCATTTTTACAGCTTCTTCAACAAGCTGTTCGCCACCCTTATAAGCATATATACCCTCTTGAGGAAAAGCTATAAGCTGAATATCTACAATATCCTTAAGACTTTCCTTAAATTCAAGCATAGTCTTAAATGCAGTAAGCTTAGGGTCAGTAACATCTACGTGAGTTCTAATGTACTGCACACCATTTCTAACCTGTGACATTACAGCCTTTAAAGCCCTTTCCTTTATTTCATCACCAGATATAGCCTCCTTAGACTCAGACCATTTGTTAATAGCCTCAAAAAGAGTACCAGATAATGTAGCCTCCTTAGGAACATCAGCAGTATAAACATAATCCAAATGAATATGTGACTCTACATAAGGTTCACAAACAAGTTTGCCCTCCAAATCTTTAATATCACAATCTTTGTACTTATCACCACAGTTTGGAGCAATTTCCTTATACTTTCCGTCCTCAATAACTATATCATAAAGCTCTGACTTATGTCTTAATTTTGCATTTTTATATACTTTAATATTATTCACTATATATCACCTTACTTACTAAGATTTTTAATTAAGAAATTTTCTTTGTTCTTGCATCAATTACTTCCTTGACAATGTATGTACCCAATGTAAGTATAATTAAATATGTTGCAGCAACAGCAATAGTTGGGTCCATATATGTATTAAGTCTTTCCCACATAATTAAAGGTAAAGTCTTTGTGTCTGCACCTGCAATAAATAATGATGCAGCTACTTCATCAAGACTAGAAACAAATGAGAAAAGTATTGATGAAATTAATGATGGCTTAACTGTAGGTAAAACCACCTTAAAAAACGCACCTATTGGGGTACTTCCCATACCCATTGCTGCAAGCTCAAGGTTAGAGTTTACGCCACCAAGGCCAGAACTCATTGTTATAAATACCATAGGCATAGCAAGCAATGTATGAGCAAAAACAAGTCCAACAAAGGAATTTGTAAGTCCAACCTTAGAAAAAGTTGAATAAAGAGCAACACCTATAATAACAACAGGAATAACCATAGGAGAAATCATAAGTCCCATAAAAAGACCTTTGCCCTTAAAATTTATTTTTTGCATAGCTACTGCTGCAAGTGTACCAAGAACAGTAGCTACAATAGCTACAATAATAGCAATAACTAAACTTCTTGTTAAGCCAACAACCCATTCACTGTTTTCCCAAAACTTGTCATACCACTTTGTTACAAAATCAGGAATTGGATATGTAAAATAATTTAATGATGTAAAAGATTGAGGTATAACAATAAGTGCAGGCAATATAATTACAACAAGCAATATAAATACTATAAGTGCAAGCATATTAACACCTCCTATGCCTTTCTAGTAAATAGCTGTTCTCCAACAAATTTATAAGCAACAGCTATAAATATCATAACAATTACAAAAAGTTCAACAGAAAGTGCTGCTGCAATATGCCAGTTCATATTCTGCATATTTTGCTGAATAAGGTTTGACATCATCATATCATCACTTCCACCTAAAAGTGCTGGAGCAATATAAAAACCAAGTGCCAACACAAATACCATCATACAGCCAGATATAATACCAGGCATTGACAATGGAAGAAATACTGTTCTAAAGTTTTTAACAGGCTTTGCACCCATTCCCTCAGCAGCTAAAGTTAAATTAGGGTCAATTTCCGCCATAACAGACTGCATACTTAAAAACATCTGTGGCAACAAAATGTGAGTTAAACTAATTACAACAGCTACAGAAGTATAAAGAATTTCAAGAGGCTCATCAATTACACCAGTTTTAATAAGAATTTGATTTAAAATACCATTCTTAGCTAATATAATCTGCCAAGCAAAAATTCTAACTAACATACTTACCCAGTAAGGAACAAGAACACCACCACTAACAAATCTGCGAACAAGTGAATTCTTAGACCTAACTGAAAGGTATGCCATAGGATAACCTATAATTACTGTACATAATGTTACAACAAAGCCAGTTTTAAGTGTTGTAACCATAACCTTTAAATACAAAGGCTCTGTAATAACCTTTTTAAAATACTCTAGTGTAAATCCATTATCATCTACAATACTTCGTTCAAATATATTAACAAGAGATATAACCATAGTCAAAAACACAAACAGTAAAGGGATTATGAGTAATAGCCACTTTGCTCCTTTTATATTTGATAATTTGTAGGCAATATTTCTTTTTGTGATTTCATTATTCATTTTACACACCTACTTCCTATTAAGGAGGGCGAGATTAACTCGCCCAATCAATATTATTTTACAAGCCAAGCATTAAATCTTTCCTCAACCTCAGTAAGATGCTCTGCCCAATATTCATTATTAACATAAATCTGTTCAGCCATCTGTTCATCAGTCTGACCAATCTTATTTTTAAGTTCATCTGACATTAAGTTTGTTGCATCAGCATTTGTTGAACCATAAGGAATTTTTTCAGAGAAAGCAGCCTGAGATTCTGGTCTACTTACATATTCAATAAACTTCATTGCCATATCCTTGTGAGGAGCACCCTTTGGAACAACCCAACCAGCAGCAATTCTAATACCATTGTTATATGTAAGACCAACTGGAGAACCCTCGTCCTGAGCTGTAAGGATACGACCACTCCAAGCAAGAGCCATATCAGCTTCACCTGTACTTAACATCTGTGATGGCTGTGCACCTTCAGTCCACCATACAATATCGTCCTTAATTTCATCAAGTTTTGCAAAAGCTCTGTCAAGGTCAAGTGGATAAAGCTGGTCCTTAGGAACACCATCAGCCATTAAAGCAGCCTCAAGAACAGTTACTGGATACTGCCACATAGCTCTCTTACCTGGATACTTCTTAGTATCCCAGAAGTCAGCCCAATTCTTTGGTGCTGTATTTTCATCATAAGTCTGTGTGTTATAAGCAAGAACTGATGAATAAACTTCTGCACCCATAACATTTTCAAGCTGTGCTGATGGGTCAATTTTTTCTGTTACAACATTGTAATCAATTGGTTCAAGGTAGCCCTTTTCACCAGCATAAGCACCCCAATAAGCATCACAATTCATAACATCCCATTCAGTTGTACCATTTTCAACCATTGCAATAAGCTTTGAGTAATCAGAAGGAGTTACAACTGTAACATCACAATCATATTCTTCCTCAAAAGGCTTAACATTAGCTTCAAGTCTAGCCTCAGTATTAGTACCACCCCAGTCAACAAAAACAAGTTTGTTAGTATGAGATGACTTGCTACCACCACAACCTGTAAACATTCCTACACAAAGTACTGCTGAAGTTAATAAACATAATAATTTCTTTTTCATAATAAATTCCTCCTATTGTATATGTATTTTCACTTTATATAAACTACTTATCATAAATTATTGAAATATCTTCAGGATTAAATTTAAGTCCTACACTATTTGGATTTTCAAGTTTTCTAAATTCATTTACCTTAAGATTAATATTTAAGTTTTTATCACCAGCTAAAGCCTTAATCTTTACTCTCTCACCTAAGTAAACGCTTTCATCAAGAGAAACTGTAAAGTAATTTCCCTCTGTATTAGTTGCAAGGTGTATACTTTCAGGTCTTAATGTAAATAAAGCCTCTTTCTTGTCAGTATCAACATATTTTGTTTCAACTACAAGCTCCATAGGCATTTGTGATAACTCTGTAATACCCTTTATAAGAGTATGTTCATCATCAACATTGCTGTAAGACATATCCTTAATTGAAACAATGTTTGTAGTACCCATAAATTCTGCTACAAAGCGATTAGCAGGTCTTTCATATATTTCCTCTGGAGTACCAAATTGCTGAACCTTACCTTCACTCATAATACAAATTTTGTCAGACATTGCAAAGGCTTCCTCTTGGTCGTGAGTAACAGATATTGTTGTAATTCCAAGTTCCTTTGTTATTCTTTTAATTTCAAACTGCATATTGTGTCTTAAGTTCATATCAAGAGCACCTAAAGGTTCATCAAGAAGAAGTAAAGGTGGATTGTAAACAATAGCTCTAGCTAAAGCAACTCTCTGCTGCTGACCACCACTTAATTGCTTAGGGTATCTTTTACCCATATTAGAAAGTTTTACAACTTCAAGAATTTCTGCAACTCTTTTCTTTATTTCGTCCTTTGGTACTTTTCTAAGTTTTAAAGGATAAGCTATGTTTTCTTCAACTGTCATATGAGGAAACAAAGCATAATTTTGAAAAAGCATACCAATGTTTCTTTCATAAGCCTTTTTTGCAGCAATATCAGTTTTATTAATAAGTATAGAACCATCACTATTGCCTTCAAAACCAGCTATAACCTTTAAAAGAGTTGTTTTACCTGAACCACTTGAACCTAATATAGTTACAAATTCTCCAGGCTCACATACAATATTGATACTATCAAGTACCTTAAAATCACCATAATACTTTGATATGTTAATAATATCAAGCCTTTGACCGATTGCCATATCAATCTCCTCCTATTCTAAGCAAATAATAAAATAAGGACGCAAACAAATTATGTTTAACGCCCTTGTTAACTGCTGTGCATTTCTTATTGGCTATATGTTATCAAATTTGCAAGCCTGTGTCATTGTACTTTTTACACATTATTGATTTTATATGAATGGGCATTATGCACATTGCCCAACAAAATTCCATAGAGTACAATAAGAGCAAACAAAAAATTAAATATGAGGTGATATATATGAACAAACACATTATGCAAAACATCACTTGGAAGGAATTTCAACAGAATATAAATAATGTACTTATTTTGCCTGTTGGGTCTACTGAACAGCACGGTCCACACCTTCCACTTTCTGTAGATACTGTTATTGCAGAAAAATTAGCTTTAATGCTTGCAGAAAAGGTAAATGGTATTGTTGCTCCTGCTCTTTCCTATGGCTATAAGTCAAAGCCTTTAAGTGGTGGTGGTCCTTTATTTCCTGGTACTATTGACTTAAATGGTATTACTCTTATGAATATTACTGAAGATTTATTAGAGGAGTTTATTAAGGACGGCATTACTAAAATATTTATTTTAAATGCTCACTTTGAAAATGAAGCCTTTGTATTAGAAAGTGTTGACATTGTTTCAAGACGCCACCCAGAAGTAACTATTATAGAAACTAATTGGTGGGATGTACTTACACAGGATATTATTGATGAGGTATTTTCTGAAGTTCCTTTCCCTGGTTGGGCTTTTGAACACGCAGCAATTACAGAAACTTCACTTATGATGTATTTAGCTCCAGAGCTTGTGCGTGAAGAACTTATGTCTAATGAAATGGGTGCAGAACCTTCACCTTATGCAAAGTATCCTATTGTAAAAGGTATGGTTCCTGATAGTGGTATACTTGCTCCTGCAATTTCTTCATCTTCTGATAAGGGCAAACTTATTGCCGATAGTGCAATTTCAGCCTTTGTAGACATAGTAAAAAACGAATTTAACTAAAATAAAAGGAGGTAATTTTATGGCAGATAAATATGTAATAACAATAGCTAGACAATTCGGAAGTCTAGGTAGAAAAATAGGAAAGCAACTTGCAAAAGAGCTTAATATTGCTTATTATGATAGAGAACTTATTGAAAAGGCTGCTGAGGCTATGGGGCTTCCTATAACAACATTGGCTGGTATTGATGATAAAATGTCAGGTACTTTTCAAAAAATGCTTTACCCACTTGGTATAAGCTCATCAGCCACACAGTCAAAACTTTTTGAAACACAAAAAAGTATTATTTTAGATGCAGCCAACACAAACTCTTGCGTAATTGTTGGTCGTTGTGCTGATTATATTTTAAAGGACTATCCTAATGTATTAAATGTGTTTATATATGCAGACTACAAGCATAGACTTTATAACTGCATAAATGACTTGCATATTGACCACTTAGAAGCAAAAAAACTTATTAATGATGTAGACTCAGCTAGAAAATTATATCATAAATTTTATACTGGTAGTGATTTTGAAAGCATTGATAGTAAAAATCTTATGGTTGATAGTGGCTCATTTGGTATTGAGGGTTCTGTTGAACTTATTAAAAATGCAGCTAAAATTAAATTTAATTTATAATATTCCTATAAATAAGTTCGTTTCAAGTTTTCTATAAACACTAAAAACTGATATATTTAATAACAAGGATAGAACAATTTAATATTTTCTATCCTTGTTTATAGTTACTGCTAAATTTTATATTATCAATAATTAATTTAATATATTAGTAATTCGTTCTTCAAAATATATTACTAACAATGCTTTTTGATAGTCTATATAATCATATTTAATACCCAAATTAAACTTTATAAAGAAAAAAACTATCTCATTGAAAAGTCTAATAAAATCAACCAATATTTTATCTATTAGTTATATTCATAATTAAATGTAACAGTATTGCCAAACATATTGTTATAATTATAAAAAACATTAAACTCAAAACAGATTTGCTAACTACACTCAATGTATAGATATGAATAAGATATATCTCATAGGAAACCAATCCACATTCATACAAAAATAAGTTTCTAAACAATCGAGTTATTAAAATTCCTATCAATAAAATAACAATTGCTAACGGTAAAACTGTTAGTAATGATAATGCATTTGATATTATATATGGCTGTGATTTTATCACATTTAATTGAGTAACGACCATAAATACAATTCCTATAACTCCCACCCCAAATACAATAAATATATTTTGGGTATAAGATAGTTTATGTATTATATTTACAATCTTATCCTTATATTTAGCTATAATTACACCAAGTGGAAATGAAAGCATTTGTCTAGCTTCCAAAAAAGGCATATCCGGATTCGCAAAAAATAAACTCTCTATTACAAACCATAAAGCAAATATAAATAATAAAAAATAAATTTCTTCATTATTTTTAAATTTTAATATATTTACAATTTTACTTACAATATAAAATATAATATAACATATAACTATATATCTAAGGAACCACAACGATTTAAAAAAAACTATATTCAAAACAAAATCACTAAAAACAAAATTTTGCTTTATAACGGTGGTCATTAATTCAACAATCCAAAAAGGAATACAAACCTTCAAAAAACGCTTTTTCCAAAAATGTTTCAACCCATTCTTATGATAAGATACTTCCAATCCGTATCCCGAACAAATTAAAAATAAAGCAACACCTATACCTGCAATAAACTGAATACCTCCCATTCCAAGTTTAGCACCTGTATGTGCCCATACTACAGTAAGTATAGAAAATCCTTTTATAACTGTTGTAAAACTTCTATCCATCCACTCAATATGTTCTATTTTGTTTTGATTTATAAATCCTAACAAAAAACAAATAAATAATAAAACTGAAAAAAATAAAAAATACATATTTCCTCCTATTACAATTATAGACTCTTATATTAATACTATTCATAATAGCACTATTGTCTATATTTGTCAATATTTATAAAAAACTTCCAGACAAAAAGGTATTAGTTCATTATTATTCTATAAACCATCAAGTTCATCCATCATAGCTCGTCTTCTTTTATATTTAGCTTTCCACCCCTCAAGAATAGATTCGACAATCTCATTTCCACCTTTAATTTTTTTCGTTTGCCTAAGAATATAAACCCAACCTTGATATGTTTGTCGGTCAGCTACATTTTCAGCCATTTTTTCAAGCTCATATCTATATTTTTCAAGTATTTTATCTGGATATAACTTTGACAATATTTTTATATATTTATTTACTTCATACAACCCCCTTGAAGCAATAACATAAGCTAAAAGCCTATCATACAATTTTTCTTCATTATAAAACTCTGCAATAATAGGCTTATTTTTCAACTTACTATACAAAATTTCTCTTTTTTCAATCCATTCTTCCTGTGTATACTGATTTTTAAGTTCATTATATAATTTAAAATCCCTACCATTAATTATAATATTCCAAAGAACATCAATATACTTTTCAGTATTGCCTATTTTCATATATATATTTTTAAGCTTATATTTATACTCAGTAATAAGTCCTACATATTCCTTATCAAGGTTTAAACTTTCATTTAAAACATCAATAGCCTTACCATAATCTTTAATATTACAGTATTCATTAATACAAAACTTTCTTGCCTCAGACAAGTTCCAATGCTTTTTGCAATACTCCAACTTCTCGTCAATACTTACACCATTTATATCCATAAGGTCCATATGTCTTTTAAACCACAAACTTGCACCATATTGATAATTCCATTCATCTTTATCTTTTTCTAGTTCATTTAATTTTTTATCAGTGAATTCAAGATTTTTAATAACAAACTCTTTATCATTAAATTCATATATTATAATATCTTCAATACTTTCCTCATAAAAATCCATAAGACTTCCATCTATGTACTCTTTGAGCCATAAATAAAGCTTTTCTTTTAAATTTATATCAGCTTTAGAAATAATAGTCCTAATAGAATCACACCATTCATTTGTAACCATACTCATACCACCATCAGAATCATCAATGTCAATATAGTTTATTCTTTTGAAAATATGTACAATTAAATCAAATGACTCCTTTAAGTACCCCTTGTTTATAAGTATTTTAATATTATCATTTATAAAATCTATAAGCTCATTAGCAAAATCCCATGCCGACCTATAACTTATAAAATCATTTTCATCTGAATAACTCTCTATTATAAAATTAATTTCTTCTTTTAAATTTTTAATATCTTTTTGATTTATTTCAGTTGAAACAATATTTTTAAACTTTATATACAGCCTTTCATTATCCTCAAGTATGTCTGTAAGAAAAGCTCTAACAACACTTTCATCAGCATTATTTACCATATCTTCAATAGATTTGGAGCTCTCATTATTATCATCAAGTTCCTCATATTCAAACAATACAGCAGCCATATGCTTACATTTTTTACCATCATTTGCATAAGGACAGTTGCAGTGCATATCTATAATTTCATCATTTTCCATTTCTATTTCAACATCATATAAATCAGAACCTGATACCTGTGCCCTAATATTATTTTCTGATATATCAATATCAACAACAGAACCCTCAATGTAATAGCCAAAGCCTCTTTCTAAAATGTGACTCTTAAATAACCCTTTCCACTCCATAAATTAACTCCTTTAAGTTTATACTTTTTAATATAATAATTTTAATAAATATTAATTTTTTTATTTTATTATACCCCAATTACATACCTTTTAAGAGCATTATATTATTTTATCGACAAAAATTTTATATCTTAGGTATTACTTAATACATTTACTAACTCTATTATTAAATACTATCTATCATTTTTTAGTCAAAAATGTTTCAAAACAAATATTTCTAAGCACAAAAAAAGCCCTGCAACCATAACAGTTACAGGACCTTTCGAGTTGCGGGGGCCGGATTTGAACCAACGACCTTCGGGTTATGAGCCCGACGAGCTA
>URXK01000011.1 GCA_900551755.1 uncultured Eubacterium sp. | reverse complement strand
TGCGCGATCGGGGGCTCGAACCCCGGACCTTCTGATTAAGAGTCAGCTGCTCTACCAACTGAGCTAATCGCGCATATATTCTTGTACCCATTGCTGAACACAAGAAATATATTATCACAGATTTGTGACTTTGTCAACAATTTTTTTCATTTTTTCTAAACTTTTTATTTAGTAGTATTTTCTGTATTGCTTGTTGCCTCTGTAGTAGTGGCTTCACTAGCTGCCTGAGCTGCTTCCTGTTGCTTTTTAGTATACTCGTCAGCAGTCATATAGCTGTCTGTATCCTTTACAGCGTCAACCTTAGTTTTACCATTATTGCTAAAATCAGCAGCAATAGAATAGTCATAAGGAATTGTGTTGTTATCATTTACATATTCAGCATTAATAATGAAGCCATAGTTTAATAAAGTACCGTCATTATCAATTTCAGCTATAATATTAGCATATTTAATCTTCATAGCCTCGCCATCAGCAAGAACCTGACCAGATGCTTCCATATTAGTTGTCATTGTAGTTTCAAACTTAGTTGGGTCATAAGAAATATAGTAAGTCTTGCTATTTTTGCCAGCAACACAAGCTGCCTTAGAAATACAGTCACTATAAACACTTAAATTATAAGTTGATACAACACCAAGGAAGTCACTATAGCTCATTTCTTCCTTAACCTTATCACCATCATTAGTTATAAAGTATAATGTATCACCAGAATAGTAGCCAGTAATGCTATTTTCTTCGTTCTGAGGCTTAGATGTTTCGCCACTTGCAGCCTCACCAGCAGACTTGTATGTATTGTGAATAGAAACACTACCTACATTCTTGTCGCCGTCCTTAGCAAGTTTAATTTCAGACTCATTAAGGCTATCCTGATAATTTTCCTGTCCTTCTTGACCCATTGTAATGCCATTAGTAACATTAATAGTGACATTTTCAAGTTTTTCAGCACTAGTTAATGCCTTTGTAAAGTCGCTAGCAGCTGTACTACCATCAACAACAGCATCTTCACTAATATCAGCAAAAATATTAGCAGAACTAATTTTTTCTATATCGTTATTTTGTTTACCAAAACTACAGCCCGTAGCTGATACACACATTAAACCTACTAAAAGCATTGCAATTTTTCTTTTCATCTCTAATTCTCCTTTAGCTTATTAGCCATCAATTTCATTTCCTTTGCAGCTTCTAAGGTAGCCTTTGTTATTTTAGCACCACCTATAAGCCTAGCTAATTCATTATACACCTTTTCGCCAGATAATTCAATAATATTTGTAGTTGTTCTATCATTGTTGTTACTTTTGACTATTAAATAGTTATTATCTGCCATTGCAGCAATTTGAGGCAAGTGAGTTATGCACAATATTTGATGACCCTTTGCCACATTAAGCATTTTTTCAGCCACCTTTTGAGCTGTTCTGCCACTTATACCAGTGTCAATTTCATCAAAAACAAAGGTATCAATATTATCAACATCAGCCAAAACATTTTTAAGAGCAAGCATAACTCGGCTCATTTCACCACCTGATGCAATTTTGCTCAAAGGCTTCAAGGCTTCACCCTTGTTAGCTGAAATTAAAAATTCAACATTATCAAAGCCATTTTCATCAAAGCCCTCTTTTTCTGTAATGTTTATTTTAAAATCAGCATTTTCCATACTTAAATCCTTAAGTATTTCAACTATTCTTTTTTCCACTAACTTTCCAGTGGTTCTTCTTATTTCTGATATAGTTGAACAAATTTTTCTTATTTTTTGTTCAAGTTTTTTCTTTTTATCAGTATATTCTAAGCATAAAGACTCACTATTTTCAATTATGTTTAGCTTTTCACTTACCCTTTCTCCAAAGGTAATAACTTTCTCAATAGTGCCACCATATTTTTTCTTAAGGTCATAAATAGTCTGCAATCTTTCTTCTACATTATTTAATTCCTCTGGGTCACTATCCATATTATCGTTATATTCTCTAACTGACTTAATAACATCTTCAATAATTGAATAACAATCATTTAATGACTCAAGAGTTTTTTCTTGACTATCATCAATTTCAACTAAGCTATTTAAGCTATCAATAGCCCTACCAATGTTTTCAACAGCAGAGTTATCACCGCTATAAAGATAATCAAGGCAATCAGCACCATATCTTTGAAGTTTAACACTATTAAATAGTAAATTTCGTTTTTCGCTTAATACTTCATCTTCACCAATTTTTAAATTAGCTGACTCAATTTCATTAATTTGGTACTTATACAACTCAATTTTATCCTGAATATCACTATCATTAATATCAATTTCCTTTAGTTTCCTTGATATTATTCTATATTCATTATAAAGTTCTTTAAGTTTATTAATTTCAACTTCAAGATTTCCATTGCAAAGTCTATCAAGCATAACAATGTGGCTTTTAGGATTAAGCAATGATTGGTGGTCGTGCTGACCGTGTATATCAACTAAAAAAGCTGATATTTCCTTAACCATAGACACAGTTGCTGTCTTTCCATTTATTTTGCAATAGGACTTGCCATTTCTATTAAATGTTCTCTTAATAAGAACATAGTTATCATCATCAATATTTACATCACAATTACTAAGAGCTGTCCTTATTTCATCATCATCAACATAAATAAGGGCTGATACTTCTGTCATATCACAGCCCGTCTTTATAATATCCTTATCAGCCTTGCCACCAAGAACAAAGTTAAGAGAACCTATTATAATTGATTTACCTGCACCTGTTTCACCACTTAAAACATTTA
The DNA here is from genome assembly GCA_900551755.1 of uncultured Eubacterium sp. GTDB lineage: Bacteria > Bacillota > Clostridia > Lachnospirales > CAG-274 > Gallispira. Next base: position 54,116 of record URXK01000011.1, on the reverse strand, counting down.
GCCCTGCTGAAAAATCAACCTCAAGCTCATCTATTAATGCAAAATTATTTACATAAAGTTTTTCAAGCATAGCTCCTCCTACAATTAATGGTTGTTAATATTATCCTTAAGTTTTTCAATAAGTTTAACAGCCTTACCTTCATTTTTGACAACACAAAAGACAGTGTCATCACCAGCAATTGTGCCTATTATTTCAGCATTATCCATAGCATCAAGAGCTGCTGCAACAGCCATAGCCATACCTATAAGAGTTTTAATAACAATTATATTTTGTGCATAATCAATGCCAGTAACACCATCTCTAAACACTCTTTTAAGTCTTTCAGTTACTTGATTTTCATTATTAGAAACAACTGCATACTTTTGTTTGCCGTTGCCAGCTGAAACCTTAGTAAGTTTAAGCTCTCTTATATCTCTTGAAACTGTAGCTTGAGTTACATTAAAGCCTTCTGAGTTAAGTCTTTCAGCTAAAGCCTCTTGAGTATCTATTTCATTATCCTTAATAATTTCTAATATTTTCGATTGTCTTTTAACTTTCATAACATAACTCCAACTAACTATATACTTACATCAACCATTTTTCGTCTTAAAATATCAAAGAAAGACAAGTTAGTTGTTTTAATAATACTTGTCTGATATTTTGACTTGCGTATTACAATAGTATCGCCACTTTTAACTCTGTCATCATTTTGACCGTCAAATGTAACCTGAGTATTACTATAATCTCCAGCAATTTTAATCTTAATAACATCATCACCCGACACAACAATAGGTCTAGCATAAAGAGCGTGAGGACAAATATGAGTAATTGTCATAAGTTCTGTGTTAGTATTAAGAATAGGTCCACCGGCAGACAAATTATAGGCAGTCGAACCAGTAGGTGTAGACACAATTATGCCGTCAGCTCTAAATGTGTTAATATACTCATCATTTACTTCAACACTTAAGCTAATCATACGAGAAAAATTAGAGTTACTTACACAAACTTCATTTAATGCTAATTGAGTGTCGTGACTAATGCAACCTCTTTCAATATAAGCCTCAAGCATCATTCTTTTTTCTATTTTGTAATCACCATTTAACACCTTTTCAATGGCAATTTTGCCGTCAGACCTTTCAACATCAGCCAAATAGCCTAATGTACCAAAATTTATACCTAAAATAGGTGTGCCATAAATAGATGCTTTTCTGGCAACTCTTAAAATAGTGCCGTCACCACCTAAAACAACTACAAAATCAGACTTTTCATAAATTTCGTCTGTACTATTCATAGGTTCACCTATATTAAGTCTTTTGCTTAATGATGAATTAAGAAGAACATTACAACCCTTTTCAATAGCCCACAAAGAAAGCTCTCTAGTATGGCTAAGGTCAGGGTCTTTGTCTATGTTTGTTATAAAACCTATTTTTTTCATACAATCACCTATTTTTTAAACAGTTTAAAAGCAGTATCAACAACTTGGTCAATAGTGTGCTGATTTACACCAACATCACCATTTTTGCTAATATGTATTAGATACTCAATATTACCATCTCCACCTTGTATTGGAGAATATGTAAGTTCCTTAACATAAAGCCTGTTTGTTAAAGCATTGCTTATAATATTGCTTATAACCCTTTTATGAACCTTAGGATTTTTAACAATGCCATTTTTAGATATGTTTTCTCTGCCAGCCTCAAACTGAGGTTTAATTAAAAAGACACCAGAACCTGTATCTTTTAAAATATTATAAACACTTTCAAATATTTTAGTAAGAGAAATAAATGAAACATCACAGCCTATAAAATCAGCCAAAGGTATGTTAGCCTCTCTTATGTCTGTATTTTCCATAGATATTACTCTGTTATCCATTCTAAGTTTATCTGCAAGCTGATTGTTGCCAACATCAACAGCAAATACCTTTTCAGCACCATTTTGCAACATACAATCTGTAAAGCCACCAGTTGATGAACCAATATCCACACATATACCCTCAATATTAATATCAAAAACTTCTACAGCTCTTTCAAGTTTGTAGCCACCACGACCTACATATTTAAGTATTTTATCAGTATTGCCAACTTCAACAACATCATTTTCAGCCACTTTATAAGATGACTTATTAACAATTTTGCCATTGACTGTGACACTATTATTTTCTATAAGCTCTTGTGCCTTTTGTCTGGAAATGTTCATTTTTTCCTTAAGGCACAAATCAAGTCTTTTATCAGCCATTGTTATTTTCCCCAATTTTATCCATAATTACATTAAGCATTTTTTCAGCAGTCATACCATAACGGTCAAAAAGCAAACCTCTGTTGCCGTGTTCAATATACATATCAGGGAAAGCAAAGTTGTGTATAACATTGTCCTTAACACCGTATTCGCACAATCTTTGAGCTAAATTAGCACCAAAACCACCAGAATAAATGTTATCCTCCATAGTGAAAATATATTTGTAATTTTCAGCCATATCCTTTATTAAATCATCATCAATTGGTGAAGCAAATCTAGCATTAATTAATGTTGGATTATATCCCTTGTCAATAAGGCTACTGTAAACCTCAACAGCCTCGTCCATCATTGCACCATAGCTTAAAAGAGCAATTTTTTCACCATTATAAATATACTCTGGCTTTCCAATTTCAATAGGCTTTTCTGCTCCAACCATAACATCAGAGGCTTGTCCTCTAGGGTATCTTATGGCAACTGGACCATTCATTTTGTCTATTGCAAGTTCAAGCATTGCTTCAAACTCAACCTTATTCTTAGGTGCCATAACAACAAGATTAGGTATGTGAGATAAAAATGAAATGTCATATATACCTTGATGAGTTTCGCCGTCATCACCAACAATGCCTGCTCTATCTATAGCAAATACTACGTGAAGATTTTGAATACAAACATCGTGAACAATTTGGTCATAACTTCGCTGTAAGAATGTTGAATACACAGCAAAAACAGGTGTAAAGCCACCCTTAGCCATACCAGCAGCAAATGTAACTGCATATTCTTCTGCTATACCTACATCAAAAAATCTCTTAGGATACATTCTTGAAAACTTAGTTAAGCCAGTACCAGAAGGCATAGCGGCAGTAATGGCACAAATTTTCTTGTTATTTGCAGCCAATTCAATCATTTTTCTGCCAAAAATATCTGAATATGTTTCCTTGTTATAATTTGGCACAACGCCAACTTTTCTATCAAATTTTCCAACACCGTGATAAACACTAGGCATTATTTCAGCTGGTTCATAACCCTTACCCTTTTTAGTCATAATATGAATAAGTACAGGCTTATTTATTTTTTTAGCCTTGTTTAAAACATTAACAAGACGCTTAATATCGTGACCATCAATAGGACCAACATACTTTATGCCTAAATGTTCAAACATACTATTTTCTGGCATAAAAGCATTTTTTAATGTACCCTTACTTTTGTAAAGAAGGTTGTAAAGCTGTTGACCACCTATTGGCATATTTGTAAGTTTTTTATGAAGTCCAGATTTTGCGTTCATATACTTCTGATTAAGTATTAATTCGCTTAAATACTTGCTCATTGCACCAACATTTTCAGATATAGACATCTGATTATCATTTAAAATAATAATAAGTTTAGTATGGTCCCTACCTACATTGTTAAGAGCCTCATAAGCTAAGCCACCAGTCATAGCACCGTCACCAATTACAGACACAACATTGTATGAATGACCCATTAAATCTCTTGCTCTTGCAAGACCTATAGCAGCAGCTATAGAAGTGGAGCTGTGACCAGTGTTAAAAGCATCATAACGGCTTTCATTAGTTTTAGGAAAGCCACTTAAGCCATCTAACTTTCTAAGTGTAGAAAACTCGTCCCTGCGTCCTGTTAAAATCTTGTGAGTATAAGACTGATGACCTACATCCCACACAAACTTATCTCTAGGACAGCTAAAGCAGTAATGCATTGCTATAGTCAAATCAACAACACCAAGGTTTGACGCAAGATGCCCTCCTGTTTCCGATATTGAGTTAATTAAAAATTCTCTTATTTCTTGAGCAAGAATATCAAGCTTATCAATGCTTAATTTTTTTACATCTTCTGGAGAATTAATCTTTTCTAAATACACTATAAATCCCTCTTTTACTTGAGCAAAATATTGCCAACAAAAGCAACAATTATGCCTAAAATTGCACCTGCACCTACCTGTATAGGTGTGTGACCTAAAAGCTCTTTTAGCTTTTCATCTTTAATATTTAAACCAGCCATTATTTTGTTAATAATAACAGCGTGGAAACCAGCAGCGCGTCTAACACCTGCTGCATCATACATAACTACAACAGCCAACACAAAGCACATTGCAAAAAGTGATGAGTCAAAGCCATTTTTTATGCCGACACTTGTGGCCAAGGCACACACAAAAGAGCTGTGAGAGCTAGGCATACCACCAGAGGCAACCATAAGCTCCCAATCAATCTCACCTGTTGTAATTACATCAAGTATCATCTTAATAATCTGAGCAATAGCCCAAGACGCAATTGATACAATAATAATATTATTACTTAATAGTTGTTGTATATAAATCATAATTATCAACCCTATTTTTCTCTATTAATTAAGGCACTTGCATACCAACTAAGGAAGTCTGCCTTATCACCTATATTATTAATCATTTTGACAGCACCTGTTGAAAGTGTTTCATAATCCTGCTGTGCATTATCAAGACCGTATAATGATACATAAGTTTGCTTATTATTTTTAATATCACTTAAAATTGGCTTGCCAAGAACTTCTGATGTACTTGTTACATCAAGAATATCATCTTTAATCTGGAAAGCTATACCCATATTATAACCAATTTTTTCAAAATCACCTACTGTGTCATTATCTGCACCACCAATTAAAGCACCAGCCATAAGAGCTGCCTTAATAAGTCCACCAGTTTTGTTGTCGTGAATAAACATAAGTGTTTTGTCATCAATTTTGTGACCTTCTGACTGAACATCAACAACCTGACCAACAAGCATACCTTGACTACCACTATAATTAGCAATTAATTTAGCAGCCTTTGCATACTTGCTTTCATTTTTGTTACAAACAGCCTCTAACATTACCTCAAAAGCATAAGTAAGCAATCCGTCACCAGCAAGAATTGCTAAGGCTTCATCAAAAGCCTTGTGACAAGTTGGCTTACCTCTCCTAAAGTCATCATTATCCATAGCTGGCAAATCATCGTGAATTAATGAATAAGTATGAATCATTTCTAAGGCACAAGCAAAAGGCATAGCATCTTCAATATTGCCACCTACAGCCTCACAAGCTGAAAGCAAGAGAACTGGTCTTAATCTTTTGCCACCAGCAAAAACACTATAATTCATAGCTTCATACAATCTTTCAGGATACTTTGGTACAAGATATTTTTCAAGAGCTTTGTTAATAAGTTCTATTCTTTCATTTAATTTATTTTTATAGTCCATTATTCTTCTCCTATATTAAAAGGTCTTTTGCTAAATACGCCATCAGCACTTTCCCTTAATTCTATAACTTGCTGTTCTGCCTTATTTAATATTTCAGAGCAATAAACAGATAAAGTAACACCTTCTTTATAAAGTTTAACAGAATTTTCAAGGCCTGTTTCTTCCTGCTCCATTAATTCTGCTATTTCCTCAAGCCTAGTTAAGGCTTCCTCAAAGGTTTTCTTTTTAGCCAAATTATTCACCTGCCTTAAAACTACCTATTAATTATCATTTACACTTTCAACTACTGCCTCAACACTACCTTCATTTAATTTAACACTTATTTTGTCACCACAGCTTACATTTTTGCTGGATTTTAGTAATTCTCCATTGTTATTGTAAGCAAGAGAATAACCTCTTTTAAGAATATTAAGAGGTGATTTGTTTTCAATATTATCAAGGCAATTTTTAAGCATAAGTTTATTTCGTTTTATACTGCCATCTAAATTGTTATATATTTTATTAAAAAGTTCAGACACATATATTTCATTATCAAATATAGTGTTGCTAAAATTTTTAAAGCCATAGCTATTTATACAATACTTATATTTACTTAAATTATTGCTATATCTAGTTTGAATATTGTTAGTTATTTTTTCGTACAAATTAACAACTTTTTCATTAATAGCATTACCCTCTGGCACAGCAATTTCAGCACCGGCTGATGGTGTAGGGGCTCTCATATCTGATATAAAATCAGCAATAGTAAAATCCGTTTCGTGACCTACAGCAGATATAATAGGAATATGAGAGTCAAATATTGCTCTAGCAACAATTTCCTCATTAAAAGCCCACAAATCCTCTATAGAGCCACCGCCTCTGCCTAATATAATAGTATCAGCCTTATTCCATCTGTTAACCTTTTCAATAGCATTAACTATTTCTGGTCCAGCATTTTTGCCTTGCACAAGAGTAGGCACAATAACAATTTCAACATTAGGATTTCTTCTTCCTGCCACATTTATAATATCTCTAACAGCTGCACCTGTCGGTGATGTAATAACAGCTACAGTTTTAGGCATTTGTGGAATAGGCTTTTTATACTTTTGGTCAAAAACTCCCGCCTTTTCAAGCCTAGCCTTAAGCTGTTCATAAGCAAGGTACAAAGCACCTATACCAGCTGGCTCCATACTGTTTACATAGAGCTGATATTGACCTGTTTTTTCGTATAAAGATATATAGCCTCTAGCTACAACTTTCATACCACTTTCTGGCATAAACTTAAGTCTTTCAGCATAACTGCGAAACATAACAGCATTAATGGCAGCACCACTATCTTTTAGTGTAAAATAAAGATGACCACTAGTGTGAGCCTTAAAGTTAGAAATTTCTGCCTCAATATATACATCAGAAAGAAGTACATCATTTTCAAGTATTCTTTTAATATAATTGTTTATCTGTGAAACAGTATAAACCTTCATTATTATTCAACACCCTTGCTCTTAGCAATTTTAGAAAGAACGGCATTAACAAAAGCTGGTGCTTTGTCACCACTAAATTCCTTAGCAAGTTCAACAGCCTCATTAACAGCAACAGCATCTGGAATTTCATTGTCAAATATAATTTCGTAAACACCTAATCTCATTATTGCCAAATCAGTCTTAGGAATTCTAGTTACATTCCAACCTACAGCAAATTTGTCAATGTATGAGTCTATGCTCTCAATGTTAGCCAAAATACCTCTGTACTCTCTTGATACAAAGTCAGTTTCGTCCTTTTTTAAGTTTTCGTATTCGGCTGTGTAAGTATCAAAACTTTCTTTCACATCAACATCAACATTAAACTCTGTCTGAAATACTAAATTAAATATATGCTTTCTTGCATCTCTTCTGCTCATTTTCTTTTTCCTCACTACATCAAAATATATTCTGAATTTATTATTACTTCTAATTATAACATATTATCTATTTTTTGCAATGTTTTATTATAATGTGACAAAAATAAAAGTCTTTAACCGTAACAGCTAAAGACCTTTAATGAATACTATTTACTTTTTTAAAGGTGTAATTCTTATTTTGTCAGCACTTACACCGGTTTTTCTTTTAACAATATCTTCAATTTGAGCAACTTCTGCATCTGTCAATTCAGCCTTATCCACAACTACATCAACAGTATCATCATCAATTCTAACATAAACCTCCTTAAAACCCTTAGCCTCAATCATAGATTCAGCAGCGGTTTCTTTTTCAATTCTCTGCTGAATTTGAAGCATAGCAGTTGTAACTTCATTTTTCTTTTCTGTATCCAACTTTTCATTGTTAAGCATTTCATTAAGCATATCCTTTTGCTTATTTCTTGATTGCTCTCTTTCCAACTTAGCTTGAACAAAGTATGATGAGTCATTAGATGAATTTACAAAAACAGCAGTGCCAGCGTCTGGATTTGCTGCCTCCTCTGTTGCTCCCTCTGTTGACATTGTTGTTGCCTCAGCCTTAGCCTCATCAGATGCTATTGCTGGATTTTCATCATTTACAGCCACTTCATCAGGCACAGCAGCTAAATCTCCCTCATCAGTAAGCATAACTTGGCTTACATCACCAGATGAGGAGTCTATGTAGTTAAGATAACCAGCAACACCAATCATAGCTACTAGGGCTGTAATAATAATGTGATTTTTTTTAATTGATTTAATTGACATAATAAACCTCCTATTTCATTTTTAGTACTTCTATTTTATGCGAGTCAATGCCTAATAATGCCACAGTGCCAGAAATTAATTGTTTTTTTACACCTTCAATATTTCCACCTTGTGCCACAATAATTACTCCTTCAACCTTTGGCATATATTCTTTCAAAATAACAGGCATTTTGTTGCCATCATAAACCACCTCACTTTTAGAATTGTTTTCTTTGCCATTGTCCTTTTCATTAACATTGCTTTCCATATCATAAGCAAGTATTTTTTCACCAGATTGGCTGTAATTAATAAGTACCTTAACCTTGCCTGCACCCTCTACTTGGGACAATGTTTTTTCAAGCTGAGTTGTTATGTTATCTGTTGCCTTTTCTGTCTTTATGGTGGTTTTAGAACTGCCACCACCGCTTAATATAAGCATTATGCCAATAAATAAGCAACAAATAATAAAGGCTAGGCTTTTTTTATCCTGTATCAATTTTCCTATATCCATTTTTTCACCTCTCAAGCAATATAGAAATAGGCTCAATAACCATACTTACAAGTATTGCACCTACAATTAGTCTTAAATATTTTCTGTAGCTATTGTTAGGCATAATTAGGTCAATATAAGCACTAATAACAACAAAGATAGCTATTTTTTCACTATATGCCTTAATCATATCCATTAAGTAACACCACCTTTTGGGACGAGTATCAGCATTTTGGGACGAGCAAGCTGTAACTACTACTTATTAACCATTACTTATTACTTGTTACCTATACAGAAACCCCTCAGGCACTTCGTGCCAGCTCCCCTACAAGTGGAGCTAAAGGGTATATTCTTACCTGTTCTTTTATTTTTTATGAACAGGCTATTTGTAGGGGCGATTAGTAATCGCCCGATTTAACTATTTGTTAATACCTACGGACGAGCAATGCTCGCCCCTACAAGTAAGCTGTAGCTACTACTTATTACTTATTACTTATTACTTGTTACCTAAATAGAAACCCCTCAGTCACTTCGTGCCAGCTCCCCTACAAGTGGAGCTAAAGGGTATATTCTTACCTGTTCTTTTATTTTTTACGAATAGGTCATTTGTAGGGGCGATTAGTAATCGCCCGATTTAACTATTTGTGAATACCTACGGACGAGCAATGCTCGCCCCTACAAGTAAGGTGTACTTTTACACCATTTGCCTTCCCTTATAGGGAAGGTGGCAACCGAAGGTTGACGGAAGGGTTTCCAATATTACCTGTAATTACGGACGAGCAATGCTCGCCCCTACAAGTAAGCTGTAACTACTACTTATTAACCATTACTTATTACCTGTTACTTATACAGAAACCCCTCAGTCACTTCGTGCCAGCTCCCCTACAAGTGGAGCTAAAGGGTTAATTCTTAGTTGTACTTGTAATTGTTACGAACAGGTTATTTGTAGGGGCGATTACTAATCGCCCGATTTAACTATTTGCAAATACCTACGGGCGAACACTGTTCGCCCCTACAAGTAAGGTGTACTTACTACCTATTACTTATTACCTATTACCTCCTCAAGTCACACCACCTAAAACAATAGCACAGGACACAACAAACATAAGGCTAATAATAAACAAAGCTGATAATATCAACAAATTACCATCACCAACAGCGTCAATTATATCAATAGTTTGTTTATCGCATATAGGTTCAAGAACAGCGGATATTAACTTAAGCATAAGAGCTACAATACCAATTTCAACAACAGGAGCAAAGGATACAATAACAAGAGCAATAACAATAACTACTGTAAAGCCACTACACACTCCACCCAAAGCATTTAAAGCCATATCACTAGCACCACCAACAACATCACCTATAACAGGTATCATTTTAACAGCATTTTTAAGTGTACCACCCAAACTCTTATTTATAGCTCCACCACTTAGTTTTTCAACAGAAACAATAAAAACAAAAATATAAGCACAAGCCTTTAATGCAAATTGAGTACCAGTCATAAAAAGGGTCGAAAGTTTATCAACAAGCTGTTTTTTAGAGAGAATATTTATAACTCTTAAGGCTGTTGATATTACTAAAAAAGGAATAATAAATGTATCAATAGCTTTGCCCACAATTTCAGCTCCAATAGCAAGTATCCCACCTCCGCCAACAGCTGAAACATTGCCAGTTGCACTCATCAGCATAATTATAAAAGGTGCAGAACTATTTACTACATTAGTTACACTTTCTATTGAAGATTTAAGAACATTAATTGAATTTTTAAATGATATTGTAGCCACGCCAATTATCATTATTTGACCAATTAAAGCAACTAATTGAGCAACAGACTTGTCCTTAATATCATCAGCAACTATATTAATAATTGCACTTGCTATACTTATTAAAATAATAGCTTTTAGTGTTGAATTATTATAAAAAATATTGTTTTTAAATATGTAAATTAATCTGTCCTTTAATACATCAACTACACCCTCACCCTCATTAATATTTTTTAAAAGTTTATTTATTGATATATCAGCCTCATTTTCAACAGTATCTTCAAGATTTCCAAAATCAAAATTATCAATACTATCCGCCTTTACATTAACAGAAAACAAAAGTATTAAAACAGCTGTAATTATTATACCTTTCACACTATAAACCCCAGCATTTCATCTATTAATTGATTTACTATAGTCATTGCATTTATCATAATAACTACCTTACCTCCCAGTTCAATTTTATCAGCAATAGAGCCTTGACCAAAATCCCTGCAAAGCTGTGATGAAAACATTGACACATAAGCAATACCTATTGACTTAAGCATAACAACTATATACTTACTATTGATACCAATAGAATTGCTAATATCCACAAAGTTGTTAAAAATATTGCCAAGCATAGGTATGGCAACAAACAAAATAACTATGCCAGTAGCTATTGACACAAAAAAACTAAAGCCCTTGTCACTTCTAACAGTTGTGGCGAGAATTGCACCAATTAAGCCAATAACAGCAATTTTAATAACATCCACAATTTCACCTACAATCTAAAAAGTGTTTCAACTTGACTAAATAAATCACTTATGTATTGTATTATCCAGTACAGCACAACTACTAGTCCAGCAAGGGTAGTAAGCATAGCTTGTTCATCTCTGCCAGCTCTTGACAGGACTTGATTAATAACAGAAACCAGTATGCCAACTGCTGCTATTTTAAACACAATATTAATATCCATATTTAACCTCACACCAAAATAATAACAATAAATAGACCAACAGTAAGGCTAACACTTCTGTATAGTTTTTTATCCTTTTCATATTTACTAACAATTATTTTTTCTTGAGCATTTATGTAATCAATAGCAGAATTAACATATTTTTTTTGCAATGAAATATCCCCAGTATTAAAGCCGTCACCCATTTTAGATAGCCTTTCAATATCCTCACTAGTCATATAAGAATTGGGAGCATTTTCTTCAAAGGCAAACCTCCAAGCAGTTTTAACAGCATTATTGTTTTTAACAGCATTAATAATGCTACTAAATATAGGATTTTCTTCAACATTAACAGATATATTTATAGCGTCACAAAATGTTGCTCTGTTATATTCAAGTTCCGATATAATTTTTTCCATTGCCGATTTAAAATAAAGCAACTCATCAAGCCTAAGTTTTTGCCTAATTGACAACCTGTAGCCTATTAAAAAGCAAGCAGAAATTACAAGGAGTGAGCCAATTAATTTTGTTGCCATATAGTAATCATCTCCCTGTTGCATATTTTATTTATTCTATTTTCATAACTTTTTATCATAAAAATATAAGTATCAAAAACCTTGTTTTTAACTAAAGGAGCTATGCCCTCTTTAACAATTAAGTCATCATCATTATATGAATGTAGTGTGCAAAGAATAGATACGCCAGAGTTTAAAGCCCTTTTTATAGAATTAATATCCCCTTGACCACCAATTTCATCAACAGCAATAACATCAGGTGACAGTGACCTTAAAGCCATTTCAAAGCCTTTCTCCTTACTAACATTTACAATTATGTCAGTTCTCTCACCTAAATCTAGCTGACTTTTTCCCATATATGTACCACTTATTTCATTTCTTTCATCAATAACACAAATATTTTTGCCATTGTTGCTCCAAACCCTCACAATATCCCTAAGTAGTGTAGTTTTTCCACAAGCAGGAGGAGAAACAATAATAGTATTTCCATTAATATAACTAATTGTATCTTTGCTACAACCTTTTATTTCCCTTGCTATTCTAATATTTAAGCTACTTATATTTTTAATTGTTTGAACTTGTCCACCCTCATCAACAACAGTGCCAGCAATGCCTACTCTATAACCACCTTCAATTGTAATATAGCCACAATTAATTTCCTCCTTATAAGCATAGGGCGAATATTGAGTTAGTCTGCCAAAAATATTTTCAATGTTATCACTAGTTACTGTGTAACCAATATTCTTTTCACCATTGCTATATTTTATTTTAATATTTTTGCCAACCCTTAGCCTTATTTCTTCTGCTCTTGTTATGTCAGCATTAATTAAAGCATTTCTAACTTCTTGACATAAATATTTGTTGCACATATCCTCTACCCTCATTTGTACCACCTCAATAGTATATATGATGATTTAATAGGTATTATTACAATAAAAAAATAACCGTCAGCTTTTGCTTAACGGTTATCAAAATAAAAACGCATTTCACTTAATAATACTCCACCTAAAACAATCATAATGGCTCAAATATCTTTCATCTCTGCCATTATGAGGAAATCTATTATACCAGCTAGGGTAATACTTTTTCATATACTTTGTGGCGAAATCTATAGCCTGAGAATTTTTGTTACCATTAGGTGTATAAGTTCCACTTAGCTGTACTCCAGGAGGGCTTGAGTGAAGCAAAAGAACACTACTGTCACTATAAGATTTAAGAGCAATATAAATATGCTTGCAATCATTACAATTACTAAACATTATATCACCTTTTTTAATTTCCTTAATATTGTTTTTATCAATAACAAAGCCATAATCTAAGCTAGAAAGTAATTGACCCATTTTGTAAGAATTAGTAACATAATTTCTGCCGTCATTAAACACATTATAAATCACCCAACCAACATAAGCAGAGCAATCAAGTCCATAGTGAATAACAGATATATCCTTTTTGTAATCATAATCCTTATAATTATAGCTACTACTTTGCTTTGCAGAAAAATCAAGCCATTTAGGGCTTAAACCCAGTGTCATTGTTTCAATTCCACCACAGGTATCAGCCTCATTCCAACCACCACCATAAATATACATTACTTTTCCAACAGGTTCAAAGGCAGTTTTTATTAAATTATCAATAGTTCTTATGCCTCTTTCACCATTTATATATTTGTCAGCCATATTATTCACCTCAATAAATAATAGTAAATAATAAGCTATATTATTACAAAAAAAGAGCTATCTAAATGACAGCTCTTTTCTGTAAGAAATTCTTACTTTGAAATTTGTTCTCTAATTTTCTTTAACTGCTCAGGCATTTCTGGTTCGTAAGAATAGCCACCAGAAGGAATACTTGGACCATAAACACATAACGCAACGAGAACCATTGTGAATAAATTAATTGCTTTTCTCATCTTTTGATTTCCTCCTTATTATATTTAATATAAATACTGTACTAAATGAAATAATAGTTACCCATATATGTACATTAATATTTATATTATCAACTAAGAAATTTGCAATTACAAAAGCTGTAACTGCCACAATGTAGCCAAGCCTTACAAACAAGAATAACTTATTCCTTTCAGTCTTAACAAAGGACTTAAGTGTAAGCACTGCTACTGAAACAACAAATAAACAAATAAGTAAAAACTTTAACCATTCACAAACAACAGCAAAATCACTCAAAACACAAATAGCCACAAAATAAAATGTGCTAACAGCAAAGCAATTAAAAAATGTTTTGCAATGATAGCCGTCTATTAACAATCTCAAAGGAAAAAATGCCATAAAAAAGTGAAAGAAGTATTTAATATCAAAAAACAAATAAGCAATACACATCATAACAAATGATTGACCAATAGACGAAAGCCACAGCTTCATAGCAAATTTAATTATTTCGCTATCATATTGGCTGTACTTTGCCAACTTAGTTGAGCAATAGCCTAATATTGTATCCATATTAAATCCTCCTTTCCCATAACATTTCTATTTTTTTAATATGAATTTTTAGATTTAAAAGGTAGCATAATTTTAGTTATAAACATATTGTTTTCATAAACCCTTTCTATTACACCACAATACTTTTCAACAACATCATCAATAATCTTTAAGCCCCAGCCGTGATTACCAGACTTAGTAGACTTTAAATCATCAGTATCAACTCCATCACAGCTATTTGAAACTGTAATTACCACAAAATCGGCAGGAGCAGATAATCTAAAATCAATTTTACCATTGTCAGTTTTTTCAACAGCCTCAATAGCATTATCCATTAAATTAGCTAAAAGACTACAAAAATCATCATTATTTATATTGATTGAAGATAAGTTACCAACATTATAATCAAAGTCAATACCCTTTTCCTTCATATCATTACACTTAACATTCATAACCATATTGACAATACTATTTTCAGTAACAAATTCTGGTCTGTATCTGTCAGTAGGTTTTAAATCAGCTATGTATTCTTTCATATTATCATATTGACCATTGTCAAGCATTATTTTAATAATATCTAAATGATGTTTAAACTCGTGAAAACTCTTTGAATTTTCACTATAAAGTTTATTGATATTTTTTAAATCCTTTTCTAAAATATCATTTTTTAATTGAATATAACTACTTTCCCTTAATTGAAGTTGTTTTTTAGTAAGGGTATTAGCTAAATAAACAATTAAACCAATAATAAGCAAGAAAAATACAAACATAAAAGCAATAGCAATTTTAGCATCTTTTAAACTATTACTATCTACAGATGTTGACACAATTAATGTCAATACTATAGCTGCAATGTCAAAAACAATATAAACAGGATTTTTAAACAATGTATAATCAATTTTATCAAAAACTTTTCTTGCCAAGAAATACAAGACAAACATAAGAACCTTTAAGAACACAACATATTCAATTCTATAAAGATTTGATGAACTTAATATATGATGAACATAGTTAGGGTCATTAGTCGCCAAACTAAATAAACATATAACAAGCATTTCAATTGATAACTGCAAAACCATACAAGTAGAACCTAATGCCAATGCAGAAACCATATTTTTGTTATATAATAGGTACATTAATATACCATATATAAACATACTAACAAACATTGTAGTTTGTGACACCAATTCAATTGAGTTCAAATATGTTACAACAACAACATAAAAAGAACTTGCTGCCACAATTTTGAATATACTTATATCACTTTTAAAAATTCTTCTGCCACATAAAAGCCAAACAAAGACTTCACAAAATGTAGCCATTAATTCAATTAAAAAACATAATACTCCCATTTTTACTTACTCCAATAGTGTAACATTGCCTTTCTTATAGGTTCAAATCTACTTCTGCTAGTGTATAAAACTATGTTATTTTTCAAGGCAACTTCTTGTCCATCTATTCTTTCAATATAAGCAATGTTTGCAAGAACACCTTTTCTAACTTCAGTAAATCCAAATCTATCAAGTTCATCACTGATTTGACCCAGTGTGGCTCTTATTGCAATTTTTTCATTATGTATTGTATTGAATACCACTTCTTTACCAGATTTTTCCAGATAAATAACATCTTTCAAGTTGATTTTAATAATAGTTTTCTTATCTGCACTAAGGCTCAAGAAACAACCTCTTTTGCTATCATTTACTATATCTATAGCTTTTTTAACAGCAGGCAAAAGTTTCTGGTCCATTCTAACCTTAGACAAATATCTGAAAGCACCAACTTCGTAACCATCAAAAACATAGCTGTCATAATTAGTAAGAAAAATAATAATAGCTTCTTTTCGTTTTTCCCTAATTATATGAGCCAAGTTCATACCACTTATTCCTGGCATTTCTATATCCAATATAAAAATATCAAATTCCTCAAGGATATTTAAAATTTTATAACCAGAGTCATAAGTATAAATTTTAACATCTTCAATATCTGAAACAATTTTCGAGATTTTATCAATATACTCTTTTTCATCATCGCAGATTGCAACTTTTATCATATGAATATCTCCCATAACTTGATTGCACTTATATTTTACCATATTTTTCCAAATAATCAAGTAGTTTTTTAAAAAAATGCACAAAAACATTTCGCGTAATTTACTATTAATAATACAAAATGCAACAAATTTCGACAAAATAGTACATTTATCGACAATGTAATTTGTGTAGTTTATAATTATTTTTATTTAACTTTTTTTATTATATAATCATAAATTACCCTTACTTTTGGTTTTATTCATAAATTTATCGTTATTTATTATAAATCTTTCGTGAGTACCCTCTCCAATACAACCTACTTTGTCATAGGCTTTGACATTAAATACAAGTCGTCTTTTGTCAATTTCTACAAGTTCACTTTCACACCTAACCTCCATACCAACAGGAGTAGCTGACAAGTGCTTAACATTCATTAATGTGCCAACTGTGCCTTCACCTTCCTCCAAATAATCAGCAACACTTGTGTATGCTGTGTTTTCCATTAAGCTAATCATAGCTGGAGTTGCATATACTTCAAGCTCTCCACTACCCATAGCCTTTGCTGTCATTTCATTTGTTACTTGAATAACCTTTGTTCCTTTTATCCCAATTTTCATTGTTATTCCCTCCTTTTAGTTTTAGATATATTATACACTTTTTTGCAACTTTATGCAATATTTACCACAACATAAGTGTAATAAATGGTACAAAATAGTCAAAAAATAGCCTTGAGGTGAATTAAATTGCAAAACTTAACCCAATTAATAAACAAAAGCAGTAGCTCAAGAAGATACTTTGTCGCCCTACCTGTTTGGCTACAACTACTACTTCATAAAGAACACGAATATATTAATAACCTGCACCAGCTCCATATTGTAGCTGATATTTTAATAAAACAAAAGAATATAATAAAATAGAGGGTGTCTTTTCGATACCCTCTATTAAACTATTCTATTTTATTCTATTATACTGTATTCTCTATCACTAAAAAAGCTATCCTTTAAACCTGATGTAACATATATTTCATTGTTATCAGTTATTAAAACAGCCTCAAAGTCCTTATTTTCTCTCCAATATTCTGACGCCTTATCAAGACCCATTACAAAAAGTGCTGTTGAAAGTCCGTCACCCTCTATACCCTTGTCAGTAACAATAGTGACAGAGCTTAAGCCACTTTTAGAAGGCTTGCCAGTTTTAGGGTCTACAATATGTTCATAAGTTACACCGTCTTTAACAAAATATCTTTGATAACCTCCTGATGTTATAACAGCCTTATTAGCAACCTTTACACCACCAATATATTGTTTGTCATCAAAAGGATTTTGTATAGCAATTTTCCACATACTGCCGTCTGGCTTAGTGCCTAAAGTTTGAACATTGCCACCTAAAGAAATTATGGCTGATTGTACGCCCTCATTTCTCAACAGGTTTATAACAGTGTCTGATGTGTACCCCTTAGCAATACCACCTAAATCAATTTGTGTTTCCTTAGGCTTTGTAATAACATTGTTGCTTAAATTGACACGACTATAATCTACATTTTTTAAAGCATTATTTATTTCTGCCTCTGTTGGCACATAAAAGTTCTGATTATAAAATCCCCACAAATCCATAACAGGTGCTATAGTTACATCAAATGCTCCACTAGTTTTTTTGCCAATGTTTAAGGCTGTTTCTACTACATAAGCTGTTTCATCTGTCAACTTAGTTTCAGAATTGTTGTTGACAGCATATATTTCACTGTCCTCACTGCCTCGTCTAAATCTTTTGTCTATTTCTTCAATTTTTTCCTTAGCGTCATTTAACACATTGTCATTATTAGTGTAAGCTGTCAATTCCATAACAGTATCCATAGCATACACAGTGCTTTTACATTCCTTTGTTTCATTGCTACCACAGCCTGTCAAAAGCAAAGCACACACTAAGGCTGAACACATTATTCTTTTACCAAACAAATTATTACAACTACCTTTCTATATTAAATAAGTTAGCTTTCACTAACTGTACTTAACATACTCTATCACATTATTTATTTTGTGTCAACTATTTAAACAAAATTTAAGGGTACACATATTTGCATACCCTTAAACTATATAATTATTATTCTGTAACAACCTCTGTTGTTTCTTCAACAGTTACTTCTTCTGTTGTTACCTCTGTTTCTTCTTCAACTGTTGTTGCCTCTGTCACTTCTTCTACTGTTGTTTCCTCTGTTTCTTCTACTGTTACTTCTTCATTAACTTCTGGAAGAACTGGAACTTCATCAATTTTAGTCTCTGCATCTTTCACAACTGTTTCAAACACTGTTGGGTTTTCAGTTGTTTCCTTTTCTTCAAGGCTTTCAGTTGCTGCCTCTGTTGCTGGAGCATAGTGTACAGATGCTGTCATACCTAACTTATCAGCATCGTTATAGTCTAATGTTGGGAATGTTACTGTATACTGTGTATCCTTCTTAAGACTATCCTTAATGTTTTCAAATGTAAGTGTAAGTACGCCGTTTTCAACAGTTACCTTACCATTATCAGCTACAATAGTTTTGCCCTCACCAATAGTTACCTTTCCACTACCATCATTAAGAGCATTTACAAGGTTATTAACATAGTTTTCATTCTGAATATCATAGCTTAATACTAAGTCGCTACCATTTGTAATTTCATCTACATCATCGTCAGCACCCTGCATTTTAAGTGGCTGTTCAATGTCAAATCTTGCAGAAGTTGTAAGAACAACATCACTGTAACCGTCAGCCATTAATGTAATTCTATATACACCGTTGCCAAAGCTCTTAAATCTGTCATAGCTATTTGTTACAGCAATTTCAACTACAGGACCGTGGTTTGGTGAAATCCAAATATCTGATGCAAACTTAGCACCTGCAACTATAGGAGTTGAGTTGCCGTCCTCACCTAAGTATTCAATCTTAGCACCCTGAACATTGTAAACATAGTCCTTAAATTCGCCAACCTTGCCTGCTACAGCCTCATCAGTATTAATATTCTTATGTGATGGGTCATCAGCCTTCATATTTGCATAGTCATCAAAATAAGCAAGGAATGTTACATCACCATAACGCTTAGCATACTTTGTGTTTACTGTAAACTTGTTGTTAGCATTAGTGTTAGCCTCTGAATAGCTACCAACATTCTTTACTGTTGCCTTTTCATTTACAACTCTCTTACCATAAAGACCATTAGCCTCTAATTCCTTGTAAGCATACACATTATCACTATTTAAAGTTGCATCAAATTTTAACTTAGCAATTTCAGCAAGTACATTTTGAGCCTGTGCCTCATAGCCTGATACATTCTTTAAAATTTCAGCATTTACTACCATATCATTAGATACTGCAACAGTTATATCTCTAATACCACTAGCTGTTATTTTACCATTGCTACCTCTATTTGAAGTACCGTCATAGTTAAAGTCAGCCTTTGCATTTTCTGGTCTAACAACAGTATATGAGCCGTTTTCAAACTTAATTGAACTTTCAAATGGACTCATATTGCCAGCACTATCTAAAGCCTCAACAGCCTGCTTAAATGAAAGTCTACCTAAGCCATAGCCAACAGTTGCTCTTGATACTGCATCATACATACCTGCGTCAGTGTCTGCACCATTTGCACCATACTTATCATCTGCACTCTGACCTGCTGTGTAGCTTGCTGGAATTTCAGCAATTTTGCCGCCCTTAGCAAAATCAGTTGAAAGTGTACCAGTAAAACCGTCACTTGTTTCTGAATACCAATATTCGCCATAAGTTAAAGTCTTTTTAGCATACTTGTAACCTGTAAGAGGCTTTTCGCTATACTTAACAATAGTCTTTTCAGCATTTACTGGTGTTGGTGTTACTGCATTGCCATTAAGAGTAAATGTGTAGTCAGACATTGGCTTGTCAAGGTTAGCAACATAGTAATCTGTGCCGTCAATAGTTACCTTGCTCTGACTTTCAAGAGCTACAACATTTTCACCTGCTGGAGCATAGTGTACAGAAGCTGTCATACCTAACTTATCAGCATCGTTATAGTCTAATGTTGGGAATGTTACTGTATACTGTGTATCCTTCTTAAGACTATCCTTAATGTTTTCAAATGTAAGTGTAAGTACGCCGTTTTCAACAGTTACCTTACCATTATCAGCTACAATAGTTTTGCCCTCACCAATAGTTACCTTTCCACTACCATCATTAAGAGCATTTACAAGGTTATTAACATAGTTTTCATTCTGAATATCATAGCTTAATACTAAGTCGCTACCATTTGTAATTTCATCTACATCATCGTCAGCACCCTGCATTTTAAGTGGCTGTTCAATGTCAAATCTTGCAGAAGTTGTAAGAACAACATCACTGTAACCGTCAGCCATTAATGTAATTCTATATACACCGTTGCCAAAGCTCTTAAATCTGTCATAGCTATTTGTTACAGCAATTTCAACTACAGGACCGTGGTTTGGTGAAATCCAAATATCTGATGCAAACTTAGCACCTGCAACTATAGGAGTTGAGTTGCCGTCCTCACCTAAGTATTCAATCTTAGCACCCTGAACATTGTAAACATAGTCCTTAAATTCGCCAACCTTGCCTGCTACAGCCTCATCAGTATTAATATTCTTATGTGATGGGTCATCAGCCTTCATATTTGCATAGTCATCAAAATAAGCAAGGAATGTTACATCACCATAACGCTTAGCATACTTTGTGTTTACTGTAAACTTGTTGTTAGCATTAGTGTTAGCCTCTGAATAGCTACCAACATTCTTTACTGTTGCCTTTTCATTTACAACTCTCTTACCATAAAGACCATTAGCCTCTAATTCCTTGTAAGCATACACATTATCACTATTTAAAGTTGCATCAAATTTTAACTTAGCAATTTCAGCAAGTACATTTTGAGCCTGTGCCTCATAGCCTGATACATTCTTTAAAATTTCAGCATTTACTACCATATCATTAGATACTGCAACAGTTATATCTCTAATACCACTAGCTGTTATTTTACCATTGCTACCTCTATTTGAAGTACCGTCATAGTTAAAGTCAGCCTTTGCATTTTCTGGTCTAACAACAGTATATGAGCCGTTTTCAAACTTAATTGAACTTTCAAATGGACTCATATTGCCAGCACTATCTAAAGCCTCAACAGCCTGCTTAAATGAAAGTCTACCTAAGCCATAGCCAACAGTTGCTCTTGATACTGCATCATACATACCTGCGTCAGTGTCTGCACCATTTGCACCATACTTATCATCTGCACTCTGACCTGCTGTGTAGCTTGCTGGAATTTCAGCAATTTTGCCGCCCTTAGCAAAATCAGTTGAAAGTGTACCAGTAAAACCGTCACTTGTTTCTGAATACCAATATTCGCCATAAGTTAAAGTCTTTTTAGCATACTTGTAACCTGTAAGAGGCTTTTCGCTATACTTAACAATAGTCTTTTCAGCATTTACTGGTGTTGGTGTTACTGCATTGCCATTAAGTGTAAATGTATAGTCTGACATTGGCTTGTCAAGGTTAGCAACATAGTAATCTGTACCGTCAATAGTTACCTTGCTCTGACTGTCTAAAGCAACAGCTGTAGTAGTTTCTGTTGTTGTTTCAGTAGTAGCCTCAGTTGTTGCTTCTGTTGTAGCTTCTGTAGTTGCCTCAGTTGTTGCCTCAGCAGTAGTAGCCTCTGTTGTTACTTCTGTAGTAGTTTCAGTAGTTGTATTTTTGCTAGAACTGCTTGAACCACCACCGCCACCACTGGACTTAGTTGTCTTTTTATTAGAAGTAGTTACTTCAGTTGTACTTTCCTTAGTTTCAGCCACAACAGCCTTTGTAGTTGTTTCACTAGCTGTAGTAACCTCTGTAGTTTCTTCTACATCATCACCAAACTTATTTTGGCAATTATATAAAAGCTGTGCAAATTCTTCTCTTGTAATATTGTTTTTAGGGTTAATATAACCGTCACTACCATTAACAATGCCATTTTCAACTAAAGCAGAAACAGCATCTTTAGCCCAGCTAGACACAGCAGAACCGTCAACAAAATTAGAAAGAGCGTCATTGCTACCAGTCACATTGTAAGCTCTAGCAATAATAGCCATAACTTCTTCTCTAGTAATGTTGTCATTTGGTCTAAGTTTATTATCAGAGCCTAAAACAAGACCAGCCTCAACAGCCTTAGCTACATCATCATAATACCACTGGCTAGACTCAACATCAGTGTATGTAGAAATATCAGCCTTGTTTTCAAGTTTTAAAACTCTTGCAAAAATAGCAGCAACTTGAGCTCTTGTTGCAAAAGATTTAGGGTTTAACTTACCGTTACTGCCCTGAACATAACCATTGTTTACAGCATAAGTCATTGCAGCATTTGACCAACCTTGAGGCATATCAGTGTAATCACCAGCAAATGTAGGCATTGAAGATGCTAACATTGTAAAAACTATGCCCAAAGAAAGCACTTTTCTTTTCATATTGTCCTCCTTCTAGGATTAGCTTTAGCTACTGTGATTAGTTATCGCTACTATCATTAGCTTTAGCTAACCTATACATCAAAAAATAAATGCTTATTTCTAAGCATCAAAAAAATAGTTATACAAAAGAGAATTAAAAAAAATACATAAGTCTTTTTTAATGGTCTTTTAAAAAGTTCTAGGAAAATATTACAATATATTTCCAGCTTTGTCAATACTTTTAAATATAATATTAACAATTTAAACAATTTATAGTATATACTCTTGTTTGCAATTTAATTTTTAGTCATATTGTACAAAACCACACAAAGTAGTGGCAAAATAAGCCCTCAAGGGGCTTATAAACACTAAATTAAATTCAATATTTCTTCCTTAGATATAACGCCAACACTCTTGTTATGGATTTTGCCATCTCTAAATGAAATAAGAGTAGGAATAGACATAACACCAAACTTAATAGCAAGCTCTGGCTGTTCATCAACATTAATTTTGCCAACCTTTATAGCATCACTTTCTTCAGCAATCTGGTCAACAACAGGAGAAAGCATTTGGCAAGGACCACACCAAACAGCCCAAAAATCCACAAGAACAGGCTTGTCTGAATTTAAAACCTCTGCCTCAAAATTATCCTTAGTAATAGTAATAACTGACATCAAAACACCTCCACAGTATTTATTATTAACCTATTTATCAAAAAAATGCTCCTTAATTTTCTGAAAAGAAAGAGGACTGATAACATGCTCAATTCTACAAGCATCAGTAGCAGCAGTTTCCTCATCAACACCTAATGACACAAGGAACTTAGTAATTACTCTATGTCTTTCATAAATTGTTTCAGCAATTTTTTTGCCATCATCAGTAAGTAAAATCTGATTAAGACCGTCCATATCAATAAGACCTTCTTTTTTAAGCACAGACATAGCCCTACTAACACTAGGCTTAGAAACTCCCAATTCATTAGCAACATCTATAGAACGAACATAACCTTTTCTTTCTTTTATAACAAGTATTGATTCAAGATAATTTTCGCCTGATTCCTTTATAGCCATATTAAACACCTCCACAAATACCATTTCGTTATGTTATATAATAATAACATATTTGACGATTTTTTTCAATGATATTTTATTGAACTTGAAAATTATATGTGATATACTATTATTAAATAAACAATAAAGGGAGGATTTATTATGATTTTAGATTTATTTAAACTTGATGGTAAGGTGGCAATTGTTACTGGTGCAAACACTGGTCTTGGTCAAGGTATGTGTGTAGCTTTGGCTCAAGCAGGGGCAAAGGTTTGCGGTGTTGCCAGAAGAAGTTGTGCTGAAACTAAAGAAGCTGTTGAAAAAAATGGTGGCGAATTTTTTGAAATTATTGCCGATTTGGGTTCAACAAAGCAGATTGATTACATTGTGTCTGAGGCTAAAAATAAGTTTGGCAAAATTGACATTCTTGTTAATAATGCCGGCATTATTTTAAGAGATGATGCTATTAATGTAACAGAAGAAAACTGGGATAAAGTAATTGATATTAACGAAAAGGTTGTATTTTTCTTAGCTCAAGCTGTTGCAAAAGAATATATGGCTCAAGGCACAGGTGGAAAAATCGTCAACATTTGCTCAATGTTAAGCTATCAGGGTGGTATCAGAGTTCCTGCTTATGCTGCAAGTAAGTCTGCAATATTAGGCTTAACTAGAGCATTGGCTAACGAATGGGCTGGCCACAACATTAATGTAAACGGTATTGCTCCTGGTTATATGGCAACTAACAACACATCTCAGTTAAGAGGAGATTCAAACCGTTCTGAAGCTATATTAGACAGAATACCAGCAGGTCGTTGGGGTACACCTGATGATATGATGGGTGCAGTAATATATCTTTGCTCAGACGCAGCAAGCTATGTAAACGGCTTTACATTAGCTGTTGACGGTGGCTGGTTAGCAAGATAAAATCGGAGGATAAAATGTCAGGCTTATTTATTACTATGGAGGGTACAGACGGTGCTGGCAAAACTACCCAAATCAATCGCCTTGCACAATATTTTGAGGACAAGGGATACAAGGTAATTTGCACAAGAGAACCAGGTGGTACTCCCATAAGCGAAAAAATCAGAGAAATTATAATAGATAAAAACAACACAGAAATGACAGATATGACAGAGGCACTTTTATATGCAGCAGCAAGAGCACAGCACGTAGAAGAAGTCATACTGCCAGCCCTAAAAGAGGGGGATATTGTCATAAGCGACAGATTTGTTGACAGCTCTGTTGTTTATCAAGGCTTTGCCCGTTCAATAGGAGAAAGACTTATTAAAAGCATTAATAAGTATGCTGTTGGGGACTTAGAGCCTGACATAACTTTTTTCCTTAAGCTAAAGCCAGAAGATGGACTAGCTAGAAAGAGAGAACAGGCTGAACTTGACAGACTAGAGGCTGAAAAGTTCAGCTTTCATCAAAGAGTTTATGATGGTTATGTAAGACTGTCTAAAAGATGCAAAAACAGAATACAGGTAATCAATGCTCTTAAATCTGTTGATGAAATACACGATGAAATAGTTAAGGGCATTGAAAACCTTATGGAGAAAAACGGTATATAATGTCAAACAATAATTTTAGCCAAATAGTAGGTCACAAAGAAATTATTGACCACTTAAAAACATCAATAGCCCACAAAAGAATAAACCACGCTTACATATTTGACGGAGTGTATGGCATTGGCAAAAGCACTATTGCTAAAGCCTTTGCTAAAACTCTAAATTGTGAAGAAGGTGGCACAGAAAGCTGTGGGCATTGTACAAGTTGCAAAACCTTTGATGAAGATAACAACCCAGACATTATATATGTCACTCACGACAAAAAAGATATTACAGTATCTGATGTTAGAAACCAAATATTAAAAAATATAACAATTAAGCCATACAGAAATAGATACAAAATATTTATTATTCCTGAGGCCGACAAAATGAATATACTTGCTCAAAACGCCTTTCTTAAAACATTGGAAGAACCTCCTGAGTATGGTATATTTCTTTTGCTGTGTGAAAACTATAACAAATTTTTAGTTACTATACTTTCACGCTGTATTATGTTTAAACTGCACCCCCTTCCCTACAATGCTGTTGCAGATTATCTAGTCAAAAATATGGATTTGACTCAAGATGTGTCACAGCTATACAGCATTTATTCACAAGGCAGCATAGGAAAAGCCTTAGAGCTTGCCAATTCTGACGAGTTTAGGGATATAAGAGATACAGCAATAGAAACTGCTGTTAAGCTGGAAGATGCAGATATGATTGAACTTTATTCTCTCGTAGATATATTAAAGGAACAAAAGGGATTTATTGACAAAATACTTGAAATAATGTACCTTATGTATAGAGATGCCCTAGTTATGAAACAAACAGGCTCTCAAAAAAATATTATTCAAAAAGATAAAATCCCTCAAACAGAGATTATAGCAAAAAAAACAACTATTAGTCAGCTTATTAACAGATGTGATGCTATTAACGACACTAGGTTTAAACTTAGCCACAACGGCAACACACAGCTTTTGTTAGAAACTCTGTTTTTTAAAATAAAGGAGAAATAGAATGATAGTAGTTGGAGTTAGATTTAAAAAAGCAGGCAAAATTTATTATTTTGACCCTGAAACAACTGAATATACCTATGGACAGAATGTAATTGTTGAAACTGCAAGAGGTATGGAGTTTGGTACAGTAGTTATACCAAACAGAGATGTTAGTGAAGAAGATGTTATTCCACCTGTTAAGCCAGTTACAAGACTAGCTACAGATGAGGATATGGAAATAAATAGAAAAAATAAGGAAAAGGAAAAGGAAGCCTTTGAAGTTTGTATTGAAAAGATAAAAAAGCATAAGCTAGAAATGCGTTTGATTGCAACAGAGCTTACATTTGATAACAACAAACTTATATTTTACTTTACAGCAGACGGCAGAATTGACTTTAGAGAGCTTGTTAAGGACCTTGCGTCAGTTTTCCGCACTCGTATTGAGTTAAGACAAATTGGTGTTAGAGATGAGGCAAAGTATGTAAACGGCATTGGTATTTGTGGCAGACCTCTTTGCTGTGCCACTTTCTTAGGTGATTTTCACCCAGTAAGTATTAAAATGGCAAAGGACCAAGGACTTTCATTAAACCCTACTAAAATATCAGGTGCTTGTGGCAGACTTATGTGTTGTCTTAAATATGAGCAAAATGTTTATGAGGAGCTTTTAAAGAAACTTCCTAAGGAGGGAGATATTATTGAAACTCCTGAAGGTCGTGGAGAGGTTTTAAGTGTAAATGTTTTAAAGCAGGTTATTAAGACTGCTATTAAAAAGCCACCTAAAAACGATATTGGAGTTAGCTTTTTCACTCCTGATGAAATTAGAATATTGAAAAGGCGTCATCGCAAAGAGGATAATGTTCCAAAAGAAGATTTAAAGGATATACTTGATTAATGCTTTTAGAAAACGAAAGATTAGACGACCTTCATCGTAAGGGCTACAAAATTATACAAAATACAAACGGCTTTTGCTTTGGCATTGATGCTGTTTTATTAAGTGGCTTTGCTAAGGTTAAAAAAGGTGAAATAGCCTTAGATATGTGTACTGGCACAGGAATTATACCAATACTTCTTGAGGCAAAAACAAACGGCAGTCACTTTTCAGCAATAGAGATACAGGAGCAAAGTGCAGATATGGCAAGGCGTTCTGTTGCACTTAATAACTTAAGTGATAAAATTGATGTTGTAACAGGTGACATAAAGGATTGCACCAAGTATTTTAAGGCATCATCATTTAATGTTGTTACTTGCAACCCACCCTATATGGCTAACAATGTTGGCTATGTAAGCCAAAGTTCTCCCAAGGCTATTGCTAGACACGAGATACTTTGTAACATTGATGATGTTTTTTCATCAGCTAACAAAATGCTTAAATATGGTGGCAGACTATATATGGTACACAGAAGTGAAAGATTAGCAGATATATTTTGTACTGCTAGAAAGTATCATATTGAGCCTAAAACAATGCAACTTATTTCACCACATTTTAACAAAGGCTCAGAGCTAGTGCTTTTAGAGTTTTCAAAGGGTGGAAAAGCTGGCTTAAAGGTATTGCCAAATCTTGTTATATATAAGGCTGACGGCACTTACACAGATGAAGTTTATGATATTTACTACAATTAGGAGAAATATATGTTATATATTTGCGGTACACCAATAGGAAATATGGAGGATATGACCCTTAGAGCAATAAGGATACTGGGAGAGGTTGACTTGATTGCAGCAGAGGACACAAGACAGAGTGTTAAATTGCTTAATCACTTTGATATTAAAACACCACTGACAAGCTATTATGAACATAATAAAGATGTTAAAGGTCCTCAGCTTATTAATATGCTTAAGGCAGGCAAAGATATTGCCCTTGTTACTGACGCTGGTATGCCTGGTATATCTGACCCTGGAGAGGACTTAGTCAAACTTTGTTATGAAAATGACATTGATGTAACAATAGTGCCTGGTCCTACAGCAGTGATTACAGCCCTTGTTTTAAGTGGTCTTAACACAAGAAGTTATATATTTGAAGGCTTTTTGCCAAAGGGTAAAAAACAGCGAGTTGAGGTTCTTTCTAGGCTAAAGGGCGAAACTAGAACTACAGTATTTTATGAAGCACCCCACCATTTGTTAAATACATTAAATGATATTTATAAATATGCCGGTGATAGAGAAATTGCTGTTGAAAGAGAGCTTACAAAACGCCACGAAACAGTAAACAAAGGCAAAATAAGTGATGTTATAGCTTATTTTGAAGAAAATGAGCCAAAGGGCGAATTTGTTATTGTTTTAAATGGTGCTGACCCAGAGGAAATAAAAGCCGAGGAAATGTCAAAAATAAATGAAATGTCAATACTAGACCACTTTAATAGCTATGTGGCACAAGGCTTAGATGAAAAAAGTGCTATGAAACAGGTTGCCAAAGATAGAGGAATTGGCAAAAGAGATGTTTATGCAGAACTTAAGAAAAATTAATTGCTTATAGTTGGAAGGTTGATATAATGGTTAAAAAGCTGTGGGTTGTGTTGGGCTTTGTTTCAATTTTTTTGGGCGTTTTAGGCACTATATTGCCAGTTATGCCTACTGTTCCCTTTTTGTTTGTGGCTTATTATTGCTTTAATAAGGGGTCTGATAGGTTTAGAAAGTGGTATTTACGCTCTAAATTTCATAAGCAATATTTAAAGGCTGTTAGATTTTATAAATCTGTGCCTAAAATATATAAAATTCTTTATGTAATTGGCGTTTTGGCTTTCTTTGTTGCACTTGTTACAGTTTACTACTTCTTCTTTGAAAGAATAGTTGAGCTTATATTTGGATTTTTAAAATGATGAGGGGAAGTAAAAGGTAATAGGTAATAAGTAATAAGTAATAGGTACAGTTTATTGTAGGGGCGATTATTAATCGCCCTTTTTTTGTATAAATGAATAACTAAATATTAACCACTTAGCTCCACTTTTAGGGGAGCTGTCACGAAGTGACTGAGGGGTTTCTATTTTCAAGTAATAGGTAATAGGTAATATGTAATAAATAAAGTTGGAAACCCTTCCGTCAACCTTCGGTTGCCACCTTCCCTACAAGGGAAGGCAAACTGCCTTGCTCTACATATAATTAATATATGAAAGTACAGCTTATTTGTAGGGGCGATTATTAATCGCCCGTATGACCATTATTCGTAACTGTTACAACGGGCGAACAGTGTTCGCCCCTACAGTTTGCCTGTTCATTATAAAAAAGTAATTGTTAGCCACCTAGCTCCACTTGTAGGGGAGCTGTCAGCTTTAGCTGACTGAGGGGTTTCTATTCTCAAGTAATAGGTAATAAGTACTTTTAATATATAGCTGATAACTCGGACGAGCAATGCTCGCCCCTACAGTTTGCCTGTTCATTATAAATAAAAATAATTGTTAACCACCTATTATTATTGGGCGATTAATAATCGCCCCTACAGACAACCCGTTCGTAACATTTCCAAGTACAACTAAAAATTACCCCTTAACAACAATTTAATTTGTTTATATTTTTATGATACCATTATTCCCACACAGGGTCAACAATATATTACAATAATTTTTAAACAAAATTAGCAACTATTATTTAGTAGATTTTAACAGTGTAATTCATTCACAAATAATTAAGGTGCAACTTAGGGTGCAATTTAGGTGCAGTTTTTTTACATATTTTGCACCCCAATTTTTGGCTTAAATACTAGTGTTTCAGTATATAGGGTGCAGAATGGTGCAAGTTTTTTGCACTTCTTAAAAAGTTTAATTATATTTTCATTTTCAATTTTTTTGCCAACTAAAAAAACCTGCACCCTTTTGCACCCCGTTAGTTTTTATATCTATTACATTATTTATTTTATTATTAAAAAACATAGTAAATAAGCCATTAATTAAATAATATTAAACAATAAATAATACTAAAAAATAATTATAAATATTAATATTAATGTATTTATTTCTGCACCCTATTTTGCACCCCAACTTGCACCCTCAACTATATTAATCACATAAACTGTTCGGGGATTTCATCATTATATACTGTAAAATTGTTATGACACTTCCTAATTAAACCACTATAATACCTAACACCTTTTACTACAGTTAGCACAATTCCATTCTTTTCAGCCTTTTCCTTTATCTTTCTTTTATTAATAGTCATAAAGGACACATTATCCTTATACCACTGAATATAATCATTTTCAAGGTCTGTTTTCTTAACCTTATTAGCTCTATCAAATGTTACGTTATAATTTTCATTTATAAACCTATAAAAAGTATCCACATTTTCTCTATATTCTTTTACACATTCTTCACTAGCCAAGCATTTACTAAATTTAAAGTTATTATCCTTGAGCCTTTTTAAGCCCTCCATAGCCCATATAAATATACCGTCAAGCTCCTTTGTCAGCTTATTCAAAAGTTTACCATCTCTTTTTTCAGCAGGAATAGTATATTCGCAAGGAATAAGGCTAATTCGCTCAAAAATATGGCCACCCTTATCATCTGTGAAAGATGGCAAAACATTGCAAGCAGTTACAACGCCACCTGTATAAACCCAGTTAAAACCGCCTTTTCCCTTAAACTCAACCTTTAAAGGGTCGCCACCTGTTGCCTGCTTAAAGCCAGAACTATCACTAATATCATTGCTTTGCTGGTCACCTACAATATTCACCCTTTTGCCATACATATCGGCCACAACAAATCTATCCGACATTTTTTGCAAAGGAATATTAATAGTGTTTTCTACGCCTAAAAATTCCTTAATTATATTTAAAAATACAGATTTTCCAGTATTTCCTAAGGGACTATAAAGCATAAGGCTTTTCTTTGTTTCATATATATTAATGTTAGATATTAAAAGCCCCAGCCACTCTTGAAGGACCATTTTCTTGCTTTCATCAACTGTTTCTCCATTTGAACAAAGGTCATTAATATAATTAATAAATGTTTGGGGAATTGGAGCGTCTTTTTTATAATTACAATTTAACTGCAATGTTGTCAATTCCTTATGGGTATGAGGCATTAGCTCTCCCGTATCTATATTATACAAGCCGTTTTTACAATTAATAATGCTATCATTTGTGTTTAAGTCCTCAATTCTGCATTTATGCAACGCCCCTGCCATTAAAAGATTATAGGTATTATTCAAAAGATAGTCTGTACTTATGCCAACGGGCAAAAATTCCTTTATTGTTGACTTTACATCTAACTTTGATTGTTTTGAATAGACACCATTTTTATAGCCGTAATAATCACATATATCAAGTCCCGGTCTATAAACCAAAATATGTGGCAACACCCTATCAATATGACTAGCCAAAAGGTCTGAATTTATATTTAATTTATCCTTACTAACATATATAAAATCGGGATACTGCCAGTGTTGCTTTTCAACAAGCATTTTAAAATCAGCATTAGTATTGCCTTCATTAAACCAGTCTGTAATATCACCCTTTTCCTTTGTTGATGTCATTACAGTTTTAACAGCAAAGGCATAGTCCATTAAATCCTCTTTAACCTCTTTCATTAGCTTTATACCCGGTTCATCATTATCTGGCAACAAAACTACTCTGCACCCTTTAAAATACTCTGCAAAAGCCTTTTTCCAGTCGTTTACACCTCCTGCTGTTGTGGCACAAAAGCCGTGGCTTAAAAGGGTATCAACATCTTTTTCACCCTCACAAACATAAATATAACTGTTGTTTGCCCTTGCCTTTATTATGCTTTTAGGCTTATAAAGGGTTTTGTTATATTCACCCATTCCCTTTTCATATTTGCCATTTATTAGCCTGCCATAAAATATTTTCTTGTCGGGCAATCTTACCTTTATGTAGTTGCCATAATTATACACAGCCTCAGGCTTTATGTTAAAAGCCTCCTGCCACCAAGACTTTGTAGTATTTATATAGGCTTTGTACTCATCGTTGTTGTAAAGGTCAGCCATTTTCAAACCTATGGCGTTTAATATATCCCTTGTGTCACAGCCTGCGTGGCACTTCATAAGTATTTTGTCATTTTCTTCTGTTATTGTTAGGCTTGCTACCCTGTCATTGTGACAAGGGCATTTAACCTGATAACTATTTGACTTTAGCCTTTTTGCATTGCTAAAGTTCATTATAATTTCTTCTAATCTCATTTTTATCCACCTCCTATTTATGTTATACACTATTGTGAGTGACATTTAGTGACATTTGTTTTGAAAATGGAAAATAATATTTAATAATAACTAAAATATAGTCATACATTAGAAATATTGATGGCATCAAAAGAGTTGCTCAGCTTATAGCTAATAAGATTTTAATTGAAAATGATATTGGCATTTTTCAAATACCAATAGAAAAATTAGAGGAATTTAAAGAATTATTAATATCCTTTTATGAAAGTGGTAATGATACTACATTTATAAAATATATGAAAGAACATTGTATTAAAAGAGTTTATAAGCAAGAAGAAAAATAAATGATAGGCAAAATTAAAAATTTATTTGATAAATATATAAGTACAGGATTTCCTATAACTAAGGACGAGCATCAGCATTTTACTAAGGACGAGCATCAGCATTTTACTAAGGACGAGCATCAGCATTTTTGCTACGCAAAAACAAATCCTATGGATTTGCCGATAAATCTTTCGGTGCAATATGCTCGCCCCTACAAGCAAAAAGTAACTACTACTTATTATCTATTACTTATTACATATTACCTAAATAGAAACCCCTCAGTCACTTCGTGACAGCTCCCCTAAAAGTGGAGCTAAAGGGTTAATCCATAGCTGTTCATTTACCATATAAGAACAGGTTATTTGTAGGGGCGAACAATGTTCGCCCACTGTAACATTTACGAATAATGGTCATACGGGCGATTAATAATCGCCCCTACAAGTAAGGTGTACTTATATATATAGGTATACACCATTTACCTTCCCTTATAGGGAAGGTGGCAACCGTAGGTTGACGGAAGGGTTTCCAATATTACCTATTACCTATTACTTGAGAATAAAAACCCCTCAGTCACTTCGTGCCAGCTCCCCTAAAAGTGGAGCTAAATTGTTAATCCATAGCTGTTCATTTACCATATAAGAACAGGTTATTTGTAGGGGCGAGCATTGCTCGTCCTTTTATCTATTACCTATTACCTATTACTTATTACTTGAGAATAAAAACCCCTCAGTCACTTCGTGCCAGCTCCCCTAAAAGTGGAGCTAAATTGTTAATCCATAGCTGTTCATTTACCATATAAGAACAGGTT
Organism: uncultured Eubacterium sp.; assembly: GCA_900551755.1. Classification (GTDB taxonomy): domain Bacteria; phylum Bacillota; class Clostridia; order Lachnospirales; family CAG-274; genus Gallispira. The sequence goes on along the minus strand of URXK01000011.1, from coordinate 20,588 downwards.
ATTTGTAGGGGCGAGCATTGCTCGTCCTTTTATCTATTACCTATTACCTATTACCTATTACTTATTACTTGAGAATAGAAACCCCTCAGTCACTTCGTGACAGCTCCCCTAAAAGTGGAGCTAAATTGTTAATCCATAGTTATTCATTTACCGTATAAGAACAGGTTATTTGTAGAGGCGAGCATTGCTCGTCCTTTTATCTATTACCTATAACTTATTACTTATTACTTGAAAATAGAAACCCCTCAGTCACTTCGTGACAGCTCCCCTAGAAGTGGAGCTAAATTGTTAATACATAGCTGTTCATTTACCGTATAAGAACAGGTTATTTGTAGGGGCGAACATTGCTCGTCCTTTTATCTATTACCTATAACTTATTACTTATTACCTAAAAATAGAAACCCCTCAGTCACTTCGTGCCAGCTCCCCTAAGAGTGGAGCCAAATTGTTAATCCATAGCTGTTCATTTACCATATAAGAACAGGTTATTTGTAGGGGCGAGCATTGCTCGTCCTTTTATCTATTACCTATTACCTATTACTTATTACTTGAGAATAAAAACCCCTCAGTCACTTCGTGCCAGCTCCCCTAAGAGTGGAGCCAAATTGTTAATCCATAGCTGTTCATTTACCATATAAGAACAGGTTATTTGTAGGGGCGAGCATTGCTCGTCCTTTTATCTATTACCTATTACCTATTACTTATTACTTGAGAATAAAAACCCCTCAGTCACTTCGTGACAGCTCCCCTAAAAGTGGAGCTAAAGGGTTAATCCATAGTTATTCATTTACCATATAAGAACAGGTTATTTGTAGTAGTTACATTAGGCGAACAATGTTCGCCCCTACAAGCAAAGAGTAACTACTACCTATGAATAATTATCCTATTTTAAATACAACAATAAAAAAACCTCTCAAACCTAAGTTTGAGAGGTTAAGCATAGCGAGAAGCGGATTCGAACCGCTGACCTTCCGGGTATGAACCGGACGCTCTAGCCAGCTAAGCTATCTCGCCATAATGGGAACAACAGGGCTCGAACCTGTGACCCCCTGCTTGTAAGGCAGATGCTCTCCCAGCTGAGCTATGCTCCCATTTTGTGTTCCTGTGTTTTTGTTTATCACCTGAACACAAATAATATTATAGCAGACCTTTTATAGTTTGTCAACAACTTTTTTTAATTTTTTTCAATTTTTTTTATTTTTTTTAATTTGCTCCAAAACATCAGATAAAACCACGCCTATTTTATCATTAATAACAAGAGAAGCCTTGCTATCATAAGATGTTTCGCTCTTATTAATAAGCACAAGTTTATTGCCTCTATAAATTCCTACAAGTCCGGCAGCAGGATAAACAACAAGGGAAGTACCACCAACAATAAGAACATCAGCATTTCTTATGGCAGAGTAAGCACCATTCCACACATCATCATCAAGACCTTCCTCATAAAGAACCACATCAGGCTTAATTACACCGCCACAGTCACAATGAGGAACACCCTCCATAGCCATTATATCCTCAGCAGTATAAAACTTATGACATTTCATACAATAGTTTCTATGAACACTACCGTGAAGCTCATAAACATTTTTGCTACCAGCCATTTGGTGAAGTCCATCAATGTTTTGAGTAACAACAGCCTTAAGTTTACCCATTTTTTCAAGCTCAGCTAAAGCATAGTGGGCAGGATTAGGCTTAGCATCAAGGCAAATAAGGTTTTTCTTATAATAATCATAAAAAATTTCTTTATTTCTATCAAAAAAACTTCTACTAATTAATGTTTCTGGAGGATAGCCATACTCATTCTGAGCAGAATACAAGCCGTCAGCACTTCTGAAATCAGGTATATTGCTTTCAGTAGATACACCTGCCCCTCCTAAAAACACAATATTATCACTATTTTCAATAATATTAACTAAATTTTCGTAAGCCATTTAAAATCATCTCTTTTCAGCTCTAACCTTTTTAACAAAAACAGCAATTTTATCAAGAGCAACCTTAATTTCTTCAACAGAATAGGCATAAGAACATCGAATAAAGCCTTCGCCACATTCACCAAAGGCTGTGCCAGGAACTACAGCAACCTTTTCTTCAAACAAAAGTCTTTCGCAAAATTCTTCAGATGACAAGCCTGTTGACTTAATGCAAGGGAAAAGATAGAAAGCACCCTCTGCGTCATAGCAATCAAGACCCATATCCAAAAAGCCCTTACGCATAAATCTTCTTCTTCTATCATATTCTCTACGCATAGCATCAACGCTATCCTTACAATTTCTAAGACCTTCAATAGCTGCTTGCTGACTAGTAGTTGGAGCACACATAATGCAATACTGATGTATTTTAGTCATAGCAGATATAATCTCCTTAGGACCTGCTGCATAGCCTAATCTCCAGCCAGTCATAGCAAATGACTTTGAAAAACCATTAATAACAATAGTTTTGTCCTTCATACCCTCAACGGCTGCAATAGAATGGTGCTTTTTGCCACCATAAGTAAGCTCTGAATAAATTTCGTCACTTATAACAAGAATATTTTTATCCCTTAAGAAAGCACCAAGCTCCTCAAGGTCCTCCTTTTCCATTATTGCACCTGTTGGATTGTTAGGATAAGGGAAAATGAGAGCCTTAGTTTTGTCAGTGATTTTGTCCTTAATGTCATCAACAGTAAGTTTAAACTTGTTTTCAGCCTTAGTATTGACAATGACAGGAACACCGTCAGCCATAGATACACAAGGCTTGTAGCTTACATAAGAAGGCTCTGGCACAAGAACTTCATCACCATAATTTAATGTAGCTCTTAATGCTAAGTCGATACTTTCACTAGCACCAACTGTAACTATAATTTCACCCTTTGGGCAATAAGTACAGTTTATAGTTCTTTGCAAATAATTCTTTATTTCTTTTCTAAGTTCAAGCAAACCGGCATTAGAAGAATAAACAGTTTTGCCCTTTTCAAGGTTATAAATACCCTTTTCTCTAATAGCCCAAGGAGTGTCAAAGTCAGGCTCACCTACACCTAATGAAATAACTCCTTCCATTTCACTAGCTATGTCAAAAAACTTTCTTATTCCTGAAAAAGGCATTATTTTTACCTTATCAGCAACAAAATCCTCTGGTTTCATCATGGTGTAACTATCATCCTTTCGTCCTCATCAGCCTTTTTTTCAAATATTACACCGTGGTCCTTATACTTTTTAAGCACAAAGTGAGTAGATGTGCTAAGTACATTGTCAATTGGTGACAACTTATTTGAAATAAAGTATGATATATCTCTAATATTTTTGCCGTCCATCATAACAAGGAGGTCATAAGAGCCTGCCATAAGATAAACTGCCTTAACTTCATCAAATCCGTATATTCTTTCAGCAATCTTTTCAAAGCCTCTATCCCTCTGAGGTGTAACCTTAACTTCAATCATTGCTGTAACATATTCTCTATCTGTCTTATCCCAGTTTACAAGGGCTGTGTAACCACAAATAATCTGTTCTTTCTTCATTTCGTCCATAATGGCCGCTATTTCATCTGGTGTTTTTCCAAGCATCGCCGCCATATCCTCAAGACTTACTCTGCTGTTTTTTTCTAATATTTCCAATATAATATTTTTGAGTTCTTGCATAGTAATCTCCTTCCATTATTTATTCTAATAATTATACTACAGCTATGTTTTAAAGTCAATTAAAGTAAATAAAAAAGCTGTGACTAACTTAGCCACAGCCTGTAAATAATATTTAATTAAACAATAATCATTCCGTTATTATCAGCCTTCTTGCATAAAGCCATAATAAATTCAATAAATGCTACAAATGCTGGAATATAAGTCCAACAAAATACTAAGTATAAAATACCCATACCAATTTTACCAGAATAAAACTTATGAACACCAAGACCACCTAAAAATAATGCTAAAAGGCAATATACAACCTTATTAACAGCCTTAGTTCCCTTAACATTAGTTGGCTGTGTTGTTGTTTGAGTATTAGATACATTAATATTAATGCCACCATTGTTAGGAACAGCAGTTTCCTGTTCTTTAACCTCTTTCTTTGTTACTATGGTTTTAGTTTCTGTTTCAAACACTTCAACTTCATCACCAACAACTGGTGCAAAATTTAAGTCAGTAAGTCTTACTTCCTTAATTCCCCCGTCATTTGTACCAATAGATACTACTTCGTTTTCAATTGAAATTATCTTAGCCATAAATCCCCACTCCTTTATGTATTATTAGCTAGAATTTAATTAATTTTATTAATTTATTAAATTCTTTTTTTAATGATTTCTTAATAAATTATACAATTTTTTTTAAGAATTGTCAATACTTATCATAAAACTTTATAAATTTCTATTAAATAATAAAAAGCCGTAATATTACTTAAAATTACGGCTTAAAAACTATTCACATTTTTATTGTAATGCTTGCAACAATGCAGGGTCGTCAGAACGCACATAGGCTAATGTCAACATTCCCTGACGCCTTGGAAACCAAGTTGTCTGTCCATTTTCGTATGTATAAACAAGAACTTGCTTTGCTCTATAATTGAAATCAAGAACCTTTCCATACAAAATGTACTTTTCACTTCCGTCATTTTGGTTTACCTTAAGATACAGCTCCACATTTGTGTACAAATGCCCCAAAGCACTTACATACATATCCTGTTGGGATACAACAGGAGCTTGTGTTGTACTCTCTGTTGTTGCTTCCGTAGTAGTTGTAGTAGTGGTTGTTGTTGTGGTGGTTGTCGTAGTAGTTGTAGTGGTTGTTGTATCAGTAAGTGCTTCAATCATAGCTTTATTATTGTCACTTGCATATTCATAATTGCTTTTAGGTAAATTTACTGCAAGAAGCAAAGCTACCCACAAAACAAAAACAAAAGCTATTGTTATTAACTTCTGACCTATATCGTCACTATTCTTACCTATAGGAACACCATCGGCAGATAAAATATATTCTGATTTATCTTTTTCATAAGTATCCTTTTCATATTCACTTACGAAAATCAAGCATACTAATATCATCAATATAATGTTACCAATATAATTAATAGTTATAAAAGGACACATTATTATAATTAATATCTTAAAGCTACTTTCAAATTTAGTTCTACTTATAATATAGAAAACAAATAGTAAATATAGTGCAATTAGTATTATAATTCCTATGGTTCTAATTATAGGAAAAAACCAAGGTATACTTCCACCATAAACAAGCTCATTGCCAGATACATTGTTGTAAGAAAGAACAATGTTAGCTATTAAATCAGATGAGAAATGCAATATCGTCAGTTTAACAAAGGCAATTACCACTAATGCCAAAATAGCAATCGCTGTTTTTTGTTTATCATTATTAGTCATAATTATTCACCATAGCCCTACTTAATTATAAAAGATAGGCACTTATAATCTGACCAATTTTTACAATATCACTGGCACCTGTAAATTCAAACTTAATTTTGCCAACTCCGCTAAAATAAACTTCAAGTTCACTATCCAAATCAATAACACCAGCTGTTTCTACTGAAAACAACTGAATTTTAGAATAAGGCAAAGAAGTAAAATCCTGCTTTTTACCTGTTATTCCCTGTACATTAACAGCTATAATTCTTTTGTTTGTAAAAATAACATAGTCACGCAGTGCTGTATAAATACCTATAACATCTTCATTTGGAATTAACAACTTATTTATAACATCAGGTACTGCAATATTACTTTTTTTCAATTTAAAAAGGGTCTTGTTAGTAAAGTCAATCATAAAAATCCTCCTCATAAATAAATATCAAGAAACAATTAACATTTCTTGATACTTATTTATATCACAAATTGTATATTTTTATCAATATGTATTTTACTTAATAATACAATTTTTCATATTAGGTTCTATATCGTATCCGTCACAAATACCTTCAATAGTTATTGTATCACCTTTTGCAAGATTTGAAACCTTTTCAACTTCAGCTTCATCATCAAAATAGCATCTTACACCTGTGAAAGCATATTGTTCTCCATTTGTTAATGTTACAGTTGTCTGGTCTAAAACTACACTTATTTTATCAACAACACCTGTTACTGCTAATTTCTGATTTTTATACTGCTTGTCTGCACTTACCTCATTTGACTCATAAGCTGAAATAATGTCTTTAGCTGATACGCTGATTGCAGGTGCTTCAGTTACAGCCTCTGTTGGAGTTTCCTCTTTAACTTCAGCTGAATTATCCTGAACATCTTGCTGTACTGCCTCATTGCTTGTGGACTTGCTTTCATTGTTTCCTCTGGTTGAAGCAATTCCCCCCACAATTATAACAACAATAACCCAAAACCACCATTTCTTGTAAATAGGCTTTTTTACCATTTTAAACACTCCTTTTTATTTATAGATTTATTTTAATATACAATAAAATTAATAATTTGTCAATGCTTTAGATATTATTATTTACAATTTCTTTAACAATTATTAATTTACTCAAAACAATCACTACAAAAACAAATATTCCAGCAAATATCAGCATTATTTTTTTCATATAATATTTTATACTCCTTTCCATTTATTAATTTAATAAGATATTTTAGATATTAAAATTATTAATTCCTAAAATATTTTGAAATATTTCCATTTTATTAGTATGATTGCTGTAGGAGGTGTGACTATGGATAATATTTCTCAACAGCTTGGCAACAGAATACGAACTATCAGAACGACTCTCGGAATAAGTCAGGAGGAACTTGCTTTTAAATCAGGCATTAGTGCCGCCCACCTTGGTCAAATTGAAAGAGGACTGAAAGCTCCAACTATAGTTACTATAGATAAAATAGCCAAAGCTCTAAATGTTACTCTCCCAATTCTTTTCAGTTTTGATTTAACTAATGTTCCGGTTTCTTCGCCTGAAATAAATAAAATAAATACCTATTTATCTGGATTGCCTGACGGGGAAGTATCTGAAATATTAAAAATTATAAAAGCAATTATAAAATTAAAAAGCAATTAAAAAAGACACCTCATACATTTATTATAGTATGAGATGTCTTTTTTTGTTAAGCTGAGAGCTTAAAAATTGCAAAATATGTATTAATTTCCCAATAAAAGGCAAACTGAAGCCAGCACTACAACATATATTATAATTGCCAAAACTCTTTTTTCATTGCCTTTTAACTTAGCAAATCCGGGAATAATATTCCATTGACTTCCGTTTCCACCAAACCACCACATAGGTATTATAAACATCATTAAATATCCTACCATATAATCAAGTACATATCCTATACCCTTATGGTCGCTGACAAGTCCAATAAAGAAAATTATACACATAGTATAAATACAAGCAGCAATTACCATTCTTTGGGGATTTCCTGTTCTAAACCCTGGAACACGATTTAATTTGAATTTATTTCCACTTTTATTTTTAGATGAGCCATTTATATAATTAATATCCTCAAATTTTGAACTATCCCCAATGACTTTTATACATTTGTATATATCTTCCTTCATATCTAATATATTTTCATACCTAAAATGAGGGTCAATTTGGGTAGCTTTTAAAATAATTGTCTTAAAAGGCTCTTTGCCATATATATCTGACTGTAAAATATGACCTGTAAGCATATAATTAAGCAAAACACCTAGAGAATAAATATCACTTCTTCTGTCAGTTTGGGCAAAGCCAAATTGTTCAGGTGATGCAAAGCCTGCCGTTCCAAGTATTGTTGTATCTGTTGTCTTGTTTTTTCCACCCATTCTTGCTATGTCAAAGTCAAGAAGAACAGCTTTATTATTTTCAGATATTATTACATTGTCAGGAGATACATCTCTATGTACTATATTTTTGTTATGCACTTCCTCAAGAGCATTGCAAATATCAAGCATATATTTTAATGCTTCACTTTCAGATAAATTACCTTTTTCATTTATTATTTCTTCAATAGAATTTCCTTTAATATATTCCTCCACTATAATATAATCATTTTCATATTCAAATATTTCATATATTTCAGGCAAAAAATCACTTTTAATATCCACAATCTGTTTATATATTTCAAAAGCTGTTTTGTTCACAATTTTTTTGACACAAGTCTTATCATTTGATATATCATAACATAAAACTACTGTATTTTCATCATTTAATTGCCTTATTGCCTTATATTGTGAAAGTTTATATTTTACAAAATTATCCATAAAGTCACCTTTTTTTACTTGAAATATTATTAAAATTCATTTATTATGTATCTGAGGTGATACATAATGAAAAAAACTACAGAAGAATTACTTGAAACACTAAAAAAAGAAAACAGTATTAATCACTATTTTAACAATAACACAGAAGAATTTATAAAATCAAGCCTTTCTGAGTACCTTAACCAACTTCTGTATGAAAAGGATATTAACAAAACTAAGGCAATAGAAAAATCCAATTTAAACAATATATACGCTTATGAAATATTTTCAGGCAAGAAAAAGCCTTCAAGAAATAAACTACTACAGCTTATATTTGGTATGGAACTTGACCTTGAAAGCAGTCAAAAACTCCTTAGATTAGCAGGTTTAAGTCCCTTATATCCTAGAAATAAAAGAGATAGTATAATAATTTTTTCCATAAATAATTCATTAAGCCTTCTTGAATGTGAGGAATTGCTTGAAAAAATGAATGAAGATTTTATTCAATAGTTAAATAGCCTTTGTTTTTTAAGGCATTTATTACTTTATAAAATTAACTTCATTTTTCCACCTTAACAAAATTGCCAATATCAAGTCTGCCACTATTATCACTAGCCAAAGAAATGCTACAATTACACTCCTCTTGTGTATCAGGCTTGTGAACAAATATATTTTCAATTTTGCCCTTTTCAAGAATATTTTTAACAAAATCTTTATCAATTACAACGCCGTAGTTTTCAAGGGCATTTTTCCAAATAGTAAAACGACAGCCTTGTTTCCAATTAGAGCAATAATAGCCCTTAGAATTTTCCAAAATATGACCCTGACACTTAGGGCAAACACCTAAAATAGAGGCTTTAGCCCTTTTACTTCTAGGCTTATCGGCAGCAAAAATAACCTTGCAACCTCCCTGCTGTGAGGAATTGACTATGTAATTAACATACCTTTTGATACTTCCCATAAATTTTTCAGTATCCATTTTTCCCTTAGCTATTGATGTAAGCCCCTTTTCCCACTTACCAGTAGTTTCTGGTGATTTTAGCTCAACTGGCACAATTTCAATTAGTTTCATTCCTTTTTCAGTTGGTATAAGTGACTTGCCCTTTCTCACTATATAGCCAACCTTTATAAGTCTTTCAATAATGGCTGCTCTTGTGGCTGGTGTGCCTAGTCCAGACTCCTTCAGCTGTTCTTTTAAAGCCTCATCATCAACAAATCTGCCGGCATTTTCCATAGCTGACAAAAGACTAGCCTCGTTATAAGTCTGTGGTGGCTTAGTTTTCTTAACTGCAACCTTAGCTGACTTAGTTTCAAAGGTGTCATTTTCGTTTACATCTGGCAAAACTTCTTCTGTCTTTTTCTCTTTTTCAGACTTTACATTAAGTTCAGTCCAACCCTTATGGACAACTGTTGTGCCTTTTGTGACAAAGGTTTCTTCTTCACATTCAGTAACAATTTTAGTAGTGTTGTAAACATAATAAGGATAAAACACCTGCAAAAATCGTCTTGCAATAAGGTCATAAACCTTAAACTCTCCATCACTTAAGGCATTAACATTAGGCTTAGCCTCTGTTGGAATAATTGCGTGGTGGTCGCTTAATTTGCTGTTATCCACAATTCTTTTAGTTATAGGAAGTTTAGGCAAATTGTACACATAAGTAGCATATTTATTATACTGTTCTGTACCCATAAGTTTGCCTGCAATTATTTTGAGTTTAGGTATCATATCATCTGACAAATATCGGCTATCTGTTCTTGGATATGTAACCATTTTTCGCTTTTCGTACAAATCCTGAACTAAAGAAAGGGTTTGCTGTGCTGAAAAGCCAAATTTTCTGTTGCAATCCCTCTGTAACTCTGTCAAATCATACAAGAGAGGTGGTGGATTTTTCTTTTCCTCACATTCTACTGACTTTACTGTGGCAATTTTACCCTTAACCTTTTTAGCTATTTCATTTGCCTTGTTTTTATCTAGTATTTTAGTTTCTTCTATTTTTTTGTCACCGTCAACTTTTATGCGAAACCACTGACCCTTGTATTCTCCAAAGTCAGCATTTACCTCCCAATATTCAGACACAACAAAGCTGTCAATTTCCTTTTGCCTTGCTGCTATTATGGCAAGGGTTGGAGTTTGAACTCTGCCTATGCTTAAAAGCGTGTTATACTTTATTGTAAAAGCTCTGCTGGCATTAATACCAACTAGCCAATCTGCCTCTGAACGACATTTTGCTGATTGATACAAATTGTCATACTCTCTACCGTCTTTTAAATTTTCAAAGCCCTCTTTAATAGCTTGAGCTGTCATACTGGAAATCCATAAACGCTGAAATGGCTTGTTGCACTTTGCTAGGTCATATATGTACCTAAATATAAGCTCGCCCTCTCGCCCACTATCTGTAGCACAAATAAGGCTTTCAATAGTGTCTGAATTAAGCATTTTTTCAAGTATTTTGTACTGGTCAACAGTGTTTTTTATTGCCTTTGTTTTAATGTTGTTGGGTATAATAGGCAATGTTTCCATTTGCCATTTTTTATACTTTTTGTCGTATTCTTCTGGCTCTAATAGTGTAACTAAATGACCTACTGCCCAACTTATTATGTATTCATCATTGTATAAATAGCCGTTGCCCTTTTTGCTGCATTTAAGCACCTTTGCTATATCTCGTGCTACTGAGGGCTTTTCGGCTATAACTAGTTTTCTCATAAAATCACCCTTCTTATGCTCAATACTATATATTTTCTCACAATAAGGCTTTTTTTGCAAGAAAAAAATAAAGAGCCTGTTGTGGTAAATGGTAAGTAATAGGTAATAGGTAATAGATAAAAGGACGAGCAATGCTCGCCCCTACAAATAACCCATTCGTATTAATTACAAGTACAACTAAAAACTAACCCTTTAGCTCCACTTCTAGGGAAGCTGGCACCAAGTGACTGAGGGGTTTCTATTCTCAGGTAATAAGTAATAAATAATAGGTAATAAATAATACTGGAAACCCTTCCGTCAACCTTCGGTTGCCACCTTCCCTATGAGGGAAGGCAAACTGTACCTCCCTACAGTATTAATAACAGGGAAACATTATGTAAAAGTACAGCTTACTTGTAGGGGCGAGCATTGCTCGTCCATAGTATAATGCTGATGTTCGTCCTAAATTATATTTGTATCACCGGAAACCCTTCCGTCAACCTTCGGTTGCCACCTTCCCTATGAGGGAAGGCAAATGGTGTATACCTACATATAATTAATATGTAAAAGTACAGCTTGCTTGTAGGGGCGATTATTAATCGCCCGTATGACCATTATTCGTAACCGTTACATTGGGCGAACAATGTTCGCCCCTACAATCTACCTGTTCATTATAAATAAAAGTAATTGTTAATCACCTATTAATATTGGACGAGCAATGCTCGCCCCTACAGACAACCCATTCGTATTAATTACAAATAAACTAAATATTAACACTTTAGCTCCACTTCTAGGGGAGCTGTCACCCAGTGACTGAGGGGTTTCTATTCTCAAGTAATAAGTAATAAGTAATAGATAAAAGGACGAGTAATGCTCGCCCCTACAATATATATTCATAAATTATAAAATTGCAATATTCTCACAACTAAAATTTATCACTTACTTTTTCTTTACTTATCATTATAGCCATTTGGGTGACTTTGATGCCACTTCCAAGCTGTTTCAATAATTTGAGTAAGAGTATTAAATCTAGGCTTCCAGCCAAGCTCCTTCATAGCCTTATCACTTGTTGCAATCAATGTAGATGGGTCACCAGCTCGTCTGCCCTCAACAACAGCCTTAATTTCCTTGCCAGTTACTCGTCTAGTTTCTTCCACAACCTCTTTAACACTAAAGCCCTTGCCATTGCCTAAGTTGTAAATGCCACTTGTTTCATCTCTAAAGAGCTTTTCAATAGCCTTAATATGAGCATCAGCCAAGTCAGTTACGTGAATATAATCTCTAACACAAGTACCGTCTGGTGTTGGATAATCGTCGCCAAACATAGCAATCTTTTCTCTCTGACCTAAGGCTACCTGCAAAATAATAGGAATTAAATGACTTTCTGGAGAATGGTCCTCACCAATTTCACCACTAATATGAGCACCTGCTGCATTAAAATATCTTAAAGCAACATACTTGATACCATAAGCCTTATCACTCCACTTTAATATTTTTTCAACAGTAAGTTTAGTTTCGCCATAAGGGTTAGTTGGGAATGTTCTGTCACTTTCAAGAATAGGAATGTTTTCTGGCTCTCCATAAGTTGCAGCAGTTGATGAAAATACAATCTTCTTTACTCCTGCTCTATTCATAGCCTCTAAAAGTCTAATTGTGCCATAAACATTGTTGTCAAAATATTTTAATGGCTCTGAACAGCTTTCTCCAACAAGTGAAAATGCGGCAAAGTCAATAACTGCATCAATTTTGTTTTCGCCAAAAACTTTGTCAAGAAAGTCTGCATCCCTTAAGTCACCTACATATAACTTTGCGTCCTTATGAACAGCTGCCTTATGACCCTTGCAAAGATTATCAGCAACTACAACCTGATGTCCCTGTTCAATTAATTCATAAACTGTGTGGCTACCAATATAACCAGCACCACCACAAACTAAAATATTCATTATTTTACCTCCAAATCATTAATAATATTATATATATCTTCAGTATTTTTAGCTATGTAATCTGCTCCAGCACTTTCAAGCTCATCTTTTGAGCCAAAGCCATACAAAACACCTATAGTCTTGATACCATTAGCCTTAGCTCCTAAAATGTCGTGCTTTCTATCACCAATCATAATAGCATTATTAGTATCAATATTATACTTATCAATAGCATATTTAATTACATCATCTTTTTTAGTTCTAACACCGTTAAGTTCACTACCTGCAACAAAATCAAAATACTTTTTAATATTAAAATGTTCAAGTATTATTTCAGCATAAATCCAAGGCTTAGATGTGGCTAAAACAATTTTTTTGTTATCTTTTTTTAGCTTTTCAAACAAATCAACTATGCCAGAATAAAGCTCATTTTCAAATATGCCCTTAGGTCCATAGTATTCTCTATACTTTGTCATACCAATGTGAGAATTTTCCTCACTTAAGCCAGCAAATGTCATAAATGACTGCCTTAATGGTGGACCAATATATTTGTTGAGGCTATCCATATTATCAACCTTAATGCCAAAATGATTGAGAGCATAGGCAACAGAATTTTTAATTCCAAGCTGTGAATCTGTTATTGTTCCATCTAAGTCAAACAATATATATTCCATTTATCTATCCATTTCCTTTAAAATATTTAATTTAGTATCATATAGCTTTTGAGATAAGTCAACATAAACCTTGTGAGGATTTACAAGTCGTCTAACCTCATTCCACAATGTGTCAAGCTCAGAAGCACAATAATCTCTTATTGCCATAACTTCTTTGCTTTCATAAACACATTCACCATTTTTAAATAATGGCACCATAAGTTCACGCAATGTGTAAGTGCCAGCCTCCATTACTGTTTTTTTCCAAGGCTCTTTTGGGTCGAAAATAGTCAATGTTTCATTTTCATTAAACACTTCATCAGCCAAACAAATAATATCTGCCTTTATTTTATTGTACTGCTTTTCATATACTCTTATTATTTTTTTATTGCCTGGATTTGTAACCTTTTCAGTGTTTTCAGATAGCTTAATCTTTGGCACAAATTCACCGTTTTTCATAATAGCTGCCAACTTGTAAACACCACCAAATGACGGACAATCCTTAGCTGTAATAAGGTGAGTACCAACACCCCAAGATGTAATCTCTGCTCCTTGCTGAAGTTTAAGACTTTCAATTAAGTTTTCATCAAGGTCATTTGAGGCTGAAATTATAGCAGTTTCAAAGCCAGCATCATCAAGCATTTTTCTAGCCTTTTTAGATAAATAAGCAAGGTCACCACTATCAAGTCTTATACCATAGTTTTTAAGGTCTATACCGCTATTTTTCATTTCATTAAAAACCTTAATAGCATTAGGCACACCAGATTTTAATGTATCGTAAGTGTCAACAAGAAGTATGCAAGCATTAGGATAAAGTTTTGCATATTCCTTAAAAGCAGTATATTCATCTTCAAAGCTCATTATCCAGCTATGGGCGTGAGTACCTTTAACAGGAATGTTAAACATTTTGCCAGCAAGAACATTGCTTGTGGCAACACAACCACCAATAACTGCTGCTCTTGCTCCATAAGTACCGGCGTCTGGTCCTTGTGCTCGTCTTAAGCCAAACTCCATTACACCGTCACCTTGTGCAGCATAACACACTCTTGACGCCTTAGTGGCAATAAGGCTCTGATGATTAATAATATTCAAAAGAGCAGTTTCTATAAGCTGTGCCTCAATAATAGGTGCAATAATTTTGACAATAGGCTCTCTAGGAAAAATAACAGAACCTTCTGGTATAGCATAAATATCTCCGCTAAACTTAAAATTAGCTAAATATTCAATAAAGTCATTGTCAAACATATTAAGGCTTTTTAAATAGTTTAAGTCATCATCACTAAACTTTAAATTTTTTATATATTCAACAACCTGCTCAATGCCACAACAAATAGCATAACCACTGCCAAAAGGATTATCTCTGTAAAAAGCATCAAACACAACAGTTTCATTTTTGTTTTTATTCTTAAAATATGCCTGCATCATTGTAAGCTCGTACAAATCTGTAAGCAATGTTAGGTTTTGGGTCACAATATTACCTCCCCTTATTTTCCATATTACAATTATACTACAGCTATTGTTTAATTTCTACATTAAATTACTACAAAGCTAAATTTAGGAAGTTTAATATACTTATTTCTTTAAAACTATTTATCATTTTAAAACAAATGGACTGAAAATATCAGCCCATTTTATTTACATTCTATTTTCTAATTTTAATACATTCATCAATGCTTCTTGTAAAATTCTTGATACATTTATGCCTGCTTGGTCAGCTTCATAGTTCAACCAACTTGGTAAAGCAACATTTCGTCTAACTGTTCTAGTGTCGATTTTTTTTCTATACTTTGCTGAGTCAATGTCTACAAATGAAATAACTGTTTTTCCTTCCATTGAAAAAGTTCCACTATTTACATCTAATTCACTTATATCAGAAGGGGTAGGAATTTCTTCCTTGTCATCTTCCATTGATACACATTTTAATTCAATGGCATCTCTTGCCATATCAATGGCATCGTTCATATCTTTTCCTTCTGTTAAAATGTCAAAATCAGGGACTTCAACCAACACATTATCATTTGTTATAGTAAAAAATACTGGGTAAACATTTTTCATATAAATACCTCCATTTATATCTATTCTATATTTATATAAGAAACAATGAGTTATAAAAGTCCATTTCTTTTTAATATTGCTTTTGCTAATATTTCGTTAATTTCTCTGTGTCTTGGAATGGTTTCTTTTATGTTTTCTCTAATATATATATCGTGACTACTACCGTGCCTATCGAAAACAAAACCACCCTCCTCAAGTCGCTTTATTAAGTCATTTCTTTTCACTAACTATTATATCTCCTTACACTTTATATTATACACACTCGTTGTGTAATGTCAATAGTTTTCACCTATAGTTTTACACAATGAAACTGTGGGTTTATTAATTTGACATTCTAAGTTCTAGCATTAATTCCTAATACACTTTATCTGTTAATAACTTTATCTTATCCCTCCCATTTATCATCGAATAATACTTTTTAATTATCGCTCTTTTACCTATTTTATTATATCATATTCAATTATTAAAAACAATACTATTTAATACAAATACCACTATTAATTGTATTTATAAAATTATATTCAAATACCTAACCCACTACTTAATCTGTCCCTTAATATTACCCTTAGCATAGCAAAGCTGGTCAATTGTTACAAGCTGATAACCTTTTGCCACAATTTCAGGCACAATTTTATCAACAGCATCAGCAGTTTGACTATATAAATCGTGCATTAAAATCACATTACCGTCAGCTAAAGTATTAATAACCTCATTGTAAGTTGATTGGGCATTTCTAGTTTTCCAATCAAGGGTATCTACATTCCAATTAAACATTCTAAGGCTAATATTAGCCTTAACAAAATCATTGTAAGCACCATAAGGTGGTCTTAATGCTGTTGGATAAACACCAGTAGCACTATACACAATGTTTTGAATACGGCTAACCTGAGATTGAATATTACTAGCTGAAAGTGAAGTCAATTTTAAATGGTCATAAGTATGATTACCAATTTGGCTTTCTTCATCAACAATTCGTCTTAATGTATCCCCATATTTAGAGGCATTGTTGCCAGTAACAAAAAATGTTGCAACACCGTTGTACTTTTCAAGAGTATTCAATATTCTAGTTGTGTTTACAGATGGACCATCATCAAAAGTAAGAGCAACCATTGGCTTGCTTTTATCAACAATGACTGGTGGCAACATTGTAATATCCAAAACATCAACCTTTTCACTTTCATCATTATAATACCATAGTTCAATAGACTTAGTATTTGTGTTCCACTGAGTATTTAAACCTAAAATGTGGCAAATATCTCTTAATGATACATAATTTCTGTCATTAATATTATAAGCCTTTAAAGAAAATTGAACACCATCACAAATTACATCAAATGTTTCTGGATTTTGCTTACTTTTCTTTTTACCAATAGATTTGTTAAATTCTGCACCTGTTGATATATAATTATCATTTTTATCAATAGCTACACAATTATTTTCATTGTCATAAGCAATATTAAAGCTATAATCAGAATTATTAAGCAACTTAGCCACATCTCTAATTGCAAAATAATTTGTTCCGTCAACATTGAAACAATCAAAATAAACAGTATTTTCTAAATCATTACTTTTAGCCTGATACCTTTCTGCTGTATCTGCAAAAACAGCAGTAGATAACATTAATGTAAATAATAAAGCAAAACAACCCTTCTTTAACATAAAATCACCCCATATCAATATTATTTATAATTACATTATACTTATAAAAAAGACAAAAATCAACATAACTATTTCTGAATATTATACAAAAATGTAGGGAATATTTTATTTAGAGGTGAAAATATGAAAAAAGAAAAAAAGCCAACACCCGAAGACATTATGAAATACGAAATAGCCCAAGAATTAGGACTATTAGATAAGGTAAAAGAATATGGCTGGAAATCATTGACTTCTAAAGAAAGTGGCAAAATAGGTGGTTTAATAGCTAAAAAGAAAAGAGAAAAAGAAAAATAATATTTTAGCAATCTCCAAATTAAAACAAAACTTTGGAGATTGTTTTTTTATTATTGTTTTTTTGTGGCTTTGGCTGTATAATAAAATAGAATAATTATTAAGGAGGTTTATATATGGATACAAGAGTTGCTCTTATAGGTATTGTTGTCAAAAACTTTTCATCTGCCAATGAAATTAACTCTATTTTACACGATTATGGCGATTACATAATTGGCAGAATGGGTATACCCTACAGAGAAAAGGCTTTAAATATTATAAGTGTGGCTATTGATGCCCCTAATGATGTTATAAACACTTTATCTGGAAAGCTAGGTCAGCTTGACGGAGTAAGTACCAAAACTATATACAATTAATTATCTGATGGATAAGGGATTTAACCCCCTGCTCCAAAAGAAAGGAGAAAATTTAAAATGTACAACCCAAAATCACTTAAGGCTGAGGAATTTATATCTCACGAGGAAATACTTGACACCTTAGCTTATGCTGATGCTAACAAAAATAATGTAGAGCTTATTGACTCTATTATTGAAAAGGCTAAAAATAGAAAAGGCTTAACTCACAGAGAGGCTTCTGTTCTTTTAGTCTGTCAGGACGATGATAAAAACAAGGAAATTTATGCCCTTGCAGAACAGATTAAAAAGGACTTTTATGGCAACAGAATTGTTATGTTTGCTCCTCTTTATCTTTCTAATTACTGCGTAAACGGCTGTGTATACTGCCCTTACCACGCTAAAAATAAGCATATTCCTAGAAAAAAACTTACTCAAGAGGAAATTAAAAATGAGGTTATTGCTTTACAGGATATGGGTCACAAAAGACTTGCTATTGAGTCTGGTGAGGACCCAGTTAATAACCCTATTGAATATATACTTGAGTGTATTAAAACAATATATAGTGTTAAGCACAAAAACGGTGCTATAAGACGAGTAAATGTAAATATTGCTGCCACTACAGTTGAAAACTACAAAAAGTTGAAAGAGGCTGGTATTGGTACATACATTCTTTTCCAAGAAACATACCACAAGGAAAGCTATGAACAGCTCCACCCGACAGGTCCAAAGCACAACTATGCCTACCACACAGAGGCTATGGATAGAGCTATGGAAGGTGGCATTGACGATGTTGGCTTAGGTGTTTTATTTGGTCTTGAAAAATACAGATATGAATTTGCTGGTCTTTTAATGCACGCAGAACACTTAGAGGCAGTCCACGGTGTAGGTCCTCACACTATAAGTGTGCCTAGAATAAGACCTGCTGATGACATTGACCCTACAGAATTTACTGACGCTGTTAGTGACGATATTTTTGCTAAGTTAGTTGCCTGCATTAGAATTGCTGTGCCTTACACTGGTATGATTGTTTCCACTAGAGAAAGCCAAAAAACTAGAGAAAAGGTACTTCACTTAGGTATTTCACAGATTAGTGGTGGCTCAAAAACAAGTGTAGGTGGCTATTATCAGCCAGAAGCTGAAGACGATGACAGCTCTCAGTTTGATGTAAATGACAACAGAACCCTTGACGAAGTTGTTAATTGGTTAATGGGTATGGGCTACATTCCTAGTTTCTGTACAGCTTGCTACAGAGAAGGACGAACTGGTGACAGATTTATGAGCCTTTGCAAGTCTGGTCAAATACAAAACTGTTGCTTGCCTAATGCTCTTATGACTTTAAAAGAATATCTTGAGGACTATGCTTCAGAGGAAACTAAGAAAATTGGTGAAGCATTAATAAACAAAGAGGTTGAAACAATACCAAAGGAAAAAGTTAAGGCTATTGTTAAAGACTATCTTGCAAATATTCATTTAGGAAAGAGAGATTTTAGATTTTAGGAGGTGGCACAATGGGCTTAAACGATACACCAAATTCAGACAGAATACACATTGGTATTTTTGGAAGGAGAAACGCAGGCAAGTCCAGCATAATCAACGCAATCACTGGTCAAAGCCTTGCTATTGTATCTGATGTTAAGGGAACTACCACCGACCCTGTTCAAAAAGCTATGGAGCTTTTGCCTCTTGGTCCAGTCAATATAATTGATACACCAGGTATTGACGACACAGGAAATCTAGGCAAAATGCGAGTTGAAAAAAGCTATCAAGTTTTAAACAAAACTGACATTGCCCTATTAGTTGTTGACGGCACAATAGGACTTCAACCAGAGGACAATGAAATAATAAAAGCCTTTAAAGAAAAAAAATTGCCTTACATAGTTATACTTAACAAGGCAGACAAAGTACAAAATAAGTACGATGTAGAAAATTCTATATGGGTAAGTGCAGAAACAAATGAAAATATATGGGAGCTTAAGGAAAAAATATCTCACCTTGTGCCTAATGAAAATATGACACTTAAAATAATAGGTGACAAGCTAGAGCCAAACGACCTAGTAGTTCTCGTTGTTCCCATTGATAAGGCAGCACCAAAGGGCAGACTTATTTTACCTCAACAGCAGACAATAAGAGATATTTTAGAGGCAGGTGCTGTTGCTGTAGTATCAAGGGATACTGAATTAAATGAAACATTAAAAAACTTAGGCAAAAAGCCTAAAATGGTAATTACAGACTCTCAAGCCTTTGGCTATGTTAAAAACATTGTGCCTGATGATATTTTACTTACTTCATTTTCTATACTTTTTGCTAGATACAAAGGTGACCTTGACAACTCAATTAAGGCTGTTAAGGCTATAGATAATTTAAAAGACGGCGATACAGTGTTAATTGCTGAAGGCTGTACTCACCACAGACAATGTGATGACATTGGTACTGTTAAAATACCTAAATGGCTTAAGGCACATTGCGACAAAAATGTTAATTATGAATTTTGCAGTGGTACTGAATTTCCTAGAGATTTAAGCAAGTATAAGGCTGTTATACATTGTGGTGGCTGTACACTTAATGAAAAGGAAATGAAGCATAGAATTTATGTATGCAAGGAGCAAGGTGTTCCTATTACTAACTATGGCATTTTCATAGCCTATACTCAAGGCATTTTAGAAAGAAGTATTGAAGTTTTTCCTGAATTTGCTGATAAATTAAAATAAAAATATAACAAGGCTGTCGATAAAGTCAACAGCCTTGCAAGAAATCTACGGAAACCCATTCGTCAACCTCCGGTTGCCACCTTCCCTATGAGGGAAGGTAAACTGCCTTGCCATACATATAATTAATATGTTAAAGTACACCTTA
>URXK01000010.1 GCA_900551755.1 uncultured Eubacterium sp. | reverse complement strand
AACAGAATGACAATTATTTCAAATATTTCTATAATTACCTTGATAACAAAAGAGGGTTAGTATTTAACCAGCTTTCAACTTATTATTCTACAACAATTGGTAAGTATACTACATATAAATACTTGTCAAACGGTTATAGATGTTATAAAAATGTAAAGGGTGTTGAAAGTTACTTTATATGGGACGGCGACGAAATAGGTGCTGAATATGATGCAAATGGTAATGTTACTGATGTTTTATACAGAGGTAATAACCTTGTAAGAGATAGTAAGGGTAATAATTATGTTTATGACTCTCACGGCAGTGTTACTTCAATATTGAATGACAATGGTTCAAAGTCAAAGGAATATGAATATGATGCCTTTGGTAACATTGAAAATGAAACAAACGCAAGCACTTATAACCCTTGGCAATACTGTGGTGAATATATAGACCAAGAAAGTGGACTTATTTATCTTAGAAATAGATACTATGATAGTGAAACAGGTAGATTTATAAATGAAGACCCAGCAAGGAGCGGTGGTAACTGGTATAGCTATTGTAGTGGAAATCCAGTTATGTACAATGATTTATACGGATTAGAAGAGATTGTTATTTCAGGGGGGAATTATACAAAAAATATTTTCTTATCAAGGGAATTGAACATACATTCAATACATATTGATAATTATCCTGATAATAAAGGATTAAGTTTTGTTTTTACTGAAAATGTAGGTGTAGGCAATACATACATAGGTTTAAAGTATGATAAATTAGTACATACTGAAACTGTTGAATCTCATAATAGTATTGCTTGGATAATTTCTGATAGTTTCACAGTCTGTTTTGATGAGCAAATTGATGGTATGGATAATTGGTATTATGTTTGTAGTAGAGATTTGAATACAACATTTTATTCTTTTTGGAACAGGGTTTATGACATTGTTAAAGGAAATTTAAGTTAAATATTGACTCTTTATCAACTGGTGTAGTTTTATAAAAATCATATAGGTGTAGATTAATTTAGTTCTACCTCTCTTTTTTTTAAGAAAGTTTTAAAAAGGTCATTTTTTTAGTATAAGCATCCCAAAACATTGTTGAATATAAAACATAAATAAAATAACAGCTCTAAAAGATTGAAAAACTACATTAATCGACAAAACTGATATAAGTAGTGTTTTAACAATACTAAATATATTAAAAATTGACAGTTCGCACCATATATGTGCATTTCGCACCAAAGTACTTGAAAATTTTTTAAAATAGTGTATTATATATTTATGTAAGGAACTGAATTATTTTAGTTGACTTATCACTTTAAAATATCGTTTTATAAATGGTCAGTTCCTTACATAAAATCATTGACAAAGTTTTTGTTATTAATCATTTATTATGGTATTATGAGGAATTGAATTGTTGAGCTTTTTTACGCTCTTATTCATTTCGTTTGTTTATATTCAATTCCTTATTTTATATTATTAAAGATGTTAGGTGTTTTTGCCTAACATCTTTAATAAAAAAGAGTTTATTTTTATGGTGGGTAGTATATGAATAATGTGTTGATTTTTAAAAATGCTTGCTACTATTTTAAAAAAATTACATTTAGGTATAATAATGTAAGCTATGTTATTGATGTTAATATTGATGATAAAGAATATGCTAATAATAAATTTTATTTATTAAATAAAGAAAATAATAAATATCAGTTTTTTGATACTGTAGATGAAATAGTAAATAACGGTATTATAGAGCAAAAGCCTTTATTAGATGTTTTAAATGATGTAAAAATATTGTCAATTGATGGCAATATTAAAAATGAATTTATTGCTGCATCATTAATGAACAATGAAATAGAATTTGAATATAAGGGTGTAAATTATTTTAAATCATCTTGCGATAAAGGTTATTATATTTGGTGTGAGAAAACTAAAAATTATCAATATTTTTCTAGCAATAATGAATTGTTAAAGAAAGCGATAATAGAAAATAAACTTTTGATTGAATTGTTGAATAAAATTCATATTAAAAATATATTTTAATGGCTTTTTAGCTATAAGAGGGTGGCTTAGCATACTTGCTATACCACCCTTTATAATTATGCTGATATTTCTTTTATTAAAGTTTTTATTTCATCAAGAATGTGTTTTTCGTCTTTTAGCTTATATGTTAAATAAGGCTCTCCGCCTGTTGATGTAAATAAAATTCGTCCTCGACTTTCGCCTATAAGTTTCATAAGTTTTTCGCCTGAAACATTGGCGTCAGTTTTAAAATATATGAGGACTTTATCTTTGATTTGCTTAACATTTACAGCACCAATTTTGTGAGCTTCAGCCTTAACATAGGCTACATCAATAAGGTTGTTTACAGCTCTTGGAATGTCACCGTATCTATCCTCAAGTTCTTCTTGAACATCATAATAATCATCAAGATTTGAAATGAGAGAAATCTTTTTATACATTTCTAGCTTTTGCTCCTCACTAGCTATATAAGCCGGTGGTATAAAGGCATTAAGTTTAATATCAATAAGAGTTTCAAATTCTGTAACAACAGTTTCACCCTTTAATTCCATAACAGCCTCATTTAAAAGTTTGCAATAAAGTTCATAACCAACTGAATCCATATGTCCGTGTTGTTCAGCACCTAAAAGATTACCAGCTCCTCTAATTTCAAGGTCTTTCATAGCTACTCTAAAGCCAGAGCCAAACTCTGTAAATTCCTTAATAGTTTGAAGTCTTTTTTCGGCATCAGTATTAAGCACCTTGTTTCTAGCATACATTAGATAAGCATAACTAGTTCGAGTGGAACGGCCTACACGACCTCTAAGCTGATAAAGCTGACTTAAGCCCATTCTATCAGCATCAGAAATAATGATTGTATTTACATTAGGAATATCAAGACCTGTTTCGATAATAGTCGTACAAACAAGTACATCAATTTCACCGTCCATAAAGTCCATCATTATATCTTCAAGCTCTCTTTGGCTCATTTGACCGTGAGCAAAAGCAAATCTAGCCTCTGGAACTAAGGCTTGCAATTTAGCCGTAGTTTCTGCTATATTTGTTACTCGGTTATGAAGAAAATAAACCTGACCATTTCTTGCAAGCTCTCTGTGTATAGCGTCTTTTATACATTCAGGGTCATAATCAAGAACATAGGTTTGTATAGGTATTCTTTCATTAGGTGGTTCAGCCAAAACACTCATATCTCTTATTCCTGTCATACTCATATGGAGTGTTCTAGGAATAGGCGTAGCTGAAAGTGTGAGAACATTTACATTTTTTCTCAACTCTTTAAGTTTATCCTTGTGTTTAACACCAAATCTTTGCTCCTCATCAATAATAACAAGTCCCAAATCTTTAAAATTCATATCCTTGCTTAATATTCTATGAGTACCTATAACAATATCAGTCTTACCAGTTTTAAGATTTTCAATTGTTTCCTTTTGCTGTTTAGGTGTTCTAAATCTTGACATCATTTCAATATGAATAGGGTAGTTTTCCATTCTTTCAGCAAAAGTCATATAATGCTGTCTAGCAAGTATAGTAGTTGGCACTAAATAAGCAACCTGCTTGCTATCTTGAACTGTTTTAAATGCAGCCCTTATAGCAACTTCGGTTTTTCCAAAGCCAACATCACCACAAAGAAGTCTATCCATAACTTTTCCAGATTCCATATCTTCTTTTATTTCGGCAATAGAAGTAAGCTGGTCATCTGTTTCGTCATACTCAAACTCTTCTTCAAATTCTCTTTGCCACAATGTATCAGCAGAGTATTTAAAGCCGTGAACTTTTTGTCTTTCTGCATAAAGCTCAACAAGTTCCTTAGCTGAAATATAGGCAGCTTGTTTTGCTCTAGCTTTTGCTTTTTCCCAGCTTGCACCACCTAAACGGTTAAGTTTTGGCTTTGTTGCTTCGCCACCTATATATTTTTGTACCATATCCATTTGGTTAATGGCAACATAAAGAACATCTTCTTTAGCATAACCGATTTTAATATAATCTTTGCTTACACCGTCAGTAATAATTTGCTCAATACCTTTAAATATACCTATACCGTGATTTTCGTGTACAACATAGTCACCAACTTTAAGGTCAGATATGTTTTGTATTGCAACGCCGTCTTTACTTTTGTTTTTTTGCTTTCTTTTGCTTTTCTTGCTTTCACTAAAAGCATCTTTTTCAGATACAACAGCAAATTTATCTCGTATATATTCAAAGCCGTGAGAAAGGCTACCCCTTGTTATATATATAATACCTTGTTGTATTTGAACATTTTCTATGTTTTCAAGGTATACAGCACTTAAGCCTCTTTCTTGCAAGTCTAACAACATTCTTTCGCAGTGGGTGTGACCACCAGCAAGGAATATTATTTTATAATCATTCTTGCACAAATAGCCTAAATCCTCAGCAATTAAGTTCATATCATTTTTGACTAGGGCAGTTGCCTTAACTTGAAAATCAACAAGCTCCTTTGGCTTATAATCGTTTAATGTAGTCATAAGGCTTGTCATTAATACAGAAGTATTATTTTCTACCTTAACAATTATATCGTCATAAGTATATATCATATTAAGCTGATTAGGCAACATAGTACCCTTGTCAATTCTGCTTTCAATACTATTTACAAATTCATTGGTAATAAATTTGCAGTGTTCTTGCACTCTATTAGGTTCATCAACAAATATTATTGGATTGTCAAAGTAGTCAATGAGTGTAGAAGTTTCACTATAAAAATAAGTAAAGTATTTTTCGACACCACTAAAACTTCGCAATGTGCTTAATTTCTCAATAGCTTCATCTGTGCTAATTTTAAGTTGGTCGGATTTATTTTTTATTGCTTTTAATTCAGACTTTATGTTGTAAATAGCTTTTTCCACATCTTCGTTGTGGTATACAAGTTCACGCATAGGGTAAATTTTAATTGACTTAGCATTTTCAATGGAACGCTGCGAAACTGTGTCTAGTATTCTTATAGAGTCAACTTCATCACCCCACAGTTCAATTCTTACTGCGTGAGTATTTACAGAAGAAAAAATATCTAATATACCACCTCTTAATGCAAACTGACCTTGTCCTTCAACCATTTCACATCTTTCATAGCCCATTAATACTAGCTTTTGACATACTTCATTTATATCAATTTGGTCACCAGTATTTATATCAAATATAAATTCTTTGAATATATCTGCTGGAACTAGTCTATCAAAAAGAGCCTCTGCTGAAAGTACAACAGTAATTTTTTCTCCGTTTAATATTTTTGATATTATTTCAAAACGCTGTTTTATAATATCAAGACTTTTAACATCAGCCCAATAAAAAATAACATCTTTTGCAGGGTAGAGCATTACCTTGTCTTTCATAAAAAATTTAAGGTCATTGTATATTTCTTTTGCCTTAAGTTCAGAGTTAGTAATAACCATAGAGCTATTATTAAACTCTAAATTTAATCCAGCAATAAGATGGGCTTTTTGCGTGTCAATAACACCTGATGCAAGAACAGGTGTGTGTGATTTGTCAGAAATATAATTTTTTAATTTGTTGAAATTTTTGTTTTCTTTTAAAAAATCATAAAAAATATTCATTTTATTTGCCTATTCCTTTTTTGTTAAAGGTATTCATAGCTTTTTGGGCATCGCCGTCTTTTACAATCATAGTTACGGCATCACCAGCATCAGTAATACCTTTTATAATGTCATCGTGTTCTTCGTCAGTAAACTTGCTTAAAACATACTTAGCTAAGTCCCATTGAGCTGGCTTTTCACCAACGCCAACTCTAACTCTTGTAAAGTTGTCATATCCAAGCTGATATATTATATTTCTTAAGCCTTTTTGACCGCCGTCACTGCCTTTTGTTCTTATTCTAATAGAGCCAACAGGTAAGTTAATGTCATCGCATACAACAATTATATCTTCTGGTTCAAGTTTATAAAAATTTACAAATTCTCTCACACTTTCTCCACTTAAATTCATATATGTGAGAGGTTCAATAAATATAACTTTTTCAAAGCCAATTCTACCTTCACCAGTTACAGCCTTGTACTTTTCTTTATTCATATCAATATTATAGTCATAGGCAAGTTTGTTTATTACTTCAAAGCCTACATTGTGTCTTGTCCATTTATAATCTCTGCCTGGATTACCTAAACCTATTATAGCTTTCATATAAATCTCCCTTCATTACACATATTTTATTGCCAATGAATTATAACACAAAATTAAGTATTTTACAAACATAATGCTTAATTTTTAATTACAATTTTATGAAGTGAGAAACATTTAATATATTTTGTGGTAAAATAATTGTTGATGTGTATTGTCAAATTATAGAAAATAGTGTATTAAATTTTATTTAATATTAAAATTTTAAAGTATTGAAATAACTTGAAATATATGTTATTATTATAAAATGTATGATAAAAAAGGAGGTTATGACTTGAATAATAACAATAAATTTAGAAGTGTTTTATTGTATTTTGCTATTCTTGCTGTTATTATAGTAGTTATTATACTTAAAAATGGTATTAGCACTACAAAAGAAACTCAAGTTCAGCGTTCATACAATGATATGATTTCTCAGATGGTTAATTCTGAAATTGATACTGTGGAAATTCAAAAAGATTCACAAGTAAGTGATTCTGGCTTAGCTATTGTTCACACAGCTAAGGGCGAAACTTATGCAGTACAGCTTCCTAGTGTGTCTGGTGTTATGGATATTGTTAATAGCCTTGCAGCACAAAATGCTATTAAGGTTAAGACAATTACACCATCTAAAACTGGTAGCTTGCTTTCAATTGGTGCTACTGTTGTAACAATTATTATTGTTGCAGCTCTTATGTTTGTCCTTTTGCAACAGATGAGAGGTGGCGGCGGTGGTGGAAAGGTTATGACTTTTGGTAAGTCAAGAGCTAAACTCCACACTGACGCTGATAAAAAGTACACTTTTGATGATGTTGCAGGTCTTGATGAAGAAAAGGCTGAAGTTGAAGAAGTTGTTCAATTTTTAAGAGAACCTAAAAAGTTTACTGACTTAGGTGCAAGAATTCCAAAGGGTATGCTTATGGTAGGCCCTCCAGGTACAGGTAAGACTTTACTTGCTAAGGCTATTGCTGGTGAAGCTGGCGTTCCATTTTTCTCTATTTCTGGTTCAGACTTTGTAGAAATGTTTGTTGGTGTTGGTGCATCAAGAGTTAGAGATTTATTTGACCAAGCTAAGAAAAATACACCTTGTCTTGTATTTATTGATGAAATTGATGCAGTTGGTAGACAGAGAGGTGCTGGTCTTGGTGGTGGACACGATGAAAGAGAGCAAACTCTTAATCAGCTTCTTGTAGAAATGGACGGTTTTGGTGTTAATGAAGGCATTATAATTATTGCTGCAACTAACAGACCAGACATTCTTGACCCAGCTCTTTTAAGACCAGGTAGATTTGATAGACAGCTTGTTGTTGGTGCTCCTGATGTTAGAGGTAGAGAAGCAATATTAAAGGTTCACGCAAGAGGCAAGAAGATGGCTTCTGATGTTGACCTTAAAGAAATTGCTCAAACTACACAGGGATTTACTGGTGCTGACCTTGAAAATTTACTTAATGAAGCTGCTTTACTTGCTGCTAGACATAATCAGAAGGTTATTACTCAGCAGAATATTAAAGATTCATTTATTAAGGTTGCTTTAGGTACTGAAAAGAAGTCTAAGGTAATTACTG
Source organism: uncultured Eubacterium sp. (assembly GCA_900551755.1). Classification (GTDB taxonomy): domain Bacteria; phylum Bacillota; class Clostridia; order Lachnospirales; family CAG-274; genus Gallispira. The sequence continues at coordinate 54,143 of URXK01000010.1, read as the reverse complement.
AAAAGGAAAGAAAGATTACTGCTTATCACGAAGCTGGTCACGCAATTTTATTTGAAAAACTTCCACAGCTTAGTCCTGTTCACACTGTTTCAACTATTCCTGTTGGCAGAGCTGGTGGTTACACAATGCCTATGCCAAAGGACCAGGGCTTTGAATTTAAAAAGGAAATGGAAGAACATATCGTAGCTACATTTGGTGGTCGTGTTGCCGAAGAATTAATATTTGGTGATTATACACAGGGTGCAAGTGGAGATATTGAACAGGCATCTAAGGCTGCTAGAATGATGGTTATGCGTTATGGTATGAGTGAAAAGCTTGGACCTATTTTATATGGTGATGAAAATCACGATGTATTCTTAGGTAAGGATATTGGACACGGCAGAAATTATGGTGAAAAAACTGCTACAGAAATTGATGATGAAATTAAGAGAATTATATCTGAGTCTTACAACAAGGCTAAGGAAATTCTTTCATCTGATATTGATGCTCTCCATAGAACTGCTAAACTTCTTATTGAAAGAGAAAAGGTGTCTGGTGATGTGTTTAGAGCTTGTCTTAATCAGGTAGGAGAATTTGCTCCAGAGTCTGTACTTAATGATATAGCTGATAATACAGATAACACAGATAATACAACTGAAGAATAATAATGTTAAGACACACAAGATATGTTTCTTGTGTGTCTTTTTTATTGAAAATTTATCTTTTCTTTTGTTGAATTATATGATAAAATATATATAAAATATAGTTAATATGCTATATATTGTTTTTGGAAGGGAGCTGATTTTATGAAAATTAATAGACTTTTACTCTTGACTGGTGTTGTTGTATCAATTGTTTCTCCTAATGTTTTGGCATCAGGTAAAACAGATGCTTACAATAAACTTGATAAATTAATTACAGAAGTTGACCCTAAAAAAGAAGGCATAAATTATTATGTAGCAACTGATAAAAATAAAAATGATTGGCACGGTGTTTATGATGACAAAGGAAATATTGTAGCAATGACTTCTACAGTTTATGACAGAGGCGAGGCTGAGGATATAGCTAAGGAGTTTGGCAGCAGAGGATATTATAAAGTGCCAATGGAGTATAGAGAAGGTTCTGATTTTTATCAAATTATAATTCCTGTATATAAGGATACGGAAATTGATGTTCTTTGTGCAAGACCTAAAGAACTTTATGAAGGTGGTTACAAGGTAATAAAAGAATGGGATATGATAGATGATGATGTTGTAATACTTAGAACAAATCTTACACCATCTTATATGGTTAGGGTGTCTAATGGTGATAATGATGGATTTATAAAATGGGATAGTGACTGGTATCCAGAAGAAGATAACAAATAAATAAAAGGGCAGAATTTACTTTCTGCCCTTAAAAAGTTATATTACTTAAAGTATCTATTTAAAAGACCTGCAAATGCCTTACCGTGTCTAGCTTCGTCCTTAGCCATTTCGTGAACTGTGTCGTGAATAGCATCAAGATTAGCCTTCTTTGCAGCAATAGCTAAATCAAGCTTACCCTGAGTAGCACCGTGTTCAGCCATTACTCTTAATTCAAGGTTCTTCTTAGTTGAATCAGTAACAACTTCGCCTAACATTTCAGCGAATTTAGCTGCGTGTTCAGCTTCTTCAAAAGCAATTCTCTTGTAAGCTTCTGCAACCTCAGGATAGCCTTCTCTGTCAGCTACTCTACTCATTGCTAAGTACATACCAACTTCTGAACATTCGCCAGCAAAGTTTTCTCTTAAACCCTGTACGATTTCTTCGTCAACGCCATCAATAATACCTACTTCGTGTTCGCAAGCGAAAGTAAGACCTTCCTTAACTTCGTTAAACTTAGAAGCTGGAGCACCACATAATGGACATTTGTCAGGAGCTTCATTACCTTCGTGAACATAACCACATACAGAACATACAAATTTTTTCATATTATTTACCTCCAAATGATAATTATTATTACTTACAAATCTATATTAACATTAAATGTGTTATTTGTCAATAACTTTTTACAAAAAATATCAAAATAATTTTAATTATTTTATTGAAGTTGAAAACTAAGGATAATTATGTTAAAATAACTATGGAGGTGTTGTAAATATGTTAGTTGATTGGAAACAGGCTTTGCTTCCTTATGAACAAGCTGTTGACGAATTAATAATTAAATTTAAGGGGATAATGAGGGAGTATCGTACAGCTAATATAATTTCTCCAATTGAAGATGTTACTGGACGAGTTAAAACTGTTGCAAGTATAATTGAAAAAGCAAATAGAAGAAATATTCCTCTTGATAAGGCTCTTGATGTTTTAGAGGATATAGCTGGTGTGCGTATTATATGTAGGTTTGTTGATGACATTCAAGAGGTTATCAAACTTATTAGAAAGCGTCACGGCTATGATATGGAAGTAATTGAGGAAGAAGATTACATAACTAATACTAAAACTAGTGGCTACAGAAGCTACCATATCACTATTAATTATCCTATGTTTGTTCAAGGTGAATATAGAAAAATTAAGTGTGAATTGCAAATTAGAACCCTTGCTATGAACTTTTGGGCAACTATTGAACATTCTTTAAGATATAAGTTTGATAAAAATGTTCCTGCTGAAATTAAAAATAGACTTAAAGTCTGTGCAGAGGCAGCCTATAAACTTGATGAAGAAATGGATAAAATCAAAGATGAATTAATGGAATCTCAACAGTTTATGGAAAATAGAGAAGAATTAATTGATAAAATAATACATAATATTCATAATATTTATAACAATACAACAATAGAAAATAAAAATGAATATAATTATCAATTTATAAAGCTATATCAAGAAGGTAATGTTGAAAAACTTAAACAATATAATACCGACCTTGAGAATATACTTAAGGAGATAGATGAGTAAAATGTCATTATATGCAATGTCTGATTTACATTTGAGCCATTTTAAAGAAAAACCTATGGATATTTTTGATGAAATATGGCACAATCATACAGAAAAAATACTCAAAAATTGGAATGAAATAGTTTCTTGTGATGATACAGTTATTGTAAATGGTGATTTGTCTTGGGGTATGGCTATGGAAGAAGCTAAACCTGATTTGGATTTTATATATGCCTTAAATGGTAATAAAATTATTGTACAAGGCAATCACGATTATTATTGGAATTCCACATCAAAACTTAATGATATGTACAGCAATATGTTTTTTATTAAAAATAACTATGCTGTTTATGAAGATTATGCTATTTGTGGTACTAAGGGATGGATTTGTCCTAATGATACAAGATACACTGACCACGACAGCAAAATATATAAAAGAGAAGCTGGCAGACTTAAATTTTCTCTTGATATGGCTATTAAAAATGGATATAATGAAAGTAATATAATTGTAGCAACTCATTTTCCGCCTACTAATGATAGTCAAGAAAATTCTCTTTTTACAGATATACTTAAAAGCTACAATATTAAAAGAGTTATTTATGGTCACCTTCACGGTGCTAATAAATATAACAATAGTTTGCTTGGAAATGTTAATGGTATTGAATATTCGTTAGTTTCGGCAGATTATTTGAATTTTAAACCAATAAAAATTTTATAAGGAGATACAAAAATGGCAAAAAATCCTATTGTAACATTTGAATTTGAAGATGGTAAGAAAATTGTTGCGGAGCTTTATCCTGAAATTGCTCCAAATACTGTAAACAATTTTATTAGCTTAATTAATCACAACTTTTATGATGGACTTATTTTCCACAGAGTTATTCCAGGCTTTATGATTCAGGGTGGTTGTCCTAATGGTACTGGTACAGGTGGTCCAGGCTATAGCATTAAGGGTGAATTTAGTATGAATGGCTTTAAGAATGATTTAAAGCACACAGAGGGTGTTTTATCTATGGCTAGAGCTATGCACCCAGATTCTGCTGGTTCACAGTTCTTTATTATGCACAAGACTTCTCCTCATCTTGATGGTCAGTATGCAGCCTTTGGTAAGGTTACAGAGGGTATGGATGTTGTTAATGACATTGCTAGAATACCAACTGATTTTTCTGACAGACCTATTATGGATGTTGTTATTAAGTCTGTAACTGTTGATACTGACGGTGTTGAGTATCCAGAACCAGAAACATTATAATTTTAATTAAATTTTAATCTTTAATTAATAAGTTTTTAAATCGAATATATTAGATTATAATACGGACGAGGTAAATGCGTCCGTATTATTGTATTAAGGGGTGTAATTATGAGCGAAAGTTTAGGAAAAGTTTTAGTAGTTGAAGATGAATCTAAGTTGGCTAGATTTATAGAATTGGAATTGAAACACGAAGGCTATGATGTTGTTTTAGCTGAGGACGGAAGAACTGCTGTTGAAAAATTTTTTGAGGAAGAGCCAGATGTAATTCTCCTTGACCTTATGATTCCACAGTTAAATGGTATTGAAGTTTGCCGTAGAATAAGAAAAGAGTCAAATGTTCCTATTATTATGCTTACAGCAAAAGGTGAAACTATGGATAAAATTGCTGGTCTTGATAGTGGTGCTGATGATTATATGACAAAACCTTTTGCTATTGAAGAACTTTTTGCTAGAATGAGAGTTGTTTTAAGAAGAAGAACAACTACTACTGAAAGCGATAATGTGCTTGTTTTAAAAGATTTAAAAATTGATTTAGCAAGAAGAATGGTACATTATGGTAAAAATGAAATTGAGCTTACAAAAAGAGAATTTGAGCTTTTAGTGTACCTTGTAAAAAACAAAAATATTGTAATTTCAAGAGAACAGATTTTAAATCAAGTGTGGGGATATGATTATATTGGCGAAACTAATGTAGTTGATGTTTATGTTAGATATTTAAGAACAAAAATTGATGATAAATTTGGTGTTAAGTTAATACATACTATAAGAGGTGTTGGTTATTTTGCAAAAGATGAGGACTAAGTTAAAAAGCATTTACAATAAAATGCCAATTTCACGAAAAATAACATTTGTTTATACCTGTGTATTTATGGTTATGACAGTAATTGTTTCTATTATAGCTGTGTTTAATATGTGGATTTCATATAGAAGTATATCAAAAAATGAAATAAGTGCAGCTGCAAACAAAATTGAAGATTATATTACATCAGGCAAAACACTTGAAAGGGACCAGATTGAAAAAGTAATTGATAATCCATATATTGATGTTAAGATTTTTAATAGAAATCAAAATCCTAACAAAAACTTTGGCACTATGAAAGAGCCGGATATGTTTCCTAATCCAGATGCAACAAAACCTTCTGATAGAGGAGATGCCTTTGGAAGTAAAAATGTAGACGATGTGCCATATATGTTTATGCACAGAACTTTTGAATATGATGGCGATGTTTATGACATTCTTATTTTTAGAAAAAATACAGCCGAAAATAGGGCTTTAGCATTATGTTTAGGTATAATTATTGTTACAAACCTTACTTCAATTTTGGTTGCGTTATTAATAGGTAAGTTTATTAGTAAAAAAATCGTAAAGCCTATTAGAGAAATTACAGAAACAGCAGAAAATATAAGTTTGTATGACTTAAGCCAGCGAATAGAAGTGCCTGAAACTAAAGATGAAATACAAACTTTAGTTGTGACTTTTAATGATATGATTGACAGATTACAGGAAGGTTTTGTCAAAGAAAATAGATTTATTTCAGATGCTTCCCACGAGTTAAAAACACCAATTGCTATTATACAAGGCTATATTAATATGATTGATAGATGGGGTAAAGATGATGCTGAAATATTAAAAGAGTCTATTGATTCAATTAAGTCAGAGTCAGAGCATATGAGCAAACTTATAGAACAGCTTTTATATTTGGCTAGGGATACACAAGGAAGAAATAGCTTAAATATTGAGGAGGTCAGCCTTGTTGAAATTGCCGAAGAAGTAAATAAAGAAATAGAAATATCTAATCCTGATATTGTAACTACTTATATTAATGAAGCTAATGATAATATTATTATTCAATCAGATGCTCATATTTTAAAACAGCTTATATGGATATTTGCTGAAAATGGAATAAAGTATTCAAGGGAAGAACAATGCCATATTACAATAAAGGTTGGATATAATAACGATAATAAGCCGTATTTTTCAGTGTCTGATAACGGTATTGGTATTGAAAAAGATGCTTTTAATAAAATATTTGATAGATTTTATAGATATGATGAGTCAAGAAATAAAAAAATTGAGGGTAATGGTTTAGGTTTATCTATAGCTAAGAGCATATCTAAAAAGATTAATTCAGTTATTACTGTTGATTCTGAAATAGGAAAGGGTAGTACATTTACTGTAACATTCAATTAATTTTCTTTCAATGTTTACGATTTTATTACAATAGGGGAAAAAACATTACAAACTCCTTAAAATGTGTTATAATTTAATTGTTTGAAAGGGGTGATAAATTTGCGAATCAAATCGCAAATAACAGCTATTTTATTATTATTTGTATTAATATTAAGTTCAACTGTAGGTGCTGCAAATAAATATGTTAATATGACATTAAGATATGATTATACTAATCATAATTATAATGCTGAGGAAGTATTTGTGGCTATAAATGGCAAAAAATTAACAAATCTTACTATGCCTCCTATTATATTAAACGGCTATACCTTAGTGCCTGCCAGAGAGGTATTTGAAGGTGTAGGTGCTGATGTTGAATGGAAGAAGGACCTTGAACAGGTTTATGTTAAATACAATGATAATTTAGTTGTTATTCCAATTGACAGTACAAAGGCTTATTTAAACGGCAAGTCAACTAGTATGCAAACAAAGGCTAAAATCATTAATAACAAAACAATGATTCCTTTGAGATTTGTTACAACAGCTTTAGGTTTCAATATTGAGTGGAATAAAACAACAAGAATTGCAAATATTGTCACTAGTGCTGAAGTTACAACAACTACTACCACAACAACTACGACTACTACTACAACGACAACAACTACCACTACAACAACCACTACAGAAACAACAACTGAAGCAACAACTAAAGCAATAGAAACTACTACACAGCCAACTACATCTGCTGTAGCTACTACTACAACTGTTGCTCAAAATACTAACACAAATACCAATGTTAATTATACAGATAATTTTGGTTTTGATAATAGTAATGGTAGATTTTATATTAAAGACCTTGAAAACAAAATAAATGTTGATGATTTTGTTCATTACGATGACTATTATAACTTAAGCTATGCTTTGGTTTTAAATGGTAATTATCAAGATTTGTTGTCAACAAGTAGTTTTCAGGCTACATCTAAGGGTATAAGCGGTGTAAATGTATTGGTTTCACAAAATGATGTTAAAATTACATTTAATGAAACTCAAATAATGGCTATGGATATTCAAAAGTCAGGATATTATGTTTACATAAAGCCAGTTTTACCTAAGGAAAAATATTCTAAAATTATTGTTTTAGATGCTGGTCACGGTGGTAGCGACCCAGGTGCATCTGGTAATAACTTAGTTGAAAAGAATTTGACATTAAATATGCTTTTAGCTGCTAAAAAGCGTTTTGATAATAGTGATATTAAGTGCTATGTATCAAGAAGTACGGATATGTATCCTAGCTTTAATGATAGAACTGATTTAGCTAATGAAGTAGGTGACGCATTTATATCAATCCATATAAATGCCGCTGCGTCAACTCAAGCAAGTGGTACAGAAACATATAGTTTGTATGCTAATGACCAAGGCAATGGTTTAACAAGCTACAGACTTGCTGAAGAAATGCTTAATCAGCTTCTTAGTAAGCTCGGAACTAATAACCGAAAGGTTAAAAGTGAAAATTGGATTGTTTTAAGACAGTCTAAAGTCCCAGCAACATTGATTGAAATTGGTTTTATTACTAATTCAGGTGATGCTGCTATAATGGGAAATCAGGAAGGATATGACAAGGTTGGTCAAGCTATATATGATGGCGTTGTAAATCTCTTTAATGCGTATCCACCTGTAAGATAAGTTACATAAATGTTTAGAGCCGATGGTTTTGTGCCATCGGCTTTTTTATTGTGATAGGAAATAAGTTTTTTTAGTTAGCTTAAATTAACTCTTGACAAATACCCTCTGGGGGTATATTATATATTTGTGAAAGGAAGTGATACAATGGAGTGTTGCCATAAAACGGAGTGTTGTCATAAGACAAAGGAAAGAACACCTAAAGAATACAAATCTCTTATTAACAGACTCAATCGTATAGAAGGTCAAATAAGAGGAATAAAGGGTATGGTTGAAAAAGATGCCTATTGCCCTGATATTCTTGTTCAGGTTGCAGCTGCAAATGCAGCATTAAATGCTTTTAATAAAGAGCTTTTAGCTAATCATATTAAATCTTGCGTTGCAAATGATATTAGAGCAGGAAAAGATGAGGTTATTGATGAGCTTGTGGCTACATTACAAAAATTGATGAAATAGGAGGATAGTTATGGAACAATATAATGTAACTGGTATGAGCTGTGCAGCTTGTAGTACTAGAGTTGAAAAAGCAGTAAATAAGGTTGATGGTGTAACATCTTGTGCAGTTAGCCTTTTAACTAATTCAATGTCTGTTGAGGGTACAGCAACGCCAGAAAAAATTATTGAAGCTGTAGTAAATGCAGGATATGGGGCATCATTAAAAGGTGCTGAAAAGGCTGCAACTAATAATAGTGATGTTCTTGAAGATAAGGAAACACCATTAATGAAAAAAAGACTTATTTCTTCATTAATTTTTTTAGTTGTGTTAATGTATTTTTCAATGGGTCATATGATGTGGGGCTGGCCTTTGCCTAGCTATTTTAATGACAATCATATAGCAATGGGTCTTGTTCAGCTTTTGCTTACTATAGCTGTTATGGTTATAAATCAGAAGTTTTTTATTAATGGTTTTAAAGGACTTATTCATAAAGCACCTAATATGGATACTCTTGTTGCCTTAGGCTCTGGTGCATCTTTTGTATATAGTGTTTATGCTTTATTTGCTATGACTACTGCACAGTTAAATGGAGGTAGTGATGCAGCTATGGAATATATGCACGAATTTTATTTTGAGTCTGCTGCTATGATTCTTGCACTTATTACTGTTGGTAAAATGCTTGAGGCTTATTCAAAGGGCAAAACAACTGATGCTTTAAAAGGCTTAATGAAACTTGCACCTAAAACAGCAGTTCTTTACAAAGATGATAAGGAAGTTACAGTACCTATTGAACAGGTTAAAAAGGATGATATTTTTGTAGTTAAGCCAGGAGAAACAATACCTGTTGATGGAGTTGTTGTTTATGGTGAAAGTGCTGTCAATGAATCTGCTTTAACTGGTGAAAGTATACCTGTTGATAAGACTGTAGGTGATAGTGTAACATCAGCATCTATAAATCAATCTGGTTATATTCGTTGCCAAGCATCAAGAGTAGGTGAAGATACAACACTTTCACAAATTATTAAAATGGTTAGTGATGCATCAGCTACAAAAGCTCCTATTGCAAAAATAGCTGACAAGGTATCTGGTGTTTTTGTACCTGTTGTTATAACTATTGCAATTATAACTATTGCAATTTGGCTTTTAATGGGTGAAAGTGTAGGCTTTGCTTTAGCAAGAGGTATATCTGTGTTAGTTATTAGTTGTCCTTGTGCTTTAGGTTTAGCTACACCTGTTGCAATTATGGTTGGTAATGGTAAGGGTGCAAAAAATGGTATTTTATTTAAGACAGCATCTGCTCTTGAACAAACTGGAAACACAAATGTTGTTGCTCTTGATAAAACAGGTACAATAACTAAGGGTGAACCAAAGGTAACAGATATTATACCTAGTGGGGGTATAAGTGAAGATGAACTTCTTTCTTTAGCTTATTCTATTGAGTTAAATAGTGAGCATCCATTAGCAAAGGCTGTAATTGAAAAGGCAGAAGAAACTTCAACTGTTAAATATGAAGTTACAGAATTTAAGGCACTTGCAGGCAATGGTCTTAAGGGTATAATAAATGGTAGCAATGTTATTGGTGGTAGTTTAAAATTTATAAATAATAACATTGATTTAGACAAGGATACTGTTAAGCAAGCCGAAATATTGGCTGAAAATGGAAAAACACCTTTATTATTTGCAAAGGATAATAAACTTGTTGGTATTATAGCTGTTGCTGATGTAATAAAAGATGATAGTGTACAGGCTATAAAAGAACTTAAAAATATGGGTATTCGTGTAGTTATGATTACTGGTGACAACGAAAAAACTGCCAATGCTATAAGCAAAACTGTTGGTGTTGATGAGGTTATAGCTGGTGTTATGCCTGAAGGTAAGGAAAAAGTAATAAGAAAGTTAAAAGAAAACGGCAAGGTTGCTATGGTTGGTGATGGAATAAATGATGCTCCAGCTCTTACTAGTGCTGATGTAGGTATAGCTATTGGCACAGGTGCAGATATAGCAGTTGATGCTGCTGATGTAGTTCTTATGAAAAATAATTTAACTGATGTACCAGCAGCAATAAGACTTAGCAGAGCTGTTTTAAGAAATATACACGAAAATCTTTTCTGGGCATTTATTTATAATGTTATAGGTATACCTTTAGCAGCAGGTGTATTTATAGGTATATTTGGCTGGAAGTTAAATCCTATGTTTGGTGCTGCTGCTATGAGTTTATCTAGCTTTTGCGTTGTGTCTAATGCTTTAAGACTTAATTTATTTAATGTTTATAGCACTAATAAAGACCACAAAATAAAGGCTAAGAAAAATAATAATATTTCAAATAATGTTAAGGAGGAAAAAGAAATGACTAAAATTAATATTGAAGGTATGATGTGTGGACACTGTGTTGCTCACGTTGAAAAGGCGTTAAAGGCTGTTGATGGTGTTGAAAGCGTAAATGTTTCACTTGAAAACAAGTGTGCTGAAGTAACAGGTAGTGCTGATAATGAAGCACTTAAGAAGGCTGTAATTGATGCAGGCTATGAAGTTGTTGGCATAGAATAATATTTATAATGAAAAAAACTGGCGATTAATGTGTCGTCAGTTTTTTTTAGTATAAAAAAATTTCAAATTTTGATAAAATAGTATAGCCAAAAAGAAAAATATATGTTACAATTATGTTGTTGAAATTGGAAGGAGCGTATAGATATGTATAACAAAGTAGTTCTTAAGCTTAGTGGCGAGGCTCTTGCTGGCGAAACAAGCAAAAATTTTGATAATGAAACAATATTTTCTATTATAGACCAGATTAAGCAAATCATTTCAATGGGTACTAAGACAACTCTTGTTGTTGGTGGTGGCAATTTCTGGAGAGGTAGAAGTGCAAATCCTGATATGGACAGAGTTAAGGCTGACCAGATTGGTATGCTTGCTACAGTTATGAATGCTATATATGTAGCTGATTGTTGTAGACAAAAGGGTATTGATGCTGTTGTTATGACACCTATTAAAATTGGTACTGTAACTTTGGAATTTTCTAAGGATTTAGCTAATAAATTACTTAATGAAGGTAAGGTAATTATTTTTGCTGCTGGTATCGGTCACCCATTCTTCTCAACTGATACAGTAACAGCTTTAAGAGCTTGCGAACTTGAGGCTGATGCTATTTTATTTGCTAAGGCTATTGATGGTGTGTATGATAGCGACCCTGCAACTAATCCTAACGCAAAGAAGTTTGATGAAATTCCTTGCAAGGATATTGTAGAAAAGAACTTAAAGGTTATTGATATTGCAGCTGCTAACCTTTGCTATGAAAATAAGATACCTGTTGTTATATTTGGTCTTGCTGAAGATAATGGTATTGTTAAGGCTGCTAAGGGCGAAAAAATCGGTACAGTTGTTACCGTTTAATATTAAAAAAATTGGAGGTTTATTATGTCAGAACATACTAAGGTGTTTGAAGAAAAGATGGAGAAGTCTATCAATAATTTAAAAAATGAACTTTTAGGTATTAGAGCTGGTAGAGCTAATACTCACGTACTTGATAAGGTAATGGTAGAGGCTTATGGTACAGAAATGCCACTTAACCAGTTAGCTAATATTTCTGTTCCAGAGGCTAGAGTTATTAATGTTCAGCCATTTGATGCTACTACTCTTAAGGCTATTGAAAGAGGTATCAATGCAGCTGATATTGGTATCAATCCTAATAGTGATGGTAAGGTTATTAGACTTGTTTTCCCTGAGCTTGATGAGGAAAGAAGAAAGTCACTTACTAAGGATGTTAAGAAACTTGGTGAGGATTGTAAGGTTGCTATTAGAAACATCAGAAGAGATGCTATGGATACAGCTAAGAAGCTTGAAAAGAATGGCGACATTACAGAAGACGAAAAGAAAAATCTTGAAACTGAAATTCAGAAGTTTACAGACAAGAATATTGAATCTGTTGACAAGGCTATTGATGCTAAGTGCAAAGAGGTTATGTCAATTTAAGTTCCTATAAACTTAAAATATGGGCTGTCTAAGTGTTTTTGCATTTTTGACAGCCTTATTTAATATGTAAAAAATGCAGAAATGAGGTATATTATGGCGACAAAAGAAGTGCCTAAGCATATAGGTATTATAATGGACGGTAATGGAAGATGGGCAAAAAAAAGACTGCTTCCTAGAGTTTTAGGTCACAAACAAGGTGCAAAGGCTCTTGATAAACTTCTTAACGATGCTAAAGGTCTTGGAGTTGAGCATATTACTGTTTACGCTTTTTCTACTGAAAACTGGAAAAGAGCTGAAGAAGAAGTAAGTGGTATTATGGGTATTTTAAGAGAATACATAAATAAATACTTTAGAGATTATGCTAATAGCGACTTTAGAGTTGACTCTATAGGTGATTTATCAGCCCTTGCTCCAGATTTACAAAAGGATATTGCTGAATTAAAGGAAGTATCAAAAGACAGAACAGGTATTCACCTTACTATAGCTATGAATTATGGCGGTAGAGATGAGATAAGGAGAGCTGTTCAAAAAATTGCTCAAGAGGTTAAAGCTGGTGAAATTGAACCAGAGGATATAACAGAAGAATTAATATCAAACCATCTTGATAGTGCTGGCACTCCTGACCCTGAGCTTATTATTAGAACTAGTGGTGAGCTTAGAACAAGTAATTTCCTTATGTGGCAAAGTGCCTATTCAGAATATTATATTACTGACAAATTATGGCCAGACTTTAATATTGATGACCTTAAGGAAGCCATAAATAGTTATCAAAACAGAGATAGACGCTTTGGCGGAAGAAATGAGGCGAAGTAATGGCTGTTAGAATTATATCTGCTTTAGTAGCAATTCCTTTACTTTTATTTTTTATTATTTATGGTGGCTTACCTTTACAGTGTGCAATCCTTGTTCTTTCTCTTATTGGTATGTATGAACTTTATAAAGCCGTTTCAGGCAAGATTAAAATTGTGCATATAGTAGGATTTGCTATAGAAATAGCATATTTTGCCAGTTGGTTTAAGGAAATAAACACAAATATGCTCCTTATGGGCTTATCTATGGCTGTTATTTTGATTATGTTTATATTAGTAGTATGTCATAAAACTAATAATATTCACGATGGAGCTATTACTGTATTTGGATTTTTCTATTTAGGTGTTTTACTTAGCTTTACTTGGTATATTAGAAATGCTAGCTTAGTCGTAGTTTGGTTACCATTTATATTTGCTTTTGGTAGTGATACTGGAGCTTATTTTGTTGGTTCTAAGTTTGGTAAGCATAAATTAACACCTGAGCTTAGTCCTAAAAAGTCTATTGAAGGTGCTGTAGGTGGTGTTGTTACTGTTGCTATAATTACTGCTATTTATTCAGCTATTGTTTTAGATTTATCTGCTATTCAAATTGCTGTAATGGCTTTAGTTGGTGCAATAGGCTCAGTATTTGCTCAGTTTGGAGATTTAGCAGCATCAAGTATAAAAAGATATGTTGGTATAAAGGACTATGGCAAATTAATGCCAGGTCACGGTGGTGTTTTAGACAGATTTGATTCTGTTTTATTTACATTACCTTATACAGCGTTAGTATTTAGTTTAATATTATATATTTATATATAAATATAGAGGTGTAAAAATGACAGAGAATATAGCTATATTAGGCTCAACTGGTTCAATAGGTACTCAAACTCTTGATGTAATAAGAGATATTGGTGGTATCAATGTTAAAGCAATGAGCACTAATACAAGAATTGATTTGTTTGAAAAACAGATAAGAGAGTTTAATTCTGAACTTGTCTGTGTAATGAATAATGAAAAAGCACAGGAGCTTAAATCAAGAATTGCAGACCTTGATGTTAAGGTTACAACAGGTATGGAAGGACTTATTGAAGTTGCTACAATGGCTGGTACTGATACAGTTGTTAATTCTGTTGTAGGAAATATTGGTCTTGTTCCTACAGTTGAGGCAATAAAAGCTAAGAAAAATATAGCCCTTGCTAATAAAGAAACTCTTGTTACATCTGGCGAACTTGTAATGAAACTTTTAAAAGAAAATAATGTAAAAATGTATCCTGTAGATAGTGAACACTCTGCAATTTTTCAGTCATTACAAGGTAATGAGGGTAATAAAATAGATAAAATTTTCCTTACAGCTTCAGGTGGACCTTTTAGAACTTGGGACGATGTGTCTAAAGTTACTGTTGATGATGCCTTAAAGCACCCTAATTGGAATATGGGTAAAAAAATAACAATTGATTCAGCCACACTTATGAATAAAGGTCTTGAGGTCATAGAGGCAAAGTGGCTTTTTGATGTTGAACTTGACCAGATTGAAGTTGTAGTTCATCCTCAAAGCATAGTTCATTCAATGGTTGGCTATGAAGATGGTGCAGTAATTGCACAGCTTGGTTTGCCAGATATGAAGGTGCCTATACAATACGCACTTACATATCCTAAGAGAGTTAAAAATTCTTTCCCTAAGATTAATTTCTTTGAATATAATAATCTAACTTTTGAAAAGCCAAAGATTGATAAATTTCCTTGTCTTTCTCTTGCCTATAGAGCTATTAAGACAGGAGGAACTATGCCAACTGTTTTAAATGCAGCTAACGAGATTGCTGTTGCAAGATTTATTAATAGAGAAATTTCATTTACTGATATTCCTAAACTTATAGAAATGGCAATGAACGCATATACTGTAAAATATAATTATACTATTGAAGATGTTCTTGAGGCTGACAAGTGGGCTAGAGAATATACTAAGACTTTAGAGGTGAAATAATTGTCTATAATATTGACTTTATTAATTTTTACTGTTATTGTTGTAATTCACGAAGCTGGCCATATGGTTGTAGCTAAAAAGTTTAATGTTCTTGTATCTGAATTTGCTATTGGTATGGGTCCTAAATTATGGGGATTTAAAAAAGGTGACACAACTTATAACATAAGACTTTTACCTTTAGGTGGCTTTTGCCGAATGGAGGAAGAAGTCGAAGGTAGAGATGATGTTATTTCTTTTAATGATACTACTCCTATTCAGAAGATACTTATTTGTTTTGCTGGGCCATTTATGAATTTTGTACTTGCTTTTGTTCTTATGGCTATTATTAGTTTGTGTGGTCCTGTTTTAGGAACAGGCATAACTAATATAAGTGATGGCTCTCCAGCATCTGAAATTGGCTTAGAGGTTGGAGATAAAATTGTGGCTGTAAACGGTCATAGTGTTCATAGTATAAATGAAATTGACTTTTTTAAGAATGGCGGAAGTAAGGCTGATGAATTAGTTATTAAAAGAAACGGCGAAAAAATCAGCTACACAATTACTCCAGCTAAGTCTGGTGACAGATATATTTATGGTGTTTCTTTAACATATAAAGCACCTTATATTAATGTTTTTCATAGGGATTATGGAAATATGGTAAAAGGTGAACTTTGGGAATATATTGCAGGTGCTTTTTGGTCTGTTATATTCTTAATTAAGGTTACAGTTATTAGCTTTATTAGACTTATTACAGCTAAGGTTGCTGTTACAGAACTTTCTGGACCTATTGGTGTTACATCAGTAGTTGGTCAAGAATATTCACAAAGTATAAGCTATGGACTAAGTGCTGTAGTTTTATCTATGTCTAGTTTAACTGTATTATTGAGTGCTAATTTAGGTGTACTTAATCTTTTTCCTTTGCCAGCTCTTGACGGAGGACGAATTGTAATTAGTTTAATTGAACTTGTTACTAGAAGAAAAGTTCCAGAAAAAATAGAAGGCTTTATTCATTTTGCTGGCTTTGTATTATTAATGGGATTTGGTGTTTATATTGCTTTTAATGATGTTTTAAAGCTGTTATAAAGGAGAAAAAAATATGGGATTTATAAAAAGAAGAAAAACAAGAGTTGTTAAAATTGGAAATGTACTTATAGGTGGCGACAATCCTATTGCTATTCAATCAATGTGTAATACAAAAACATCAGATGTTGATGCTACAGTTAAGCAAATTCTTGAACTTGAGGCTGCTGGTTGTGAAATAATAAGAGTTGCCGTTCCAGATATGAAGGCTGCTGAGGCTATTGCTGAGATAAAAAAACAAATTCACATACCTTTAGTAGCTGATATTCACTTTGATTATAGACTTGCGTTAAAGGCTATAGAAAGTGGTGTAGACAAACTTAGAATTAATCCTGGAAATATTGGTGGCGAAGACAGAGTTAAGGCTGTTGTTGAAGCTGCCAAAGCAAAAAAAATTCCAATAAGAATAGGTGTAAACTCTGGTTCTCTTGAAAAAGATATTCTTGAAAAATATGGCGAAGTAACACCTGAAGGTCTTGTTGAAAGTGCTTTAAGACACGTTAGAATACTTGAAAAATTAGATTTTCACGATATTGTTATTTCTATTAAAGCATCTAATGTACCTTTTTCACTTGCTACCTATAGCCTTTTGTCAAAAGAGGTAGATTATCCTATTCATTTAGGTATTACTGAATCTGGTACAGAATGGTCTGGTACAATTAAGTCTGCTGTAGGCATTGGTGCTATACTTGCTATGGGTATCGGTGATACAATTAGAGTATCCTTAACAGGTTCAACAGTTGAAGAAGTTAAGGTTGCTAAGGCTATATTAAAGGATTTGGGACTTAGAAAATTTGGTATAGAATTTGTGTCTTGTCCAACTTGTGGTAGAACTTCAATTGACTTAATTGGCCTTGCTAATAAGGTTGAAGAAAAATGTAGAAACATAAACAAAGATATTAAGGTGGCTGTAATGGGTTGTGCCGTTAATGGACCTGGCGAAGCAAGAGAAGCAGATATTGGTATTGCTGGTGGTAATGGTTATGGCTTAATATTTAAAAAGGGAGAAATACTTAAAAAACTTCCTGAAAATGAGCTTCTTGATGCTCTTATGGAGGAAATAGAAAAGCTATAAATAAGGTGGTAAAACTATGGAAAATGCTTTGTTTCAAGATGTATTTGGTAAAATGCACTTGTCTGCAAATGTAAAAAGCAATTTAAAAAATTCAATAGTGTCTAATGTTAAGGTTTGGTTTCAAACTAAAACTATGGAAATAGCTTTGCAATCTGACAAATTTGTAGATGAAAGTTGTCTTGAAGATTTAGAAAAGGATATTATAGAGTCTTTTCCTGGTGTTGAAAATGTAGATGCCTCTATTTCTTATCCAATGGAAAATTTAACGCCAGAGGAGAAAATAGAAAAATATTGGCATAAACTTTCTGAACTTGTTTATAAAAAAAGTATATGTTGTTCACCTGTGTTTAAAAAAGCTAATTGGCATATAAAGGATAATAGTCTTATTATTGAAGTTGCAAACAATACATATAAAACCTTTCATATATTGGGCATTGACAATGTAATTGAAAAGGCATTAAAAGATAGGTTAAAACTTGAATATAGAGTTAAGTTTGTGGATAGACCTTTTACTAAAGAGGAAGCGGAAAAGTTTAAAAAGGCTCAAGAAATAAGGGTTAGAGAATATTGTAAAATAGTTGCAGAAACTAAGGAAAATAATGAGCCAGCCACAACCTCTGCTCCAGTTGTAAATGACAGTAAGTTTAAAAAGAGACAAAAAGTTGGCACAGCCAAAACAGAGGAAATTACAGAAGATATTATCACTATTAAAGAGGCTTGTACTAGAAGTGGTAATGTAGCTGTTGAAGGCAAACTTTATTCTGAAACAGAAATTACAGAAACTAGAAAAGGTGGATACATTGTTAAAAATGACCTTTATGATGGTACAGACTGTGTTCCTGTTAAACTTTTTTGCTCACCTGAAGATTTTAAAGAAAACTTTAAATCTCTTATGAAAAAAGGTTGTTATGTAAAAGTTAAGGGCAACTTAGATTATGATAAGTATGAAAATAATGAACAGGTGCTTATTATAAATGCTTTAAATGAAGGTACACCTCCAGAAATGAAAATAGATGATGCTGAAGAAAAGAGAGTTGAACTTCATTTACATACTAATATGAGTATGATGGATGCTATAAATCCGGCTGCTGATTATATAAATAGGGCATCAAAGTGGGGACACAAAGCTATAGCTATAACTGACCACGGTGTTGTTCAGGCTTTCCCAGAGGCTATGAGTGCAGCCAAAAAAGCTGGCATAAAAGTCCTTTATGGCTGTGAAGGATATATGGTAAATGATATTGGTGCAGTTGTTAAAATACCAAAAGGACAAAGTCTTGATTCAACATTTGTTGTTTTTGACCTTGAAACTACGGGTTTAAATACTAATGTTGATAAAATAATTGAAATAGGTGCTGTTAAGGTAACTAATGGTGAAATAGTAGATAGGTATTCTACTTTCGTCAATCCACAAGAACATATAACTGAAAAGATTTCAAAATTGACCGGTATATATGATGATATGGTTGAAAATGCACCTATTGAAAATGAAATTTTACCAGAATTTCTTGACTTTATAGGTGATAGTGTTGTTGTTGCTCATAATGCTGGATTTGATACAGCTTTTCTTAAAAGATATGCTAAGGCTAACAGCATAATATTTGATAACACTATTATTGATACAGTGGAACTTGGTAAAACTCTTTTGCCAAAGTTAAATAATTTTAAACTTGATACAATATGTGAGGCTGTGGGTGTTTCTCTTGAAAATCATCACAGAGCTGTTGATGATGCAGAAGCTACTGCTGAATGTTTTATTAAATTTATAGATATGCTTAAAGATTTAGGTGAAGAAACTGTTGATAGTTTAAATGAACTTGGTGCTAAGAATATTGATAAATCTAAAATAAGAAAAAGATACCATATTATAATATTTGCTAAAAATCAAGCAGGCGTTAAAAATTTATATCAGCTTGTATCTGATGCACATATTAAATATTTTGGTGTTAGAGGTGGTAGACCTCATTTTCCTAAATCTGAAATTATTAAATATAGAGATAATTTTATACTTGGCTCAGCTTGTGAGGCTGGTGACTTGTATGAGGCTGTTTATAATGACTTGCCAGATGAGGATATAAAGGAAATTGTAGATTTTTATGATTATCTTGAAGTTCAGCCTTTAGGCAATAACCAGTATATGATTGGAAATACTAAGAAAAATGGTAAAACTGTTAATGGCTGGGAGGACCTTGAGCGTCTTAACAAACGAATCATTGACCTTGGCGATAAATATAATAAACCAGTTGTAGCAACAGGTGATGTTCATTTTATTGACCCAGAATATGCAGATTTTAGAAAAATAGTTCAAGTAGGCGAAGGCTATAAGGTTGAAGATGTAGAAAATCAGCCACCTTTGTATTTTAGAACAACTAAGGAAATGCTTGATGAATTTAAGTATATTCCACCAGAAAAGGCATACGAAATAGTTGTTACAAATACAAATTTAGTTGCAGATATGATAGATGATGATATTTATGCTGTACCTAATAGGAAATGTCCTCCAGTTATTGAAGGTGCTGATGATGAGTTAAGGGAAATAACAACAAATAAAGCTAAGTCAATATATGGTGACCCATTGCCACCTAATATAGAGGATAGATTAAATCGAGAACTTGATTCTATTATTGGTAATGGATATGCTGTGCTTTATATTATTGCTCAAAAACTTGTTTGGGACTCTAATGCACACGGTTATATTGTAGGTTCAAGAGGTTCTGTAGGTAGTTCCTTTGCTGCAACTATGGCTGGTATTACAGAGGTTAATCCTCTTGACCCACATTATGTTTGTCCTAATTGCAAATACTCAGATTTTACATCTGAAGAAGTACAAAAGGTTGCTGGTAACTCAGGCTTTGACCTTCCAGATAGAAAATGCCCACATTGTGGTGCTGATATGAACAAGGACGGGCAGGCAATACCTTTTGAAACTTTCTTAGGTTTTAATGGTGATAAAGAGCCAGATATTGACCTTAATTTCTCTGGTGAGGACCAAACAAGAGCCCATAGATATTGTGAGGAGCTTTTCGGTGAAGGTCACGTATTTAAGGCTGGTACTATTGCTACACTTCAGGATAAAACTGTTTTTGGATATGTTTTGAAATATTGTGAGGCAAAAGGTATAAATATGAAAGGTGCTAAAAAACGATGGCTTGTTAATGGCTGTGTTGGTGTTAAAAGGTCAACAGGTCAGCACCCAGGTGGTCTTGTAGTTGTACCTGATTATACTGATATTTATGAGTTTTGCCCAGTTCAGCATCCAGCTAACAAAGCCGAATCGGGAGTTAAGACAACTCACTTTGATTATCACAAAATTGATAGTTGTTTGTTAAAACTTGATATGCTTGGTCACGATGTGCCTACAATATTAAGAATGTTTCACGATATAACAGGGTTTGACCCATTAAAAGTACCTATGAATGACAAAGAAACAATGTCATTATTTACTAGTCCAGAGGCACTTGGATTAAAGCCTGATGATATTAATGGTTGTCCCACTGGTTCTTTAGGTTTGCCTGAATTTGGTACACCTTTTGTTATTGGTATGCTTGTTGAAACACAGCCACAGTCTTTTTCTGGTTTAGTTAAGATTTCTGGACTTTCTCACGGTACTGATGTTTGGAATGGTAATGCACAGGAACTTATTGCTAATGGTACTTGTACTCTTAACGAGGTTATACCAACTCGAGATGATATTATGGTTTATCTCCAGCTTCACGGATTGCCTAATAAAGATGCCTTCTCAATAATGGAACACGTTAGAAAGGGCAAGGGCTTAACTGGTGATGAGGAAGCACTTATGCGTGAACATAATGTACCAGATTGGTATATTGGCAGTTGTAAAAAAATAAAGTATATGTTCCCAAAGGGACACGCTGTGGCTTATTGTACTAACACTTTTAGAATAGGCTATTTTAAAATAAATTATCCAGAGGCTTTTTATGCTGCAACATTTTCAGTAAAGTATGATGATTTTGATTATCAAATAATGTGCTTTGGCGAAAATAAGGCAAGAGAAACTTATAGCTCTATTATGGCTATGGGTAAAGAGGCTAGTGCTAAGGATAAGACAACAGCTGATATGCTTAAATTAGTTATAGAACTTTATGCAAGAGGTATAAAGTTTGCTCCAATAGATTTGTATGAATCTGGAACGACTAAATTTAAAGTAATCGATAAAGATGATGGAAAATATATATTACCTCCATTTTGTACAATATCAGGCTTTGGTGTTACTGCTGCAGAATCATTAGTAAATGCAAGAGATGATGGCACATTTGAAACAATTGAGGAATTGCAAAAAAGAACTGGTTTAGGTCAGAGTAATATACAAATGCTTAAAGATGCTGGTGTACTTGGCAATATGAGAGAAACCGACCAGCTTACATTATTTGTATAAGGAGGTACTATGTATAATATATTGAGTGTTGTATTAGTGCTTATATCTTGGGCTATACCATTAATATTGATTGTCAAAAATAAAAACAATAAATCAATTGGAAAATATCAAATTATGAGTATGACTTTTTGTGCAACTGCATTTATATTACAGTTTTTAGATATAAATAGCAGAGTTGTGAATGGAGATTTTACAGCACTTATGGATACAATGGGAGCATTGATTTGTGTTTCTATTATTTCATTAATAATTACAATTAGTTTAAATATTTTAATTGAAAAAAATAAATAATATACAAAAGTAAAGGTAGGAAAAAATGAGTAGTAAAAATTATTCAATAGATAACATTTACAAGCTAGAGGGCAGAGTACCTGTTAAAAATGCTGTACCTTTTGGCTTACAACATGTATTAGCAATGTTTGTTGCTAATATTTCACCAATAATTATAGTAGCAAGTGCTTGTGGCTTGCCAGCAGATAAAACAGCAATGCTTATTCAGTGTGCAATGCTTATTGCAGGTTTAGGTACAATTGTACAGTTATTTCCATTATGGAAAATTGGTTCAGGACTTCCTATAGTTATGGGTATTAGCTTTACATTTGTTTCTGTATTTTGCTATATAGGACCAACTTATGGATATGGTGCTATAACAGGAGCAATTATTATTGGTGGTTTGATTGAAGGTACATTAGGTTTACTTGCAAAATATTGGATTAAAATTATTTCACCTATTGTTTCTGCTAGTGTAGTTACAGCAATTGGTTTTTCTCTTTTGTCAGTTGGTGCAAGTTCATTTGGTGGTGGTTCTGGTGCTGCTGATTTTGGTTCATTAAAGAACTGGTTCTTGGGTACATTTACTCTTTTATGTTGTATTGGTTTTAACATATTTGCAAAGGATAAACTTAAGCCACTTTCTGTTTTATTTGGTTTAGCTGTAGGTTACATAGTTGCAATATGTATGGGTATGGTTGATTTTTCGGCTATTAAAAGTGCCGGATTTATTTCATTACCAGAGCTTTTACCATTTAAGCCTGAATTTAACATTGGTGCTATTGTGTCAGTTACTTTGATTTTCCTTGTTTCTGCTACAGAAACAATAGGTGATACATCAGCCCTTGCTAATGCCGGCTTAAATAGAAATTCAACTCATAAGGAAACAGCAGGTTCTATTGCTTGTGACGGTTATGTAAGTGCTATTTCTGGTTTATTTGGTTGTTTACCAATTACTTCATTTGCTCAAAATGTTGGTCTTATTGCAATGACTAAGGTTGTAAATAGATTTACTATACTTATGGGTGCAATTATTATGGTGTTAGCTGGTCTTTTCCCTATGTTTGGTGCTGTTCTTGCTACACTTCCAAATGCAGTTCTTGGTGGCTGTACATTAATGATGTTTGGTTCAATTGTAGTTAGTGGTATTCAAATGATTGGCAATTGTGGCTATTCACAAAGAAACATAACTATTGTAGCTCTTTCATTAAGTACAGGTATTGGTTTTACACAGGTTAAGGAATTATTTAATGTATTCCCTCAGATTGTACAAAATGTATTTGCAGAAAACTGCGTTGCTGTTGTATTTATTGTTGCTATATTCTTAAATATTGTGCTTCCAAAGAATATGGAAGTTAAAAAAGGAAACTCAGAAAATAATTCAAGTGAAAATAATTAATAAATAGTTATAATTAGAAAATAAAAGTCTGAAATCTCGGACTTTTATTTTTTTGTGTAGTTTATGTATAAAATGTAAATTAATCCCACTAAAATATTAAGAATATTGTAATTATTTACTATTGATAACAGTTATCATATTTTATATAATAGTGTTTGTGTAGATAATAATTTGCATATAATAATATATTAAACGAAAAGGGGGAGATTTTATGAAAAGATTATGTGCTTTATTTTTATCAATACTTATGACATTTAATGTCTGTCTTATGGCTATGGCTGATGACACAGGCTCAGCAACTGTAGTTGACTTTCAAGATATAATGGATTATCTTGAAGAAAATGATACAACTGGTGATGAAGCTATAGCTGATGATAATACTGTGTTATATAATGAAAATTCTGAAGAATTGTCAGAAGAATTAACTGAAGAATCGTCAGAGGAAATAACAGAGGGAGAAACTTTTGCTCCTATAGCAGATGATACTGTAATTGATGCTGATGATGCTACAGTTGAAGAAAGTACAAATGCTGATGTAATAATAGTTGGTGATGAAGAAAGTACCGAAACAACAACTGAAATTACAACAGAGGAATTGACAGAAACAACTACAGAAGAAAGTCACGGTACACCTTACATTTGGGCAATGTCAGACAGAAATGATGGCGATTATGATGCTGGACTTAAATTTAATGGTAGTTTTCTTAAAGGTAGTGGAGCAACTTTTGATGGGAATGTCTATTCAAATAGTATAGTTGCTACATCTAATGGCAATGGTGTCACATTTAATGCTTATTGTGATGGCAAATTTACTATTGCTTATAAAATAAATAATGGCAAAAGTGGCGTTATATTTAATGAAAATGTAAGCAATAGTTCTGGTGCAACAAAATATATTAAGGCTACTTATGACATAACAAATGGTACAGAATACAAGACATATTTAACAGGTTCAAAGATAATAATTTATTATCTTGAATTTGTACCAGATAGTGATGATTATGAGGAACCAACAGAAGCAACAACAGAAGCTCCTGTTGAAGCAACTACTTGGGATTTAACTAATGGCATTGATACTGATGTTAATAATACATTATATGCAGGTGAGAAGTTTACATATTATGAAAAGGGTAAGTATGCTCAAGGTACAAGTGACCCTGTGATTAAAAATCATAATCCAAAATCTGGTGCTTATGTTGGTTTTACTGCTCCTTCAGATGGTAAACTCATAGTAAAAGCTAGTGTTGGTAAGGGAAAAACAACACATATTTGCAATTATGTTTATAAAAATACAGGAACTAGTGATGTAATAATAAATGAAAGTTTTCAAGTAGAGATGGGAAAAACTTATTACATATATTCAGAGGGTTCAAAGGTAAAAATATATGGTATTGGTTTTATTGAAAATGGAACAGGTGGCAATGAAATAAAAGAATATCCAATGTTTACAGTTGTTTTAGAAGATGGCACAGAAACTAATTGTATGACTTTTCTTGAGGCAGTAACATTGGCTAATGGTCATAGGGCAACTATTTTGCTTAATGATAATTATTACATTGGTGCTGATGATATACCAACAACAGGAAATTTATATAGAAATTATTATTATAAAGCTCCAATATTAAGTGGTGAAAATACTAATGTAACTTTAAAATCTGCCGGAGATATAAGATATTCAATAATAAGAGATACGGAAAATTATAGTTATAAACTTAACGATTGGACTACCTATTATTTAGAAAATTTTATTGCTGTAACTAATGGAGCTACATTAACAATCGGTTCAGATAATGGCAATGATGCTGTAATATTTGATGGTGGCTTTAAGTTTGATGCTGCAACAAGAACATTAAGCCCTCTTATAAATGGTATAGATATGGGTAGTGAATTTGGTGCATTTATTGCAGTTAAAGATGGTAATGTTAATATAAAGGAAAAGGTAGCCTTTGTAAGAAATTATGTTGTTGACCATTATCAAAAGTGGCATAATGGTGGCTATTATGGTGTAATTGAACCTTTGCAAGGTACAGGCTTATCAACAGTAACAATAAATGGTGCTGATATTACTCAAAATTATTGTAATGGTTTAATATGTGCTAATGATTATTGTAAAATTGTTATTGATAAAGTGGATATTTATTACAATGCAACAAAGGACATTAGTATGAGTGGTGCATTATCAGTATTAAATGGTTCAAATCTAGTATTTAATGAAAATTGTGATGCACAGATAAGGTCAAATAATAATTATGATAATAATGGAAATTCTGGAGCATCAAGAAGTGATATTTATGCAAATAGTGATATTACTTTAAAAGGTAGTGTTGAAATAGGTGAAATTAGAATTAGTGATACTAAAGTTAAAATAATGGGTGATGCTAGTTTGAAAAATAAAAATTCAATTACTGTTGTAGTTAATAGCTTAGGTTTAGATGGTGCAACAAATGACACAAATAAATTGAATATTTACTTAACTAAATCCAATAGTGATTATAATGTAAATCCTGATTTTAATTCTAACTTTTTATTAAAACTTGAGGGAATTTATTACAGAGTTGAAAAAGAAGATGGTGCAACAGATAGTGATGATGATGCTAATACAGTAACTTTGAAATTTTCTAAAATAACTAGAGATTCTCATATTTATAGAGAAAACGATGCTATAGGTGAAGATACTGCTAGATATGGTATTGTTTTAACAGGTGGTTTTAAGTGGGGCTATGATAATGAAACTTCACAAGAAAAAATGTTAGCAAAATATGATTATGTAGGGTTTGACATTTGTGTTCAAGGTGATAAACCTTCTGACAATCCATCAAATGCTGTTTATATCAAAACATCGACAATGTATTATAAGGGCATATGGTGGAATGGACAAGCTGTAACTAATCAAGAAGCAGTGTATGATGTAAAATCTGTAAATCCTATTGTTGGGGCATCAGTTGCAGGTAATTATAGCAATTATCTAAACGGTGATGTTTCAGATTCCAAGTATGGTAATGTTAAATGGGGTGATAACATAGGTTTCTTTGGTGCTGAAATTAAAAATATATCAGGTAATGTAGAAATTTGGGCTAGAAAGCATTATGTTGGTAGCAATGGTAACTCAGATTATTATGGTGAATGGATACTTATATCTACACCATCATTGTATACAACAGCATATTCTGCGTAAGGGGGCAATACAATGAAAAGAGAATATGTAAAGCCTAATATTAATATACGAAATTTTAATATCAATAATAGAGTTAGTCAGCTTACTATGAGTAGTAATTATGGTGCTGCTGTACAAAATAGTTTTAGTGATAATGGATATTTATCCAGTACAAAACTTAAAACTTTGAAATAATTGAAACAGCCTTGAAAGTCTTATGATTTTTGAGGCTGTTTTTGTATAATGTGCTAAAAAAGTACCTGAATAAATTGTGAAAGATTTTGAATAGAAAATTTTTAAAAACTATTGACAAAATAGAACATATAGGTTATTATATATATACAAGATAACCAATGAGTTATAACAAATAAATGAAAGGGGTTGAGTCCACCAGAAGTATGAGTTTAGTCTTATAACTTAAAAACTGTAACATTTACAAAAGTATTTAAACATATTTTAGTAACAAATGATTCTTGGTATTGTTTGAGTAATGAAAAATAAATGTTCAAAATCGTGTAGAAAATAGCATATATACATTACAGTTTGATGGAGTTATAAAGACCAGGAAATATTTACATAGATGGTAAGGAAGTATTGTAAGCCGTATTTGTAAATGTAAAAAGATTTATTTATTGAAAAGTAATAAAACGATTGGTAAAAAACAATAACCAATTTAAAAAGTTAAGGTCGCAAAATAGAATATGTTTTAATACTTGAATATAAAAAATCTAAAGTTAAAATTGAATATATAGTTTATATTAATTAATATTTGTGTAAGTTTAGAGCTGAGGTTTAATGTTATTAATAATGGGGATTATAGAGAAGAGTATAATTAATATGTTAAATTAAATTTGCATACAATATTAAGCAATTAAAAATTAATTAGTTGTAACAGTGATGTTATAAAGAATAATTAATCAAAAAACAAAAAGTTTTATATTAAAGAAAGTGAATATTAAAATGATTGACGAATCAATGAGATAGCTTGTTATCTGTTTTACGAATGTATTATAGGTAGCAAGCTTTCTTATTTGTATGTTTTTTTCTATAGTCAATGGAAAGAGGGGAAAGTTGTATGATAAGTAAAGAATTGAAAACATTAAAAGAAAACTGGAAGTGTTCTTCAGCCCCTAGTTTTGATGGAGAGGCTCCAATTTGTTATGAAATGTTAGATGCTATACTTGAAAAGTTTAGAGCCCTTGATGATGAAACACTTGTGAAAGAACTTGATAAATTATCAGAAGAAGATAGATGGTATTTATGCCCTTATGTTATAGATGAACTTGCGTATGACGATGGTCGTAAAGTTGCAGAACCTTATATTGTTGATTAATTAATTATTTATTATATGAAAATGTTGATGGGGAAATTGTGATGATACTATGACAGCTAAATCTATTTAATGTATCGTTTTTATGGTAAATCATTAAATGAAATAGCTGACAAAATTGTGTTAGATTAAATGTACTTTTGAAGTTAAAGAGTGCTTTTTTACACAAAAATATTGGTGTGGTTTTATTTAAAACCACACCAATATTATAGAGCTAACTATCAAGCTACTAAATTAAGAATTTTAATTACATCAAGTATATCAACTTTGTTATCATTATTTACATCAGCCAATATAAGAGCTTTTTCATCAAGTGAAGATATACCACTTATATGATTTAATGTAAGTGCTGCATCAACATTATTTATAATCTTGTCATTGTTCACATCACCTAATATACCATTGAAATACTGAGGGTTTGTGCTTTGGCTATAAAATACTATTGCACCTTCAAATAAAGGATAAGTATCTGTGTCTATAGTTTGATACCAAACCTGTGTACCGTCTGTTTTGCCATTGTTAAGAAGATAGCACACCTGACCATTCGCAAACTGTTCTGCTGTTTTAACTGTTGCATTGCTGTCAGTAGCTGTACCTTCAAGATAATAACTGTTTGTAACTTTTAAATAACTGTCCCTTGCACAAATAGCATTTCCGCTTACTATTCCTGTGTTATAACAGTTTGATATTTCACCATAACCAAAACCACATATACCAGAGGCGTTAGATGTACCAGTTACTTTACCATTGTTAAAACAGTTAGTAATTGTACCATAATATTTTCTACCACATATACCGCCTATATAATTGCTACCGTTGACAGTTCCTGTACTGTAGCAATTTTCGATTGTACTGTAGTAACTATAACCACATATACTGCCAATTTCAATATTGCCATTAAAATATGAATCAATAACACCTAAATTACGAATTGTGCTACTTTGACTTTCTAATCCAATTTTACCAAACAAGCCAACCCATTGTGTATTGCTGTTATTAAAATATAAACCGCTAATAGTATGATTTTGCCCGTCGAATGTACCTACATAGTTAACATAAGCAGTAGAAGAATCGCCAGAAATAGGTATCCAAGCTAATAAACTGTCTGTATTGCTAATAAGATTGCCATTTTCGTCAAAAACATTCTTATTTACAACAATATCTGCTGTAAGAACTGCATTTGCAGATGTATTTTGCTCTGTGCCGTCTGTAAGAGTACCGTTTACAAGTCCTGCAAACCAGTAAAGCTCACCAGCATTTGATATTTCATAAGCACCTTCTGAATTTTGTGTTGGAGTTTCATAGCTACCACATAATTTACAAAAACCATTGTTATCAGTAAAATCGTGTTCAGAACTAATTGGTTCATTTGAATAAAGATTTTCACCCTTACAATTTGTGCCATAGTATACAGCTGTACTGTTAAAAGTAGGGTATGCTTGCTTATTGTCCCCAGTTATAATCTGTCCCCACACAGAATTACTATTACCCTTTGAAAGGAGATAGCATACTTCGCCACTTGCAAACTGTTCTGCTGTTTTAGCTGTTGCATTGCTGTCAGTAGCTGTACCTTCAAGATAATAACTGTTTGTAACTTTTAAATAACTGTCCCTTGCACAAATAGCATTTCCGCTTACTATTCCTGTGTTATAACAGTTTGATATTTCACCATAACCAAAACCACATATACCAGAGGCGTTAGATGTACCAGTTACTTTACCATTGTTAAAACAGTTAGTAATTGTACCATAATATTTTCTACCACATATACCGCCTATATAATTGCTACCGTTGACAGTTCCTGTACTGTAGCAATTTTCGATTGTACTGTAGTGACTATAACCACATATACTACCAACTTCAACATTGCCATTAAAATATGAATTAATAACACCTAAATTACGAATTGTACTGCTTTCAATTCTATTAAACAAGCCAACACATTGAGCATTTTCATCGTTAAAATACAATCCACTAATCGTGTGATTTTGTCCGTCAAATATACCTGTATAATAATTAGAAGAATCGCCAGAAATAGGTGTCCAAACTAATAAACTATCTGTATTGCTAATAAGATTGCCATTTTCGTCAAAAACATTCTTGTTTACAACAATATCTGCTGTAAGAACTGCATTTGCAGATGTATTTTGTTCTGTGCCGTCTGTAAGAGTGCCAGTTACAAGTCCTGCAAACCAGTAAAGCTCACTAACATTGGAAATTTGATAATATCCATTTAAAAGTGCAGGTTCTTTGAGATTTACCTCTTTACAAACACTACAAACTCCATCAACATAAGAATGACCAAGGGCAGAAGTAATATTAACATTTCTTGTTTCTTGACATCTGGAACATATTTGAGTTGTATATCCTTCATTAGTACAAGTTGGTGCAACTATATTATCATCTATCCAGTTATGACCAAGGGCAGATGTACCGTCTGGAACAGTTTGTTCCTCTGTGCAAAGAGAACACTCTTGAATTTCATAGCCAGCTGTAGTACAGTCAGCAGAAACAGTATCCTTAACTATCCAATTATGTTGGCAAGGTTGTAGTATAAACTCGCTCATCTGCATTGTGTCGTCACTTTGTAATGCTGTGATTTCAAGTTTGAAATATTGATACTTTTTTGTTGTTGGAGTATCTAATGTGTAATCATATTTTGTGTAATTAATATCTTTTAATATAGTATCATTAGTAACACTATGGATTTCTTCCCAACTATCAGAATTTCTATCAGCTGATTCATCATTACAGCCATACAATTTCCAATCTTTTGGATTTCTTCCTTTATAAGTTTGATTATCGTTTCCAGTTACAATAGAATAGCCTTTAATATGTATTGGCTCTGATGAACTGAAAATAATGTAGGCATTTGAAAAGTTTTCAACACACCATTTTGAGTAATCATTAGCGTTAGTGCTGGAATATTTTCCATCAACAAGTTTCTCATAATTTTCGGTTGCTCTTACACTTGCAGTACCACTAATTGCTGTAAATGATATGTTATCTTCTGCTGCATTAGTTGTTTGTATAAAGCCTATATCATTAAAAATTCCGTTATATGAATAAATAGGCAGAACCGTCATTACCACTGCTAATAAAAATGCAAGTGGTTTTCTAAATTTTTTAAACATAAAATTCCTCCTTAATTTTACTTTTTTGTGGAAATATAAAAATCCAAATACACCCCATAATACAAAAGTATTAAGATTAATTTTGTTTATGATACATTAAATAATATTCACAGTAGTTGCTTGCATTTTTTCTGCTTTAATCGTGTGTGTATTATAGTCAGTACTGCACCTGCTACAAAAGCAATAGTACCAACTATAGTATATGCCCCTGTATTTTCGTATAGCAGTAATGAGCAATAGCCTTTTGACATAGAGAAAGCTTCGCAAGTATGAAGGCTTTTTAAGAGAATACAAATGCCTGAGAGAAGAAATATGCTAAGCGTTGACATAATATAAATTGCACAATTATTATACTTTTGTTTATATTGTTGTGTTCTGTGGTGTATCTCTTGTATCCGAATATCAATTCTATTGTTCATTGTTAAAAATCTCCTTTCTTTTTATTTTTAGATGTTTTATATCCCTATACTATTATAAATACAAAAAATTGGAAAAACTTCCACCTAAATATTAAAAAATATAAAAAAATTAAGCTGCTCAATTAATGAACAGCTTTTGCAAAAAATTATTATAAGAAGGTATTTGATTTTAGTAATACTTGTTTTAATATAATTAAACAAGTGATTAATATTGAAGGGAAGAGATAACCAGCTATTTTCCATAAATGGTCTGCTGTAATAAGCAAGTTATAGATTGCGTGAAAACCTGTGCAAGCTCCTAAAATACCTACTGTGCCAGTCAAAGTCAACCATTGGCGTTGAAATACATAAGAAAAGCCTAAATCTGTTAAAATGCCACATAAAATATGTAAAGCACCAGCAGAAATTCCTCGGATAAGAAGAAATGTAAAGTCACTAGCACCGTTTTCTGTTAAATAGCAAACATTTTCAAAAGTTGCAAAGCCAATGGCAATAGCAATTGCTGCTGTTGGAAACTCTTTAGGATTTGGCTCAAATATTAAAAAATATAACAGCAATGGAAGTAGCTTCATTAATTCCTCGCAGACAGGTGTAATTTCAATAACAGTAACTGTAGTATTAACACCATAATATCCCATAAAGAAGCTGCTTATGTATGCACTCAAAAGACAAATACCCATACCAATAACAAGAAATAGCATAAAGCATCTTGTGTGTCCTTTAGTGAAAAATAATGAAAGAAGTGGAGGAATAGCAAGACAGATAAAGATATTTTCAATGTATGTCATTTTTAATTACCTCCTGCAAGTTAAGTACCAATAATGTTACTAAAGAAATTGTTAGTGAAATATCAATTGCAAAGTAGAGGTTAAATCGGGTGTAATCTTTTATAAACATAGATACAATATATAAAAGCACTTGTAGTATTATACAAATTACAAAACAAAAGTCAGTAAGCCAATATTTCATATTGCATTGAAGTCTAAAAACAGACAAATACATAATTCCGCTTGTTGGAATTGCAAATAATCCAGACACTAGATATGACGGACCAGCAAATCGGAAAATAAGTATTGTAGCTGCAATAAATACTGAACATAGGGCAGGAATAGGAGAAAAATGTAGTCTTATATTCTCTGTTCTCACAATTTGAAGTGAGAAAAAGAAAAAATATGATGCAATCCACGATATTTCTGCTACATAAAATACTTGAGGAACATCACCTGTAATACATAAGCACAATACATAATACAATGTTCCCATAAAAAAGCAGGCGTATGCTAGAGAAAGAATAAGACAGCGACGGCTTTTGTGCAAATATGCAAGAATAAGGGCAATAAAGGCAGTAAAACCTAGTACAGTAACTTGAAAAAAGTTATCTATTAACTCAAAGTTTGGCATTTTCTTCCTCCTGCTTTTTATATTTATTTCTATTACGCAAACGATATAAAAGTATAGTTACACATATACCTAATAAAAACGCAAGAATACCAATTAAAATATAGCCAAGTGCAGAGCTGTTTACTAAAAGGCTTGCTGCTCCTGTAGTAGTACAGTTTACTCTGTTATTAGAAACTATTTGCATTAAGTCAGGCATAAAAGCTCCTGTGTTTATTATTATAAGTAGACATATTGCAAGGCAGGTTGTGCTTATTATTTTATATTTCTTTTTTTGATTTTTTAGTTTTATTTCTGCTGTTTTTTTATGAATAAGATATATTCGTTCTTCATTTGTCATCATATATAAATCCTTCCTGTTCCAAAATAGTTTTTAATCTTTGCTTTCCACGATAAATTAGTTTTGTGATTTGAGATTCAGTTTTTGCCATAATTGTTGCTGCATTACGATAGCTCATATTTTCAAAATATACGAGATATAGAGCCTCTCGATATTCTGTTTTTAGTTTTTCCATTGCAGTGTAAAGCTGGCGGTCCCGTTCATTATTGATAATTGCTGCATCAGTTAACATATCACTTTGAGGTTCAAATTTTAATTCATCAAAATTAAGAAAGAGGATGTGGTGCTTTTGTTTGTGTCGCAAAGCTAAATTACGAGCTGTTTTGTATAAATAGGCTTTAAAGCGACCGTCACCATTGATATTTCTTTGCTTTGCAAATAATCTTGAAAAGGCTTCTATCATTAAATCTTCTGCTTCGTTAATATCTTTAATATAACCGTTAATATATAATATTAGCATATCACCGTATTTTTCAACAAGTTTATTGGCAGCTCTTTTTTCGCCTTTTAGATACCATTGGTATGCGTCTTCATCAGATATTTGGTTGATAATATTTTTTAGTTTTGAAGTATACTCATTTATAATGTTTTCTCTATTTTCTGATAAATATGTTAAAGCCTCACCGTTATTAAGTATAATATTTGTGTTAATGGTGTGTATTGCTATAACTGACACCCAACATTCTTGATGTATTTTTATAAAATATTCGTTAAGACAATCTTTAAGTTTGTCAAAGATTGAAGTATCTTCATATACTTTGCCGTCTGAAATATGTATTTGAACGATTTTATCTATTATAAGTATATAAAGAATAGTGTTTATATCAATTACTATTTTTCTATTGTTTGAAACAAGTGTAATATATTTGTTGTCCGTCAAATTTGATAACCTTCTTTTCTTTGGGAAGATGTAAAACTGTTGCGTAATAGTTTGTGGTTAAATTTTTTGATTACTGTTTTATGGTATATATAATATATCAAAAATTGGTATAATTTTCAATATATAAAATTCTTTTATAGAACTTTGATAAAAGTTGGTTAAATAGATGTTTTTTGTTATAATTACTTTAAATTTGGTGTTGGACTTGTAGAAGGATAGGGCTTATATGGTAAAAGCTCCTCATCAATGGGTATGGTGATAAGGAGCTATATTATATTTAGACTTGTTTAACTAACTTTTGATAATAAAACTACCGTTTCCACGTGATAACTGTGAGGAAACATATCAACTGGCTGAACCTTAGTTATTTCGTACTGATTATTAGAGCAGAGTATTTTTAAATCTCTAGCCAATGTAGCACTATCGCAAGAAACATACACAATTCTTTCTGGCTTCATATTAAGCATAAGTTTTAACAGACTTTCATCACAGCCTTTTCTTGGAGGGTCAACAACCATTACATCAGGTTTAACACCTTTTTCGGTATAAAGCTGTGGCACAATATCTTCTGATTTGCCCACATAAAATTCTGCATTATTTATGTTATTAAGTTTAGTATTTTCATTTGCATTTTTTATGGCATCTGGCACAATTTCTATACCATATACATATTTAGCCTTTTGAGCAAGAAACAGTGATATTGAACCAATGCCACAATAAGCGTCAATTACAATTTCATTACCTTTAAGCTGAGCAAATTCGAGAGCTTTTGAGTAGAGCTTATAAGTTTGAATTGGATTGACCTGGAAAAATGAAAGAGGAGAAATCTTAAATAAAAT
Organism: uncultured Eubacterium sp.; assembly: GCA_900551755.1. Taxonomy (GTDB): domain Bacteria; phylum Bacillota; class Clostridia; order Lachnospirales; family CAG-274; genus Gallispira. The sequence continues at coordinate 19,295 of URXK01000010.1, read as the reverse complement.
ATCTCCAATTTTATCTGTTATATAATCATTACCAAATATAGTTTCACATTTGTTGCCTAATATAACATTTGACTTTGTTGTGTTGTAATTAATAACAACAGAGGTAATATTTTCAATACCCTTAAGTGCATTAAGCAACTGGTTTTTATACTTAAAGCTATGGCTATTTACAACAAGACAGACCATAAGCTCCTTAGTATAGTAACCCTCTCTAATTAATATATGACGAACAAGACCTTTATTAGTTTCTTCATTATATGTTGAAATATTGTTGCTTTCGATAAAGTTTCTAACAGCTTTTAAAATATCTTTATTTAACTTACTGCCAATTAAACAATCGTCATTATTAACTATCTTGTGACTACCTAAAGAATAAAAACCAATATTTAAGCCTTTATTGTCAGTGTTTACAGGATATTGAGCCTTATTTCTGTAGTGAAAAGGTTCTTCCATACCTATTGTAGGCTCAACCTGAACATTGTCAAAGCCTCCAATACGCATAATATTTTGCTTAACCTTGTTTTGTTTTAGTTCAAGCTGTGTTTTGTAGTCTAGGTGTTGTATTGTACAACCACCACATTTGCCTGCAACAGCACAAGGAGGTGTAATTCTGTTTGGTGATGGCTTTATTAATTCAATAACCTTGCCATAGCCATAATTCTTGTTTGCTTTAACAACAACAACTTTAGCTTCTTCATCAGGTAATGTGTTTTTCACAAAGAGGGTATAACCGTCAATTTTACCGATACCTTCACCGTGAGTACCTAAATCTGTTATTTTAATATTGTAAATATCATTTTTCTTTATTTTCATAATTAAAACTCTGTCTTTCTAATATTTCTGGCTAATATTCTGTTGTAGCCTGCCCACACAGCATTTGAAGGACTGTCTGCAAGGGCTGTTTCAAACATTTTAACCTTAGCATCTGTATCATCAGCACAGTGTAAAATAAAGGCTTCAATAGTTCTAGGAAGTTTAGGAGAACCATATTCATATTCACCGTGGTGAGAAAGAATGTTGTGCTGAATAAGAGAGCGTAACTGATGAGGAAATCCTTCTATTTTATCAGCCTCTTTACCTATAAATTCAGAACCCATAACAATGTGACCTAAAAGCTCGCCGTCATCTGTGTAATCAATATTAGGAAATTCTGAAAGCTCCTTGATTTTAGCAATATCGTGTAAAAGGGCAGAGGCAATAAGTACATCTCTGTTTACATCATCATAGTGGCTAGCGAAAAAGTCGCAAATGTCAGTTACTGATATAGTATGCTCAATAAGTCCACCCATATAGTTGTGGTGCATTGCTTTTGCTGCTGTATGCTTTTTAAAGTTTTCTGCTATTGTTTTGTTTTCTACAAATATATTGTTAAGCAATTTTTTGATATATGGGTCTTTAATTGAGTTAATGTAATTATTTAATTTAGCACAAAGGTCATTTACATTTTTATCTGTTGTAGGTATGTAATCTGCCTCGTCATATTCGCCTTCCTGTGCTTTTCTTATCTTTTTAATATTAAGCTGAAGGTCGTTATTGAATGTTTGTACATTTGCATCTATTTTAATGTAGTCACCTTCATTAAATGACTGTATATCCCTTGAAATATCCCAAACCTTACCATTTATTGTGCCGGTTTTATCAGATAAAACTAATGAAAGATAATTTTTGCCTGTTTTTTGTGACTTCATACTTTGTCTTTGCTTGCAAAAATAAAAGTCTACAATTCTTTCACCGTCTGTTAATTCATTTATATAACGCATAAGTGCCTCCTGTTAAATCAATATAATTAGATTTTATCACAAATAATATAAAAAACAACTTTTTTTTAATCATTTTTTAATATTTTACTTATTATAATTTAAAAAATGGGGTGTATAGTATAGATAAATCAAAAGAAGGGAGAAATTGATTATGAAAAAGAATTTATCTATATTATTAAGTACAATATTAATTTTTAGCTCAGTAGGTTGCAGTGGAGTATTAGCAAGTACATCAACTAATGAAAATGTTGAAATTACACAGCAGGTAACAGGTAGTGATGATATGGTTTCTATTAGAGGCGTGTTAGAACAATTAGGTTATAATATTAATTGGGAAAAAACTAACAAAACTCTTTATGCAAGCAAAAAGAAAAGAGTAATTGCTATTACAACAAATTCTGACATAGCTGTTTTAAATGATGAAAATATTAAAATGAATAAGCCAGCGACTATTGTTAATGGTTCTCTTTCTGCAACTGTTGCAAGTATGGAGGCATTAACTGGTGAGGATATTAATTCAGACGGTACAGTTATAACTACTGATGAGTCAACTGACGATACTTGGAAAGATAACAAGGTTAGTGTAAACTTAAATGAAGTAAGTGGTTCTACCTATACTATTACTAAGGGTGGTATTTACACATTGACTGGCACTTACAAAGGTATGATATGTGTTGATAGTTCAGACAAAGTTAAATTGATTTTAAACGGTGTAAATATTACAAATGAAAACGGTCCTGCAATTTATTTTAAAAATAGTAAAAAAGGCATAATTGAAAGTGTTAAGGATAGTACAAATACATTAACTGACGGTTCTAAATACAATGTTGATGCTAAGGGTTGTGTATTTTCTAATGATGATTTGGATATTCAGGGTGAAGGTACTATAACAATAAATGCTAATTATAATCACGGCATAGCTAGTGATGATGATATTAAAATTGACGGTGGTACAATTAATATAACAACAACTGTAGGTGATGCTATAAATGCAAATGACGGTGTAAATGTTAAATCAGGTACAGTAAATATTGAAACAATGGGTGACGGCATAAATGGTGAAAAATATGTTGAAATAAATGCTGGCACTGTGAACATAACTACAAAGGGTGAAATTGCTGAAAAAACAAACAAAGATGAACCACCAATGGGTGGATTTGGAGGAGGAAGACCTCAGATGCCACAAGGCGAAGAAGGTCAGCAACCACCAGAAATGCCACAGGGCGAAAATGGCCAGCAACCACCAGAGATGCCGCAGGGTGAAAATGGTCAGCAGCCACCAGAAATGTCACAAGGCGATAATAATAAGCAACAAAATACTGATGATAGTAAAAAAACTGTAAATGAGGTGACAACCGAAACAACAACTGAAGATGAAAATAGTGTAAGTAGTAAGGGAATTAAGTCTGACAATTTAATTACTATAAACGGTGGTTCAATAGATATTAATTCAACTGACCATAGCATTAAATGCGATAATTTAATTGTAGTAAATGGTGGCAATATTAGTTTAAAGTCTGATATTAGCAAGGGCATAAAGGCTGTAGGCTGTTTATTTATTAATGGTGGAGATATTGATATTGATACAAAAGACGAGGGTATTGAGTCAAAGTCTACTGTTACAATAAATGGTGGTGACATAAATATTAAATCTCAGGACGATGGCATAAATACTGGAGGTGGTTCTGGTGCAACAATGATGAATAATGTTAAAGACGGCGACCAACATCAGATAGTTATAAATGGTGGCAAGATAGTTGTAAATTCTCAAGGTGATGGACTTGACTCAAACGGCAATTTATACTTCTTTGGTGGTGAAATACTTGTTAATGGTCCAACAAGTGGTGGTGATGGTTCTTTAGACTCCTCAGCAGAAAATACACTTTATGGAGGAACATTGTTTGCAATAGGTAGTGATGGTATGGTTGAGTGTCCTAAGTCAGAGGGACAGAACATATTCAATATTACTCTTGAGGAAACTCAAAAGGCTAATAGTTCAATTGTTATAATGGATAGCAATAACAAGACTATATATGAGGCTGTTTCTGATAAGGAATTTAAGAATATAATTTTCTCATCAGCTGATATAAAGACTGGCAACACATACACAGTTTATATTAATGGAGAAAAGGCTGTAACACTTACTGCTGAAAGTGGTGTAACTAAGTATGGTGAAAATAACAGGTCAAGAGGTATGGGTGGCAGAAGAGAAAACTTTGAAAGACCTAATATGACAGAAACAACTACTACAACAACTAAATAGGTAATGTTAATGAAAATACTTCCTTAATTTAAGGGAGTATTTTTTATTGAAATATTGATAAAAAAATAACTATTTATATTAAAACAAATAAACTATGAAGTTTTTATTAAGTGATGAAAAAATCTGTTGACATATTAGGAAAAGAGGAGTAAAATCTAAAAAGGTTAGAAATCTAAGTTTTTTGAAAGGAGGATAAATTAAATTTGGAATATACTATTGATATGGGTATAACACCATTGTTATATAAGGTTGCTCATAAGTGTATTTTAATGCAAAATGAAAAGCTTAAAGATTATTCTATATCTGCACAGCAAGCTGCACTTTTAGGTATGATTGTGTTTTTAGGCAAAGATAATGGCATTAATCAAAAAACTATAAGCAAAGAAATGCAAGTAAAGGAGTCCTCTGTTTCTAGCTTAGTTAAGACTATGATTAAAAATGGCTTCATATTTAAGGAGCAAAGTAAAGAGGACGGTAGAAATTACATAATTAAATTGACAGACAAGGGAAATGAAATAATTGAGGTATTGAAAAATACCAAAGGTCAAATTGAAAGGGAAATTTACGGTCACTTGTCTGAAGAAGAGAAAGACAGACTTATTAAAACATTAATAAAATTGGTGTAATATTATTTAATTATTATTATTTTCTAATTGTTTTTTAATCTTAAGTTCATTTTTCTTTAAAGTATTTGTATTATACTATATATTAATATAATATATTATTAGGAGGTTTATATGAAAAAGTATGTTAGATTAACAGCTGTAGCATTATGTTTTTTAATGCTTGTAGGCTGTGGTGGTAAAAAGGATATGCCACAAGCACAGGAGGAAAGTATAACAAGTGTTGAAATTGCTAACCCAACACTTAATACAGTTAAGGACGAGTATATGTATTCTGGTACAATACAGGCTGCTGAAACTGTTGATGTAAGTGCAAAGGTATCTGGTACTGTTTCAGCTACTTATTATGAAGTTGGTGACAAGGTATCAAAGGGTGCTGTACTTTACAAAATTGATGACACAGATTATCAGAACAATTTAAAGAGTGCTCAGGCATCTCTTAACTCAGCAAATGCAGGTGTTCAGTCTGCTAAAACTGGTGTAGACACAGCTAATGGTGCATCAATGGAGTCACAGCTCACAAGTGCTAATAATGCTATAACTAATGCACAGACAGCTCTTGACACAGCTAACAAAACTCTTGATGACGCTAAGATTGCTTTAGATAAGGCTCAAAGTGATTATGACATTAACAAACAGCTTAATGAAGTTGGTGGTGTATCTGATGACACATTAAATACTTATAAGAACACTCTTGATAATGCACAGAACTCTTACACAAAGGCACAGCTTAATGTTAAGAGTGCTCAAGATGGACTTACACAGGCTAAGACTAGTTATGATATTCTCGCTAAAAAGACTACTGCTGAGAACACAAGAAAGGCTAAAGATTCTTACAATTCAGCCCTTGCATCTCAAAAGAGTGCATCAGTAGCTGTAGATAGTGCTAAACAGCAGATTGCTTACTGTACTGTAACAAGCCCTATTAGTGGTACTGTTCTTTCTAAGAATGTTACAACTGGTGCTATGGCTAATGGTGTTGGCTATCAAATAGTTGATTTATCATCACTTAATGTTGAGGTTAATGCTTCTGAACAGGTTGCTACAAGCGTTAAGGTTGGAGATGCTGTTACTATTGAAATTCCTTCAATGTCAAATAGTACATTTACGGGTTCTATTACAGAAATTCCACCAGGCTCTAACTCTGATGGTACATATACTATCAAGATTAACATTCCTAATGGCAACGGTGAATTAAAAGCTGGTATGTTTGCTAAGGTTTACTTTGCTAAGTCAACAAGTAACAATGCTGTTATTGTTCCTAGAGATGCAGTTCTTGATGATAACAACGGTGGTTACTATGTATTCGTAACTGATGACAAGAACACAGTTAAGAAAGTTGATGTTACTGTAGGTATTGACACTGGTGATACAATAGAGATAACATCAGGTGTATCTATAAATGATAAGGTTGTTACAAAGGGTCAAACATATCTTGCTGATGGTGACAAGATAAATGTTGTTTCTGACAACGGTGTTGATGTTGAAGTAACAACAGAGGCAACAACAGCTCCTGCAGATGATAAGGGGGCTAAGAAGAAATGATAAAGACTTGTATTAAGAGGTCTGTTACTGTTGTTATGGTAACAATGATGGTTCTCTTAGGTGGTACTATTGCTTACAACTCTCTTGACCTTGCTATGACTCCTGATATTGATTTGCCAATAGCGATGGTTAGTTGTACTTACACTGGTGCTGCTCCTGAGGAAATGGAGGACCTTGTAACTAAGCCAATTGAAGAAAGCCTTGCAACAATTACTGGTGTAGATAAAATTACATCAAGTACATCTAATGGTTCATCAATGGTTATGATTCAGTTTGTAGATGGTACTGATATTGATGTTGCTACAAACGATATGAGAGATAAACTTGATAGAGTTAAAAGACAGCTTCCTGATGATGCTGATGACCCATCAATTATGAAGATGGATATGAACTCTGAAAGTATTAATGTTGGTGTAACTAGTGATAAGTATGATGTAAATGCTCTTTACAACCTTCTTGATGATAATGTTTCAACATATTTTGAAAAGGTTGATGGTGTTTCATCAGTTTCATTATCTGGTGGTTCTGACAACGAAGTTAGAATTATTGTTGACCAGAACAAAATGGATAATTACGGTGTAACAATGAGCAGTATATCAGCTGCACTTTCAGCTGAAAATACTAACTTACCTTCTGGTGAGCTTAAGCAGGGTACAACTGATATTTCTCTTAGAACTGAGGGTGAATTTGGTTCTATTGAAGACATTAAGAATACTTATATAACAACAAGCAAAGGCAACAACATTATGATTAAGGATGTTGCTGAAGTTAAGGAAACTACTAAGGATAAGGAATCTCTTGCTCTTATTAATGGTAAGGAAGGTTGTATGTATTCTTTATCTAAGCAGAGTGACTCTAACATAGTAGAAGTTACAGATAATATTAATAAAACTATTGCTACTTTAAAAGAAAAGTATCCAGATTTTGAATTTACAATGTTATCTGATACTGCTGATTATATCAAGACTTCTCTTGATAATATGGTATCAACAGCTTTCCAGGCTGCCTTTGTTGCCGTACTTGTACTTCTTATTATGTTAAGAAGTCTTAGACTTGCTCTTGTTATTGGTGTATCTATTCCAACATCTATTATGGCTACATTTGGTCTTATGTACCTTACTGGTATGTCACTTAATATGATGTCCCTTGGTGGTGTAGTTATTGCCATTGGTATGTTGGTAGATAACTCTACAGTTGTACTGGAAAATATATTTAAGAAAAAAGACTTGGGTATGAGCGGACCTGATGCAGCTTATGAAGGTGCTAAGGAAGTGGCAATGGCTATTTTTGCTTCTACTCTTACTACAGTTGCCGTTTTCCTTCCTCTTGCATTTATGCCTGGTACAATGGGCGATATAATGAAGGAAATTTCTTACACAGTTTGTTACGCATTAGGTGCATCTCTTGTTGTAGCCCTTACATTTGTTCCTATGGCTGCTGCTGTACTTATGCGTCACGAAGATAAGATTAGAAACAACAATGGTATTGGTAAAATTGTTACTAAGGTCGATAATGCTGTTGGTACTATGCTTGATAAAATGGATTATGGCTATTCTAAACTTATTAGAGCTTGTCTTAATCACAGAGTTAGAACTTGTTTAGTTGTTATTGCTGTTTTCGTTGTATCAATGGTTCTTTCTAGTACAGTAGGTTCTGACCTTATGTCAAGAACTGATGAAGGTTCAATCAGTGTAACTGCTACATTGCCAAATGGTACTGATTATGACACAAGTGAGGCTATGCTTAATACTCTCCTTGATAGAATTGGTGATGTACCTGAAATGCAAAAAATGAATGCCAATGTTGGTGGCGGCGGTATGAGAGCAAGTAGTGCTACTACTGTTACTATTAACTATGATGTTGGTGACAAGGAAGATAGAAAAAGAAGTACAACAGAAATTAAAAACGATATTGAATCTAAGCTCCAAAATATAGCTGGCTGTGAAATTGAAGTTAGCGATAGTGGTAATGCTATGGGTTCGCTTGGTGGTAACGGATTTGATGTTATGATTAAGGGTGATGATAATGACACTCTTAGAGAAATAAGTAATGAGCTTATTGCTGAAATTGAAAAGTTACCAGATGCTAAGAATGTTGAGTCATCACTTGACGATGCATCAACAGAAGCTAGTATTGTAATTAACAGAGCTAAGGCTGCTCAATATGGACTTTCAACAAGAAGTATTGCTACAGCCGTAAGTAATGCAAACTCTGGTTCAGTAGCAACAGAGTATAAAACAGATGGTACTGAAATTGATGTAAGAATTATGTATCCTGATGATGATATTAAGTATATTAAGGACTTAAATAACCTTACAATTACTAATTCACAGGGTGTTGTAGTTCCTCTTACAGAAGTAGCTAGTATTGAAATGGGTGAAAGTGCTTTAACAATTACTAGAGAAAATCAGCAGACTTATATTGAATTAACTGGTGAAATTGGTGGCCTTGATATGTCAGCTCAGCAGGCACAGGTTCAGCAGATACTTGATAACTATGTATTTCCAGATGGTTACAGCTATGAGTTTGGTGGTATGATGGAAATGATGCAAGATACATTCTCAAACTTATTTACTTGTATTATTGTAGCTATATTACTTGTTTATATGGTTATGGCATCACAGTTTGAGTCTTTTGTATATCCATTTATCATTATGTTCTCAATGCCTATTGCCATTACTGGTGGTATTGTTGGTTTGCTTATTACAGGCAAGAGTCTTACATCAACAGCTTATATGGGTCTTATAATGCTTGTTGGTACAATCGTTAATAATGGTATTGTACTTGTTGACTATACTAATCAGCTCCTTGAAAAGGATAGTAAACTTGGCGTTGATGATGCCCTTGTTACAGCTGGTCGTTCAAGATTAAGACCTATTCTTATGACAACACTTACTACTGTAATTGGTATGATTCCTGTAGCTTTAGCTATTGGTTCAGGTATGGAAACTAATCAGGGTATGGGTATTGTAATCTGCTTTGGTCTTACAATTGGTACTTTGGTTACACTTGTATTTATTCCTGTACTTTATTCTTTAGTAAATTCTGTTAAGAATAGATTAAGAAGAAGACATTCAAGAAGTGTTTCGCCTAGAGATGAGGCAAAAAAAAGAAGAAGAGATGCAAAAAAAGCGTTTAAGAAAGGGGTAACAACTAATGAATAGAAAGAGATTTATTTGTGGTATTATTGCAGCAGCTATGCTTATGCCAACTGTTGCTTATGCTGATGGTACTGTAGGTAAGGTTAAGGGTCAAATTAGTAGTGAAACTAAGACTATTGGCTCTAATACCTCTGGTGCAACTTATGATGAATTAACTGACAAGAAAGATTTGACTATGGAAGATGCAACTACTAATGCTATTGCTTTTAGTAGAGATATTAAAAACCTTGATGATAGCATTGATGTTGCAGAAGATAATCAGATTGCTGTTAGAGAAAATTTCCAGAATGCTGGTGCAGAAGATGCAATGGGTAACATTATGATAAGTGGTGATTATCAAACAACTCATTCTCTTGCTGTTAGTTTAAGAGAAATTGCTGTAGCTCTTGAAACATATAGTGATAACAAGGAATTAGCTAAGCAGAAGATAGAATACAATGTTAGAAAACTTTTCTATAGTATTCATAATGCAGAAAGTAGCCTTGCTCTTTATGATGAGCAAATTGATATTCAGGCTAGACAGATGAAGATTTATGAGGTTATGCTTAATCTTGGTAAGTTAAGTCAGGTTGAATATAACAATTACAAGCAGACTTATGATACATTAGTGTCAAATAGAGCGTCTGTTGAAACTCAGATTGCATCTGCTTATAGAACTCTTAATCAGTTAATGGGTAAGCCTATTAATCAGGAATACAATCTTGTAGTTGAAGATATTGAATTTACAAATATGGAAGATGTATCTCTTGATAATGAGATTAACAAGGCTATTGCAACTAATCGTACAGTTAAGTCTGCTCAGGATTCTGTTGACCTTAAGAAGTACAGCCTTGATACTTTTGTAGATGGTTCAAAAAGAAGTAGTGATAGAAAGTCAACTGAAACTGCTTATGACCAGGCTACTAGAACTCTTGCTGATACTAAAACTAGCTTAAAGGTTTCTATGACTTCTCTTTATGATGAAATTAGAGAGGCTGAAAGAACTTATAAGGATAATGCTGCTGAACTTGCTACAATGGAAGAACAGCTTAAGGTTAAGGAAACTCAGTATAGCTTAGGTAAGATTACAGAGCTTGAACTTGATGCTTACAAACTTTCTATTGATAATCTTAAAAATACTATGACTACAGCTGCTTATAATCACGATTTGTCTGTAAGACAGTTCCAGAATTCTAATTTAATTATGTAGTTAGTAAATATAATTATTTAATATATTGAAAAACCTCTCTCTTTAGGGTATACTAAGAGAGAGGTTTTTTTAAGGAGTGGTTATATGATTAAAATGGTTATATCTCCAGAATATTTTGGTAACAATGACAAAGAAAAGGACATAAGAGAACAGATTAAAAGATTAGGTGCTTATGGTGTGACTATTGATGAAGAAACCGGCTTTGTATCTGCTTTCATTACTCAAGATAAATATGACGATTTTGTTTTTGGATTAAAGAAAAGGGTTGAAAATATTGCTAATTCTTTGGTAGATAAGTATAAAGGTGTCCTTAGTGTAAAATATAATTCAGATTATACAGTATTTGATATTGTTTTTAGTAAGTTGACTAAAAAAGAAAGAAAAGACATAGTTTTTGATTTGCAAATTGCTAGTGCGACTTATCAGGTTATAAGTGGTATACCTCAAAATGACGCATCTATTAAGGTCAACTTTTATAATAATGATAACAAACTTGTTGAATGTATTAATACCGCAGACAAAAAGGAGAAATTATGAAAAGTTTAAAAAGTTTTATAGCTATATTTGCATTTGTATTTTTAATGGGTTGTTCAAATTCATACAATGTTGCTGAGTCTACACAAACAACACAAAATACAACATCAACAGATAACAGGGTTCACTTTATTGATGTTGACCAAGGTGATAGCATATTAGTTGAAAGTAATGGCGAATATATGCTTGTTGATGCTGGCGAAGAGGACCAAGGAACTACAGTAGTAAATTATATTAATAGCTTAGGCATAAAAGAGCTTAAATATGTTGTAGCAACCCACCCACATTCTGACCATATCGGTGGTATGGACGATGTAATTAATAGTGTTAAGGTTGATAATATTATTATGCCTAATCAGTCTACTTCAACTAGATGCTTTGAAAAAATGCTTGATGCTGTTGAAAACAATAATGTAAATGTTATTGAGGCTAAGGCTGGCAATGACTTTAGTGTAGGTAATTTTAATTGTAAAATAGTTGGTCCTATTAAAATAACAAATGAAACAAATGATAATTCAGTAGTGATTAAATTAAGTTACTTAAATGATAGTATTTTACTTACTGGTGATTGTAGCAAGGGAGAAGAAAGTGATATTTTAAATAGTGGTGCTGATATTTCTGCCAATTTATTAAAGGCAGGTCATCACGGTAGTTCAACTTCATCAACTGAAGCCTTTGTTAGTGCAGTTAATCCTCAAATAGCTGTTATTAGCTGTGGTCAAAATAATGACTATGGTCACCCACACAAGGAAACTGTTGCCAGATTTAATAAACATAATATTAAAATGTATAGAACTGACACAATGGGTACAATTATTGCAGAATGTAGTGGCAATGGAATTAATATGAAATATGGTAATAATATTGTTAGTGATACGCAAACTAAGGCTGTTGCAACTACTGATAATGCAGTAGAGAATACAACTGCTGAAGTTAAGTCAACAAATTCAAAAACTAGTAGCAATACATATATTTTAAACACAGGTTCAATGAAATTTCATAAGCCTAGCTGTTCTAGTGTAAGTAAGATGAATGATAATAATAAAGAGGAGTATGTTGGCAATGCAGTTGACCTTAAAAACAAGGGATATTCGCCTTGTGGAATTTGCAAGCCTCAATAATGATTATGAAAAATTCTTATAAATTTTTTGCAAATAAGGAATGTGAATATTATCCTTGCCATAAAGGTCTTAATGACTTTAACTGTATGTTTTGCTATTGTCCTTTTTACAGAGATGAAAAATGTTTAGGTAATCCAAAATATATTAATGTAAAGGATAAGAGAATAAAAGATTGTTCAGATTGTCTTTTCCCTCATATACCTAAAAACTATGACAAAATAATTGAAGAAATAAGTAAGAGCTTCACAGATTAATTGTGGAGCTTTTTTAGTCTAATTTTATGTGGAAATTTATATAAATTTTTGTTATAATAATATGTATATACAATTGATTATAGATGGAGAAATAATAATGTATCTTAAACGATTAGAATTGCAGGGCTTTAAGTCTTTCCCTGATAAAATCAAGCTGGAATTTAATAAGGGCATTACTGCTGTTGTTGGACCTAATGGTAGCGGCAAAAGCAATATTTCAGATGCTGTTCGTTGGGTTCTAGGTGAAAAAAGTGCCAAAAGTCTTCGTGGTACTAAAATGGAAGATGTTATATTTAATGGTACTGCAAATAGAAAGCCTCTAAGTTTTGCTGAAGTTTCCCTTGTCCTTGACAATGAGGATAGAAAGTTAAACTTAGACTATAGTGAGATAACTGTTACAAGACGAGTTTTTCGTTCTGGTGATAGTGACTATCTTATTAATGGTTCTAAGTGCAGAGCAAAGGACATATTTGAACTTTTTATGGATACTGGCGTTGGCAAGGAAGGCTATTCTATTATTGGTCAGGGTAGAATTGATGAAATTTTATCAAGTAAGTCTGAAGATAGACGACAGCTTTTTGAGGAAGCTGCTGGTATAGTTAAGTATAGAACTAGATGTGTTGAGGCTAGTAATAAATTATCTAGGGAGCAAGAAAACCTTGTTAGAGTAAATGACATTATTGATGAACTTGAAAAACAGGTTGGTCCTTTAGCAATACAAGCAGAAAAGGCTAAAAAGTGTATTGTTCTTGCTGACAGAATGAAACTTGTTCAAGTTAATATATTTGTTAGAGATGCTGAAAAATATGAAAAAGAACTTAAGGAATTAAATGTACATATTAATCAGCTTAATATTGATATTGAGACAGAGGCTAGAACTGAAGAAAAGTATAATAATCAAAAGCTAGAACTTAAGAATAATCTTAATGAAATTGAAATTAGATTAGATGAGCATACAAGTGGTATAGCTGATATGCGTTCTGCCAAAGAGCAAAAAGAAAATGATATTAGACTTTGTAATCAGGAAATAGAACATTTTAATGAAAATATTAATAGAATTAATGAAGAAAATTCTCAAGGGGTTAAGTCTATTAATGACAAAAAAGCCTTAATTGATGATATACAACATAAACTTGCTGATAAAGAAAATGAATTAAAAAATAAGCAAACTGCATATAATAATAAAATTGATGAGTTTTCAAAAATTAGTTCAAGAGTAAGTGAAAATGAAGAACAGCTTAATCATTTTAACAACATCATTATTGACAAAATGAATAATGCAACAGATGTTAAAAATGAAATAAGTAAGTCAGAGGCTATGGTTGGTCAGGTTAAAAAAAGAAAGGACAAACTTGATGAAGAGCTTTCAGCACTTTTGAAACAGCAAAGTGAGAGAAATAATATACTTGAAGATGCTGAAAATGAAATAGATAATATTAATACTAAGGCTAAAGAAATTACAGCGACTATTGAAAAAAATACTCAACAGCTTAGTGATATTAAGGCTCATTTAACTGATGCAAATAATAGGCAACAGGTTGTGACTAAAACTATTCAAGAAAAAAATGCTAGATTAAGAGCTTTGTCTGACCTTGAAAAAAATTATGAAGGCTATTTTGTTGGTGTTAAGGCTGTATTAAATCAAAGAGATAACAAAAACCCAGATTTTAAGGGTATTTGTGGAGCTGTTGGTGAGGCAATTAATTGTGATAAAAAATACGAAACAGCTATTGAAATTGCTTTAGGTTCTGCTGTTCAGAATATTATTGCTAGGACTGAAGATGATGTTAAAAAGGCTATTAATTATTTAAAGAAAAATAATAAAGGTAGAGCCACATTTTTCCCAATGACAGCTATTAAGCCTAAGTCATTAGGTAATGAAAAGTATAACATTATTAATGAAAAAGGTGTTATTGGCATTGCTAAAGAACTTATTGAATATTCACCAGAATATGAAAATATTATGTCATCTCTCCTTGAAAGAGTTATTATTGCTGATAATATGGATAATGCTGTACTTCTTGCAAGAAAAACAAAGTATGCTTATAAAATTGTTACCCTTGAAGGCGAACTTTTAAATGCTGGTGGTTCTATGACTGGTGGCTCTATTAATAAAAAGTCTACTGGTATATTTTCAAGAGGTAGAGAAATCACTGAACTTAGAAATGCTTTAAAGGAATTTTTTGAAGAACAATCGGCTATTAATAATGACATAGAAAAAATGACTGAAATATATGAAAATCTTAGATATAAGATTAATGAGTCAAAAGAAGAACTTCAAAGGTTGGCTATTAGCAAAACTGAAACATTAACAAAGTTGTCACAAACTAAAGAGTATGCTCAAGATATTAGTGGCAGAATAAATAACTTTAATGAGGAGCTTACTCAGCTTGAAAATACTATTAATGTTGGTAATGCTAGAATTGAGGAGTTAAATAAAGCTCTTGATGAAATTAATGCTGAGATTAATGATACTAATAATAAGCTTAATGATTTCCAAAGTCAGATACAATCTGACAGAGATATTAGAGAAAGTAGTAATGAAGTTCTTTCATCTATGAGAGTTGAAATTAATCAGCTTGAAAATAATATTTATACATTTAATGTTGATATTAAGCGTATTAACGAAGAAATTAATGAAGTTGAAAGTAATATGTTTAATAGTAAAAATTTAATTGAAGAATATCAAAATAAAATAGCTGAAAAGAATTTTGAAACTAGTCAGCTTGAAATTAATATTGCAGATATTACTGAAAAGTATGATATGCTTGTTAGAGATAATCAAGAATATATTGCTGAAAAAAATAATATTAATACAAAACTAGAAAAACTTGATGTGGATATTAAGAAACAGCTTGAAACTAAGTCAAGACTTGAAAAAGAACTTGATAGACTTGAACTTCGCAAGGAAAACACAGATAACAAGTGTCGTCAGCTTTATGACTCAATGTGGGAAGAATATGAAATTACTTATGTTGCTGCTAGGGACTCTGAAAAGTTAAACGATAGTACAGAGGAACTAAAAAAAGAAGAAAAGAAACTTCGTAATGAAATAAGAGCCTTAGGTAATGTTAATCTTAACGCTGTTGAGGAATATGCAGAAGTTAAGGAAAGATATGATTTCTTAAAAAATAACAGAGATGATATTATTAAAACAGAAAAGGAATTGACCAATATTATAAACGACCTTAACAATATGATGGAGGTTCAGTTTAAAGAGCAGTTTGCTATAATTAGTGAAAACTTTACTAAGACTTTTGCTGAAATGTTTGGCGGAGGTTCAGCAGAGCTTAAATTAGGTGACACTGATGATATTTTAAATTGTGGAATTGATATTGTTGTTCAGCCACCTGGAAAGTCTTTGCAAAATATGATGCTTTTATCTGGTGGTGAAAAAGCACTTACAGCTATGGCCTTGCTTTTTGCTATTCTTAAGATGAAGCCATCACCATTTTGTATACTTGATGAGATTGAGGCTGCACTTGATGATGCTAATGTAAATAGATATGCAAATTATTTAAGCAATTTTATTAATGATACTCAATTTATTGTTATTACACATAGAAAGGGTACTATGGAAGCAGCTGATATTCTCTATGGTGTTACAATGCAGGAGCAGGGTGTTTCTAAGTTAGTATCTGTTAAATTTAATGAAGGAGGAGTTCAATTATAATGGGACTTTTTGATTTTTTAAAAAAGAAAAAAAATACAGCACAGGAAAATGCTGTAAGTAATGTAAAGGAAGAAGTAAGAAAAGAGGCTGTTATCAATAGTGATGAAAGTGGCAATACTGATACTGAAACTATTGAAACAATTGAAAAAGTTGTAGAACCTGTAAAGGTTGAACCAGCAGTAGAAGAAAAGCCACTAGAGGTTGAGGCAGAAATAGAAGAAGAACCAACAGAGACTGAGCCAGTGGTAGAGGAAAAGCCAATACAGGCTGAGCCAGTGGTAGCGGAAGAACCAACAGAAGTTGAACCAGAAGTAAAAGAAGAACCAGTAAAGGTTGAACCAGTGGTAGAGGAAAAACCAGTAAAGGTTGAACCAGAAGTAAAAGAAGAACCAGTAAAGGTTGAACCAGTGGTAGAGGAAAAACCAGTAGAGGTTGAACCAGAACTAAAAGAAGAATTAGTAGAAACTGAGCCAGTAGTAGAAGAAGAACCAATAGAGGCTGAGCCAACAGTAGAAGAACCTGTGCAGGAAAAGAAATTAGGCTTTTTTGCTAAAATTAAATCAGGCTTAAGCAAAACTAGGGATAACATTTTATCAAGTGTTGATAATGTACTTAAATCTTTTGTAAAGATTGATGAGGACTTATTTGAGGAGCTTGAAGAAGCTCTTATTATGGCAGATATTGGCGTTGAAACATCACTTTACATCATTGAAAAGTTAAGAGAAAAGGTTAAAGATGAAAGAGTAACTGACCCATCAGAGGTTAAAGGTCTTTTAGTTAATGTAATATCTGAAATACTTGAAAAAGATGATGAGCCTCTTAATATGCCAAGCCCAACTGTTATATTAGTAATTGGTGTTAATGGTGTTGGTAAAACTACCACTATTGGTAAACTTGCTCACAACTATTTGACAGAAGGCAAAACTGTTCTTTTGGCTGCTGCTGATACATTTAGAGCTGCTGCTATTGACCAGCTTCAAATTTGGGGTGACAGAAATAACTGTGAGGTTATAAAGCACCAAGAAAATTCTGACCCAGCAGCAGTAGTATTTGATGCTGTAAATGCTGCAAAGGCAAGAAAGACAGATATTCTTATTTGCGATACAGCTGGTAGACTTCATAACAAGAAAAATCTTATGGAGGAGCTTAGAAAGATAGCTAAGGTAATAGATAGAGAGTATCCAGAAGCACATACAGAGGTATTTCTCGTTTTAGATGCTACAACTGGTCAAAATGCTATTCAGCAAGCTAAGTTGTTTAAAGAGGTTGCTAATATTACTGGTCTTGTGTTGACTAAACTTGACGGTACAGCAAAGGGTGGTATTGTTCTTGCTATTAAGCACGATATGAACATACCTGTTAGATATATTGGTGTTGGTGAGCAGATTAATGACTTACAGCCATTTAATTCAAAAGATTTTTCAAAGGCTTTATTTGACGAAGAATAGGGGAGATTAAATGAAAAAACTTATTGTAGCACTTGTATTGTTGTTACTTGTTGTAGCTGGTGTTTATTACTATGTAGCTTTGCCTGCTATTAATTTACATTCACCAGGAATGTGGTCATTTATTATAGTTTTGTTGTTGGTTATAGGTGTTTTTGTTGTTACTAAAGCTCCATATAGAGCAGTTAAAAATAGTGTTTTAGGCATTATTGTTGCTGTAATATTAATTTTTGCTGTTGGCTGGATTTTGTCATCACAAATTATAAATGCTAAAAAATATTCTCAACTTGTTAATATATCAGAACGAAATTTTAGTGAAGATATTAAGGAGGTTAATTATAACGAAATACCTAGTCTTGATAAAGACTCTGCTGAAAAACTAGGTTTAAGAAAAATGGGTACTATGGGTGACCTTGTGTCACAGTTTGAAGTTAATGACTTATACTCACAAATTAACTATCAAAATAAACCAGTTAGAGTTACACCTCTTGATTATGGCGATTTCTTTAAGTGGCTTACAAATAGAAAAAATGGTATACCTGCTTATATTAGAATTGATATGACAACTCAAGATGTTGAATGTGTTAGACTTAATGAAGGTATTAAGTATTCTACATCAGAGATTTTTAATAGGAATATATATAGACATTTGAGATTTAATTATCCAACATATATATTTGACAGTATTTCCTTTGAAATTGATGACAATGGTACTCCTGTTTGGATTTGCCCAGTGAGAGATTACACCATCGGATTATTTGGTGGTGTTAAAATAAAAAAGGTAGTTATAGTTAATGCTATTGACGGCACAACAAGCCTTTACAACATTGATGAAGTACCTAACTGGGTTGATAGAGTTTATTCAGCTGATTTGTTAATTAATTATTATGAATATTATGGCAAATTAAGTGGTGGTTATATTAATAGCATAATTGGTCAAAAGGGTTGTTTGCAAACAACAGCAGGTTATAATTATATTGCTCTTGATGATGATGTGTGGGTTTACACTGGCGTTACATCAGTTGCTGGTGACCAATCTAATGTTGGTTTTGTTCTTATGAACCAAAGAACGGCAGAAACAAGATATTATTCTATAGCTGGTGCTGAAGAATATTCGGCTATGGCATCTGCTGAAGGTCAAGTTCAAAATTTAGGCTATAAAGCAACATTTCCACTTCTTTTAAATATTGCTAATCAGCCAACATATTTTATGGCATTAAAGGACGATGCAGGACTTGTTAAAGATTATGCAATGGTTAATATTGAGAAGTATCAAATTGTTGCAGTCGGAAATTCTATACTTGAATGTGAGCAGAATTATATTAAGCTAATGAATAATAGTGGAGTAGACTCTGCTGATAAAGTTGCACCCGAAACTAACGAAATTCAAGGTGTTATTCAAAAAATTTCTGAGGTTATTGTTGACGGAAATAGTCATTATTTTATTAAATTAAATAGTAGTGATAAACTTTTTGATGTTAGTGTAGTTGATAATATTGGTATATTAAATTATGGAGTTGGTTCAACTGTTAAATTTAATTATGCTGAAGGAATAAGCTACAATACAGTAAATAGTGTTCAATAAAAATAAGGGTATTGGATATAATCCAGTACCCTTTAGTTTGTCTAAAAACATCAAAAGTGAAAAAATTTGCAATTAATGAAAATGTTATTGCAAAAACTTAAAGCGTCGCAGACTTTAATCCGCAGGTGGAATTTACTTCCAC
>URXK01000009.1 GCA_900551755.1 uncultured Eubacterium sp. | reverse complement strand
ACTATCAAAATTTTTAGTTGTTATGTTTCTTTTAATCTCCATTTTTATCACCTCTCAACTGTAACAAAGCGTCTTTTAACTTGTCCGGTATAGGCAAATAAGGACTTACATTTTCCAAAAGACTTAACCCCTCATTTGCCACAAAAAATGTTATAACAACCTCTCTTAGAGGCAATTGCCCACCCATCAACTTGCCTAACATTACAGCACAAACAACTACTGTATATATCATTACTTTCTTTATAATGCCTTTAAAGCCAATAGCACTGCTTAATGTTTTTGACATATAAGCATTAAGCACACCTGTTATGTAGTCCAATATTGTCATACATATTAATGTAATAACTAAAATATCAAAGCCACCTAAGCAATACCCCAAAATGCCACCTATAAAACCAGTTACTAAACTAAACATATTAAATAATCTCTCCATCGTTATCCTCCTCGACTTTGGTTTCTGTTTCTGTATATTCTCTACCACTCCCGATAGGGTCTATAGCTTCAGAATACTGTACACCTTCACGCTCTATCATATAGCCTGCATCGCTATATGTTCTGCTGTATTCTTTATTTTTTATAGTTACAATTTCTGTCTTAATCATTACCGTCACCTCCACATATATCCGGGTAGTCTTCTATAGCTCGGAATTGGTCTGCATAAGTAACCCAATTGGTAGCTGTTTTGTAGTCGTCTATTAGTGATTTAGGTACATATATGTGGCCTGTGCCGTTAGTAATTAGTGTATTATTTAAAGCTTTTGCACCGACAAGACTAACTACAGCATTGTGTAATAATATTAATGTTGTTAACTGTCTACAGTTTTGAAAAACATAGTCACCAACGCTTTTAACGCTAGAAGGTAAACTAATACTTGTTAATCCACTACAACCTTGGAACGCACAAGCACTAATACTTTCAACCCCCTCTTGTATTATTACAGTTGATAAAGCAGTACAATTATTAAAAGCATTACCACCGACGATTTTAATTCCACCTGGTATTATTATACTTTTTAACCTATTGCAATTATTGAAAGTATAAGCACCAATTATAGTAACTGTGTCGGGTATCGTTATATTTGTTAAACTCTTATCTATCAGCCCAGCAAGTGTCTTGTCATCACCCTTTTTACCAAAACTCACAAATCCCATATACACACCTCCTTAGTCAATACTAACTACAACTTTACCGTCAGTATCAGCTTTAAAATACAAAGTCAAGCTGTTTAAAAACTTCTTGCCATTTATTGCCGTGCCACTCGGCAATGTTATATACTTGCCATCGCTAAAATCACCTGATGTGTTGATAAGTACATCTGTATCACTTATGTTCATAATGCTTACTTCTGCGTAAACTCTCTCGCTCGCATTAACGCACTCTCTAGCTACAACTGTATTAGCTGTTAAGTTTATTGTTTCGTAATTCTTAATTTGTTCCATTCTCATTTCTCCCTTCTGCGATTTTTATCGCAAAACTAGTTTAACACAACAAAAGTGACAAAGTGTGACATTTGTTTATAAGTTACTTTAAAATTATTTTTATGTGATTACTATCAAGTCTTGACATAACTCTATAACCTTCACTTGATTTTGTAGCTATGCCTCCGTTACTAACATTACAATAACCATTAGCAACACAAGTACCATCATCAACAACTATTAATTTACCAATCAAACCAATAACTTCCCACTCTTTTCTCTTATCTCTACTATTATATTGCTTTTCTGAGTTATAATCGGGGTTAATAATAAAGCGTGTTTCTGTATGTTCGGGTACAATTTCTCCTGTTTCTTCGCTTGTTATTTCAGGTACGGTTACCTCCTCTGTTAAAAATACTCCAAATATATCTTTAAGATACATATCTTTCCAAGCCTCTGACTGTGTATCTCCAGTTATTGTAGGTGTAGCAGACACAACACCGAGAATATAATCATCATCGGCATTAGCCAGACGGATTTTTTCGCCATCCAGTGTAACAAATAAGCCTCGTCTATCTTCATTGTCAGCGTTACCGTCAGCCCATTCAAAATATTCTGCAAAATCTGCACCACTTGCCTTAAATGCTGACTTACCATAGCAATCACCATTTGAATCAACTCTAAAAGCATTATCCCTAGTTGTTTCCGAAGTACCGTTACCAACAACAAAAAAACCGCTAGAGTTTAACTTATTATATTGACCAATAGCGAACTGATTTGCTGAACTTACTTTTAAGTGATTTCCTCCTAAAATTGCAGAATTTTTAGCAACCGCAATATTATTATTGCCACCAGCAACAAAAGCACTAGTTTCGTTTGAATTTCCAGTATCACTTCCAGCTATATTGTTATAACCACCAAAAACTGTAGAATATTGTCCGTAAGCAGTATTGCTTATGCCACCTATTGTCGCAGCATAATTACCGTTTGCTATATTACGCAAACCAGCAGATAAGGCATAGTCACCTTTTGCCCACATTAAAGCTGCATCATATTTTTTATAAATAACAAGACTATTTTTACCTGTTCCTTCAAAAATGAAAGGTCCTATTTTTACCCAATCATTCCAAGTTTTATGAGTTAAATTGTTTGATACTCTAAACCACATACCATTATTGTTCGTGAAAATTTGTGTTCGACTAGTGCCACCTGATTGTGTAACACTAATAGTAAAGCCTCCTACAGTTATTGCATCATCTGTAGACCCTGCACCTGTAGGAAAATTTGTTACTGTATTGCCACCTGCTGCATAATAAAATCCACAGTCAACTATGTTATCTAAACTCTCATTTGTAAGCATATTTTGCTGTTGATTTGCTAATACAGTAATATCGCTTGTACCATCAAATACAGTACCGTTGATTTTCCTTGCTGTCGCCAATTTTTTTGCAGACAGCACATTTTTGTCGCTATCTGCTGTATTATCTACATTACCTAGTCCCACTTGTGTTTTAGTGTGTGTATGCTCCTTTAACTCCTTATCTAAAATATCCATATTAGAGTTAATATCTGCAATATCCGCTACATCTGTATAATCAGGCTTTTTTAATTTATAGTTAGTTGTCTGTTTCATTTCTTAACCTCCATTTCAAAATAGTTAAGTGAAAATATTTCAGTTTCGGCACAATTTATATTTACATAGTTATTATTTAGCTTAAAATCAGTAATGTCATTGACACCATCGCTATTTAGGGCAATATTTAAGAGCCTAGCATAACTAAGCTCTGTCTTGTTAAAGTTTATCTGTGATAAGTATTTTAAGATAGCATTTTTGATATTTTCAAGAGTTGCGTCCGCATCAAAGGTATTGTCTAACTCAACTATACCACTAATATCAATTTCTTTAATTCCTGCACTATACACCTTGCATATAGCTCCCACCGGAGCAACACCAGAGCCATCTCCATTTTCATTAGGGTCGATATAATCTTGAACAGCCTTAATTGTTGATGTGTCTGCTACATCTCCGTCATTATCGCATATATAAATATTTACTTTGTTTTTTATAGTTTTATCCCTTGTTGCCTTAGCTCCTCCAACACCATTACACTCTCTAGCCCACAAAATGTAATGAGCCTTATTTCCACTTGTTGCCGGCATAGATAAGCGAAGATAATATCTATCTCTTAAAGCATCGTCTGTCTCTTCATCAGCTCCGCCCTCAATAGCATTAGGATTTGTAATACTTTTCACATTAGCATTTGATGTTACTATTTTAGTAACTGTATTGGCTGATGTATTGCTGCTTTCACCTGAATTTATTGCCACAATAGGTACAGATGCAGTTCCATTTATAGTAACATCAGAAACCACCTCGTATTGAATATTATCCTCAGTAGCAACTATCGTTCCAGAATAAATAACTCCATTTCCAGTAACTTCAATGTATCCACTTGCCTTTTGTGCTGTTTTCCTTTCAAGGTCAGTCCATTGTCGTACATAAGCATCAAGTTCATCACCCTGCAGATTTTCAATGCTCAGTTTGTTTGCTGTATCTGTAAGCAATCCAAGCAATTCAAATATTTTAATAGCAAAAGCCTTGAATATTTCCCATAGCCAAGTACCCTTGATTTTTGAATAGCTATCAGGCATTTCATTTAACATATCTGATTGAATATCTGATATTTCATCATTGTAGTTCATTTAATCACCGTCCTTTAGAGTAATAGACTTGTCGGCGTTGTTATATTCAACTTCTAGCCCTAATATTTTAGCAATATCTCTTATATAGCAATATGCTGTACCCTCATATAATTCTGTATGTATATCTAATAGCACTTTACCGCAACCAACTCTCTTTTTATCAGCATTCCACCAACACTCTCTATCAAGCAGCTCTACAATAGACCTTGCTTTAACAAGATTACTGCCATTAATATTAGCTGACTTAACTTGTGCTGAATTACCATTGTAATAGACAGTTATATCTTTAAATGTGGGAACATTAGAATTAGCTGATTGCTTAGGCTCTGTTAAGAAAACATACTCTGTACAGTCAACGGTTGCTCTTATATTTTTAGCAGTATCATAGTTATATTTATAGCTGTTTATAGCTATTGCAATATTTAATAACTCTGTTAAGTTGTCTACAATAACAAGCCTTGCAGGTATCTTGTTATCTGTTACATATTTAATAAACTCCAATACTTCAAAACCATTACCTTTACAAAATTCATAATCCTTAGTTGGCAAAAATAACTCCAAAGAAAAACTCCTCGGCTTTTTATTGCCAAGGAGCGTAAGTGTTTTTGTATGTGTAGTTATTGTGCTGTTTTCAAGTTCTTGAACAATACTAGGTAAACTGTCTGGAATTACTGGGAGCTGTATTACTTTTTCATTGTTGTTGTAGCTTAAAAGCATTTTTATCGATGTCAAGCAAATCACCTCGCAAAACTGATATTATCCAAATTTAAAAATTTATCCTTGACTACAAGACTAGCTAAAAGTATACAAGTCTTTTGCTTAGATAAATTTCATTTTTTTGACTTAAGGTTTTCAAAATATTCATCTGGTAAACTATCAAAAAATTCTTTGTTTCTACAAATCTTTTTTTGCAATTCAATCTCTTGAGCCTTCCATTCTTCGATTTCTTTCTTATCTGTTGTAACTGAAAACTCATCTATCTGCGAAAATCCATATATATTACATATAGTACTGATAATAATATTTATATTCCTTACCTGTTGCGGAGAATATGTTTCTAAAAACGACGCATTGGTTTCGATTGATTTTTTCCCACCAATTAATGCCATTCTTAGATTTTTTATCTCATTTCCTAAATCAATTTGGGTAAACAATCTATAAACATTAATATCTACTTTCTGAAATTCCTTGTTGTTTATTATAGCATAATAATCCTCCAGCATTCTCTTTTCTGTTAATTTGAGTTCTTTTTCACTCCCCTCACATATTATCTGCGGATACAAAGAACATTTGTAGTAAAAAGTTTCCTTCTCTACCCCCATAATCACCCCATCAGAAGTTTTTTCTGTCAGCTTGTCCCACACAAACAAGAATCGTTTTACTTGATGAACGAAATTATAGGCATCAAGAGCTGTTACCGTCATAGCACGAAGTGTATTATTTCTTTCAATATAGTACACTTGTAATAAATAAAAAATATAAGCTGCAAAAAAACTAATCGCAATATTATATAAAGTTTTATCTCCATTTATATCACTACAAAATAAAGAACTTAATATCACATTTTCAAATATAATTGGTGCTGTAGAGCCTCTAATTATAACATATATTGCTAACCCACATAATAGGGTTAATTTTTTCCAAAGTTTTTCATATTCACATATCCATATATGTTTTTTTAATTTAAAATCAAATTTACTTTCCACTTTTTTAACCTCATTAATGTATTTCATAAATCTAAATGCTAATTTATCTTTTTAATTATTATACTACAACAGCAGATTATTTTCAATCAAAATCATCATCAAGACCGTCAAGAATCGTACCACTAACACTTTCTGAAACACTTCCCCAAGTATAGCTTTGCAACTTTCCCCAAGTTACTTGCTTTAACTCACCATAATTGATATGCTCATACCTTATATCTAAGTCAAGATGATAGGGTATTATATTTTCTATTGACCTTTTAGCAACACCCAAAAACTTGTTATTTTCAACTTTAAGAAAATTAATAATAATAGTCATATCTTCAAGCAGTATTTCAGCTTCTACTCCATCAATGCTATTAATAACACTTTCTAGCATTTCCTTAGTTGCAGTACCTGTTCCAAGAAGTCTTGTCTTTACATAAGCTCGTCTTTTATCGATGTCATCAGGCTTTTTAGTTATACTCATTTCCTTTTCTTTTAATTCTAAATACCAAGTTGAATAGTCAAGAAAAATCTGCTTATAAAGGTCATTAATTTTATCTTCTACAGAGTTTAACTTTGTTTTAATAGCATTTATTAAATCAAGTGTAACCTTATCTTTTCTATAAATTTTATTGATTAGATTTAGCATTTCTACAACCTCCCATAAGCATAAACTCCAGATGATACTTTTTTCTTAACAACCCCGACTCTTTCGTTTTCTGCTCCAATTTGCATACCATTACCGACATACACAGCTACATGATAAACCTTGCTACCATTTGCCCAGAAAATCAAATCGCCAACTTGCCTATTACTGGCATTTACTTTAGTACATTTATTGTAAAATCCTTGTGCAGTAAGTCTAGCTATTTTAGTACCAGATTTGTTAAGACAGTAGTAAACTAAGCCAGAACAATCAAATGAATTAGGACCCGTTGCACCCCAAACATAAGATTTTCCTACCTGTGCATTTAATATAGAATACAAACTATCAAAATCAGCAGAAGAACCCTCTGTTTTTATATCCTCACGCTGTATAACTTTACTTTCAGTATATTTGTTAGCAGGAGCTTCTTTTACATAATCAAGTGTACAACTCATAGTATGTATACCACCATCAATCTTATGATTTACAGATTGTATTCTAAAATAATCATTAATGCCTAAGTAATCATCTACTATGTGCATCACTCTACCTGCCCTTGCTTTATAGTGTCCTATAAAATCCATTTCAAGCTCTCGGCTTAATTTATTTTTATCTTCAAGTTCAGTTTTAGCAATATTTTTAATGTTTTTGTAATCGTCACTATTAACATTATAATTTTCTGCCAATAGTCCGTATTTAGCTATGTTTGTATTATCACTTATAGTGTATTCCATAGCTGGCATATTACCAGTTGTTTTGGAATTAATAATTGCTGTAACTCTATTCTTCATATTTTCAATAGAGTGAGAATACTTGCCTCTGCCGTGTGCATTTTTATCAGTAACATCAAAGGCTGCTACATTCGTTGCAGGCTTGAATATATAGTCAATAGGTTCAGTTGGTAACTGAAATACATATATATTCTTGCCACGCAGTTCATAGTAATACTTCTTACCGTCATTATCCTGTTGAATTTTAATAAGCTCTTTTATAACTTCATTTACATTTTTAATGTAAACACCGTTGACTTTTGCAGGCATATCACAGATACTGCCAACTGAAATCCCAACTTTGCTGAATAACTCTTTTAAACATTGCGATACACTTTTATTTTTGAACTGAATTACAATATCATTTTTGTTGAGATAAAAACCAAAGTCACAAACCTTAACATTTCTCTTTGGATAATCCCTTGTTACATTAACAACAATTCCACGAATAAGCTCTTCATTATCATTGTAAAGGCTTATTATATCTCCTGCCACAATAGCAAGCCTAGTAATATACCTGTCAACCACATCACTAACACTAAAAGAAAGAGTTGCACCTACTGTATCAAGATTTTCACTCCAGCTAAGTTCTGATACTTGCTTTGTAATATCTTCAGCTTTATTATCCTTATACAGTATTACTTTGAACATTAAAATCACTCTCCTTAATCTCTGTACCGTCAACAAGTGTAACCGTGAATGATATTGATAGTCCTTGTCTTTCTCTCTTACCTTGCCAATTTGATACAGAGCTAATTTGAGTATGTTTTAAAAGCTGTTCTGTTACCTCTCGTTTAAGTTCACTGTTTAGATAGCCTAAAGGGAGTGTTCTTTGCCCCAAATAATTATATATACTTATGCCAAAGTTATCTATTTCACCATCAATATAAACTCTATAAGCATTTAACTTTGTTCGCAAAACATTTTGAATGAATTGCTTTATAGCCTGTATATTTGAACATTCTTCCAAACTTCCATTTGTCAATAAATGCTGGCCACTTTCATAGTCAAAAGCGAAATCACAGCCTACAGTTTCATTTTCTTCTGTTATTATTTCTGTATAATCAGTTGGAAACATAGCATCACTCCTCCAAGTAAATAAATAGGCCTTTGGGTTCGCCGTCACTGTCTGTCCCTATACTTTCCAATTTACCGAGAACATAAAGGCATTGATTATCGTTACCCGTCACACAGATAAATCTATCACCAACTTCAACAGGATATTTTCCAACATATAAATTACCGGTTGTTACACCTGAGCCGCCATTAATAAGACCCTCAACATTAAAAAACTCATCAAAATCCAAAGGCTCACCATTGTAATACACTCTTATATTTACGGGAGTGAGGCTTGTAACCTCACCCACGCAAATACCAACTTTCTTAGGATTGTTTCTTTGATGAATTTCTTTTGCAAGTTCAATATAGCTATCCATATTAATCAATCCTAGAGAGTACCTTTATCTCTGTAAAAGTGAATGGCATACTTCTAGTAACAAGTTTTTTAGATTCCCAGTCTGTAGGAGAAATTTCAGTAAACTGTACACCAGTAATCATATAGCTTTCTGTCTTTCCTGTATTAGGGTCTGTAAGATTTGCAACAATCTTATAGCTAGGTGTAATGCCTTTCTGATAAGCCTCTATCAAATCCGCATCAATCATTGTGTTAATTCTTACACCCTCAAGAGTACCCTCACCGTCGTATCCAACATAAACGTGGTGGCTGCAATAATCTCCGCAAGGCGAAAAGTCCTCAAACTGACCTGTCATCTTAATATTGATTTTATTTATTTCAGTGAGCATAGTATTGTTTAAAAACACTTCTCCACTTGTGCCTTTTAGGAATTTATTATCATCAAACATAATCTTGCCCTCCTTATACTAATTCAACTGTAAATTTCAAGTTTTCCATACAGTTTAGTATCTTAATATTACAGCTCAAGAACACACTTCTCTTGAAGGCCATTCTCTTAACTGTGTCATCATCCCAATCCTCAGCCTCGACCTTACCTGAGCCAAGCCAAGCTGAACGCTGTGCATTTATGTCAATTTCTGCTGTATTGTCGTATTCATCATCAAGAATATCCTCATTCGCAAGCTGTGAATAATACTGTCTAACTGCACCAATAAATAACATTTGATACTTATACTTATTCTTAAACTTACCTTGATAAGTTTCTTTAAAGACAGATTTAATATCATCTCTTATTAAATCCATAGCCTCTACCGTTTCTATGTACTGCATATCCTCTGTTGCTGTGTTGCCATTAAGTGTTACAAGGCTATTACAACCTGTCACAATCTTAACACCACCAATGTCATTGGTTAAAACAAGCTGGCCTGCTTTTACAGCTGTATCTATATCACTAACTTCATCAACTCTGTCAATGTCAGTACATAAGTGATTAGTACAACTCTTATTAATATTACAACTTGCAATAAGGCCTAATAAGCTAGATAAGTAATCAACAGCTTGTACACCGTTACCCTCGTTATCTATTACAGCCTGATTAAAGTATACATAATGCTTACAGTCTTGCTTAGCTACAGTACCTATAACCTTATATGTTCTGCCCATATTTTCCTGTGACTTTACCCAACTTGCTAAGTCACTTTGCACAGAATCTAAACCAGCAAAAGCAATCCAGCCTGTGTTTCTTATTTTTAAAATTTCTTTAGTAAAGTCAGCTAAGTTAGTACTATTCTTGCTAATTACAACAACTTCATAAGGTGCATAAGCCATACAAGCCTTGATATGTTCAATACTGTCATCTGTATATAATGTTTCATCAATTTCTGTAATATCCTTATATATCTTGACAGCTGTATCTTCATTTGTGTCATCGTTTAAAAGTAAAATAGCTGTGCCTCTTTCACTTCTTTCAATAGCTGTTGTCGCTAATTGTTTAAAATCAATTTCAATAGTTGGTCTTGTTGCCATTTAATCATTCCTCCAATTTTTCATTTATTCTTAATTCTTCCATAGGCTCAATGCTGCTTTCATCAATAAACTCTGTGCCTATCTCAAAATCAAAGCTAATATTTAATATTCCATCATCAACCTTTTCGAACTTCAAGTTGTCTACAAATACAGCACAGGTATCTTTAATTCGCAAAGGTACTAAAAAAGAAAAAGCAAGCATATCTTCAATTTCATAAATTTCAGATTTGCATTGCTTTTTATTCGTTGCGTAAAAATATATATTAAAGTATGTTTTTATACTTCTTAGTCCAGACGAATATAAACCGGAATTTACTGTATCCATAAACACCTTAAATGATGGTCTTATAACCGGTTCTTCTTGGTCACTATCTGCAAGTTGTATATTTGTAGCACTAGCTATGTGGTCGCAAACAGCTTTGTAAATATCTTTTAATGTAACAATATTAATCACCTCTTATTAAGTGGTTCAACAATTTTATTTGCAAAATCTTCACAATCGTTGTTATATGTGTTTTCAAAAGCATCAGCTGATGTCTTAAAAATATGATAGGCTTTAGTCTTATTTCCACTTGATGTTTTATGGCCATATTCTAGTAAGTGACCGTGATGGGCTGGCTTACCAGCATAAACTCTTATACTGTCAGCACCATTACCACTATATTTGTAATACTTGCCTCGCTTTATGCCCTTTAGATAATTACCTGTCTTTTTCTTTACATCAGACCTAGCTTTTTTCTTAGTTTCTTTTTTTAGCTTGTTGCCTTCAGTTTGCATAAACTTCTTGATTTCTTTAGGATATAAATCCTGCACCATATTAAAAGCCTCTGTTACTTCGTCTAATCCTTCTATTTCAAAGCCCATATTACACCGCCTTTATGCTTTCAACTATCTTATCGCAAACCATACTACCTATAAGCTCCGCAGCATTTTCAAGGCCAAAGATATTACCATTTACATTCACAGAAACAGAAACATTAGGAGAATTATTATTCATCATCTTTTCACTTTGTGAATGTGGATATATCCTTGTGCCTTGTGGCAAATCTATTACTTCGTAACCGTGCTCATTAATTGTTGTTAATCCACCACCAAAATAAGTTGTACCTACTGCGTTATCATCAGTTTTATTTGAAGCATTATTGTTATCCCCAGTGCTTTCTGATGTATTAATTACAACTGGAACTGTTACAGTCATGCTCTTTTCTAGCTGTTCTTTAAGGGCTTTTCTAAGTGCGTTAGCTCCTTTTACAGCATTAGCTTTATTGCTTTGGCTATCTGCATCATCACCGAAGGATTTACCAATAGCCTCTCCACCTTTTTTAGCTGAACTAAGGTCTGTTTCTGTAGCTTTGCCAAGTGCATCAGATGCAACTTTTCTTAAAGCAGCAGCATTATTAGCAGCTGCACCTAACATCTCAGCATTATTTAAAGTTTTAGTAAATTCTGCTGGAATAGTTTTAAGTTTAGAGGTTGTGGATTCAAGTTCTTCGACAGACGGAACCATTTTTTCAAAAAAGCCTTTTAGATTGTCTCTAGCCTCATCACTTATACCTGCAGCACTTGTAGCTTTTTCCATTGCTTCCTCTAATGCACCTTGAATTTCAGTATAATCTACTTCCATTCCTGCTGCTAACTGTTTATCTATTGCTTCTAATTTTCCACTATTATTTATAGCAGATTGAAAAGCTTCATAAAAAGAATCTCCAAGCTCTGGATAAGCTTGTTTTATTGCATCAACTTGAAACTGTACATTTTTAGCACTAGCCTCTGCCATTTTTTGATTATAGGCATTATTAGATTCTTCAATTGCCTTTTGCAGTTCAGCAGAACCCTCCGAATACATTAACTTAGCACTAGCTATAGCATCAACTCTAGCATTGTTATATGTTTCTTTTAATGTATTCATTTGCTCTGTACCAGCATTTATTAAGTTTTCAAAACTTTCTTGACTTAAATCACCAGTTGAAAAATCATATTTAAGAGTTTCTAACTTTGCTTCGCTCTGTGCTGTTGCTATTTTTTCTTGTATTTCAGCTTGATGTTTCATAATAGCAGCTACAGCCTCAGAACTATCAAAGTCCCAGTTATGGTCATACGCATTTTTAACTGCTTCTTTTAAATCTTCGCCTAATCCATTTCCTTGTTCTATTAGTGCATTATAATAGTTATTTGAATCATTTAAGAAAGTATTACCATAATCACTACCATCAAATAACAAGTCTATGTTTAAAGATAAACTATATTGCTTATCTTTTATTGCTGTTTGTAAATTAGCAACATAATCATCAACTGTAGCCATATAATCATCTTGGCTAATAGTTGTATCGCCAAGGCTTATTCTAAAATTAAGTTTTTTAAGCTCCTTTGCTGAATCAGAAGTTTTTTGTAAACTTTCTTCAAACTGTTCATAGGCTGTTTTAGTCGCTTCAACTTTCTGTATAGTTTCACTTCCAAAAACATTTTTAACAATATTGGAACATTCTTCAGCTGAAAGAGTAATATCACCGAAGTGTTTAGCTATATCAGCTTTTTCCATATGTTTTTTCCATATAAGAAAACCTGCTCCCGCAGCCGCAACGATTGCAACAATCCAAGTAATAGGACACGCAAGTAAACTAGTGTTAAAAGCTGTTTGGCAGATAGTCGCTAACTTCTGTGCTACTGTTAAACTTGTCATAGTTCCTTTTAACTTATTAATAAAGCTAGATACTTTAACTGCTATGCTAAATGCTTTTAAGCCTGCTACAACAGTACCACCTGCAATAGCAAGCTCTGAAAAATTTCTAATGATAAAAGAAACAGTCGGCTTTATTTTTTCAAAAGCATTTTTGCAGAAGTTAATTGCTCTAGGTACTTTGTTATCAAGAAATACAGCAAACTTTTCTGTTGCATTAGGTAACTTAGCTGAAAACCAGTTAAAGAACTGTGTAACATAAGGCTCTAGCTTTTTGCCTACCGTTATTTTAAAATCATCTGTGGCAGACTGTGCTCTGGCCATAGCACCACTAAGATTATTAGTCATTGTATTTGCCATTTTATCTAAAGAGCCATTACAACTTTGTAATTGTTCTCTCAAGTCCTGGAACTCAGTTTTACCATTGCTTAGAGTATTTGTTAAACCTGCCATCAAGGCATTTAAAGTTGTAAGCTGTGTCTTGCCAGCTATCATAGTAAGATAGTTGTTTCTCTGTTCTTCTGTTAAATTTTTAGTTTTGTCATTTAATTCCAAGAGAACATTTGACACACCTTTAAATTTGCCTTGCGAATCGTACGCAGAAACACCAAGTGCCTGCATTGCCTTATAACTTTCGCCACTTTGCTTAGTAAGATTTACAAGTGTACTTTGTAAGCTATTACCTGCCTCAGAGCCTTTAATACCCCTATTAGCTATAATACCAAGCAAAGCACCAGACTCATCAAGCTCTGTATTAAAATTTTTGAAAGTAGCACCACAGCCGATATAAGCCTCTTGCATCTGTGTAAGAGTGGTGTTTGACTTGTTTTGAGCCCTTGCACACACATCAAGATAATTGCCAAGCTGATTTGTCTGCAAGCCAAGAGCAGACATTGAATCAGTAACTAAATCAGAAGTAGTTGCAAGGTCTGCACCGGTTGCCTCACTAGCTCTAAGAATTGGCATCAAGCCATTCATACTGTCTTCAACAGACCAGCCGGCAAGAGCCATATAACTTAACGCATCTGCTGATTCCTGTGCAGTTTTTGTTGTGCTTTTGCCTGCCTCTCTTGCAGCTGATTCAAGTTTTTTATATGTTTCTGATGTAGTATCAACACTTAAAATACCCGCTACATTTGACATACTTTGCTGAAAATCCTTGTAAGTATCAAGAGATGACTTTGCAAAAGCACCCATAGCAGCTACACCGGCAGCACCAGCTACAACTGCTGTTTTAGCTAGTTTAGATAAACCTTTATCTATGCTGTTTGCAGCAGTATTACAGTTTTTAAGTTTCTCTTTAAAAATAAGAGCCTCTTTGCCTGCTTCATTTAACTTTGGTGTAAACTTATCAGTTAAGTTCAATATCGTATTAATTGTTTTACCCAAGTTTGACACCTCCTAATACTTTCAATACTCCATTAATTTCTTTGTACCACAGCTCCATACTTATTCTGTAAAAAGCTCTCTCTGTAGGTGATAATGAAAGTAAATATTCAGGCTTAACGCCTCTAACTGCAAAGAAAGACAGCATATTTAACTCGCTGTCTTTCTCAATTAGTTTTTTAGCTTTTCTTCTGCGTCATCATCTTCATCATTATCAAAAAAGTTTATGAGCTTTACACCAATATCGGTGATTTCAGTAATATCAAAAATTGACCTTACTGTATCATAAGGATAATCAACCTCAATACTCTCCTGTAATTCCTTTGAATGTAGCATAGGACAACAATCATAAATGAGCTTAACCATTCCGTCTACCATATCGACATAACTCTCTGTTTTTGTCTTTTCTGAATACTCAATTCTTGCAGCATCAGATGGATTGTTAAATGTAATACTTCCACCTAAACTCTCGATATAAATATCCTTTGTAGCTGTTTTCTTATTATCTCTCTCTAACTTCTTCTCAATAAGCTGTTTGAGTGATACCTTTTTAATTTCTTTATCTTCCATAGTCATTCTCTCCTTCAATAATTAATTTGCAGTAAAATTCAATAAGGTCATTTTTTCTGTAATAGGGCATAAAATACATAACCTCGTAACGCTGTCCTTTGTATTCAAAGTACATATCATTACGAGGTTTCTTAATTGCACCTGTTCTTACAGTAACCTTGTGAGTAATACTTGCTTGTATAGAGTTTCCATCAAGTGTATTTTCTCTGCCGGATGTTGGTGTAATCTCAGCCCATACAGTTTGGACTTTTTCATACTTGTAGGTAAGCTCTCCAAACTCCGTCTTGCTTTCAATTCTTGAAAACACATCAATCCTGTGCCTTAATCTTTCTAATATATCATTCGCTATTAAAACACACCCTCTCTCAAAGAAAATAGTAAGGAGCGAAGTGTCAATATCAAATCGTGATGGTCTGCGTCCTCTCTATGCTCATATAGATAACCAAGGGTATAAAGTACAGCTGTTTTGCTTAATGCAGACTTTGAAAACTCCTCATTATCACATCTTGAAATATCGGCACAAAGTTGAATAGCTGTATTGAGTAAAGTTTCTATCAAAGCATCATCATCATCACCGTCAATGCGGAGATAGTTTTTTGCTTCATCAAGACTTACCATTTAACTTCCCTCCCATAAATAAATTATTAAGCTTTTGTGCTTTTAGCCTCTGTTATTTTTAAGATTTGAACAGCTTCTGGAAGTACAAGTTTACCGTCAACTCTTTCTTTAGCCACAAAGCCAACCATACCATTACCAGCAAAAAGTTCTTTAAGCTCCGCAAAGGAACGAGTACCTCTATCACCAATGTTATAATAGCTATAATCACCAAAGGCAATAGCAGTAGTAGGAGCAAACTGCGATGTATATACTTCATATCCCAAAAGTCTATCTGGCTCGCCACTTTGGTAATTAGGTTGCCAAATATAAGCACCATTATTATCTTTTAAAGTTCTAATAACAGAAATCAACTTGTCATTAATAATAAACTTAGCATTTCTTCTATAAGGTCTTTTAAGTGTGTATACGAGATTAATAATATCGTCAGCAGTAATTTTTGTTACTGTACTTAAAACTGTACCACCACCAGTTTCAGCAAAAATACCAAGTGGCTTACCATTACCGTCACCATTAAGAAAGGCATCTTCTTCAGCATTTGCAAGAGCCTTACCAAATTGTTCAATAATATAGTTTTCAAGACCAAAAGCATTATCATAAAGCAATTCATCAGTCACCTTAACAGCCACATGAAGCTTATAGGCATCAAGAAAAAGTTGAGTAAAAGTCGCATTACCAAATGTCAAAGCACCACCCTCTTCAATCCAAGATGCAGCTGGCTTTGTAGCAGCAATATTAATCTTATGTAAGCCACTTGTTGTAATCTTTGTAGCAAGCTTACGCATAATATTTTCCTCGTCAAGAACATCAATAAGTCTGCGGTCATATTCCTCCGGCACAAGGTAACCACCATCTGAGTC
Organism: uncultured Eubacterium sp.; assembly: GCA_900551755.1. Taxonomy (GTDB): domain Bacteria; phylum Bacillota; class Clostridia; order Lachnospirales; family CAG-274; genus Gallispira. The sequence goes on along the minus strand of URXK01000009.1, from coordinate 48,322 downwards.
AACACCCTCGGTAAGTACATTACTAACATTTCTAAAATTGGAACGCAACGCACCTACCATAGCAGACTTATACTCATCAGTTGCTCTGAAAGACTCAGGCTGATTGATTGTCTGTTTCATAGGTCTTGATGTAAGAGGTGTATTTACAGGCTTTGACATTTCCTGCTCCATATCCTCTAATCTTTGCATACGAGAGATTTCTCTGCTGTAGTTTTCAATTTCCTTTTCCATATTCTGATAAGTTGCATAGTCTTCATCATTAAGTGTGCCTTTGTCAGTAGCGTGGGATGATGCAAAATTCTTAGCCGCCTCAAAAGCCTGATTTCTCTTTTCAATTAAATCTTTAATAGTCATATGTTATTACCTCCGTTAAATAAATCTTTTTATATTGTCTAGACGCTCCATAATGTCACTTACAGAGTGCTCATTCTGTTTTGGTATTTCAGCCTGCTTTACTGCACCAGACTTTGATGTGTTATACTTTGCCTCTATCTTATTAAATAAAGCGTTATTTACAGTTTTGCAAGAAAAAAGGACATCTGTCACATCAGCAGTATCTCTATCCTCTAAATCACCATCTGTAGTTAAACCATCAGCAAAACCAAGCCCAATAGCCTTATTCGCATTCATCCAAGTTTCTGCATCCATAAGATGGGACAACTTAGAACGAGATAACCCTGTCTTAATTACATAAGCATTTATTATACTCTCCTTAACCTCATTAAGCATATCAATAGCCTTTTGCATTTCTGCGTGGTCACCCCGAGCAATGGTAGCAGGATTATGTATCATCATTGTAGAAACCGGCGACATTAAAACTGTGTTTCCTGCCATTGCAATGACACTGGCTGCTGATGCAGCAATACCATCAATCTTTACAGTTACATTACCCTTATATTCGTTGAGCATATTGTAAATTTGTGCAGCAGCAATACAATCACCACCAGGCGAGTTAACCCAAACTGTGATATTTCCCGTACCACTATTTAATTCATCTTTAAAAATCTGTGGTGTCACATCATCATCAAACCAACTATTCTCTGCTATAGTTCCATTAAGAAACAAGGTCCTTTCTTCTGTTTCAGTTTGATTTTTCCATTTCCAAAACTTCTCCATTATTTCACTCCTTTTCATACTGCTTGCCTACAGAAGCAATATCAATCATATTGCCATTACACATATACTTGTTACCTCCTAATTCCTCCGGAATTAAATCCATATTTTCAAGTCCACGAATATCATTAGGTGACATAAAACCATTTTGTATGCCCACAGCATAACCATTCATTCTACTTTGGTAATCACCTCTTAAAAGGCCATCAACATTAAACTTTACAAAATATTTTTTCTTTTCCTCTGGTGTAAAAAGTGACCTCATTAGAGATTGCTCCCACCTTGATACCCAAGGGTCAAGGGTGTACTTAACAAACTCTAATGATTGTTGCTCTATATTAGAAAAGCTCGATTTTTCAAGGTCACCAACCATATGTGGTGGTATTCTGAAAATTCGAGCTATCTCATTAATTTGAAATTTTCTTGTTTCTAAAAATTGTGCATCACTAGGATTAATAGAAATAGGTGTATACTTCATCCCCTCCTCGAGAACAGCCACTTTGTGACTATTGGCACTTCCACCAAATGTCTGTGTCCAACTTTCTCTAACTTTTGACGGGTCTTTTAATATTCCTGGATGCTCTAATACACCACTTGGTGCAGCACCATTGGCATAAAACTTAGAACCATATTCTTCAGCAGCAATAGCCAAACCTATAGCATTTTTAGCCATAGCAATAGGAGAATAACCTACCAAACCGTCAAAGCCAAGTCCCGAAATATGAAGTACATCGTAAGGCTTTAACTTAACAGTAGCTTGCTTATTAATTGGTGCATCATCAGAACTTGTTCTATATTCATAATAGATTTGACCTTTATCATCTCTATCAACATTCATTCTATCCGGCATAAGTGGATACAGAGCCAAGATTTCACCTCTGCCATTTCTGATAATCTGTGCATAGGCATTTCCCCACAATAACAAGTGCGTCATAAGAGTTTCCCTAAAAGCAAAGGAAGTCATTTCTGTATTTGGCTCATCGTGTAAAAGAAAGTATAATGAATTGTCAATAGCTTTTTCCTTGCCTCCATTATCTGTGTATCTATAAAGATGTAATGGTAGTCCTGCTATTGCCTCAGATAAAATTCTGACACAAGCATATACTGCTGTCATCTGCATAGCAGAACGCTCATTAACTCTCTTGCCACTTATAGTATTGCCAAGGAAAAACGAATAGGCACTTCCTGATGTTCTGTTTTGTGGCTTATCTCTTGATTTAAATAGACCAGATAATAATTTCATTTATATCACACTCCTTAAAACACTAGGATACCTCGATTATCATAAACACTTAATGACTCTTTGTTTCTTATACTTCTATCAAGTGCCATTATCATCGCGACTATACCATCTATTTTCTCAACCGATTTTGCTTTTGTTGGCTTTATATTTTCAGCTGGGTCGGTTTCTATCACAACATTTTGAGCCATCCACTTTAATACTGGGTTTCCTCCGTGCTGTATTTTACCTTCGAGCATTAACTTATATAATTCTTTACTTGGTGGGCTCATATCTTTATAGCCTTGGCCAAAAGGCACCATCGTGAAACCGTCATCTTCAAGATTTTGTATCATTTGAGTTGCATTCCAACGGTCAACAGCTATTTCTTTTATATTATAAAGTTCCCCCAAATCATTAATATACTTTTCTATAAAACCGTAGTTAATTACATTACCCTCTGTTGTATTAATATAACCCTGTCTTTTCCATACATCATACAACACGTGGTCTCGTCTGCATCTAAATTCAAGAGTATCTTCAGGTAGCCAAAAATGAGGATAAACAATATAATTTTCACCCTCATATCTCGGTGGGAAAATAAGCACCAAAGCCGTTATGTCTGATGTACTTGAAAGGTCAAGTCCAGCATAACATTCTCTCCCCTTCAAACTTTCAAAGTTTATTGGCGTGTTTCCTTTTGTGAAAATATGTTCTGGAATCCAACACACAGTTGAATTAACCCACATATTAAGACGGAGCTGTTTGAATACATTTTCTTCAGCTGGATTTTCAAGGGCATTATTATAAGCCTCTCGCACTCGGTCAATCCCGATTGTGTGTCCTAAAGAAGGATTAGCCTTATACCAATTCTTTTCATCATTCCAATCATCAGTTTCATCGAGTCCATAAACAACAGGATAGAAAGTAGAGTCTTTTTTTCTGCCGTTTATAATGTCTTTTGCTTTTGTGTGTAACTCATAACAAATAGAGTTCTTATCATTTCCAGCTGTAGTTATAATAAAAAATAGCGGTTGTTCTCGTGCATCACCAGAGCCTTTGGTAAGAACATCATACAATTTTCGATTTGGTTGGGCGTGTATTTCATCAAATACTAGTCCACTCACATTCAATCCGTGCTTTGTTCCTGTTTCAGCAGAAAGCACTTGATAAAAGCCCGCATTAGAATAATTAACTATTCTCTTTGTTGCTGACATAATCTTAGACCTTTTCATAAGAGGTGCTGACATTTGAGTCATTTGCTTTGCGACATCAAAAACGATACTTGCTTGGTTTCTATCACAAGCAGCACCATAAACTTCAGCTGATGGCTCATTATCAGCATAAAGCAAATACAAAGCTATTGCGGCAGCAATCTCAGACTTACCATTTTTCTTAGGTATTTCGATATAAGCAGTCAAAAACTGCCTATTTCCATCATCTTTTACAATGCCAAAAATATCTCGGACTATTTGTTCTTGCCAAGGGAGCAAATCAAAATTCTTACCTGCCCATTTTCCTTTTGTGTGCTTTAAATTACTTATAAACATCACCGCTCTATCTGCTTTAGATTTATCATAGTGAGAAGTTTTAAGCATAAATTTAGTAGGCTTGTATTCCATTTTTTTTATCATCCTCTTAATAATTTTTCCATTTCATCAGTTGTTTCTTCTACAGACTTACCGGCAACAATTCGGCTTCTTGATGATGGCGTAAGACCAAACTGTTCACAGAATTTCAGAACAATCTTTAAATTAGTTTGTGATATAGAAACCTGTGGCACTTGCTGGATATATCCGCTTGGAGTAGTAACAGTTGGTCCGTATTTAGATAAAAATTCCTCAGCCTCTCTCCAACGAGCATAGGCTTGACAATAACCTGCAAATGCAATCATATCCATATCAGTCAACAAACCCATATTTCCAAGCACACCGCTCATTCTATCCCACTCTGCCTTTGCCTCATCTTCTAACCAATCAGGGCAGATAGGAATATTTGCAGAACAAGGCTCATTTTTATTTAACGCTCGCTTACCGGGATTACCCTCAAGCACTTTCAAAGCAGTTGGTTTGGGTTTTCTTCCTTTTGTTGCAATAAACAATTCCTCCTTTCCTCTGACCCCCCCTATCAATTTTGCGAAAATATGCGTTTGAGGGGGCTGCGGTCAGCATTTTCTCTACTTATAGAGATTTTGACCGCCCCTATGGTATTATTAATATTTATATTCAATATTCCTATCCTCGGTCATTGTCTTTACATCGTGACAATGTTTACATAAAGCCTGCCAGTTATCTACATTCCAAAACAATTCTCTATTACCTCTGTGTGGATTGATGTGGTCCACAACAGTTGCTTTAGTGTATATTCCTTTAGCCTTACATATCTCACAAAGTGGGTGAGAGCTTAGAAAAGCCTTGCTTACTTTCTGCCATTGTCTGTTGTAACCTCTTGTATATGCACTCCTTACTTCCTCAGTATGCAGAGCCTTATGCTCATCACAATACTTCGTGCCATAAGGCACAAGCCTTGGACATCTTGGGTGCTTGCAAGGTGTGTTTGGTCTTTTAGGCATTTTATCACCTCCCAGCATTTTCCAAAATAAAAAAGCACAGTGACTAATAGTGTTCCCCAACGGGTTCACCTAATCAAAGTGCTTTTCCTAAAATGTCAAATGTTTACACTAACATAATAACATATATTAGTGTGTCATTGTATGTCATCTTATTCTATTTTTTTCAAAGCATTGCTATGTATTCTATGTATCTGCTTCCAACTATAATTCATATCAACACATATATCTTCCCAGTGCAAGCCTTGTATGTATCTTTTTCGCATCAGAAGCCTTTCAGTTTCATTATCAAGGCTTTCAATATACCTTTCAATTTTATAGAGTTCGCATAAAGCTAAATCATATTTATGTAAATAATTACTCTTTAACTTATCTACTTTCACTACCAAGTTACCAATATCATTTACAGTATTACCTTTTGGCATACCGTCAACCACAACAGCCTTTAAACACCTTATATCCTCTTCTAAGTGTTCGGCTTGTAACTTTAATTCCTCTGCCTCTCGCCTTAATGGTAAATACTTCTTTAACTCTGCTTTATTCAAACAATCACCCCTTGACCTAAAACCAAATTACAGTTATAATAATTATAGGGATTTAGCTCTTTGGTCTAGACCAAGGGCTTTTTTTAGTTTTATGATTCTACCTCCTATGTGATTATGTTAATTTTTGTTAAGCATCAAAAATAAATTATAATATTTTTTGCATTTACTTCCTCGATTGCATCAACTTACTATATTCTTCTTTTAATTTGCTATATTCTGTTTCAAGTCTACGGTAGTCTTTCCCAAAGCCATCAACTATCTTTTCCAACCAGTCGATATAACCTTTAGTTTTCTTATAATAATGAATTACATTAATCAACGAACCTATTGATACCAAACAGCTAATACTAGTCAATAAACGACATATATTTAATTCCATAGTCACTACCTCACTTCATTTTCTTTAATCTTTTCTTCGATTTGTACAAAACCATACGGATTTTGTTCTGGGGCTACAAGTTTTTCACCTTTATAGCTTCTTAATAAGTTTAATATCTTATTGGCTAACGCCCATTTTATTGCATTTTCTCTAGTTGTGCTCATTTGTTTCTCCTTCCATTTATCTCAAAATTAATCCCGCTACTATCATAATAGCAATATATATTATTAACAATGATAATATTTCACTCATTATTCACAAAACCTCCTTAATCTCAACAAATACCCCAACAACACATTCACTTATTGCATATCGCTTATGTATAGTCAAATCAGTAACTTGATTATCGTCTGCATAAGCCAAGCCATTCAGGGCGTCTAAAATAATCTTGCTAACATTGTCGGCGTCAGGTGTTTTCGTTGGGAACAACTTATTAATTTTAATCAGTTCCTGCTGTTTCTTAGGCATATTTTTAGGAATTTGGAAATAAGCATATATTGTAACAGCTATAGGTGTTTTAGCTGGTATAGGCTGTTTATCAGCATATTTAGCGATATAGCATTGCTTAACAAGAGTTTCATAATCTCTTGTTGTCTTTGGGGTGTATGTAACTTTTCTACACACTCGGGGTCGCCCTTTACCAGTCGGTTTCCCTGGGACGAAAAATTGTATCATCTCTTTCCTCCTCGTCATATTTAATATCAATCTTTAATTTTTTAATAAACCTACTTCGTTTTACCTTGCAAGCATCACATATATGTATTTCCTTACCCCTATAGCAACCATATGCTTTGTACTCTTTGCCACATATATCACACTTTAGTTTCACCCTAACCATTCCTTTCCACGATAGTAGCTATCATTAAAATTCTTTTGTATTTCAGTCTTGTAGTTTAATGCTGTATTAAATATAACTCCTTGCATATATCGCTTTGGATTTTTAACTTCTTCATCTACGCCAATCTGAGCTTGTTTTTTTATTAAAAATCTTATACTGTCATCATTTAGCGTTAAGAGTTTGCTATAAACATATTGCTTAGGATAACACCTATTACCTATCGTAACTAATGTGTCGTTTGTAGCAAGTAAATCAATCATCAAATTTACAAGATTGTCAATTATTAGCTGTTCATCATTGCCAAAATCGTCATAGCAAACTAATTTGCGTATCTTTTGTTCAAACGATATAAAGTCAATAGAGTCTTGTCTGTCAGTCTTATCAGGTGTCGGAGTAGGAGTAGGAGTTGGAGTATTATATATATTATTAGACTGATAGATAGACTGTATATTCTTATCATTCTTAAATTCTTTATATTCTTTACATTCTTCTCTAGCTGTTAGTTGCCTGTTATCTGCCTGTTGATTGCCTGTTAGTTGGCTGTTAGTTTGTTTGTTATCTTCACTATCAAAATCTTGATACATAGCCCAATTTACTATAGTTATGAGCCTATATTTGTTTGTTGATTTGTCTGTTAGAAAACCTAACTTCTCAAATCTTTTTAATGCTGTTCTAACTTTCTGTGTTGTGATTTCTTTTGAGTTACATTTACTAACAAGTGACGGAAGTGAAGTGATAAATTGTCCAGCTTGTAAGTCAAATGTTTCCCCGTTATGCTCCCATTTCTTAGGAGCAAAATTAGCCATACACAAAAGTGTAATTAAAATAACTCTCTGTTCTAAAGTGCTATTTAACCATATTGGCTTGTCAATCAAGTCCCTGTATAGTTTTAACCAGCCACCTCCTGTATTTGACAAATAAACACCTCCTATACATACAAGGCAGATATTACACCTACCTTGTATGTCAATATATTTTAAAATGGTAATTCTTCATCTTCACTATCAATACTGAAACCAGCACTAGGAGCTGGAGCAACACTTGACTGTGGTGCTGGAGCAGGATTAAATCCTCCCTCTCTTGAATTAGCACTTTCATTTCTTGACTCAACAAATTCAAATTCTTCAACAACTACATCTGTTGAATATCTCTTGTTACCCTGCTGGTCAGTATAAGTGCTAATCTGTAATCTGCCCTGTACAGCAATTTTGTTGCCTTTACTGAAATACTGATTAATACTTTCACCACGCTTGCCAAAGCAAACGCAGTTGATGAAATCTGCAGTTGGTTCATTTTCCTGTCTATTTCTAGAATAAGGTCTGTTGACTGCTACAGAAAATCTACAAACTGCTAAAGGTTCAGTAGCTTGAGTATACTTAACTTCTGGGTCACGAGCTAAGCGACCTAGTAAAATTACTTTATTCATCAGTATTCACCTCATCAATAATACTATCTTCATCAATAGATTGAGTTATATTAACTTCTCCGTCAACAAAACCAATTTCACTAGTTGTTTCATCGGCGGATATTCCTCTTGCAAAATCACTTTTTAATGGAGCGTACTTCAATACTTTTTTTAACACTGTTTTTTTAGCCATTTCATCAAAATCTGTTTGCCAAGGACCATTATTAAAAGTCTTACTATACTTTCTTGCGTGAGTCTCTACATCTTCTCTGCTCATTACTTCAAAACCGCAACTACCATTTACAAGGTGATAGACTGCGTAGTACCAAACTACTTCTCCTCTATCTTTTATAGCTGGCTTATGTACAAGCTTAGGATTTAAACCGAACTCAAAATCAAACACATCATTTTCATAAACTTCGTGAGCTTCTATACTTCTAAGTTCTTCGCTTCTGTAAGCAAGGTCAATCAAACCTTTATAGCCTATCTGGAATTGGCATTTGTTTCCATAAGGAATAAGATAGGCTTGTCCTAGAGGTGTATTAGGCTCAAGACCCAACTGAGCTGCTTCAAGCATAGCTCCCATAAAACTTGATGGGGCACACTGTGCAAGTTTCGGTGTTTTTGTAAGAGCAGTTAAAGCCATTCTTGTAAATCTTTCAGGGGTAAGAACACTAGGTAATGCTTTTGCAAATTCGCTTTCATAAGATTTCAAATAGTCTTTAATGGTCTTATTAGTCTTAGTTGCTAGTTCTTTGTTTGCTCCAGCTTTAGCAATTGTTCCTGATGTATTTGTTGTTGTATTAGCCATATTAAACCTCCTTAATTTCTTTAATTGTAAATCTTCGAATATTACTAACTTTTAAAAACTCATTATAAATATCAGGTTTTTCTTTCTTAAGTCTCTTAGTGTCTATAGTAGCCCTATTTGATGACTTCCAATCAACTTGATATTTTGATATGTAGCATTTTTCAGCTTCACCCATACTAGCTTTTATTTTCTGTTCATATTCACTCTGTATCTTCTTTAACTCATCAATTTTGGCTTTTGTTTGCAAATATAACTCTGCTGGTTCTTTTAAGCTGCTATCGTAAATGGTTTCTTTGTTGTCTTGTGGATATAGAGTATTAATAGTTCTTTCAGTGCTATCACTACCATCAATCTGTGGCACTTTCCCACCTGAAATATAACAATTCCACCAGTCTACTTCACTATTTATAAGAATTTCTATCTCTTTATCATCTCTTAATACTTCAAACCAATAAAAAGCCTTACCTAAAACAAGAACTGCTAAATACATTTTTTCATATCCCATTACTGCCATATAGTGCATACATTGACAGTAATAATAAAGAGGTATCTCGCCATTGTCAAAATCAGACTTATTAAATACATTTGTTGTCTTACATTCAAGCCCTGCATTTTCACCTACAACTTCTCTATCTATATTAGCTGATATAAAGTCATACTTATCATGTAAGAACATATAATTTCTTCGTTTTACTTTTTTGCCTGTGGCTTCGCAAAACCTATCTGCTACATACTGCTCTAAGTCTCTACCAATTCTCATAGCTTCATTATCTTCTACATCTGGAAGATAACCTTTCTTATCAGCCCATAATGTGTAACTACTTCTGTAGTTATTTAATCCGACAACTACAGAAGCATCACTACCACCAAGAGATTTTTTTCTTAATTTTCGCCATTCGTCAACTGGCATATCTTTTGTATTAATTAATTTTCGAGACATAATCTTGACATTCCCTTTCTTTTGTTATAGAATATTTCTTGTTATAGAATATTTTTATTTTTTTAGGAATTTACTTCCTTGTTGTCGCTTTGCCTGCCAGCTTAGCGACAATTTTCTTTTTGCAAGCCTCACACTTGATACCGTATTGACTATGTTCTGGCTTAACGGTTATTTCTCTGCCACATATACTACACTTAGATTTCATTTGTTCCTCCACATTTTTTAAGCCTCCTTTTCATAAGCTCACAATAATCTTTATTAATATCAATCAATATATAATCTCTTCCAAGCTCCTTAGCAACTTCCCCTACAGTCCCGCTTCCGCCGAAAGGGTCAATAACAATACCACCCTTTCTACTGCCTGCAAGTATACAATTTCTAGCAAGCTCAGTTGGAAATGTAGCCAAATGAGCACCTTTATAACCCTTGCTTGCAATATGCCACACATCTCTCTTCCGTCTTAATCCTGTTTCATTGACCTTATTGCCAATACTGGACTTGTTCTTGTCTGCAGAGTTGTTGAAAGCTCTGTTACCTGTATAAACTCCACCGCCTCTAAAGGTCTTATTATTTCCTTTAACCCTTTGGCGGCTGTTAGGCTGTCCTAAAGTACCCTTGCTGCCAGCAGGAAGCTGATTATTATTACATACACACGGTTCCATAATAGACTTATAATCAAAATAATATTTATCACTTTTACTTAGCAAAAATATATATTCGTGTGCCTTTGTGCAACGGTCATTTGCTGATTCAGGCATACAATTTGTCTTATGCCATATTATATCCTGCCTTATATACCAACCGTCAGCCTGCAATGCTAAAGCAAGTCTATGCGGAATAAGCAATAAATTTTTTTTAGGTATTCCATATTTCTTACTGTCTGCGTATGTATCAGCTATATTCAGCCATAATGTACCGTAAGGTTTTAACACCCTCTTAACTTCAGCAAAAACAGTAACAAGCTTACTTATGTATTCCTCAATAGTGCTTTCAAGCCCTATTTGCCCCTCAGAGTTATAATCTCTGAGCTGATAGTACGGTGGTGAGGTAACACAAGTGTCTATGCTTTCACTTTCAATAGTTTTTAACCCCTCTAAAGCATCAGCATTAATAATCATTTAAATCCTCCCAAACAACATTTTTTTTAATTTCATCTGTTGCTATTCTTACTTCAACAACAGTATTCTTGTTGTTGCGTGTCAACTTATCAGCTATAATTTCGCCAGCTTCACACGCAGCTTCAACCAGCCGTACAAAACCATACCAGATGTCTTTGCCAACCTCTGTGATGTCTTTAATAAACTTCTTCATTTCTTACCTCCTAGTACCACATCTTATCTGTTCTGCCTACAAGATAATCAATGCTTACACCATATCTTTCAGCGAAATCAAATACTAAGTCTAAACTTATAGAAGCAGTTACTTCTATATGCTTAATCAAAATAAAGCCTATCCCTGCTTTAAGTTCAACATCTCCATTTTCAGCAAGCACAGACTTAACTCTCTGCCTTAAAACTTCTGCATCAAAGCTCTTATACTTTTCCATAATTTTCCTCCTTATTCAATCACCTTAATCACATCTTTAACAATAGCAGACAAACTGTCACATTCAACATTAACTCTTAATATTGTATTGTTCTTGTACCCAATAATAACAGTTTTAACATCTTCGCCATCATTATCAAAAACCGGCAACAAAAATGCTATGTCATCATCTATAACCTTGCATAAAGGCTGTAGTAATTTATCTATAAATAGCCATTTAGGCATTTTTTACTCCTTTCTAAGCTATTGCTTGTCCAGCTATACAGCCATTAAGCTGTATCCTTTGAATTTGATTTCTTTGAACGCCTATAATTTTCCTCAAAAAGTGCAAGTTTTAAAGCCCCACGACTAAGAGCTTCAAGCTCAGCTTCTTTACTTTCATAAACAGGTCTTTGTTCAATTACTTCCATTTTCTTTCTTGTTTTCATATAATCACCTCACTTTAATTTATATCAATACATTAATTAAAGTCACTAATTAGGCTGTACTCTTGCACATACGCTCAATTATTTCTTGTCGCACTTCTTCAGGATACTTTTCAATTTCTTGTAAAATAAATCTTGCTTTAAGCTTGTTATATATAACTTTAGCTTTATTTAGATTTTCTTCATCTGAATTAGCTCCAAGCACAATATTGTAATTGTATTCTTTTGCCATAAGCATCACCTCACTTTAATTTATTTTGTAAATTGCTTGTATCAGTACATTAAATATACTAATCAACCCCACACTTGAGCTGTCAAAAGCTGTTCTGCTATAATTCAATGTACTGTGCCACGGAAGGAGTTGTAACACCTACTTTCTTTTAAATTTGGATAAAAAATAACTAGATTACAGAACAGCTCGTGACAACTCAAGTGTTTATGTAAATATTTATTTTACTCGCTTACCACCCTTATATTTACCGCCACCACCATTGTACTTGGCACCCTTTTTATAATCTCTCTTCTTTCTTTCTGCCAAACTATCATCTCCTATAACTTTGTATATTTGTATTACATATATTGCAATATTTTTTATACAATGTACTTCACAATATACATTGACAACTATACACAAAATGTTTATAATTGGATTAGCTAAAGAAATCAGTCCAGCTAACTTCAAAAATATCGGCTAATTTTTTAGCTAATTTTATGCTAGGTTTATGTGTACCTCTTTCAATTCTTGAATAATGTACCTGAGTTATCCCACAAGATTTAGCTATTTGTAGTTGAGAAAGTTTTAAAGCTTTGCGTTTATCTTTTAAATCAATCAATCTATTACCTCCTAAACATTTCAACAAATTATTAATAAGAAAGGAATAATCATATGAAAGAATTCGACTTTTTTAAATTCAATTCAAATTTAATCGAAACTATGCAACAACAAAATCAAACAATTAATTCAATGTTTGAACCAGTATTGAAAGTACAACAAACATTTGAGCCTGTATTTAAAGCACAACAAATACTTGCAGTTAATGAAGCTCCATTTCTAAAATTAGCAAAAGAGCAAGAAGAAATATTAAAGAAAACAACACCTCTTATGTTTGGTACGGTTCAAACTTATAAGTCAATATATAATGATTTGGGTAATTCATTTAAAAATAGTATGGCTGAACTAAATAAAACGACAGCTTTTCTAAAAGATACTTTAAATGTTTACCCGATGCAAAACATTCCATTTACAAATAAAGAAGTGCCAAAAACAAGTTTTATTGATTATATCAACACAATCGATAATCATACTGATTTAGAAACTACTATTCCTGCTGATAAATTTAATTCCGCTGAAGAATATGAACAAAACCTTGATAAATGTTTAGATAATATAGCAGAAATTAATGATAAACAACCTCTTACTGAATGCACTATTAATAGCAAAACTGTAGAGGATTTAAAAAAACGCCCAACTAAGGAAAAAACTGAAATCGTACTTAACGGATTACAATCAATAATTATATTTGTTAAACTTATTACAAGTATCGTTGCTACAACAGGAAATATTAATATAACTGCATTTTCAAATAATGTTACATACAACTATTCTGCTGCTACAAGTGATAAAGAGCTTACAAACAATTTAAACATTTCAATATGCAGTAATAATGTAACATACAACTATTTTGATTCATCTGAAGATGAAGCTGTTTCTTCTAAATCAACTGGAGAAAATACAATTCTACCCCCTTCATCTATTTTAAAAGAGTAATATTTTGCTGGATTGTATGTAACATTGTAACCATAATTTTTGTTTTTTGATGACCAATTACAGCTATTTTTGATTTTTGAAATGTCAGAAATAGCTGTACCAATTAACATAAGTGTAAGAACTATATACCATATTGTCCTACATTTATCACTTGAACTCACTTCCCCACCTCCTAGGCAATTTCGTCTTTTGAATCTGCAAACAAATAATCAATAGAAAAGTTGTCTTTTGAAAAATCTTTTCTTATAATCTTTACTGCCTCAGGAACAGTTATAGGTGTAATACCATTTAATTTGTTATATGCAGTTTTCATAGAGCAACCTAAGGCTTTCATTAAACCATCATTAGGGTCAATATTTTTTCTTACATATTCTGCTTTTAAATTAGATAACATAAGTTTTACCTCCTTTAACATTTTGATTACCGTATTTGGTAAGTTTCACTTATATATTATTACATAATTCGGTAATTGTCAAGTAGTTTCCAAGAAAATATTTACCTTTTTTGGTAATTTTATTATTGACAAAATATTTTTATTGGTGTATATTAATGATAAAGGAGGTACAAAAATGTATGAATACAATGAAATGATAGATAGACTAAAGAACCTCATTGATAAGCGAAAAATTAGTATAAAACAATTATCAGAATCAGCAGATGTTCCTTATAGAACACTTTATAAAATTATTACAAAGGAAACAAAAGAACCCTCTGTTAATATAATGATTAGAGTGGCAAAAGCGTTAAATATAACTACTGATAATCTTATTTTCGGAAAAGATGTTAAATGCGATATTAATTTAAACCATACAGAAGAAAAATTGTTAAACGATTTTCGTTCTCTGAATGAACAAGGTCAAGAGTATATAATGCAAACAATAGATATGGTAAAAGATAAATATTCAAGCAGAAAATCTTCTAACGAAGAACGGATAACAGTGGTCGCCGCAAGAGGCAACTCTAATGTTGAAATTGTTTCAGATGATGATGCAGTCCGAAAGGACATTGAAAATTACATACCTCCAACAGATTTATAATATTGAATTATTTTCCAAATTTGGAAATAGTCCACTAATGAAATAAGTTCCACCCCTTTCTATAATTAGATAGAAAGGAGTGGTAATATGTACTACAATAATTATAAAACTTCAAGAGATACAGCGTGGAAAACTCTTATTGAGTGTGAAATTGTTAAATTACCTGTGAATTTGGCTGAGGTTGTTAATCATTATGGGATTTATTTAATTAAATATTCTGATAGTGATTACACTAGCAGGCATAGCTTACCAAATGATGACGGCTATAGTAGGCTAGTTGATAATAAACCGGTCATTTATTATAATGACAACAAACCAACCCATAGGATAAGATTTACTATTGCTCACGAGATAGGTCATATTCTTTTAGGTCATCTGTCGCAAGGCGAAACTTTGCATAGAAACACAGAGCAAGACACTAATAATATTAAAGAACAACAAGCTAATGTATTTGCAAGAGATTTGCTAATGCCAGCTGTGGTTATTAATCAGCTTGCAAAATCTTATATAGATATATCTGATTTGTGTAATGTTTCTGAGTTGTCAGCAAGTATAAGGTGGCAGAGATTACAAGAATTAAGGCTAAGGAATAAGTTTTGTTTACACCCTTTTGAAAGGCAGGTATATAATAATTTTAGTACATACATAAAAAAGGCATCAGCTACTGCGAATAACTGATGCCTAAAAAGGAAGACTTGGGAAATAAATCCTCCAAATATATTATATAATAATTAATACATTTTGTCAAAAAGTAATATTCGACAAAATTCGCAAAGGAGGATTTTTATGGCAATTAAAATTTGTGAAAAATGTGGTACAGAAAACCCTGAAAATACAATTTATTGTAATTCTTGTGGTGCATCTCTATCTAACACAAAAATTACAGGTGTAAGCGAAAATCAAAAATTTGTTAAACCTCGTCCAGAAAGGTGTCCTAATTGTGATAAGCTTATAACCAACCGACCTGTTTTATGCCCTTTTTGTGGGTATGATTTAACTTCTAATAAAGAAGATAGATTCGATTTTTCTCCCGAAGAAAAACCTTCTAAATCTAACATTGGAATATATATATTATCATTCTTTATTCCTCTTATAGGTATTATTGTTGGTGCAATATGGCTAGCAAGTGATGATAAAAAAGATGATGGTAGCAAAACTATTTTCTTTGCTATATTAGGTATTGTCATTGGTGTTATATTAGCATTTAATATTTTATTTTAGGAGGTAACTAAAATGGTAGTATTTATTTTAATTTGTGCATTAATTTTGGGTTTATATTTTTATTTAAAAAGCAAGAGAGACGAGAAAAAGGCTCAGATATTGCAAGAAGAACTACGCATTAAAGAGGCAGAAAAAGAAGAAAAGATTTCAGAATTTAATAGTAAAATAAATTCAATACCAAATGCTTCTCTTGTAGCTGTTACACTAGAAAATAACAATTTAGATTATAAGATTTCTAATATTACAAAATCTACAAATTATGAAAAAATGGTTGATTTTATTGTTATAGATGTGGAAACAACAGGTCTCAGCCCTCGTAGTGATGAAATAATTGAAATAGCTGCAATCAAATATAATAATTTCAATCCTATAGAGAAAATATCTATGCTGGTAAAACCTAAAAAAGAAATTCCTTATAAAATTTCACTTATGACTGGTATTACTAATGAAATGGTAGCTAATGAAAAATCTATAGACGAAGTAATACCATTTATACAAGGTTTTATAGATGACTATAATCTTGTAGGACATAATTTAGAATTTGATATTGAATTTTTATTAAAAAACGGCTTAGTTCTTACTAAAAAACAAAAGCTTTATGACAATTTAAGTCTTTCTCGTAAAATTTTAAAAAAGAATAAGGAAAAATATGATAGAAAACTTGATTTTACATTTATTGAAGGCGATGTTGATAATTATAAATTAGATACATTATGTGACTATTATGAAATATATAGAAATTCTTCACATAGAGCCTTGTCTGATTGCTATGCAACAGGCTTAATATATACAAAACATATTAAAAATTTTTTGGATAAAAACAAATAAAAACCCCCTGTTGGTAACAGGAGGCAAAGATACTATAAACCTTAGATGTTACCTAAAGCGTGATATAATACCCACACAAATTTATTATATCACACTTTTTAACACCTCGCAAGGTGTTATTTTTATACCCTAAAACATAAGATTATTAAGGAGTGATATAATGAACAAACCAAAAATTGCAATTTATGCAAGAAAAAGTGTAAGTACAGAAAAAGGCGAATCAATATCTAATCAGATTGAAACCTGCAAAAATTATGCTGAAACAATCCTTGGAGCTGAAACTAATCAACTTGTAATATATCAAGATGATGGTTTTTCTGGAAAGAATTTAGTTAGACCACAATTTCAGAGAATGTTATCTGAAATTGAAAACGGAGGATATAGTCACATAGTCTGCTATCGTCTCGATAGAGTTAGTCGAAGTGTAGCTGATTTTTCAGGATTGCTTAAAGAATTACAGGACCTAAATGTAGATTTTATATCTGTCAAGGAACAGTTTGATACTTCTTCACCAACAAGCAAGGCAATGATGTATATATCTGCTGTATTTGCTGAAATGGAAAGAGAAACAATAAGAGAGCGTGTTATTGATAATATGACCTCTCTAACATCAACAGGTCGTTTTTTGGGTGGCAAAGCACCTGATGGATATACTAAACAGACAGTTGAAGAAATAGACCCTACAGGCAAGAAAAAGAAGCATAATATACTTGTTATTAACAAAGAGCGAGCTGAACAGGTACAAGATATTTTCAAAAAATATTTGGAATGGCAAAGCATTAAAAGAATTGAATCCTATTATGCACAACACTCAATTTATAATCATACTGGCTATGCTTACAAGTGTATATCTTTAAGAAGAATATTAACTAACCCTTGCTACTGTACTGCCGATGAACAGGCTTACAATTATTTTGAAAGCTTAGGTTGCAAAATAATGATGCCTAAGTCAGCTTTTGATGGTAGATATGGTATCACAGTATATATGCGTCATAAAATGATTATAAACAAAAACAATAAAAAACAAGCTGTAGAAAAAACTCCCGATGAGTGGTTAATATATGTTGGATACCACCAGCCTCTTGTTACATCAGGTGACTACATTAAAGCCCAAGAAATTATCAATCAAAGGCGTTCTTTATCAATACGCAAACCAATAGGTGTACACGGCATATTGTCAGGAATGTTGCGTTGCGGTAATTGTGGTGATTATATGCGTCCATCTAATGTAGCTCAAGATGAAAACGGTGCATATAACGGCAAAAGATTTTATTATATCTGTGAAAATAAAAGTGTTTCAGCAAGACATAACTGCAGCATAAAAAATATTCGCGGTGATAAATTTGATATGGAAATTATAGATAGAGTTGAAAAGCTGTTAAACGATGATAATGATATTATAAAAAATATCAGAAACACAACAAGTAAATCTTCAATAATAGATATTGAAAAAGAAAAAAGAATAATAAACTCTGAAATATCAAAAAAACAACTTGCTATCAGTAATTTAATTATGAAAATCGCAACAGCCGATGAAATATTGCAAAAATATATTTCAAAACAGGTTGCAGAATTAGATGAAAACATAAAAGGACTTCAAACTAAGCTTAAAAATATCAATGAACAAGAGGATATAAGCAGTAAAGAAAGACTTGAAATAGAGCGTATTGAAGCTGTCATAACAAAAATAAGGTCCGGTGCTTTAAGACGAGAAATAAAGTTACCAGAGGATATGCTTGTTATCCGCAATACATTAAAGGAAATTATTGACACTATTGTATGGGACGGAAGAACAGCTACAATCAACTTTAAAAAGCTGTAATTTTTATACTTTTCTTTTTACCATTTATATACATAATCAGTTGAGTTTGTGATTGTAAAATTATAACCTCGATTTCTATACCACTCAGTAAAAACACGATTTAAAACAAATGATTGAATTGCCAAAACATTGGCTCTTATAGCTGCATCTGACCAAGTTGAGTAAATTTCAGACGATGCAACATTTTTAATATAATCTTTGTAAGGCACATAATAAACCTGACCCCCACCAGAAGGCACTCCATCTTTAACAACAATATACTCTGGTATAACAATTCTGTCAAGAACAACAAATCCTGTTTCAGTTGGTATTTCCTTAACTTCTTCCTCTGGCTCTTTTTCTGGATAATCACCCCATAGCACTGGAGGTGGAACATTTATAGTAACCTGACCTTGACCTTCTGTCATAATTACCTTTTGCAAGGCTGTTCTATCAGCAAAAATTTGCACTCCATTAATAATAACATCTCTATAACCATCTGCCGTTACTGTAATGTCATAAGTTTCATAAGGTTGTGGCTCATTTTCATTTATAGAATACTCAATAGGTGGAGCTTCTAAGGCTACAGTTTCTGTCTGCCCTGAATCATTAGTAAATAATTCGTACAACACCTCTCCATTTTTAGAAACAACTACTTTGCCACCAATTACAGGCGATGCTTGACCTTGATTATACAATTCAACTTGTAAATAACCTGTTGCCATTTTTCCCTCCAAAAAATATTAATATATAATTAATTCTATTCAAAAATCTTGATTAGTTTACACAAATGTTGTATACTTAATATATAAGTGAAAGGAGCATATATATGTTATGGAAAAGTGGTTTGGACTAGATAGCAAGTTCTACAAATTTGGAACTTTAATTGGTGATTTAATTATACTTACATTATTGTGGACTATATGCTGTCTGCCCATTGTTACAATTGGTGCATCAACCACAGCCTTGTATTATGTTACTACTCGTCAGCTTTCTGACAGAGAAGGATATGTTTCAAAGGATTTTTTCAAAAGTTTTAAGCAAAACTTTATTGAAGCAACAGCTATAACAATTTTAATAGGCGTAATTGGAGCTATACTCTATATTAATATTCGCTTGTTAGAAACCAACACTACACTTAACATAATTCTATATTTAATTCAATTTGTAATATTATATCAGCTCGTAATATTTACAATATATGTCTTTCCAATACTTTCCCGTTTTGATTTAAAGCTAGGTGCTTTAATTAAAACAACTATATTTATAGCAAACAGGCATCTGCTTACTACTATAACTTGTGCAATATTGTTAGTGGCTACTTTTATCATTACATTTGAATACAGAATAGCTGTTATACTTTGTGCAGGTGTTTACGGAATTCTTACTTCACTTATGTTTATGAAACTTTTTAGAAAGTATGTACCTGATATGGACAGAGATAAACCCGAAGACAGGGTTTAGTGTTTTTGTGAATGGGGAGAGAATATTAAATGAACAAACCTATTGGTTCAAAAGTAAATCTTAATGATTTGTCAAACGAAGAAGTCCTTGAATTTAGGTCCTATATTGAGGATATTTGGGAGTCAGATACTGTTAAAAGACTTGATAAATATGAGCAACATCACAAAACATCAAGATTACAACATTGCTTAAATGTTTCTTACTACAGCTTTAAAATTGCTAAAAAAATTGGTGCTAATCCTCGTATGTCTGCTAGGGCAGGTCTTTTACACGACTTGTATTGGTATGACTGGCATACAGCTAAAACACCACAAGCTCACGCATTTTTACACCCTCGACTAGCTGTTAAAAATGCCTCAAGAATGTATGAAATATCTGACAGAGAAGCTGATGCAATACTTAAACATATGTGGCCTTTGTACTTAGGTATGCCTAAATATAAGGAGTCATACGCCGTAACATTAGCCGATAAATATGCAGCCACTCTTGAAATTGCCACACAATGGAGCAAAACCTTTGGCAATGTTTCAAGCAGAACAGCAAAAAAATCTTTTACTAGAGTTAAATCTGTATTTAGAGGTTAGTATTTATAACAAAAGCTCTTCACCACCAATTTTTTGATGATGAAGAGCTTGTTTTTTAGATAAACTCAATTAAATTTTAATGGTTTTATCTTTTTTAATATCATTCAAAAAGTTGACCTTCAAGTTTCATTCTCTTTTTATAAGGAAAAGTTTTATCAAATCTATCAGCATCTTCTTTATTAATCAAGTAACCCTTTGGTGTTGCATATTCCCCAGTTACTCCATCAAGATACCCAGATATTAATTCTTTACACAAAAAGAAAGATGAATCTTCACCCTCAGGCAATCCCTTATAACGAATACCATATTCACTAGCAAATTTAAAGCCACTCTTTCCATAAAAGTCAATATTTCCTTCAAAACAAACGGCTCCACAGCCAAGTTCTAATGCTTTATTCAAAGAGTAGTCAAGTAAAATTTTGCCATATCCCTGTCTTTTTAATTCAGGTGTAATGCAAATTGGACCCATTGTCATTATAGGGATATTCCTACCGTCATCAGCCTTAATATTTGCTCTAACAAAAATATTTTGACCTATTAGCTTTCCACCCTTTTCCATAACAAAATCAAGTTCTGGCACAAAATCATTATCATTCCTTAGTTGGTTAAGAACATAATGCTCTAAGCAACCTGGACGATAAACATTCCAAAATGATTCCCTTACAAGGTTTTCAACTTTACGGTATTCTTCTTTTCTTTCTAAACGGATATTATAGTCATTTTTATTCATTAATTTTTACCTCCTGATGATTGTTGACTGCAATGCAGGGAGGTTTGTAGAAAATTGTATTTACCAAACCTCCCGTTTAGTATACAATCTCCAAGGTGTTGTTCTTCTTCAAACAGCAATCTCCTTTAAAATAAAATTTTTTATATAATCAAGCCAAAGGGCTGGATTAACATTATATTACCTTCTTCTAAAAATGTTAATTACAATCAAAAATAAAACTAAGGCAATTAACACTTTATATACATTATCATAAAGCCAATAAATAATATAACCAATTTCTTTATTTAGCTTAAATTTTAAACCATTTACATTATCAAGAACAGATACAGGTTCTATATAATTATCACTCTCAACTTCAGTTGTTTCAACAATCTTGTTGGGATTTTCACTTGATGTCAATGGTGGATATTGACTAAAAACAGACTTAAAAGAACTATAACCTTGATTATAGTTAGTTTTATCATTTCTTATTAATTCTGTTGTTTTTTTATAATTATACACACTGCCTTCAGCCTTTGGATAAGCACTCTTATCCCAAGTATGGTCAGCCTCAATTTGGCTATCTGTTAAATTATAATAATCGTACTCTAAAAAATTTAAACCGACAGGACCAACAGGGTCATCCCAAGTTAAATCAATATGATAATACTCATTATCTAGTTTAATTAAGTTCCAAGCGTGTCCCTCACCCTTACTTTTGCCAGATATTTTTATATTTTCAATATTACATAAATTAAAAAGCACTTGTGCAGCATTAGCATAGCCATCACAGACAGCTTTGCCATTGACCAAAGCTCCATAAGCCGCATACACTGTCAAATCATTATTGTTTTCATAATTTTCAGCATAGCTACAATGATTTATAATATAATTATGTATTAAATACACCTTCATATAAGGTGGCATATCTTTTGCTATATTAGACGCAACAATTTCACAAGCCTTCTGCTCAAGAGTTTTTTTCATAGAATTTAAAGTATCTTTGTCAAAATCATAAGTAAATTTAATAACAAAATACGAATAATCACCAACCTTAGTATCTAGTGTTGATGACTCATAGCCTTTGTAACCCATAACAGCTATAGGACAGCTATTTCTAATTTCATTTATGTATTGGCTAATATCTGTTGATGTAGGTATATTTTTTGTGACAATACAAAGCCTATCATTAGAATAAAGCAATGATTTTATAAGCAATGTTTTAAATTCATCTTTATTATATGCCACATACACATCATTTATATTAACATCAGTATTGCTATAAACAATATTTATTTTTGAAGAAAAGGAGTTATACTTTCCACTATAACCCTTATAATAAATTGCAACTCTAGGGTCATAATCAAAAGCATCATTTAAAACTTTATCCATATCACTGCTATCAGCCTTTATTTCTTGCTGAAAATTTTGTATTTCATTTGCTATTTCTGCTTTGTCATAAGCAAATGCAATTTTGCAATTAATAAGAATAAATATACAAACAAAAGCACAAAATATCTTTTTCATTTTTCCTCCTTATAAATATGTTCTATTATAATTATGCCACTTATTTAATTAAATTACAAGTACATATATTTAGCAATAACAAACAAACTTATTAATTTTCCTTTATTGCTTTAGCATAATAACAAATAATTATTGATTACTAATTTAATATATGTTAAAATGGAAGAAAATAAAAAATAATTATAAATTATTGCGAAAGAAGGATAACAATGAAATATTTAGTACTTTTATGTGACGGTATGGCTGACTATCCAGTACCAGAACTTGGCAACAAAACACCAATGGGTGCATCAAACACACCTAATATGGACAAATTAGCAGAAAAAAGTGTTATTGGTCTTGTTAAAACAGTTCAGGACAATATGAAGCCTGGTAGTGATGTTGCTAACCTTTCTGTTTTAGGTTATGACCCACAGGTTTATTACACTGGTCGTTCTCCACTTGAGGCTGGTTCAATCGGTATTGATATGAAGGATACTGATGTTTCTTTCAGATGTAACCTTGTTACATTATCTGATGAGGCTAACTATGAAGACAAGACAATTCTTGACTATTGTGCTGACGATATTAGCACAGAAGAAGCTAAGGAACTTGTTGAATATCTTGAAAAGAATTTAGGCAATGAAGAATTTAAGCTCTACAGTGGTGTTAGCTACAGACATTGCTTAATTTGGAACAATGGTACTATGGAAGTTGGTACTCTTACTCCACCTCACGACATTACTGGCAAGCCAATTAAGGAATACATACCTACACACCCTAATGCTCAAAAGCTTTATGATTTAATGGTTAAGTCTTATGATTTATTAAAGGACCACCCTGTAAACAAGGCTAGAGAAGCTAGAGGTTTAAAGCCTGCTAACAGTATGTGGCTTTGGGGTGAAGGCGTAAGAGCAAGCCTTACACCATTTACAGAAAAGTACGGCTTAAAGGGTTCTATGATTTCAGCTGTTGACCTTTTAAAGGGTATCGGCAAGTTTTCTGGAATGAATGTAGTTCATGTACCTGGTGCAACTGGTTATATGGATACAAACTTTGAAGGCAAGGCTGAAGCTGCAATTAAAGAATTTGAAAATGGTCAAGATTTAGTATATGTTCACGTTGAAGCTCCTGATGAATGTGGACATAGATATGAAATTGAAAATAAGAAAAAATCCCTTGAAATTATTGACGAAAAAATTCTTGGACCAGTTTTAAAGGCTCTTGATAAGTATGATGACTACAAGGTATTAATTATGCCTGACCACGCTACTCCATTAAGTCTTAGAACTCATACTAATGACCCTATTCCTTTCCTTATTTATAAAAAGAGCAATCCTACTGTTGGTGGTAAATTTACTGAAGAAGGTGCAAAGGAAAGCGGTATATTTATTGAAAACGGTTACAAAATTATGGAATATTTTATTAACTTATAATTTATATTTATTAATAGGGTGTTTTGTAACACCCTATTTTTGAGGTTAATTTATGGAATTTATAACAAAATTTTTCAAGCATATATTTAATAGATTAGGTATACTGTTAAGATGGATGGGATTTGCTATATACACAGGTGTTATATTAGGTGTAATTGGTGCAATCTTTTCAAATTGCCTTAGAAAAAGCATTGCTATGAGAATTGATAGCCCTCACCTTATATTTTTATTGCCTGTAGGTGGTGTAGTAATAGTTGCTCTATACAAATTGCTTAATTATTCTAAAGACGGTGGCACAGACCTAGTTTTAGAGTCAGTACAATCAGGCAAAGAAATCCCTCTTAAAGTGACACCCCTTATATTTGCAGGCACAATATTAACACAAGCATTTGGTGGTTCTGCTGGTCGTGAAGGTGCAGCATTACAGCTTGGTGGTAGCGTTGGAAACCAAATAGGAAAATTATTTAATATAGACAAGGCTGACAAAAAGGTGTTTGTTATGTGTGGTATGAGTGCTGCATTTTCTGCACTTTTTGGCACTCCAATAGCATCTGCCATTTTTTCTATGGAAGTAGTTAATATAGGCATAATGCAGTATTCAGCTCTTGTTCCTTGTGTAATTTCATCTTTAGTTGCTAGTGCTGTAGCAGTAAGACTAGGTGCAGTTCCAGAACATTTTACAGTAACAAATATATTAGATTTTTCATTTGTTACTGCATCAAAAACAATATTATTAGCTTGTTTTTGTGCAGGCGTTAGTGTTATCTTTTGTATATTATTAAAAAGTGTAAGAAAATTTATGAGTTCATTTTTACCAAATCAGTTTGGTAGAGTTTTTGTTGGTGCAACAATTATAATTATTTTAACAGTCTTTCTTGATACTTGGGACTATTCTGGAACAGGAATGGAATTGATTGAAAAAGCAATAAGAGGCGAGTCCCATTCAAGTGACTTTATATGGAAAATGATTTTTACTGCCATAACCCTTGCAAGTGGATTTAAAGGTGGCGAAATTGTTCCATCTTTCTGTATTGGTGCAACATTTGGGTGCTTTTTCGGCTATTTATTTGGAATGTCACCATCACTTTGTGCATCAATAGGAATGGTATCACTATTTTGTGGTGTAACTAACTGCCCTATTTCATCATTAATTATTGCAATAGAGTTATTTGGTATGGACGCAATACATTACTATATGTTAGCAATAGCCATAAGCTATATGTTGTCTGGATACTATGGCTTATATCATAGTCAAAAGTTTACATTATCTAAATATCACATAAAAGAAATTGATAGTCAAGTTCATTAATTATTAAATCCGAAGTTTATTATAGCAATATAAGACTTCGGATTTTTTGCAAGAAAAAAAGAGCTGAAAAACAGCTCCTATTGGTGAATATACACCAAACACCTTCTCCAATTAATAAATTTTCAAAATCATTAACAAAAATTTATCAATTATATATTACATCTTCTCTTTAAATTTATTATACTACACAATTTTATTAATGTCAAGGCAATTTTTTTGTTTATTTTGTCTAATACATTTATATTTTTTGTAAACAAAAGGAGTGAACCCTTGTCCACTCCTTCAAAATTAAGCATATTATACAATTTAAAACAGGCTTAAATATGAAATTAAGCTAAAATACCCTTGATATATTCAGCAATTTCATCATTCTTGCAGTTTGCAAAGAAGTATTCCTTAAACTTCTCGCCACTTACAGCACCCTTTAATAAATCCTGGTCAATATTCTTAAGAACATACATAATATCAGTATGAGTAACCTTCTTAACTTCATCAAGGATTTTCTTGTTTCTCTGCTCAGGTACTACTCTTTCCTTTGGATAACCCTGACCACTTTCGCCAGAGAATAACTGCTCAAAAGTATACTTTAAGTTAAGTTCAGCACCCCAACCAAAGCCCTTAGCAAATGGGAATGCAGCACAGTTACCATCATTAATCTGAGCAAACATATAACCGTCAGATGGGTCTACAATGTGACCACATAATACACCTGGGAAAGAATTACAAGCAAGCATAGCACCCTCGCCTGTACCACAACCAGTGATTACAAAATCAGCAGCACCAGAGTTAAGTAAAATAGCAGAAAGAATACCACACTGAACATAAGTAAGCTGTGCATCATCTTCAGCTGTATACATACCATAGTTAAATACTTCGTGACCCTTAGGCTCAACAACACTCTTAAGAGTAGAACAAATAAGCTCGTTCTTTGCAGCCTGACTATTTTCATTAATTAAAGCAATTTTCATTTTACTTCACCTTTCATTTCAAATATTTTATATATTAACTATAAAGTAAATAGCTAAATTTGTCAATAGCTAAAGTATCAATTAAGCTATAATTAGCAAGCCTCTTTAAAAGGGTCAAATTTAGGCACTTTATATAAATAAACAATGTTATTACTATTTTGAAAAGTCCTTTTTAATGACTTATATCTCTTTCTTTTCCTAAGTTCTCTTTCTTTTGTTTCATTGATATTATCAGCCAACAAGCCAAAAGCAATAAGAAAACATATAGCAAAACCAACAAAAGGCAATGTAACACAAAGCATATTTTCATAGCTCAAGTTATTAATCCAGCTTAAACCAAAATTTACACAATAAATACCAATACAAGCAAATATACTATATAATAAATATAAACAAATTTTAATCAAATTTCGATTTTTCATAATTTACCTCCTATTATTCGTTCATTTGTTCGTTACAACCATATTATATACTATATTCTCACATTTGTCAAATATTTGTTCTATAATGTTTGTAATTTTTTCCTTTAACTTATTTATTTTATGTGATATACTTTAATTAACAAAGTAAATAAGTAGGAGGCTCTGATTTATGAAACTAGTTACTTTTATTCACTTAGGAAAAACATTAGTAGGTGCATTAACTAATAAATACATCTATCCTCTGCCCTTTAAATCAATGAACGAATTAATAAGCTCTGGTAGCTCTACAGAAAAACTAGAGGCAATGGCTGGCAATCCTATTGCTATACAAGAAACACAATTAATTGCCCCAATACCTATACCTAAGCAAGATATTATATGCTTAGGCATCAATTATATGGCTCACGCTATTGAATCAGCCAGATACAAAAAAGAAACTTTTGGTGGTGAGCGACCTTATGCCGTATATTTTTCCAAAAGAGTAAACGAATGTACACCCCACAACGGCAATATTCCTAGATATAGTGAAATTGTAGATAGTTTAGATTATGAATGTGAACTTGCAGTCATTATAGGAAAGGATTGCAAAAATGTGCCTAAAGAAAAGGCATTTGACTATGTTTTTGGTTACACAATATTAAATGATATAAGTGCAAGAAATTTGCAAACTAGACATAAACAATGGTATTTTGGCAAAAGTCTTGACGGATTTACACCTTTAGGTCCTTGCATAGCTACAGAAGATGAGTTTGAAAGACCACCGGTGCTTGAAATCAAGTCATACATTAATGGCGAATTAAGACAGAACAGCACAACAGATTTACTTATATTTGATATTCCTTATGTCATTGCTGAATTAAGTCAAGGTATGACATTAAAAGCTGGAACTATTATATCAATGGGTACACCTGCTGGTGTTGGTATGGGCTTTAAACCGCCTAAATTTCTTAAACACGGCGATGTTATAGAATGTTATATTGAGAATATAGGCACTTTAAGAAATTATGTTGAATAAACAAAAGATGGCAAACAGTAATATGCTTGCCATCTTTCTTATTAATTAGCTATTTAAAGCCTCAATAACATTATTAGTTATTTTCTTAAATTCTTCAGCTATTTCAGCCTTAACATTGTTATAACCATTATCAGCCATACCGGAAACAGTTACATCAGTAGGAAGCTCACCTAAAAGAGCAACTTCATTTTGGATAAGGAATTCAGTAGTGTTTTCACCACCAAAAATCTTAATCTTTTCGCCACAATGAGGACAAATAATATAGCTCATATTTTCAACAAGACCTAAAATAGGCACATTAAGCATCTTAGTCATATTAATAGACTTAGAAACAATCATATTTACCATATCTTGAGGAATACTTACCATAACAATACCACTTAAAGGTATGCTCTGCATAACAGTAAGAGAAACATCACCAGTTCCTGGTGGCATATCAACAATAAGATAATCAAGCTCACCCCAAAGAGCCTCAACCCAAAACTGCTTAACACAGTTAGAAAGCATAGCACCTCTCCAAACAACAGGCTGATTTTCATCTGGAAGCATAAGATTAAGACTTAAAACCTTTATGCCGTCCTCATTTTCAACAGGTATAATAAGGTTGTTTTCAGCAAAAGCTCTTTTGCCAGTAAGACCCATAAGTCTACAGGCACTAGGTCCAGTAATATCTGCATCTAAAAGACCAACAGAGTAGCCCTTTTTAGCAAGCTCCTTAGCAAGCATAGCAGATACTGTAGATTTACCTACGCCACCCTTACCACTCATTACACCAATGATATTTTTAACCTTGTTAAGTGGGTTGTTTTCAATACCGCACTTACCGCTGTCATTGCCACATTTGCCGTGTGATGGACATGAACTGCAATCTGACATTATTTACATCTCCTTTGTTATCAATTAATTAAATTTTCTTTGTCTTACTACTTCATACATAATAAGACCAGCAGAAACACTTGCATTAAGTGAGTCAATGCTACCATACATAGGGATACCAACTGTAAAGTCACACTTCTTTTTAACAAGGTCACTTACACCAGAACCTTCATTACCAATAACAAGAGCAATAGCACCCTTTAAATCGGACTTAAAGTATTCTCTACCAGCCATATCAGCACAAGCTACCCATATATTTTCTTTCTTAAGCTCATCAATAGTTCTAGCCATATTTGTAACTCTAGCAACAGGCACAAACTCTAAAGCACCTGCTGATGTTTTGCTAACAATAGCTGTAAGACCAACTGCTCTTCTCTTAGGAATAACTACACCGTGAGCACCAACTGCATCAGCAGTTCTAATAATAGCACCTAAATTATGTGGGTCAGTTATTTCATCACATAAAATAATGAATGGGTCTTCATTCTTGGCTCTAGCATTAGCAATAATATCGCTTAATTCGCAATATTCGTGAGCAGGACAAAGAGCAACTACACCCTGATTGTTATTACTCTTTGAAATAAGAGCCATTTTTTCCTTATCAACTTCCTGAACAATGATACCCTTTTCTCTAGCCTTAGCAACTATTACCTTTAGTGTACCCTCAATTCCGCCTTTTTTAACAATAATTTTGTCAATAGGCTTATCGTGGTTTAAAGCCTCAAGAACAGGATTTCTACCTTCAAGCTGTAAGCCTTCTTCAAAAGCTGAATTATCTTCATACTTGTTAGCTCTGCTATCGTGTGGTCTAGTATTTCTCTTTTCTGGGCGTCTTTCAGCCTTTGCCTTACTTCTTCTGTTATCTTGTCTTTTCTTCATTTTTTTCTCCTATTTCATTTAAACCAATATTAAAAAGTTCTTCTATTCTCTCGTACTCACCTTTGAGATATAAATATCCAAAAAGTGCCTCAACACCAGTAGCTCGACGATAATCAACAATTGACTGATTTTTAGCTGAAGTATGGCTTTTAGCATTTCTACCTCTTTTAAGTACAGCCAATTCTTCTTCACTTAGCTTATCTTCAATAGCTGAATACATTTTAGACTGTGATGTAGCATTTACTATTGACTTAGCCTTTTTGTGCATTTTATTTACAGGTGCATTGCCTTCTGCCACAATCATACCTCTTGTAAGCAAGTCAAATATTGTGTCACCTATAAAAGCAAGAGCAAGGGAATTAAGTGTTTTGTAATCTGCATTAATATTTTTAAAAAGTTCCATATTTCTCCTACTTATAAGACCAACGAACACCAGCTCTTGTGTCCTCAATAACTACACCCTTGTTACTTAATTCTTCTCTAATCTCGTCAGCTCTAGCAAAGTTTTTAGCTTTCTTTGCAGCTGTTCTTTCTGCAATAAGAGCTTCAACCTCGTCAGCAGAAATCTGGTCACTCTTAGCCTCGTCATAAGGCTTAATACCAAGAATGTTGCATAATGTAAGCATCTTTTCTCTTATAGCTGTAACAAATTCCTTTGATGAATTTTCAGTAACATTAACATTAGCAAACTTAGCAATTTCAAATATAGCAGTTACTGCATCAGCTGTATTAAAGTCATCGTCCATAGCCTTTTCAAACTGAACTCTAAACTTATCAGCCTCATCATTAAGTTTAGCCTCATCAGCTGTCATTGTGCCTTGAGCCTTACTTTCAACAAATAAAAGTGACTTGTAAGCATTCTTAATTCTATCAAGACCAGCACCAGCAGACTCCATTAATTCTCTTGAGAAGTTAATAGGACTTCTGTAATGACCACTTAAAATGAAAAATCTAACTACATCATAAGGTATGTGTTCAACAATTTCTCTTAAAGTAAAGAAGTTGCCAAGAGATTTACTCATTTTCTTATTATCTACATTAATAAAGCCATTGTGCAACCAATATTTAGCAAAAGGCTTATCGTTAGCAGCCTCTGACTGAGCAATTTCATTTTCGTGATGAGGGAAAACTAAATCCTCGCCACCTGCGTGAATATCAATAGTATCACCTAAATACTTTTTAGCCATTACAGAACACTCAATGTGCCAGCCAGGTCTACCTTGACTCCAAGGTGACTCCCAATAAGGCTCACCGTCTTTTTTAGGTTTCCAAAGTACAAAGTCCATAGGGCTTTTCTTAGTTTCATCAACGGCAATTCTTGCACCAGCTTCAAGGTCATCAATATTTTTGCCAGAAAGTTTGCCATAGCCTGGGAAAGACTTTGTATCATAGAACACACTGCCATTTACTTCATAAGCGTGACCTTTGTCAATAAGTGTCTGTATCATTTCAATGATACCGTCCATTTCCTCAGTTACCTTTGGATTTTTAGTAGCAGGCTCAACATTAAGACCTTCAGCATCTTTTTTAGCCTCAGCAATATATCTTTCAGATATAACCTTTGAGTCAACACCTTCAGCATTAGCTTTCTTAATTATCTTGTCATCTACATCAGTAAAGTTCTGAACATAGTTTACTTCATAACCCTTATATTCTAAATATCTTCTAATAGTATCAAATATTACATAAGGTCTAGCATTGCCAATGTGAATATAGTCATAAACTGTAGGACCACATACATACATTTTAACCTTGCCAGGCTCTAAAGGAACAAATTCTTCCTTTTTTCTAGTTAATGTGTTGTATAATTTCATTGTCATTTTCCTTTCTTATTTATTTTCTTCTTTTAAAGTATCAAGTTCTTTTTTCAAATTTTCAATTTCTGTTCTTAAATTGCAAATTTCCATTTCCACAGGGTCAGGAAGTCGCATTTGGTCAAGAGTATCTGACGGACAAGTGCAATCAGCTCTATTAACAGTTTTACCAGGAATACCTACAACAGTAGAATAAGGAGGAATATCCTTTAAAACTACAGAACCAGCACCAATTTTGCTATCGTGACCTATTGTAATAGGACCGAGAACCTTTGCCCCACTACCTACCATTACATTGCTTTCAATAGTTGGGTGTCTTTTGCCAACATCTTTACCAGTACCACCAAGTGTTACATTTTGATAAATAAGAACATTGTCGCCAATTTCGCAAGTTTCACCAATAACAACACCCATACCGTGGTCAATAAATACACCGTGACCTATTGTTGCACCTGGGTGAATTTCTATACCAGTTAACCATCTTGAAATTTGAGAAATAAGTCTTGCAATAAAGAAAAGGTGCATCTTATAAAATCTATGAGCAATTTTATGGGAAATCATTGCCCAAAAGCTCGAATAAAGTATTACCTCTATACTACTTTTTATTGCAGGGTCTTTTCTTTTTACAGTTTCCACTTCATTTCTTACACCAAAGAATATTAATATCAAAAATATTAATACAATAAGCATAATAATAAAAGTTTTCATATACTCACTCCATTACAAAAAAATAAGAGCTATCATCTGATAGAGACGATAAGCCCGTGGTTCCACTCTAATTCCGTTAAAAAACGGCACTTTAAAGCCTTAACGCAGCTTATACGGAACAGACTACTGCTATTTCACCTGTCGGCTCAGAAATGCACTTCATCAATATTCACCTTAGGTCACTTTCAGCACCTGTGCCCCTCTCTGAAAGGTTAGTATAGATTACTCTTTTCGTCATTGCCTTTATATCAATATATGTATTTTATACTTAAATGTTAAAAATGTCAAGTAAATTATAGTTTTTAATAGAAACCAGCCAACTCAAACTGACAGCTTACCTACAAGTGGAGCTATGTGGTAATCGTTTTTTAATTAACATATTTATTTACTAGTTGATTTTTAATAGGAGTTACCACACTTTTGTGTAATAACTCCTCAAAAATAAGATTTTACATAGCTTACAACTTAATAAGCCTTTCTAATTTTTTAATATCATCATCAGTAACATTATTAGCAAAAATACACCTTTCAGCAAGGTTTACAATTTCAACTGCTTTATCATTGCCATACTTTTCTGGAAGTTTTTTTATCATATCCCTATAGCTTAAAGCATTTATTTTATATTTTTTATTCAATCTTTCCATTAAAATATAGGCTTTTTTGGCATTATCACTTTTAGCATAAACAACTCTTTTATAAACATATACACTTAACAAAGCTAAACTAATTGCTATAACTAAAACAATTAAAGTCCAAACTAGCAATTTTAACACAATGTTTAAGCCCGCAAAGGCAATGTTTTTAGGTGAATATTTTTGTTTATCTACAGTTCTAAAATAATTTTTAATGCTAGTATTAGGTGTATATGAATTTTCAGAATTATCATATTTTTCACTTAATTCCTTAAAAGATGGCGAAATGGATAAATCCACAATTCTCCAGCCAGTATCCTTGTTATATACTTCAACCCAACTATAAAGATTGCCCTTTTTAACAGCAGTATTTGTTTTTCCACCACCAGCATTATTACCAGCAAGAGTCTGTTCAGCATCAACAGCATAACCACTTACATACCTAGCCGGTATGCCTAAATTTCTATATATCAATGTAAGAGCAGATGAGTATTGTATAAAATTTCCTTTTTTTGACTCCTCAAGAAAATAATTAACAAAATCCTTACCATAAGGCAAAATATCATTTTCTGCTGAATATTGAAAATTGTTTTTAAAATACTCTTTTAATTTTTCATCAATGTTATTATCGGTGCTACTAAAACCTTGCTTTTTACATATTTCTTCAATTACAGTTTTATTTTCACTAGGTATATTCAAGTAATTTTCATTAACAAAATTGTTATAATTTTCATCATTTATGCTTACTTTTCTATAATCATAAGCTGTAATATTCATTTTATTTTTTTCATTATATTTATATTCACTATATTTAGAGTAAGCAGGATAAAAACAAGTATCACTTCCGCACCTTACCTCATAATCTTTAGCCTTTGCCCCACTTTTTTCTAAAGCATTAATCATTACACTATTGTCATCTGTAGACTTAGTCCAATTATTAAGCCTATATTGATAATCTCCACCTATAAAATTAGCAAAATACAGTCTGCCACTTGTTATAGGCTTAGTTACAAATGAAAAAACATTAGATTTAAAATTAGGTTTAACATAAGATGAATAGCTTAATTGACCTAAATCAACATTATCTATTGATGAAAATTTCTTATATTCTGCATACTTCATAACAGCAATATCCCTAGCTGTAAATTTTATGTTATCACTATATTGAGTATCGAATTTATTTTCAAATTTTTCATTAGTATAAAATACGCCTGTAATTAAAAAAACAAACACAAAAACTACTAAACCATAAATAATTAATTGATAAGCATAATTAAAATCAATTTTTGTTTTATTCTTTTTTAAAATATTTAAGCTAAATGATTTACCTTTGCTTAAATTTAAAATACACAATATACCAAAAGAAAATACAACAATTAAGCTATTAAAATAACTAATATCACAATTAAAAAAAGATAATACAGCAAATATTAAGCCAATAAGCACCCCATAAAGTATTTTAGAATTAAACTTAATAAAAATTGTTACCATAATTAAAGAAATAACAATAGCAATAATTATCATAACACTATTAACAATACTATTTAAGTCGCCTATAATATTATCAAAGCCATTAGTTTGAGGCAAATTAAGTGTAGCCGATATAATGCCATAGCATTGATTAATAATAGCTTTAATGCCGTTTTTTAACACTTCAGTATTTGATGAAATATATTTAAAAATTCCAAATACAGCAAAACAGCAACCAATTCCATATACAATTGTATTGATTTGCAAAATAGACAGTATAACTACAGATATAAAAATAATTCTATACATTAAGCCATAGTCACACTGAATATTAAAGCCTTTAAATATTAAACTAAAAATCATTATTGAAGAAATACTACACAAAATACTTTTGAAAATTAATAGTATAATATCTCCTCTTAATTTTGAATAGGGTGCAAATATTTTAACACCGTATTCAGCAGTTTTATCTGTTGTCATAATAACTCCATTTTATCACTTACATACATTATTTTACTTTCTTTATATAACCTTTTATACTCAATTAATCCCCTATTAGGTAATACATCTGGTGCAGAATTAAATATCCTATATATAGCATTATTCATTGACTCTTTATCTGAAATATAAGCACTTTCAAATTCTTCATTGCCACAAGGCAACCACAATAATGTAAAACAATTATTTCTGTAATCAATGTTATAAATTATATCAATAGCCTTATCCAAATTATTTATATACATATCCATAAGTATAACAGACTCATCAGCACTAGTTCTTTCAAATTCCTTTACATATAAAGTATTTGTTCTTGAATATAACTTCCAATTAATATTATTATTTCTATCACCTATTGAATATTCCTTATAGCCTCTAACATCACCATTATTGCTTAAATATTCATTGACAGCAGGCAATTCATCAGATTGGAAAGTGCCACATTTAACATTTATAACACTATCATTTTTAGGCATTACTATTATTGAATAGACTATATCAACATTTTGATATTTTTTCAACAAACCCAAAAGGTCACTATATTCAACTTTATCAACACTTATTTTAACTGTGCCAGATTTGGTTAATTCCAAAGGTATGTATATTTTTTTCGCCTTAAAAATAGGCAAAGTTGTATTTATTTTTACATTGTTTTTAGTATAAAAATTATTTTTAATACCAACATCAAATTTACAAACTGAAATAGGCAATAATCTCTTATTTTTTATAGCTAATTCAATTGTAGCTTTTTCGCCCTTAACATATTTTGCACTATTAGCAACAATATCCACTGATATTTCACCAAAAGGTATAAAAAATAGAACAATATCAAAAGCAAAAACCAATATTAAAGCAAAAGCTCCAACTAAAGCATAATAACTATTAAAAAATATAGCCATATAAACAAGAAAAGCAAAAGCAATTGCAAGACTTATAATTTTAAATATTCTCATATTTATCAACCCTTTAATTTAACATTGCCAACAATATCGTTAATAACTTGTTTTTCTGTCAAACCCTTTGCCATAGCCTCTGAACTTAATTCTATTCGGTGAGCTGCTGTTGCCTCTATAGTATCAAGCACATCTTCTTGTATAACATAATCCCTATCATTAAATACTGCATTAGCTTTAGCCATTTTTAATATAGCAATACTACCTCTGGGGCTAATACCAATTGATACATAAGGGTTATTTCTAGTAGCATTTACAATGTCAACAATATAAGCATAAATATTATCCTTAACAAAAGTATTTTCAGCCATTTTTTGATATTCTAAAAGCTCATTAGAAGAAATAATATTATTTAAAACATCAAGTTTGTTGCTTTTTGAACCTTTTAAAATTTCAATTTCAGACTCTGGTGAAGGATAGCCCATTGATACTCTAACAGTAAATCTTTCAATTTGAGATTGAGGAAGTCTTTGTGTACCAGCAGAACCAAAAGGATTTTGAGTTGCAATAGTTATAAAAGGCTTTGGCAAATCTCTTGTGATACCCTCAACAGTGTATTTGCCCTCCTCCATAAGCTCTAACAATGCTGATTGTGTCTTTGATGATGTTCTATTTATTTCATCAGCCAAAAACAAGTTGCAAATGCCAGCACCTTGAACATATTCAAAACTTTGGCTTTTTTGATTATACATATTAAAGCCAACAATATCACTAGGCATAACATCTGGAGTAAACTGAACTCTGCTATATTTAAGACCTAATGTTTTAGACAATGCAAGAGCTAATGTTGTTTTACCTACACCAGGTATATCTTCAAGAAGAATATGACCACCAGCAGTTATTGACACAACTAATGTCTTAATAACTTCTTCCTTTCCTATTACTACTTTGCTTATTTCATCTACGATTGATTTTAATTTATTCATAGTTTTCTCCTTTGTTATAATACATATATTTTCAGTATAGCATAAATTAATTAATTTGAAAATATCTACATTCAATATGAATTGACATTCTTCCCTATTTGTTGTAAAATGTTTAAAGTAATATCGGAATATTTATTATATAAAGAGGAAAAATTATGGACAAAAAAGCAAAAACAATATTTACTATTATAATTGGTATTTTGGTACTTATTACAGTTGTTGGCTTTGTTTACGGTATGCAAAACAAAAAACAAACTGACGCTATTTATGCTTCTTATGACGATAATATGCTTTCAACAGTTGACTCTGCTGTTAAAGTATGTCAAAGTGTGTTTAAGTCAGTTGGTGCAACTGATGAAGAAACTGATAATCTTAATGATTACATAACAAATATTAATAATGCCAAAAGTCCTGTACTCAAAGCATATATTGCCGATTGTATGCTTACTTATGTTGGCGACTTTGTTGCCGTTAAAGACCAAAATTATGCTGCTGGTCTAGGCGGAAAAAGTGCAAACTTTACTGGTTTGCAAGAAAAGCTTGTTTCTATTAAAACTAAGCTTACTGCAGCAAGAAATTATGCAAATAACAATGGCAGTAACTCTAGTGTTACTGATACTACTAATACATCTAAGGAGGAAAACTAGAAATGGTAAGAACAAGATTTGCACCAAGCCCAACAGGCTATATGCATATTGGTAACTTAAGAACAGCTCTTTACGAGTTTCTTATTGCTAAAAGTCAGGGAGGTTCTTTTATATTAAGAATAGAAGATACTGACCAGGAAAGATTTGTTGAAGGTGCAACAGATATTATATATAAAACTCTTGAAATGGCTAAGATGCCACACGATGAAGGTCCTGATGTTGGTGGTGACTACGGTCCTTATATTCAGAGTGAAAGAAAAAATGACTATATTAAGTATGCTCTTGAATTAGTTGAAAAAGGCGAGGCTTATTACTGCTTCTGTACTAAGGATAGATTAGACTCTCTTAAGACTGAAACAAGCCACGAGGCTATTGTTAAGTATGACAGACATTGTTTACACCTTTCTAAGGAAGAAATCGAAGAAAATCTTAAAAATGGTGTGCCTTATGTAATTAGACAAAAGATTAGAGATGGCAAAACTACATTCCACGATGAAGTTTATGGTGATATTACTGTTGACAATGCAGAGCTTGAGGACCAGATTTTAATTAAGTCTGACGGTTTCCCTACTTATAACTTTGCTAATGTTATTGATGACCACGCTATGAATATTACTCATGTAGTAAGAGGTGCTGAGTACCTTTCATCTACACCTAAGTACAACCTTTTATACGAGGCTTTTGGTTGGGAAATTCCTAAGTATGTTCACCTTCCTGCTGTTATGAAAGATAAGCACAGCAAGTTATCTAAGAGAAATGGTGACGCATCATTCCAAGACTTAGTTGCTAAGGGATATTTACCAGATGCTATTGTTAATTATATAGCTCTTTTAGGTTGGTCACCTGCTGGCAATCAGGAAATATTTACTATTGACGAGCTTATTAAGGAATTTGACATTAAGGGTCTTTCAAAGTCACCTGCTATATTTGACATTGAAAAGCTTACTTGGATGAATGGCGAATATATTAAGAAAATGGACTTTGATGATTTCTATAACTGGGTTGAGCCTGAGTTAAAGGAAGCTATTAAGAGAACTGATATTGACCTTAAAAAGGTAGCAAAGTATGTTCAGTCAAGAATTGGTACATCAAAGGATATTGCTAATATGGTTGATTTTATTGATAATCTTCCAGAATATTCAACTGACCTTTATATTCATAAGAAAATGAAAACTACTGAAGAAATGTGCATTGATAATTTAAAGGCTGTTCTTCCTGTAATTGAGGCTATTGATACTGCTGATTGGAATAATGACACTATTTACTCTAAAATGTGCGAATTAATAAAGGAAATGGGTATTAAAAATGGTCAAATGTTCTGGCCTGTTAGAACGGCCCTTTCTGGTGAGCCAACTTCTCCTTGTGGTGCAAGCGAACTTGCTGAACTTTTAGGTAAAGAGGATACTATTGATAGAATAAATAAGGGTATTGAATTACTTAGTAAGTAATGGTATGTAATGGAAACCCCTCAGTCACTTCGTGACAGCTCCCCTACAAGTGGAGCTGAATGGTTAATTTTTAGCTATACTTGTAACTATTATGAACAGGTTATTTGTAGGGCAATACCATTTACCTTCCCTCATAGGGAAGGTGGCAACCGAAGGTTGACGGAAGGGTTTCCAATATTATCTATAT
This sequence comes from uncultured Eubacterium sp., assembly GCA_900551755.1. Taxonomy (GTDB): domain Bacteria; phylum Bacillota; class Clostridia; order Lachnospirales; family CAG-274; genus Gallispira. The sequence continues at coordinate 9,427 of URXK01000009.1, read as the reverse complement.
AACTAAGGACGAGCATTGCTCGCCCCTACAAGCAAAGAGTAACTACTACTTATTACTTATTACTTATTACCCATTACCTATTACTTATTACCTAAAAATAGAAACCCCTCAGTCACTTCGTGACAGCTCCCCTACAAGTGGAGCTAGGTGGTTAATTTTTAGTTGTACTTGTAACTATTATGAACAGGTTATTTGTAGGGGCGAACAGTGTTCGCCCGATGTAACTGTTACAAATATCTAATCACCCATACAATATGTAGGACAACACCATTCACCTTCCCTCATAGGGAAGGTGGCAACCGGAGGTTGACGGAAGGGTTTCCAAAACAAACAATAATTTATAAAAACAATCACAAAGGAACGGTCACCCCGTTCCTTTTAAGGTATATTATGGAATTTACAACAGATATTTTACTAAACAAAGACAATCTCAAACAAATACTTCAAACAGATAAATATGACCCCTTTTTAAAAGACAAGGCAAGAGGGATTTCTTTGTCAACTTATAACAACAACATATTTATTAAAAGCCAAATTAACTTTACCAATCACTGCAAAAACGATTGTTACTACTGCAATTTAATGAAAAGCAACACAACAATTCAAAGATACAGACTTGATACCGATGAAATATTAAATTATTGCCAAAAATCCACTGACCTAGGACTTAATTCAATTTTGCTTCAAGGTGGTGATGATGGCTTTTATAGCAATGGAAAAATAGTAGAGATAATAAAAGCTATAAAGCATAAATTTCCACAAACTACCCTCACCCTTTCTATTGGTGAAAGAAGCTACGACGCATACAAAAGTTTTTACAATGCAGGTGCAGACAGTTATTTGCTCCGTCACAAAACCTGCACACTTGAACATTATGCAAAGCTACACCCAGAAGAAATGAGTCTATTTACTCGATTAAACTGCTTAAAAAATATAAAACAAATTGGCTTTAAAGCTGGTTGTGGCATTATGGTAGGCTCTCCTTATCAAACTACAGACAATTTAGCTGATGATATACTATATGTATACGATTACGAGCCAGAAATAATAGAAATAAGACCATTTATACCTGAAAAAGACACAGTATTTCAAGACAGCAAGGTGTGCAACATAGATATTACATTGAGAGTAATAGCTATAATGCGAATACTTTTGCCAAATGCTCTTATATCATCACCCTTAGGCTTATTTAAAAACACAAGAGAGGACGCCATATTATATGGAGTAAATGTTATAATGTACAATATTTGTAACCATTCAAATATAATAAAACAAAATAAGAAAAAACAGCCAGAAAGCCTGCAACAGCTTAAAAATCATATTAACAATATAGGATATAACCTAGTTTAATACTATAATAACTTTAAAGATTTAGTTTTTAAAAAAATATATTGAATTTTTTTGGAAAAAGATATATAATTTAGGATAAATAATAATTTAGGAAAGAGGTAATATTATGCTTAATATTAAGTACGATTTATCAAAAAATCCAAAGCAGAAGCCTGACCAGAATAACTTAGGCTTTGGTATTTACTATACAGACAATATGTTTGTTATGGATTATACAGAAGGTAAGGGTTGGCACGACCCAAGAATTGAAGCTTATGCTCCTCTCTCTCTTGACCCTGCTGCTATGGTATTCCACTATGCTCAGGAATCTTTTGAAGGCTTAAAGGCTTATAGAACTCCAGACGGTTCTGTTCAGCTTTTTAGACCAGAAAAGAACGCAGCTAGAATGATGAATACTAACAAGAGAATGTGTATACCTGCTGTACCTGTTGAGGATTTTGTACAGGCATGTAAGGCACTTGTTTCAACAGAAAAGGATTGGGTTCCATCTGCTGAAGGTACATCTCTTTACTTAAGACCATTTGTTATTGCAACTGAGCCTCATTTAGGTGTTAGACCTGCTGAAACATACAAGTTCATTATTATTGCATCTCCTGTTGGTGCTTACTACTCTACTGGTATCAACCCAGTTAAGATTTATGTTGAGGACGAATATGTAAGAGCAGCTCCTGGTTTAACTGGTTTCACTAAGTGTGGTGGTAACTATGCAGCATCTCTTGCAGCTCAGGTTAAGGGTCACGATTTAGGCTATGAGCAGGTATTATGGCTTGATGGTGTAGAAAGAAAGTATGTTGAAGAAGTTGGTTCTATGAACTGTTTCTTTAAGATTGACGGTACTATCTACACTGCTCCAACTGTTGGTACTGTATTACCTGGTATCACAAGAATGTCTTGTATCGAACTTTTAAAGAAGTGGGGTTACACTGTATCTGAAGATAGACTTGCTATTGCTGATATTATTAAAGCATCTAAGGAAGGCAAGCTTGAAGAAGTATTTGGTACAGGTACTGCTGCTGTTATTTCTCCTGTTGGCGAACTTAGATATGAAGATGATGTTTGCAAGATTAACAATGGTGAAATCGGCGAAGTAACTCATAGATTATATAATACTCTTACTGGTATTCAGTGGGGTAAGATTGAAGACGATATGGGTTGGACAACTAAGGTTGACGAATAATAATAATAAAGAAAAGAACTGGTTTTGTGCCAGTTCTTTTTTATGTAAATATTTTATGCTGGAGTCCATTCTTTATCAACCCAACATTTTCTGTCTACAGACCAAAGTCTTTTATATTTTTTTCCGTTTATATAGGTATATCTATATATAACCTTTTCACTTCTAGTTGAAATATTGTAATTTTCACTAATATCATTAGCTTGTTCAGTAGTACTAGCTAAAGCTACACAAGAAAAAGCATTAAAAACAGATACACAAATTAATAATAAAATTATTTTTTTCATAACATTTATTTCCCTCCATAAATTTTAATTTTTGTTCTTTTTTCATCAATAGGAGCTTCACACATAAACAACTCTCTATTATTTGCATCATACACCCTATAAAAATTACCTTCTTTAACAACATAATCAGCATTATCCGTTACTCCTTCAATAAAATAATCTTCTATTGTTGGATAGCCTGCTGGCTGAACAAGAAACAAATACGAGGCAAAAATAAAGCATATACTTAATATTGTTATAACTATAGCTTTTAAATTCAATGCCTTAATATATTTGTTAGTAACAATACTTACAAATCTTTGTTCCATTACCGAATTATTACTCTCCATTAATGAAATTGATAAAGGACTTTTTACAGTATTTTGAGCATTTTCTATAACATTAATTATAGCCTGTAGGTAGGATTTTTTTAAATCTTTATTGAAATATTTACACAAATGTCTGTCTGTGCAAAATTCCAAAATATTATTAACTTCAGTTTTCAAAATATATGTAATAGGATTCCACCACATAAACACACACAATATCTCTATTATTGCCTTTACAAAAATATGTTTATATTTATAATGGATAAGCTCGTGAGAAAAAATGCTTAACCACTCATTATGTGTCAATTCAATGTCAGGCACAACAATTATAGGATTTATTATTCCAATGATTGCCGGTGTTTCAAAAACTTTATTTGATATAATTTTAATATTTCTACTAACATTAACTAATTCTTTTGATTCATTAAAAACATTAGCAAACTTTTCAGTTGAACTAAAAAACTTTATAATTCTTTTAAATTTAGTGTACTCATTATACTTTTTAACTATAAGAATAATACTACCAACTAAACTAATTATAACACCTATTAATATAATTGGCATATTACATAAAAACACTATTTTATAGTTAGCAAATATAAGCAAATCAAGTAAAATTTCTTTTGATTCAATAACCTTTGTAAATGCAAACTGAAAAGGAAAACATATACGAACAACTATTAATACCAGAATTAATATATAACAATTAAGAGAAAAATACCATTTAGTTATAAACTTTTTTCTCAAAAATGATAAAATCAATATGAATATATTAAACCATATAAATGAGTTAAAAATAGTATGTTGGTCAATACACATATTATTCCTCCTCATACTCCTCAATAATTGCTTTTAATTTTTTTGATAAATCTTTCTTACTCTCTCTATTACCTATAAGAGCAGACAATATAAATGGCACAGTCTTGTCTTTTTGATAAAATCTATTAAATTGCATAAGTGCGTAATCTTCAGCAGATATACAAGGAGAAAAAAGTCTACCATAAGTTTTACCTATTTTTGATATTTCAGCAACTCTTATAAATTCCTTTTCTTCCAATTTTCTTATTATATTTTGAATAGATTTTTTTGCCCAATCTGTACCTATTTCAGCACCTATTTCAGAAGCGGACAAAGGCTTTTTGGAACTCCAAAGAACCTTCATTGCAACTTCTTCTTTTTCACTTAAACTTGATAACATATAATTCCTCCTTTTAAATACAGTATACAATTTTATATTTAAAATGTCAATATTTTTTAAATAGATTTTAAATATTAAAATATATATTGACAAAAACCTTTAATTGTTGTATACTATTTTCGATTTAACAATTTAAACGCGTTTTTATTTTTAAAATCTTTATCTATACTATTTTTTTAAAGGAACACTTATTTTATGAAAAAAAAATCAATTATTATTATATTTTTATTTAGTATTTTTATTTTACTATTACTATTCATTATGTATTTAAAAGCAAACAAAAATATTATTAATTTGAATGTCGAAAAATCTCAAATAGAACAGTATTGCTCTAAATATATTGATACATTAAACAGTTTTGATATAGATAAGGCTATAACATTTTTATATCAAAAACCTGAAAATGATATTTATACTCCATACTACAAAGATTTTTATGATGATGGTGTTGATTTAAAGAATTTTAAAATCAACAATATTATACAAATTAATAAATATTTATGCCAATTAGATGCAGAATTTGATGATTTAGTTCATAAAGAACATGTTTATTGGAAACCATATATAGTTAAGATAAAAGGCAATTTAAAAATAGTATTAAATCAAAGAGATATTCCTAATTTATATAAGAAAAATCTTATTGTTGAAGACAATGATATTATCTTAGACAATAATCCAAATGTGAAACTTAAGTAAACAAAAGAAAGAAAGTTAAATGAAAAGAAAATTTATTACATTACTTACTATGGGAATACTAGTTTTTTCAGCTACTTCAATAACATCTGCTAACAATATTACATCTGATAATACTGATTTTCCTCAAGAAATTATGAATGAAGACCCAAACGCCACAATGACGATTATTAAAAATGAGGAAAACAATCCAAATAGCAGAGTTTTTGTTGGAAAAAATTTAGTAAATATAAAAATAGACCAATTATCTTCTGGAAATATAATAACATCAAGAAATCAATATGAAATATCACCTACTGATGTTCCTAGCAAAAAAGTTGGTGTTGAATATAGCTCAAATGTTGCTAGACAAACTGTTGGCATTTGCTACTATGATGGTTCTAGCGGTAAATATGTATCAGAAGGTAGCACAGCTACTAATACTACATCAGGTGCAGTATCATTTAAGGTAAACTTTAGCTCAAATGTTAAACATCATTTTGCTTTTGTTAAAAATACAAATAGTGGTTTAACAATAAAAAATGCTAAATTTAACTTTATTGGTATGTAAAATCAATTAATAAAAAATCAAGTTTAGAAATAGACTTGATTTTTTTATTTCCAAATATAACAACTAGACAAACCCGAACATTTGTGTTAAAATAAATTAAACATTTGTTTGATTGGAGTGGTTTTATGGAAAGAATTATTCTTCATTCTGACCTTAACAATTTTTATGCCTCTGTTGAATGTATGGAAAATCCTCAGCTTAAAAACAAGGCTGTTGCTGTGTGTGGTAGTCCTCAAAACAGGCACGGTGTAGTATTAGCTAAAAATATTATTGCAAAAAGCAAGGGTATTAAAACGGGAGATACGGTAAATGAGGCAAAGCAAAAATGCCCTAACATAATATTTGTCCAGCCTAGATTTGATAAATATATTGAAATTTCTAAAAAGGTACGGAATATTTATTATGACTATACTAATTTAATTGAGCCTTTTGGCATAGATGAATGTTGGTTAGATGTGACAAATAGTGTTCCCCTTTTCCCCTCTGGCATAGCTATTGCTAACGAAATAAAAGAACGAGTAAAAAATGAAATTGGCATAACAGTTTCTATAGGTGTATCATTTAACAAAATTTTTGCCAAATTAGGCTCTGATATGAAAAAGCCAGATGCAATTACTGTAATAAGCAAAGACGACTTTAAAGACAAAATATGGGCATTACCAATAACTGAACTACTATATGCTGGCAGGTCTACCACTAAAACATTAGGAAGATTAAACATATTCACAATAGGAGATATGGCTAAGGCAAATCCTTACATTATAAATCAGCATTTAGGTAAAAATGGGCTTATGCTGCAACTTTATGCCCAAGGCAAAGATACAACACCCGTTAATTCAATAGAATACAAGAGAGAAATAAAAAGCATAGGCAATGGCACAACTATGCCCTTTGATGTGACAAATGTTGATGATGTTAAAATTATACTTACTCTTTTGAGCGAAAGTGTTTCAAAGCGACTTATTAACAAAGGGCTATATTGCCAAACTATAAGTTTAGGCATTAAGTTTAATACTTTAGAAACCATTGAAAGGCAAATGCCTATTCAAATGCCAACAAATAGTGCCGAGCTAATATTCAAAAAAGCTCTTGAAATTTATAATAATGAAAAAATAACTCAACCTATTAGAGCATTAAGCATAAGATGCAGTAATGTTATAAACAAAATTATTGTACAGGAGTCCCTTTTAAGCCAATATAAAAGGTTTGAAAAATACACTAAACTAGATGATATGAGAGAAGAAATAAGGCAAGAATACGGCTGGAATGGGCTACAAAAGGCTATTATGCTTGTAAATAAAAGACTATCTAATTTAAACCCTACAGATGACAATACATTGCAAAAAATAGCTTTTTATAAATAAAGGTGTTGTTTTTTTGCAACACCTTTAATCATCACTTATGCTCATAATAACACTAACAGGTTTATTAATTAATTGAGCAATTTTGTAACAGGTTTTAGCTGATGGCTTTACCTCTCTTTTTATAATAGTTCTCAATGTTCGTTCGTTAATTCCAGATAATGTTGATAATTTTTTAAATCCTATATTTTGTTCTCTTTTATATCTCAATAAAACATCTGCTATATCCATATTAATCACTCCTTTATATCAACAAAAAAGCAATATTAACAACTTAATTATAGCAAAAATAGAACATAGTGTCAAATTTTGTAAATTTATTAAAATAAAGGCAAAAAAAGAGGAACTATTAAAAAACAGTTCCTCATAGTATATCAATTAATAATACTTATTATTGCATTGCCTTAGCTACTTCTTCAGCGAAGTTTTCTTCCTTCTTTTCGATACCTTCACCAGTTTCAAATCTTACAAAGCTCTTAACTGTAACATCAGCACCGATTTCCTTTGAAACTTCCTTCATATACTGACCAACAGAAATCTTGTCACCTAAAACATATTCCTGCTCTAATAAGCAAACTTCCTTCATTTCCTTATTAAGTCTACCTGTAAGCATCTTTTCAAGGATATTTTCTGGCTTATTAGCGTTCTTAGGGTCATTCTTAGCCTGCTCTAAAAGAACACCCTTCTCGTGCTCGATAAATTCAGCTGGAACTTCATCAGTAGAAACAAACTTAGGGTTCATAGAAGCAATCTGCATTGCAACATTCTTACCAGCAACTAAAAGAGCATCGTCCTTAGAAGCAGTAGCAAGTTCAACTAAAACAGCAATCTTACCACCAGCGTGGATATAAGATACTAAGTAAGCATCACCTGTGTTAACAACCTTTTCAAATCTTCTAATGCTAAGGTTTTCACCGATAACAGAAATCTTTTCAGTTAAAACTTCCTTAACAGTCTTAGTTTCGTCTTCAATCCACTTTTCTTCTAATAAAGCATCAACAGTCTTTGCATCAGACTTAGCAGCCTGCTTAGCAACATTGTCAACGAAAGTCTTGAATACATCGTTCTTAGCAACGAAGTCAGTTTCAGAGTTTACTTCAACAACAACACCAACGCTATTGTCTTCAGAAATGTAAGCATAGCTTAAACCTTCAGCAGCAATTCTACCAGCCTTCTTAGCAGCATTAGCAAGACCCTGCTTTCTTAAGTATTCAATAGCCTCATCAATATTACCATCAGTTTCTACAAGTGCGTTCTTACAAGCACTCATACCAACACCAGTTAATTCTCTTAACTCTTTAATCATAGCAGCAGTAACAGCCATTTCATTTTCCTCCTGTTATTAAAAAATTATTGTTTAAAAAAGGCTTCAGCCTTGTGGCTAAAGCCTGTAAGTTTTAAAATATTAAATTATTCTGCATCTTCAGCAGTTTCAGCAACTTCCTGCTCACCTTGCTTAGACTCGATAACTGCATCAGCAATTCTACCAGCGATTAACTTAACAGCTCTGATAGCATCATCGTTACCTGGGATAACATAATCAACTTCCTCAGGGTCACAGTTAGTATCAACAATTGCAACGATAGGAATGTTTAAGTTGTGAGCTTCCTGAACAGCAATCTTTTCCTTTCTTGGGTCAACAATGAACATACAATCAGGGATTCTAGTCATTTCCTTGATACCACCGATATTCTTGTCAAGCTTTTCCTTTTCGTGCATAAGCTTAGCAACTTCCTTCTTAGGAAGTAAATCCATTGTACCGTCCTCAATCATAGCATCGAGTTCTTTTAATCTAGCGATTCTAGTCTTTACAGTAGTAAAGTTAGTAAGCATACCGCCTAACCATCTCTCATTAACATAGTACATACCACATCTCTGAGCTTCTTCCTTAATAGAATCCTGAGCCTGCTTCTTAGTACCAACGAAAAGTACTTCGCCACCGTCCTTAACGATTTCAGCTACAGCATTGTAAGCATCTTCTACCTTCTTAACAGTCTTCTGAAGGTCAATGATATAAATACCATTTCTTTCAGCGAAGATATACTCAGCCATCTTAGGGTTCCATCTTCTTGTCTGGTGACCAAAGTGTACACCAGCTTCTAATAATTGCTTCATTGAAATAACAGCCATTATTTCGTCCTCCTTAAATTGGTTTTTCCTCCACAGACCTACGACAAGAAACACTAGCAAGTGCCACCCTTCTTACCAAACCAGTCTATGTGTGTTTTTACAACAGTTGAAATTATAACACATATTTTGCAACATTGCAAGCATTTTTTTATAATTTTTACAAAACTTTAGCAAAAAGAATGTTACAAAAAAATAAAGCAAGTTAAAAACCTGCTTTAAGATGCGCGATCGGGGGCTCGAACCCCGGACCTTCTGATTAAGAGTCAGCTGCTCTACCAACTGAGCTAATCGCGCATATTATTTAATTAAAAAAGCTTTAAGTGCGCGATCGGGGGCTCGAACCCCGGACCTTCTGATTAAGAGTCAGCTGCTCTAC
>URXK01000008.1 GCA_900551755.1 uncultured Eubacterium sp. | reverse complement strand
CAATAAAATCAAGAATTGAAGCAATGAAACAAGTTCACGATGCAGGAATAAGAACAACTTGCTTTATATCTCCAATTTTTCCTGGTATTACTGATGTATTTACTATAATAGAAGAAATAAAAGACTTTTGCGACTATATATGGCTTGAAAACTTGAATTTAAGAGGCACATTTAAGCCCACTATAATAAATTATATAAATGAAAAACACCCTGAATTAAATGATTTGTATAATAAGATTTATACTAAAAAAGATATGTCTTATTGGGAAAGATTAGATAAAAAAGTACAAGAGTTTGCAGATAAAAATGGATTTATGTATGTTATAGATGAAGAACCATTTTTAAAAAATCCTACTGGAAAACCTATAATAATAAACTATTTTTATCACGAAAAAATAAGACAATTATCAAAGAATAAATAGTAATTTTTAAAGAAATATTCAAAAAAACAAATTACAATTTATCGATGAGATCAACTTTAGTGGTTGGTCTTTTCTTTTTAATAAATTACTTATAGAATCGGAGATGATAATATCTGGTTATTCCCCGAGAATAAAAAATTAAATACGGATAAAGTTTTAGAAAAAGAAAAAAAGAAACTTGAAAAACAACAACCAAAATTTGTAATAAAAAAACAAATGAAAAGAAGAATTAAAAACTCTCAAACTTTTTCAAATGTTAAGTCAGTTGCAGATGATGGTTTAATAGAATTGAAAACTGGTGAAGTTGCTTCTTTGATTGAAGTTAAGGCTATTGATTTGTCATTAACAAGTAAATCCAAAAAGAACAACTTTTTTTATGCACTAAAAAGTTTATATCAAGTAAGAAACTTAAATCTTAAATGTTATAAACTAGCCTTTAATTTTTTTCCCTGCCAACTATCTCTATTAATAAACTCTTTAGATATAGAATTTAAAACCTTTCTTTTATTTAAACTCCACCAAGGCTCAAAAAGTTCAGCCTTATTAGCATCACCGGTTATTCTATGTATAACTATATTTTGTGGTATACTTTCAATAATATTTACAACGGTATCAACATAATCCTCAAGATTAAATATATTAAAAGGCTTTTCATTGTACAAATCATAGAGGGCAGTACCTTTTATAATATGCAAAAGCTGAAGTTTAAGCCCCTTTGTTCCACAATCAACAGCATATTTTACACTATTAAGCATATCCTCATAGTTTTCCTCAGGTAAGCCAAGTATAATGTGTGTAACTGTGTCTATACCCTTTTCATTTAATTTTTCAATAGCTTGTTTATACACAATATTTTCATAACACCTGTTAATAATGTTGATACTTTCAGCCTTACTAGTTTGTAACCCTAGTTCAACACACACATATACTTTGTTTGAAAGTTCCTCTAATAAAGCCAAAACATCATCATTTATACAGTCAGGTCTTGTAGCAATAGAAAGTGCCACAACATCATCACAATCTATTGCCTCATAATAAAGCTGTCTTAACTTATCTACTGGAGCGTATGTGTTAGTATAGGCTTGAAAATACATCATATATTTTCCCTTTGACCACTTTGTAGACATTTTTTCCCTCATTTGTGTATATTGTTCTTTAATAGAAAGACATCTACTACCAGCAAAATCTCCAGAGCCTTTGCCACTACAAAATATACAGCCTTTATTTGAAAGAGTGCCATCTCTATTAGGACAAGTAAAACCTCCATCAATAGCTAATTTTATAATTTTTTCGCCAAATATTTCCTTGTAATAATCATTGGCAGAATAAAAAGGGTGTCTTGAATTAAACATTTATAGCTACTCCTTTGTCTATAGAATAAATTATACATTCCTTAACTTTTTTGCCGGTACTTTCTTCAATAGCTTCCTTGTAAAGGTCTAACTGTATTTTATATTTTTTAGCTAATGTTGATAGTCCACCAAAGACCTTATCTGTCTTATAATCAACTAAAACTATTTCATCACCCTCAACAAAATAAAGGTCAATAATGCCGTGAACTACAAGGTTTTCATTACTATCAGCATAAGCCTTAAGTCTTGATACCTTAATAGACATTACAAAAGGAGCTTCCTTAAACACATTATTTGCACACTTAATTCTATTAAATAGGTTAGAATTTAAAAACATCTCTACTTGACTATTATTTATTGCCTTTGCCTCGTCAAGTGTTAATACTTTTCTATCAACTAAGCTATCAACAAGCTCTTTTGCACTTTCATTAGCATTAAAATCAATGTTTTCAAAAACAGTATGATACAAAATACCCCTTTGAGCTGGTGAAATATTAGAACTATTTTCAATAACCTGTGGCTGTATATCAATATTTTGTCTATAATAAGGCTCACTATCCTCATTTTGTATTTTTCTCTTAATTTCAGTAATAGAAATCTTAGATGGCAAATTTACATCAGTATTATACGGATATTCATAGCTAAGTTTACTATTAATTAAGTCAGCATATTCACCCTTTTTAACCACACTCTCTATATCATTTAATCGGCTTATTGTATCAATTTCCTTTTCTGCCTTAATACTTTCAAGAGAGTCAATATCTTCAACAGGTATCCACTTTTCTTTAATAATATTGTTGCAATCAAAATCCTTTCTTTTAATTGCTGAAATTATCCAAAACAAAGGAGAATCTGCCATATTTCTAAAAGCTAAAGGAAATAATTTCTCCTTTTCTTCGCAAAGGTCATAAAGTATCTCCATTTTATTATCCTTTGTTGTTGGTATTCTACTATTTGCCACACCAGTTATAATAAGTTTTTCCCTTGCTCTAGTTAAAGCAACATAAAGAAGTCTTAATGTTTCAGACCTTTCATCAGCACTATATTTTTCTAAAATAGTATCAAAAGGCGGAGTTTTATATCTTATTCTCTCTATTTGATTAATATATTTTAAGCCAATTCCAAGCTCTCTATCATATATAAAATTTTCTTTATAACTATTGCTTATATTTTCGTGAAGCTGTGATACAAATACAACAGGAAATTCAAGACCCTTGCTCTTATGGATAGTCATAATTCTAACAACATCATCATTTTCAGATAATGTTGAGGCTGTACTAACCTTATCTTTATCTTCCACATCATCACTTAAATCAATGTTAATATTTTCAATAAGACTGTGTAAGTCATTACTATTTAATGATTCAAACTCCATTACCTTTTCTTTAAATAATCTTAAATTGTCTTGACCATCTTCTGATGAAATACCTACATAATAAAAATAATTAGATTTCTCATAAATTTCAGTAATAAGGTCTGTAAGAGAATTATTAATAGCATAATCTCTGTAATAATCTATATCACTTATAAATTTGTTAAGTATAGGTGATATTTTATCATCACTATTTGCATATTCCCTTACAACATTATAAAAAGGTACTTGTCTGTCATTTAATCTTAAAGCTGTAATTTCATCAAATGTTAAAGCATACATAGGGCTATGCAACAGATTAATTAATTCAATATCATCAATAGGATTATCTATAATTTTAAGTAATGATATAATGTTTTTAACTTCTGTAGTTTTATAAAGAGGATTAGACTTTTCAAACACACAGCCTATACCAGCCAAGTTAAGCTCATTATAAAATACCTCAGCATTAGTTCTTTTTCTAATAAGTATAACAATATCCCTTTTTTTAACAGGTCTATATTTTTCTTCATCTTTATCATAAATATAGAGAGGATTAGTATAAAGCATATCATATATACGCTTAGCTACAATTTTAGCCTCGCCAATTTTAGCATCAAATTTATACTCAATTTCCTTACTATGACAGGTATCAGCAATAAGAACCTCTGTAGTTGTTGAAATATTAATATCTTCCTTAGGCTCTGGAAAATAAGCCTTAGGATTTAAAGCAACATCATCTGTATAATCAACATTACCTAAATCCATATCCATAATTTGCTTAAATATAATGTTGCAAGCCTCTAAAACAACAGCTCTTGACCTATAATTTTCAGACAAAAGTATTAACTGTTCTTCATCATTATCTCCAACATATCTATTATATTTATCCATAAATATTTTAGGTGTAGTTAGTCTAAATCTATAAATAGCCTGCTTAACATCACCTACCATAAATATGTTGTTTTTACCCTGCTCTATAGTTGATACAGCAGTCAAAATATCTTCTTGAAGATAATTACTATCTTGATATTCATCTATAATTATTTCTTTATATTTGTTTTGATATTCCTTAGCAACATCTGTAGTTGTACCATCAGAATTTCTAAGTATATTAAGGCAATAATGAGAAATATCATTAAAATCAGCTAACTGGTTCTCAAGTTTAAGATTATTATATTCATCAGCAAATATCTTTGTTGTTCTAACTAATTGAAAGACAATAGGTTTAATATTATTATATAAAAGCTCAACATCATCACTTGACACACTAGCATAAGATAAAGCATTGCTAAGTTCTTTCTTGCAAAAAAATACATAGCGTTTCATAAGTGCAACTTTTTCATCATATAGACCATCAAAACTCTTTGGATACCTAAGCTGTAATGAAAGTTTTTGCTTGCTAAGTTCTTCTAAACCTCCAAGATTTAACGCATTTTCAAAATCCTGTATTGCTAAATACAATTTTTCAATAACATTAGGCTTTTCAAAATCTCTTAATATTTCAACAGCCTTATCTAAATAAACCTTAGCATTATTAATACAGCCTCTCACCCTTTGAATATTATTATTACCCCATATACTTTCATAAAAATTGTCAGCACTTTCATATTTTTCAACACATTCATCTAACCATTTATTAGGGTATGGAGAGTTATCTGCATACTCATAAAGTTTATAAATCATTTTTTCTACATTATCATCTTTATTTTTATCACAATACATATTGTAGAAATTATTAAATTCATCATTATTTTCAGCTAAAAGTTTTTCAAACACATTGTCAATAGCTTGCTTTTTCAGTGATATAGCCTCATTTTGAGTTATGTTTCTATATCCCAAATCTAAATCTATTTTATGAAAATTTTGTCTTATAACATTTGCACAAAAGGAATCAATTGTTGATATATTAGCCCTATTTATAAGCACTAGCTGTCTTTCAAGATGTTCCCTAAGTTCAATATTATCTAAATCTATTAATTTTGACTCAATGGCTTTTACAATTCTATCCTTCATTTCAGCAGCAGCATCTCTTGTAAATGTAACAATAAGAAAGGAGTCAATATTCCATTTGTCATTTATTATTCTGCTTAATACCCTTTGAGTAAGTACAAAGGTTTTGCCTGAACCTGCTGCTGCACTTACAAGTATATTTTTATCCTTAGTATCAATAGCAAGCATTTGTCCTTTACTTAATTTCAAAGCCATAATTTAGCTCCTTTCCAATAAGATAATCATATTTTATATTAACTGTTACATAAATTATAACAAATATATCAGGTCAAAAATTTCTCTTAATCAAATTGTAAAATTTTTTAACACTATTGTCAACATATTAATATTGAAAAATAATTTTTGTCTGCTATAATAATAAGATAGGGAAAAATAAATTTTAATGTAATTAACATATATAAGGAGCGATTTATAATGAGAAGAATGAAAACTGAAGTTAAAAGAAAAATTGCTGGTATTGTAGCCTTATTACTTGTAGCAGCATTACTATTAAGCTCAATTTCAGTATTTTTTGTAGGTTAAGTAGGAGGTAATTATGCGTTCAAAGAATAAAGAGCCAAAGCACAGCTCAACAAAAGAAACTATAGATAAAAAAATGATAAATGATAAAATAAAAAATACAGAAGAAAAGTTAAAAAATAACTTAGGAAATTTAAAAGAAACGGCTAAAAAAGCTAGTTCTACATTAGAAAATAAATCAAAGTCTATTAATCTAAACAAAGATTATATTCTTTGGGGTATTGGTACAGCATTTTTCCTTGTTACTGCAATATGGAGCATTTCCTTTGCTATAAGCAGTAAAACAGATACTGCAATTAACAGAGCCTATGAAGCCTTAGATAATAACCTTATTTTTAACGGTGTATTTATTGAAGAAGTTAATATTGGCTGTCTTACAAAAGAGCAAGCTATTAAAAGAGCAACTAATGACTATGCTAAGCCAAGATTACAAAAAACTTTCACTATTTCAAGTGGTTCATATTCTAAAGATGTTACTTACGAAGATTTAGGTGGTAGCTATGATGTTGCTAAAACTGTAAATGAGGCATATAAATTAGGCAGAGGTGGTAGCAAAACTAAGCAATTAGATGCTGCACAAAATCTTGAAGATAGAAAAGAATACCTTGTTTCAAGCATTTCTATTGATGACTCTAAATTAAAAAGTACATTAAACGAAATTGCCAAAGAGGTTGAAGGCAATGTAATTGATGGCAAAGTTAATGTTGATGCCTTAATGAGTTCTATTAAAAATGATATGCTCATTGGACAAAGCGACATTGTATATGATATTCCTATTCAATATTAAAAAGGAGAATAATTATGCCTAATGCTAAAAGAAAGCATAAATCCCAAAGGCGAAGAAAAAGACAACATAGCAAAAGAAACCATTTTAACAGAGTATTAAGCAAGACTATACTTGTTTTTATTATTGTTATTATAGCTGGCTGTATAGCTAGAAAACCTATAATGAGCAAATACTATCAATGGAAAATAGACCAGCCTAAAGTGGCTCAAGAAAATGTTATTCTTGATGGTATATTAATCGACGGCAAAGAAGTCAACGGAATGAATTATGAAAAGGCAGTGAACTATATTAATTCTAAAGTTGATACAAATACCGAAGGTAACATAATAACAATAAAAAGTAAAGATGGTAAATATACATATAACTATACCTTTCAGGATTTTGATTTAAAATATGATATAGAAGGTGCTGTTAAGCAAGCACTTGAATTTGCTAAAGACCCAACATCAGATAATTGGTGGCGTCAATTTAAGGCTCTTGAAAGCGGTACTGTTGACTTTGGTATAATGAGCTACAACAAAGCAAAGGTGCAGTCATACATTAATGCCATTTCTGACAAAATTACTGTTGAAGCCAAAGATGCTGGCTTAAAAAGAGTAAATGGTCAGTTTGTTGTTACACCATCACAAACCGGCTATACTATTGACAAAGAGGCTATTTTAAATCAAGTATATGAACTTATTGACAAAAGAGATTTTGGCAAAGAAGTTACATTTGATATTAAAACAACTGAACCTAAGCATAAAGATGCTGATGTTACTGGTATTACTGGTATTATTGGCTCATATTCCAGCCCTTATAAAGGCGGAGATGCTAACAGAATTCAAAACCTTAAAAATGGTTGTGCTAAAATAAATAGCGTTGTAGTTTATCCTAACGAGGTATTTTCTACAAATAACCACTTTAATCCTTGTACTGAGGCTAATGGCTGGGCAAACGCCGGCACTATTGTAAATGGTAAAATAGAAGATAGTATTGGTGGTGGTATGTGCCAAGTTTCTAGTGCATTATATATGGCACTTTTAAATGCCGAGCTTAAAATAACTGAGCGATATAATCACTCTATGAAAGTAGGATATGCTGACTATGGATTTGATGCTACTCTTGCTGGTGATTATAAAGACCTTAAATTTAAAAATGACACTAACTGTGCCGTATTTATAGAGTCATATTTAACAAGCACTAATGTTGTAGTTAATATATACGGCAAAGAAATACATAGTGCAGGTAGAACACTTAAGTTCCATAACAAATTTATAAAAGAAACACCACCTGATGACCCTGTTACAAAGGAAGATAGCTCATTACCAGTAGGTACAACTAAACTTGATGTAACAGCTAAAAATGGCTATACATACGAACTTTATAAAGATGTATACGAAAATGGCGTGTTAAAAGAAACTGTAAAAATAAATACAAGTACATATTTACCTAGACGACAAGTCACTCTTATAGGTACCGGCACTGGTGAAACTACTACCTCTGCTCAGTGATAAAATATTGCAAAGCTGTCGGTTTTATCAACAATAAAAGACCACCATTTGGTGGTCTTTTATTATGAATAACATTGATTTTGTACTAAAAATATGCTATAATAATTGAAACTTTAAGTGAGGTGATTTTTTTGAAACCCAAAAGCATTAATGCTCTAATGACATATATGAGAGATAATAAAAAGATTTATATTAAAGGCAGTTTACAAAAGAAAAAATTAAGATATATTGGATACTTTCACGGATACAAAGGATATAGATACTGTAACTCACCAAGGTCATTGTTAGCTTATCAAAATTTTAATGAACTTCAAGCTGTATATGATTTTGATATGAAATAAAAAGCCTTATTATATCCACAAATTATGTTTCTTGAAACCACATTAAAAAATTACACACTTGAAGTAATACTAAATGCTACAAAAAGTTCAAGCTTTGCTGATATTTATACAAGTATTATGAACGATTATACTTCATATCCTATTGGTAGTGCCAATTATAAAAAATCTCTTTCAAAAAAAATGAATGTTAGAAATAAAATTTATAGCAATATTTCAAGAGATTACGGAAAAAATAATATTGTTCATCACTACTATGACAAAGACCAGCCTGTTCCAATATGGGCAATATTTGAATTAATTAGTCTAGGAGAATTTGGTAATATAGTTAGTTGTCTAAATAATAATATCCGTAAAGATATATCTCTTGCTATTGGTATAAATCCAGCATTTGATACAAATGGTAAAAAAATTGAAAAGATAATATTTACATTAAAAGACTTAAGAAATTCAGTTGCACACAATAATACAATTTTTGATACTCGTTTTAAAACCAATGATATTGATAAAGGAATATCAAATTATATAACATCTGAAACAACAATTAAAGATATAAATTTTTGTACAATTGTTGATTATGTAATATTAATAGCATTTTTAATGAAAAAATTAAAATGTAATAAATCTGATATTTTATCATTTATAAAACAATTTGAAGATTCTTGTGAAAAACTAAGGAAACTAGTTCCTATGAATATTTATTCTAAAATTATATATACTAATACTAGAAGTAAATTAAGCTTATTAAAAACTTTTGTTTAAAAATACTTGATTTTCTTCTAAATCTAAGGTATAATATACTTTAGAATTGGGGCAGTTGTCTTCGGACTATGCCTAAGGGAGTCGGATGCGTCTGGCTCTCTTTTAATTTAATTAAAAATATATTTTCAAAACCCATACCAATAGCCCAGCTATTGGTTATTTTATTTGACACAATATGCACAAATTCTATAAAATCTTCACTTTTATTTCATTTTTTTAATAGTTTTACTTGACCAAAATGAAAAAAAACAATATAATTACTAGGTATGTAAAACTAAATAATTTATTAAGGAGGAAAAAATCTATGTTTGAAAAGCTTTTTAAGCTCAAGGAACACAACACAGATGTTAAGACAGAAATACTTGCTGGTATTACAGTATTTATGACAATGGCTTATATACTTGCAGTAAATCCTAACATCTTATCAGCAACAGGTATGAACTCAAACGGTGTATTTATTGCAACAGCCCTTTCTGCCTTTGTTGGTACATTACTTATGGCTATTTTTGCCAACTATCCATTTGCATTAGCCCCAGGTATGGGTCTTAACGCATATTTTGCTTATACTGTAGTTATTGGTATGGGCTACAGCTGGGAAACAGCACTTACTGCTGTATTTGTTGAAGGTGTAATATTTATACTTTTATCTTTAACTAATGTTAGAACAGCAATATTTAATTCTATACCTTTAACATTAAAGACAGCCGTTTCTGTTGGTATCGGTCTTTACATTGCCATTATTGGTTTAAAGAATGCTAATATTGTTATTGACGGCTTATCTCTTTTCTCTATTAATGGTTACATTACAGCAAAGGGTCTTGAGGCTGGTGCTGTTGGTTTCCACGATGTAGGTATTACTGTTTTACTTGCAATTATTGGTACAATCATTACTGGTGCTTTAGTTGCTAAAAATGTAAAGGGTAATATTCTTTTAGGTATTGTTATTACTTGGGTATTAGGTATTATCTGTCAGTTAGCTAATGTATATGTACCAAACCCAGATGCTGGCTTTTATTCTTTAATCCCTAGCGGTGTAGTTAGCTTTGCCTTTGGTGATATTAAGGAAGTTGCTTTTAAACTTAACTTTAGTGAAATTTTAGCAAATAAAACTGGTATTATCAACTTCATCGTTGTTGTATTTGCTTTCTTATTTGTTGACTTATTCGACACTATTGGTACTCTTATTGGTGTATCTTCTAAGGCTGGTCTTTTAGATAAGGACGGTAAGCTCCCTAAGATTAAGGGTGCGTTACTTGCTGATGCCTTTGCTACAACTTTTGGTGCTGTAATTGGTACATCAACAACTACAACTTACATTGAAAGTGCTTCAGGTGTTACTGAAGGTGGTAGAACTGGTTTAACTGCCTTAACTACTGCAATTTTATTTGGTTTAGCATTATTCTTCTCACCAATTTTCCTTGCTATTCCTTCATTTGCAACTGCTCCAGCACTTGTTATTGTTGGTTTCTATATGGTTACTAACATTGCAAATATTGACTTTACTAATTGCTTTGAAGCAATTCCAGCTTATATTTGTATGATTGCAATGCCTTTCTTCTCTAGTATTTCAGAGGGTATTTCAATGGGTGTAATTTCTTACACTGTTTTACACCTTGTAAATCCTAACAAGGAAAAGAAAATTAGCATTTTAATGTATATATTAAGTATATTATTTATAATTAAATATATTTTACTTTAATACAAACAAAAGTCCTATCTCTATTGCTAGAGATAGGACTTTTTTAAATAAACTATAAATTATAAATTATTCTGCTTCTTACAAGCAACAATACAGTTATTCATAAGCATAGCAATAGTCATTGGACCAACACCACCAGGTACTGGAGTTATGTAAGATGCCTTCTTTTCAACCTCGTCAAAATCAACATCACCACAAAGTTTGCCGTTATCCATTCTATTGATACCTACATCAATAACAACAACGCCGTCCTTAACCATATCACCCTTAACAAACTTAGGAATACCAACAGCAGCAACAAGAATGTCAGCTTCCTGACAAACAGCCTTAATATCCTTAGTCTTAGAATGGCAAGTAGTTACTGTACCATTTTCAGCTAATAAAAGCATACCAACAGGCTTACCAACAATATTACTTCTACCAACAACAACACAATTTTTGCCAGTAATGTCAACGCCACTTCTCTTAATAAGCTCAATACAACCAGCTGGTGTACAAGCCTTTAAATCAGCCTTACCAATGCTTAAAAGACCTACATTGTAAGGGTGGAAACCGTCAACATCTTTTTCTGGAAGTATTCTTAAAAGAACCTTGTTTTCATCAATATGCTTAGGTAATGGAAGCTGAACAAGTATACCATTGCAAGCCTTATTGTTATTTAACTCATCAATTAAGTTTAAAAGTTCTTCTTCAGTAGTTTCAGCACTTAATTCATAACTTAATGACTTAATACCACAGTATTCACAAGCCTTTTTCTTATTTCTAACATAAACCTGACTAGCAGGATTTTCACCAACAAGAATTACAGCAAGACAAGGTTCAATACCCTTAGCCTTTAAAGCTGTAGCTGCCTCCTTTACCTCATTTTTTATATCCATAGATATAGCTTTACCATCAATAATATTTGCCATTGTTATATCTCCTTTATTATAAAAGTACGGGCAAAGCAAAATAAAGCTCTGCCCGTCATCATTGACTTTTGATTAATTATTGGTTTTGTCTATTCTTCTTTGGGTCACCAAATATAGATTTTAATTTTTCACCTAAAGTAGGCTTAATACTAACTTTTTCAATATATGGGTCTTGTTTTTCAAGTTTAACAAAACAATAAATATCATCATCTGTAAGATTTAAGAATATACCATTATTGTCATATACAAGCTTTTTATTTTCACCCTTCATATTACAGCTATAAACCTTGCTATCAGTCAAACTTGAGAAATAAATTCTGCCATTTCTTATATTTACATCGGCACAAGGTTCTTCAATAACTGTAGAAACATTGCCGGTTTTTAAGTTATAGCTCATTAAGAAATTGTCATAGCCCTGACCCTTATTAGGTGATTGGTCAGTTACGGCATTAACATAGTAAAGTTTGCCATCATAATAATTAAGATAAGCACCTGTAATATAATTGTTTTCATCTAAAACAAAAGACTGAGAACCATCAAGATTAGCTTGTGTTACCTTACCTTCATTACTATAATCTATATAATAAAGTTTATCCTCAGCAATAATAGGATAATAGCATTGAGAGTCTACAATCTTAGTTGGTTCACTACCATCTGTTTTAACTCTATATATAGCCTGATTTTGGTCATAATCAATATAATAAATATAATCATTATAAACAGTCATATAATAAGCTCTCTGCTTAACAATTTCCTTATTATCACTGCCATCAGTCTTCATTCTATAAATATGGAAGTCGTTATCTTCAGAAACATAGTAAACATAATCACCTACAACATTTATAAAGTAACTAGTACCATCATTAAGTTTAACACCTGTTTTACCCTTAACAGACTTATAAATAGAAAAGTTATCCTTATCATTTTGATAATAGATTGTGTTACCCTTTTGACAAACACTTCCTAAATTAGTAATGTTACCGTCATCATTACCCATATTATCAGCAAGTTTTTCAGAGCCACAGCCTGAAAGAACCATACAGCCTAATAATGCAACAACTATTAACTTTTTACACTTCATACATATACTCCTTTAGAATAAGCCAGTAATGTTGCCATTGTTATCAACATCAATGTTTTCAGCAGCTGGTACCTTTGGAAGACCAGGCATAACCATAACATTACCAGTTAATACAACAATAAAGCCAGCACCAGCACTTACTCTTACTTCCTTAACACTAATTTTAAAACCAGAAGGTCTGCCAAGTAAAGCAGGGTTATCGCTTAAAGAATACTGAGTTTTAGCTATACAAACTGGAAGTTTGTCGTAACCAAGACCTTCAAGTCTTGCAATTTCCTTTTTAGCCTTAGGGTCAATTACAACGCCATCTGCACCATAGATTTCCTTAGCAATAGTGTTAATTTTATTTTCAATTGTATCATTTTCATCATAAAGTACCTTAAAGTTGCTTTCCTTAGTGTCAAGAACTTCAAGAACCTTATTAGCAAGGTCAATACCACCTTCGCCACCTTTTTCCCATACCTTAGCAATAGCGAAATCAGCACCCATAGCCTCACACTGGCTCTTAATATAGTTTACCTCTTCTTCTGTATCTGATACAAAGTTATTTAAAGTAACTACAACAGGCACACCAAACTTATGTAAGTTTTCAATATGCTTTTGTAAATTGCAGAAACCAGCCTTAACTGCATCAACATTAGGAGCATTAAGCTCAGTCTTAGGCACACCACCATTATACTTTAATGCTCTTACAGTAGCTACAAGTACAACACAATCTGGCTTTAAGCCTGATTTTCTACACTTAATATCAAAGAACTTTTCAGCACCTAAGTCAGAACCAAAACCAGCCTCAGTAATAGCAACATCACTTAATTCAAGTGCCATCTTAGTTGCCTTAACAGAATTACAGCCGTGAGCAATATTAGCAAATGGGCCACCGTGAATAATAGCTGGTGTATGCTCTAAAGTCTGAACAAGATTTGGCTTAATAGCGTCCTTTAAAAGAGCAGCCATAGCACCTACAGCATTTAAGTCCTTTGGAGTAACAGGCTTACCATCAAATGTATAAGCTACAACAATCTTAGAAAGCTTATCCTTTAAGTCCTCAATATCCTCAGCAAGACATACTACAGCCATAATTTCAGATGCAACAGTAATAGTAAAGCCGTCTTCTCTTGTTACACCATTAAGTTTGCCACCTACACCAACAACAACCTGTCTTAAAACTCTGTCATTAAGGTCAAGAACTCTCTTCCAAGTAATGCTGTTAGTATCAATACCTAAAGCATTACCCTGATGAATATGGTTATCAAGAAGTGAAGATAAAAGGTTGTTAGCAGTAGTCATAGCGTGAATATCACCAGTAAAATGAAGGTTAATATCCTCCATAGGTACTACCTGTGAATAGCCACCACCTGCTGCACCACCCTTGATACCCATACAAGGGCCTAAAGATGGTTCTCTTAAAGCAACTAAAGACTTCTTACCAAGTTTATTTAAAGCCTGTGAAAGACCAATAGTAACTGTAGTCTTGCCCTCACCAGCTGGAGTTGGATTGATTGCAGTTACAAGTACAAGTTTACCCTTCTTGTTGTTAGCATTTTTCTTTAAAAGCTCGTCAGAAAGCTTTGCCTTATATTTACCGTATAATTCAAGGTCATCTGGATTAATACCAAATTTTTCAGCTACCTTTGTAATAGGCTCCATTACACATTCCTGTGCAATCTGTATATCACTTTTCATTTTAAAATCCTCCTATTCTATTTTTGTTAATTATTACTATTTTAAACCTATTAACCATTGTTGTCAATATTTTAAATTATTCAAATATGAAAGTTTGAATAATTTAATAAATTTTATTAAATTTATATAATTTTTAAGCTAATTACAAATTTTATTTAAAAATCCTCTACACCCTTCATCAATATCATTATATGTCGCATCAAAATTTCCAGTATACCAAGGGTCAGCTATACTTTGTCCCTTTCGGTCCGTAAAATCAAGAAGTAAATAAACCTTATTTTCTGTATCCGAACCTATTATTCTGTCAATATTTCTCAAATTATTGCTATCCATAGCAATAACATAGTCGTAACTATCATAATCTTCCTTAGTTAATCTAATAGCTCTGTGGTCACCACAAGGTATACCCATTTCACCTAGCTTTTTTCTAGTACCTCTATGAACTGGATTTCCAATTTCTTCATAACTTGTAGCAGAGGAATTAATTATAAAATCCTTTTCAATATCTCTTTCCTTTACCATAGCCTTAAGCACAAATTCAGCCATAGGCGAACGGCAAATATTTCCGTGGCAAACAAACATTACTTTTATCATAATTTCTCCTTTTATTTTAAATTACTCATACCACTCTGGTCTACGAGTGCCTAAATATGGCACCTTATTTTGCCAAATTTTAGCCTCTTTTAAATCAATATTACAAGTTACAAGCTGTTCTCTATTATCAGCCTTACAAACAACACTACCATTTGGGTGAGCTACCAAAGACTCACCAGCAAAATCCATATTTCCCTCAACACCTACTCGATTACACATAGCAATAAATACTTGATTTTCCATTGCTTGAACCCTCATTTCCCATTCAAACATTTCAAGATTTTCTGCCTTAGTATTAGCTGTAGGAATAATTATTAAATCTGCCCCCTTTAAAGTACAAGTACGGATACTTTCAGGCAAATGACGGTCATAGCAAATAACTATACCGATTTTTCCAAATTCAGTGTCAAAAACCTTAAATCCATCATCAGAAGGAGCATAATAATCTTGCTCATAAAAATTTTCTGCTTGAGCTATATGCACCATTTTAGCCTTATCAACTAATTTACCCTCTTTATTTATCCACAAAGAAGTGTCATATCTACTTCCCTTTTCTTCCATATAAACATTAGGTGAAATATAATAATTATACTCCCTTGCCTTATCCACAAATTTTTTAATATATGTGGATTGTTCATTTAGACAGTATTTATCAACATTTCTATTTCTATACTGTGGAAAAAATGGCGACAACTGAATTTCTGGAAAAAATAATAGGTCACAATCCTTTGCTTTATTACAGTATTTTATACTTTTTTCCAAATTTTCTGTCATTGACATTTGAGCCATTGCAAGTTTCATAATACACCACCTTAATATATAGCTGATTTAAAACTATTTTATAATAATTTGAAATAATTTTCAATATAAAAAAGGCTGTCACAAACTAACTTTAAGTCAATTCGTAAACAGCCTCATATTTATTTACTTATAACTTCCTTAAGAGTAGTTGCAAGACCAGCAATACCTTGAATATCACTAGGAACAACAATCTTAGTAGCATTTCCGTCAGCAAGCTTACCTAAAGCCTCAAGGCTCTTTAATGTAAGTACGCTTTCATCAGCACCGGCATCTTTAAGCATTTGTATACCCTGTGCATTAGCTTCCTGAACCTTTCTAATTGCCTCAGCCTGACCTTCAGCCTCTCTAATTCTCTTTTCCTTTTCAGCCTCTGCTCTAAGTATAGCAGCTTGTTTTTCGGCCTCTGCCTCAAGGATAGCTGATTGTTTTTTACCTTCAGCCACAAGAATAGTTGACTTCTTTTCACCTTCAGCAATAAGAATAGCCTCTCTTCTTTCTCTTTCAGCCTTCATCTGCTTTTCCATTGACTCCTGAATAGCTGCTGGTGGCATAATATTTTTAAGCTCAACTCTATTTACTTTTATTCCCCAAGGGTCAGTTGCCTCATCAAGGGAAGTACCCATTTTAGCATTTATAATTTCTCTTGAAGTAAGAGTTTCATCAAGCTCCATATCACCAATAACATTTCTAAGAGTAGTTGATGTAAGGTTTTCAATGGCACTAATAGGATTTTCAACACCATAGCAATATAGCTTTGGGTCAGTGATTTGGAAAAATATAACTGTGTCAATCTGCATAGTTACATTATCCTTAGTAATAACTGGCTGTGGTGGAAAATCAATAACCTGCTCTTTTAAGTTTACATTTCTAGCAATCCTTTCAAAAAATGGAACTTTAAAATACAAACCAGTAGTCCAAGTAGTTTTATATGCACCCAAGAACTCAATTACATAAGCTCTAGCCTGTGGCACAATTTTAATACAAGAACCAGCAACAGCAACAATAATAACGATTAAAATAATAAGTAATATCATAAGCTAAACCTCCCTAAATTTTTTCAACAACAAGTTTATTGCCATCAATAGATACAACCTTTACCTTTTCACCTTTGTCAATAGTTTCTCCATTGGCTGAAACAGCTATCCAGCTAATGTCACCAAATTTTAAACGACCATACTTATTTTCCTCAATACTTTCAACAAGTATAGTTTTTTGCCCTATTAATGAAGAAGCATTAGTTTTTGTCTTTGGTATATAAGCAGATTTTTTAACCAAAGGTCTAAGTAAAACAAGGGATATAAGTGACACAATAATAAACACTATCCATTGTATGTATATGTTGGTAAAAATAAATGTACTGAGCATAGCAGCTATTGCACCAATTCCAAACCATAAGCACACAAGTCCCACAGTTAATCCCTCAATGACAAATAATATCACTCCAAGAACAAGCCACATTACTGTCATATTCATAAAAATCCTCCTCCTTATTTATTTTTATATTTAATTATAACACAGAAAAATTTAAAGCTCAACAAATTTCATCACAAATGTCACACTTTGTCACTTTTATTGTGGTATGCTCATATCAAAGAAATTATATGGAGGTACAAAAAGAATATGACTACAAACAATTTAAAAATTAAACAAGATATAGAAAATAACATTTTAAAGTTAAAAAATCAAGCTATTACTTTATTTATAAAGAGAGAAGAATTGAAAGAGCGACTATCTAATGAGGATTTTTCAAATCTTGACAAAGATATAGATAAAAGTAAAAAACAGCTTGAAAATTTAAAAACATTACTATTAAGTAAAGATAAAAATTTGGCTTTAAACAAAGAACAATTAAAAATTGAATATGATATATGTTGCGAAAAAATAAATGACCTTAATTTGAAAAAATTTAGGCAAGAGCAAAACCAAAGGCTATTAAAAAGAATAGCTAAAAATATAGCTGTTGAAAATAAAATAAGGAAAAAAATAGAGAAAAATGTAAGAACATTAAAAAATATACATAATCTTTCAGCTATAAAATCAAACAAAGATGTAATTAAGGAGGTAATATAAATGTACACATTTTACTTAGGAGAAATAAAGCTACCTATTGCACCGTCAAAGGTAGCAATAACCATAGGCTCACAAAATCACACCCTATCCCTTGTAGATGGAAAGGAAATAAATATATTAAAATCACCAAAGCTAAAAACAATTTCTTTTAAAGCACTTATACCTAACAGTAACTATCCTTTTGCCAATTATGACAATGATTACAAATATAGCGACTACTACAGAGAGGCAATAGAAAAGCTAAAAAATGAAAATGAAGTAATTGCCTTTGTAATAACTAGAACAAAAGGCTTAAAGGTATTTAATTATACAGGTATATATGCTGTTATTGAAGAATTAACATTTACAGAAGCTGTTGAAAATGGCTTTGACTTAGAAATTAACATAACATTAAAAGAATATAAAACCTATGGTCCAAAATTTTATTCTACACTAACAGACGAAAAGAAAGTAGCAATAACTACCACAGCCAATAACAAAGAATACACAATTCAATCTGGTGACAGCCTATGGAAAATTGCCAAAAAGATTTACGGTGACGGTAGCAAGTGGAAAATTATATATGAAAACAACAAAAATATTATAGCTGACCCTAATAAAATAAAAGTAGGTACAACTATAAAATTGCCATAAGGAGGTAAACTATGAATAGTATATTAAATATAATAAATTCAATAAACAACATAAGTAAAAGCATTGACAATTACAACAAATTATCAACATTGTTTGTTGATAACGATGTGTACAAAAAAAATAACATTATGTCAAATATTGAAAATTTATGTGAATATGTGGATAATCCGGTGAAAAATATAAACAATGTAAACAATAGGTATAATAATAGCAAAACATTAGAAAATATCAGCAATATTAGCAATATAAACAATATTTTAAATAATATACCTACAACAAGTTTCGACAATATCCACAATGAAAACATCAGTAATATAGCCACTTCCAAGGGCTTTTACACCAATTATGTGGATAACTCTGAAAACTCTGGGGATAAAGTGCATTTCTCCGTTGATAACTCAAAACTTTTCCACAAGGATAGCACTTTTAAAGAAATTTATAACTATGTGGATAACTTAAGTAAAGGAGATACTGTAACTAATAATTCAAGCTCCCATTCCAAATCCAATATAAACATTAATATGGGAGGTATTACTCAAAACATAACACAAGCCAATTGCGACACTGTACTTGATGAATTAAGCAATATTCTATTGAGAGCATTAAGTGGCTGTGACGGTATATATTAATTAACAAAAGGTTGCAACAAAAATTGAACTGACCCCCCAAAAGTTAAACCTAAAAAAATCTAACGATTGGGGACATCTCAAATAAGTTGCAACCTTTTTAATTTAAACATCTAATATAATTCGAGCAACATCTACAAGTTTTCTGCCTGTATCCATACTCTTTTTCTGCATATATCTATGGGCCTGACTTTCAGTCATAGAATACACATCAATCAAAAGACTTTTAGCTCTTGTAATAATTTTTTCTTCGTCAATATTTTTATGTACAGCTGGTTTATAATGGGTATCCATAGTCATAAACATATCAACTGAACAAATTAAATCATTTTTCTGTAAAGGAGTAGACAACTTAAATACTCTACCATCAGGAAAATCATCAAGCTGAGTTCTATTGCCTAACACAAGTATATTAAAATCATCAGGAATTTCATCAATTATTTTTTCATTTCTGACATTATCAAAAGAACAGGCTGTAATTATAATACCGGCAGAATAATAATGCAAAGAATTTAAAAGTTCAACAGATGACTTTGCAATAGATACAACATTATTTCCGTTTGCAATAAGTATTTTGGCAATGGCTACAGCCGTTTTTTTGTTGTCAAAAGCAATAAAAATATTATTGTTCATATCAAAGACCCCTTTTTTAATATTTTTTATATTTTAGCATATAAAACTTAATATATCAACAAAAAATATATACAAAACTTAATTTTATTAATTAGTTAGTTTTTATAAATTTTGACCACAAAAAAATATATTCCTCAAATTTAATATATATGTACTAGTTTTTGCAATAATAAAAAGGGTTCTGAGTATCAGAACCCCTTTTTAAAAGCATTAAGTATATTTACAAATTAGTATACTGTTAAGTAGTTGTCAAGTTCCCACTGGCTAACATACATTCTGAATGAATCCCATTCAGCCATCTTAGAAGTGTAGAATGCCTTATAAGCGTGGTCACCAAGAACCTGCTTAACAAGACCGTCTTCTTCCATAACCTGAAGAGCCTCATATAAGCTACCTGGAAGATTCTTAACACCAAGAGCATCTCTTTCTTCCTGAGTAGACTTGAATAAGTTAACATCAACACTAGCTGGAGCTGGTAAGTTGTTCTTGATACCATCAAGACCAGCAGCTAAACAGCAAGCTAAGCAAAGGTATGGGTTAGTAGAAGGGTCTGGACTTCTTAACTCAACTCTAGTACCTGCACCTCTTGAAGCTGGAATTCTGATAATATCAGTTCTGTTAGATGCTGACCAAGCAATGTAGCAAGGAGCTTCGTAACCTGGAACTAATCTCTTGTAAGAGTTTACAAGTGGGTTAGTAATAGCTGTAATACCAGCAACGTGCTTTAATACACCAGCGATAAAGCTATAAGCCTTGTCAGATAACTGTAACTCACCTGTTGGGTCAAAGAAAACATTCTTGCCGTCCTTGTCAAATAAAGACATATTAGTATGCATACCTGAACCGTTGATACCAAAGATTGGCTTTGGAATAAATGTAGCGTGTAAACCATACTTTCTAGCCATAGTCTTAACAGCTAATCTGAAAGTTACTACATTATCAGCAGTAGTTAATGCATCAGCATACTTAAAGTCGATTTCGTGCTGACCTTCAGCAACTTCGTGGTGAGAAGCCTCAATCTCAAAGCCCATCTGCTCAAGAGTTAAACAAATATCTCTTCTTGCATCAGTACCTAAATCGATTGGGTCAAGGTCAAAGTAACCTGCTTCATCATTAGTATCTGTAGTTGGTCTGCCATCTTCATCAGTCTTGAATAAGAAGAATTCACACTCATTACCTACATTAAAAGTATAACCTAACTTTTCAGCTTCAGCCATCTGTCTCTTTAAGATACTTCTTGGGTCACCATCGAAAGGTGTTTCGTTCTTGCTGTCATAAACATCACAGATAAATCTTGCAACCTTGCCCTTCTGTGGTCTCCAAGGGTAAATAACGAATGTATCAAGGTCTGGTCTTAAATACATATCTGACTCTTCAATTCTAGCGAAACCTTCAATTGAAGAACCATCAAACATCATACCGTCTTCAAGAACCTTCTCTAACTGAGAACGAGTTACAGCTACATTCTTAGGGATACCTAAAACATCAATGAACTGAAGTCTTATAAATTCTACATCCTGCTCATCACAGATTCTGATAATTTGTTCCTTAGTGTACTTTGCCATTTTTCAAAAATCTCCTTCCAATTTTCAAAATTATATTTTTAGCAGTAAAACTGCTAGTTAAAAAAATAAAAAATGGGTGTCCGAATACATCGTATTCAAACACCCTTGTTCTGATACCTATTATACTCAAATATACCTTTTTTGTCAACTACAAATTTCAATTTTTAGCCAATTTATTAATTATGCCAAATATCGTAAATTTTATACTAAAAAATTGTATATATTGTGCAAATTGGGTGCGTTGGTATATAGCCTTATATAGACAATCCCCTTAATTATTATCTATAAAGGATTTCGTGTCTCTTAGGACCGTTACTTACCATAGAAATCTTTACGCCAAGTTCCTTTTCAATAAACTCAACATAATCCTTAGCTTCCTTTGGAAGCTCATCATAGTTTTTGATACCTCTTATGTCGCACTTCCAGCCTGGAAGAGTTTCATAAACTGGCTTAGCCTTATAAAGCTTGTCAGTAGTGAGGAAATCTTTATATACTTTACCATCATATTCATAACCTGTACAAATATGAAGAGTATCCATATAACTTAAAACATCAAGACAAGTCATACAAACTTCAGTAGCACCTTGAATTTCACAGCCATATCTTGTTGCAACAGCATCAAAATAGCCTACTCTTCTAGGTCTACCAGTAGTTGCACCAAATTCACCCTTGTCGCCACCTCTTCTTCTAAGCTCATCAGCTTCTTCGCCAAATAACTCAGACACAAAAGGACCTGCCCCTACAGCAGATGAATAAGCCTTAGTAATAACAGTAATGTTATCAATAGCATAAGGTGGAACACCTGCACCAACTGCTGCATAACCAGCAAGAGTAGATGAACTTGTAACATAAGGATAAATACCGTGGTCAGTATCCTTTAAAGAACCAAGCTGACCTTCAAATAAAATATTCTTATTTTCCTTAATAGCATTTCTTAAAAACTTAGATGTATCAGCAACAAAAGGCTTGATAAAATCAGCATATTCACAAAGTGTTTTGTAAACATCCATATAATCAATAGGCTCTTTGTTGTAAAGATACTTAAACTGTACATTTACCTTTTCATACATAGTTTCAAGCTTATCAAGAAGGAAATCCTTATCATAAAGCTCCCAAACCTGTACACCAACCTTAGAATACTTGTCAGCAAAGAAAGGTGCAATACCACTCTTAGTTGAACCAAACTTCTTATCTCCAAGTCTTTCTTCCTCATAAGTATCCATAAGGACGTGATGAGGCATAAGTACCTGTGCCTTATCACTTATAAGAAGATTAAACTTAATGCCGGCATCAATAATAGTCTGCATTTCTTCCTTTAATGACGCTACATTAAGAGCAACACCGTTAGCAATAACATTAGTTATATGCTCGTGAAAAACACCACTTGGAAGCTGATGAAGTGCAAATCTACCGTGTTCATTAATAATAGTATGACCTGCATTAGCACCGCCTTGATATCTTACAACAATATCAGACTGGTCAGCACACATATCGGTAATTTTACCCTTACCTTCATCGCCCCAATTAGCACCTACAATAGCTCTTATCATTACAAACCCTCCTTAGACAGTCAATTCTGCATCGTCAATAAGACTGTCCTTATTTTCGTCAAGAACAAGCTGTACCTGCTCAGTAATATATTCTTCAACCTGCTGTGGAGCACGACCTACAAAGTTCTTTGGCTCAAGAACCTTTTGTAAATCTTCAAGGCTCATACCAAACATTGGCTCCTTAGCAATTCTTTCAATAAGGTCATTCTTGCCACCTTCCTGCTTAACAACAGCAGCAGCCTCCATTGAAAGCTCTCTAATTCTTTCGTGAAGTTCCTGTCTGTCACCACCATTTTTAACAGCATCCATCATAATATTTTCAGTTGCCATAAATGGAAGTTCTTCCATAAGTCTTCTTTCAATAACCTTTGGATAAACAACAAGACCACCAGAAACATTAATATAAATATTTAAAATTGCATCACAAGCAAGAAATGCCTCTGGAATAGCAATTCTCTTGTTAGCACTATCATCAAGTGTTCTCTCAAACCACTGAGTAGCAGCAGTAATAGCAGGATTTAAGGCATCAACCATAATATATCTTGCAAGAGAAGCCATTCTTTCACTTCTCATAGGATTTCTCTTGTATGCCATAGCAGATGAACCAATCTGATTTTTTTCAAATGGTTCTTCCATTTCCTTTAAGTGCTGAAGTAATCTCATATCATTAGAGAACTTTGTACAGCTCTGTGCAATACCACTTAAAACATTAACAAATATAGAGTCTAACTTTCTTGTATAAGTCTGACCACTAACAGCAAATACACCACTGTAACCAAGCTTTTCAGCAATCATCTTGTCAAGTTTTTTAACCTTGTCAGTATCACCTTCAAAAAGCTCCATAAATGATGCCTGAGTACCAGTAGTACCCTTTGAACCTAAAAGCTTTGCATTAGCAAGAACAAAGTCAATCTGCTCAAGGTCCATCATTAAATCCTGAATCCATAAAGTAGCTCTCTTACCTACAGTAGTTGTCTGAGCTGCCTGAAAATGAGTAAAGCCAAGTGTTGGCATATCCTTATATTCCATAGCAAACTTAGAAAGCTTGTTAATAACAGAAAGAACCTTCTTTCTAATTATCTTCATAGCTTCAACCATAAGGATAACATCAGTGTTATCACCTACAAAACAGCTTGTTGCACCTAAGTGAATAATACCCTTAGCCTTAGGACACTGTGTACCGTAAGCATAAACGTGAGCCATAACATCGTGACGAACAAGCTTTTCTCTTTCTCTTGCAACATCATAGTTAATTTCATCCTTATGTGCCTTTAATTCGTCAATCTGTTCCTGAGTAATATCAAGACCAAGTTCCTTTTCAGTTTCAGCAAGAGCAATCCAAAGCTTTCTCCAAGTCTTAAACTTAGTATCTGGAGAAAATACTTCTTTCATTTCCTTGCTGGCATATCTTGAATTAAGGGGACTTTCGTATTCGTTTTTCATTTTAATCCTCCATTGTCACTTTCTTGTAGAAAGGGAAATAATATAATCAAAATTTTACTTTATCACCTAAAAGATTAATCTAAAAGATGGTCTACATCAACAGCATAGTTACCTGTGAAGCAAGCATCACAGAAACCACAACTACTGTTAGGTGCAATCTTGTGTAAGTTATCAAGACTTAAATAGTCAAGTGAGTCTGCATCAATGAGCTTAGCAGTTTCTTCGATAGAATATTTGTTAGCAATAAGCTGACTTCTATCTGGAATATCTGTACCAAAGAAACAAGGCCAAGTAAATGGTGGAGCAGATATTCTAACATGAACTTCCTTAGCACCTGCATCTCTTAAAAGTTTAACAATTCTACCACTTGTAGTACCTCTTACAATACTATCATCAACCATAATAACTCTCTTACCCTTAACAGCACTTTGAAGCACATTAAGCTTAAGCTTAACAGCAATTTCTCTATCAGCCTGAGTTGGCTTAATGAAAGTTCTTGCAATATACTTATTCTTAATAAAGCCAGTATCAATAGGAATACCACTATATTCAGAATAACCCTGAGCAGCTGATAAACCAGAGTCTGGCACACCAATTACAATATCAGCATCAACTGGTGACTGCTGTGCAAGGAAAGCACCTGCTCTCTTTCTACATTCGTGTACTACTTCATTAGCAATAGTGCTATCTGGTCTAGCAAAGTAAATATGCTCAAAGATACATAGGCTAGATTTTTGAGTATTGCAAAGCTCTTTATCACTTCTCATTTCGCCGTTTTCAAGAGTGATAATTTCACCAGGCTCAACATCTCTAACAAATTCTGCATCAATAGCATCAAATGCACAAGTTTCGCTTGAGAAAAGAACAGCCTTATCTCTTTTACCAATTGAAAGAGGTCTAAAGCCCCAAGGGTCTCTAGCTGCTACCATTTTGTTAGGACTCATAACAAGTAAAGAGAAAGCACCCTTAAGCTGACGCATAGCTCTCTTAACAGCCTCCTCAATAGATGGAGCATTTATTCTTTCTCTAGCAATTAAATAAGCAATAATTTCTGTATCTGCTGTAGTCTGGAAAATAGCACCAGTTCTCTCTAATTCCTTACGGATTTCAGCAGTGTTAGTTACATTACCATTATGACTTATAGCAAGCTGGCCCTTAATATATCTAAGCACTAAAGGCTGAACATTCTCTCTAGCAGAACCACCAGCAGTAGAATATCTTACGTGACCAATAGCCATTCTACCCTTAAGCTTGCCTATAATTTCTTCATTAAACACCTCATTAACAAGGCCACAGTCCTTGTAATGATAAATTTCTCTATCTCTATTAACAGCTATACCACAGCCTTCCTGACCTCTGTGCTGTAACGCTACAAGGCCATAATAGGTAGTGGCAGCAGGATTGCCTTCTGGGTCATAGATACCAAAGACACCACACTCTTCGTGAAGTTTAGCCATTATGTTTACCTCCAATAATAAAACATTTAATTACTTATAAAATTCAGTAAGTCTTCCCCAAACTTCTCTATAAACATCACCAAACTCGCCTAAATCAAGTCTGAATCTGTCCTTATCAAGCTTTTTGTTAGTTTCTGCATCCCAAAGTCTGCAAGTATCTGGGCTAATTTCATCAGCAAGAACAATTTCGCCATCAGCAGTCTTACCAAGCTCAATCTTAAAGTCAACAAGCTTAATACCAATATTTAAGAAAATCTTCTTAAGTGCTTCATTAACCTTAAATGCCATATCAGAAATAACAGCGATTTCTTCCTTAGTAACAATACCTAAAGCAATAGCCTGATAATCATTAATAAGTGGGTCACCAAGCTCATCATTTTTGTAACTAAATTCAAGAGTTGGAGCAACAAAAGGAGTACCTTCCTTAACGCCATATCTCTTAGAGAAAGAACCAGCAGCAATATTTCTTACAATAACTTCAAGAGGAATAATATCAACCTTTTTAACAAGAGTTTCTCTAGGTGACATTTCTTCTACTAAATGAGTCTTAATACCCTCTTTTTCAAGAAGTCTAAATATAAAGTTAGCCATCTGATTGTTAATAATACCCTTACCATCAAATGAGCCTTTCTTCTGACCATTAAAAGCAGTAGCATCGTCTTTGTATTCAAAAATACAGAGAGTTGGGTCATTTGTTGCATATACCTTCTTAGCCTTACCAACATAGAGTAAATCAAGCTTTTCCATTTTAATTACCTCGCTTAATAAGTTAATTTTGACAATATTATTTATGCTTTACTGTCACCACAAGCACAGTAAAAGCAATTATATTTATATAATAACAGATTTTTATACAATAATCAATCGAATTTTACATTTATTTTGATAAGTCAAATAGATACTTGCAAAGTAAAGAAATAAAGTATAAAATAATAATAATAGAAAGTAAAAGATTTATAACGAAGGATTGACACTATGAACACACTTACCATAGAAGGCATTGTTGAAAAGGTCACTTTTTATAACAACGAAAATGGCTATGCTATTTTTACTGTTACAGATATTAAAGATAGAGATGACGAAGAAATGACCTGTGTTGGCTATGCCCCATCAATAAGTCAAGGTGAAAGTGTAAAAGTAACTGGCAGTGTAGTTACTCATCACTTTTATGGTGAACAAATTAATATTGAAATATGTGAAAAAACAGAGCCTAGGTCTGAAAGAGCCATTGAACTATATTTAGCTAGTGGTGTTATAAAGGGTATTGGACCTAAAATAGCTAAAAAAATTGTAGACAAATTTGGCAAAGATACTTTAACAATAATGGATACTGAACCTGAAAGGCTTGCAGAACTTAGAGGCATAAGCCGAGAAAAAGCAATGTCTATAGGTGAAATGTACAGAGAAAAGACAGAAGAAAGACACGCTTTACTTTTCTTAGGTGAGTATGGTATTTCTCCCTCTTATGCTATAAGAATATACAAAAAATATAAGGATAAAACTATAGACATTGTTAGAAAAAATCCTTATTCTCTAGCTGAGGATATTTTTGGTATAGGCTTTAAAATTGCAGATAAAATAGCTGAAAATGTAGGTATTGCAAAGGATTCACCTTTTAGAATTAGAGCTGGTGTTAAATATATACTAAACTCTGGTGCTAACAATGGTAATGTATACTTACCTATTGAAGAAGTTATTGAAAAAACAACAGAACTTTTGCAAATAGCTCCAGAAATAATATCAAACGAGCTTACAAGTATGCACATTGAAAGCCAGATATGGATTGAAAAAGCTGAAAATGCTACAAGAGTATACCTTAACTTTTTCTATTATGCTGAAGGCTATGTTTCAAGAAAATTATACGAACTTAGTTCTATAAATCTTGACAGTATTTATAACTACGGCAACGAAATAGACGCCCTTGAAAATGTAAATAAAATAAGATTTGCACCACAGCAGAGAGATGCTATACAATCAGCTATGGAAAACGGTGTGCTTGTTATAACAGGTGGCCCCGGTACAGGTAAAACAACTATTATAAATGCTATAATTCAGCTTTGTGAGGCAGAAGGCTATGAAATAGAACTTGCTGCACCTACAGGCAGAGCAGCCAAAAGAATGGAAGAAGCCACAGGTCACAAGGCACAAACAATACACAGACTTTTAGGCATAAATTTTGTAAACGAAAATTCAAGAAGTCAAACATTTGAAAAAGATGAGGATAACCCTATTGAAGCTGATGTTATTATTATTGATGAAAGCTCAATGATAGATATATTACTTATGCACTCATTGCTTAAGGCTATACCTCAAGGCACAAGATTAATAATAGTTGGTGACAGCAATCAGTTGCCATCAGTTGGACCTGGTAATGTATTAAGAGATATTATAAACTCTAATGTAATAAAAGTGTGCAGACTTACAGAAATATTTAGACAAGCTCAAGAAAGTGCTATTATTACAAATGCTCATAAAATAAACAAAGGCGAATATCCAGACATTAAGCAAAAAGATAAAGACTTTTTCTTTATGCGAAGAAATAATGCACAAGAATTAAGCTCATTAATAGTTAGCTTAGTGGCTGTAAGGTTGCCAAAATATTTGCAATGTGACCCAATAAAGGATATACAGGTTCTTACTCCAATGCGAAAATCACCTTTAGGCGTTACTGCATTAAATGCCATTTTGCAAGAAGCCCTTAACCCTCCATCTTCAAACAAGAGAGAAAAGGAATTTAGAGGCATTAAGTTTAGAGAAGGCGACAAAGTAATGCAAATAAAAAACAACTACAATGTTGAATGGAAAATTGTAGAAACAGGCAAAATAACAGAAGATGGTGTAGGTGTTTTTAACGGTGATGAAGGCATAATAACATATATGGATTTAGACAACGAATATGTTGAAATACTTTTTGACGATAACAAGGTTGTGCATTATGACTTTACACAAATGGACGAAATTGATTTAAGCTATGCTGTAACAATACACAAAAGTCAGGGTAGCGAATACAAGGCAGTTGTTATGCCTCTTTTAAACGGTCCAGATATGCTTATGTCAAGAAATTTATTGTATACAGGGCTTACAAGAGCAAAACAATTAGCAGTTATTGCTGGTGCTGAAAACACCATATATAGAATGGTTGACAACAAC
This sequence comes from uncultured Eubacterium sp., assembly GCA_900551755.1. Classification (GTDB taxonomy): domain Bacteria; phylum Bacillota; class Clostridia; order Lachnospirales; family CAG-274; genus Gallispira. The sequence continues at coordinate 46,892 of URXK01000008.1, read as the reverse complement.
AGAGAAATAAGCAGATATACAGGACTTTGCAACAAATTAAGAGAATTTGCAGATTTTGCAGAAAACAATTAAAAATTAGTATAAAAATAACGGGTCCACCAAACCCGTTATTTTTTATACAAGGCGTTGAAGCTCAATTTTGTCCGCTACACAAAGCACAATGTAGCACAACACATAAAATAAAAGCACAGAGGAAGGAGTCTTTATTTAAAGGTTTAAATGTTGTAAAAGTAAATAAAAAGGGGTTACAGCTTGAACAACGCACACTTCAAGCTGAAAAAACTCATAAAAACAAAACGAGGCGTCGAAGCCTAATAGCTTCAACGCCCTTGTATAAACATAGTATATAATATTAATATTAATTTGTCAATAACAAATTTCAAATATTTTTAAATTAAGCCATCTTGTTTACAAGCTTAGCAAGTCTAGACTTCTTTCTAGAAGCATTGTTCTTGTGAAGGATACCCTTAGTACAAGCCATATCAATAGCCTTAGTAGCAGCCTTTAAAGCATCTGTAGCAACAGCCTTATCACCAGCGTTTACAGCAACAACTACCTTCTTGATAGCAGTCTTAGTTGCAGATGCAACCATCTTATTTCTTAATGTCTTCTTGTTGATAACTAAAATTCTCTTCTTAGCAGACTTAATGTTAGCCATAATGTATTCCTCCCGAATAATAAAACAAATATAATCTATAATATAAACATTAACATTGTGTAATTTAACTTAGAGGGGTTTAAAGGATGCAGAACGACTGCACCAACAAATCACACTTGAACTATTATATATTATTTTATATTTTTTGTCAATGAATATTTTACAATTTTTTATAAAAAATATAATAAAAAGGAGATGATAAAATGAAATTTTCACCATACACAGATTTGGCACTAGAAATAGCCGAAAATATATGCAATTCACCTGATGGAATAGATGTAAAAAAAGAAGAATGTAACCTAGAAAACACCTATCTTACTGTTGTTGAAATCACAAATGCAAAGGGTGCTGAACAAATGGGCAGACCAATAGGTACTTATATAACACTTGAAAGCGAATTTATAAAAGAAAATGACATTGAAGCTCACGAAAAGTTAATTGAAATATTAAGCAAAAAAATCAAAAAACTTTGTCCTAAAAATTTAAACACTACACTAGTTATTGGTCTTGGCAACCTTCATATTACACCAGACTCACTTGGACCAAAAGCTATTGATAAAATACTTGTAACAAGGCATATAAAAGACACTGTGCCAGATGATATTAACAACTCTGTTGCCTCTGTTGCAGCCCTTGCTCCTGGTGTAATGGGTATGACAGGTATTGAAACAGTAGAAGTTGTAAAAGGTGTAACAGACAGAGTTAAGCCAGACCTAGTTATTGCCATTGATGCTTTAGCGGCAAGAAAGGTATCAAGGGTAAATTCTACCATTCAGCTATCAAACACAGGTGTAGCTCCTGGTGCAGGTGTAGGCAACAAAAGAAAAACATTAAATAAAGATAGCTTAGGAGTACCAGTTATTGCTATTGGAGTGCCAACAGTAGTTGATGCTGCCACAATGGCTAATGACACTATAGAAAAGGTTATTGATGCCCTTTTAAAAGAAAGTAAAAAAGGCTCTAGTTTTTACAATATGTTAAAAGACACAGCAGAAGAAGAAAAATACAACTTAATAAAAGATGTCCTTGACCCTTATACAGAAAATATGTTTGTTACTCCAAAGGAGGTTGATGCTGTAGTTGAAAATATTGTAAATATTATTGCCAATAGCATAAATATAGCTCTCCACCCTGGAATAAATATAAATGATATTAATAAATATAAGTTTTAAAAAACACTTTCTAAAACGCCCTCTATATGTTATTATAAATCAGGAGGGATAATATGGATAACAAAACACAAAAATTAACAAGAAACTTGCTTGTAATACAAGTAGTTACAGCCTTAATAGCTATTTTTATAGTAGTTCTTTACGGTTTTAAACTTTACTATATGGGTATGTCAATAGGTACAATTATTTTATTTATTGCCCTTTTTGTTTTTGCCGTTATAGTTGCTGGAGCTATAGGCATAGCTATGACAGCTAAGGCTAGAAAAAAATTTAAAGCAGAGTTAAACAATAATTCTGACAATGAAATTAACAAATAATTACACAATATTTAATTGTAATTTATGGTATTTGATGTTATAATCAATTTATCACATTATAAGGAGGCTTTGAAATGGAAGATATGGAAAACAAGACTTGTGGCTGTGGCTGCGGACACGACCACGAGCATACACACGAACACGGTGATGATTGTGGTTGCGGTCACGACCATCAGTATATGACACTTATGCTTGAGGACAATACAGAAGTTAAGTGTATTGTTATTGGTGTTTTTGAAGTTGAGGAATATCCAAACAAGCAGTATATTGCCTTAGTAAGTGAAGACGGTGAGGAGTCTTTCATTTATGAATATGCCGAAGCTGAAAATGAAGACGGCTTTGAATTAAGCAATATTGAGTCTGACGAAGAATTCGAGGTTGTTGTTGGAGCTATTGATGATATGCTTGACAGCGAAGAAGAATGGGACGAGGAAGACGACGAAGATTACGAGTATGAAGACGAGGACGAAAACGAGTAATTTTTTATAATTATTAATTATCTGCTCTTATAACTGTAAGAGCAGATTTTTTATTGTCATAAACTGTATATTATTGTATAATATTATTATAAAGATAGGGAGGTGTTTTTTTATGACACAGAAGGAAAGACGATTACAAATCAAAGCAAAGGCAAAAAAGCAATTAAAACAAAGCTCATCAAATCCTTATTTAGCCACACTTGTATTTGGGCTTATTAATTTTCTAATGCTAATTATATTTGAAGTTTATATGGTATGTGCTTTGGGGTTGTCTAATTTTTTAGGAAATGAGGATTATATTGGACTTAATGTCTATACGGCTTTTCAAATTATAATATCAATAATAAGTTTACTTTTAATGAATGGTTTTATCTGGTATTGCCTTAAGGTTTATAGAGGAGAACAAAATAGCATAAAAGATATTTTTAACGGATTTTCTAAAAAAGGATTAAAGTTATTTTTAATTACATTAATTGAAGGCTTATTATCTTTTATTGTTATGATTATCCTTTGTATTCCGATGTTTGTAATTCTTTTTATTACAGAGGATAACTCAGCTATCTTTTTAATTGTATTTTTGTTAATATATACTCTTATGTTTATAGCATTATTATACATATCATATAGCTTTAGAATGACTTGTTATATAATATACGACAATGACTTAGGCATAATTGATACTATTAAATTAAGTTTTAAAATGATGAAAGGACATAAATGGGAGCTTTTTAAGCTAGATATGACACTTATAGGTTGGGTATTACTTATCTTAATTACATTCTACATAGCCGGAATTTATGTTTTTCCTTATGTGTGGACTGTTAGTGCCGGATTTTATGAAGAAATAAAAAATGAAAACAGTATCGAAACAATTAATGGAGAAATTATAGAAAAATTATAACAAAGCTCAAAAAATCTGCCTTATAACAGGTGGATTTTTTGATATATTATGAGAAAAAATGGAAAGAAATTTAACAAAAGGGTCAATAACAATAAACATATTACTTTTTGCCCTACCTCTTATGCTAGGCAACCTTTTGCAACAAATGTACAACATAGCAGACACTTGGGTTGTTGGCAGATTTTTAGGTTCAAAAGCATTAGCTGCTGTAGGTTCTTCTTATGCACTAATGATATTTTTAACTTCGATTATTTTAGGCTTATGTATGGGTTGTAGTGCAGGCATTTCTATGGATTACGGAAGCAAAGAATATTCAAAAATGCGTCAGAATATTTTTATGTCATTTATTTTAATTGGTATTATTTCTGTTGCATTAAATGTATTGGTTTATGTTTTTATGGATTTTATACTATGGTTTTTGCAAATACCTATTGAAATTCAGCCTTTAATAAAAGATTATCTAAATATTATTTTTATTGGAATTATAGCCACATTTTTATATAATTACTTTGCTAACATACTTAGAGCAATAGGCAATTCCATAACCCCTCTTGTATTTTTATCATTATCTGCAATTTTAAATGTAATACTGGATTTAGTATGTGTGTTAATACTTCATTGGGGTGTAAAGGGAGCTGCTATTGCGACAGTATTTTCACAGTTTATTTCTGGAATAGGAATAACAGCATACACAATTATTAAATTTCCACAGTTAAGACCAAATAAAAATGATATGCACTGGAATAAACATAACCTGTACACTATTTTTAATCTGTCTGTACTAACTAGTTTACAGCAATCAATAATGAACTTTGGTATATTAATGGTTCAAGGCTTAGTTAATAGCTTTGGCACTGTTATTATGGCAGCCTTTGCAGCTGCTGTAAAAATTGACTCCTTTGCTTATATGCCTGTTCAAGACTTTGGAAATGCCTTTTCAACCTATGTTGCCCAAAACTATGGAGCAGGCAAAAAAGAAAGAATTGAAAAAGGTATAAAAAGTGCCCTTATTACAGTAAGTATATTTTGTTTAATAATAAGTAGTTTAGTGTTTATATTTGCAAAACCTTTAATGGAAATTTTTATTGAACCTACAGAAATAGAAATAATAAAAGCAGGTATTAAATATTTAAGAATAGAAGGTGCTTGCTACATAGGTATAGGCATTTTATTTTTGCTTTATGGATTTTACAGAGCTATCAACAAACCATCAATGTCACTTATATTAACAATAGCTTCTCTCGGCACAAGAGTAGCTTTAGCTTATCTTCTTTCATCAATTTCATTTATTGGTGTTACAGGCATTTGGCTTTCTGTGCCTATTGGCTGGGCATTAGCTGATATAATCGGAATTTTATTTTACTTTAAATCAAAAAAATTAAGGGACTGCCAACTATAAGCAGTCCCTTATGTAATTTACTGAAGACCAAGACTTATTACAAGTCCTTTATTTACCTTATCCATCATTGCATCATCAAGAAAACCTATTTTTTCTCTTAAACGCCTTTTATCTATAGTTCTCAACTGTTCAAGAAGTATAACAGAATCTTTAGTCAATGAATAACGAGCAGCAGCCACCTCAATGTGAGTTGGTAGCTTTGCCTTATTTATCTGTGAAGTAATTGCAGCACATATTACAGTTGGGGAATATCTATTGCCAACATCGTTTTGAATAACAAGCACTGGTCTAATGCCTCCCTGTTCAGACCCTATAACAGGACTAAGGTCAGCATAAAAAATATCTCCTCTTTTTACAATCATATTATCACACCTTATTTGGTAAAATTTCTTCTTATGTGATAGTATGCTCAATATATTTAGTTTTAAACAACTGTATTTATAATTTCACCCTTAAAATTTAATTTATAAGAAAGCTCAATTATTTTACGACACTTTCCTTTATAACTTCACCATTTTTAACATATACTCTTGGAACTCTCTTACCTACATCGCATACAATTTCATAATTTATTGTGCCAGCAATGTTAGCAAGTTCCTCAGCAGATACTGTATTTTTGCCGTCACTACCCATTATAATGACACTGTCACCGTCTTTAACATCAGGAATATTAGTTACATCAACCATCATTTGGTCCATACATACATTACCAATTATTGGAGCATAGTGACCATTTATAATTACTCTAGCCTTGTTAGAAAAAGCTCTTGAATATCCATCAGCATAACCAATAGGAATTGTAGCAACCTTAGTTTTCTGAGTAGTAAAGTAAGTTCTGCCATAGCCAACACTTACATTTTCCTCAAGGTACTTAACATAGCTTATCTGTGACTTAAGGCTCATAGCCGGTATCAAATTAATAGGATGTGTAACCTGTGTGCTTGGATACATACCATATATTATTATACCAGCTCTAACCATATCAAGCTGAAGTTCAGGCATATCAAGTATAGCACCACTATTGGCACAATGTCTTATAAAATCAGTATGACCCTTTGCATTTAAAGCATCAGTTATAAATCTAAATCGTTTATACTGAACCATTGTAAATGTTTTGTCCTTTTCATCAGCTGTAGCAAAATGTGTAAACACACCTGTTACTTTTAAATTAGGTAAAGCAAATATTTTTTCAATTTCATCAAGAGCCTCATCATTAGGGAGGAAGCCAATTCTGCTCATACCTGTATCTATTTTAATATGTATTAAAGCTGTCTTGTTGAGTTTAACTGCCATATCTGACATTTTTTTAGCAGTTTCATATCTAAATACAGCCTGTGTAAGATTGTTATTTATTACAGTTTCAAGCTGACCTTCTACAGTATTGCCTAATATAAGCACTGGCACCTGTATACTCCATTGTCTTACTTGAACACCCTCATTACAAGTAGCAACTGCAAGCTGGTCTGCACCATTGTAAAGACAGACCTTAGCAACTTCCTCTGCACCGTGACCATAAGCGTCAGCCTTAACTACTGCCAAAAGTTGAGTTTTTTCTTTTATTAATTTTCTTATTTCTCTTATGTTGTTTCCTATGGCATCAAGATTTATTTCTGCCAATAGTCTATGATATTCGTACACAAAAATCATTCTCCTTTATTGTTGAATAGAAAAATCTTTATCCTTTAAATTACAATTATATACGAAATTGCTAAATTCTGCAACTATTCTTTCCTTATTATCTTTGTCAAATATAATAAGTTTTTGTGGAGTTTTAGTTTCATTGTCTATCCACAGTTTTTCTGTTGACATAAAGCTGTTATCTCCAGGTATTTTTGCCTCTAAAACAGTACATAAACTTTCATCAAGTTTAGCTGTAGTAACATCTGTATCCTTACTTTTAACATAATTTTCAATAAAAGAAAATAAAATTATTTCTCTCCTTGCCATTTTATCTGGTGGATTTATACTTATTTTGTTGTCCTTTAAGTTAGGATTGTAATGCCAAACCATTTTGCCGTCATAAACAATTATATTGTTTTTGTATTCGTCTGGTAGTTTAGTTTCTATTCTATACCTACCATCATTTGAGGCTAATTGAGTTGTAGTGTACTCTCTTTGACCTTTGTTTGATATGTAAATAATTGTACAGTCAGCTTGATAAGAGGTCATTGCCATTAACTTATCCTGTATAGTAGGATACTGATTTTTAGAGCCTTGACAAGCTGTAAGTGGTAATAAAAATAGCATTAAAAATAATAATAGTTTTTTCATACTGCTCTCCTGTTTTTATAGGTAATTATATGAAATAACAATATTTTTAATGCTTAAATTTAATAAATATCAAAAAAACACCCCTAGGCTACGCCTAAGGGTGTGTAAAATCTATAATTAGAAATTACTCTGCTACATAAGCTAAAAGTGCAATGTGTCTTGCTCTCTTAACAGCAGTAGTTAATAATCTCTGATGCTTAGCACAGTTACCAGTGATTCTTCTAGGTAAAATCTTACCTCTTTCAGAAACAAACTTTCTTAACTTTGCTACATCCTTGTAATCGATAGAAGTTGCCTTTTCTGCACAGAAAACACAAATCTTCTTCTTTCTTCTACCACGCTTCTTGTTAATCATGATTAAGAATCCTCCTTACTTTAAAATTCAATAAATTAATTAAAATGGTAAATCTTCGTCTTCAGCATCGCTATCAATACTGAAACCAGCACTAGGAGCAGGAGCAACACTTGGCTGTGGTGCTGGAGCAGGATTAAATCCTCCCTCACTTGAATTAGCTCTTTCATTTCTTGACTCAACAAACTCAAAATCTTCAACAACTACATCTGTTGAATATCTCTTGTTACCCTGCTGGTCAGTATAAGTGCTAACCTGTAATCTGCCCTGTACGGCAATTCTGTTGCCTTTACGGAAATACTGATTAATATTTTCACCACGCTTGCCAAAGCAAACACAATTGATGAAATCTGCAGTTGGTTCGTTATCCTGTCTATTTCTAGAGTAAGGTCTATCAACTGCTACAGCAAATCTACAAACTGCTAAAGGTTCAGCAGCCTGAGTATATCTAACCTCTGGATCTCTCGCCAATCTTCCTAACAATATAACTCTGTTCATATAGGCGACCTCCTTTGATTAAGCCTCTTCCTGAGCAACGATTAAATAACGAAGAACCTTTTCATTAATACGCATACGAGCCTCGATTTCAGCTGGAGCTGAAGTTTCAGCACTGAAAGTAACGAAGTTGTAAATACCCTCGTTTACCTTCTGAATTTCGTAAGCAAGTCTCTTCTTACCCCAATCATCAACATTCTCTACAGTACCGCCAAATCTCTCAATAAGAGCCTTAACGCCTTCCTTAGCTGTATTTAATGCTTCTTCATCTAAAGCTGGGGAATAAACTACACAAAGTTCATACTTCTTCATCTTTATTTGCACCTCCTTTTGGTCTTTGGCCCTTGCCTTATTGCAAGAGCAAGGATGGTATCTCAATACCATACAAAAACTATTTTACCACACACAAAAGGACAAGTCAAGGATTTTTTTATTTTTTTATTGAATATAAAAACAAAATATGCACAAAATATTTTAGGAGGAATTAAAATGAAAAAATTTTTAATTTTAACCGGCATAGGCTTAGTAGTAGCTGAATTAATAAGCGAAGTAAATGCAATGTTTGAAACAATATTTTCAGGAGGCAATAAAGAAGCTCTGGCTAAATGTGCCGATTTATCTAAAGAAGAAAAAATAGTGAGGGAGGATAATATAAATGAAAGAAAAAAGCGTATTAAATGGAAAAATAAGTCAAGAAGCACAGAGTGCTATGTCAAAGGTTGCAATGACACCCCTTTGTACTGTAAAGTCTATGTTCAAAAAAATGAAAGCAAAAAATGGGTTGTGGTGGTTCACGGCTATGGTGGCTGGGGTTCTACTCTTGATTATGCCACAAAAACATTCTATGAAAAAGGGTATAATGTAGTTGTACCCGATTTAAGAGGTCACGGCAAAAGTGGCGGTGACTACATTGGTATGGGCAGTCTTGACAGCCGAGATATTATAAACATTATTCATCTTATTATAAAAGGTAATAGCGAAAGTGAAATATATTTATACGGCGTAAGTATGGGTGGTGCAACAGTATTAATGACTGCATCTGAAAGGTTGCCAGCTAATGTAAAGGCTGTTATAAGTGATTGTAGCTTTGACAATGCGGATAATATTATTGCTTATGAGTTAAAAAACACCTTTAAACTGCCTAGATTTCCTTTTGTTAATTTAATGGATATTGCTTGTATCAAAAAAGCTAAATATGATTTGCGACTAGCCTCTCCTGTTGACAGAGTGGAATATATTAAAATACCTGTACTATTTATACACGGTGATAGTGACAATTTTGTGCCAGTAAAAATGGTTTATAGACTTTATAACAAAACAAAAGCAAAAAAAGCACTAATGATAATAAAAAATGCTGGTCACGGCGTTTCTGCCCTTGTTGATAAGGATAGATATTGGAAAGGTGTGTTTTCATTTATAGGTAATAACTAAATTGGTTTTGTATAATGGAAACCCTTCCGTCAACCTGCGGTTGCCACCTTCCCTATGAGGGAAGGTAAACTGTTTAGCTCCACTTTTAGGGGAGCTGTCAGCATTAACTGACTGAGGGGGGCTTTAGGTAATAAGTAATAAGTAATAAGTAATAAGTAATAAATATAAGTTACCAGATAAATGGGCGATTACTAATCGCCCCTACAATGTACCTATTCATAAAAGATATTGTAGACGACCACTGGTCGCCCCTACAAATAAACCGTTCATAATAGGTAAAAGCAAAACTACAGGCTAACCACTTAGCTCCACTTTTAGGGAAACTATCTCGAAATAACCAAGAAATTTTATCCTTAAAAACAAAAAGGCAAAGATAACAGGTTTTTATTATAACCAACCTATTATCTTTACCTTTCATTATCTACTTATTTGCTTCACTCATCATACATACACCCTTAGCACCAGCGTCAATGCAAAGTTTAGCATTACCACTATTAATTCCTCCAAGAGCATAAACTGGTATATTAACACTATTACACACATTATTAAGCCAATCAACACCCTTAGGTTCAAGCCCCTCTTTGCACTTTGTCACAAATATATGACTAGCAGTTACATAAGTTCCACCAAGTTTTTCAACATTTAAAGCCTCATCAACACTATGTGTTGACACACCCTTTATAGTGTAATTTGTTAATTTATCCACATTATCTACAAACAACTTATAAGGTAAATGGATTTTATAATACTTAAGTTTTTCGCAAGCTGAAATATATGTATGAAGTATAATCTTATCACTTATTTCTATAGCTTTTTTAGCAAGTTCAATGTATTCACTTTCAGTTAAATCCTTTTCCCTAAGTACAATATAATCGTAATCAGAATTGTGAAGTTTCTTAATTTGTTCAATTAAATCTTTGCATAAATGCCTATTTGTAATAGCAATTTTTTTATACATAAATATACTCACTCATTACTGGTTGTAAGCCCTGTACTTTTATAGCCTCATAAACTTCCTTAACATTTCTGCCGTCACTAATTTCAAACTGCTCATCACCCTTTTTGTCATTATCACCGTGACCACCAATACCAACATCAACACCAGCAGAAATCTTAGTTGCAGCTATTTTAATTGAATTATCTCTAAATCTTGCACACTCTCTAGTTGATATAGTCATACTTGCAAAAGGCAAGAATATTCTATAAGCACACATAACCTGTAAAAGCTGTGGCTCGTGTACATCTTTTGGATTAATCTTGTCGTTATTAATAATTGGTCTTAATCTAGGGCAAGAAAAAGCTATATCTGCGTGAGGGTACTTCTGCTGTATTAAATAAGCGTGAGTACCAACAGCAAAGGCGTCCTTTCTAAAGTCAGAAAGTCCTAAAAGTGCAGCAAAGCCAACACCTCTCATACCACCCATTAAAGCTCTTTCCTGAGCATTTAATCTGTAAGGAAAAATTCTCTTGTGACCTGCAAGGTGGAGAGTTTCATACTTGTCAGAGTCATAAGTTTCCTGGAATACTGTTACATAGTCTACGCCACATTTATGAAGATAATTATAATCTTCACTATTCATAGGATAAACTTCAATACCAATTACTTTAAAATATTTTTTAGCAATTTTACAAGCCTCACCAATATACTTAACATCAGACATTGACTTGCTTTCGCCAGTAAGAATAAGAACTTCTTCAAGTCCTGTTTCAGCAATAGCCTTCATTTCATTTTCAATTTCTTCAGCATTAAGTTTAGCTCTATGTATTTTGTTATGACAGTTAAAACCACAATAAATACAATAGTTTTCACAATAATTTGCTATATAAAGAGGTGTAAACATTTGCACACTATTGCCAAAATGCTTTCTAGTTTCAGCCTGTGCTCTTTGAGCAATTTCTTCAAGCATAGGTAATGCAGCAGGTGAAAGTAAAGCACCAAAGTCATCAAGTGAAAGCACATCTTTATCAAGGGCAGCCCTTACATCGTCTGCTGTGTATTTATCAGCATCATAGCTTTCCATAGCACTTATAACCTTGTCCTGTATTTCAGAACCTATATCCTCCATATCAGGCAAGTATTCCATATGATTTATTCTTAATTCTGGATTTGTTAATTCGTCCATTTCTATATTGCTCCTTTATTAATCTCTTAAAAATCCTGTTAATGGTGATGATGCACTAGCCTTATCTAAAACTCTGCCCATACCAGAAAGATAAGCTGTTCTACCAGCTTCAATAGCCTTTTTAAATGCCTCAGCCATAGCAGGAATGTTGCCAGCAGTAGCAATAGCAGTATTAGCCATAACAGCAGCTGCACCCATTTCCATAGCTTCACAAGCCTGTGAAGGCTTACCAATACCAGCATCAACAATAATTGGCAAGTCAATTTCTTCAATTAAGATTTTAATAAATTCCTTAGTAACAATACCCTTGTTAGTACCAATAGGAGCACCTAAAGGCATAATTGTGGCAGCACCAGCATTTTTTAAATCTCTTGCAACATTAAGGTCTGGATACATATAAGGCATAACAACAAAGCCTTCTTTAGCAAGTATTTCAGTTGCCTTTATTGTTTCATAATTATCTGGAAAAAGATACTTAGAATCTCTCATTATTTCAATTTTAACAAAATCGCCACAGCCAACTTCTCTTGAAAGTCTAGCTATTCTTACAGCTTCATCAGCATTTCTAGCACCAGAAGTATTAGGTAAAAGTGTTACTCCCTTTGGAATGTAATCAAGTATGTTATCTACATCAGAGTTTGCTCGTCTTAAAGCAAGTGTAATAATTTCTGCACCAGCATTTTCAACAGCAGCCTTAATAAGGTCAAGAGAATACTTGCCAGAGCCTAATATAAATCTTGAATTAAATTCGTGTCCACCTATTACTAATTTATCATTTTCCATTGTTATATCTCCTTTGATTATGTAGTTTTTAAAATTAATGATGCCTTAATATCAGCCACCACCCATAAAACTAACAATCTCTATAATATCGCCATCATTAATAATATATGTATCGTATTCAGCCTTTGGCAAAATAGTGTAATTTAACTCTATTGCTATAATACTTGGTCTATAGTTATGTTCAGTAAGATAGTCAATAAGTTTTTTACCCTTAGCAGAAGGCTCATCTTTTCCATTTATTTTAATCACAGTTTTCACCTCTTTTTTATTTTATATAACAAAAAAGGGTACACAAAGGAGAGTGTACATTTGGCTGTACAATCCTGCACCCGTGGTGGTGCACCCCTTTGTGTGACCCTTACATAAGTCATCACTATATAAACATTGTATCAAATTGTCTATTAATTGTCAAGTTATAACATTTTCTTCTTTCTTAAAAGTATCATACAAATAAAGCACAGAGCAAAGGTTATTACATTAACTATCCAAAATCCCACATTAGAACTTGACCAAGGCATATTAATAAGGTTCATACCAAATATACCAGATATAACAGTTGGTATAGCAAGAACAATGGTAAATGAAGTAAGGAGCTTCATTGCATTATTCAGGTCATAGTCCATAAGAGCAGAATACTTAGAAATAGTGTTGTCAAGGACTTCATAATAAATCTGTGTCATTTCAATAGCCTGCTTAAACTCAATAAGCACATCTTCAAGAAGCTCATCATCTTCAGTATATCTTTTAACAGAAGGCTGTTTTAAAAGTCTATTTAAAACTATTTCATTACTTTTAAGAGATGTCTTAAAATAAACCAAACTTTTTTCCAAATCGTAAAGTTCAGTAAGAGTTTCTTTAGATGTTGATATATTATTTTCAATATAAGAACGCATACTATTTATTTTAATAAGATATTCCATATAAAGTTTAGCTGTGTTATAAAGAATTTTATAAATAAGCTGTGTTCTTTTGTATGTGCATACAGCAGCTCTGTTGTTAATAAGTTTTTTAATAACAGGGCTATCTTCCAAGCAAACTGTAACAATATTTTCCTTTGAATATATTACAGAAAGTGGTATAGTAGTATATATAGCCCTTTGATTTTTTAAAATAACTGTAGGAATATCTACAAGCAAAAGAGTGTAGTCGTCTTCTCGTTCAAGTCGGGATACCTCATCAGAGTCAAGTGCCGAACGCATATCCTTAAGGTCTATGTGTAATTCGTGGGCTACATTAAGGACCTCTTGATTGGTAGGGGTACTAAGATTGACCCAACTGCCCTTTGATATTGTATCGGTCTTTAATGTTGTTTCTTCTTGTGTATTTAGAATTGTAAGCATTAATCCCACCTCCGAGCTTTAGTTATCACCGACATAATAATTGCCGACATTTTTATTGTAACTCAAAATCAGCTGTATGTAAAATGTTTTTTTCAAATTTACGAGAATTTTACGCTTCTTTTACTATATAGTGCTTTAAAAATTCCTTAAAATGTAGCAAAATCTACTATGAAAGGAAATATGGGAGGTTTTTGTATGAAAAAATGTGTTGCTGTTATAGAAATTGCCTCTAACGAACTTAGATTAAAAATAGGCGAAAAGGGAGCAAATGGTGTAAAGGTTATTGAATCTATATCTAACCCCCTTGCATTAGGTCGAGATACATTCCATAGTGGTAAAATATCTTTTGAAAGTCTTGAAAAAGCTGCTGTTATTATAAATGGCTACAAGGCTGTTGCTAAAGATTACGGAGTAAAGGATATTATTGCCTTAGCTACTACAGCTATAAGAGAAAGTAAAAATAAGGATTTTATACTTGACCAGCTTAAGGTAAAAACTGGACTTAAACTTACAGTTATTGATGACAGTCAAGAAAAAGTTTACATTAACAAAATGGTTCTTGCATCATTAAAAAATGAAGAAATGCAGTCAACTCTTATTGCCCACTTAGGCTCTGGAAATATTAGTATATTTGTACTTAAAGAAGGTAAGGTTGTAACAGGCTCTAATATTAAAATTGGTGCTTTAAGAATATCAGAACTTTTTGAAGATTACAGAGAAAATACTGCAAATTATTTGCAAATAATAAAAGAATATTTACACCCATTTCAAGATGCTATAAGTGCCTCAATTAATAACGAAAAATTGCAAAACTTCGTTATAAGTGGCAACGAAATTGAAACTATATCTAAACTCTGTAACGCAAAGAATAAGGGCGAAATTAATATTATAACTAGAGAAAACTTTATGGAAACTTATAAATCCATAAAAAATATGACTCCTGAAGAAATAGCCGAAAAATATGAAATATCTGTTGAAAAAGCTGAAAACATATTGCCAGCATTTATTATTTATTCAAGAATTGTTAAATTTACAAGCGACAAAAACATTATATCACCTAAATGTACTGCCGGTGACGCTATATTGTATGAAGAGCTTTTCCCTGAAAGTGCAAAGCTCATTACAAAATCTTACGAAGAATTTAGCTTAATATCAGCCAAAAATATTGAAGCAAAATTTAGAGATGATAATGAATACTCTGACTGTGTATCTAACACTGCCACTAAAATATTTGATAAAATCAAAAAATATCACGGTTTAGGTCAAAGAGAAAGATTACTTTTACAAATTGCAGCCATATTAGAAGATATAGGCAAAACAGTTAATATAAGAGAACACGACAGAATTTCATACCATATGATAAAAGGTCTTGATATTGTAGGTATAAATGATGAAGAAAAACACGCTATTGCAGCCATAGCATATTACCACAATGATGTTATGCCTTATGATGATAACGGTGTATTTTTAAGTATGGATACAGAAGAAAGAGTTATGGTTTGCAAGTTAAGCGGTATATTAAAGTTGGCTAATGCAGTATATTCAAGCCACAACAACAAGTTTGACGATGTAAATGTAAGATTAAGCAATAATCAGCTTATTATAACTGTATCAACTTACAAAAATGTTGACCTTGAAAAATGGTCTTTTAAAAAGAGCAAGCAACTTTTTGAAGATGTATTTGGTATTAAGGCTGTTCTTAACAAAAGGAGTGTAATGTAATGATAGATTTAAACAATAAAGAATACTACTACAACAGAGAATTAAGTTGGCTAGAATTTAACACAAGAGTTCTTGAAGAAGCCCTAGACAAAAGCCACCCTTTACTTGAAAGATTTAATTTTCTTGCTATAACAGCATCTAATATGGACGAATTTTTTATGGTTAGAGTTGCTGGACTTGTTACTCAAGAATTTTCTGGTTCAAAGAAAACTGACCCTGCTGGTATGACAGCTAGTGACCAAATTAAGGCTATATCAGACAAGGTACATACAATAGTTCAAAGACAGTATAATTGTTTACACAGAACACTTATGCCATTACTTGAAGAAAACAATATTGAGTTTCTTCCTTTTGGCTCTTTAAATAAGGAACAAAAGGAGTATGTTAAAACCTACTTTAACACTACCCTCTACCCTATTTTGACACCTATGGCTATTGATAATTCTCGACCATTTCCACTTTTAGCAAATAAGAGTCTTAACCTTATTGTTGAATTAAGTGGAGAACACAAAGAAGAAAAATTTGCTGTTGTTCAAGTTCCATCAGTAGTACCTAGAATAGTTAAGCTACCATCAGAAGACGGCAAGTGTCAACTTATATTCCTTGAAGAAATTGTGAGAGCTTATATAAACAAGCTATTTAATGCTAACGAAGTATTATCAGCATACTGCTTTAGAGTAACTAGAGATGCTGACCTTGAAATTGACGAAGAAGATAGTCACGATTTATTAATAGAAATTGAAGACTCTATTAAGCAAAGAAAATGGGGTGCTCCTGTAAGACTTGAAGTTGATAAGGATATATGCCAAGACTCCTTTGACTTCCTTACAGAACAATTAGAGATAAAGGAACACGAGGTTTATATGATACCTGATGTTATTGACCTTACTGTATGGTTTTCTTTAGCTGGAATTGTTAATAGACCAGACCTTTGCAACATTCCAATGCCTCCTGTACCTGTTAAGGAATTTGAGGATAGAGATATGTTTAATGTTATTAAGGAAAAAGATGTCCTTATGCACCACCCATATCAATCCTTTGACCCTGTTGTAAATTTTGTTAAGTTTGCAGCTAAAGATAGCAATGTACTTGCTATTAAGCAAACATTATACAGAGTTTCAAGTAATTCACCTATTATTAAGGCATTAATTGAAGCAGCCGAAAATGGCAAACAGGTTACTGTACTTGTAGAATTAAAGGCAAGATTTGACGAAGAAAACAACATAAATTGGGCTAAAAAACTTGAAAAAGCAGGCTGTCATGTTATTTATGGTCTTGTTGGATTAAAAACACATTGCAAACTTTGTCTTGTAGTTAGACGAGAAGAAGACGGCATTGTAAGATACTGTCACTTAGGTACTGGCAACTACAATGACAAAACAGCTAAGTTATACACTGATATGGGACTTTTCACTTGCAAAGAAACTATTGGTTCTGATGTGTCAGCTATATTTAACTGTCTTTCTGGTTATTCAAAATATCCTAATTGGAATAAGATTGCAGCAGCACCTACTGACCTTAGAGAAATGTTTATGAAAAACATTGAAAGAGAAGAAAAAAATGCTCTTGAAGGCAAGCCTGCTAAAATAATTGCTAAAATGAATTCCCTTGTTGACACAGGCATAATTAAGGCACTTTATAGAGCCAGTATGGCAGGTGTTAAAATAGAGCTTATTGTAAGAGGTATTTGTTGTTTGAAAACAGGTATTCCAACTGTAAGCGACAATATAACTGTCAGAAGTATAGTAGGTAGATTTTTAGAGCATAGCAGAATTTATTACTTTGAAAACAATGGTATTCCTAAGATTTATCTTGCATCAGCCGACTGGATGAACAGAAATCTTGACAGACGAGTTGAAGTTGCCTTTCCTATAGAAAATGATGACTTAAAGAAAAAAGTAATGGATATAATTGACATTACATTACGAGATAATCTTAAAGCTAAGATACAACAGCCAGACGGTAGCTATAAACCAGTAGACAAAAGAGGTGCTAAAGAGCTTTTGTCTAGCCAAAAGGAATTTTATAGACTTGCTAAAAAAGAGTATATGGATTTTCAAAAAAGCAAAGAAGAAGAAATATTTGTACCAATAAAGGCTGAAGATGTCAAAATAAATGATTAAAATAGGTTTTACAACCCCTTTTTCTCCAAAAATATTGACAATTACATACCAAAATGTTATCATTAACAAGTAAAAATGGTTTTATTTCAGAAAGGCTATGGTAATTATTTATGATTAATGTAATTGGTTTAGGATATATTGGTTTACCAACCGCTCTTATGATGGCATCTCACGGTGTTGAAGTTGTTGGTACTGACTACAACAAGGAACTTGTAGATACTTTAAATGCAGGCAAGACTACATTTAAGGAAGACGGTCTTGACGAGCTTTTTGATGCTGCTGTTAAATCTGGTATCAAGTTTTCAACAGAATATCAGGTAACAGATGTATATATTGTATCTGTTCCAACTCCTTATGATGCTTTTAGCAAAAAGGTTGATGCTAGATATGTTGAAGCTGCTGTTAAGAGTGTTATGGAAGTTTGTCCAAAGGGTGCTACAGTTGTTATTGAATCAACTATTTCACCTGGTACTATTGATAAGCATGTTAGACCTATTGTTGAGGCAAACGGCTTTGTTATTGGCAAGGACTTAAATCTTGTTCACGCTCCAGAGAGAATTATCCCTGGTAATATGGTTTACGAACTTTTACACAACAACAGAACTATTGGTGCTGATAACAAGGAAATTGGTGAAAAGATTAAGGCTCTCTATTCTTCTTTCTGTCAGGGCGAAATCGTAGTAACTGACATTAGAACTGCTGAAATGACTAAAGTTGTTGAAAACACATTTAGAGATATTAACATTGCTTATGCAAACGAACTTGCTAAGATTTGTCGTTCAGACAATATGGATGTTTACGAAATTATCCGTATTGCAAACAAGCACCCAAGAGTTAATATTTTATCACCAGGTCCTGGTGTAGGTGGTCACTGTATTTCTGTTGACCCTTGGTTCTTAGTTGGTGACTATCCAGGTCTTGCTAACATTATACTTGCAGCAAGAAAGATTAACGATGGTATGCCTGAATTTGTACTTGAAAGAGTACACGATATTATGAAAGAAAACAATATGACTGATGTAAGCAGAGTT
Source organism: uncultured Eubacterium sp. (assembly GCA_900551755.1). Taxonomy (GTDB): domain Bacteria; phylum Bacillota; class Clostridia; order Lachnospirales; family CAG-274; genus Gallispira. The sequence continues at coordinate 28,295 of URXK01000008.1, read as the reverse complement.
GGTTTATACGGTCTTACTTATAAGGAAAATGTAGATGATATGAGAGAGTCACCTACTCTCCAGATGCTTGAATCTATGGAAAAGCATTTATGTGGTAACCTTGTTAAGGTTTATGACCCTTACATTACTAAAGATGTTGTTCCTAACCAGATGCACAACTTAGATGAGTTCCTTAACTCTGTTGACCTTGTAGTTCTTCTTGTTGGTCACAACGAAATCAAGGAAAATATGGACAAGTTAAAGGGTAAGGTAATTCTTGATACAAGAAATATCTGTAATATTGAAGGCACTTACAAACTTTAATAAATTAAACAAAAGACTTCCAAATAGGGAGTCTTTTTTGATGCTCTTAAACAACAGTTATAAAGGCAAAAATATTTGTAAAATTATACCACAAGAAAATCGTATTTACCTTTAATAGTTTGTGTGCTATAATTAAATTACAGATTTTTTAAGGTGGTGATAATATGAAAAGACATTATGAAAGTATTGAAGTAGGCACTGAAAGACAAGGTAAGTATTTTGAAATGAAAACAGCCCATTTTCACCCAGTGTACGAAATATATTATCTCATTGCTGGCAACAGAAAATTCTTTATTGAAAGTGAAATATACAATATTTCAAAAGGTGATATGGTATTTGTTGACAAAAATGTTATGCACAAAAGCACCTATAGCTCTGACAAAGAAAACGAAAGAGCCTTTATAAGATTTAATGATAACCATATTTCAAGATTAATCGAGAAGTTTGGACGAAAAGAAATTGAAGATTGTTTTAAGCAAAAGGTATTTTCAATTCCTATGCAACGCCGAGAATATGTTGGTTCAATTATGCGTCAGCTTTACAACGAATATAAAAATCCCGATGATTTTTCTTACGAACTTATGGAATGTTATTTAGAAGAACTTTTAATATTTATAATAAGATACAGAAAAAATGTTTCCGACCATTTAGGTGTTAGCGTTTACAACAGCTCCCAATCCTTAAACAAATCAGACGAACATATTCAGTCAGCAGCCAAATACATTGTTGATAACTACAACAAAAATATTACATTAAGCGAAATTGCTAACTTTGTAAATATGAGCACTACATATTTTTCTAAAAAGTTTAAGGAAGTAACAGGCTTTGGCTTTAAAGAATATTTGCTTAATTTAAGAATAAAAAAGGCTTGTGAACTTTTGTTAGAAACTAAGCTATCTATTACAGATATTGCTTACGAGGCAGGCTTTAATGATAGCAATTATTTTGGTGATGTTTTCAAAAAGTGCAAAGGCATTTCACCTTTACAATATAGAAAAAATAGAGAATTAATATAAATAAGGAGGTTCACAATGAAATTAAAGAAAATATTAGCAACTATTATGACAGTTGTAATAAGTGTTTCAATGCCTGTTATTTCTATAGCAGACACTAACTTTAAAGCTGTTACATACAATTTCACAGCAGACTATATGCAAGGCTCTAAAAAAGTAGCTACAGCCGATTACTACGACTACGACAAAGGTTACGGCTTTGTAGACAAAACAACAGCTATGCCAGAAAGAACAGTTAATGTTGCAAATATTCAAGAAAGCAAAAAAGGATTTACTGTTACAGAAAAAAATATAGCAATGTTTAATACTGTTGATAAAAACGGCAACAAGCTAGGATTAAATAAAGCTACTTGCTATAACTATGGTGGTATGGTATTTAGAGTTAAAGCTCCGGCTGGTGGCTACCACATTGAAGTTAATATTGACGGTGGCGAAAACAACGGTATTTTAAGCGTAAGTGCTATGCAAACATATCGACTTGAAAATTCACCTTACTGGGACGCAGCTAAGAAAGTTCCTAACCTCCACCCTGCTAAGTGGAATGGTGATGTGTGGTCCTTTGACTATGCTAACGGCAGAGATTTTATTGATATTGAAATAGAGGCTAAGGAGCTAAACAAACCGGTTACATTAAAATCAATAAAAATAACACCTATTGAAAACAACAAATCTGATAAACCTTCTGTTTATCTTTTAGGTGACTCAACTTTAAAATCTTATTTATTTGAAGAAGCACCAATGTGTGGTTGGGGTGAAGTTTTTGACAGACTTTTTGACAACAGCAAAGTTAATGTAATTAACTATTCAATGGGTGGTCGTTCTGTTAAACAAATGTATCAAGAAGGCAGATTAAACGATGTTCTTATGACAGGTAGTCAAGGTGATTATGTATTTATACAATCTGGTCACAATGATGAGAAAAAAGGAAATGATATTGGTACAGCCTCAGACCCTACTGCTCGTTTTGGCGTAGGCTCAACAGAAGCAATGTATAAGGAATATCTTGAAAAATGCTATATACCAGCAATTAAAGCAAGAGGTATGATACCTATACTTGTTACTCCAATGACAAGAGCTAGTAACTTTGAAAAGGGTGAATTTAAAAATTCATTTACTACTAAAGACAGAGAATTTCCAAAGGTAATGAAAGAAGTTGCCTCTGAAATGAATGTTCCCCTTGTAGATTTAAACACTAAAAGCTGTGAGTACCTTACATCTGTAGGTTATGACCAAGCAATGGCTATGGTTATGAGTATTGAAGCGGGAGAAACTCCAGGAAAAACTAATAGTGGTAGCTATGCAAACGGACACCCAGATAATAAAATTGATACAACACATTTTAAAGAAGCTCTTGCTAAACAGTACGCAAGAATAGTAGCCGAAGAAGTAAAAAATCTTTCTTCTAACTATAGTGAACTTACTAACTTAGTTAATACAATGACAAATGATGTTCAAGCAGGAAATTGGGATAAAGTATATCCAGAAGTTTGCAACGATGTTAAGGGAAAAGATGCTTATTACATAAACCAAATTGAAAAAATGGTTCAGCTAGGTGCAATGAGTAAGGATAACAATGGTAACTTTAATCCAAAAGCAAATATGACAACAGAAGAATATGTAAAAGCATTAAATAGCCTATACGATATATCAATGAGCATCAACAAATACGGAAAAGGTATTTTAACTAGAGAGCTTATGGCTAAAATAAATTTAGATGCTTATTATTACAAATTTAGAGATAAACCTAAGTATATGACAGACTATAATGGCACTAATGTTTCACCAGATGACCCTAACTATGACCCTAATTTAGTTGGTGAGGAAGCTCAATATTATCCTCTTGCTGGTTTTGGCACTATTACAGATAAGGAGGATATTTCAAAGAAATATAAGGCCGATGTTGAAGAAGCCTATAACCTTGGTCTTATTAGGAGTGAAAATGTTGAAAGAGGTAAAATGGAAAATGGTCTTACTCTTGAACCTAAGGCTATAGTGTCAAGAGAAAAGGCTGCTAAGTATTTGTACTTTATGTATGTTCTTGGTAGTGATATAAAAAGTGAAAATGATAGTTTGTAAATTTTGAAATATTTTTAAAAGTAAAGGGGGATTGAAATCAATCCCCCTAAAATAGACTTTGCTCCCGTAGGCTTACAAAGCACAATCACTAATATTATATTGATAAATACTAAAAATTATTTATCTTTTTTGATTATATCACATTTAATTTATAAATGTCAATTCAAAATTCATAGAATATATTTCTGTAATTAATTTAATGCCTGTAATTTTTTCCAATTATTAGGAATTCCCATAAGTTTTTTTACCTTATTTATCGGTATTGTATACAAATTAGACTCTAATTCTACAAATAATTTTTCAAGATTATTGACAAAAATATTAAAATCTTTTTTAGATAATAACATTTTAATTGATATAATAAAAGCAAAATAATTATTTGTATAAGTAATTCTGAAATATTTAAAATATTTATTATTAGAAAGCGTAGCGTGAGTTATATATGAGTATAATAATTCATCGTGAGCACATCTATTTCGTATATTGGCTATAAAATAAAGACAATTTGATAATTGATTTTCCCTTATCCCCCATTTAAACAATTTCGCCACCATAATTTTATCAGAAGATTTCATATTTGCATAAAACTTACTAATATCACCCATAGACATTGAATTTACTAAAACCCATAGTGGTATGTGATTTTTTCCATCAGCATAATGTTTTATCGCTACTTCATTATCTATGTTAATAAATATTTGTTGGTGAAGTTTACTAAGCAAATTACTTACTTGTTTATATTTATTTACTCCATCAGTATTAAAGTTTTTATATATAAGATAATCTTTATGACCATATATCTTAGAAAAATGATAGGCTACTAGAGATTTTATCTTTTTTTCAATTTCTAATATTACCTCAAGAGTCAATATCCTAAGTTTTCTATCAAATTCATATACTGAAAATATTTCCTCTAACCTTGTTCCCTCAATATATTTTTCATAAGGTTTATTTTGCTTAATAAATGGTGTTTTATATCCATTAATTAAGTTATAATAATTTACACTTCTTAAAAGTTTTTTAGCCTTACTTTTATTCCTTATTATAACTCCACGAGAAATTAATATACCTATTTGAGTTCTAGTATCTCTAAATATTTTTTCATTCATAAACAAACACCACCTTTAATATATGATGTTTGTATTATATACTATTAATCAACATTTTTCAACAAAAATATATTAAAAATAAACTATAAATTAGCTCATTTTTTATCTTTTTGCCTCATCTAACGCCCTATTAATAGCATCAAGTAATATACTTTCAGTAACAGCATAATCATTATTAAGTTCAATATCTGTACTTTGCATTTCAACTACCTTATTAGCCACATCATCAATACAATTTGAAAACACAGGATAGAACACCTCTTGTGTTTCATTAAGCTGGTCTAAGGAAATACTTTCAATTTCATTTTTGCCAACAGTTACAGACAGTGTAACAGGTTTACCTTGCAAAACAATTTCTGAATTATATGTACCCTCCTTATATGTACTTTTAAAACTGCCACTAAAAAATGCAATTACAGCCCCAATTATAATAATTCCTAGCACAGCAAATATTGCAGTTTTAATTATGTCCTTTAATTTAAAGACAAAAATTTTAGATGCCAATTTTTTCACCTACCCTTTTTAATATAATTATATAGAAATCTAATAAAAATATGATATAATTATTTAAACGAGGTGATATTTATGAGTTTAAGATACATATTAGGAAAATCTGGCACAGGTAAAACGACACAATGTATAGAGGAAATTACATCAACTGACAATAGTCAAAGAATTTTTTATATAGTGCCTGAACAGTTTACACTTGAATCAGAAAAGAATATTTTAAGCAAAAAAAAGGCTGTTATTAACATAAATGTGTTAGGCTTTAAACACCTTGCTTATTTTATAGTATCCAAAATAGGTACTGCTGGCAGAAAAACCCTTGATGATACTGGCAGAACTATGCTTATTAAAAAAATTATTCTTGAATTAAGCGATAAATTAGATTTTTACAAAAACTCAACAGAAAAACAAGGCTTTGCAGATAATATAGAAGATACAATAAACGAACTTATGCAATACAGTGTTTCTCCAGAAAGCCTAAATGAACTTATACTCAATTTAAAAGACGGTAATTTAAAGGAAAAACTTAAGGATATTATTCTTATATTTTCAAAATACAAAGATTACTTAGCCAGCAAATATATTTCTGGTGACGGACTACTTGATATTTTGCCAGATATTATACCTTATTCCATAGTTAAAAATAGTGAAATTTGGATAGACGGTTTTAAAAGTTTTACACCTCAAGAAAATAAAATAATTGAAGCTCTTTTAAAACATTGTAAACAAGTACATATTTCACTTAGTATTGCTGAAAAGAGTATATCATACAACAACATAAGCCCCTTTGATGAACAATATGAGGTTAAGAGAGCTATTACCCTTATAACAAAGATTGCAAAAGAAAACAAAATAAATATTGAAGAACCTCTTTATTTAACTAAGGAACATATTAAATATAATGATGAAATAAAACATCTTAAGGATAATTATTTTAAATATAAGCCAAAAGAATACCCAAAAGATGTTAAAAATATAAGTATTTATCAATTTAATAATATGTATCAAGAAATTGATAAAATATTAAGTGAAGTAAAAAAACTAGTTCAGCTTAATAACTATAGATATAGAGATATTGCTTTAATAATAGGTAATAGTGATTATGAAGTGCCATTATCAATAGCCTTGAAAAAGTACAATATACCTAACTTCCTTGATAGTAGAAAAAGTGTATTTTCACACCCTCTTATTACTCTTATGACATCAGCTATAGATATAATTGCTTATAATTGGGACAACAACTCAATATTTAAGTTTCTTAAAACAGGTTATACAGAAATAACATTTGATGAAATATTTGACCTTGAAAACTATGTAATTGCCAATGGTATTAATAAATATAAGTGGAATATAGAGTGGAAATACGGTTTTAGAGATGAAAAACACAATGATAAACCTGATAAAGCTGACATTGAATATATTAGGGATAGTTTTTTTGACATACTTTCTCCATTAAAGGATAATTTTAAACCAACAAAAAAAGCATTGGTAAGTGAAATAACAAAGGCTTTGTTTGATGTTTTAAATAACATTAATATTAAAGATAGACTCGAAAAGGAATTTAACACAGCTATTGAAAATAATGATACTGTTAAAATTGCTATTAATAGTGAAATTTGGAATACCGTTGTAACTGTAGCCAATACTATGACAGAAATTTTAGGTGATGAAAAAATAACATTAAGAGATTATTCCAAAATACTCAAAGCCGGTTTAAACACTGCCACTATAGGTATTGCTCCACCAACACAAGACTATTTAATAATTGGTGATATGGAAAGAACAAGACTTCCTAATATAAAGGCTATGTTTGTTTTGGGAGCAAATGAAGGTAATATTCCTATTAAATTAACAGAAAAAGGAATATTTAGTGATGATGAAAAGCACATTATAAAAGAAAACAATATTGAACTTGCTCCAGACCTTGTGCAAATGACTAATAACGGTAGACTTGGCATATATGTAAACTTAATTAAGCCAACTGAATATTTAATATTTAGCTATCCTACTGGCTCTATAACAGGTAAAAGCCTTATAATTTCTTCTGTTGTAAACAAAATAAAGAGTATTTTTCCACAAATAAAGGAAATTGTTTATGATAAAACAAATATAGATGATATTCTTACTTCAAAAGAAATTGCATTTAACACACTTATAACAGCCATAGAAAACAATGATAAAAGTGACTTTATAAATGACCTTTACTGGTATTTTATAAATGATAGTGAATATTCAGAAAAGTTAAATTCAATCAAAAAAGGCTTAATTAGTCAAATTTCTGTAGACTATCTTGATGAAAAACTATTGCCAATACTTTGGAATGAAGTTTTAGAAAAAGGCAGTGTATCAAAGCTAGAATCTTATGCTGCCTGTCCTTTTAGATTTTATATGAACTATATATTAAATGCAAAAGAAAAATCTATTTATAAACTAAAGTATAATGATATTGGCACACTTACTCACAAAATAATGGAAGAATTTTCAAAACATATTAAAAAGTCTGGAACTACTTGGGAAAATGCCGACAGAAATTATACTGATGATTTTGTAGATAAGCATATTTCAGAATTTGTAAAAAATATAAATAGTGATATATTTGAAAGTGGAAGAAATTCAGCTATATTAAATAAAATAATAAAAGCTACAAAATTAAGCCTTTGGGCAAATGTTGAACAAATAAAAGCAAGTAAATTTAAGCCAGATAGCTTTGAAATTACTTTTGGCAGAGGAAATTCTAAAATTCCAGCTATTGAAATAGAAGTTGATAACGGCAAAATATTAAAGCTAAACGGTGCCATAGATAGAGTTGATAAAATGCTTAATGACGGCTCTGTATATGTTAAAATTGTTGACTACAAAAGTTCGTCAAAAAGTCTTGATATTAACCAAATATATTATGGACTTCAGCTCCAGCTTATGCTTTATATGAATACATTAATACAAAATAAAAACTATGAGGCTGGTGGTATGTTTTATTTTAAAATAAACGAACCTGACCTTATTAATGCCGAAGATAATAAGTCAAATTTAACATTAGATGATTTTATGTTAAATAGAATGGCCTTAAACGGAATGTTTGATACGGATTTAACAGAAGACCTTGATGTTGCCAAAATTAAGGTGATGAAAAGAAATAAGCCTGTTGAAATATTAAGAGATATTGCCATAGATAGTAATAGTAAGCTAGACAAATCCACTTTAAATAAACTTTTGGACTATTCTGAGGAAATAGTTAAAAATATAGGCGGTCAAATGGCAAAGGGAAATATAGAAATAAGTCCTTATCAATACAACAAAAAAATGCCTTGTGACTACTGCCCTTACAGCATAGTTTGCGACTTTGCTAACAGCAAACAAGAAAAGTTAAGATGTATTCAGAAAAATGATGCTGAAATTTGGAATAAAATAATTGGCAACAATGAAGAAAATTAAGCAAAAAAAGCAAAAAAAGTTCTTGACAAAGGATTTTAAATGTGTTATTATATCAAAAGTGCCGTAGACAGCAGGTGACATTATGTCGTAACGGTTTTTCTACCTGCCGAGGATACATTGATTTTGTATTTACCTCCCTGTCTATAGACAGGGATTTTTTTATACGGCTTTCAGGAAGGCTAGTCCTTCCTATAAAATTTATAGGAGGTGTAAATAATGGCTAAGGTTGCTGAAAAGCAGGTTGTTGTAAACGAAATTAAGGAAAAGCTTGAAAAGGCTAGTTCTGCAGTATTAGTTGATGCCAGAGGTCTTACAGTTGCAGAGGATACTGCACTTCGTAAGCAGTTAAGAGAAGCTGGTGTTGATTACAAGGTTTACAAGAATACTATGATGAATTTAGCAGTAGAAGGTACTCAGTTTGAGGGCTTAAAGGATTATTTTGAAGGTCCTAGTGCTATTGCTATTTGCTACGAAGACCCAACTGTTGCAGCTGGTATCATGAACAAGTTTATGAAGGGTGCTAAGGCACTTGAATTCAAGGCTGGTGTTATTGAAGGTACTTGCTACGATGCTAAGGGTATGGCTGCTGTTGCTGACATCCCATCAAGAGAGGTTCTCCTTTCAAAGTTATTGGGCAGCTTCAAGTCCCCTATGGGTTCTTTTGCAAGAGTTATCAAGGCTATTGCAGACCAGAACGGCGAAGCTACAGAAGAAACTACAGAGGCTTAATTATAAGTTTAAAGGTTTCAAGCTTTGCATTGCAGTGTAAAACTGCTTAAATTGAACTATTTATAGTCGAAAACAAATATTAAAATAACGGAGGAAATTTAAAATGGCTAAGTTATCTATTGAAGAAATTATTGCTGCTGTTAAGGAACTTACTGTTCTTGAACTTAACGATTTAGTAAAGGCTGCTGAGGAAGAATTCGGCGTATCTGCTGCTGCTGGTATGGTAGTTGCTGCTGCTGGTGCTGGTGCAGGTGCTGGTGAGGAAGAAAAGTCTGAATTCGATGTTGAATTAACTGATGTTGGTTCTGAAAAGATTAAGGTTATCAAGACTGTTAGAGAAATCACTGGTCTTGGTCTTAAGGAAGCTAAGGAAGTTGTTGATGGTGCTCCTAAGATGCTTAAGGAAGCTGTATCTAAGGAAGAAGCTGAGTCTATCAAGACTAAGCTTGAAGAAGTTGGCGCTAAGGTAACTTTAAAGTAATTTAATTTATACACCCTATAAAAGCTGTCGTTTTTGCGACAGCTTTTTTTATGCAAAAAAAAGAACTGCTATACAAAGGTATAACAGTTCTAAAATAAATATTATTTACTTTTTACCACTAATTTTATTATAAACCTTAATATATTCATCAGCACTATTATCCCAAGAAAATCTTGTGTTAATAGCATTCTGAACTACCTTACTCCAAAGGCTCTTATCCTCATAAACAAGTAATGCCTGATTAATAGCCCACATAAGTCCACCTGCATCATAATCCTGGAACTGGAAGCCATTACCCTTGCCAGTTTCTGCATCAAAATGCTGAACTGTATCAACAAGACCACCAGTAGTTCTAGTAATAGGTACAGTACCATAACTCATACTAAAGAGCTGACCTAAGCCACAAGGTTCAAAAAGACTAGGCATAAGGAACATATCACTACCAGCATAAATCTTCTGAGCAAGAGTATCATCAAATAAAATATTGGCACTTACCTTATCTGGATAACGATAAGCTAAATCCTTAAACATATTTTCATAGTGATAATCACCAGTACCAAGAATAACAAGCTGAACATCTTTATTGAGAAGGTCATAAGCAGCTTGAAGTATAAGATTAATACCCTTCTGGTCAACAAGTCTTGAAATAATACTTAAAACTGGAACATCAGCTCTTTCTGGAAGTCCAAGTTCTTTTTGCAATTTCTGCTTATTTACATACTTGCCAGTCATATTATCTGGTGAGAAATTAGCATATATTTTCTTGCTAGTAGCAGGGTCATTTTCACCATAATCAATACCATTAACAATGCCATAAAGGTCCTTATTTCTGCATCTTAAGCAACCATCAAGACCATAGCCATACTGAGGTGTCTGTATTTCATCAGCATAAGTTTTACTTACTGTTGATATAGCATCAGAATACAAAAGACCAGCCTTCATAAAGTTGGCAGCATTATAATATTCAAGTTTATCATTAGTGAAATAATAATTTTCATCAAGTTCCATCATAGACAAAGTTTCTCTTGGGAACATACCCTGATACTGAAGATTGTGAATAGTAAACAAAGTCTTAATATCAGAAAAACACTTAATCTTTGAATATCTGTCCTTTATGTAAAGACAAATAGGAGCTGTCTGCCAGTCATTACAATGAATAACATCTGGCACAAAGTCAATATAGTCTAAAAATTCAATGGCAGCCTTACAGAAGAAAGCAAATCTTTCATTATCATCACCATAGCCATAGTAACCAGCTCTGCCAAAGTAATAATCATTACCTATCATATAAGTAGGGACAGAATTGTTAAGAGTGAAAATATCAGCCTTTTGTCTTCTCCAATCAAGAGTAACATCAAAAGAACTAACAAACTGACAGCCAGTTAAAAACTTTTCCTTTATAGTTCTATACTTAGGAAATACTACTCTTACATCAACCCCTTTTGACTTAAGAGCCTTTGGCAATGAACCCACAACATCGCCTAAACCACCACTTTTAGCAAATGGTGCTACTTCAGATGAAACAATTAATACCTTTAATGCCATAAAAATAACCTCCTTTATATGCCGAGGTAAATACAGTACACACTACATATATTTTACAAAATTTTTAAAATTATACTGTATATTTTCGGTAATTTATATTATAATTATACTATGTAAATTAAGATTAATCAATAATAAAATTAATATAAAGGAGATTTTTTTATGAGTAAAATTGTAGAAAGAAGTCAAGTTGACGATAAATATAAGTGGAGTATAAATGACCTTTTTGAAAGTGACAAGGCTTGGCAAGAGGCTTATAACAAAGTAGAAAAAAATCTTGCTGAACTTAATAAATACAAAAACAAAATTACTATTGAAAACCTTGCCGATTGTCTTAAACTTAGAGATAGTATAATGGTTTTAGGTGAAAGAGTTTGTGTTTATGCTGGCTTAAGAGCTAATGAGGACAGCACAAACAATTTTTATCAGGGTCTTGACTCAAAAAGTGACAGACTTATTTCAGTTATGGGTTCAGCAGCTGCATTTATTGAGCCAGAAATTTTAAATCTTGACGAAAACAAGTTAAAGGCTGAATTTGATGGCAGTCTTAAAATGTACAAGCATTATATTGAAGATATTTTAAGAAGTAGAAGTCACATTTTATCTGCTGACAAAGAAGAACTTATGGCACAGGTTTATGAAGTTGGTGCTGCCCCATCTAATATTTTTTATATGCTTAACAATGCTGATATTGAATTTGATGATGCAACAGATAGCAAAGGCGAAAAACACCACATTACTCACGGAACATTTGTGTCTGCCCTTGAAAGCAGTGACAGAGAATTAAGAAAAACAGCTTTTGATAGTATTTATAATGCTTATTACAAGCAAAAGAATACTATTGCAACAATATATACTTCATCAGTTAAAAAAGATATATTTAATGCAAGAGCAAGAAAATATACATCATCACTTGAGGCTGCATTGTCAGCCAATAATATACCAGTAGAGGTGTACACAAGACTTATTGAAACAGTTAATAAATATCTTCCACTTATGCACAGATATATTAAACTTAGAAAAAAGGTCCTAGGCTTAAATGACCTTGATATGTATGATATTTATACTCCTATTGTTGAAAATATTGATACTCACAAAAGCTATGAAGATGCTCGCAAAACTGTACTTGAGGCTGTTAAACCAATGGGAACAGAATATTGTAATAAGCTAAAATCAGCTCTTGAAAGCGAAAAATGGGTTGATATTTACGAAAACAAAGGAAAAAGAAGTGGTGCTTATAGTTGGGGTGCTTATGGTTGTCACCCATTTGTTTCTCTTAATTACAACGATACTGTAGACTCTATGTTTACACTTGCTCACGAAATGGGTCACGCTATGCACTCTCACTATACTTGGAGCAATCAGCCTTTTGTTTATGGTGATTACACTATATTTGTAGCTGAAGTTGCATCTACTGTAAATGAGGCTCTTTTAATGGAGCATTTGCTAAAAACAACAACTGATGTTAAAGAAAGAAAGTATCTTCTTAATTATTTTATGGAGCAATTTAGAGGTACACTTTTTAGACAAACTATGTTTGCCGAATTTGAACTTACTGTTCATCAAAAAATTGAAAATGGCGAACCTCTTACATTTGAGGAGCTTTGCACTATTTATAGCAACCTTAACCAAAAATACTACGGTTCTGAAATAAATAGCAGTAACGAAAAAATAAGTTGGGAATGGGCAAGAATACCTCATTTCTACACAGCCTATTATGTATATCAGTATGCTACTGGCTATAGTGCAGCAATTACACTTTCACAAAAAATATTAAATGAAAATGGTGCTGAAAACTATATTAATTTCTTAAAGGGCGGTTCTTCTAAGTATTCTATTGATTTACTTAAGGGTGCTGGTGTTGATATGACTAAGAGCGAAGCTGTAGAAAAGGCTATGGGAGTTTTTGAAGGTCTTTTAGATGAGTTTGAAAAACTTATTTAATACTAGAGGATAAAATGGATAAAGAAAAATACTTACAATATATGGATATGGCTATTAAAGAGGCAAAAAAGGCTTATGAAAGCAATGAAGTGCCTATTGGCTGTGTAATTGTGCATAATGACACAGTAATAGGCAAAGGAGCTAATTTAAGAACAACAAAAAACAATGTTTTAGCTCACGCCGAAATAATAGCTATAAATGAGGCTTGCAACTATATTAATGATTGGCGATTAGAGGATTGTACACTTTTTGTAACAGTAGAGCCTTGCCCTATGTGTGCTGGTGCTATTTTGCAAGCAAGAGTTAAAGAAGTAGTATACGGTGCTAGAAACCCTAAAGCAGGCTGTGCTGGCTCAATATACAATATTTTACAAGATGATAGATTTAATCACACAGTAGCTATTACTGAGGGAGTACGCCAAAAGGAATGTACTGACCTAATGCAAAGTTTTTTCAAAAAATTTAGAGAAAAAAGTGACTTGCAAAGTATTCCTAATGTTGGCAAAAACACAGAAAAGCATCTAAATAGCCTAGGCATTTACTCTATTAAGGATTTAAAAGGTAAAAATCCAGAAGAACTATATGAAAGAGAATGTAATGAAAAAGGAGAACATATTGACAGATGTGTTCTCTATATGTACAGAATGGCAGTATACTATGCTAACAATACAGAACACGACCCTAAAAAGCTAAAATGGAGCTACTGGAAAGACAAAAAGAAAGGTTAATATTATGTCTATAAAAGCAGTTATATTTGATTTTGACGGAACAATAGCAGACAGCACCTATGTGTGGCGAAAAGTCGATGAGGACTTTTTTAAATCAAGAGGTATGGCTGTACCACAAGATTATGTTGATGCCATAAGCACAATGAGTTTTGTAAATGGTGCTATTTATACTAAAGAAACCTACAATTTGCCTGAAACCATTGAAGATATAATGGCAGAATGGAATAGCCACGCCCTTTATGAATATGCCAACAATGTTAAACTTAAGCCTTATGCAAAAGATTACATAGCAAAAGTTAAAAATATGGGACTTAAAATAGGTCTTGCAACAGCATCAAATCCAGAATATTATATACCAGTTCTTGAAAGAGAGGGAATTGCAAGCTGGTTTGACACATTTGTTGACGGCACAAGCGGTGTTAGAAATAAGGATTTTCCTGATATATATTTGCTGTGTGCAAAAAAACTAGGTGTAAAGCCAGAGGAATGTATGGTTTACGAGGATATTGCTAAAGGTGTTAAATCAGCTAAATCAGCCGGTATGACAGTAACAGCAGTATATGATGAGGGCAACAAAGACCGTTGGAATGAAACAAGAACATCAGCCCACCACTTTTTGTTAAGTTTTGGCGAAATTCTTAATTAAAAATTTATTGACATTTTGGTAAATACATAGTAAAATATAGTAGTCCTGTGCTAGTCGGGGAGGTAGCGGTGCCCTGTAGTCTGCAATCCGCTTTAGCAGAGATTATGTCCATATTGAGGCTTTAGTTTGTGGAGTCAGCCGTCAGATTTTCAATGTTGACGATTGAGTCTTGCACAACGGAAACCTGTGAACCGTGTCAGATCCGGAAGGAAGCAGCACTAAGCAGTCATTTTCGTGTGTTGCGAGGTTGCTTGATTTGAGTTGAAACCTGCCGTTCCGTCTGGAAGCTACTGTCGAGATTGGATGCACAGGATTTTTTATTTGTAAAATTTCAATTTATTTATAACAATAAAACAAAAAAGCTGTGGTTATTTGTACTGACACTTAAAGTTAGATAAAATCTTAAGTGCTTTAACAAACCACAGCTTTTTTAAATTCATTAATTTTTCTTTTTTACATTAATATGTTCTTTAATCTTATTGATAAAATCCTTTTTAAGTGCCATACTATTGCCACCGTGGTCGATTTCAATACCAGTATATTCAGCACCCTCAATACTAACAAGACTAGAAACATCTTTAAATCCAAGCTCTAAGAACTGAACATCTTTTCTCCAAGCACCAATAGCCTCTACACTTGAGAAAACAAGTAAATAACTACCCTTTTCAGTAGATATAGAATAATAGCCCATTTTTGTAATATTGTGAGTTTTTTCATCAGCCTCAACAATTACAGGCACAAAAAACTTTTCACTTATTAACTTAGATACAAAATTCTTTTTATTTTCAACAGATGCGTCAGTTTTTAAATTAACTATACTCTCCGATAATGCGTTACTCATAGTACACCTCTTATTTTCTGTAAAAAGGAACAGCGTCCTTTATATATTTTTGTGCTATTTTGTCAAAAGCAGGCATAAGTCCTATAGTTTCACCCTTTTTCATAACTGAGTGTGCCACTTCAGCAATACCATCAAAGGCAGCCTTAAGGCTACCCTCCTTGCAAAATTCAACAACAAGGACAGGTGTTGTAGAAGTTTCTCCCTTTCTTACTGTTTCCATATAGTAAGCCTTACTTATGTTATCCTGAGATTTAAAGTAATCAAGGAGTGCATTTTTAAGGTTTTCTGGTGGATTATAAACAGGCTTAAGTCCTATATTACCCTCTGTCTGTACTTTTTCAGGTTTAATAAGGACTTCTGGATTGCTTGCTTTTTCAATGTTTTGTATAAGACCTTTTTGAATAGCCATATTGCACCCACAAGGGTCAATAACAAAACCATCGTACTCTTTTTTACTCATTACAATGTTTTTAATATTATCATACCCTCTTATAAGATACATCTTATTAGGGTTTTTGTTCCACTTTTCAAATTCTTCACCACTAGTGAACACAGCAAGGTACACAAGCCCTTGACTTGTTTCCATTGAGAAATAATTAACTGTAGCATCAGCTGACACTTTATTATTAACAGGCTCTGGAATAATAACCACAGGCAAAATAAAACTTGCACCCAACAAAAGTTTAAGGAAGTCTAATCTATTTTCTTGTGTGTTATTTTCTTTTATTTTACTAGCTGCACTTACAAGTGCTGTATTATCAATAGGAACATTCATAAGCATAAACTCCTCTATTATTCTCTTGGAAGCATTTCCTCTCTGAGTATAGCAATGTTTTCGCCCTGTGCATCAATAACAAGTCCATCAAGACCACTCTTTTCGTTAACGATTAAGTTTCTTAATGTAGGGAAATCGTGTAAAACACCGATTACATCATCTCTATCGCCATAGCACTTTTCAAGCTCTTCCTTGCTTGAGAACACACTTATTAACTTTAAGCCATTGCTAGTTGTTACAGCACAATACTTACCATTCTTTTCCTTGCTATCGCTCTTTTCAACAGCAACAGGAACGAAAAATCTTGTAGCAACTACTGCCTTATAAAATTCTTCCTGAAAAATTACAGTTCTTACTGCCTTAAACTGCTTAATAGCTTCAATAAGTTTAGTATTATCTGGTATATTATTCATTTCTTTAACCTCTCATTACCTTTTCAATATTTTTATTTTTATCTTTCCAAAACCTCATCTATAATATCCTTAACAGTTGAAATTTTGTCAATTTTGTAAACATTTTCACCACAGAACACAAGTGCATTATCAATGTCACCATTTGCACCATTAAAAAGTGCCTGAGATATACAGTATGGTATAGTCTTAGGGTCACAGTGAACAAGGCACTTGAAACAGCGTGAAATCTTGCAACCTTCAGCCACAATATCCTTGATAAAGTGATTATTCAACGCTCTACCAGGCATACCTACTGGACTTTTAACTATTTTAACATCTTCAAGTTTTGCATCAACATAAGCCTGCTTAAAGGCTATATCAGCATCACATTCTTCAGTTGCTACAAAACGAGTAGCCATCTGAACACCATCAAGACCAAGGTCATTAATGCAGTGATTAACATCTTCCTTAGAATATACACCACCACCAAATACAACAGGAATAGTCTTGTTGTATTTTTCTTCAAATTCCTTTTTAGTCTCTATTATCTTAAGTATTTCATCATCAAAATTGTCAATTGACAATACTTCCTCAGCCTTAAAACCTAAGTGACCACCAGCCTTTGGACCTTCAATAACAAGTAAATCTGGAAGTCTATTATATTTCTTCACCCAGCGTGAGAAAATAACCTTACAGGCCTTTGCTGATGAAACAATAGGTGCAAGCTTAATGTCTGAACCTTCTGCAAACTTAGGAAGGTCCATAGGAAGACCTGCTCCGGAAATAATAATGTCAGCACCATTGTCAATACAGCACTTTACAAAATCTTCATAGTGAGTAACAGCAACCATAATATTAACACCAATTATACCGCCGTTAGACTCCTCCTTAGCAAGTTTAATTTCTCTTTGAAGGGCACGCATATTTGCCTCAAAGGTATTGGTATAGAAGTCAGGCTCTCTAAAACCTGGCTGTGCTGCAGAAATCACACCTATACCACCCTCTCTTGCAACAGCGGCAGCAAGCTTGTGAAGACTTACGCCTACACCCATACCACCCTGTATAATAGGGATTTTTGCAACTAAATCACCAATTACTAAATTTTTCATTAAAATTACCTCATATCTATAAATATATATATCCGAAGATATACTTATTCAAACTTACTCTTTATAATTATAACATTTATTTATGCTTTTGTCTATAACTTTTGACATAATAAAAATATTGTTGTATACTCAATAAAAATAATTAGGTTATCAAGGAGAAAAAAATGAAAAAAATTATATTTGCTCTATTTTTTCTTTTGCTTATGTGTGGTTGTGAACAAGAAAAATATACAACAGAATACTTAGATGTATTTGACACCTACAGTACCATAACTATTTATACAAATAAAAAAGACGAATTTGACGAAATAACTAAAGAACTTCACGCCAAACTTTTAAACTTAAACAAACAATTTGATATTTATAACAATTATAAAGACATTAATAATATTAAGACTATAAATGACAATGCAGGCATAAAACCAGTTAAGGTTCAACCAGAAACTTTAGAGCTTATAAAAGCTGGTAAATATGCTTATGAAAAGACCAATAAAACTGTTAATATAGCTATGGGTTCTGTGCTTAATATATGGCATAATTACAGAGAAAATGCCTTAAATAATAATGTTTATGCAATACCAACAAATACGGAACTTATTGAAGCTAGTAAACACACAGATATTAATTCTATTGTAATAGATGAAAATAACTCAACTATATTTATAAAAGATAAATATACTTCCATTGATGTTGGAGCTATAGCAAAGGGATATGCTGCTGATTATGCCGTTAAATATCTTAAATCTAAAGGTATTAAGGTTGCATTAATAAATCTTGGTGGAAATGTTATAGCCATTAATGATAAGGATAAAGAAAGTTTTAAAACCGGCGTAGTTTCTCCTGATAACAATGATGAATATATATATTCATTTGATTTATCTAACCAATCTGCTGTTACTAGTGGTAACTATCAAAGGTATTATGACTATAATGGCAAAAGATACCACCACATTATTGATAGCAAAACCCTTTTTCCATCTGAAAATAATAAGGAAGTTACTGTGGTTACTAATAGCTCCCTTGAGGGGGATATGTTTTCTACAGCATTATTTATATTGCCTTATGACGAAGGTATTAAGCTAGCAAAAAGCAATAATTTAAAGGTTATGTGGATAGATAAAAATGATAAACAGTATTTGTATGGAATTGAATAGTTAAAATATTTTAACTGTTGATTTTTGACAATCAAAAAGGACTGCATTTAGCAGCCCTTTTTGATTTGCACTCAATTAGCACTTAGACTCACAAAGTCCAAAGTTGTTATTGCCACAGCAGCAAAGAAGAATAACAAGTATAATTATCCAGCTACAATCATTGCCACAGCCAAAGAAGTTACCAATGCCATTGTTGTTACCATTACAACCACAGAAAAGCAAAATAATTATAATCCAGATAATACTATTGTTACTGCAACCCATATATAAGTTACCTCCAAAATTAAATACAATAAAGTCTATGCAATTATTATCATATCTTGCAAGTCCACATAAAAATTTTTTAAAATATTCCATTTTAAGCTTGTTTGCAACAATTATTAAAGGTTTCCTATTGAAAAAATATGATATTTATGTTAAAATTTCATCAATAATGTTCCTTAAAGGAGGATAAAAATGAATAAGCTACTTGCTAAAGAATTAATTGCATCTTATTTAAAAGAAGATATTGGTACAGGAGATTTATCAACTGACCTTGTTTTCGGTGATGATGTAAGAGGTGTAGGCTACTTTGTAGCTAAGGATAATGGTATTGTTTGTGGTACTGATGTTATTGATTTGACATATTCTTTTTTCAGCAATGACTACAGCATCAACATACTAAAGAAAGACGGTGAGCCAGTTAAAAAAGGTGAAAGAATTGCAGAAGTTGAAGGCAGAGTTTCAACTCTCCTTACAGCTGAAAGAATTGTGCTTAACCTAATGCAACTTATGAGTGGTATTGCTACTATGGGCAATAATCTTGTAACTAAGCTAGATGACCCATCAATAAGAATTGTTGACACAAGAAAAACTCACCCTGGACTTAGATTATTTGAAAAATATGCTGTTACTAAGGGTGGTTGCTTTAACCATCGTTATGCTCTTTATGACGGTGTTATGCTTAAGGATAATCATATAGCCTTTGCTGGTGGCATAACTAAAGCCGTTGAAAAAGTTAAAGCTCAACTTGGTCATATGGTTAAGGTTGAAGTTGAAACTGAAACAAGAGAACAAGTAATTGAAGCTGTTGAAGCTGGAGCTGATGTTATTATGTTTGACAACAGAAGTCCGGAAGAAATAAAAGAATTACAAAAACTTGTGCCTAGCCACATTATTACAGAGGCATCAGGTGGTATAACTATTGATACAATAGCCAATTTTAAGGGTTGCGGTGTCAATGTTATTTCTATAGGCTCACTTACAAATGGTGTTAAGCCATTAGATATTAGCTTTTTAAGCAAGGAGGCAATTAAAAAATGACAGATAATTTAACTAACAGAATTAAAGAAATAAAAGCTCAACTTGGTGATGACTTATTAATACTTGCTCATCATTATCAGAAAGACGAAATAGTTGCTTTAGCTGATGCTATTGGCGATAGTTTAAAGTTGGCTCAAATTGCAGAGAAGAATAAAACAGCAAAGTACATTGTTTTTTGTGGTGTTCACTTTATGGCAGAAACTGCTGATATTCTTTCAGAAGATTATCAAAAGGTACTTTTACCAGCTCCTCTTGCTGGATGTCCTATGGCTGATATGGCTGATAGAGAAAGTGCTGAAATTGCTTGGGATATTATTACTAAAGAATTAGGCGACAGTATTGTTCCTATTACATATATTAATTCAAAGGCTGAAGTTAAGGCTTTCTGTGGAGTTCACGGTGGTACAACAGTTACATCTGGTAATGCTGAAAAGGTTGTAAAATGGGGCTTTAGTGTTAAGGATAAAATCCTTTTCTTACCTGACCAAAACTTAGGTGCTAACACTGCTGTTAGTCTTGGTGTTGATGAACAATGTCTTGCTCTTTATGACCAAAAGACAGAAACCCTTTCTTATAGCTGTAAACCAGAGGAAGTTAAAATGATTCTTTGGAACGGTTATTGCCACGTTCACCACAGAATAACAACAGATATGGTTGATGCTGCCAGAAAGTCAAACCCAGATGCTAAGATTATTGTACACCCAGAATGTAAGCACGAAGTTGTTAAAAAATGTGATGGTACTGGTTCAACAACTTACCTTATTAAAGCTGTTGAAAATGCTGAAAGTGGTTCTAAATGGGTTGTTGGTACAGAATTTAATCTTGTTACTAGATTACAGGAAAGATTTCCTGACAAAGATATTAAGATACTTAGCACAGGCAGTATTTGTATGAATATGAATAAGACTACTCTTGAAAATCTATGTGATACATTAGAAGATATTTTAAAGGGTGATTTTACTAAGCAGGTTACAGTTGATAAGCAGACTGCTAAAGAGGCTATTATGTCCCTTGATACAATGCTTTCATTAAGTTAATTTAAAGTAATGTAGGGAGGATTTAGTTATGAAAATAGGTTTTATTGGTGCTGGTAATATGGGTGGTGCAATTATTAGAGGTTTTATTAAAAGCAACAAAGTTGAACCACAAAATATAATTGTTAATAGAAAAAATAAATCTGCTCTTAGTGATATGGCTAATTCATTAGGCATTAATTCTGCTGAAACAGCTAGTGATGCCTGTAAATGTGATGTTTTATTTTTGGCAGTTAAGCCCGTAATGTTTAAAACTGTTATTAACGAAATTAGAGATACTGTTAAAGCTGAAAATCCTATTGTAGTATCAATGGCTGCTGGTCTTTCTACTGAAAATATTACTGATATGTTTGACTTTGATGTTAGACTTGTTAGAATAATGCCAAATATTAATGCTGAAATATTAATGTCTGCAACATCACTTTGCAAAAACGAGTTTGCATCTAATGATGACTTAAGTGTTGTTAAAGACTTACTTTCATCTATTGGTCTTGCTACAGAAGTACCTGAAAGTCAGTTTGGTGTTTTCTGTGCTATTGCTGGTTGCTCCCCAGCTTATGTTTATGCTTTTATTGATGCCCTTGCAAGAGGTGCTCAAAAAATGGGTATGAATAAAAAACAGGCTCTTGAAATTGCTGGCACAGCCGTTGTTGGTAGTGCTACTATGTTCCTTAATAGCACTGAACACCCACAGGAACTTGTTGATAAAGTTTGTTCTCCTGGCGGAACTACTATTGAAGGTCTTTGTACACTTGAAGAATATAAATTCACTGCCGGTATTGTAAAGGCTGTTGAAAATATTGTAGAAAAAGATAGAAGTATGAATAAGTAATACTAAATTAGCCACCTAGTTTTAAATCTAGGTGGCTTTTTATAAAAAGTTTATAGTCACATAAAGCAACTAGACATTTATTTAATTATTAAATAAGTCACTGTGAGTTCCTGTTCTAGCTAAAGTTAAAACAAGAACAATCTCTGAATAATAATAAACAAGAAGCCAATCCGGTTGAATATGACATTCTCTGCCCTATCCACTCTCCAGAAAGTGAGTGGTCTTTATATTCCTCAGGCAAAGTTTTTCCCTCTGCTAATAATTGAATTACAATTTTCAGCTTTGATATATCAAGACCTCTTTTAACAGCAAGTTTATAATCTTTTTTAAATTTTGTAGTTCTTTTTATTTCATACATCATTCGTTTAAATCAGCCATTAATTCATCAACAGAATTAAAACCTTTTACCGTTGGGTCATTAGCTATCCTTTCTGCCTCACGCATAGCAGAAATTGTTTCAGCATTAGGCGAGTTCATAGTAATTTCAAAAGGAATTCTTCCTTCTCTTACAGACTGTCTAAGAAATATATTAAAAGCAGTTGTAAGGTTCATTCCTAAATTATTAAATAATTTATCTGCTTGATTTTTTAATTCACTATCAATACGAAAGCTAACACTAGCTACTTTTGCTACCATAAAATCACCTCTTTCAATAACATTATATGCAATTAAAATGCTAATGTCAAGTAATAAGCATTTTAATTTCCAAATTTTAATTAAGTTTTTTAATATTATACCCCAAAATATAATAATTTTTCACATAAAAAATGCCTAGTCACATAAAGCAACTAGACATTTATACATTTTAAAGCTCGTGTACAAAAATACCACTTCTCAACTTAGGTTCAAACCAAGTTGACTTAGGAGGCATAATTTTGTTATCATCAGCAATATTCATAAGCTGTTCCATAGTAGTTGGATACATAGAGAAAGCAACCTTCATTTCTCCACTATCTACTCTCTTTTCAAGCTCCTTAAGACCTCTTATACCACCAACAAAGTCAATTCTCTTGTCAGTTCTTGGGTCACCAATACCTAATATTGGAGCTAAAAGTTCCTTTTGGAGTATAGATACATCAAGGCAAGCTACAGTATCATTTTCATCAACAATAGCATCTTTAGCCTTTAATGAATACCACTTTTTATCTAAATACATACCAAAAGTGTGCTTTTCACTAGGCTTATAACAATCATTGCCATTATATTCTGCTACATCAAATTTTTCACTTACTTTAGCTATAAATTCTTCTTTACTTAAACCATTTAAGTCCTTAACAACTCTGTTGTAATCCATAATGTAAAGCTGATTATCTGGGAAAATTACAGATAAATAATAATTAAATTCTTCATCACCTGTATAATTAGGATTTTCCTGTCTTCTCTTTAAACCAACCTTAACAGCTGACGCATTTCTGTGATGACCATCAGCAATATAAAGAGCTGGAACAGACTTAAATTCACTAATAAGACCATTAATAACTTCATCATTATCTATGAGCCAAACTGTATGCTTAATACCATCTTCTGCTGTAAAATCATATATTGGCTCATTTTCAATAGCTTTATTAATAATTTTATCAATGTTTTCCTTATTCTTGTAAGTAAGGAAAATAGGACCAGTATTTGCATTACAAGTATCTACGTGGCGAATTCTGTCCTCCTCTTTATCAGCTCTTGTAAGCTCGTGTTTCTTTATTTTGTTTTCAATGTATTCATCAATAGAAGTGCAGGCAACAAGTCCAGTTTGGCTTTTGCCATTCATTGTAAGCTGATAAATATATAAAACTGGCTTTTTATCCTGAATGTAAATACCACCTTTAACCATATTCCAAAGGTTATCCTTAGCTTTTTGATAAACTACATCAGAATAGTGGTCAGTATCTTTTGGCAAGTCTATTTCAGCCTTGTCAATGTGAAGGAATGAATAAGGATTGTCCTTAACCATTTCTCTAGCCTCGTCAGATGTCATTACATCATAAGGAAGTGCTGCTACCTTGCTACAAAGTTCTTGTGTAGGTCTGTAGCCTTTAAAGGGTCTTATAATTGACATAAAAATTCCTCCTTTTATCTCTTTTTTTCATTATACTATTTAAAATAAAAATAATCAACTATATTATTTGTATAATATTTAGACAAAAGGTAACATACATTAATATATAAAACTTCATTTGATTAAATATTATAAAGCTATACTTTAACAACTTTTTATAAATACTTTAACTTTTTTTCAATAATTTTTAAAACAGACTCGTCTATTCTTTTTTCACTTATTTTACCAGACTTTACAGCATTTAATAATCCGTTGTAAGCCTGATTGAAATTTTGTGGCATTAGCAATACATCAACACCTGCATTTACTGCTCTAACAGCAATTTCATCAGATTGATAAAGATTAGTTAATGCTCCCATAGATAATGAATCTGTAATTACAATACCCTTATACCCCAATCTTCCTTTTAAAATATCATTTATTATTACAGAAGAAATAGATGCAGGAGTTTTATCTCCTACAACTTGTGGTACTGAAATATGCCCTACCATAATAAAATCTGCATTATTATTTATTGCATCTACAAAAGGAACTAACTCACTTTTAGAAAGTTCTTCATAAGTTTTGTCAGTATAAGCAAAGCCTTCGTGAGTATCATCTTTTGTTGCTCCGTGACCAGGGAAATGCTTAAAACAAGAATAAATGCCATTATCATTTAAGCCTTTTGATACCTCTAATGCCATTTGTGACACTAATTTAGAGTCACTACCAAAGCTCCTATCCTTTACAACTTGATTTTGACTATTAGTTAAAACATCTGCATCAGGAGCAAAGTCAATATTAAAACCATAGTCAGACAAATACTTACCAATAGTATCTCCTGCTTTATATGCGTTTTTAATATCCCCACTTTTTCCTATTACTGACATATTATCAACTTTTTTAACATTGACAGTATCACTGTTGCCAAGTCTTGCAACAGTTCCACCTTCCTCGTCTATACCTATAAAAAGAGGAACTTTGCAAACATCTTTGCCATATTTTTTAATATTTGCAATCATTTCTTTAGTTTGTTTTTCACCTGTTATATTTTGTCCAAAATATATAATACCACCAACAGGATGAGCCTCTAAAGATGATTTTGTCTGTTCACCAGCAGCCACTACGCAATCAACACCGGTCAAAGCCTCTGGTGTAATAAAAAACATTTGATTAACTTTTTCCTCTAAAGTCATAGATGACAATATTTTCTCTGCTTTTTTTGTTAATTTGCTATCAGTTTCTACGGCTGAATTGCTTACTTGAGAATTACTAACTGTAGTTACTTCATTTGTACTATTTTCTGATGATGTTTCCTCTGTTTTTAAAAATTGACTAACAGGCTCTACATCATTATTTTTAAATATCATAAAAAAGCAAGTCAAAAGTATTGCAAGTCCAATTCCTATACTTACACCTATTATAAGTTTACTTTTACCATATTTTGTTTGTTTTTTTGTGTTACTCTTTTTCTTATTCATAATGTACACCAGTCCTATCTTTATTACAGTATACAACTAATTTTTATGTTGTCAATGCTTAATTTCATACCCTATTAATCACCTTAATTTACATTTTATTGCAAAAAAATAAGGCTTACGCCCAACAGTATGTATATGTAAGCATCGCAAAAGCGATACTATTTTATAAATCCTTTAGCTTAGATAAAGCCCTTGTTTCAATTCTTGACACATAGCTTCTACTTATTCCCATTGTTTTAGCTATTTCTCTTTGAGTTACAGGTTTTTGACCATTTAGTCCGTAACGAAGAATTACAATTTCAAGTTCTCGTGGTGTCAGTCTTTCCTTCATTATTTTATATAGTTTTTCCACAGTCATTTTTAAAGCTGTTATTTCTTCAACACTTTTGCCCTCATCAGCCAATTTTTCCTCAAGGGTTACTTCATTACCCTCCTTATCAATACCAACACTTTCTTGTAAACTTATATCATTTTGCCGTTTTTTATTTTGACGAAGATACATAAGTATTTCATTTTCAATACACCTTGCACCATAGGTTGCCAATCTGCCCTTATCAGCCTTATAAGTTGAAACAGCCTTAACAAGGCCAATTGTACCAATAGAAATCAAATCCTCATTATCTTTATATTGATTATATTTTTTGGCAATATGTGCCACCAATCTAAGGTTATGCTCAATTAATTTGTTGCGAGCAGAAATATCTCCCTGCTCCCAAAGTTTAACATATTTTTCTTCCTCCTCAGCAGTTAAAGTTGAAGGCAGTTCTCCGCCTGTGACCATAAAAGAAGGAAAAAACACCACCAAAACACCCCCTTAATATATATTATTAACAATGGGCATTTTATGTGATAGATTTTCAATATATATTTAATAAAACATTTGCAAAAAATAGACCTCCAATAGCTAGATTTAAAATATCCAACTTTTGGAGGTCATTTTATATTACATTATTTAATAGAATAGCTACTAAAAAACTATCTATTGCCTGTTGCAACCATAACAGCTTCAAAGAACCAATCACTTGTTTTAACATCTGTAAACTTAGATTCTGAAACATTTGTAGATACATCTACACCAATTACATTATTAAGGAATACAACAGTTTCTGCTCTTGTAATGCTATCGTTAGGTCTAAAAGTTCCGTCTGAATATCCATTTATCCAACCCTTAGCACTAGCAATTGCAATTGCATCTTTTGCCCAAGAATTAGAAATGTCACTAAATGAACTTTCATATTCTCCATTTAAGCCAAGAGCTTTAACAACAAGAGTAACCATTTCAGCTCTTGTTATCTTATCATTTGGTCTAAATGTTCCATCTGGATAACCATTTATTATACCCTTTTCTGTAAGAGCACTTACATAATTATAAAACCATTGTTGTGGCTTAACATCGCTAAACTTAGTTTCATAATTGTCATCTGTTGGCTGTATGTTTAAAATATTAGCTAAAACAACTGTAGCCTCTGCTCTTGTAAGAGATTTAGACGGTTTGAAACTTCCGTCTGGATAACCCTGAATATATTGAACATCATCAGTTTGTTCAACAGTATTTTCTTCAGACTTAGTTACTTCCTCAGTTACCTGCTCTGTTACATTTTCAGTTGTTTCACTCTTTTTAAACTCAACATAAATACTGTGATTACTATTTACATTGTTGAAAACATACTTACCATCAAGGCTATTAACATCAACCTTTTCGCCATCAACTAATACACTTGAAACCTCATAACCATCATTAGCCTCAAAAGTAAATGTTGCACTATCGTTCTTAGATACACTAATCTTTCCACTAGGTGAGATAGAACCACCATTTGAGCAAGATACTTCAATTGTATATGTTGTTGATGTTCCACTTGATGATGAATGTCCAGCACCGCTAGAAGCACTATTTACTGTAACACTTACATCAAACTCAATAGTCTTGTAATTAGCATTATCTGGTGTAAATACAACAGTCTTTTTATACTCGCCAGTTGATGATAATACTTCATCAGATTCTTTCCAGTTAAAGTTACCCTTTAATTCTTGTCCGTCAAGACCTACGCAAATACCACCATTTATTGCTACTGACTTTAATGCTGAACCCTTAGTAATTTTTGCTGCTGTTGGAGCAGTTTTTAATGTAGGTTCTATTGGAGTTACTGTAACATTAACAGTTCTTTCAAACTTGAAGTCATTGCCGTAGTTATAATTATTTATAGCACTGTCATTAGGAATAAACTTAACTGCATAGCCGTTATTTTTAACTTCTGGAATTGTGTTAGGCTCAACCCATTCAAAAACGCCGTCGCCCTTTCCTTCTAACTTAATATCACTAAGTTTTGTTCCATAAGCTATGCTTTCAGTAATAACAGGAAAAACAACTTCATTAACATCAGCCTTTGCAATTTCAAACTTTACAACCTTAATAGTAGTTGCTCCTGTGTTTGCGTCTGTAACTGTAACATTAACTACAAATTCTCCAGCAACCATATATTTACCATATATATTGCCATCATTATCAATATTAACACCACTTGGCAATTTCTGGTCAGAAGCAAGTGCAAAAGTATATTTTCCTGTTCCGTTTGAAATATTTTGATTTATAGAAACATAGTCTATATTTTCATTATATTTTCCAACAATAATCTGTTCCTCAGCTAAAATATCACTTGCTTTCCAGCTTGCGTAAACTGTGTAACCTGTTTCAGTCATTACATCACTATCATTTAATGTACTTCCGTTTTCCTTTACCCAACCAATAAATGTGTAACCTGTTTTTGTTGGCTCTGTACTTGGTAAGTTAGAGTTAATCTTGTCACCGTACTTAACATTAGTTGTTGGTATGTTA
>URXK01000007.1 GCA_900551755.1 uncultured Eubacterium sp. | reverse complement strand
TCGCCCCTACAAATAAGGTATACTTTTGTCTATAAATTATTTGTAGGGGCACACCTTTTACCTTCCCTCATAGGGAAGGTGGCAACCGTAGGTTGTCGGTAGGGTTTCCAATAAAAAAATACCTCCCACGAATTATTTTTATCACAGGAGGTATTAATTTCAATATTAAATTATAATTTTTAAAATATTACAAATTATTCTTCATCAAGTTTAAGCACACTCATAAAAGCTGCCTGTGGTACTTCTACGCTACCAATCTGACGCATTCTCTTTTTACCTTCCTTCTGTTTTTCAAGAAGTTTTTTCTTTCTAGTAATGTCGCCACCATAACACTTAGCAAGTACATCTTTTCTAACAGCTGATATTGTTTCTCTAGCAATAATCTTATTACCAATAGCTGCCTGAATAGGAATTTCAAACTGATGTCTTGGTATTTCCTTTTTAAGTTTTTCAGCCATTTTTCTACCCTTTTCAGCAGCAGAATCCTCGTGCACAATAAAACTTAAAGCATCGACAACTTCTCTATTTACAAGCATATCAAGCTTAACAAGTCTACTTTCTTCATAACCAATAAGTTCGTAATCAAATGAAGCATAGCCTCTTGAACGAGATTTAAGTACATCAAAGAAATCATATATAATTTCATTAAGAGGCAACTTATAAGTAAGTACGGCTCTTGTTTTTTCAAGATATTCCATACCCTCATACTCACCTCGTCTTTGCTGACAAAGCTCCATAATTGTTCCTATATATTCACTAGGAAGTATAATTTCTGCCCTAACAATAGGTTCTTCCATTTTAAGAATAGTTGTAGGGTCTGGCAAATCTGATGGATTAGAAAGGTCAATAACTGTGCCATCAGTTAAATAAACCTTGTAAATAACAGAAGGTGCTGTTGTAACAAGGTCAAGATTATACTCTCTTTCAAGTCTTTCCTGAACTATTTCAAGGTGTAAAAGTCCTAAGAAACCACAACGGAAACCAAAACCTAAGGCAATAGATGTTTCTGCCTCAAAGTTAAGAGCAGCATCATTAAGCTGAAGTTTTTCAAGGGCATCTCTTAAGTCGCCATATTTTGCACCATCAGCAGGGAAAATACCACAATAAACCATTGAATTAACTTTTTTATAGCCTGGTAAAGGTTCAGCAACAGGATTTCTCGCATCTGTTACAGTATCACCAATTCTTGTATCTCTAACATTTTTGATACTTGCTGTAAAGTAACCAACATCGCCAGCCTTAAGTTCTTCAACTGGAATATACTGTCCTGGACCAAATACACCAACTTCAACAACATCAAACTCTGTATTAGTTGCCATAAACTTAACCTTAGAGCCTTTTTTGATTTTACCGTCAAATATACGCATAAATACAATAACGCCCTTATAGCTATCATAAAAACTATCAAATATAAGAGCCTTTAAAGGTGCATCTTCATTGCCATTAGGTGCTGGCAAGTCCTTTATAATTTTATCAAAAACTTGGTCAATATTAATATTAGCCTTTGCTGAAATAAGAGGTGCTTCACTTGAATCTAAGCCAATAATATCCTCAATTTCTGCCTTTACTCTGTCTGGGTCAGCACTTGGCAAATCAATTTTATTAATAACTGGCAAAATTTCAAGATTATTATCAAGAGCAAGGTACACATTAGCAAGAGTCTGTGCTTCAACGCCCTGTGCAGCATCTACAACAAGAACTGCTCCATCACAAGCTGCCAAACTTCTTGATACCTCATAGTTAAAGTCAACGTGACCTGGAGTATCAATAAGATTTAATGTATACTCCTCACCGTCAGCAGTTTTGTAAATAAGACGAACTGCCTGTGCCTTTATTGTAATACCTCTTTCTCTTTCCAAATCCATATTGTCAAGAACCTGTGCCTGCATTTCTCTTTCTGTAAGCAGACCAGACTGCTGTATAAGTCTATCAGCCAAGGTAGACTTTCCGTGGTCAATATGGGCAATTATGCTGAAATTTCTGATTTTAGACTGTCTATCTGAACTCATAATTTTATCTCCTAGTTAATTTTTTCTTATCTTCTAATAACTTAGTATAACATATTTAGAGGAAATTTAAAAGCTATTTTTATTTCATTGAAATACCCTTTCTCCAGCTTCCTCTAAAGTAAAATACAAAACTTAAAACTGTGGCAATAGTCCAGCCAAAAGGCCAGCTAAGCCATATGCCTGTTTCACTATCCATAATACCAGAGAATACAAAAGCAAGTATAACTCTCAATATTAAATCCAAAAATGTACTAGTTGTAAAGGCAAACATTGCTCCCGCTCCTCGCATAAGTCCGTCAACAACTATTTTAGCTGAAATAACAAGGTAAAATGGAGCAATAATCTTTAAGAAAAGCATACCACATTGAATAGCGTCCATACTATCTGCTGTCATAAACAAGCCTAAAGCCTGTCTGCCAAAAGCAACAAAAATAATTAAAAATGGAACTACAATGCAAAAACAAAAAGTAAGGCTTGTTTTAAGACCTTGCTTAACTCTATCAAATTTGCCTGCACCAACATTTTGAGCAGCAAAGGTAGACATAGCATTACCAATAGTTGTAAAGCTAGTTAAAGCAAATGTATTAAGTTTGACACCAGCAGAATAACCAGCAATAACAGAAGAACCAAAGGAATTAACTCTACCCTGTATAAATATGTTACCAATAGAAATAAAACTTTGCTGTAAAATACTTGGCACAGCTATGTAAGTAACTCTTGCAAGCATTGGAAATGAAAAATATTCTGTTGTTTTTTCATTATCTACAGTTTTTATTCTTATAATAAGGCTAATCATAGCTAACACACAAGCTATACCCTGTGCAATAAATGTTGCCCAAGCAACACCTGCAACACCCCATTTAAAAATTGCTACAAACAAAATATCAAGAAAAATATTACCTATTGATGAACCAATAAGAAATATAAGAGGTGTCTTAGAGTCACCTAATGATGTAAATACACCATTAGCTACATTGTATAAAAAGAGAAAAATAAAGCCTAACATATAAATATTAAAATACAACTTACTATCATCAAATATATTTGTAGGTGTATTGATTAAATTCATTATTAATGTACTAGCTATAATACCAATAGCTGAAAGAACTATTGAAATAATTGTACTAGCTATAACAGTTGTAGAAACTGCTGTCTTTACCTTTCCATATTCTCTAGCACCAAAAAGCTGAGATATAACTACGCTACAGCCTATGTTACTACCCATAGCTATAGCCATAAACACCATAGTGACAGGATATGATGCACCAACTGCTGCCAAAGCATTTTCACCTGCAAATCTACCTGCTATTATACTATCTGCCATATTATAAAACTGCTGAAAAACTGCACTTATAAACATTGGCAAAGAAAAATCTATCAAAACCTTTGAAGGATTACCTTCTGTTAAATTCTTTATCATTTCGTCATCTTCTTTCTACTAATATAAAACAAAGCAACCGAAGTAATTTCTTCGGCTGCTTGTGCTTAATTATCTTTTTTTCTTATTTTTCTTGTTAAACTTATTATTAGAAATACTTTCATTTACTTCAGCATCAAAAGCTGCTGCAGCAACAAGTTTAAGCTCTTTCTTTTTCTTAAATTTATTATCAGCAAAAGTGTACAATACAGCCAATATAAGACCAATAAGAGAAATAATCAATGAAGGAATAAGTCCCTTTGACTTAAACTGGAACACAACAGTATGTTCACCAGCTGGAACATCTACACCAATTACACCGTTATTTCCAATTGAAACCTTATCAACAGCCTTGCCGTCGACTGTAACCTTCCAACCGTCTACATAAGGAATAGAAGTAAACATTACGCCATCAGCAGGTGCATTAACTGTACCTTCAATATGAGTATCCTCAAAAGTAGTAATGTTGTAAGTATTCTGATTTAACTTATTATAAGCCTCTTGGAATACTTCATCATTATAGCTTGCTGCATAAATCTTAATAGTACCATTCTTTCTATAAGTCTTTTCAAACTCACCCTTATTAGTAAGAGCAAATTCAACATTAATAGTTTCACCAGCACTAACACGACCAATATCAAACAAACTCTTACCAGCGGAAAGCTCTCTATCCTCATTTGCTGTGTTTGTCTGATATTTAACTCTCTTAGCATTACCAGCATCAACATATACATAAACATACTGGTCCTTGTCAGAAGTAAATGTTGCCTTAACTGTTGGTTCAAGAGAAAGATTAGCTGGGTCAGTAAGTTCATACTTAAAGCTATTGTCATCAATCTGTTCAGTTACATTCATAAATGTTTTATCAACGCTATCAGCCTTAATAGGTGTAAACATATCTTTGTTTATACATGCACCCTGCTTAATAAAGTTGTTCTGAACATCAAATGGCTGAGAGTCTTCTGTCTGCCAATTCTTAATATCTGAATTAACCATAAAGCCTAAAGGAAGAACTCTGTCATTTCTATATATCCAAACATTATTAAACTGCTTTTCAAACACATATCTTTCGTTGCTAATTTCTCCGTCCTTATTCATAACATACTTAAGGTCAAACATAGCATCAATAAGAGAAGTTGGGTCATAGTATCTATAACTATTACCAGTAGCAGCAATACCTAAATTACCAATAAAGTCTGATATACCACCTGGAGCAAGAGATGAGAACTGTGAAAATCCTCTGTAATGATAAAGAGCTGCATCATTAATAGATGTAAATCTTCTAAACTCTGTACGGTAGAAATTACCGTTTTCTTTATCATTCATATAATCGACAGCCTCGTCTGCACCCTCAATATACTTAACATAAGCCTCTCTGTCAGTAGTTCTATCAAGACCCTGTTCACTTGAGAACATACACTCTGCAAATACACAAACAAATATTACGCCTAAAAGACCTCCTATCATTTGTGGCTTTGCCTTTGAGTAAGCATATATAAAATATGCGTAACCAATCATAGCTACAATATTAATAATAATATCACTATTAGATAATACTCTATCAATATCAGAAATGGCTGGAACCATAACAAATTCTGTAACAAGAATAACTATTGTATAGAATATACCTGCATAAACAACAAATTCAAACTTACAACTCTTAATATTAAGTAAGCCCTTGTAAGCAATGTAAAGCATAATAAAGCTATAAATAAATGTATATCTATGTGGTAAGTTAGATGGGAAATGCATACCGTGTATTAAGAAGTCCAAAGGCTTAATACAAGCACAAAGGAGCATAAATATTAATAAGGCTGACATTAACCATTTTTCTCTCTTATTAATCTTTGTGTTAAAGAAGTAAAGAGGAATAAGCATCATTGTTATTACACCACTATAAACATTAGGAAGGTCCTCGTTTCTAGCAAGTACAACTGGTCTTGCACCAATAAAGTGGTTAGTAATAAGCTGATATACATTCTGATAAATTTCAAACTTAGGGAAGTTTGTATCACTTGTTGCTGTTTGTCCTAAGGCAATAGCAACAGGAGCTAAAATAAACATAGCTGTTAAGGCTGCAATAATTGAAACTATTGCAAACTTAATCATTCTAGCTACCATAACACTCTTGTTTCTTTTCCACTCGTAATTGGCAAAAAGAACAACAAGGAAATAAGCAGCAGTAAATACACAAACAAGAACAGCCATATAGAAGTTTACAATCATAGTAAGTGTAAGTGCTACATAGTATAAAATATGCTTGTTTTCGTGTATAAGTCTTTCAACGCCAAGAGCTACAATAGGGAATAATGCAACAGAATCAAGCCACATTACATTCCAGTAATAGCCAGTCATAAAAGCTGTGAAAGCATAAAGCAAACCAAAAATTAAAATAGATAAATCATTTTTCTTAAAATGTTCTTTTAAATAATATGAGAAAAATGACGCACTAAAGCAAGTCTTAATAAGTATAAAGAAAGCTAATGCCTCAGGTAAAAGTTTCTGAGGGAAAAGCAATATTAAAAAGCTTATAGGTGAAGCTGTATAATATGCCATCTGGGTTACAAATTCCTTACCCAAGCCACCTTCCCAGCTATACATAAGACTTTGACCATTAAGTATACGGCTTCTTAATTCCTCGTGAAATGGTGCGTACTGATGATAAAGGTCAACCTTTAACACAATTTGGTCACCAAAAGGATAAACGTGTCTTAATATGTATGTAATGCACATAATAATGGCAGTACACACAAATGCACCAATAACAAATCTATTGGCGACAAACCAATTTTCTTTTTTGTTTTCCATAAAAAAATATCTCCTTACTTATTTTTAAATATAAATAATTTACTAAATACATAGTTCATAACTACAATGCCAAACTGTGCACCAATTTTACAAAGGCTATCGTTAATATGTAAAAGTCCTACAGTTACATTCATCCACACTATTTCAAATAATAGTGACACAACTCTTGCACCTACAAAGGAAGGTATTTCCTTTAAAAGCACCTTAAACTCAACAGACTTTGATTGAAAAACGAAAAACTTATTTGTAACAAAGGCAAAGGCAACAGCTATAATCCAGCTACCAACATTAGCAATATTCATTTGAAGCTGTGAAAGCTCTCCACCGCCAGTAAGCAAAAGTTTTATAGCCTCATAGCTTACAAGACAAACAATAGTAGTCAATACACCAAAAACTAGATAGCTTATAGTTTCTCTATTACACACTTTATTTATTAATGTCTTTATCATAGTTACCTCCTGTAGTCATTAACAGGCTCGCTAATATTAGTTTTGCCTATAATATATACAGGTCTATTTTTAACCTCAAGATATATTTTAGCCACATACTCACCTAAAATACCACAGCAAAGCATAATGCAACCACCTAAAAACAACATTATTGCTATAATAGAGGCATAACCAGGGAAATCCTTGCCGTGAATAAGTGTCTTAATTATAACACACAAAAGATAAATAAATGATGAAGCTGAAACTAAAGTACCTAAATAAATTGCCATTTTTAAAGGCACAGTTGAAAAGGCTGTAATTCCCTCCATAGCATATTTAAAAAGACCCCAAAAGCTCCACTTAGTTTCACCAGCAGCTCTTTCTACATCTTCAAAGTCAATCCACTTGGTGTTAAAGCCTACCCAGCTAAATATACCCTTACTAAAACGCTGAACCTCACTCATTGAAATAACAGCAGAAATCATTTGTCTGCTCATCATTCTAAAGTCACCAGCACCATCTGGCATATCAACATCAGATATTTTATTAACAAATTTATAAAAGCCTCTTGTAAAAAGGGTTCTTAAAAATGGGTCACCATCTCGTGTTGCTCTATTTGTAGCACAGCAATCATAACCTTCCTCCATTACCTTAAGCATATCAGGTATGAGAGCTGGTGGGTGCTGAAGGTCTGCGTCCATAACAACTGCATAATCACCCTTTGAATTTTTAAGTCCCGCAAACATAGCAGACTCCTTACCAAAATTTCTAGAAAAAGAAATATACTTTACTCTTTCGTCATTTTCAGCAAGTTCTTTCATAATTGACAAAGTATTGTCCTTGCTACCATCGTCTATAAATATAAAGTTAAAGTCATAATTTTTTATAGAATTTATTACTCTACAGCTTTCATCGTAAAACATTTTAAGAACTGCAGATTCGTTATAGCAAGGGACTATTAATTCAACTAGCATAATAGTCTCCTTTCTTGTTATTTAAACATACATAGTTATTTTAACCCAAAACACAAAATATAGCAATAAATTTTTGTATTTTTTATAAAAAAAGGACTACCTTTCGGTAGTCCAATTTATAAAACATTATTTTAAAACATAAACCTTAACATTTGTATGACCAAAGCCAGACTTTAATGCAGCCTGATGTGAACCATAACAAAGGTCAATTCTGTTACCCTTAATAGCTCCGCCTGTGTCTGCTGCGATGCAATAGCCATAACCCTCTACATAAAGCTTTGTACCAAGAGGAATAACTCTTGTATCAACAGCAGCTACACCGTAGCCAGCCTTCATTCCGTTAGCTGTATAGCCGTTGGAATATGAACCACAACACTGTGAACAAGGACAGTAAGCTGTTGCGTTCATTGTAAGTACCTTAGAGTACTCTACTGTACTTGTACTAGGAATAGTTTCAACCTTCTTAGTACCCTCTAAAATGATTTCATCTACGGGCTCAGAAATAACCTCCTCAGCAACACTTACATCTGCAACTTCGCCATTTACATACTTAGTTACCTCTGTAATTTTGTTGACGCCGTTAACGCCCTTCTGAGCAACCTTAGTTGTTCCCTTAGTTAAGCTGTCAGTCTGCTTAGTAATTGTAGTATAAGGAACTTCCTTACTGCTTACCTTTACTTCGCTCTTTTCAGCATTTGTATCTACATCATTTGTCTGGTAGTAGATAACTTTACTCTTAGCTTCATCAGAATAGTTAGCAGAGTTTGCAACAAAAGCATTATCTGCTGCTGAAGCTGATGTTGGTAATATAGCTGTTACTGCCATCATAATAGCTGCACAACTTACAAATTTTCTTAACATAAATATCCTCCCGTATGGAATGCAACAATTTTGTAATAATTTGTTAAGTATTTCTTACAAAAATGTCAATCGTAATTTAATTTTAAATTTCGACTGGATTCCTTATTGGTTGTTTTAGTAACATTTTCGTTGGATTTTATAAAAAAAATCGCAAAAATATAAGCTAGTTGGATTTATGCACAACCACGAACACTAAATCGCAACATCACTTGCAACATCTATCTTAACACATTTGTAATAATTATGCAACAACTTTTTTTCACCAAAATATTTCCTTTGCATTTTGAGCTGTTATTTTACATACTTCTTCAGGACTAATTTGTTTAATTTCACCAATTTTTTCTGCAACATACTTAAGGTTTTGTGAATTATTAACAGTACCTCTAAAAGGCACTGGTGATAAATATGGCGAATCTGTTTCAAGTAAAATTTTATTAATTGGGACAAATCTAACCACATCGACCAACTTTTTTGCGTTCTTAAATGTTACAACGCCACCTACGCCAATGTAAAATCCCATATCAATATAATCTTTTGCCATTTCTACACTGCCACTAAATGCGTGAATTGAACCTTTTCTTACATTACTACTTTTTATAATATCAAAGGTTTCTTGAGAGGCTTCTCTTGAGTGAATACTAACTGGCAAGTCCAATTCTGCCGCTAAATCCAGCTGTCTTTTAAACCAATATCTCTGCTTTTCTTTTGTAGAATAGTCATAGTGATAATCAAGACCAATTTCGCCAATAGCAACAACCTTTTCATAATCTGCATATTTTCTTAATGTTTCAATGTCATTTTCTGTCATTTCCTCTACTTCTGTTGGGTGTACACCTACAGCCGCATATATAAAATCATACTTTTTTGCAAGGTCTATGCTCTTTTTAGATGTAGCCATATCTGAACCAATGTTAATAATATAGTCTACTCCATTTGAGTGCATTTCTTCTATTAAAGTATCTCTGTTTTCATTAAATTTTTCATCTTCATAATGAGCGTGTGTGTCAAAATACATATTTTCCTCCTTTATAAATTGTTAAGGAAACCCCTCAGTCAGCTAAAGCTGACAGCTCCCCTATAAGTGGAGCTAGGCGGTTAATTCTTAGGTATACTTTCAACTATTATGGACAGGTTACTTGTAGGGGCGATTAGTAATCGCCCGATTTAACTATTTATAAATACCTACAGACAAGTATAATCATTTTTTCTACGCAAAAACCAATCCTACAGATTTAACAATAAAACTTTTGCAATAAGCTCGCCCAGTTATTTTTGGTACTAGTGTCCTATACTGTATATATACACCATTTACCTTTCCTTATAGGGAAGGTGGCAACCGAAGGTTGACGGAAGGGTTTCCATTTGTTTACTCAACAAACTACAATTTAAAAACAAAAGAGTCCTTTTGGACTCTTTTGCACAAAACTAATTAACCTACAATAGCACCACTTTCAACATTACCATCAGCAGTAAGTAACTTAACATTACCACTTTCATCTTCAGCAGCAACAATCATACCTTCACTCACATATTTGCCCTTAAGCATCTTTCTAGGTGCAAGGTTAGTAACAACAACAACCTTCTTACCTACCATTTCTTCTGGACTATAGAACTTAGCAATACCAGAAAGAATAGTTCTAGTTTCAGAGCCAATCTTAACAGTTGATTTTAAAAGTTTATTAGACTCTTGAACCTTTTCGCAAGCTAAAATTTC
This sequence comes from uncultured Eubacterium sp., assembly GCA_900551755.1. GTDB lineage: Bacteria > Bacillota > Clostridia > Lachnospirales > CAG-274 > Gallispira. Next base: position 66,844 of record URXK01000007.1, on the reverse strand, counting down.
ACCAATCTTCATTTCTACCTTGCAGAAATCATCAATAGTAATGTATTCCTTTTCTTCCTTAGGTTCTTCTTTTGTTTCTTCCTTTGGAGCATTAGCCTTAGCCTGTGCTTCCATAATAGCCTGTACCTTTGGTACAACTTCCTTAGGGTCAAGTCTAGCAAATAAAATCTGAGGCTTTTCAATTACCTTAGTACCATTAGCATAAAGACCAAACTTATCAAGTTCAGCAAAATCTCTCTTAGAAGCATTTAACTGAGCTAAAATCTTTTCAGTTGTTTCTGGCATAAATGGCTCTAAAAGGCAAGCACCAATTGTAATACCCTCAACAAGGTTATAAAGTACAGTAGCAAGTCTATCCTGCTTACTTTCGTCCTTACCTAATACCCAAGGCTCAGTTTCATCAACATACTTATTACATCTCTTAAATAATGTAAATATTTCAGTAATGGCATCAGCTACTCTAAGTTTATCCATCTTAGCTTCAACCTTAGACTTACACTCTGTAACAACCTTGATTAAATCCTCATCAACAGCTTCTTTAACATTAGTATTATTTACTACACCGCCAAAATACTTGTTAGTCATAGATATAGTTCTATTAACAAGGTTACCAAGTACATTAGCAAGGTCAGAGTTAGTTCTTTCAATCATTAAATCCCAAGAAATAACACCATCGTTTTCAAAAGGCATTTCGTGAAGTACAAAGTATCTTACAGCATCTACGCCAAATAAACTTACAAGGTCATCAGCATAAATAACATTACCTCTTGATTTACTCATTTTACCGTCATTGTTTTCAATCTTTTCTTCAAAGCTATCCTCACCTCTTAATAACCAAGGGTGACCAAATACCTGCTTAGGTAAAGGTAAATCAAGGGCCATAAGAATAATTGGCCAATAAATAGTGTGAAATCTTACAATATCCTTACCAATTAAGTGTAAATCAGCTGGCCACATCTTTTTGAAAAGGTCTGAATTATTGCCGTCACAATCATAACCAATACCAGTAATATAGTTAGAAAGAGCATCAAGCCATACATAAACAACGTGGTTATCATCAAAATCAACTGGGATACCCCACTTAAATGATGTTCTTGATACACATAAATCCTGTAAACCAGGAAGAAGGAAGTTATTCATCATTTCATTTTTTCTTGAAACAGGCTGAATAAATTCAGGGTGAGTATTAATATGCTCAATAAGTCTGTCAGCATACTTACTTAATTTAAGGAAATATGCCTCCTCCTTAGCTGGGTGAACCTCCCTGCCACAGTCAGGACACTTGCCATCTACAAGCTGGCTCTCTGTCCAGAAACTTTCACAAGGAGTACAGTACATACCCTCATAAACACTCTTGTAAATATCACCCTGCTCATAAAGCTTTTTAAATATTTTCTGTATCTGCTTTTCGTGGTCAGTATCTGTAGTTCTAATAAACTTATCGTAAGATGTATTCATTAAATCCCAAATATTCTTAATCTGACCTGCAACATTATCAACAAACTGCTTTGGAGTAATGCCAGCAGCCTTAGCCTTTTCCTCAATTTTCTGACCGTGTTCATCAGTACCAGTCTGGAAAAACACTTCATAGCCCTGCATTCTCTTAAATCTTGCAATACTATCAGCTAATACAATTTCATAGGTATTACCAATATGAGGCTTACCTGATGTATAAGCAATAGCTGTAGTCATATAAAACTTTTCTTTACTCATTTTAAAAAACCTCCATTTTATATTACACTTATTATATAACAATATCTGAAAAAATGCAAAATTATTTTACTTTAATCTTAATATATGTTAAAATAATTTAAAAATCGAAAGGAGAGATACTATGTATAAGCTAATTGCTACTGACTGCGATGGCACAATTTTAAATTCAAAAGGTTATTTGCCTAAAGAAATTATTGATACATTTAAGGTTTTACATAACAAGGGTATACACATACTTTTAGCTACTGGTAGAAACGATATTTTAGCCAAAGACTATCTTGACGAACTTGATATAGATTGCCCTGTTGCCGGTTGTAATGGTGCAACACTTTTAAACTTTTATACTAATAAACATTATTTTACAAAATCAATGGATAAAAATTCTCTTGATAAAATATTTGATATGTGTAAAGACGGAAACATTGGTGTAAAAATGTTTACAAATGATACCTGTTACACAAATGATAGAACCCTATATGAAGGTGGTATTAACCTTATTACAACTAAATATACAAGAAAAATGAAATATTCTATTAACTACGAATTAGTTAAAAATATGCACGATGTTTCAGGTCTTGATAATGTTGTAAAGGCTGTTGTAATTGAGCAAGATATTCCTAAACTTTTAAAGATAAGGGATAGTATAAATGCTAATATTCCATCTGTAAAGGCAGTTCAATCTAACTGGAACTGTATTGATATTAATTCAAAATCAGTATCAAAAGGAAATGCTATACTTGAATATGCCCAAATTATAGGTGTTAAGCCTGATGAAATTATTGCCTTTGGTGATAGTGAGAATGATATTTCTATGTTAAAAACTGCTGGACTTGGTATAGCTGTAGGCAATGCTGATGACTGCGTTAAATCCTCTGCCAATAAGGTTATTGACACAAACGACAACTTTGGTGTGGCTAAATTTTTAAGAGAAATTTATAACATAAATGATTAATAAAAAAGTAATAGCTAGCCTTTAAAGCTACCTATTACTTTTTTACTATTATAATTCAGCAATCATATTTTTAATTATTCTACCAGCAGTAACTGCACTTTCTCTGAAAAATCTTTCATAATTTACATCACTGCCTTCTTCTGCATTATCAGAAATAGCTCTAATAATAACAAAAGGAATTTTATTCAAATAGCAAGCGTGAGCAATAGCTGCACCTTCCATTTCACAACAAATAGGATTAAAAAGTGAGTTAATTCTCTCTTTAACCTGTGGGTCAGATACAAACTGGTCGCCACTGGCAACTCTGCCAACATAAACTGGGAAACCAATATCCTCAACAACCTTTTTAGCAACTTCAACAAGCTCTGTATCAGCAACAAATACACTAGTATCCATTCTTGAAATGATGCCTGGTTCATCACCTAAAGCTGAAGTATCAAAATCGTGCTGAATAGCATCACTTGAAATAACAATATCACCAATTTTAACATTAGGGTCCATTGCACCAGCTACCCCTACATTAATAATAGCATCAACAGCAAAAAGGTCAATAAGCACCTGTGCACACAAGGCAGCATTAACCTTGCCAATACCTGAACGCACAAGAACAATATTATGTCCACAATTATTTATTGTACCTAAGTGAAAATCAAGACCTAAAGCATTTTTAGTTGTTACAACATTCATATCCTCAAGAATGTTTGTAATTTCTTCTTCCATTGCCCCTATAATACCTATTGTCATAAAATTGTATCCTCCTATTCAACTGTTACACTCTTTGCAAGGTTTCTTGGCTTATCAATATCTTCGCCTAAACCTAAAGCCATATAATAAGCAAATAACTGCTGTGGAATATTAGCAAGCAAAGATGTAAGCATCCAATGGGTTCTTGGGATATAAATTACATCATCAGCAACTTCTTCTATACTCTTGTTGCCTTCCATTGCAATAGCAAGAACCTTAGCACCTCTTGCCTTAACTTCCTGCATATTACTCTTAGTCTTGTCAAAAAGAGCCTCCTGTGTACAAACACCAACAACAAGAGTAGCCTTTTCAATAAGAGCAATAGGACCGTGCTTTAACTCACCAGCTGCATAAGGTTCAGAATGTAAATAAGCAATTTCCTTAAGCTTTAATGAGCCTTCCATACCTACAACATAGTCAAGACCTCTACCAATATAAAATACATTCTTAGAGCTTATGTACTTATTAACAAAACCTCTAATAGCTGGTACAGCCTTTGTAAGAATATCATTAATCTGTGATGGAATTCTATCCATAGCCTTCTTAATTTCTGCAAATGTTTTGTCATCAATCTTGCCAAGTTCTTGAGCAATGTGTAATGTAATAAGATACATTGCAACTACCTGAGCAGAAAATGCCTTTGTTGATGCAACAGCAATTTCAAAACCTGCAAGAGTATATAAAACATCATCAGCATCTCTAGCAATAGAACTACCTACAGCATTAACAACACCTAAAACTCTTGCACCCTTAGACTTAGCAAGTTTTAATGCTGAATGAGTATCAGCAGTTTCACCAGACTGAGAAATAACAATAACAAGTGTATGTTCATCAATAAGTGGGTCTTTGTATCTAAATTCACTAGCAACATCAGAATTAACAGGAATTCTAACTATTCTTTCAAGAAGATACTTGCCAATAAGACCTGCATAATAAGCAGTACCACAAGCTACAATATAAATCTGGTTAATATTTTCAAGTTCAGCCTTACCAAGCTTAATTCCGTCAAGCTCAATGCTCTTGCCGTCCTCAGAAAATCTCTTAGCAAGATTATCCTTAACAACCTTTGGCTGTTCATATATTTCCTTTAACATAAAGTGGTCATAGCCATTTTTCTGAGCAGCTTCAACATCCCACTTGTATGTATATACTTCCTTCTGAATTTCATTACCATTAATATCGTAAAGCTTAACGCCATCAGCCTTAACTACAGCAAGCTCCTTATCCCCTAAAATATAAGCATCTTTAGTATAAGTAAGGATTGCTGGAATATCAGAAGCAATAAAGTTTTCATTCTTGCCAAGACCTACAATAAGAGGTGATTCCTTTCTAGCTGCAATAAGCTGGTCAGGATAATCTGTACAAAGTACACCTAAAGCATAAGAACCTTCAATTCTTTCAAGAGTTCTTCTAACAGACTCTAAAAGGTCTAAGCCCTGCTTGTAATAGTCATCAATAAGATGAGCTACTGTTTCTGTATCTGTTTCAGAATGGAAAATATAGCCCTTAGCCTCAAGCTCAGCCTTTAACTCCTGATAATTTTCAATAATACCATTGTGTACAACGGCAATTTTGTCATCATTACTAAAGTGAGGGTGAGCATTTAAGTCAGATGGTGCACCGTGTGTTGCCCATCTTGTGTGACCAATACCTACGTGACCAGAAACTGGTTCATTAAGTAAAAGATTTCTTAAATTATCTACCTTACCCTTAGTTTTTCTAATACCAATTTTATCTACATTTAAAACAGCAACACCTGCTGAATCATAGCCTCTGTATTCAAGACTCTGCAAACCACTAATAAGCACAGGGACTGCATTCTGCTCGCCTACATAACCAACTATACCACACATATAATCAAATCCTCCTTAATTTAAAAGGCCCTCAATAAGTTTAGCAAGTCTTTCAGCCTCCTGCTGAATAATCTGCTGGTCTCTACCTTCAATCATTACTCTAACAATAGGCTCTGTACCTGATGGTCTAATAAGAACTCTACCATCACCACTAAACTTAGCTTCAAGTTTTTCAATTTCTGATTTAATAGTTTCATTTTTAAGGTAATCTTTTTTACGCTTATTGTCAACTCTTGCATTAACAAGTGCCTGTGGAAGAACCTCCATTATTTCCTTAGCCTTATCTAAAGACTTGCCAGTCTTTTTAAGAGTTGTAAGAAGCTGAATAGCTGTTACAATACCATCACCTGTTGTGTTGTAATCAAAGAAAATAATGTGACCTGACTGCTCACCACCAAAACAATCACCATTTTCAAGAATATGCTCTAAAACATATCTGTCGCCAACTTTTGTTTTTTCAATCTTGATACCCTTTTCATTACCCATAATGAATAAGCCTAAGTTACTCATAACTGTAGCAACAATTGTATCATTTTTAAGTTTGCCACATTCCTTCATATAATTACCACAAATAGCCATAATTACATCACCGTCAACAAGGTTACCCTTGCTATCAACAGCAAGACATCTATCACCATCACCATCAAAAGCAATACCTAAGTCACAGTTGTTATCAACAACAAACTTAGCAAGGCTTTCAATGTGAGTTGAACCACAATCCTTATTAATATTAGTACCGTCCGGCTCTCTATGAATAGCATAAACCTCTGCACCAAGCTCAGTTAAAGCTACCGGGGCAGCCTTATATGTAGCACCATTTGCACAGTCAATGGCTACCTTAATACCATCAAGTTTAATATCAGTTGTAGTCTTAACAAAATTAACATAATCATCAACAGCTTCTTCACAAACCGTCTTTGCACCAACTAAATCACCTGTTGGACGAGGAAGTTCCTCCCAACGGTCAGTCATATAATTTTCAATTTCAAGCTCAATATCATCTCTTAACTTAAAACCTTGAGAATTAAAGAACTTAATACCATTATCCTGAACTGGATTGTGAGATGCACTAATAACAATACCTGCATCTGCATTATATGCTCTAACAAGATGAGCAACTGCAGGTGTTGGAACAACACCAAGACTAACAGCCTGTGCTCCTACAGAGCAAATACCAGCAATAAGTGCTGACTCAAGCATATCTCCAGAAATTCTTGTATCCATACCTACAATAATTTTGGCAGTATGGTTAGTATGCTTAGTAAGAACATAAGCACCAGCTCTACCTAACTTATATGCAAGCTCTGGTGTAAGCTCTACATTTGCTACACCTCTTACGCCATCTGTTCCAAAAAACTTACCCATTTTTCTATTCCTCCTAAGAATATGTACACACAATAATTTAATGGTATTATACCACTAAAGACAAATTAAAACAATAGTTAATTATATTTCAAATTTTTAGTAAAACTTTTATGCAATTTTATTAATATTATTAAGCCTCTTTTTTACTCTTTGCATTAACAATATATATACCTAAACACACAAGCAAAAGTGCAACAACTGTTCTAACATTAAATATATTTTCGCCAAGCATAATACCTGAAAGTATTACGCCAAAGCAAGGATTTAAAAAGCAGTATACTGATATTTTGCCAACTGGATTATACTTTAAAAGCTGTGCCCATATTGTAAATGCACAAGATGAAATAACTGCCAAATATAAAAGCATTGCTACAGCTTGAATACTAGGGAATGATATGCTACCACCAGATAAAAGACCTACTATAGTAAGAACTGCACCACCTAATGCAAGCTGCCAACCAGTAGCTGTAACAGAATTGCTTTTTTTAGTTACAAACTTTGTAATAACTGAACCTAAAGCAAAGCAAAAGGCTGCAATTAATATAAATCCATCACCCTGAAATTTAAAACTTAAATCAAGTCCTTGTTCAAAACAACAAAATACAACGCCACAAAATCCCAAAAGGCAACCAATAAACTTTCTTAAATTAATCTTATCATTTTTAAATGCAAAATGAGCTAAAATAACAGCAAAAAAGTTGCCAATACTATTTAATATAGAACCCTTTACTCCACTTAAGTATATAAGTGATAAGTAAAAGAAAATATATTCAATAGTAGTTTGAACTATGCCTAAAAGAGCAATGCCTGCCCACTCGTCTTTACGAGGAATAATAATTTTCTTATTACTTATACAGTCAAAAATAATAACAACTATACCTGCTAAAACAAATCTAATACCAGCAAACACAAACTTAGTTGATGCTCCACTTTCTGCTATACCAAAAAGGTTATAACCAATCTTAATAGCTGGAATAGCACTGCCCCACAAAGCTGTTGCTATTACTGCACACAAAAGTAGTGTAACAGGTCTTTGAAAAAAATTTTTACTTTCCATAATATTTCTCCTAAAAAATAATGTCACCATATTTTACACTAAAATATAAAATTAGTCAAATAAATGTCACTTAATGTCACTTAAAATGTGTTATATATAAATAGGAGGTGAATTAGTATGAATAAAAGAAAAGAAATGGCTATAAATTTTTTTATAGAAACAGGTGATAGTTTAAATTCTCTTATTAAGGCTGGTTATTCAGAAAAATATGCACAAAGTAAAGAAAATACATACTTTAATAACCCTGACATAATTAATTACATTGACAAAAAACTAAACAATAATACACAAGATACCACACCTAAAAAGGATATTCCAACAGAAATAGCATCTTATCTTACAATGGTAATGAGAGGAGAGGACGATGGTGCAAATCTTACACAGAGAATGAAAGCTGCTGAACTTCTATGCAAGCATTATAATAGCGACAGTAATAACAAAAATGATAATATACCTATTATAATAAAAGATAATATATAACAAAAAGGTTCTCTACCACTTGATAGAGAACCTTTATCTTTATTTACATTTCTTTATGATATAAGTTTTGGTGTAATATTTTTAAAGCAACAGCAAGCTCTCCAGCCTCAATCTGACCTGGAGCAGATGCCTTTCTAGCACAGCCAAAAGTAATAGATGAGCCAAAGATTTCACCAGCAAGTCTACTAACAACACCTCTGCCGTCCATTGACATTGTAACAATAGGGTAGTCTGGGTGAGCTGATGCTATAGTATCAGTTAAATCAAGAAGTCTAAGTACATCTCTGTTGCTATTAGGCATAACAGCAACCTTAGGAATATCTGCACCTAATTCAATCATTTTTTCCATACGCTCTACTAAAACATCCTTTTCTGGAGTTTTTTCAAAGTCGTGGTTAGACATAAGTACAATAACATCGTTCTTATGAGCAAGTTTAACTAAATCCTTAATTTCCTTGTCGCCAATCATAAGCTCAATATCTATCATATCAACAAGACCACTTTCGATAGCTACCTTATTTATTCTCAAATATTCGTCTTTTTCAATTTCCTGTATGCCACCCTCATTAGATGTACGGAATGTAAAAAGTAATGGAGTCATATCCACTAATTTTCTTATTAATCTAAGCATTTCCATAAGATGCTCATCACTAACACACTCATCATACCAATCTGCTCTAAATTCAACAATATCTGGTCTTAAAGCAGCTATTGTCATAGCCTGTGAAGTGATTTCATACTGAGTATGTCCTACAATTGGAAGACAAATTTTTGGTATACCTTCTCCAATTTTAAGATTTCTAACAACAATTGGATTCATTCTTACGCCTCCTGTTTACTCTAAGGAACTGCTTTATAAACAGTATCCTCAAGGTGTTTGCTAACTTAACTATAGTATATCAACTAAATTAACATAAGTCAATAAATTTCAAAACTTAAGTGTAATTTATAGGATTATTTATTATCTTCTTCTATTTTTTTACTTTGATTTTTATCAACCATAATATCTATAGCTTTTCCAATAACATTAATTTCTGTATTATTAAAATCGCCACCATATTCTCCATCAACAGTCCATTTTATAAAATCTTGGCTTTCAAATTTAATATGACTTGTCTTAAAACTATAAAACATATCATTATCAAAATTTTTCTCTACAATACAGGTTACAATATTTTTAAGCAGACTTGTATTTTTAGGTTTTTTAACCAAAAGCACCTCAAACAAGCCGTCGTTTAAATTTGCATAATTTTCAAATAACTTTTTCATACCAGCTATACTATTAGAATTAGAAACAAGTCCAATCATTATTTCATCTTCTATTACACCGCCGTCATAAGTAATTTTCATATTATAAGTGCGTATATTGGCTATTTCTTTTATTCCTGCTAATATATAGGCTTGATAGCCTAATATATTTTTTATATTCTGGGGTGTTTCATAAGATATATTTGTAAATAACCCAAATCCTGCCACATAAGCAAAATACTTATTATTTATATTACCCATATCTATTTCACAAGCTCTACCATCAACAGCTGTCTTATAACTTTCCTCAACTATAGTAGGAATACCAACACTATTTGCAAAATCATTGGTAGAACCACAAGGAACATAGCCTAAAATAGGTCTTTTGTTAAGCATCATAAGTCCATTAACAGCCTCATTTAATGTTCCATCTCCACCACAGCAAACAATTTGGTCATAATTGCTACCTGTTTTTTCAACAATATCTGTAATATGCCCTACATATTGAGATGAATAAACTGTTACTTCAAAGCCTCTACTATTGTAATAATCAATCATTTCTGCAATATTTAGCTTTATAATGCCCTTACCAGAATAAAAATTTGCTAACAAAAGTAGCTTTTTCATACTAGTCCACCCCCTAATATTAAACCAAACTTACTGTACTAATTTATTTTTTATTATTTCTAATATTATCTTCATAAACTCTTGCAAGCATTTGTTGCTCAATAGGATTTGTAATAGATGTAATAGTTACATTTCCATTATTTTCTTCAACAAAACCTACTCTAATACCAGCTTGTCCATTACTATTTAACTTGCCGTCAGTATAAAACACATAGCGTTTATCTGTTACATCACTATCATATATCATTATAACATCATAATCTATTTTATTGCCCTTTTCATCGTATTCACTTATTTTAATTTCTGTAGTCTTTTCCATAATTTCACCTCAATTTTATATTATCATAAAATTTATTTTTGTACAATAGTATATACTTTATTAATTTGGCAACAATTACAAAGAGGTGATAATATGAGAATACCAAACCACATTGGAATAATACCAGACGGCAACAGAAGATGGGCAAAAGGTCAACAACTAGGTAAAGAAAAAGGATACGAAAAAGGACTTTTACCTGGTCTTGAAGCCTTTAAGGAGTGCGAAAGATTAGGTGTAAAAGAAATCAGTATATATGGATTTACTGCAGACAACACTAAAAGACCTACTGAACAAAGACTAGCATTTACTAAATGCTGTGTTGAAATGGTTAATATGCTAAAAAATGAAAACTGCGAAATACTTGTTGCTGGCAATAGAGAGTCTGATATGTTTCCTATTGAATTAAGCGACTTAACAACAAGAAAAACTTTTGGCACTGGTGGCTTAAAAGTTAATTTTTTAATTAATTATAGTTGGGAGTGGGATTTAAAAGCTAATAAAAGTGTTACTTACTATAATACAGCAGATATTTCAAGAATTGACCTAATAATCAGATGGGGTGGTATGAGAAGACTTTCTGGATTTTTACCAGTTCAATCTGTTTATGCTGATTTTTATGTTGTTGATGATTTTTGGCCTGATTTTAAAAGAGAACATATTGAAAATGCTATTAACTGGTACCAACATCAAGATGTAACATTAGGTGGCTGAAAAAATATACCTCTCTCTATTGATTTAATAGAGAGAGGTATTATATTTACTTTTTATTATATAGTCCCAATTTTTCAAGCATAGTATATTCTTGCAAGGCTGTATTATTATTTGCACCAGAACCAATAATATCCCTTGTAGTACCTAAACCCTTATTTTTAACAGCATTAAAAGCCTTGTAAATCCAAGCAACAGGAAGCATAAATTTAGGCATATTTTTATACCAGCCTACAATTCCTCTCATTGACTTATCATCAAGCAAGACATATTTTTTAAGTTTTACATAAAAACCCTTAATCTTGCTATTACCAGCTTTTTCAAAGGTTTCTCTAGCAGCCTTTGACATCATTCTATCTTTAGCTTGTGCCTCGCCAAAAGTACCACCTTTAACAATATATCCCAAAAGTTCATTATATAACTCACTATCCATAGTATATTCTTTATTATTAGGAGTTATATTAAACCAAACTTGACACAAATACCAAATACTATTAGAAAAATCATATAAATGAATTTTTTTAAGTTCACTATTAACATAATTCCAATCAATAACATTATTATAGGCTTTAATATAGGCTGCAAAATCCATTATCATTCTAAATCCACAGCCTTCATTATAAAAATGTTTAGCACAATGTATAAACATATATATTAAATGATATTCCATATCAAGTTTTTTAGTAAGTTTTCTATATTCCTCTGTATGTAAAAAACAATCCTTAAGATACTCATCATAATCAAAGCCATTGCCCAATTCAGACTCTGTAAGTTTTTCGTGAAATTCAATGTGCATATTATTTTTAAAATAGCTCCAATCACCTTGAACATACTCGTCTAAATCATAATTTAAAGACTCCATAACCTTTTCCATATTATTGCCATCTTCTGATTTAATAACAAAATCCATATCAGACATTGTTCTTAAATCCTTAACAGGATAAAGTTCTCTCAAAACATACCCCTTAACAATAATATGTTCTATAGATTTTTCACTTAAGGCATCACTTATTTCATTAAAAAGCATTTCTCTTTTTGCACCTAAAATTCCACATTGCAACTTCTTTTTAAAAAGTTTAGGTGCAATATCATCAGAAACAGACACATTATTTTTTTCTAATACATAACCAACCATAGCAGTTACATTATGCAATTCTGCAATTTTAACAATATCATCAATTTGAGTATTGCTAGATTGAATATATTTTTCTTCAAAAAGAAAGGCCTTTAATATTTTAATAAGTTCTTTACTGTTTTCGTACATTGTTTTCTCCTATGTTATTATTTTAGGATTAAATATTAAAACTTAAATGTATCTTTAAGTCCTAACCACTTTTGGTCTTTATCACTTAAATTAAGAGGAGTACCGTCAGCCATAGTGTAACCCTCTGCTGATGCTGTGCCATTATATTCACCCTTAATACCAAGTGACGCCCAGTCTATACCAATTTCAGGGTCATTCCAAGCAAGTCCACCCTCGTCACCAGGGTGATAAAAATCTGTACACTTATAGCAAAATTCTGCCACATCAGAAAGCACAACAAATCCGTGAGCAAAACCTTCTGGAATATAAAATTGCTTTTTGTTTTCTTCTGTAAGCTCAACGCCAAACCACTTGCCATAGGTTTCTGAATTAGCTCTAAGGTCAACAGCTACATCAAAAACACTACCTTTTACAACTCTTACAAGTTTGCCCTGTGGGTACTGCTTCTGAAAATGCAAGCCTCTTAAAACGCCTTTAGTTGATGATGACTGGTTATCTTGAACAAAAACCATATTAAGACCTTCGGCCTCCATATCTTTCTGGTTATATGTTTCCATAAAATAACCTCTTGCATCACCGTGAACTGTAGGCTCAATAACGCATAAACCCTCTATTGGGCATTTAGTAACCTTAATCTGTCCCATTTATAACACCTCCTTAAATTTCCTTTAAATATCTTTCAAGAGCATTTTGCCAAGTTGGCAAAGGTTCAAAGCCATTTTCAACTAATTTAGACTTATCAAGTCTACTATTAAATGGTCTTGCTGCCTTTGAAATTCCATATTCTTCAGTAGTAACAGGTATAACATTCATATTTTTGCCAGCCTGCTTAAATATTTCACAAGCAAAGTCGTACCAAGAAATATAGCCACCCTCATTAGTTGCGTGATAATAGCCATATTTTTCAGTTTCAACCATATCAACAAGAAGTCTTGCAAGGTCAAATGTATATGTTGGTGTGCCTATTTGGTCATTAACAACTCTTAATGTATCATACTTATCTGAAAGTTTAAGCATAGTCTTTATAAAGTTATTACCATTTACACCAAATACCCAAGCAATTCTAACAATGAAAAACTTGTCTAAATTACTGCTTACTGCAAGCTCACCTTCAAGTTTAGTTTTGCCATAAACATTAAGAGGCTTGTAAGCCTTACAATCTGGCTCCCAAGGTTCTGTACCCTGACCGTCAAAAACATAGTCGGTACTTATATAAACCATTTTAATATCAAGAGCCTTGCAAACCTTAGCTATATTTTCAGTACCTTTGGCATTTACATTTCTAACCTTAGGTATATTTTCTTCATCCTCAGCTGCATCAACTGCTGTCCAAGCAGCACAATGAATAACTGCATCAGGCTTAGCACCATTTATTACTTTTTCAACAGAAATGGCATCTGTAATATCCATTTCATCAATGTCAACACCAATAGCTGTGTGACCTCTTTTTTCAAGCTCATTAACAACATCAAAGCCAAGCTGACCTTTTACGCCTGTAACTAAAACTTTCATATTATCTTCCCTCGTACATTTTCTTATAATAGTCTTGATATTCACCACTTATGATATTTTCCCACCATTCCTTATTATCAAGGTACCACTTAATAGTTTTTTTAATACCATCAGCAAACTTAGTTTCAGGCAACCAGCCAAGCTCATTATGGATTTTAGTTGGGTCAATAGCATATCTCATATCGTGACCCTTTCTATCTGTAACATAAGTAATAAGGCTTTCTGGCTTATTTAATTCCTTGCAAATTATTTTGACAATATCAATATTAGCCATTTCATTATGACCACCAATGTTATAAACCTCGCCTACTCTACCCTTATGTATAATAAGGTCAATAGCCTTGCAATGGTCCTCAACATAGAGCCAATCTCTAACATTTTCACCAGTGCCATAAACTGGGAGAGGCTTATTATTAAGAGCATTTGCAATCATTAAAGGTATAAGTTTCTCTGGGAAGTGATATGGACCATAGTTGTTAGAACATCTTGAAATTGTAACAGGAAGTCCATAAGTTCTGTAATAAGCAAGCACAAGAAGGTCTGCACCAGCCTTTGATGAACTATAAGGACTTGATGTGTGAATAGGTGTTTCCTCTGTAAAGAATAAATCAGGTCTATCAAGAGGCAAATCACCATAAACCTCATCAGTAGATACCTGATGATAACGAGTAATACCATACTTTCTGCAAGCGTCCATCATAACTTGAGTACCCATAATATTAGTTTCAATGAAAATACTAGGGTTTTCAATAGAACGGTCAACGTGGCTTTCTGCTGCAAAGTTTACAACAATATCTGGCTTTTCTTCCTCAAAAAGTTTGTAAACAGCATCTCTATCGCAAATATCAGCCTTAACAAATCTAAAATTAGGGTTATCCATAACAGGCTCAAGTGTTGATAAATTGCCTGCATAAGTAAGTTTATCAAGACAAACTATTCTATAATCAGGATATTTGTTGAGCATATGAAAAATAAAGTTACTTCCTATAAATCCGGCACCGCCAGTTACAATAATTGTCATAATAATACTCCTTTAAAATAAAAGTTTAGCTCGTTTAATATTTGTCTTTTTGTCAATAATGTCAAAAATAACAGCCACTATAACAGATAATAAACTTGCAAAAACAAAACAAACCAAATAGTTATACACATCTTCATTGCTAGATATAAATAATCTATATATTGCTACAAAATACATATGTATTAAATATACTTTAATACTAAGTTTTCTACAAATCAAGTAAATTGGAGAGTTTTTCAAATTTACATTTAATGAAATTTTGAAAATAATAAAAGCTAATAAAGCAATATAAAGTCTTTTAAAAGGACTTGCATTAAATAACAAAAGACCTACAATTGATAAAATTAATATAGCTATATCAATTATGCCTAACTTTTCTTCTTTATTTGCTATTAACATTCCTAAAGAAACATAAAAAAAGCCATAAAAAAAGCCATTTCTTGTAGTTGAAAATACTGTATAGTATACATTTAATTGATTTTCAAAAACTTCATTAACGCTTAAGGTATCAATACCAATACCAATTAAAAATAATACAAGAGAAATAATTGTTATTATCTTATAATTTAATTTTAACTTAGCTAAAAAGTATATTATAAATACAGCTACTATTAAACCTAAAAGATACCAAAGCTGCCAAGAATAAAAATTTTCTCCCACTAAAATATAATTTTTAATAATCTTAATAACAGCCTTTACAGTACTAGTTTTCCATACAAATAATTCACCATATATAGTTAGTGGCAAATAAATAATTGACCACACTATATATAACTTTATTATTTTTTTTAAATAATTAGTTATTACTATGCTATTTTCTTTATTTATATTAGATATATTAATTTTATTAAACAAAAAATATCCAGAACAAATAAAAAAGTAAGGCACAGCCAAAGCAAAAATATTGTCTAATACCCCTTCCCCAACAGGTCCAAAAAATTTTGAAAGCTGACTATGAATACCTACAACAAAAAATGCCATAATAAGTTTCAAAAAATCAACAGCACATTTTTGAGAACATTTATTTTCTTGACTAATATTTTTATTCATTAATATAAATACCTTCCTTCAGCTACCTTTTTAAGGTGCTGACCATAAGCAGATTTACCATATAATTTAGCTGACTCTAAAAGTTTCTCCTTAGTAATCCAGCCATTTTTATAAGCAATTTCTTCAACAGCAGAAATCATAATTCCCTGTCTACCTTCAATAACCTTAACAAATTCAGCAGCTTCATTAAGGGCGTCAACTGTACCAGTGTCAAGCCAAGCAAAGCCTCTGCCTAATGTTTTAACATCAAGAGTACCTTCCTCAAGATACATTTTATTAAGGTCAGTTATTTCAAGCTCACCTCTTGCTGACGGCTTAACCTTTTTAGCCTTTTCAACAACAGTCTTATCATAAAAATAAAGACCAGTAACAGCATAATTTGACTTAGGATTTTGTGGCTTTTCCTCAAGAGAAACTGCTCTGCCATCTTTATCAAATTCAACAATACCAAAGCGTTCAGGGTCCTCTACATAATAACCAAATACAGTAGCACCCTTTTCCTTGTTGGCTGCATTTTTAAGAATTTTGCTAAAGCCACTGCCATAGAAAATATTATCCCCCAAAACCATAGCACAGCTATCATCACCTATAAATTCTTCACCAAGCAAAAATGCTTGAGCAAGTCCATCAGGACTAGGCTGAACCTTGTAGCTTAAATTAATACCAAAATTAGAGCCGTCACCTAAAAGTCGTTCAAAATTAGGTAAATCTGTAGGTGTTGATATAATTAAAATATCCTTTATACCTGCAAGCATAAGTGTTGATAATGGATAATATATCATTGGCTTGTCATAAACAGGCAAAAGCTGTTTTGATGTAACCATTGTTAATGGATATAATCTTGTGCCAGAACCTCCAGCTAATATAATACCTTTCATTTTTTCACCTCTTAAAAACATTCATTATTTGTTATTATATCATAATTAATTTTTACATACAACTTATTTAGCCTTTTTTCTTCCACAACTAATATTGTAAAATATAAAATACAAAATACCACCAAATACTCCACCTGCTGTGTTAGAAACAATATCTAAAATCTGGAATGTTCCAAGTTTAAAAAATACTTGAAGTAGCTCAATAGTTAATGAAAAAACAAAAGAAAATTCAAAAGATTTAACAACAACATTAATTAGACTATTTCTATTAACTAATTTATTTTTAACTGCCATAAACAAAAAAATAGTAAATGGCACAAAAAGCACAAAGTTTTCAAAAGGGTCAACATTTATAGCACCTTTATCTGTATGTAAGCTCCATACGCCCCAAACATTAGCAAGAGGGCTTGTGTGATAAGGTCTAGTAAGTAATGTTTTAGTTAAAACAACAAAAATATAAAAGGCTAAATAAAAACAAAATCTAAAATTTTGATTTTTTTTGAATCTATCAATCCATAATTTGCATATATTTTTAAAGCCTTTTTCTTTGCTATAATTATAAACAAACATAATAAGCACAGAAAAAATTATACCCGAAACAAAAGCCGGGTATATACTAGTTATCACATCTTTAATTATTATTTCTATAGTTTTCATATTATTCACCTTCTACAATTCCCAAATGACCTTCTGTTGCATTATCTCTATGATGTATAGTTGCAGGATTTCCTATAACAACAGAATGACTAGGCACATCAAAATTAACAAAAGTATTAGGTGCAATAAGAACATCATCACCTATTGTAATATTGCCAACAACTGTTGAATTTGACCTTATACAAACTCTATTTCCTATTTTAGGTGAGCCTTTTCTCTTTCCTCTTACATCTCTGCCTATGGTAACATTATGAGTAAGCATAATTTCATTTCCAAATTCAGCTACAGTATTCATTACAATTCTGCCCCAATGACCAATTACAAGACCTTTACCAATATTAAGATTATCATTTAAGCCTATGCCTGTTTTTTCACTCAGTTTTTTTAATTTAATAAAAGCAATATCTCCCCAAAGAGTATTTCTATAGGCTTGACACTTTCTATAGCATTTAAGGTATTTAATCTCTATGCTATTTTTTTCTTTTCTTGATAAGGACTTAACACCTCTAAATGCAGCATTAAATTTATAATCATATTTTATTAAATCCTTATAAGCTCTAGTATTTTTTTTGTAATATGAAATTGAAAATATATTCTTTAACTTGTCAATTCGTCCCATAAACTACTCCTTTTTATACTCTATTTATTTGATGTAATTTTCTTAAAAGCCTCAATAAGCATAAAAAATGGTTCAAAGCCTAAAATATAAGACATTAAGCTGTAACTAGCAATTCCCACAAACACCTGTAAAATCAATGTTGCAGCATCACCAATATGTAAAAAAGTAACTGCATAAACAATAACTGCCATTAATAATGACACTATAAGGTATGGACTAATATCCTTTATCTGCTCCTTAACGCCATACTTCATTAATATTTTATTAGGGTAAGCATTTATAAATATAGCTATAACATTAATAAAAACATTAGATACTGCAATGGCAAAAACACTATGATACATAGTAACCAATACAAGAGCTATACCAAGAACTTTTTTTACTATTTCTACCCTTAAGAACATATCACTTCTGCCTAAAGCCTTTATAGCCTGCAAATTAGTTGAATTAACTGGTATAAAAGCATAAGCAATACAAGCCAATCTAAGATATGGAACACTAAACATCCATTTTTCAGTTAATAACAATCTAATTAAAGGTTCTGCTGCAGCAGCAAGACCAAACATAATTGGAAAAAGCAAATAAGAGCTTGTACTAATAGCATTTCTAGTTATAACCTTTACTCTGCCAGTATCGTCATTTTCATTTGAAAGTGCTGGAAAAAGAACTGAGGCTACACTTGTATCAATATTAGTAGTAATAAGCTGAGGTATCTGTTCACCCTTATTATAATAAGCCAAATCAGCGGCAGAATAAAGTCTACCAACAACTAATGACCTAAGCTGATTATAACCTGTACTTAAAAGCTGACCTAATGTAATGTTCATACCATAAAGCATAAGAGATTTAGCTCTCTTAAAGGAGAACATAAGTTTAGGACGCCACTTAACAGTTAAATATAAAATAGCAGTATCTACAGTAATATTTACCATATTTTGTGCTACTAATGCCCATACACCATAGCCAGTGTATGCCATATAAAGGCCAACTACAGCAGATATTAAAGTTCCACCTAAAGTTGAATAGAAAAATCTTTTAAACTGCATATTACTAGACACATAAGCGTGCTGAATAGACTTGAAAGCATTAACTATAAGTATAAGAGAAAGAACTCTAATAACCTTAGTCAAGCCCTTTTGAGAAAAGAATATTTCTAAGTGTGGAGCTGTAACAAACAAAATACCGTACATTACAACAGCTACTGCCACTGAACTATAAAATAATGTAGAATAGTCCAAATCATCTGCATCTTTTTTTTGAATAAGTGCTGTATTAAAGCCTGTACTTACAAAAACATTAGCCAAGTTGACAAAAATAAGCACAAGAGCTACCATACCATAGTCAGAAGGAAGTAAAAGTCTTGCTAATACAACTGAAACAACAAATGAAACACCTTGAGATGCCATTCTTTCAGCAAATTTCCAAATCAGTCCAGAAATTATAGCTTTCTTTCCTTTTTTACCATTATTCATAAAAAATTACCTCATTTCAATTTTTTAAAATAAATTTATTGCAATGATTTAATTACAATATCTGTAAACTTAGTTCTACCTGCTTGATTTAAACAAGCAGTATTTAGAAAGTTTTCATCATTATTTATACTTTCATCACTAGAATAATCAAAATACTTTACATTATTATAAGCAAAATCTTCTATTGGCTTATTTAATACTTCTTTAAAACTATCACCAAAAAAATCATTAAAATACTTTGAAGTTGGTGGTGTAATAACTACTACATTATAATTATGTAAAAGACAAAATTCAATAATATTATTTAAAATTTTAATATTGTACTCTAAATTATTATTTTTTAATTCAAACTTTTTTTCATCGTTAGAATAAAATGCACCATAACTTTCCCATCTTTTAATTCTTCTTTGACAGTCATTATATCTTTGACTATCATTTAAAAGCAAGTTTTGACTAACATCAAATTTATTATATAGCTTTTCATCTTTTAAAATATATTTAATAGCTTTAATATTAAACAAAAGAGGGAAAAACTTATATTTAAACAAATCCTTAACCTTAACTGGCAATATACCACAATATTTATATTTTCTCTGTTGCAAACCACCAGTTAAAAGCAAATCCATATCAGCTATAGTAATAATAACATTGCCACCCTTTTTAAGATTTTTAACATATTTTTTTAATAACATAAAGCTATATTCAAGAGATTGCTCATTTGTAGCAACATTAAGCCCTATGTTTCCAAAGTCATAAGCATATCTAGCCTGTGTACTACCTATATTTATATAATCTATTGGTATATTTTTATATTCTCTTAACTTTAAAGTATCTTCAAACAAATTTTTATAGTGATTTGTTCTTCTGTATAATAAATCCAACACAAAATAAATAACCACAATAAATAATAAAAGCCAAATCATATTTAATAGCTCCTAATTCTTTTTTAATTTTGCCAACACATTCCTTATAACAGCATATCTGTTAGAAATATAAGCAAACTTTTGCTTAAGTGTAAGTTTTTCTTTATATGCACTTAATTTACACTTTTTGAGAATTTTTTTATCTAATTTATTTTCTTTAACATATTGAGATACAAGCCAATCCATTCTAGCGTCCCAACCATAAGCCATATTTCTTATAGCAGGCTCACTTCTAAAATAAGCCACTGTATCTTTAATGCCGTCTTCAAATTTAATTGTACTTTTAAACTCAGGGCAAGCCTCTTTTAACTTTGAATTGTCAAAAATCATATTAGTTCCTTTATCGCCAAATAAAACACCAGAATATTCAGGCAATTTATCGGCAATATATGTAGATGGCATACTTATAACGGGAGCATTAACTCCAACAGCACTTATTATTTTATCTAAAACTTCTTTCCAATTTTGAGTAAAATCTGATGTAATATGAAAGGCTTGTCCATAAGCCTTATCATTTCCCCAAAGTCCAACCATACCTACGGCAAAATCCTTTGTATGAGTAAGGGTACATATTGCCTTACCATTATCCCACAAAACAACAGGCTTGCCATTTTCAATTCTGTTTATAAGTGTATAATTTGCTCCACCAGGAATTATTGCAAAAGGCACACGAGTTTTACCATAAGTAACATAAGGTCGTACTGTAGTATAAACCATATTATACTTATCAATATTTTCCTCTAAATATTTTTCGCATAAATATTTGTTATAGGCATATTCCCATTTAGGATTTCCTATTGGTGTATTTTCAGTAATAACTTCATCTTCACTTGACTTGTTATAAGCTGTAGCAGATGATATAAATATATACTGTTTACACTTATCTTTAAGAAATTCCAAATGCTTTTTTAATGCATTACATTCAAGGACAAGAAAGTCAACAACAACATCAAAATAATTGTCGCCAAGTTTAGCTCTAATATCTTCAACACTATTATTTACAACATCAGCAACAATTAAATTAGCTCTTTTGTCAATCATATGCTTATTTCTGCCACGATTTAAAATATAAACATCATACCCCTTATCTAAGGCTCTATAGCAAACCTCCGAGCTTATTATTCCTGTTCCCCCAATAATAAGAGCCTTCATACTAAATACCAATCCTTTCTAAAATACTATTAATCTTTCGTCTTAACTTAAAGTAAATATTACTACCAAATACTTCAATAAATAGCTTAGGGTTAATTTTAGTTACCCCCCACATAAAAAATCCTCTTAGCTTATTTTTTTTAACACAAGAAAACATATTTTGATTGTTTTCAAAAGCTTTTTCAAAATCAGTTTCTTTTATTACAAGTTGACTTTTTATATTGTTTAAAATTTCCAATCCCTTGTTTGTATGTACAACAATTGTAGAAAGTCCTTTGTTATCTATCATTTCATTATTTACTAGTTTATCTGCACCCCAACAATCAGCAAGAGTCATATCGCTTGCTCTATGTTTCTTTTTGTAAGGACAGCTATAACAAGATGGGCGTAATGTCAATGCTTCAAACATACAACGCATAAAAGGATTTTTTCTACCAACTTCCTTAAATGTTTCATTGTCTGTGTCAATTCTAACACAAAAACAATTCCAACCTATACTTTTATCCTTAAAATTAATATATTTAATTTTTTTATTTGCAAATTTATAATTAAGATATTTTTGCCAAACCATAGGAGAAGGCACACCCATACAAATTAGGTCAACACAAATTAAGTTATTATAATATTTTCCTAAATAAGCCTTTAACCCCTCTATTTGACAAGCCATACCTGCAAAAAGTACCTGCTTATTTTCTTTTAAACATTTTTCAACTTCAATGTATGTATTGCCAATTTTACTTTGGGTATATTTTGAACCTATAATTAAGTTTAAGTCACTTTTTTCACTTATATATGTATGCTCTACATTATAATCTTTATCAAAGGCAGCTCCAAAAACAACGCCATTATTATCCAATACATACTCTGCCAATACAGCAAATATACCACCACTAGAGCTAATTTCTCTTATATCATCGGCAATATTGTAAGCTGCAAAAGTTTTTTGAACACTACTATTAATTAAATTATCCTCATTATTTTTTTCTTCATTTATATAAGGACAAATTTTTAAACACAAGCCACACTTAACACACTTATCCTCATTAACCTTAGGATAGTAAAAGCCTTCATTATCCTGAACCATATTAATAGCTTTTACAGGACATTTTGATGAACAAGCAAAACAGCCACTGCAAAGACTTTTATCTTTAATGTTAATCATTTTATCTTCCTCACATATTTTTATCTATGTAATCACATATAAGCTCTGTAGTTTTTAGAGATTTTTTCAAAGCATTGCTACTTGCTTCTTCAAGTCTTTCCTTAATATTATCATAATTATCTTCAAGATAATTAAATTTATCTATTAAAGTCTTTTCAGATAAATTTTCTATATCTATACACAAGTCAGTTAAACCACTCTGCTCCATAAATCCCTTCATTTTTTGCTCATAAGAAACAGAAACAAAAGGTGTTTTCATTTTAGCTGAAAATATATTAGAATGATACCTTAAGCCAATAACAGCGTGTAATTTTCCTATAATATACTGCTGAAAATAACAATCGTGGTTATCGTCCATAGTAAAGCAATTTTCCTTCGCAAATGACTCCATTAAATCCTTATCATTAGCTGTACCAAAAAGCTGAGGTATAAATACTACGCCATAACCCTTATCCTTTAAATAATCAATAATAGTGTTAAATGAATTTCTTATTGATTGAGCTATTTCAGGCTTTTTGCTATGTACAGGGTGCCACTTTAAATCAGTTATTGTAATACCTACAATTTTATCATACTTATTTATAAAATCATTAAGTTCCTTGTATTTTGCAAGTTTATTTTCATTATCCTTAATATCAATTATTCCTTGAAAGGCTGAATCCATAGTTGTATATACTTCTTTATTTGGCACAAGTCCCTTAGCATACTTACCAGAAACACCTTCTCTTGTAATAATCAACTTAGCATTTTCAAGTATATTTTTTCTAATTTTATTTTTCTTTTCATCAACAAAAGGTCCCATTGATGGAGCATAAAAGAAATAAGGCTTTTTTTGCATATTAATCATTTTAAATTTATACCAGTATCTCTTTTCTGCGTGAGCATAAGTTTCTCCCAAACTTGGTCCACCTGGAGCGTGTAAAACTATATCTGCCCACTTTATTAAGTTATAAAACTCCTTAGACTCTTTAACTAATGCAAACTTTCCTTTTGTAACAAAAGTTGTATACATATCAATAATATTTTTTCTTGAACCAAAAGGAATAACTGCATTTTCAATTCTCTTATCATTTAAAGGAAACTGCAAAAAATTAAAGTCTGAATGGATTTTAATTTTGCTATCAGGGTATCTTTCAAGAAGTCTATCTGTCATTGCTCTAATAGCAGACTCATCTCCCCTATTATTCCAATGAGCATTAATTACAAGTATATTCATAAATAAAGTCCTTTCAACTATCTTTTTAACACTATTCTAAAATGTTTTCTTTGTTTGTGTTCATCATTTTCAACTGTGTTAATATATATTGCCTCTGTCATACATATTACAAGTACAAATATAAGAACACCATCATACTGCCAGTACCAAGAGGCTACATTAATAGCCTGTATAGCAATTAATATTAAATACATTAATGTAAAATAAACATTTGAGTGTCTGTAAATTTGCCAACCTAGCCAAGCCAGCCTTATAAACAAAAGCATAAAAACAACTATGCCTAAATAGCCATAGACATACAAAAGTCCAAAAACACCATTATCATTAAGCATTAATTTATCATAATAACCAGAGGCTGTAGTAGCTCTCCTATTAAGCTCATTAGGATAACCTTTACCTAATATAGGATTTTCACTTACCTTACTTAAATAATAATTTCTACCATCATTTCGTATATCCATTGTATCACCAGTTATTTCACCGTTTTCAATTTGGATAACATCAGTTAAGTTTTTATACATCTGTGTTCTTGAAAAGCCAAACAAACATAATACAAGTATAATGGCATATAAAAACTTTCTAGCAGAAACGCCCTTCATAAGCATAAAACCACCTACAAGAGCAGAAATTGTAGCTACAGTTGTAAGTCTACCCTTTGACACAACAAGAAGATACACAACACCAGCACAAATAATAAACACATTTTTGCCTATATCAATTTTGTTAATTAATCTTTCTAAAGCAAAAAACATAGCCAAAGTAATAACACTACCAGACAAGTAAAGACGGATACTACCATATCTATAGTTAGTCATACAATGCATAAATACAATGTACTTGTAAAATACCTGCTGTATAATACTCATAACAGCTTCAATAATTGCAAAATTAATAATAACCCTTTGCATAGTATCAATATCTAGCAATTCTTCCACAAAAATTTTTCTAAGTGCAAAATAACTCAATATAATAACAATAAAAAATCGTTGTGGTCTAATACCCCAAGACATAGACTGACCAAATAGTCTATGGGCTTGAAAAGATGCTAATAAACATATAACAACAACAGCTATAATGTTATATTTAAAAAGTGGTTCTCCTTCTTTTGTATCAGTATATGTAAAGAATATATATCCGGCATATATTATAAATAAGCCAAGCCAAAAGTCGGCATAGTTAAGTTTACCCATAATATTAATTGCTGATGTATCTAACAAATACAAACAATTTTTAATTAAAAACAAAAAAAATGCTATAACACTAGCATTAGAAAATGTAACCTTTAATTTCCTATCCATCTTCTATCTCCTAAAAAATTTATTCCATATAAAACAACAAGCTAAATAAGCACGATTTAAAAATTCAACAAAATACAACAATGGCAATAGCCATTTATCATAATATTTTGAACACATATATTTTCTTGACTCAAATGTATTTTTAGTTGCCATAACTTTATTTAAAAATGTTGTTGTTTCATTTATTGTATAGTCGTGATTATGATAATAAAAATCATTTAAAGATACTACCTCTTTATACCCACATTTTTTAATATTAATTCCTAATATATTTTCTTCATTGTAAAGAAAAACATTTTCATCAAAAAATCCAACTTTCTTAAATATGTGGGATTTTATCATAAATAAGCAACCAGCAACACACTCTGTTTGTATTAAAGAGTTACCTAAAAAATTACAACTTTTAACATTGCCACCACTATTACTCTTTATGAAATGAGATTTTACAACTTCTATACCCTTTGGTATGTTCCAACAGCATTTACTTAAATCAAATTTGTTATTAGTAATAGGCACACCACCAATAACACCATATTCATCATTGCTATTAAGTAAATTATAAAGATTAGTTATTACAGACTTGTCAGGAATAATAATATCCGGATTCATTATAGCAATAGTATCTGGATTAAAATTATCCAAAGCATATTTTACTCCAAAATTATTGCCTGCACTATATCCACCATTCTTATCAGAAAGAATAACACTTACATTAGATACTTTGTCATACTTTTCTTTTAAAAGTGTGTATGAGTCATTAGGTGAAGCATTATCAACAATTACAATTTCAGCCTCAACACCTATTGATATAAGTTTATCTACACAAATGATTGTATCAATATATTTTTTATAATTAAGGACAATTATTGCAATATTCATAATACTTATTATTCTCCATATATTCTTTCAAGTTTATCTATCATATTTATAACACTATAATTACTTACAACATAGTTTCTAATATATTCACAATCAAAACTATCATAATTATTTATAGCTAATTCAATTTTATTAGTTAAATCTGCATAATCACCATTTTTAAATGTATAGCCCAATTTGTCAGAAGAAATTATTTCCATAGGTCCTTCTATATTAGACACAACACAAGGTTTGCCCATAGCCATTGCCTCAATTATAGAAATGCCAAAGCCTTCAAACCTTGACGGCAAAACAAATAAATCTGCGTTTTCAAGAACCTGTGGCACATTCATAACATTGCCTAAAAATTCAACATTATCACTAACACTTAGTTCTTTAGCTAAAGACTTAAGGTCATCAATATATTTTATGTTGCCTTTCATAGGCTCTCCAGCAAATATACATTTAATATTATAACCTCTTTTATATAATTGTGCAACTGCCCTAATCAATAAATCCTGACCCTTTTTTTCAGGATAAACTCTAGCTACATTTACAAGAGTTATATTATTTTTATCTAATTTTTTTATTAGGCTAGGCTTAAATTTATCTGTATCTATTGCATTAAAAACTACTTCAACCTTGTTTTTAGGTACAGCCTTATCAAGTATCTCTTGCTCTACAGCCTTAGATATTGCTATTATTTTTCGGCACATAACATTGCCTAAAACAACCTGAAATTTATTATATTTCTTATAATTATTAACATCGTGAACAGTGTTATAAATCTTAACCTTAGGCATAAACAATTTAACAAGAATTGAGGCTTGAATACAATTCATACCCTGACAATGTAATACATCAGGCTTAACCTTTTTAACTTCCTTTAAAATATCAACCATACACTTAATCTTGCCACTTCCTACAGGGCGTTTCATAAGTATAACATTAACATTATCATTAAGCTCATTAACAAGTTCATTAGAATAATAATCATTGATTATACATACTGTTACATTGTGTTTTTTGCTCATACCATTAGCAACATCAACCATAAGTCTTTCAATGCCACCTACAGTAAAAGAAAACAAAAGATACATTATATTCATAGCTATTCAACCCTTATTTTTTCATCTGTTCTGCAATATCAGCATCTACAATTTCTTCACCAGTTTTATTTTTAAGCTGTTCTCTTGAAATATCACTTAAGCCATCGTTAATAACAGCCTTAAAGTCACAAGTTGAACATTTATCAAGTTCTTCCTTTGTAACCTTACCGTCACGATAATCTCTTACAATTTTATTTTCAAACATAGAATATTTCTTAGTCTTGAAATATCTTAAGAACTTATGCTTTAATACCCACATAACAGGAACCCAAATATACTTGTGCATAGCTGGAGAAACAGAACCAATCATCCAACAATTTCTATCACAATGACGAACCTTTGCTCTTACAGCATCAGCCTGCTGTGAATTCCAAAGTTCTTCCCAATTTGACACCTGATTAATATTGCCCATAACTTCCTTATCCTTTGTACCATTACAAGGCATAACATCACCATAAGGGTCAACAAAAAATGTGTCAAAAGCCATATCACAAGGCAAAAGTCTTTTTTGACCGAATATGTAATTAATAAGTCCGTGATTAAAATATGCTCTAAACCACTTTTTAGGCGAATTAGACTTTAAAAGTTCATTTACTAAGTCTTCAAAAGCCTGTCCTACCATCATTCTATCTTTAATAATATTCTTAGCCTCA
The DNA here is from genome assembly GCA_900551755.1 of uncultured Eubacterium sp. Classification (GTDB taxonomy): domain Bacteria; phylum Bacillota; class Clostridia; order Lachnospirales; family CAG-274; genus Gallispira. The sequence goes on along the minus strand of URXK01000007.1, from coordinate 38,934 downwards.
ACAAAATAAAAAGAATTGTGAAGTGATGCTGTAGCAAATTCCATATTCATTTGGTCAGAAAGATTGTAAAGAGCAACTAAGTCCTTAGCATTAGCATCTTGAACAGTCATACCAAAGCCTACATCTTTCATACCCATTTCAACAAGTTTTTTAAGTGTAGTGTATCCTCTATTAAAGCCGTTTTCAAGTCCTCTAATTTTGTTGTTAGTTTCTTCAAGACCTTCAATAGATATTCTTATGCCAATGTTAGGAAATTCCTTACACAAGTCTACTATTCTGTCAGTAAAAAAGCCATTTGTAGATATAACAATTCTATCAGACTTTTTGTAAAGCTCCCTTACAATATCCTTTAAATCAGTTCTTATAAAAGGCTCACCACCAGTAATATTAGTAAAATACATTTGTGGAAGTTTTTTAATTGCCTCAATAGAAATTTCCTCCTCTGGCTTAGAAGGTGCTTTATATCTATTACACATATTACAACGAGCATTGCAACGATATGTAACAATGACTGTACCATTTAACTTTTTCATAATATCTCCTTACTTCAAATTACCAAGCAATATCTTATTTGCTATAGGTATTTTTCTTATTATATATTTACATACAAAATATGGAATAATTCCGCCTAAAACAAGCATTAATATAACCACAAAATAATATGGCATATTAAGTATACTATCAAAAACAACCCTTATAGGTATTTGTACAAAATAGCTAATTAAGTAAATATCATAGCTATAGTTACCTGTTTCATTAAAAAATCTAAAGACCTTACTTTCTTTGTTATTACTTATTTTTATGCTTAAATAGATTACAATAGCTGTGCCTAAAATACCAGTAATTGCATAAGGCACACCTTTGATACAAAGAAGCACAGCAAACAAAATAGCCGAAATAATAGCTGTAAGGTTTGAAAAAATAACTTTCTTAATACTATCATAAGACTTTGCTATAACTATACCTAAAGCATAAAAAACAAAATACTTTAATATATTTGAATAAAAGCCCTGTGGCACAAAATAAAGTAATAAATATAGAAATACGCCAATAACAACATAAAAATAACTATTTAATTTAAACTTACTTAATAAATAGCACAGCATAGACACAACAAACAATGTCCACAAATACCATAAGCCACCATTAGGATTTTTGCCTAATAATATTTTCCAAAATTCTGTTATATCAAAACTATTGTAAGCAAAAGCTGAAAATATTTGTTTTAACCCCATTGTTATAAAGGAGTAAAACAAATAAGGTACTATGAGCCTTTTTATTTTGTTAAATAGCTCATTTTTAATATTCATATTACCTGCAACAATTTTCCTTGATGAAACAAAGCCAGAAAGGACAAAAAACAATCCCATATGAAAACTATAAATAATGTGATACATTATTTTGTGATATAGAATATTGCTTTCACTTAAAACATCAGGAAAAGCGTGACCCCAAAGTACAAGTATAACAGCAATACCTCTTGCAATATTTATTTCATCATAATATTTTTTTGACTTTTGCTTATTATCCATAATTGTTACCTATTTACTGTATATTTTAATTAATTTGTTATAATATTCAGATATTGTATCAAAACTAATGTTTTTACAATTTTCGCTGTATTTATCAGTTAATTCATTATTATTCCATAGCTTTTCAACAGCATTTTTCATACTTTCAAAATTTCCACTTTCAAAAAGTTCGCCAGTAGCACCAACATTAATAAGTTCTGGTATACCACCAATATTAGCACCTAAAACAGGTGTGCCATACATTTGACTTTCCATAACAGAAAATGGACAATTTTCATACCATTCAGAAGGATAAATACTAAATCTAGCCTTTCTAATAAGATTTTCTAAGTCCTCGCCCTTTTGAAAACCAACATTTTTAATATTATTAACACCCTTTATTTCATCTTCAAGAGGACCTGTGCCAGCAAAAACAAATTGAATATTTGGCAATGCTTTACACACATTTATAAGAGTTTTTATACCCTTTTCCTCTGAAAATCTGCCAAAATAAAGAACATAGTTTTCTTTTTGGACTTCCTTATTATCAACACTATCTATAAAATTGTGTATTGCTACAGTTTTATTAGCAAACAAAGGATTAATATCCATTTTTGTTTTCATAAAATAAGATGGGCAAATAATAGTGTTTATATTTTTATAAACACCTTTCATTTTCCAAAACCAGCCTTCACAAGCTCCAACAACACTCTTAGCAAAAGATGAATGAATACATTTTCCTTTTATACAATTTGCAAATTTGCCACAAGCACATTTTTCGCAGTTATGATGAGTAATTGGATTATTCATCATATGGTTAGGACAAACAAGTTGATAATCGTGAGCTGTAAAAACAATATTAATAGGTTTATTATTCTTGCTCCACTTTTTTATTTCAAGTATTATAGAAGGTGTAAGCTGAAAATTAAAGTTATTAATATGAACAACATCAGGCTTAAAATCATCTAAAACAAGTCTTATTTTCTTTCGTGCCTCTGTTGAATATATAGTTTTAATTGGATATGTAATTTTAGAAATTTTACTACCACCGTGAAAATCCATATCAGAAGTATAAGCATTAACACTATTTCCTACACAGCGACCTTTATGCTCCATACCAAAATATTCAACACTATGTCCTTGTTTAACTAAATAATCTCCAAGTTTAAATATATAAGTTTCTGAACCTCCATTAGGGTGCAAAAATTTATTAACCATTAAAACTTTCATTTTACTTTCCTCTTGTAAACATCAATAAATTTATCAGCAATAGCGTCCCAAGTAAAATTATTAACTATTTTTTCTCGAGCATTTTTGCAAATTTCTTCTTCGCCATAGTTAAATACAATAGCACTAATCCATTTATTAACATCAAATCCATCAACAACTATACCGTCTTTGCCATTTGAAATAAGCATATCTGAACCACCATTTTTAGTGGTAATAACCAATTTACCAAAGTACATAGCCTCAAGTAAAACCATACCAAATATTTCATAATATGTTGGCAAAAGGAAAATATGACATCTATTATAAACTAAAGACAAATACTTCTGCTCTAATTTTTCTATATAGCAAATACGGTCTTTAACTCCACTTTGTTCTATGTGTTCAAACAGCATATCTTTATACTCGCTGTCACCATCTCCAACAATTACTAAAGATATTTTTATTCCTTTATCACTTAATGCCTTTAACACATCAACAAGGAATGTAACATTTCTTCTTTTTTCTAATCTACCTATGTAAAGAAGTTTTATACCACCGTCAATTTCATCAATTTTAGCTACTTCTTTAGGCACAACTTCATTTTCTTTAACTTCAAAAGCACCTAAGTCAACACCTACACCAGCTACAGTTATATTATTAATATCTTTATCCTGCAAAAACTTTTGAGCTAATTTACTTTTTACAATAAATGGTGTATTATTTTTTCTATATGCTTTTAACATAAATTTATCAACAAAAGAACACATAGAATTGTATCTATTATTAAAATCTGAATAATAAGGTCCGTGATAAATTACTGTTTTATCAGGGTACTTTTTAGCCATAAGCCACGATTGAAGCTGATTATACTCACAAAGCTGTATAACATCATACTGTTTAACTAACTTATTAATATTAATATAAACTGCGTTCTTTAATATATTAATTCCCTTTTTATAATAAACCTTAATATGCTTATCTTCAAAGGTATAATCAACAGTTTTTTCTTTATTATTAGTCCAAAACACTATATCGCAAGTATGACCTTTTCTAACTAAGGCTTTTGCTAAACCTATTTCTTGAATATTATAAGTATTATGTTCAACATCCATATAACTTGGATAATTTCTTATAATTAATATTTTCATATCAGTGTTCCTCTTTGTTCCAAAAATATTTTATTTGTTTGTCATAAAGAGAGCAATCCATATTTTCAGTTGCTCTTTTAAATTCTTCGCTATAATTAATACACTTGTTTTTAAGGCTTTCATAGTTGCCAATTTTAACAGCTGGCACTCCACCCCATATTTCCCCATCAGGTATGTTGTGAGTTACTACAGCTCCTGCTGCAACAACACAGTTATTTCCTATCTTTACATTAGGCATAACCATTGCACCAGCACCAATAAACACATTGTTGCCTATTTCAATTTTACCAGTGTATATAGCAAGACTTTTTTTAATAGATACAGCAAACATTGCACTTGCCATATTGTGAGTAACAAGCCTAACATCTGTAGCTATAAAAACATTGTTGCCAAAAGAAACAAGATGAGGTTCTGCCGGAAGTTTAAAGGGGTGATAATAACATCTTTCACCTATAGAATGAAAAACATCATATTTTTTAATTATACTAGCTCTTTTATAGCCACTTTTAGCCAAAAACATTTTGAGCATAACAAGTTTTCTATTCATAACAACACCTCATAAAACCGGAACAAGCAATATTATTTAATCTCTACCAAACAAATCTCTTGTATAAACCTTAGTCTTTACATCATCAAGTTCTTTATTATATCTATTAGCAATAATAGCATCACAAGATAATTTAAAACTATTTAAGTCATTAATAACCTCACTGCCAAAAAACTGGCTATCATTTAATGTTGGCTCATATATAACAACATTAGCTCCCTTAGCCTTTATTCTTTTCATAACGCCTTGAATTGAGCTTTGTCTAAAATTATCACTATTTGACTTCATTGTAAGTCTATAAATACCTATAGTAACATTATTGCCTGGTATTCCATCTCTGCCGTGAGAATTATCATAGTAACCAGCAAGCTCAAGAACTCTCTCTGCAACAAAGTCCTTTCTTGTAGCATTTGCATCTACAATAGCTTGTATAATATTTTCTGGAACATCTTTATAATTAGCTAAAAGCTGTTTTGTATCCTTAGGCAAACAATATCCACCATAGCCAAAGCTAGGGTTATTATAATGATTTCCTATTCTTGGGTCAAGACCAATTCCGTCTATAATTGAACGAGTATTTAAGCCGTGTACTTCTGCATAAGTGTCAAGCTCATTAAAAAATGAAACTCTTAAAGCAAGATATGTATTGGCAAAAAGTTTTACAGCCTCTGCCTCTGTTGGCTCTGTAAATAAAACTGGTATATCTTCTTTTAACGCACCATCAGAAAGAAGTTCTGCAAATTTATGAGCAGACTTTATTAAATTTTCATCATCATTTGGTACGCCTACGATTATTCTACTTGGATATAAATTATCATATAAAGCCTTACCTTCTCTTAAAAATTCAGGGGAAAATATAATATTGTTATTATTAAACTTTTCTCTAATATTTACAGTATAGCCTACTGGTACAGTAGACTTAATAACAATAACTGCATTAGGATTGACTTTATTTACAATATCAATAACAGCCTCAACAGATGATGTGTCAAAATAATTCTTGACAGGGTCATAATTAGTTGGAGTTGATATAATAATAAAATCTGCATCTTTATAAGCAAGGTCACAGTCTGTAGTAGCTACAAGTTCAAGTTCCTTATTAGCAAGATAATCTTCAATTTCAGCATCTACAATTGGTGACTTTCTGTTATTAATCATATCAACTTTTTCACTTAAAATATCAACTGCATAAACACTATTATGCTGAGAAAGCAAAACTGCATTAGACAAGCCAACATAACCTGTGCCTGCTACTGCAATTTTAATTTTTTTATTATTTAAGCTCATAAAAACTTCCTCCTTAGAGCTTTATTTTTATAAATCGTGTAGGATAAAGGAAAAAGTCTAAAATCTTAGTCTTTTTCATTATTATTCCTGCAATAATTGGTCCTGCAAATGTTATAATTAGACCTAATAAAATATGTAAAAAGCTACTTTGTATTCCTATTTTAAAAAGTAAACTTCTTAATGTTGCAGCAAATATTGTGTGTATTAAAAACAATGGCATAGTATATTTAGTCATAAATTCAAAAAAGGCATTTTGCTCATTATTTCTGTAAATATATCCAATAACAAATACAACAGCAAAACAGGCTAATGCACCTAATAAAACACCTAAAATTTCATAATCAATATTAAATATTGCAACTAAGGTACTAAATATTACAAACAATATACCGCAAACAACTGCTATATTAAAATATTTTTTATTTGACATTGCCTTAATATCTATATTAGCTAAAGCAATATACATACCAATAACAAACCAAAGCTCATATTCCATTATTTTAATTACAAAATAAGGCACTAAAGCTAAATGACCTCTTAACAATATTAAAGCTATTCTAAGCAAAACAGCTAAAACAATGCTAACTCTGCCAACTTTTATTGATTTAAAACTTGGTGTAAAAACAAAAATAAAAAACAAAGCATACAAAAACCAATAAGGCGGAACAGGATTTAAAAATATATTGTCTACAAATCCACCAGCTTGATTATTTACTTGTGACGAAAACACAACCTTTATTGCCCACGAAAAAGTAGCAAATGTAAAGTAAGGAATACCTAAAGCTAAAAACTTCTTTAAAACATTTCTCCCCCAGCTTTTAAAGGTATAAACCTTGCTAAACTTCTGATACAAATAACCACTGCAAATAAAAAATAGGGGCATATGAAAATAATAAATTGCCTTGTTAATACTATCAATAATGTAATAATCTCCTATTATATTACTTTTAACCATACTCTGCACAAAATGACAAAGCACAACTAATATACAGGCAATTACTTTAACATTATCAACCCATACTTGTCTACAATTATTTTTAGATAACTCCATAACAACCTCCAATTATCACTTATAAAGGTCAAGAGTTTTGTTTGTTACATCGTCCCAATTATACTTGCCACAAATCCAATCACTAACACCTGACTTATATTTTTCAACAACATCACTATTATCACAAAGCATTTGTAACTTATCAGTAAGGTCATTGACATCACTCTTTTTAAAAGTAACACCCTTATCCTCAATAACATCAGCACACTCTGCTATGTCTGATGTAAGGCAACAATTGCCATAGCTTAACGCCTCAAGCAAACTTAAAGGCATACCTTCAATATCACTAGGTAATGTATAAATATAAGCATTGCTATAAAGTTCGTCTAACACCTTACCTTGAACAAAACCTGTAAATATAATTCTGTCATCACACTTTGCAGTTTTCTTCATATTAGCCATAAAATCTATTGTATCGCTCATTCCACCAGCTATAACCAACTTTTTATTAGTTTTAACCTTTTTAAAAGCATCAATTAAATATTGTATACCCTTTTCTGGCACAATTCGTCCTAAGAAAAGTATATATTCATCTTTTTTAAGTCCCCACTTTTTACTAATTTCATCAGCTTGTACAATTTCTGGCTTAGTTACACCGTTTGGTATAAGTACAGTATCTCTGTTGTAAGTTTCCTTAAAATATTGTTGTACGCCCTTACTTAAAACAATTATTTCATCAGCATATTTAACAGCCATTTTTTCGCCAAACTTTATATATTTTGAACCTAAACCATTATTCCACTTTGCTCTTGCCCAATCAAGACCGTGAATTGTAGCTACAGTTCTTATTCCGAATAAATGTGTAATAAATATGGCTGCACAAGGACCTTCTGCGTGAAAATGAACTACATCGTACTTTCTAAATATACAATCAATTGCTGCAGCAAATGATGATGTTACAGCAGCTATGCCCTTTTTATCAATGGCAAAAATTGTTCTAATTTTAACCCCCTTATACTCTTTATAGGCCTTTTTGTGTCCAAATTCCTTACCAGAAATATGCTTGCCTCGTCTATTATAACAAACAACATTATTTCCTTTTTTAACCATTCTAGTTGAAAGTTCTTCAACTACTATTTCAACTCCACCTTCTCTTGATGGTATACGCTTATGCCCTATCATAGCAATATTAAGTTTCTTGCTAAACATCTCTACACCTACTTATTTATATATTGCTTTTTTACATTTCCCTTAATTATAACATAAATATGAAAAATGGCAAATATTTTTAGCAACATTCACAAAAATTGTATAAATTGAACAAATGTCACCAAATGTCACTTTTTATAGTTTAAATTAAATATGCGAAAGCAAAAAAATTTAAGGAGGTTTTGTATGGAATACAAATTTAAAATTAACGGACAATATTTAAAAAGACTTGATAATAATTCTATAATTACATCAAGCAGAAACTTATTTTACACAGTTTTTTCATTTGACAGCTCTTGGAATGGTATTTCACCTAAAACTGCTACATTTGAAAAAGACGATATTATTATATCTGTAGAGTTAAAGGATAATAGATGTCAAATTCCTTGGGAAGTTATGGAAAAATCTGGTGTTATTAACATTTGTGTATCTGGTGGTGATTTTATACCCACTAACAAAGTAGCAATTAAAGTAATAGGTGATACATTATCAGAAGGACTAGCTCCAACTATTGCAAGCCCTAGTGTATATACCCACATTGTGGAACTAACTAAAGACATTGAAACAAACTACAATAGTATAAAAGCAACAATGGATACTTACAATGAAACTGTTACTAACAGTGAAAACAAATTATCAGAGCTTTTAACATCTGCTCAAAAAAGCGAAGAAACTGCTATTAAATCAGCCGAAAATGCTCAAACTTCAGCTAAAAGCGTAGCAGGCTTATCAACTGAAATAAAGTACAAAGCAGGAAACTTTGATAATATGGAGTTTAGTGTTGAAAATGGTTTATACAATATATCCAATAATAACATAGACTCTCCTCAAAGCTCATACAGGCATATTTATTGCACTATTGAGGAAAACACTAGATATAAAATTCACGGTATAGCAGCTGGAAACACTAAATATCCTACTTATGCCTTTTTTGATGAAAATAACAACTGTATATTAAGCTCTAACGACCCAAACACAACTATTACAGACCACACAGTTATTTCACCTAGCAATGGAAAATATATTGCTATTAATGGTATGGATAAAAATAATAAAATACCTTATATAAAAAAGTGGGTAGCTGATGAATATACCGAAAGTATAAATAAAGATGAATTTTTAAAATTAATATCTATTCAAAACAGCAATAATACTTTAACAAAGTATAACAGCAAACTTATTACATCTGCTTTAGGTGTAAATACTAATTATGGTGGTATTTATGCAGAGGTAGATTGTGCAGAAGAAAAGTATTACAGAATAACAGGATATAACTGGAACACTATGTATCCACTCTTTATATTTACTGACGGTACAAATACAATAAACAATGTATATGCTTATGAAAGTAATTTAACAACAAGCCCAACTACACTTATAGTTAAATCACCTAAATATGCTACTAAAATATATATAAATGGCAAGCTAGGATATGATATAAACTGTTTAGAGCTAGAAACAGAGCCTTTATCTAATAAAATAAGCGAATTAGAAAATAGTTTAATAAACAATATATCATATATTGATGAAAATATTATGACAAAATTACAAAATGAAAGCAAAAAAAATCCCTTTGTTTTTAAAAGTTTTGATAAGCCTTATGTTACATTTTGTTTTGATGACGGCTACAACGATATTGACTACATTGCAAAAATATTTGACGAATTTAATTATCCCCTTTGTTTAGCAGTGCCACCTAACAGAATATACTCTAGTGTAAACGGCTTAAGTGACAAAGGTTTAGGAAATATTGAACTTGATGTTATGAAACACATAGAAAGTAACGGTGGAGAAATTTTATGCCACAGTTCAAATGTAATTACAGCAGACAACATAAATAACAAAAATTTGCTTATTGAAACATTTATTAAAAACAAAAAGACTCTTACAGATGCTGGATTGAATATTAGAGGTATTATACTAGCTGGTGGTGCAAATTACATTAATGGAAAGCACAAATTATATGGCAATATTTTAGATAAGTGGGTAAGAGCTAACTTTGACTATAGCGATTTATACGGTAATACACCAGAATATTACTATCCTAGAAGCGGTATGAATAGCATAAGTCAAGTAAAAGGCATAATTGATGAAGCAATAAATAAAAATCAATGGAAAATTTTATACACTCATCAGATAAAAAATGCTAATTTAAGTGATGGCACTAGCAAAGAAACAATGTTAAAAACAGTATTACAGTATTGCAAGGATAACAATGTTAATGTTGTTACATACTCTCATATTTATGATACATTTGGAAGTAACGAACTAAGAGAAAAAATCAAAGCATTAGTTAAATAATAATTTATTTTGTAATTGGATAAACAGAAGTAAATAATATACAAAAGGTTTTTTATTTACTATTTGCCCAATCTATGGTAAAATAGTAAATATAATATTGGTCATAATTAATAAAGGAGATATTGATTTATGGGAGATTTATTTCAGGCACTATCACTTTTCAGCAATATAAGTCTTTTTAAGGCTAAGGCAGAAAATGCTAAAGGCAGATTTACTCTTTGCTATTTTCCTTTAGTTGGCGTTATTAGTGCTATTGTTATTAGACTGTGGTATTTAATTGTTAATAGCTTTAACATTAACAATATTGTAGCTTGCTTAGTGGCAACTGTTATTTTTACAGCAATTATGGGTAACAAAACTTTTGAAACAATAATCAAAATTTTTAATCACATTAAAATTACAGCTTTTGTACCTATTGCACTTTATGCTATTGTTGTAGCTGGCAGCTTTTTTACTATGGGTACAAAGGGAGCTTATATTGTACCTGGTGTAGTTATACTTTCAAGAATAACTGCTCTATTTATGATTATTGACAACGACAGATTAGTAGAAGGTTTCTACAAGGAGCTTACAGAAAAGTCAGCAAAAATGCCTGTTGCCATTATTACTGTAGTTTGGCTTATGGCAACATTAACATTTTTTGAAATGATGAGTTTTACTAAATTTATAATGGTATTTATTACTACTGTTATGATTTACTTCGGTGTTTATAGAGCATCTAAAAAGACTCATAGACTTACTGATGAAAGCGTTAATTTTTATATTGTTTTTCTTGAATTTGTTATTTATATTGAATTTATTATTGTATTGTTTTTGAATAAATAGTTGGGAGGTTTTATATGTCTGTAGTTATAAGCGTGGTCATTGGTTATGTGCTTGATATGCTTATAGGCACGCCTAAGATATTAAAAAAAGGAAAATTACTAATCCTTAAAGGATTAAAAAATTTATATAGCAAAATTAGTGATAAACTTGCTATGGTCATAACTATTATTTTTATTGTTTTTTCTGGTCTTATAGTGTATGGCATTATTTATTGTGTAGAATATTACAATATGATAGCCTCCATTGTGTTACAAAGTATAATATGTTACTTCTGTATATCCTGCAAACTTATTAAAACAAGTGCTGAAAGCGTACATAAGGCATTAAAAAGAGGTTATATTAAAAATGCTACAAGACTTTTTAACAAAATAACAGAAAACGGTCAAATTGATGAGCCTAAAGAAATAGCAGAAAATATTATTGTTATGATTATGGACTCATCTATTGACAAGGTTATTGCACCAATATTTTTTATAATGTTATTTGGTGGTACTGGTGGCATTGTTTACAAAATAATTGTTATTATAAATGATGCTACTGGCAATATTATTGCTAGAATATTGAAAAATATTGCTGAGCTTATACCAACAAGAATTGCTTTAATTTTTATGCTTGTTTCAGCTAAGGTTCTTAAACTTGATTGCAAAGCTGGACTTAAAATTTTAAATCGTGATAGGTATAATGTTAGTTCACTTAATAGAGGCTTACCTCTTTCATTTTGTGCTGGTGCTTTAGGTATTCAGCTTAAATCTAAAAAAACAGGTGTTGTTATTGGTGATGCTAAAAGAGATGTAAATCACAATGATATTACAAAATCCTTTGAACTTATTAATATAGCAAGTTTATTAACTCTTGTTGGTCTAGTTGCTATAAGACTTATATTTGTTATACATATTTAAACAAATTTTCGATTTATAGAATAAATTTTCTATAAAATTATTGATTTTTATATTTTTCTCTGTTATACTATTTTTAGAAAGAGTGTGATACTATGAATGAAAACATTGAAGATATTGTAATGAAAGCTGTTATTAACAAAGGTATGACTATTGCAACTGCAGAAAGTTGTACTGGTGGCTTAGTAGCTGCAACACTTATTAACTATGCTGGAGCTTCACAGGCTTTTGTTAATGGTATGGTTACTTACACTAACGAAAGCAAACACAGACTTCTTGGTGTCAAAAACGAAACTCTTGAAACTTATGGTGCTGTTAGCCCTCAAACTGCTGAAGAAATGTGTCTTGGAGTTGCAAAGGTTAGTGGTACTAACATAGGTTTATCAACTACTGGTGTTGCTGGTCCTGGCGGTGGTACAGCAGAAAAACCAGTTGGACTTGTGTATATCGGTGTTGCTATTAATGGCAAGGCTGTTGTTAAAAAATTGATGAATAAAGGCTCTAGGCAAGAAATAAGACAAGCATCAACTTTGGCTGTTATTGAACTCTTGAAATCTGAGCTTGAAAATATGGAGGATTAAAATGGCAAAGAAAAGCAAAATTTTAGACTATAATACAGAGAATGATGGTGGTAAGGGCGAGTCTCTTAAAATGGCATTAAAGCAAATCGAAAAGAATTTCGGTGAAGGCTCAATTATGAAGTTAGGCGACAATATGGTTGACCTTTCTATTGAGGCTGTTCCTACTGGTTCTCTTTCTCTTGATTTGGCTCTTGGTATTGGTGGTATTCCAAAGGGTAGAATAACTGAAATTTATGGTCCTGAAAGTAGTGGTAAGACAACTCTTGCCCTTCACGTTGTTGCTGAGGTTCAAAAACTTGGTGGCACTGCTGCTTATGTTGATGCTGAACACGCTCTTGACCCTATTTATGCCAGAAATTTAGGTGTAGATATTGATGAGCTTTATGTTTCACAGCCAGACTCCGGCGAACAGGCTCTTGAAATAACTGAAACAATGGTTCGTTCAGGTGCTATTGATATTGTTGTTGTTGACTCTGTTGCTGCTCTTGTACCTAAGAGTGAAATTGAAGGTGAAATGGGTGACGCAACTATGGGTGGTCAAGCTAGACTTATGTCACAAGCTATTAGAAAACTTGCAGCTGTTATTAACAAGAGTAACTGTATTGTTATATTTATTAATCAGCTTCGTTCTAAAATTGGCGTTATGTTTGGTAACCCAGAAACTACAACTGGTGGTGCAGCCTTAAAGTATGGTGCATCTGTTAGAATTGATGTTAGACGAGTTGACTCTATTAAAAACGGTACTGAAATCATTGGTAACAGAACTAGAGCTAAGGTTGTTAAAAACAAGGTAGCCCCTCCTTTTAAAACAGCTGAATTTGATATTATGTACGGCACTGGTATAAGCCACATTGGTGATGTTCTTGACCTTGCTGCTAATATTGATGTTATTCAAAAGGGTGGTGCTTGGTACAGCTACAATGAAACTAGAATTGGTCAGGGTAGAGAAAACGCAAAGAAATATCTTGAAGAAAATCCTCAAATCTGCCTTGAAGTTGAAAACAAGGTAAGAGAACATTTTGGTCTTGAGCCTATTGTTTATGAGCAGGAAGAAGTTCTTACTCTCCCTGATGAGGCTGACGAGGAATAATATGCGTGAAATTTTAATCACAAACAATGAAAAAGGTCAACGAGTTGACAAATTTTTAATGAAATATATGACTCTTGCTCCTAAGTCATTTATATATAAAATGCTTAGGAAAAAAAATATTAAATTAAATAATAAAAAAGCCGAGGGTAACGAAATACTTAATAACAATGATGTAATTAAGCTCTTTCTTGCTGATGAAACTATTGACAAATTTATTGAAAACAAAACAATAAAAAAAGCCTCTAGGGACTTTGAAATAGTTTATGAAGATGAAAATATTATTTTAGCTAATAAACCTCAAAGACTTATAGTTCACCCAGATAAAGAGCATAAAACAAACACTTTAAACGACCAGCTTATATACTATTTAAGCGAAAAAGGTGACTATAATCCCAACAATTCTATGGGTTTTATTCCCTCTATTTGCAACAGACTTGACCTTAACACAAGTGGCATTGTAACTATGGGCAAAAACTTGCCAGCAGTTCAAGAGCTTAACAGAGGCTTTAAAGAAAAATTAATTGATAAATACTATATCACTATAGTAAAAGGTAATGTAACTAAGGCTGGCGTTGTTGAAGGTTATCACAGCAAAAGTAGCGACAATATTGCAAAATTAAGCAACAACAGTGATGAAGGTAACTTTATTCGTACTCTTTATAAGCCTTTAGCATACAATGAAGAATATACATTACTTGAAATTAAACTTGAAACTGGCAAAAGTCATCAAATTAGAATTTGTATGAAGTCAATAGGTCACCCTATTATAGGTGATAGAAAATACGGTGATACAAGTGTAAACAAGTATTTTTATGATACTTTTAAGCTAGATAATCAATTTTTACATAGTTATAAACTTATTATGAAATTTGACTCAGGTTGTTTAAAATATCTTAATGATAAGGTATTTAAAGCTAAACCATCAGTAAAATTTGATAAAATAATAAACAATCTATTTGAAAATGTTATTGAAATATTTTAACAGTTGATGTATAATGGTATTATGAATTTTAATAGTTTAAAGGAGAAAAACAATGAAAGCAATAATTTTAGTTGCTGGCTATGCAACAAGACTTTATCCACTTACTAAAAATACACCTAAGCCATTATTAACTGTTGGGGGCAAGCCTATTATTAACTATATTTTAGAAGAAATTAATACGCTTGATGCAGTTGATTCAATTTTTGTAATAAGTAATCACAAGTTTGCTAAAAACTTTGAGGAATGGGCAGCTAACACTCCTAATCCTAAGCCTATTACTGTTATTGATGATGGTACTGACTCTGATGAAACTAAGAGAGGTGCTATTGGTGATATTCTTTATACTATTGAGCAGGGTAAAATTGATGACGATGTAGTTATTATTGCAGGGGATAATTTGTTTACATATAGCCTTAAGGATTATTATGATTTCTATAATGAAAAGGGTGCAGACTGTGTTTGTGTTAAACAGTTTGACGATATGGAAATGATTAAGCAATTAGGTGTTGTTCTTATGGACGAGAATAATAAAGTTCTTGACCTTGAGGAAAAGCCTCAACAGCCTAAGAGCAACAAAGCAGCTTTTGCTACTTATATGTACACTAAGGACACAGTTAAGATGTTCAAGGAATATCTTGATGAAGGAAATAGTCCTGACGCTCCTGGTTATTATCTTCAGTGGCTTCATAAGAAAAAGCCAGTTTATGGCTATGTTATGAAGGGTGAGTGTTATGATATTGGTACTCATAAGGCACTTGAAGAAGTTAGAAAAATTTATGGCGAATAATAAATAGCCAATATTCCTAAAGTAAAGAAATATAATTTACTTTAGGGATATTTTTATGTGTAAAAAAGTATAAAAATAATGCCCTCAATTCATCATCTGAGAGCATTATCTTTATTATAAAGTTATAAAGTTATAAATATATAATTATTTAGTAGGAAGTTCAACATTTAAAGTCTTTGCAATTTCTTCCATACCAGCCTTTGCTGCTGCTACAGCCTTTGCACCTTCTTCAACTTCAAACTTACTCTTTCTACTCTTATTATCTACCATTGCAAGAACAGTTGCGTTATTATCGCAGTATTCAGTATAAGCCTTAGCCTGCTCCTCTGTCATCTTATCTGTATAGTCATTTAAAACACCAGCATAACTGTCAACAACTAAAGCTGCTGCCTTTAAAGCCTCAACATCAGCACTAGTTGCTGGAGTTTCAGCAGCTGCACCGCTCTCAACATCATCAGCCTTATTAGCTGTAACATTAACAGTCTTAGTTTCTGCATCCCATTCTACATTGTATCCAAAAGTTTCAGATAAAAATCTAACAGGAACCATTGTTCTATTGTTAATAATAGTAGCAGGAACATCAATTTCAACAGCACTACCAGAAACTAAAAGCTCCTTGTTACCAATAACCATAGATGCCTTAAGACCTTCATTTTCAAAAGAAACAGTCTTAGTTTCTGCGTCCCAATCTACAGTTGTACCAAGAGATTCAGCAACAACTCTAACAGGAACCATTGTTCTGCCACTAACAATAACAGGTGACTGGTCTGTTACAACAGCCTTACCCTCAATTGTTAAATTAGCCTTTGTATACTCATCAGCTAAAGCACCAGTAGTTAATGCTGACATAGCCATAAGTGTAGCTAATGTAAATGCAATTTTCTTCTTCATAATAAATTCCTCCATTTTTTTGCATAAATTACCTAAACATTATAAAACATTTTTAATAATTATGCAATAAATATTATAAATTCACTTATTTATCCTCAATTGCACCTATACCCTTAATAACAAAACAATTTTCAGCAGGAACTAAATTTGTGCCACTGCCAAAGTTTTGACCCTCTGTTATATTAATTTGTTTAAGCTCAATTTCTTCAAAATAATTTTTGTGCATTAAATCAATAAGTTTATATGCAACATCAAAGCCTGATGTTACAACAACAATTCTAACCTTATTTTCAAAAGCAATTTGTTTAATAAGTTCAACTGTATCACCATAATAATGTTCAACAAGTACAGCATCAGCCTTTGGCAAATCCTTAATAACAGATTTAGCATCACCTGTTATTGCTCTAACATTATTTATTGTATACATATTACAATTTCTTTCAACTAAGTCAAGAGCAAGCTCATCATTATCAATGGCATATATTCTGCTTTTATCGCTTAATAAAGCCATTTCAACAGTCATTGCACCACAACCAGAACCAATGTCATATATAACCTCATTAGCTCTCAAATCCAAATCTCTCATTAATACAGCTCTAAGATTTTTATTAAGCATTGGAAGACTACCCTTTATCAAGTTATCATCACTAACAAGACTAGATGCCTTACCATAGCTAACATTTTCAAAATACATAACAGTTAAGCTATCATATTCACCATTAGCCACTTCATAAACATAGCCTGTAGTAATTTTTTCATCGTCAAAAGAAAGTCTTTCTGCAACACAAGCTGCTACATTTTCAAAACCGTTGTTTTTAAGAAGATTTAAAACATCATTAGTATCACCATCTGTAAAAACAAAAACGCCCTTATTTTCTGCTACAGCCTTTAAAACATTGTCAGTTCTGCTATCTACAGCTACACAGTTAGTCCAGTCAATGCCAAGTCTTGCAGCAAGATATGATATAGATGACACACCTTGAACAATCCTAACCTCATAACCTTTGAGATTTTTTATAAATTCAGCAATGCCGTTCAAAAGACAAACATCACCTTGTGTAACAACAGCAAGTCTATTGTAATAATGAGAACTAACAAAGTTTTCAATTTCACTAGCACTGTAAGCATAATGAAGCTCTTTGTTGTCAATGCCTATGCCCTTTATAAGTTCTTCACTTCCTAATATAACCTCACACTTGTCAATAGCCTCACAAGCCTCAATAGTCATATTTTTAGGGTTACCGACACCAACGCCAATAATATAAACCTGCTTAACAGCATCAATAGCCTTAACTCTACTAACAACTTCATCTACATCAAGACTTCCGTCAGAAGCACTAACAATAACCATAATAATGTTAGTGTCCTTTGATGCCTGATACATCATTTTAAGTCTTGCCAAACTTTCGTCATCACTTGCTACAATATATTTAATGCTATTATCATTAATAATACCTACAAGTTCTTCTTCAGTATAATCAAGTATATCATTTATTCTACTTAAGCTAACACCATTAGCAGCAGCAAGTCTTAAATAGCTATTGCCCTTTGGTAAGTCAAGAAATACTCTTTTTCTACTATCGACAATATTTGCAAACTTCTCAATGTCTTTTATACCTGTGGTAAAGTATACATTACTTCTAGTTCTGTTTACCATTGTTATAACATCGTCCATAGTTTTGCAATAGGCAACATCTAAATTTTCTTTTACTTCTTTAAGTTTAATATATTTTTTTGAAACTACAACTTCTTTTATATATTCGTGAATAGTTACATCGGCAATATGAACACCGTCTATAACTACATCAGGCTCAAATTTATCGTATTCCGCCTTAATATAATCCTTTGTAAGCTTTTCACCTGTATGAATATAAATATTGCTTTCCTCGGGATAATTGCCTTCAAGGTTTTCTGCATATACATCAATAATTACATCAAGCTTTGAAAGCTTTTCACAAAGAGAGATACACTCATTTAAGCCTGCAAAAAGCATAACTCTGCTCATAATATTCCTCCTTAAGGAAACAAAAATTACTCATTTATCCACTTTAAATAGGCATTTACAAAAAGGTCAAGGTTACCGTCCATAACTGGCTGAACATTACCAGTTTCTGCACCAGTTCTGTGGTCTTTAATCATATTGTAAGGGTGGAAAACATAGCTTCGTATCTGGCTACCCCAAGCAATATCTTTAACTTCGCCTCTTATGCCCTCAAGCATTTCGCCCTGTTCCTTTAACTTAAGCTCATAAAGCTTTGCCTTAAGCATCTTCATAGCCATATCTTTATTTTGGAACTGACTTCTTTCATTCTGACACTGTACAACTATGTTAGTTGGAATATGAGTAATTCTTATAGCT
Source organism: uncultured Eubacterium sp. (assembly GCA_900551755.1). Taxonomy (GTDB): domain Bacteria; phylum Bacillota; class Clostridia; order Lachnospirales; family CAG-274; genus Gallispira. Next base: position 20,320 of record URXK01000007.1, on the reverse strand, counting down.
GATGATGTTTTGTTAACGTGCTGACCACCTGCACCACTAGCTCTGTAAGTATCAACCCTTAAATCATCTGGATTAATTTCAACTTCAATATCCTCATCAATTTCAGGCATTACATCACAGCTTGCAAATGAAGTATGGCGTCTACCACTTGAGTCAAAAGGTGAAATTCTAACAAGTCTATGAATACCCTTTTCACCCTTTAAATAACCATAAGCATTTTCACCAGTTACCATAAAAGTAACTGACTTTATACCAGCCTCATCACCATCTTGATAATCCATAAGGTCAAAGCCAAAGCCCTGTTTTTCTACCCAACGGCTATACATTCTGTAAAGCATTGATACCCAGTCGCAAGCCTCTGTTCCACCTGCACCAGAGTGAAGAGTAACAATAGCATTGCAATGGTCATACTGACCTGTAAGGAGAGTTGAAATTCTTAAATGCTCAAACTCCTCCTCAAACTTTACTCTCATTTCCTTAGCTTCATCAACAACGGAGTCATCGTCCATTTCATTACCCATTTCAATAAGAGTCATTAAGTCATCGTAATCTGACTTAAGTTTTTCATAACCTTCAATTTTATTTTTAAGCTGTTTTGTCTGCTGAAGATTTTTTTGTGCCTTTTCCATATCATTCCAAAAGTCTGGGTCACCGGCAATTTCTTCAAGCTCTGTAACTTTTTCTATTGCCTCATCTATGTTTAATGAATTTTTAAGTCCTTCAAGACTTTCACTATATGAGGCAAGCTCTGTTGCCATCTGGTCAAGTTCAAATATCATAAAATCAACCTTTCTATAAATTGTTGTTTGTTTTGGAAACCCTTCCGTCAACCTTCGGTTGCCACCTCCCCTATAAGGGGAGGTAAACGGTTTTGCTCCACTTGTGGGAAAATTGTCAGTTGCTACTAGGTGTTTTCTATCATATTTATTTTAAACTGGAGAACAAAGTTCGCTCCTACAAATAACCCATTCATTATAATTTAAAGCATAGCTAAATATTAATCCTATAGCTCCACTTTTAGGGGAGCTGTCAGCTTGCTGACTGAGGGGTTTACTAAACAACATACAATTTATTATTCTTAATTACTCAAACATTATCTAAACATTAAAATATAGGTGTGCCACAAGACACACCTATAATATAACTTAATTCTTACTCAAATCTGCCACAGCACTGCTTATACTTTTTACCACTACCACAAGGACAAGGGTCATTTCTGCCTACCTTAGGTTCTTTTCTAACCTTAGTATTGCCACCAGCTGACTCGTCCATATTAGTTGAAGTTGGCTGTGCTACCTGCTCTCTTTCAAGGCTCTGCTCTGGAGTTACAATCTGGATGTGGAATAAAGTCTTAACAATATCATTCTGAATATTGTTAGAAAGTTCTTCAAACATATCATAACTTACAAACTGGTACTCAATAAGAGGGTCTCTCTGAGCAAGTGCTCTTAACATAATACCCTGACGCATTTGGTCCATATCATCAATATGAGCCATCCACTTAGTATCAACAACCTTAAGAGTAATAACTCTTTCAAGTTCTCTCATCATTTCACTGCCGTACTCATTTTCCTTAGCATCATACTTAACGATAGCGTCATTGTAAACTCTTTCAACAAGCTTTTCCTTAGTAATTGTCTGAATATCTTCATCAGAAAGAATAAACATATCCTCAAAGTCAAAATAAGGTCTGATAAGCTCATTAAATTCTGTCATATCCCATTCTGTTGGGTCATCATCATTAAGGCAAACTGAATCAACACATCTAGTAATAACAGCCTTAACCATATTTAAAATTTTATCCTTAAGGTCAGCTCCTAAAAGAACTTCCTTTCTCTGTGCGTAAATAATTTCTCTCTGTTCATTATTTACCTTATCATAATCAAGAAGTCTCTTTCTAGCTGAGAAGTTGTTACCTTCAACCTTCTTCTGTGCATTTTCAATAGACTTAGTAAGCATTTTTGCTACAATAGGCTCGTCCTCAGGAAGACCAAGCTTTTTAATCATTTCAGCAGTTTTTTCTGAACCAAAGAGTCTTAATAAATCATCTTCAAGTGATAAGTAGAACTTAGACTCACCTGGGTCACCCTGACGACCAGAACGACCTCTTAACTGGTTATCAATTCTTCTTGACTCGTGTCTTTCAGTACCGATAATCTTAAGACCACCAACCTCAACAACACCTTCGCCAAGTTTAATATCAGTACCTCTACCAGCCATATTAGTGGCAATAGTTACAGCACCCATTTCACCAGCCTTAGCAACGATTTCAGCTTCTCTTCTATGATTCTTAGCATTAAGGACTTCGCACTTAACGCCCTCTCTTTTAAGCATTGAACCTAAAAGCTCTGAAATTTCAATATTAACAGTACCAACAAGAACTGGCTGTCCCTTTTCGTGAGATTCAACAACCTCTTTAACAACAGCTCTGTACTTTGCAGCCTGTGTCTGGTAAACAATATCATTTAAGTCTTTTCTAATAACAGGCTTATTAGTTGGAATACAAACAACATCCATACCATAAATAGCTCTAAATTCGGCTTCTTCTGTCTGTGCAGTACCTGTCATACCTGACTTCTTTTCATACTTATTAAAGAAGTTCTGGAAAGTAATAGTTGCAAGAGTCTTACTTTCTCTCTTAACCTCTAAATGCTCTTTAGCCTCAATAGCCTGATGTAAACCATCAGAATATCTACGACCTGGCATCATTCTACCAGTAAATGTATCTACAATAACGATTTCTGGCTCACCCTTATCGTTTTCAGTTACATAGTCCTGGTCTTTAAACATATTGTAATTAGCCTTTAAAGCATTGTTAATATGGTGAAGTAAAGCCATATTTTCAGGGTCAGAAAGGTTTTCAACATTAAAGAACTTTTCAGCCTTTTCAACACCCTGCTGAGTAAGGCTTGATGTCTTACCCTTTTCATCAACTACAAAGTCGCCCTCTTCTTTAAGTTCTTCTCTAATAAGAGGATTCATAGCCTCGTCTTCATTTAAAATCTGACCCTTTGTAAGAGTCTTTACAAACATATCTGCAAGCTCATAAAGCTTAGTAGATTTATCTGACTGACCAGAAATAATAAGTGGAGTTCTAGCCTCATCAATAAGAATTGAGTCAACCTCATCAATGATAGCAAAGTGAAGACCTCTCTGAACAAGGTCCTTCTCATAAACAACCATATTATCTCTTAAGTAATCAAAACCAAGTTCGTTATTTGTAGCATAAGTAATATCACAGTTATATGCTTCCTGTCTTTCAGGCTTTTCCATATCGTGATAAATAACACCAACAGTAAGGCCTAAGAAACGATGTACCTGACCCATTTCTTCAGCATCTCTCTTAGCAAGATATTCGTTTACTGTAACAATATGAACACCCTTGCCAGCAAGAGCATTAAGGTAAGCTGGACAAGTAGAAACTAAAGTTTTACCTTCACCTGTTTTCATTTCAGATATACGGCCCTGATGAAGAACAATACCACCAATAAGCTGTACATCAAAGTGACGCATACCAAGTACTCTCTTAGATGCCTCTCTTACAACAGCAAAAGCTTCAGGCAAAATATCATCAAGAGTAGCACCATCAGCAATTCTTGCCTTAAACTCGTCTGTCTTTGCTCTAAGCTCATCATCACTTAACGCTTCCATTTCAGGCTCAAGTGAATTAATCTTTGCAACTATAGGCTTAATCTTCTTGATTTCCTTGTCGCTGTAAGAGCCAAATACTTTTTCTAAAAAACCCATTTATTTACACCTCATATTCTTTTAGGTTATTTCAATATTATACTAGTTTATATAATAACAGATTTACCCTACTTTATGCAATAGGAAATTTACTATTTGTTTATTCTTAATATTTTTGAAACATTAATGTTTTCTTTCCTCGGGTAAATCTTCCCCTCTTCTCTTTCGTCTGTAGTTCCCTCGATGTTTTCAACATCTCGGTCGCTGGGCGTCCGCCCTATATAACTGGCCTCATCACAGACACTTTAAGCTAGCTTCCTTTTCTGTGATTTCGCCAGTTATGCACTTCAGACTTTTTAACGCAAATAACAGATTTACCCTACTTTATGCAATAGGAAATTTACTATTTGTTTATTCTTAATATTTTTGAAACATTAATGTTTTACCTTTATATAATACAGCAAACTAAACTACTACTTTTTACTCTCTTATTTTTGTAGGGGCGAGCATTGCTCGTCCATTTATAAATTAATACCTATATAAATAAAGAATACCTTATTTGTAGGGGCGAACATTGTTCGCCAGTTGTAAATATTCAAATAAATATAATAAAATAGAAACCCCTCAGTCAGCAAGCTGACAGCTCCCCTACAAGTGGAGCAAAACCATTTACCTTCCCTTATAGGGAAGGTGGCAACCAAAGGTTGACGGAAGGGTTTCCATTTTTTAGATTACACAAACAACACCTTTATTTACATACAAGCAATGCTTTCCTCTACAATCCACCTACCTATAACTTTTTATTAACTATTTCACTTAAAAGCTCCACAGTAAAATCTTCGCCAACAGAGGTATCAAAAGACAAATTATAATTAGCTGAATTACCCCACATACTACCAGTATAATAGCGATAATTATCAGCTCGTCTTTTATCTTCTTTTCTTATTTTAATTTCAGCCTCTTTTTCTGATATATTCAACAATTTTGATATATTTTTAATTCTATATTCAATAGGTGCGTGAAGAAAAATTCTAAAGCAATTTTTATTATTTCTAAGTATATAATCTGAACATCTACCTGTTATAACACACTTATTTTCACTAGCCAACTGATTTATTACCTTAGACTCTGCCTCAAAAATTTTATCCTTAGGTGCATTATGCTCATTTGAATAAGCATACATTTGATTAACAAGGTCAAACAAAAGGCTATTTGTCATATTTTCTTCTTTACTTTGTACGAACTCAGGAGTATAGCCAGTTGAACCTGCTGTCATCTGTATAATTTCCTTGTCATAAAAATTCCAACCAAGTTTTTTAGCAATTTTAGTACCTATGTTGTGACCTCCACAGCCATACTGTCTACCTATGGCAATTACTGTAACAGCATTAGATGTAGCCACATCTGTTGTTGCAACAGGCTCTAAACTTTCCTTTAAAATATAAGGCTTTGCAAAAGCTAACATTCTGCCTAAAAGTCTTGCTATAAAACCAACCAAAAGAGCAGCTATAATTGTACCCTCTCTAACACCATCAAGTCTGCCAGCACAAACAAAAGATATAATAACTGCACCAACAGTCATTGATACATCAAAGCAAATTTTTGTTATACCAAAATCTGTTTTCCAAGTAGTAGATACTGCACGAACAAAAGATTCACCTGGAAGCATAGCTACATCAGCAAGAACCTCTAAATATACACCAAAGCCCAAAACTATACAGCCTAAAATTAAATAAATAATTTTGACTACATAAAGTTGAGGATTAACAAAACTAAGCAAAATCATAGTGAAATCTATGAAATAACCAAAGGCAATAGATATTGGTATTTGCAAAATATGTTCTAATTTAAAGTTTTTTCTTAATATTAAAAGCTGTAAAAAAATAAGAAAGACGCTAAATATAATTGTAAAGTTTCCCAGTGTAGGAGAAAAGTTAAGACTTAAAACATAAGGTATAGCCGAAATGGGAGATGTACCTAAATTAGCTTTAGTAACAAGGCTTACACCAAAAGAACTAATAAAAAGTCCAAATAAAAATATAATATATCTTTTCAATTTTTCCATATAAAACTCTCCTTTACTCTGACAAAAAAAAGCTACTACACTATCCGTGTAGTAGCCCCTGTTAATAATTACAAGTTATTAAGTAATTTCTTAACTATTGTACTAACAAGTTTGTTATCAGCCTTGCCCTTAGTCTTAGCTGTAACAGAACCCATTACCTTGCCCATATCTCTAATAGACTGAGCACCAACTTCCTTAATAGTTTCAGCTACAATTTCCTCAATTTCAGCTTCTGACAACTGCTCGGGAAGGTAAGCCTTCAAAAGCTCAATCTTCTTGTTTGCCTCATCTATTAAGTCTTGACGACCTGCCTTTTCAAAGTCAGGCATAACATCGTTGATTTTTTTAATTTCCTTGGAAATAACACTTAAAACGCTGTCATCGTCAAGGTTGTCAATTTTGTTGTCCTTCTCAATTTGAAGAACGCCTGCACGAACGATTTGGATAACTTCTTTTTTAAGAGTATCCTTTTCTTTCATTGCTGTTTTTAAGTCATTAAAAAGTTGTTCCTTCAATGACATAATAATCACTATCCTTTGTGTAAATTAGTTGTACTTACGCTTTCTAGCAGCTTCAGACTTCTTCTTACGCTTTACACTAGGCTTGTCATAGTGTTCTCTCTTTCTTACCTCGCCCATAATACCGGCCTTAGCACAGTTTCTCTTGAAACGACGAAGAGCGCTATCTAATGACTCATTTTCCTTAACTCTAACCTCAGACATTGTTACTTCCCTCCCTCCGGTTACATCAATCCAGTGCAATAAAAGTAAAATTGCACACTACAAAATTATACACAATATTTTCATTATAGTCAACCATAAATTTAATTTTTTTTGAACTTTTTTTGAAAAAAAGCGAAAGCACTATAAAATGTACTATTCTTGAAGCAATTTTAATAAATCATCTTTGCTAAAATCATAATCTTTGTTGCAGAAATGACAATGAAGTGTAGCCTTGCCGTCTTCTTCAATTATTTTAGCAATTTCCTTTTTACCAAGAGATACAAGTGCCTTTTCAACTCTTTCTCTTGAGCAGTTACAATAATACTCTACTGGAACTTTATCTAATATATTAGGCTCTAAATCACCAATTAAATAATCCATAATATCTTCAGGTGTCATACCCTTTTCAAGCATTGTTGTTACAGGCTCCATTTCGTGAAGCTTTATTTCAAGAGAGAAAATAGTATCCTCATCAGCCTCTGGCATAAGCTGAATAATAAATCCACCAGCCTGTTTAATGGTATAATCCTTATCAACAAGAACACCTAATGCTACAGCAGATGGTGTCTGTTCTGATTTAGCAAAGTAATAAGTTAAATCCTCAGCAATTTCACCAGAAGTCAAAGGTATCTGACCAACATAAGGTTCTTTAAGCCCCATATCCTTCATTATAGTAAGAGTACCCTTGCCAACAGCACCACTTACATCAAGTTTTCCATCTTCTCTTAAAGGCAAATCAACTCTAGGATTTCCAGCATAGCCCTTTACTCTAGCCTTACTATCTGCTGTTGCTGTAATTACTCCAGCAGGTCCATCGCCTTTAATTTGTAATGTAATCATATCGTCATCGCCTTTAAGCATTGACCCCATAATGGCAGCACCTGTTAAGGCTCTACCTAATGCAGCTGAAATAACTGGTGATGTTTGATGATATTCAAAGGCTTTTTCTACAGTTTCTCTAGTATCAGCAACAAATACTCTTACAGAGCCGTTGCCGGCAGTTGCTCTTAAAATGTAATCCATAATTATTTACTTCCTTTCTTTTCCCTTTTCTCTAGCTACAAAGAATATTCTTTGACTTCTTTCAGTAGGCTCGTGGAATGTAAGCTCATCATATACAGCCTCAAACACAAGTCCAGCCTCCTCAAGAAGTTCCTTTATATCTTCTATACTATATCCTCTTTCATAGTGATATTCTTCGTGTCGTTCATAAAGTCCATTGTCTGTTTCAATAAAAAAGTTAGTGTAAAACTCATTTATCTGTTCTTCATTGTCATAATAATTTTCCCAAGTATAGGCAGAGTTTTCTGTAGTTTCACAAAACGAGTTACAACCAAGGACATTTTCAAATTTATAAATAGTGTTAATATCAAACACAAACAACCCATTAGGGTCTAAATAGTTATTTACAAGTTTAAAAACCTCAAGAAGGTCATCAGGTTCTGTAATGTAATTCATACTATCACATATTGACACTATAGCATCAACAGTACCATACAATTCAAATTCTCTCATATCCTGATTAAGATAAAGAATATCTAAGTTTTTTTCAACTGCCTTTTCACTTGCTATAGCAAGCATTTCTTCTGAAAGGTCAACACCAATCATATCAAAACCATTTTCAGCAAGTCTTTCTGTCATATTACCAGTACCACAGCCTAAATCAGCTATTATATTGGTACTATGTATAAGATTATGTTTTTTAAAAATTTCTTTTAAATACTCAGTCCAGCTATCATAAGGTGTATCCTCCATAAACTGGTCATAAACCTGAGCAAAGCTTTCATAAGCCATTTTTTACCTCCCAAATACCCAAAGCTGTATTACTGCAAGAACTTCCCTTGCATAGTTTGGTATTACTGAATCTATTTTTGTTTTTGCATTATATGCTCGTGGATTAAGTCCATTAATCTTTGCAAGCTCTCCAGCTCTATAAGAATGGAAAGAGTTTGTAATGTAGACTATTGTGTATTCACTATCAAAAGCATTATCAAGTATAGCTTTTGAAAATTGATAATTTTCATTAGTTGATGTAGATTTATTTTCTTCTACTATTTTGTTAGAGTCAATGCCCTTATCCACAAGATATTTTTTCATAGCCTCAGCTTCTGAACAAGTTTCTTGAGGTCCTTGACCACCACTAACAACAATAAGAGCATTAGGATTTTTTTGACTATACTCAACAGCCTTATCTAATCTATCTACTAAATTTCTGCTAGGTACATTTCCGTGCAAACCACAGCCAAGAACAATTACGGCATCTTCCTTAAAATCTGGAGTATTTACATTTGCCATAAAAGCTATAAATACCATAAAAGCTATAAATATAGTTGAGCATAATATAAAAAATCTCTTAAGCCATTTAATAACATTTGTACTAGGCAAATAACACCATAACCCAACAATAACACCAAAAATCATAGGTATCAATATACCTATATTAAAATTGTTGTAAAAAACCAAAATTAACATATACAAAACAAAAAGTATTCCAAATGTTGTTGTAATTATTTTCTTCATTTGTTTCTCCTCTTTAACATACAACACTTTTTCAATATATAAGTATACACTATTTTTTTGTTATAAGCAACATACTTTGGCTAGTTGTTTATAAATTAAAGAAAATTTAATTAATTATAATAAAATTTGAATTGTAAATACCCCCTAACTAGTGTTATAATATATTTGTATAACTTTATTTATTAGGAGAAATTTTATGAATGCTAAAATAAGCTTTGTGTCACTAGGTTGTGACAAAAATTTAATAGACAGTGAAATAATGTTAGGTCTTATTGATGAAGAAGGCTATACAATAACTTATGATGATAGCGAGGCTGATATAATAATCATAAATAGTTGTGGTTTCATTATGGACGCAAACCAAGAAGCTATTGACAAGGTACTTGAAATGGCAGATTACAAGAGAGATGGTCAATGTAAGGCTCTTATTGTAACTGGCTGTATGGCTCAAAGATATAAAGATGAAATATTTGAGGCACTTCCAGAGGTCGACGCCGTTGTTGGTACTGGTGATTTTGAAAGTATTGGCAATGTTATTAAAAGACTTTTAGACGGCGAAAAGCAAGTTGAACTTGTTACAGACAAAGAACATCTTTTAAACCCAGATAACAGTTATAAGAGAATTATAACTACAACTGGTGGATTTAGTTATTTAAAAATTGCTGAAGGCTGTGATAACCACTGTACATACTGTACAATACCATCTTTAAGAGGTCATTATAGGTCAAGAACTATTGACTCTCTTGTTAAAGAGGCTAAAATTCTTGCATCAAAAGGTGTAAGAGAGCTTATACTTATTGCTCAAGACACTTCTCTTTATGGCTCTGATATTTATGGCAAAAAATCACTTCCAGAGCTTTTAAGAAAATTAAGTGAAATTGAAGATATTAAGTGGCTTAGAATTTTATACTGTTATCCAGAAAACATAACAGATGAATTAATTGATGAAATGGCATCTAACCCTAAAGTTCTTCATTATTTAGATATGCCTATTCAGCACAGCGAAGATAGAATTCTTAAACTTATGGGTAGAAGAAGTACAAATGCTGGCTTAAAAGAAATAATAGGCAAAATGAGAGAAAAAATGCCTGATATGTGTATAAGAACTACACTTATAACTGGTTTCCCATCAGAAACAGAGGAAGAATTTAAGGCACAATGTAATTTTATTGAAGAAGTTAAGTTTGACAGACTTGGTGTATTTACTTATTCACCAGAGGACGGTACTCCTGCTGCTAGAATGGATAACCAAATAGACGAAGATGTTAAGGCTGAAAGAAAAGATTATCTTCTTCAAGTGCAGAAAAGCGTATCTGCCGATATATGCCAAAAATATGTAGGCAAGGTTCTTGAAGTAATTGTTGAAGGCAAGATTGAAGGCGATGACAATGTTTACTGTGGCAGAAGTTACAGAGATTGTTACGAAATTGACGGCTTTGTATTCTTTAAATCTGAAGATGACCTTTTAGCTGGTGATTTCTACAACATAAAAATAACTGAAGCTGGAGATTATGACTTAATTGGAGAAAGGATTGACTAAATTGAAAAATATGAATTTACCAAACAAGCTAACAATGCTTAGAATAATAATGATACCTTTCTTTTTACTTTTCCTTTTATCTGAAGTAGGACAAAGTACAAGATATGTGGCAGCTGCAATATTTGTTATTGCATCAATAACAGATACTCTTGACGGTCACATTGCCAGAAAGTATAATCTTGTCACTAACTTTGGCAAATTTATGGACCCTCTTGCTGATAAACTACTTGTATGTTCAGCAATGATTGCCCTTATTGGTATGGACGATGCTGTTGTTGCACTTCCAAGTGTAGTAGTTATTATTATTATTGCTAGAGAATTTGTTATAACAGGTTTTAGAACTCTTGCAGTTGAGCAAAACATCGTTATCGCTGCTGGATTTTGGGGTAAACTTAAAACTATTTGTCAAATGATTATGATTATTGTACTTTTACTTAATTTCGACAACGGATTTTTCACAGTTTTAAGCTATATACTTATTTATTTAAGTCTTGCTCTTGCTATTATATCTGCTGTTGACTATATAGTTAAAAATAAGCAAGTTTTAAATGGATAAAAAATAAAAACACCATTTATAAAAGAAGGTGATATTTTGAAAAAACTAATTTCAATGGTTTTAGCTGTTGTATTATCTGCAACATCATTAACTAATGTATTTGCTGATGACGATATTGATAATTTGCCAATACAAGAACAAGCTGACACAGCTGGTGCTTATTTTGGAGAAATTATAAAATACATTAAGGAAAATTATGTAGGCGGTGATGTAGATACAGAAAAATTAATGCAGGCAGCTATAAGAGCTGTTGTTGGCGAATTAGATAGCTACAGTGATTATCTTACTCCAGAGGAATACGAGCTAGTTAAAAAATCAGAAAAAACTGTATGGTATGCTCCTGAGTTTAAGTGTGATTTTTCTGGTGGTGGCTATCCTATTATTTCAGAAATACCAAACGGTTCTCGAGCTTATCAAGACGGTATAAGAGCTGGAGATGAAATTAGAGCCATAAAAAATGTTTCTGCCTATGCAATTGGTGAAGAAGAATATTTTTCATCAGTTACATCTGACATTGCCGAAGCTGTAACAATGAAAATAGCAAGAGGTGATACTGTAAGAGATTACAACATTAATCTTGTTAGAGTTGAGTTACACTCTGTAAATACAGTTACTGATATGACACAGTTTAATAGCTCTGGTCAAAATTTTAATGACAAAAGTGTTGGATATATAAAAATATCTACATTTACTAACAACACAGCCAATGAGTTTGCTAGTGCTATTAACACATTTAAAGCTGCTGGCAAAACCAAACTTATACTGGACTTAAGAGGTAATACTGGAGGCTATGTTGATGAGGCAATTAATGTTGCCAAACTTATTGTACCTGGTGGTGTAATAATTACAACAAGGGATAAAAAAGGTAATTTGACAACTTATTCATCAGATTTAAAAACAACGCCTTATGAAAAATGTGTTGTACTTGTTGACAGTATGACAGCATCAGCAGCAGAAATTGTTGCATCAGCTATGCAAGATAGTGGAGCTGCTAAAATAGTTGGCGAAAAAACATTTGGTAAAGGCGTTATGCAAAGTGTAATGTCATTTGATGATGTAGGTGTTGTTAAAATGACAACCCTTGAATATTCATCACGATATGGCAAAAAAATAAACGGTGTAGGCATTACACCTGATATAACTGTTGATAAAATATTGTTTGTTTCAGAAAAGGACTCTCTTGATAGTCCTAATGTAGTAGCAGCTTTAAAGTTCTTAGGATTTAAGGTAGATTCAGAAAATACAGTTGCTAGAGATTTAGGTCGTTATCAAGCAGAAATGAACTTAAATGTTACATATAAATTAGATGGTCCAACAGTTGCAGCAATAAATTATGAAATATATACTGGCCTAATGGAAAGTGATAGAATTCTTGCTGTAGGTTATATAAATCTTTTAGCCTAATCTATTGACGAAAATTCGTTTTTAGGTTATACTAATATGAGTTTTTAGATAAGTTTTTGTAAAATAATAGAAATATTTAAGAGGTGCTATGATGAAATACATTTTTGTAACAGGTGGTGTTGTTTCCGGTCTTGGTAAAGGTATTACTGCTGCTTCTTTAGGCAGACTTTTAAAGGCTAGAGGTTATAAGGTCACAATTCAGAAATTTGACCCTTATGTTAATATTGACCCTGGTACTATGAGCCCTTATCAGCACGGTGAAGTATTCGTAACTGATGATGGTACTGAAACTGACCTTGACTTAGGTCACTATGAAAGATTTATTGACGAAAGTCTTACTGTAAATAGTAATATTACAACTGGTAAAATTTACTGGTCTGTTCTTAATAAAGAAAGAAAAGGCGAGTATTTAGGTGCTACTGTTCAGGTTATACCTCATATTACTAATGCTATTAAGGAAAAGGTATATGCTGCTGGCAAGGACTCTGATGTTGACTTTGTTATTACTGAAATTGGTGGTACAGTTGGTGATATTGAGTCAAGCCCATTTATTGAAGCTATTAGACAGGTTAAGTCTGATGTAGGTGCTGACAATGTAGCTTATATCCACGTTACTCTTATGATTTATCTTTCTAAGAGCAAGGAAATGAAAACTAAGCCAACTCAGAACTCTGTAAATCAGCTTCGTTCTATTGGTATTCAGCCTGATGTTGTTGTTTGCAGAACTGAATATCCTATTACTGATGAGGCTAAGGAAAAAATATCTATGTTCTGTAATGTAGATAAGGATTGCATTATTGAAAATATTGACTGCGATTCTCTTTACGAAGTTCCTCTCTTAATGGAAAAGGAAAATCTTGCAGACATTATTTGTAAGAAACTTAAGATGCCTCTTGTTCAGCCTGACCTTTCAGACTGGGAAGATGTAGTTCAGAAAGAAAAATCTCTTGATAAGACTGTTAAAATAGCTATTGTTGGTAAGTATGTTGCTTTACACGATGCTTATCTTTCAATTGTAGAAAGTCTTAACCACGCAGGTATCCACAGTGGTGCTCATATTAAGTTCCGTTGGGTTGACTCTGAGGAAATCGAAGAAAAGTCAGCAGAAGAACTTCTTAAGGGTGTAAACGGTATGATTATCCCTGGTGGTTTTGGTACAAGAGGTGTTGAAGGTAAAATTCAGGCAGTTAAGTATGCTAGAGAAAATAAAGTTCCTATGCTTGGTATTTGTCTTGGTATGCACTGTACAGTTATTGAGTATGCAAGAAATGTACTTGGCTTAAAGGACGCTCATACTACTGAAATCGACCCTAAGACAGCTAACCCTGTTATTGATATTATGGCAGACCAGAAGAATATTGATAATCTTGGTGGTACTATGCGTCTTGGTGCTTATCCTTGTGTACTTACTGATGGCACAACTTCTATAGAGCTTTACGGCACTAAGGAAATAAGCGAAAGACATAGACATCGTTATGAATTCAACAATTCTTACAAGGAAGCCCTTGAAAATGCTGGTCTTAAGGTAGCTGGTACTTCACCAGATGGCAGACTTGTTGAAATGGTTGAAATGAGCAAGGCTGACCACCCTTACTTTGTAAGTGTTCAGTTCCACCCAGAATTTAAGTCTAGACCTAATAAGCCACATCCATTATTTATGGGACTTGTTGGTGCTGCTATTGAAAATATGTAATAAAAACATTATAAATAAAGGCTGGAGTCACTAAGTGATTCCAGCCTTTATTGCTGTTGATAAAGTCTACAACCTTGCAAGAAATTTACACATTTCTTGCAGCAATAGGTACTATATACCCACCTATGAAACGACCAGCCTTGTTAATTTTACAGCAAAAGTTGCTGTAAAATTAAGTCCCAGTCCTTAGGTTGCATAGGCGAGCTACAAAACTTTATTTTTTTATTACCACTCACCTATACACCTAAAGACCATAATCTATTTATAGACTTGCAAAGTACCAACACAAAATACACCTATAATTAATTCCTATGTAGATACAAAGTTATGCCTTTCAGCAAGAAATCCTTATATTTTTTCAACACTATAAATAATGTTACAAAAAAAGAGAAGCCCTTTCGGACTTCTCCTCTCCCCTAAATCTAAAACGAAATGAACTACATATAATAAATATTAGAACTGGTCAACACCCTGAAGTGCAGCATAATTAGTTTCGCCAGTTCTTACCTTAACTACATAGTCAACACCATAAACGAAAATCTTACCATCGCCAATGTTGCCTGTGTAAAGAGCTTCCTTAGCAGCCTTAATAACATCAGCTACAGGAACCTTAGCTACAACAACTTCAACCTTAATCTTAGGAAGTAAGTTAGTTTCAACTTCAGCACCACGGTAGAACTTAGTGTTACCCTTCTGAACACCACAACCCATACAGTTTACAACAGTCATACCAGTGATACCACAAGCCTCAAGCTTATTCTTAAGATGTTCAAATCTATCCATCTTACAAATAATTTCAACCTTGCTCATCTTGCCTTCTTCAGATGCTGGAGCAGCCTCATCAGTTACAACCTGAACAGGAACAGCTACATCGTGAGGTACATTACCAGTTACTTCTGTAGAACCACCCTTAAATGTACCAACATTAACAGATGGCATAAAGTCTGCATAAGAACCAGCAACTAAACCGTGTTCAAGAGCATCAAGACCAACAATTTCTTCTTCCTTAGTAACTCTAAGACCAACTGTAGCCTTAATAGCAAAGAATACAACAGTCATAACAACAGTAACAAATACACCAACTGCGAGAACACCAACTAACTGAACGAAAAATCTACTTGGGTCACCAGTTGTAAATAAACCGCCTTCTCTACCGAAAAGACCAACACAGAGAGTACCGAAAGCACCACATACACCGTGAACAGCAACAGCACCAACTGGGTCATCAACGTGAATCTTATCTACAAATTCAACAGCTAATACAACTAAGATACCAGCGACTAAACCAATAATAGCAGCAGCCCAAGGGTCAACAGCAGAACAACCAGCTGTAATAGCAACAAGACCAGCAAGTGAACCATTTAATGTCATAGAAACATCTGGCTTGCCATACTTAATCCAAGTGAAAATCATAGTTGCAGTAGTAGCAACAGCTGCAGCAATGTTAGTTGTCATAAATACATTACCAACATCAAGACCCTGTTCATAAGAACTTAATCCATAGCTAGATGCAGGGTTGAAACCAAACCAACCCATCCAAAGGATGAATACACCTAAAGCACCAAGAGTTAAGCTGTGACCAGGAATAGCCTTTGCCTTACCATTTTCGTCAAACTTACCAATACGAGGTCCAAGAATAGCAGCACCAATGAAAGCTGAAATACCACCAACCATATGTACGGCAGTTGAACCTGCGTAATCGTGGAAACCACCAGTCCAAGAACCAATCTGGAGAGTTGATAACCAGCCACCACCCCAAATCCAATGACCTTCAATTGGATAAACGATAGCACTAATTACAGCAGAATAAATTAAGTAAGAAGAAAACTTAGTTCTTTCAGCCATAGCACCTGATACAATAGTAGCAGCAGTAGCACAGAACATTGTGTTAAACATAAAGTGTACCCAGAAAGGAACTGAGCCTGTGTCATTGCCAGTGCTTTCACCAAAGAAGTGAAGTCCACCAAATATACCACTTGCATCACCAAACATAATGCCATAACCAATGAACCAGAATACAATTGAACCAATTGCAAAGTCCATTAAGTTCTTCATAATAATGTTACCTGCATTCTTTGCTCTGGTAAAACCTGTTTCTACCATTGCAAAACCAGCCTGCATCCAGAATACTAATACAGCACCAAGAATAAGCCATATTGTGTCAAATGCGTTAAAAGCTTCTTGAGTCATAATAACCCCTCCTATAAAATATTTTTGTAAAAAAAAATGGCGTCGGAGCAATTAGCTCCAACGCCTTTGTTGTGTATGGGTGTATTATAAACCTCTGTATTTTAAAATGCAAGGATTTTTTTAAGATTTTCTTAATTTTTAATATATTGTTTAAATAACATAAACATTAAATAATTATTTTTGTGCATATTTTACATCTAAATTATTCAAATTGTATTTTTTAACCCCTATAAAGCCCCCTAAAACATTGTTAAAAAAATTTTTTGAAATTTTTGTCTATTAATCTTGCATAATCTCTTGACATATATATTGAAAAAAAGGTATAATAAATTCAATGTAAATTAAAAATCTATATTCTAAAACCTTAGATTTTCTAACTAAAGGGGTGGTTATATGTCTTTGTCAAGCAAGTCTAGTAAAGCTGAATTGCTTGAAGCTCAAAAAACACTTGTTTCTGAATACAATAGACTTAAGTCTTGCAATTTAAGTCTTGATATGTCAAGAGGTAAGCCAGCTGCTGCACAGCTTGATTTATCAAATGGTATTCTCACATCACCAATTAATGACTATATTAATTGCGAAGGTAACGATGTAAGAAACTACGGTATTTTAACTGGTATAAAGGAATGCCGTGAACTTTTTTCAAAATTACTTGATATTAAAGAAGATAATATTATTATTGGAGGTAATTCCTCTCTTAATTTAATATATGATGCAATAGCAAGATACTACATATTCGGTAAATTAGGTCAGACACCTTGGTCAAAACTTGACAAGGTTAAATTCCTCTGTCCTGTACCTGGATATGACAGACATTTTGCTATCTGTCAAGAATTTGGCTTTGAAATGATTAATATTCCTATGGGCGAAAATGGTCCTGATATGGATATGGTTGAAAAGCTTGTTAAAGAGGACGAAAGCATTAAGGGTATTGTTTGTGTTCCTCTCTATTCTAATCCTGGTGGAGTTTGCTACAGTGACGAAGTTGTTGAAAGACTTGTTAAAATGGATACTGCAGCTAAGGACTTTACTATTATATGGGACAATGCCTATGGTATTCACCACGTATATAAGGAAGTTAAACTTGCCAATATATTTAAGTTAGCTGAAAAATATGGTACTGATGACAGAATACTTTATTTCTTCTCAACATCTAAGATTACTTTCCCTGGTTCTGGTGTTGCATTTGTAGCATCTGGTGATAAGGCTATTGAAGAAATTAAAAAGCGTTTTGGTATTATGACTATTGGTTATAACAAAATCAATCAGCTTAGAACATACAACTTCTTTAAAACTCCTGAGGGTATGATGGCACATATGAAAAAGTTAGGTGCTATGCTTAGAGAGAAATTTGATGTTGTATTAAATAAACTTGAAAAAGAATTTGGCGATAGCGACCTTCTTACTTGGGTTAAACCATACGGTGGTTACTTTATTGCTGTTGACACAATCCCAAATTGTGCCAAAGAAACTGTAAGACTTGCTAAAGAATGTGGTCTTATCCTTACAAATGCTGGTTGTGCTTACCCTTATGGTAAGGACCCACTTGACAGCAACATTAGAATTGCTCCATCTTATCCAACAGTTGCCGACCTTGAAAAGGCAATGGATGTATTCTGTGTTTGCGTTAAGTTAGCAGCAGTTAATGAATTATTAAAATAACAACAAGGAGATTAAAAATGGCAAAGTTAAATGAAAATTATTTAAATGTAAAAGATAGTTATCTTTTCTCTGAAATTGCTAAAAGAGTAAACAAGTTTACTGCAGAAAATCCTGACAACAAGGTAATTAGACTTGGTATCGGTGATGTTACATTACCATTAAGCAAGTCTGTTATCAAGGCTTTACACGAAGCTGTTGATGAAATGGGTGATGCTGCAACATTCAAGGGTTATGGTCCTGAACAGGGTTATGACTTTTTAAGAAATGCTATTAAGGACTACTATGCTAGAAATGGTGTAGAAGTTGAAGCTGATGAAATCTTTGTATCTGATGGTGCTAAGTCTGACACAGGTAATATTACAGACCTTTTTGCTGTAGACAATACTGTACTTGTTCCAGACCCTGTTTACCCTGTATATGTTGATACTAACACTATGAACGGCAGAAAGATTATTTATATGGACGCAAATCCAGAAAATAATTTCCTTGCTATGCCTGACCCTAGTGTTCACGCTGACATTATCTACCTTTGTTCACCTAACAACCCTACTGGTGCTGTATACAACAAGGAACAGTTAAAGGCTTGGGTTGATTATGCTAAGGCTAATAATGCAATTATCCTTTTTGACTCTGCTTATGAGTGCTTTATTACAGATGAAACTTTACCTAGAAGTATTTTTGCTATTGAAGGTGCTAAGGATTGTTGTATCGAGTTCTGTTCACTTTCTAAGACAGCTGGCTTTACTGGTACAAGATGTGGTTACACTGTAGTACCAAAGACTCTTAAGTTTAAGGCTAGTGATGGCACTGAAATGTATCCTAACAAGATGTGGAACAGAAGACAGACAACTAAGTTTAATGGTGTACCTTATATTGTTCAAAGAGCTGCTGCTACTGTATTCAGCGTTGAAGGTATGAAGGAAGCTAAGGCAATGATTGATACTTACAGAGTAAATGCTAAGATTATTGCTGACACTATGGACGAACTTGGCGTTAAGTACTTTGGTGGTGTAAACTCTCCTTATATTTGGTTTGAGTGTCCATTTGGTATGTATAGCTGGGATTTCTTTGACAAAATGCTTAATGAAATTCAGGTTGTTGGTACTCCAGGTGCTGGTTTTGGTAAGAACGGCGACAACTACTTTAGACTTACAGCATTTAACAACAAGGAAAATACTGTTGAGGCTATGGAAAGATTTAAGACTTTATTTAACAAATAATTTATACAAATTAAGGAAGTGTCGGGTCTATCCCAAAGTTTGTGTAAACCTCTAAACTGATGTATAATAAAAATAGTCAGTTTGGAGGTTTTTATTATGGCTAGAAGAAAAAGAAATGAAAGTCCTGAAAGACAGGCATTACGAGAAATGATGGCAGGTTATTTAAAGGATAATCCTGTTAAAGATGGTAAAGATGTCAATTCCATAATGAGAGAAATGATGTCTGTTATACTTGAAGGTACTTTAGATAGCGAACTTGATGATACCCTTGGTTATTTAAAGTATGATTATAAGAACAAAGATACTGTTAATAGTCGTAATGGCTATAGTAAAAAGACTATGCACACTAGCTATGGTGATATGGATTTATATATTCCTAGAGATAGAAACGGTGAATACGAGCCTCAAGTTATAAAAAAATATCAAAATACCCTTTCAAGATACGGAAGAAAAAATCATTTCTATGTATGCCAAAGGTATAACAACTAAAGAAGTGGACAGGGCATAGACAGGATTAGGGTAAAATTCGAGCACAGTTAGTAATATATTTTGAAGAACGAATTACTAATATATTAAATTAACATTGACAATACAAATTTAGTAATATACTATAAACAAGGATAGAAAATATACTTGTTCTATCCTTGTTATTAAATATATCAGTTTTTAGCGTTTACACAAAACTTGAAACGGACTCGCAAAGAATGCACCTTGAATTTTTAATAACTGGGCTAATTTCTATAAAAGAAAATTTATATCTAATACTATATTAAATGCTAATTCATTTGAAAAGGTAATTAAATAACAAATTACAATTTTCTAGTAATAAAACTCTCCTAAAGATTATACTTTCAGAGATTTTTTACATTTATTTTATAATGGCATCATTTGCAGTAAATCCTTCAAGTGAATTTTCTTTTACTTGAATACAAATGTAAGAAATTGCATTGTCTTTGTTAGCAAAAAATTGTCTTTCAGCTACTGGAGATATTCTTACCCAATCACTAGTAACTAAATTAACTTCTTCGTTGTCAATAATTGCTTTGCCAGAACCACTTATA
>URXK01000006.1 GCA_900551755.1 uncultured Eubacterium sp. | reverse complement strand
AAACCCTTCCGACAACCTGCGGTTGCCACCTTCCCTATAAGGGAAGGTAAATGGTGCAAACTTACATATATTTAACAAATAAAAGTACATCTAACATAATTTCACCTTGTAAAATCTATGTAAAAAGTGTATAATACTCCTTTAGGAGTTGATTAAATGAGTAAAAGCACAGACACAAAAAATTATTTATTTTCAAGAAAAGACTTGATTACATTACTTATTCCGCTTATTGTTGAGCAGATGCTTGCTATACTAGTTGGTTTGGCAGACTCAATAATGGTAGCATCAGTTGGTGAAGCTGCAGTATCAGGTGTTTCTCTTGTAGATAGTTGTTTTATACTGCTTATACAGGTATTTTCTGCTTTAGCTACAGGTGGTGCAGTAGTAGCAGGGCAATATTTAGGTTTAAAAGATGAGAAAAATGCAGGAGAGGCAGCTAATCAATTAGTATGGTTTGTAACCTTAGCATCAATTGCAATTATGGCTATAGTTTATTTATGCAAGGGACTTATACTTAATGGAGTATTTGGTCAAATTGATGCAGATGTAGAGGGTCACGCTAATACATATCTTCTTATAGTTACAGCGTCAATACCATTTCTTGCTCTTTATAACTGTGGTGCAGCTATTTTCCGTTCAATGGGAAATTCAAAGGTATCAATGAAAATATCAATCATAATGAATGGTATTAATGTAGTTGGTAATGCGATACTTGTTTATGGCTTTAAGTGTGGCACAGAAGGTGTTGCCATTCCTACACTTGTATCCAGAATATTTGCTGGTGTTGTAATTACTGTTTTAGCTTGTAATCAATCATTACAGTTACATATTAAGAAAACATTACAGTATAAAATACAGTGGAAAATGGTTAAGCGAATTTTGTACATTGGTGTGCCTAATGGTTTAGAAAATAGTATGTTTCAGTTAGGTAAGATACTTGTTTTAAGCCTTGTGTCAACTTTTGGTACTTTTGCTATTGCAGCTAATGCCATAAGTAACATTGTAGCAAGTTTTCAAACTTTAACAGGCGTATCTGTTAATTTGGCTATGATTACTGTTATATCAAGGTGTATAGGTGCTGGAGATTATGAACAGGTTAAGTATTACACCAAAAAGTTACATTTATTTGCTTATGTAGGTACTTTTATTACTGTTGGCATAACATTTTTAGTTCTTCCAATTATTTTAAGATTGTATAATTTGTCAGATATGGCATCAACAGAGGCAACACATATTCTTATGTTACACGGCTCTTGTGCTTTGGTTATTTGGCCGTTAGCTTTTACACTTCCTTGTGTATTTAGAGCTGCTGGTGATGTTAAGTTTAGTATGATTACATCAATAATATCTATGTGGATATGCCGAGTTATTTTCAGTTATATTATTGGCGAATATCTTGGCATTGGCGTATTTGGCGTATGGATAGCAATGATTATGGATTGGTGCGTTAGAGCTATTTGCTTTATTTGGCGATATAGAAGTGGAAAATGGAAAGATAGACAAGTGGTTTAATTTATTATCCCTTTACAGATTGTAAGGGGATTTTTTTAATATGTCATTGACTTTATATTACTATTAATGTATAATATCATTACCTACTTTAATAATGGGATTAATATGAATAAATACTATGAATAGAGGGATAAAATGTTAAATCAATTTTCAAGAACACAGTTGCTTTTGGGAAAAGATTCTATGGAAAAATTGCATAATGCTAGAGTTGCCGTATTTGGTATAGGTGGCGTTGGTGGTTATGTTTGTGAAGGTTTGGTTAGAAGTGGTGTTGGTGCTTTTGACCTTATAGATGATGACAAGGTTTGTCTTACTAATCTTAACAGACAGATAATTGCTACAAGAAAGACTGTTGGTCAGTACAAGGCTGATGTTATGAAAGAAAGAATATTAGAAATCAATCCAGACTGTGATGTAAGGGTTCACAAATGTTTTTTCTTGCCTGAAAATGCTGATGAATTTCCTTTTGAGGAATATGATTATATTGTTGATGCTGTTGATACAGTTACAGCTAAAATTGAAATAATAATGAGAGCTAAGGAAAAGGGCGTACCTGTTATTAGCTGTATGGGAGCAGGCAACAAATTAGATGGTAGTCAGTTTAAGGTTGCTGATATTTACAAAACAAAAATGTGTCCTCTTGCTAAGGTAATGAGATATGAGCTTAAAAAAAGAGGCGTGAAAAAGCTCAAAGTTGTTTATTCTGAAGAAAAGCCAACTAGACCTTTTGAAGATATGTCTATTAGCTGTCGTACACATTGTATATGCCCACCTGGAGCTAAGCACAAATGTACAGAAAGACGAGATATACCAGGAAGTACAGCCTTTGTGCCATCAATAGCTGGACTTATTATAGCAGGTGAAGTTATTAAGGATTTATCAAAATAATAAATGTTAAAAACAGTGTAGATTTTTCTATGCTGTTTTTTGTTAGAAGGATATATCAATTTGCTAATATTGAAAATAAATGGAAAATGTGATAATATATTGTTATAATAAATAATGTAAAGAAGGTCTAATAATGAAAATATTTGTATATTGTTTTAGGGATTTTGATGAAAAGGAGTTTTTTGACAAATTTGCTAAAGCCTATAATGTTGAATATGGTTACACAAGTGAATATCCTAGCCCTGAAAATGTTGAGTTAGCAAAGGGTTATGATGCAGTTAGTTTTACTCCTTGCAATATAGATAAAACAATGATTGACAAATTTTATGATTTAGGTGTTAGATACTTTGCTACCCGTTCAATAGGTTTTGACCACATTGATATTGAATATGCAAAGTCAAAGGGAATAGGAGTATCTAATGTAAGCTATCAACCAGATACAGTTGCTGATTTTACACTTATGCTTATGCTTATGAGCTGCAAAAAAATAGGACATATTTTAAAAAGGTCTGAAGTTCAAGATTATAGCTTAAAGGGTAAAATAGGTAAAAATTTAGGAGATTGCACAGTTGGCGTTATTGGCACTGGTAGAATTGGTCAAGCTGTTATTAATAGGGTTGCAGGATTTGGCAGTAAAATATTAGCCTATGATATTTACCAAAATGATAGTGTTAAAAAATATGCTGAATATACAGATTTTGAAACACTTATTAGAGAAAGTGATTTAATTACATTACATACACCAGGTTCTGATGAAAATCATCATCTTTTAAATGCTGAAGCCTTTGAAAAAATGAAAAATGGTGTTATTATTATAAATACAGCTAGAGGTAGATTGATTGATACAGATGCTTTGATTGATGCTATTGAGTGTGGCAAGGTCGGCGGAGCTGGTCTTGATGTGCTTGAACACGAGGACGGTCTTTATTATGCAAATAGAATGGGTGATGTAATAGTAAATAGAAGAATGGCTGTTTTAAGGTCATTCCCTAATGTTATATTGACACCACATACTGCATTTTATTCTGACATAGTTGTGTCTAATATGGCTGAAAAGACAATTAAGTGTGTTCTTGATATGGCAGAGGGAAAGGATAATCCAAACATAATTATAAATAATTAATACACAAAAAAGGTGAACTTAGTGTTCACCTTTTTGCTTGTTCGATATATTTATTTGCTTATTCAATATACTTAGCTAAAGCGATAACATCGGCAATATCTGTTTTACCGTCACCGTTTATATCTGTTTTACTTTCATCAATAGTTACATTTGTCATTTCTGAAACATATTTTAAAAGTGTAGCAACATCAATACTGTTGTTTTCGCCGTCATTGTTTAAATCAGCAGAATTTTTACCAATTGTTGTGTTTTCAAAAAATTCAATCATAGAAGCTGAACCAAAGTTTCCAATAGCTTCCTTACCTACAACCTTAACATAATTTGCATACACTGGTGTATCAAGGTCAATAGATTTTGTACTTGCGTTGTTTGCTAAGCCAGTAGCAGTAGTGGCAAGTTTCCAATCAGTGCCGTTTAAACTAGTGTATATTTCGCAAGTTGTAAATATACCATTTTGACCACTTTGTCTAGGTGTGTAGTCTACAGCAGACAAATAAATTGGCTTGTTGAATTTGTATGAAATATATCTTTCACTATCTGTTGATGTTGAATTAGAATACTCTGAATGCCATATTGTGTTAATATTACCGTCAATAGTATTTTCTGCCTTGTCATTTTGGTGAGCAGAGGAGTATTTATCAACTGTTATTCTATCAATAGTAATATATGTTCTTTCACCAGAGCTTGAATCAGCAGTAAAATTAAATAAAACAGAATCACTAGGGAGTGTTGTTCCATTTGCTTTAGTTCTAACATAAACAGTTTTGTCACCAGTAAACAATGTATTAT
The DNA here is from genome assembly GCA_900551755.1 of uncultured Eubacterium sp. Taxonomy (GTDB): domain Bacteria; phylum Bacillota; class Clostridia; order Lachnospirales; family CAG-274; genus Gallispira. The sequence continues at coordinate 84,899 of URXK01000006.1, read as the reverse complement.
TAAAACTTTCCCAAGTTATTTTATCTGTTGACCATTCCATTGTATCGGTAGTACCAAAGATTTTGTTTTCGTTATCATTTGAGAATAAACTCTTTGGTGCTGTACTTGTTTTTATGTCAATAGTGTAATAATTTGAGCTACCTTGAAGTTTAACTAAAATATCATTATCTGCTGTTATTTTGCTAATTTCATCATTAGAAAGTTGATATTCATTAACCATACCGGCATTTATCCAAGTTGTTCCACCGTCAATGCTGTATAAAAGTTCATTGCCGTTGTCTTTATAAGTGTCAGTAAGCATAATTTTATTTGCACTATCGCCACTAAATGAAAAACTTGCTAATGTGTGATTTTCATTACCTAATATATAGTTAGCAACATCTTTACAGTAACTAGGCTGTAAGGTATCGTTTTTAGTAGCTTTAGTAGCTTCAGTAAGTGAGCTGTTTAAATATAGTTCACAATCAGCTAACAATGAACTAGTAGAAATATTAGGCTGTATTAAATTGACTACAATATCTCTCATTGGGTGAGGGTAGTATTTTAAGTCAGTAGTAACTCTTTGGGCTAAGTTCAAAAATTCATCTTCGCTTTTACCAGCAGATACATAGGCATTAATAAGTAATTCCCAAGCGTCAACATTGAAGTTTTGAACACTTAATGCCTTTTCGCAAAGCTCTATAACTTTGTCAGTGTCAGTTGTATCAGTTGACGCCATTTTAACAAAGTCTTCTGCCTTAATATAATTGTCATAATCATTAAGTGCAGCTTGAACAAGAAGTAAATAATTTCCTTGATATGCACTACACCAGCTTTCAGTTCCCCAGCCATTAATAAGACCACCAGCAATCCAAGTTTTAGACCAACCATAAACATCATTCCAAAGCTCCCAGATACCTAATTTGTATTGTCCGTTGTCACCGGGGTCGTGCCTATATCTGAAATAAGCTGCGTGACCAGGCTGACCAACTAACATACTAGGAACACCAAAAACAGTTGAGAAGTTTGCACCTGTTCCGGCGATACCACCACACACAGAGCCTTCTTCAAAAACTATCCAAAGTCTAGGGTGTCCGCTTTCATAAGTAACACTAATATCGAAATTATCGTCATCAGTATCATCAGTATTTACTAGATGATATTTTTCTTGCCATTTAGCTTTGTTTTCTTCTGAATAATATTTATCTAAAGAGTAGTTATAACCATTACCATAAGTAATGTAATTATAAGGATTTACAAATTTATTGTTGACAATACTGTCATAAATGCTGTCGCTGTCAGCCTCAACATTTTTGTAGTAATCTTTTCTAAGAAAATAATTGAGCCATTCAATTTCTTCATCTGAAATTCTGTTGTTTACAACCCATTTCATTTCTGCAACACTAAGATTTTCAAATATATTGTTTACAAGATAGCCATTGTTATAAAGTTTTTTGAATATTCCGTATCTTCTTACAGGGTCAGAAACCGTTGATGAATCAACCCAGCTAGTTATAGGTTCAGAATTAACAAGGGCTAGGGCTATTAATAATCTTTTGTAAAGGCTGTTATCCATATCACCTGAATAAGCAGTGTACAAATTAATAAGAGCATTAACAGACCTTTGATAAGATGTTCCCTTTACTATTGGACCACCATTTATATAGTAGTCAAGTGCTTCAAAGTCATTCATAAACCATTCAAGAGCTTTTTTGTTAGAATCACTGTCATGGGCAATAGATTGTAAAACATCATAGTCAACATAGTTTACAAATGTTCTTTGATAAAGCAATTTTCTATAATCTTCGTTATTTACAAGACTTTCATAACTGTTAGAATTTTCATAAGTTCTCAATTCTTTGTCGTATTGACTAATAGTTTTTATAAAGTCATAGTTGTCAGAGCCTTCTGTATAATCTGATTTAGAAAGTTTAGCTCCGGCAATAACTGAATGGTCGTTAGAATTGCCACTAATTGAGCTTATATAAAATTTAACATATTTAACATTTTTAATATTAATATCTATATATACTGCTTCGCTGTTACTCATTAAGGCATCAGTTGACTCAACTAATGTCCAGTTTGAATTATCATTTGATGTATATACATAAAACTTTACACCGTCACCAACAAGCTGAGTTGATTTGTCAACACCAAGCCAAGCTGTAAGTTTGTTGTATTGATAATTTTCAGTAAAGAAAGATACATCGTATACTAATGTAGCTGCTGCGTGAGCTGAAAGACCTTTAGAAAACTTTTTAACAGTGTTATTGACTAAAAGGGAAATAGTGTTACCATCTATATTTTCGTTGTAACGAAGTTTATCATATCCAACACTACTTTGTATTAAAGCACTTGAAGGCAATTCAGATAAATTAACATAATCACTGGTATAAACATTGTAAGTTCCATCGGCTGATATAAGTTTTGGTTCAGTTTCAAGTGTTTCGCCAGTTTCTGTTAATGTTAATATAGCTTTTATGTATTTATTTACATCACTTTCAGTTAAAGTGTATGAAATAGCTGTTGCCTTTTCAATGTCGGTGTATGTACCGTCTTGACTATCGCTAATTTGCCACTTACAAGTAAATTTCTTGTCTACATTATAAATAGATGCAGTTAATGTGGCATTAGCTTGAGGCGAACCTGTTGTTATAGCTTTTGAATAGTCTAATGAATTTGAAGATAATGTACCATAATAATTTTTATTGCTGTCAGTAACATTTACTCTAAAATAATTTTTCTTTTCTGTTATTTTATAAGTGCTGTTTGTTGCATTTTCAATATTATAGTAATCAACGCCATTGTCACTATATTGCCATTGATAATTAATATTGTTGTTGTCACCAACTGTTAAATTGGGAATGGCAGTTAATGTTTCGCCAACAAGGGGAGTACCATTTATATTTATGCTACCGTCAATTACTGTGTTATCTGGTCGTAAAAATACAAATTCAGATGCACTTGCCCAACCGTTATAGGCTTGAGTAAAGTCAAATCTAAGTTTTTCAAATGTAGTTGCTTGTGGTAATGTAATTAACACATAACCACCTGTTTTTGTTGAAGTGCCGTTGGCAACTTCGTCCCATTGTTCAGTAGAGCTGTTATAACTATAGATAGTTAAATTTTCAGGATAGCCCTTTGGTTTAGCTCCGTCTTGTCTTGTGGCATAGAGCATACGGTCAATAGTAACAGCTTTGTTAAATGTAATATCAACATAGTTGTGAGTATTACCATTGCCTGTTTCCCAGTGGGTTGACCAGTTACCGTCAAAGGCTTTGTCTAATGATGATGAGTAATATTGACCTGCATTGTTTGTGTATGATGCAATGTAAGTGTCGTCAGAAGTATTGGTGCTAATTCTGTGATTAGCCCAGTATTCAGATGACATAAGGGTGTTTGTTGAAGATATTTCTGCTATTGTTAATTGGTTATTTGTTGTTTCATCTTCGCCGTAGGCCGTTAATGGCATAGCTTGAAGTGTAAATGTAGCAGAAACACCTATTGCTATAATTTGTTTAAATATATTCAAAATTATACCTCCTTTTCTAATAATATATTACATAATTTTGGGTGGGTTTGTCAATACATTAGATGTGCTTTAAAATAAACAACTACTTGATATTATTTATATATTGTTGTATAATAAATAAAACATTTAGATTTTGAGGTGATAATGTGATTATTTTAATTCTTGATAAAAAAGAAGCTGAAAATATAAACAAAATATATACACAGTATTCAAAATTTATGTTTGCTGTAGCTTATAATATTTTAAACAATGTACATAATTCTGAAGATGCTATACAGCAGGCATTAATTAAAATAATTGAAAATATAAATAAAATAGACGATATTAAAAGTAAAAGAACGAGAAATTATATAGGTCTTATTGTAAGAAATATTGCAATAAATATGTATAATAGTGGTAAAAGAGAAACAATGGATATGGAAGATGATATAGAGGCAGGAGAAAATTTTGAAGTGCCAGCAATTATAATAAGAAAAGAAACCGTAGATAGATTAAAAAAATATATAGCTGAACTTGATAATCTATATAAAATCCCTATCTTAATGTCAGCTGATGGTTATGATTCTAAAGAAATAGCAAATGCTCTTGGTATTTCATCAGAAACTGCTAGAAAAAGGATTGAAAGAGGACGAAAAAAATTAAGACAAGCCTTTGAAAAGGAGGAAATTTAATATGTCTAATAATAAATTTATAGATAAGGTTATTGATGATATTATAACAGAGGCTTCTAAACAATATGTTGATGAAATGTTTGATGAAATAGAAAAGACTGTAAAAGATGAGAATATTGTGTTTTCTAAAGAACATCAAAAAAATGTTGATTATATTTTGAAAGGTAAGTATAAAAAAGATGATATAAAGATAAAAAGACCTTTGAAATTTAATAAGAAAATGTTTTTTGTTGCTGTTGTAGTTATGATTTTTACAGCAGGTTCGGTATTATCTGTAAGTGGTGTAAAAGTTAAATTGCTAAATTTTATGCTTGATATTAAAAATCAATATACAGAATTCAAATATACGGAAACGGAACCGAATGGAATTGAAAATAAATACAAAGCTGTGTTGCATTATATTCCTAATGGTTATGTAATAGATGATGTTAGCTATACCAATAATAATTATGATATAACATATAAAAATGCTGATAAATATTTTTCAGTATCTAAGGGTACAATAGCTGAAATTGAGCAAATAGATACTGAAAAGGCAATAACGCAATATACAGATATAAACGAAAATAGAGCATTTGTTAGTAAAAAAACAAATATAACAATAATTTCTTGGATAAATGGAGAAATTGAATATTCTGTAGATGGAAATATAAATTATGATGAACTTATTAATATTGCAAAAAATATAAATTAATTAAAAAAAGTTGTCACATTTCCTCTTTTTAATTGTTTTAATATATGTAAACAAAATATATTAAAATTAAGGAGGATTAATTATGAAAAAATTTATATTAGTTATTGGTGCTGTTTTAATGTTAAATTGTAATGTTTTGGCAGATGATAATTGTAATACATCAAATACTTTATCTGATTATTCTATAGAAAATTCAAGATTTATAGCTATTACAAAAAATAAAAATAACTTTAATATTGCCTCTAATGGAGTAGCAAGTTGTTACGGTTATACAAAAACGATTTCTGGTTATAAAGCAATGGTTAAGGCAGAACTTCAAAAATATAACTTAGGGTGGAAGACTATAAAATCGTGGAGTAATACAGGTGGAATTACTGCTGCAATATCTCAAAATTATTATGTAACAAAGGGTAAATATAGATTAAAAGTGATACATTATGCACTAAATAGTAACGGCACTATCATAGAAAGCTCAACTACATATAGTGATTCAATAGTTTACTAAAAAGGTGGTATTTTAATGAAAGAGTTGAGTCCACCAATTTGGGTAGGCTGTTGTAAAAGTCTTTGCAGCAGCCAGTAATAGAATAACTATATTAATAATTTATGTTTTTATTTAGGAGGAAAATACTATGAAAAATAAAATTTTATCACTTACATTAATTGCTTCTATGATGATTTCAACATCAGCTTTTGCACAGAATTTATTTGATACAGAAACTGAAACAGATGGTGTATTAACTGAAGATTCAGTAAATAGCACAGATAGCGAAATTGATTTAGATAATGTTGCAAGAGCAATTTATAAATATAGAGTAAATGCAAATAATGTAAATGTAAGAGAAAAGGCATCAACTAGTTCAAAGAGTTTAGGAAAGATGAATGCTGGAGATGTGGTGTATTCAAGTGGGGCTCCTTTTAAAAATGAGGGTACTACTTGGTTAAAAGTAAAGTGTGGTTCACCATTAACAGGAAAAACTGGATATATTGCATATATGTACTTGACAGAAGATACTAACGATTGATATAATGATTACATATTGAAATATTAAAAAGTGAAACATACAATCGAAAGTATTATTTAATACTTTTCGTTGTGTGTGATTTTGATTGGGGGTTTTTATATGAAAAAGAAAGTATTAACAACATTATTTGTATTATCAATGGCAGTTTCAGCTTTTGCTGGAGATAATGTGCAGGTGAGAAAAACTTTTTCTGATTTGGGTTACAGTATTAATTGGGATAATGACACAAAAACTGTATCATTAAATAACCAAGATAACAATATTAATATTGACACTAGTGACAATATAATTAATTTTAATGGTAAATTTTATTTTAATAATGGTATTACTTTAAAAGATGGCAACACATATATGGATAGTGATGTGTTTTCATATATAACAAAATTAAGTCAAAAACCAGTTTATAGTGATGAAGAAGTGATTGAGCCTACAGAAAATAATATTTCAAAGGATAGTGCTTTAAGTGTTGCAACAGCCTATGTTAATAAGTTTTATAAGGAAAATATAAATGATAATAAGGCTGATGTTACTTATTATAATGATGATACTTGTGATATAATGATTGAAAAAGAAACAACAACATATTTCATTAAATTAAACTCTTTAAACGGCGAATTAGTGAGTATTGATAAAATTATAAGCAAAACTGGAAATTGTGAAAGAGGTGTATTAACATCTCAAAAAATTGGTGAAGGTTATACTAATGGACTAAATAAAATAGATAGTTTAGGTAAATTTGGAAAACTTGAGCCAATATTTACTTGTGTTCCTTCTCAGAATAATTATACTATTGTTACAGTATTTAAGGCTGATAATGGTAAGTATTTTACTTATGAATATGAAGATAATACAAAAGAAGCTGTAAGTATTTATATATATGATAATGAAGAAAAGGCTATAAATAGTATCTTACAAATGATATAAAATACAAATGATTAAATATTTAATGTAAAAATTGTAAAATAATAAAAAAATCCTTGAAATAGTGAATAAAATGTGTTAAAATGAACACTATGATTATGAATGGCTATGATGAAGAAAAGTAATTAAGGCAAGACTAACAGGGATTTAATGCCATAGATTGAGAGCATTAATTTGACACTCCTTTTTGAAAGAACACTTCGGAGCTTATTCTGCCAAAGGCTTTTGGCTTAGTAGTGGAATGCGTCTGATATGCGTTAAATATCACAAAGTGGACTTTTATGTCAATTTAGGTGGTACCGCGGTTATTTCCGTCCTGAAGTATTTATTACTTCGGGGCGTTTTTTATTATAGCTTATAATATTTTTTGTAGAAAGGTGAGATAAAATGGTTAAAGCTACTGGCGAAAGGACTATTATGGATTTATCTATTGATGAAATCAAGAACCTTAGTCCTGAAGAAAAAAAGTGCGTAACGACTCATGGTACAATCCATAATGTAAGAGATATGGGTGATTTTGCCTTCGTTATTATCAGAAAAATTGGCGGTCTTATGCAGTGTGTTTACAATATGAAGGGTATTGAGGGAGAAAGAGAACTTCTCCACGATGAAAACTGCATTAAGGTTACAGGCGAAGTAAGAGATGAGCAGAGAGCTGTAAATGGCTTTGAGCTTGTTATTGATAAACTTGAAGTGTTATCAACTCCTAAGGAAGACCTTCCTTTAAATATAAGCAAGAGAAAACTTAATATTGCTCTTGAAAATGAAATCGAGATTAGACCTGCTGTTTTAAGAAATGAGCAGAGAAGAAGTGTGTTTAAGCTTCAGGAAGGTGTTGTTAGAGGTTTCAGAAGATACCTTGAAGATAACGGCTTTACAGAAATTTTCTCTCCAAAGATTATTGCTGCTGGTGCAGAGGGCGGTGCTAACATTTTCAAACTTGATTACTTTGGTAAAAAGGCTTATCTTGCACAGTCACCTCAGACTTACAAGCAGACTTTAATTCCTGTTTATGAGAGAGTATTTGAAATTGCTCCTGTATTTAGAGCTGAAAAGCACGATACAGCTAGACACTTAAATGAATATGTTTCTGTTGACTTTGAAATGGGTTATATTAATAGTTTCTACGATGTTATTAATATGGAAACTGGTATGTTAAAGTATTGCTTTAAGTATCTTAAGGAAAATTATGAACTTGTATTAAAGAAGTTAAATTGTGAACTTCCAGAATTTGATACTATTCCTTGCGTTAAGTTTAGAGATGCTAAGGAAATGGTAGCTAAGAAGTACGGCAGAAAGATTAAGGACCCTTATGACCTTGAGCCAGAGGAAGAAAGACTTATTGGTGAGCTTTTCAAGGAAGATTATGGCAGTGACTTTGTTTTTGTTACTCATTATCCAGTTAAGAAAAGACCTTTCTATGCTATGGACGACCCAGAAGACCCAAAATATACTTTAAGTTTTGACCTTTTATTTAAGGGTATGGAAATCACTACAGGTGGTCAGAGAATTCACGACTATGATGAGCAGGTTAAGAAGATGATTTTCAAGGGCTTATATCCAGAGGACTTTGAAAGTTACTTAATGCTTCATAAGTATGGTGTTCCACCACACGGTGGTCTTGGTATGGGTCTTGAAAGACTTATAATGAAGTTACTTGATGAAAAGAACATTAGAGCTACTTCAATGTTCCCAAGAGATACAACCAGATTAAATCCATAAGGAGGTAAAGTATGTCAGTTCAGGAAAAGTTAATTGCTTGTCTTGTTGAAAACACAGGTGTTGAGCTTACAGAAGCTATGCTTGAGGGCGTAAAGACAAGATTAGATATGATTTTAGACCTTATTGGTTACAGCGAAAATACTGAAACTGCTGTAGCTGAAAATAAGGCTGTTAATATTGCAGAAACAGGTATTGATGACAACCTTATTAAATACCTTGAAGAATTATCAAGACTTCAGCTTACTCCAGAGGAGGAAGAAAAGTCTAAGGGTGAGCTTACTAAGATTTTAGGCTACATTGATATGTTAAATGAGCTTGATACTGATAATGTTGAAGCTATGAGCCACCCATTTGCTTATACTAACAACTTTAGAGAAGATGAAGTTAAGGATTCAACAGATAGAGAATTAATATTAAAGAATGCACCACAGCAGAAAGACGGCTGCTTTAAGGTGCCAACGACCGTAGAATAGGGAGGATATTATAAATGACATTTACAAATAAAACTGCCCTTGAAATAGGTCAGATGATTAAAAATAAAGAAGTATCCTCAGTTGAGGTTACTAAGTCTATGCTTGCTAACATCAAGGAGAGAGATGAAAAGGTTAATGCTTTTGTTTCTGTTTTTGAAGATGAGGCTATTAAGCAGGCTGAAGAAGTTCAGGCTAAGATTGATGCAGGCGAGCTTACATCACCTTTAGCTGGTGTTCCTATGGCTATTAAGGATAATATTTGTACTAAGGATAGACTTACTACTTGTGGTTCAAAAATGCTCCACAATTTTAAGCCACCATATAATGCAACTGTTACTGATAAACTTGAGTCAGCAGGTGCTGTTGTTTTAGGTAAATTAAATATGGACGAGTTTGCAATGGGTGGTTCTACAGAAACATCTTACTTTGGTGCAACTGGCAACCCTTGGGATGTAACTAGAGTTCCTGGTGGTTCATCAGGTGGTAGTGCTGCTGCTGTTGCTGCTGAAGAAGTTACTTATGCTCTTGGTTCTGATACAGGTGGTTCTATTAGACAGCCTTGTTCATTCTGTGGCGTAAGTGGTATCAAGCCAACTTATGGTGCTGTTTCAAGATATGGTCTTGTTGCCTTTGCATCTTCTCTTGACCAGATTGGTCCAGTTGGTAGAGATATTAAGGACTGTGCTGAGGTACTTTCTGTTATTAGTGGTCACGATGCTAAGGACTCAACTTCTGTTAAAAGACCTGTATTCGACTTTTCAACTTGTTTTGATGGCGATTTAAAGGGTATGAAGATTGGTATTCCAACTAACTACTTTGGCAAGGGTCTTGATGAAGATGTTAAAAAGTCTGTATTAGACGCTGCTGAAACATTAAAGAAGTTAGGTGCTGAAATTGAAGAATTTGAAATGAATATTGTTGATTATGCAATTCCTACTTATTATGTTTTGGCTTGTGCTGAGGCTAGTTCAAACCTTTCAAGATATGACGGTATTAAGTATGGTTATAGAAAGAGAGATTGCGAGGACTTAATGGAGGTTTACTTAACTTCAAGAAGCGAAGGCTTTGGTATGGAAGTTAAGAGAAGAATTATGCTTGGTTCTTTCGTTTTAAGTTCTGGTTATTACGATGCTTACTACAACAAGAGTTTAAAGGTTAGAGGTCTTATTAAAAAGAGCTTTGATGAAGCCTTTGAAAAGTATGATATGATTTTATCTCCTGTTGCTCCAACAACAGCTTATAAGATTGGCGAAAATTCTTCTGACCCTCTTAAGATGTATTTAGGTGATATTTATACAGTATCTGTAAATCTTGCAGGTATTCCAGCTGTATCTGTACCTTGTGGTTTTGGTTCTAACGGTATGCCTATTGGTATGCAGTTAATTGGTAATGCCTTTGACGAAAGCAAGCTTGTTAGAGCTGCTTATGCATTCCAGAAGGAAACAGATTTCCATACTAAAAAGCCTGAAATGGTGAAAGGAGGAAATAACTAATGAATTATCAGATGGTAGTAGGCTTAGAGGTACACGTTGAGTTATCTACTAAGTCAAAGATTTTCTGTAGCTGTACAACTGAGTTCGGTGGTGAGCCTAATACTCACGTTTGCCCAGTTTGTTCAGGTATGCCAGGTGTACTTCCTGTTTTAAATAAAAAGGTTGTTGATTTTGCAATTAGAGCTGGTCTTGCAACTAATTGTGAAATTACTAGATATAATAAATTTGATAGAAAGAATTATTTTTATCCTGACCTTCCAAAGGCTTATCAGGTCAGCCAGTTATATCTTCCAATTTGTAGAAATGGTAAGGTAGAAATTGAGGTTGAGGGTGAAAAGAAGTATATTGGTATCCACGAAATCCATATGGAAGAAGATGCTGGTAAGCTTGTTCACGACCCTTGGGACGATTGTACTCTTGTTGACTATAACAGATGTGGTGTACCACTTCTTGAAATTGTATCTGAACCAGACTTTAGAAGTGCTGATGAAGTTATTGCGTACCTTACTAAGTTGAGAGAAACAATGATGTATCTTGGTGTTTCTGACTGTAAGATGCAGGAGGGTTCAATGAGAGCCGATGTTAATATTTCTGTTATGCCTATGGGTTCAACTAAGTTTGGTACTCGTACAGAAATGAAGAATATGAACTCTTTCAAGGCTATATATAAGGCTATTAACTATGAGGCAAATAGACAGATTGAACTTCTTGAATCTGGTGGTGTTGTTACTCAGGAAACTAGAAGATGGGACGATAATAAGGACGCCAGCTTTGCAATGAGAAGTAAGGAAAATGCTCAGGACTATAGATATTTCCCAGAGCCAGACCTTCTTCCTATTGAAATTAGTGATGAGTGGATTCAGAAAACAGTTGATAATATGCCAGAACTTCCAGAGGCTAAGAGAGCTAGATATATGTCTGAATTTGGTCTTTCTGAATATGATGCTTCTGTTATCACTGCTGAAAGACAGATTGCTTACATTTTTGAAGATGCAACTAAGATTTGTGGCAAGCCTAAGGAAGTTTGTAACTATGTAATGGGTGAGCTTATGAGATTAATGAGCGAAACTGGTACTCTTGCAGAAGAACTTGAAATGGACCCTGCAAAGATTGCTGAAATTATTGAGCTTGTTACTTCAGGTAAGATTAATAGAACTGCTGCTAAGGAAGTATTTGAGGCTGTATTTAAGGAAAATGTTGACCCTGATAAGTATATTGAAGAACACGACCTTGTTATGGTAGATAATTCTGATGAGGTTGAGGCAATTATTACTCAGGTTATTAATGACAATCCTAAGTCTATTGAGGACTTAAAGGCTGGTAAGGCTAAGGCTAGAGGTTTCCTTGTTGGTCAGACTATGAAGGCATTAAAGGGCAAGGCTAATCCACAGACAGTTAATAAGATTCTTGATGAGAAGTTAGCTGAAATTTTATAATAATTATATGAATTAATATATAAATGCTGAGAGTAATCTCGGCATTTATTTTTTTGTAAGATATGTTTTAAATTATTGTATTCAAAAAGGGCTGTGCAATGCACAACCCTTAATGTTTTTGAGAAATTTGTTTAAAAAAGCAAATTAGTTAGCTGCAGTTTCGCCTTCAGCTACAGTTTCATCAGCTGTAGTTTCACCTTCAGCTACAGTTTCGTCTTCAGCTGTTGTTTCATCTTCAGCTACAGTCTCGTCTTCAGCTGCAGTTTCTTCTTCAGCTGCACCATCTTCAGCTACAGTAGTTTCTTCTGAACCACCAACTACAGAATCGCCTGCACCACAACCAACAAGGCCAAATGCCATAGTACCAACAACTGCTGCCATCATAATAAACTTCTTCATAATCTTAGTCAGCCGATTAAATATATAAATATGTAAATCGGCTTCCTCCTTTCTCGTTTAGAAAATTTTGTTTCCAACTTTATTATAATACGATTTGAAAATATGTCAAGATAAAATTTATAAAATTTTTACTTAAATTTTAATTAATTTCAAAATATGGTTAATTAAGGCTAATTTTAAAAAATATTGATTTTTTGTGTAATATTTGATATTTGTTTTTATCAATAAAATGTATTGACTAAATTAAAAGTAAGGGTATAATTTAGTTAAAACAATTATTACAAGGAGATTATTAGTATGAAATATAACAATCCAGTGCATAGAGGTTTTTTCCCTGACCCGTCTATTGTAAGAGTTGGTGACGATTACTATAAGGTGAATTCTACATTTCAATATTTTCCAGCTATTCCTATATCTCATTCTAAGGATTTAGTACATTGGGAGATTATAGGTCACGCTATAAATGATAGTAGTTATCTTGATTTAAGCAAAACCCTTGATTCAAGAGGAATATGGGCTCCAGATATATCATATTATAAAGGTAAATTTTATATATTTGCAACCCTTAGGCATAATGGTCAAGATAAGTCAGAAGGTCCATTAAGAAGTCAGCTTGTTATGACATCAGATAGACCAGAAGGTCCTTATAGCAAGCCTGTAATTATACCTGTTGACAATATTGACCCATCTCACTTTGTTGATGATGACGGCAAACATTATATGATTATAGCTCCAGCAATAACTGTAGTGCCTTTAAATGATGATTGCACAGAAATTGCAGGTGAAATTAAACAGGTGTGGGCTGGTACTGGAGAAAGATGCTCAGAAGGACCTCATATATTTAAAAAAGATGGATATTATTATGCTGTAGTTGCAGAAGGCGGCACTGGCTATGGTCACGGCATTAATATAGCAAGGAGTAAAAGTTTATATGGACCTTATGAGGAGTGTCCTTATAATCCTGTTTTAAGACAAACTGACCCTAATGCTCCTATACAAAGAAGTGGTCACGGTGATTTAGTTGAAACTCAAAATGGAGAATGGTGGTGTACATATCTTTGTGGCAGACCTAATGGTGGTAATTACACAACAGTCGGACGAGAAACAGCTTTAGACCCTGTGAATTGGACAAATGACGGTTGGTTTGTGATTAATGATAGAAAGCCTAGTGTTGAACAAAATATGCCTAATTTGCCAATAACAGAATATAAGAAAGATACATATTATGACTTTTCAAAGGGTGAAATATCTCTTGATTGGGAATGGGTCAGAAATCCAGATAATAATTGGTCTTTTGAAAATAATTGCCTTAAAATCACCCCTAAATTAGGTTATATGTATGAAATAAAAGCTAAGAACATTTTATTAAGGAGAGAACAGGAGCTTAATTATATAGCTGAAACTAAGTTGACATTTAATGCTGAAAAGGTGGGACAACAAGCTGGCATAACTTGTTATTACTCAACTGTAAGCTATATTAGATTTGGCTTGTGTAGTGAGGGTTTGGAACTTGTTATTAATAGAAATAGGGGAGAAGAAAGAGTTAAAGTTGTATCAGAAATTAATAAAGGTGCAATTTATTTAAAAGTTGAAGTTAATGGGCTTAATAGAACATTTAGCTATAGCTATGACGGAGAAAACTGGATATTATTTGATAAATTGACTAATTGTATATATTTATGTGATGAAGGTGTGCCAGATGATAGAAAGCGTCACACTGGAACATTAGTCGGTATATATGCCTTAGGAGGCAACAATGAGGAAACAATGCCAGCATACTTTGAATATTTTTGTTATAAAGATTAGTGTAAAATTGATATAGGAATTTGGCTTGAAATTTAGCAGAAATTGTACTATAATGTAAGGTAATGTAAATATGTTTACTTTGAAATAGTATGTTTATAACAGAGGAGAGTTGTTTCTATGAAAAAGTATAAAGTAGGTATTGACATTGGCTCGACTACAATTAAGTTAGTTGTTCTTGATGACAATAACCATATAGTTTTTAAAGATTACAGACGCCACCGCTCTAATATTCAGGAAACTCTTTTAGGTCTTATTAAGGACGCAAAAGATGATATTGGAAATGTAAACTTTTCTGCTATGATTACAGGTAGTGGAGGCTTATCTATTTCTGAATGGATAGGTATTCCTTTTATACAAGAGGTTGTTGCAGTTAGTAACGCAGTTGACTTTGTTGCACCTCAAACTGATGTTGCCATTGAAATTGGTGGTGAAGATGCCAAGATTATTTATTTCACTGGCGGTATTGAACAGAGAATGAATGGTATCTGTGCTGGTGGTACAGGTTCATTTATTGACCAGATGGCTTCACTTCTTCAAACTGATGCTACTGGACTTAATGAATACGCTAAAAGTTATAATGTAATTTATCCTATAGCTGCTAGATGTGGTGTATTTGCTAAGACAGATATTCAGCCACTTATTAACGAGGGTGCAGCTAAGTCTGATTTGGCTGTTTCTATTTTTCAAGCTGTAGTTAATCAGACTATTAGTGGTCTTGCTTGTGGTAAGCCTATTAAGGGTAAAGTTGCCTTTTTAGGTGGTCCATTACATTTCCTTACAGAATTAAAGGCAAGATTTATTGATGTTCTCAATTTAAGTGATGATGAAGTTATAGAGGTTGATAATTCTCACTTATTTGCTGCAATGGGTAGTGCTTTAACTTCAAAAGAAGAAGACAACTTTGATTTTGAAACACTTATTAAAAATTTAAGTGGTGAAAAGCATTTAACAATGGAAATTAATAGACTTGACCCATTGTTCTCCAGTCAAGAAGAATATGATGCTTTTAAGGAAAGACACAATAAGGCTGTTGTTAAAAAGGGTGACCTTGATACATACAAAGGTAATGTATTTTTAGGTATTGACTCTGGTTCAACAACATCAAAACTTGCTGTAATAAGTGACAAGGGTGAACTTTTGTATTCTTTTTATGCTGGTAATGAAGGTAATCCTCTTAAACTTATTATGTCTGCACTTAAGCATATATATAGCATATTGCCAGAGGGTGTAGAAATTAAAAAGGCTTGTGTTACTGGCTACGGCGAAGGTCTTATTAAAGAAGCTCTTATGGTTGATTTAGGCGAGATTGAAACAGTTGCACATTACAAGGCTGCTGCGTTTTTTGACACAGATGTAGACTTTATACTTGACATTGGTGGTCAGGATATGAAGTGTATTAGAATTAAAGATGGTGTTATTGACAGTGTACTTCTTAATGAGGCCTGTTCAGCAGGTTGTGGCTCATTTATTGAAACTTTTGCAAAGAGCCTTAATTTAAGTGTACAAGAGTTTGCTAAGGTAGCTCTTTTTGCCAAAAGTCCTATTGATTTAGGTTCAAGATGTACAGTATTTATGAATTCAAGAGTTAAGCAGGCACAAAAGGAAGGTGCAGAAGTTGCTGATATTTCAGCAGGTTTGGCTTATTCTGTAATTAAAAATGCTTTACAAAAGGTTATTAAAATAACTGACCCAACTGATATGGGTAAGCATATTGTAGTTCAAGGCGGTACATTCTATAATGAAGCTGTACTTAGAAGTTTTGAGCTTATATCAACTAGAGATGCTATTCGTCCTGATATAAGTGGTATTATGGGTGCTTTTGGTGCTGCTGTTATTGCAAAAGATAAATATGTTGAAGGTGAAAATTCCACTTTACTTTCTGCTGAAGAACTTAATAATTTGAATATATCAACAAGTTTTACAAGATGTAAGGGTTGTGGTAATAATTGTCTTTTAACTATTAATAAATTTAGTGGCAACAGAAGATTTATTTCTGGTAATAGATGTGAAAGAGGTCTTGGCAAAAATGCAACAACAGGTTGTGTGCCAAATCTTTTTGAATATAAATACAACAGATTATTTAACTACACACCAATTCCAGCTGATGAGGCTAAAAGAGGTGTAGTTGGTATTCCTAGAGTTCTTAATATGTATGAGGATTATCCTCTTTGGTTTACATTCTTTACTGAACTTGGCTATAGTGTTAAACTTAGTCCAAAGAGTAGTAGACAGGTTTATGAAAAGGGTATTGAGTCAATTCCTAGTGAGTCAGCTTGTTATCCAGCTAAACTTGTTCACGGTCATATTAAGAGCCTTATTGATGATGGTGTTAAGTTTATATTCTATCCTTGTGTTGCTTATGAGCATAAGGAAATTGAAGCTGCTGATAGTAATTACAACTGTCCTATTGTAACAAGCTATCCAGAGAATATTAAAAATAATGTTGAAGAAATAAGAGAGTTAAATATTGATTTTAGAAATCCTTTCTTTACCCTTGATAAAGAAGATATACTTGTAAGAAGATTGCAAGAAGAATTTCCTGACATTGATAAAAAGGAAGTTGAAAGAGCTGCAAGACTTGCTTATAAAGAACAGCAGAACTTTAGAGCAGATATGAGAAGAAAAGGCGAGGAAACTCTTAAATATATTGAAGATAATGATATGACTGGTATTGTTATTGCTGGTCGTCCTTATCACATTGACCCAGAAATCAATCACGGTATACCAGAAATGATTGTTAGTTATGGTGTAGCTGTTCTTACAGAAGATAGTATTGCTCACTTGGGAGTAGATAAAGTGCCTAGACCTCTTAATGTAAGAGACCAGTGGGCATACCATTCAAGACTTTATGCTGCTGCAAGTTATGTAAGAGACCAAAAAAATATCGAGCTTATTCAGCTTAATAGTTTCGGCTGTGGTCTTGATGCTGTTACAACTGATGAAGTACACGATATAATGGCTGCTACTGGTAAGGTTTATACTTTGCTTAAGATTGATGAAGTAAGTAACTTAGGTTCAGCTAGAATTAGAATTAGGTCACTTTTTGCCGCATTAGAGGAAAGAAGACAAAAGCATTTTAAGCCAAAAAATCCAGAGCAAAGAAAGCAAAGAGTAGTATTTACTAAGGAAATGAAGAAAAATCATACTATTCTTATGCCACAGATGTCTCCAATTCACTTTGATATTGCTAAAGAGGCTATGAAAAATTGTGGTTATAACATAGTTCTTATGCCTGCCATTGATAGAGGTTGTATAGATATTGGTTTAAAGTATGTTAATAATGATGCTTGTTATCCTGCACTTATTGTTGTAGGTCAGCTTTTAAGAGCTTTACAGTCTGGCAAGTATGACTTAAATAATGTTTCAGTTATGATTAGTCAGACTGGTGGTGGTTGTCGTGCTACTAACTACATTGGATTTATAAGAAGGGCATTAAAAAATGCTGGCTTTGAAAATATACCAGTTATATCAGTTAATGCAAGTGGTATTGAGAAAAATCCTGGCTTTAAGATAACTCCTAAACTTGGTATAGGTCTTTTACAGGCTGTTTTATATGGTGACTTATTTATGAGAGTTCTTTATAAAACTAGACCTTATGAAAAGGTTGCTGGTTCTGCTGATGCTTTATATGAAAAGTGGAATGAAGTTTGTAAAAAGGCTGTTTTAAGAAGAAGTCATTCTGAATTTAAGAAAATAGTAAATGCTATTGTTAAGGACTTTGATGAACTCCCACTTGATGAAAGCATTGTTAAGCCTAAGGTTGGTGTTGTTGGTGAAATCCTTGTTAAGTTCCACCCAACAGCTAATAATGATATTGTTAACTTGCTTGAAAAAGAAGGTGCAGAGGCTGTAGTACCTGATTTAATTAATTTCTTTACTTATAGCTTATATAATAACAAATATAAAGAAATGTATTTAGGTATGAAACACAGAAATACTGTTATAGCAAATGTTGCTATTAAGTTTATTGAAGGCTACAGAAGATGTATGAGTGATGCTCTTGAGGCTAGTAAAAGGTTTGAAAGACCTATGGATATAGCTGAACTTGGTGCTTTAGCTGAAGATGTTGTAAGTATGGGTAATCAGACTGGTGAAGGTTGGTTCTTAACTGCTGAACTTTTAGAGCTTATACATAGTGGTGTTCTTAATAATATTTGTACTCAGCCTTTTGCTTGCTTGCCAAATCACGTAACTGGTAAGGGTGTTATAAAAGAGCTTAAGAGAAGAAACAAGAATAGTAATATTGTAGCTATTGATTATGACCCAGGTGCAAGTGAAGTTAATCAGGTTAATAGAATTAAGCTTATGCTCAGTGTAGCTGAAAAAAACTTGTCAAAAGAAATGAACGAAGCTGCAATAACTAAAGATGCTTAATAAAATCGTAAGTTTTTAATTGTAAAAAGTTATAAAAAACTAACTAAAATAGGACTGCTTTTGTGCAGTCTTATTTTTTTGTTAAAATATTAATTTTAGTGTTGAAATTTGGGCTAAAAAGGCTTACAATATTATTATCATTTTTTAAGCGTGCGGAGGTAGTAATTATGAAAGTTTTGTTAACGGGTTGTGGTTTTATAGGTCGAAATATTGCGTATGCCTTGTCAGACAATAATATTGAGGCTGTAATTCTGGATAATGCCGGTGACATTGAAAATTACAGCCTTCCTGGATGTTATTTTTATAAGTGCGATATAACAAATTTAGAGGAAACTTCTAAGGTATTAGATGAGCATAAGGATATTGATATTGTAATTCATACAGCAATGATTTCAGCAGTAGCTAAATCTGTTAAACATCCTTTGGAATTTTATTCTCAAAATGTTGTAGGTTCATTAGCTTTTGTTAAACTTTTAAGAGATAGAGGCATTAAAAAAATTATATTTGCCTCAAGTGCATCAGTTTATGACGATGTGCCAGGTTTTATGGTAACTGAACATTCCCCATTAAAGCCTAGAAGTCCTTTCGGTCGTTCAAAATATATTTTTGAAATGATGATGAGAGATTTTTGTAATGCTTATGATATGAAGTGTATAAGTTTAAGATACTTTAATCCTGTTGGTATTGACCATTATTTTAAGGAGAGAGAGCATAGCTTACCTATGAAAACTGGTTCTAATCTTCTTGAAATACTTGTTAAGATTTTAAATAATGATGAAGAACAGAAATTTGTTATTAATGGTGATGATTGGCTTACAAGAGATGGTACTTGCATAAGAGATTATATCCATATCACTGACCTTGCAATGGCTAATGTTAAGGCTGTTGTTAATTTTGACGATGCTTTTAAAAAGGCTGGTCCTGAGTATACTAATTATTTAAGCATTAATGTTGGTAGTGGTGTTGATGTAACAGTTAGAGAATTTTTGATTGCATTCCAGAATATTACTGGTGAAAGAATAAATACAGTTATTGGTCCAAGGCGTATAGGAGATATTGGTGGTAGCTATGCTAATATTCAGTTAGCAAAGAAAACTATTGATTGGCAGCCTCAGTTTAGAGTTGAAGACGCAATTATTGATAGATGTGCCTTAGAGGACTAAGCAGGGAGTTATATGAATAAAAGGGCAAATAGAGTTTATTGGCTATTAGCTATAATGCTTTTTATATTTTTTATGTCAATAATTATAGATTGTGTTAGGGCAGGAATTAGAAATAGTCAAGTGGATAGTGTAAATGTAGAGGAAAATGTAGAAGTATCTTCAGAAATGACTTCTGTTGAAATAACTACAGAAAATACAACAAAGGTCGAAAGTACAGAAACAACATCAGAGCTTTCTAATACTGATGTTCAAAAGGTAAAAGAGTTTTATAATGGTCAAGTATTTATTGGCGATAGTATTATGTCTGGCTTTGCTAATTATGCTTCAACAGCAAATGCTCCAGAATGGCTTAATAATGTTGTATTTTTGTCTAAGGTTTCTTGGAATATTAGTTCGGCTTTAAATGGTGATGAAGGTATATTTTATCAAGGAAAAACTCAAAGTTTAATTGATGCCATAAGTCAAATTAAACCAAATAGGATATTTATTAATTTAGGTATTAATGAAATGAACGGCTTAGGTTCTCCAGGATATTCTTATGAAAAACTTCTTAATAAGTATAGTGAATTAGTTGCGAAGATTAAAGAGGCTTCGCCTAATAGCAAAATATGTGTTTTAAGCATAACTCCTTGCACTGAAAAGAGAGAAACTGCAACATTTAGCAATACTATAATTAAGGAGTTTAACAAAGAGGTTGAAAATAGTGCTAAAACTTGGGGTGTTACATACCTTGATTTAGCTGGTGAGTTCGGCGATGTATTGTCTACTGATTTGTCTACAGATGGCGTACATCACAATAACAAGTCTTATACTGAAAAGTGGGTTCCGTTTTTTGAAAGACTTGCATTAACTGATAAATAAAAGAAGGGATATAGATATGAAAAAGTTTGTAAAGTTTTTTGCTGTTGCATTGACGGTGTTTGCTTTTAGCGGATGTGGCAATAGTACAGCAAATATTGATGTTAATACAGTTTACAGTGGTATTTCTCCAATGGCAGAGGGTACTCTTGTAGCAATGAAAGATAATTATATTTCAAATTATTATGGTATAGATGTTGCTGATTTAGACCAGTATGTTTTTGCTCAAAGTGAAGACCCTAAGTCTGCTGAAACAATTATTGTTTTTAAGTGTTCTGATAAGGCAAAAAGAGCTGAATATAAAAAGGCTGTTGAAAATGCAATGAATCAGAAATATGATGAGCTTTCTAATTATGACCTTCCTGAGGAGGCAAAACTTGTTAAGGACGCAAAGGTTCATTCAGAAGGGGATATAGTATATCTTGTTATATCTGACAATGCAAAAGATATGAATAAAATTATAAAAGATTCTATTTCATAATGGAGGCAGAAAAATGGTATTTTCAAGTTTAGAATTTATATTTTTCTTTCTTCCTGTTGTTGCTGTCATTTATAAGCTATGCAACAATATTAAAGCTCGTAATGTTGTTCTTATTATAGCTAGTATTTTCTTTTATGCTTTTGGTGAGCCTAAAGCAGTTATATTGATGCTGTTGTCCATAGTTTTTAACTATGGACTTGCTTTGTTAATGGATAAATATAAAAATAGAAAAAAACTATTTCTTGTTTTATCTGTTATTATTAATTTAGCTTTGCTTGTGTATTATAAGTATACTGGATTTTTAATTGAGAGTATAGATAGTGTATTTTCTCTTAACATTTATGTTCCTGTTATTCATTTACCTATAGGTATATCATTTTTTACTTTTCAAGCTATGAGCTATGTTATTGATGTTTATAGAGGTGATGTACCTGCACAGAAAAAATTAGGAAATGTGCTTTTGTATATATCATTTTTCCCTCAGCTTATTGCAGGTCCTATTGTTAAATATCACGATATTGAAAAGCAAATTGATAATAGAAGCATTACATTTGAAAAGTATTCATCTGGCGTAGAAAGATTTCTTATTGGTCTTTTTAAGAAAGTTCTTATTGCAAATAATGTTGGTGCAGTTTGGAATTTAATTAGCACAAGTGATTTTTCTAATATATCTGTGGCTACAGCTTGGCTTGGTGCAGTTGCCTATTCTTTGCAGATTTATTTTGACTTTTCTGGATATTCTGATATGGCTATTGGTCTTGGCAAAATGTTTGGCTTTGAGTTTTTAGAAAACTTTAATTATCCTTATATATCAAAAAGTATACGAGAATTTTGGAGAAGATGGCACATATCTCTTTCAACTTGGTTTAAAGAATATTTGTACATTCCTTTAGGCGGTAATAGAAAAGGAAACATAAGAACATATATTAATCTTTTGATTGTGTTTTTCTGCACAGGCTTGTGGCACGGTGCTAGTTGGAACTTTGTAATTTGGGGTTTATGGCACGGATTTTTCTCTGTAATTGAAAGACTTGGCTTTGGTAAAATACTTGCTAAAGACAAGACTACTATATTAAGTAGAATTTATACGCTTTTTGTTGTAATAGTTGGCTTTACTATATTTGCCTTAGTTGACTTTGGTACTCTTAAGGAATATATTGGGATTATGCTTTTTAATACTAATGACGCCTTAATTGACAATAGCTTTATTTTTATTATTAAAAATAATTTGTTGATTATTTTGGCAGGTATGTTAGTGTCAACGCCTATTTGTGGTTGGATTAAAAATAAACTTAGCTTTAACAACAAAATAGCGATTAATGTATGTAATATAATTTCTGTTGCACTTTATTTCATAGGTTTTATGTTGTCTGTGTCTTATTTAGTAAGTTCAAGCTATAATCCGTTTTTATATTTTAGATTTTAAGGAGGTATAATACAATGATTAAAATTAAAAGTGTTTTGTTTTCAATTATTGTTTTGCTCCTTACTATAGCTTTTTTTGTAAGCCCTAGAGATAATTTTTCTGAAAATGAAAATAGAAGTCTTGCTGATTTTCCTAGTTTTAATATTGATGATATATTAACAGGAGAGTATATGGAAGATGTTACAACCTATTTGGCAGACCATTTTCCTTTTAGGGATAAGTTTGTTGAGTTAAAAAATGATTTTGAAATTGACTTTTTAAATAAGAAATATGTAAACAATATTTTTATTTCTCACAATGATTGGTATATTGAGGACTATTTAAAGCCTGAAAATACTAAAAAAATAATAGACAATCTTAATGAGTTTCAAGATAATTTAAAGGGTGTAAAAGCTGATTTTATGCTTGTTCCAACTCAAGTATCAATATATGAAAATGAACTGCCTAAATATTCATCTCCATTAAGTCAGTTAAAAACTATTGATGAGTATTATTCAAATCTAAAAATGAATAATATTGATGTTTACGATACATTAATGGCACATAAAAATAGTGAAAAGCTATTTTATAAACTAGACCACCATTGGACAACAGATGGTGCATACTATGCTTATGTAGAATATTGCAAGGCAAAAGACTTTACTCCAGTAGATAGAAGTGAGTATAGTGTTGAAACAGTAGCCGATTTTAGAGGAACTGTTTATTCTAAAATAAATAGTGATAATATTAAAAATGGTGAAGATATAAAGGTATATAACAAGCCTTTTAATTTAACTGTTAGTTATGATGGAAAGGAGAGCAATTCTCTTTATAATATGGATTATGCCAATAAAAAGGATAAATATTCTCTTTTTCTTAACAACATTAATTCATTTGTAGAAATAACTAACAATGATTTTAAGGGAGAAAGAAGTATTGCTATTGCTAAAGATAGCTATGCAAATTCAATGATTCCTTTTCTTGTTAATCATTATAAAAAGATATATGTTTTTGACACAAGAAGTTATAAGGATTCAGTAAGTGATTTTGTAAATAGTCATAACATTGATGATGTGCTTGTTCTTTATAATGTCAATACAATTGATAGTGATACAGGTGTAAATGCAATATATTAGTGACAAAATATTAAAAGGGAGAATCATATTATTTTTGATTCTCCCTTAAATAATTAATAACATCTTTTCTTGTTATAATACCAACAAAAAAGTTTCTGTCATCTACAACAGGAACGAAGTTTTGATTAGTTATTCTTTCAAACAAGTCCTCCATTGTTGTGTCAATTTTAATTGCTGGATTATAATTTGGTCTTATTATTGAGTATATATATTTATGTTCGTTTTCTTTTAATTCAAATGTATTTTCATTTACAATATTCCAAAGAAAATCACCTTCGGAAATTGTTCCTAAATATTTGCCGTCATCATCAATAACTGGTACAGCAGTGTAACCGTGGGCCCTAAATTTTTCAATGCCTTGACGAATAGTATTGCTACCTGATAAGTAAACAATATTTGATTTAGGTTTTAATAAAAATAGTATATTCATAATTACCGCCTCTTTTGATGTATTTATCTATATAATGGTATAAAAAATAATATAAAATGTCAATAGATATTGACAAATATAAGTTATTTTTAATAAAATAAAGATAGGTGATAATATGGATTGGGAAATTAATTTTTTGAAGTATATAATTAATAATCTTCACAATGAAACAATGACTGGCATAATGGAGTTTATAACTTCATTGGGCAATGGTGGTTTTATATGGATTGTTTTGGCTATTATAATGGTTGCAATTCCTAAAATGCGAAAGACGGGCATTAATATGTCATTGAGTCTTATAATGGTATTTATATTAGTTAATTTGATTATTAAGCCTTTAATTGGCAGAGATAGACCTTTTCAAATTAATGAGGATATATTTAATAGCATACTTATAGCTTTTCCTAATGACTCATCTTTTCCGTCAGGTCATACATCTGCATCTTTTGCTGGTGCAGTTGCTGTGTTTTGTTGTAACAAAAGGGTAGGTGTTTGTTTGCTTATTCTTGCTGTGCTAATTGCTTTTAGCAGGCTGTATTTTGCTGTACATTTTCCTACTGATGTTATAGCTGGTTTCGTAATAGGAACTCTTGTTGGAATAGCTAGTAATAAAATTTTGAAAAAAATAAAAAAAATAGTTGACAAAACAAATAAAGTGTGATAATATATTATTTGTTGATGACAACATATAAAGCGGCTTGGTTAAGTGGTATAACGTTCGCCTCCAAAGCGAAAATTGAGAGTTCGATTCTTTCAGCCGCTGTATGCGCGAGTGGCTCAGTGGTAGAGCATCGCCTTGCCAAGGCGAGGGCCGCGGGTTCGAATCCCGTCTCGCGCTTAGGACTTCTTTTGAAGTCCTTTTTTTATTTTTAATATTAGGAGGTTTTGTGATGGAATATACATATAGAAATAAAGGTGTCTGTTCAAAGGAAACAATAGTTGATATTGATGAGAATACACATATTATTAATGATGTGAGAGTCATTGGTGGTTGCTCTGGTAATCTTCAGGGTGTAAGTTCTCTTTTAAAGGGAATGAAGGCTGAGGAGGCTATTTCAAGAATGGCAGGTATTAAGTGTGGATATAAGAATTCATCTTGCCCTGACCAGATTTCAGAGGCTTTAACAGAAGCTCTTGCTAAAATGGAAAAATAAATATAAGTCTAAAAGTCCTTTCTTGTTCATATAATGCACTAAGTGTTGAACAAGGAGGGCTTTTTTTATGAGAGCCGACATAGCTGAAAGATGCGTAGAAATTGGGAAATATATATGTGAAACTAAGAAAACTATTAGGGCAGCTGCTAAAATATGGGGAATATCCAAATCAACCTGTCATAAAGATTTAGTTGATAGATTACCAACAGTTGATTTTGAACTATCAAAACAGGTTAGAGAAATATTGGCTTATCACAAGGCTCAAAGGCATATATTAGGAGGAAAGGCAACTGCTGAAAAATGGAAAAAATCTAAAGAAAGCAAAATTGTAGTATAATTATTACAATGGCTTGACAAAGTATTTTTTAAATAGTAAAATAGGTCTAAAAAATAATAATTATTACAAAGGAGAGAAATGTATGCATTGCGTTAGAAAAATAGTTGATGATATTTTTTGGATTGGTGGAAGTGATAGAAAATTAGCTAAGTTTGAAAATATTTTTCCTATTCCAAGAGGTGTTTCTTACAATTCTTATATAATAATGGACGAAAAAACTGTACTTATGGATACAGTTGACCACGCTATAAGCAGAGAATTTATTGAAAACCTTACTTATGTATTAAATGGCAGACCTCTTGATTATGTTGTTGTTAATCATATGGAGCCTGACCATTGTGCTGTAATTGGTGATTTATTATTAAGATACCCCAATACTAAGGTTATTGGTAATGCTAAAACTTTCCAGATGATTAATCAGTTTTTTGAAGGATTAAATTATGAGTCAATTGTTGTAAAAGAGGGAGATACTTTTGATACTGGTCATCACACTCTTACATTTGTTATGGCACCTATGGTGCATTGGCCTGAGGCTATGGTAACATTTGACCAGACAACAGGCGTATTGTTTTCAGCAGATGCCTTTGGTACATTTGGTGCTTTAGACGGCACAATTTTTGCAGATGAAGTTAATTTTGACAGAGATTGGCTTGATGATGCTAGAAGATATTATACTAATATTGTAGGTAAGTATGGTGTTCAGGTTCAGGCTGTTCTTAAAAAGGCTGCTGCTATTGATATTAAGGTTATTTGTCCTTTGCACGGACCAATTTGGAGAGAAGATTTAGGCTATATTTTAGATAAGTATAATAAGTGGAGTAAGTACGAGCCTGAGGAAAAGGGTGTAATGATAGCATACGCCTCTATGTATGGCAATACTGAAAATATGGCAAATGTACTTGCTAATACATTAGCTGAAAAAGGTGTTAAAAATATAAGAGTATATGATGTTTCTCATACTGATGTATCTCAATTAATTTCAGAAAGTTTTAAATATAGTAATATTGTTCTTGCATCACCAACATATAATGGTGAAATGTATCCAGTTATGAAAAGTTTTATTACAGATATGAAGGACCTTAATCTTCAAAATAGAACAGTTGCCCTTATGGATAATGGTACTTGGGGTGCTATAGCTGGCAAGAAAATGTCTGCAATTTTGTCAGAAATGAAGAACATAACAGTTATTGAAAAGGTATTTTCTGTTAAATCAGCCTTAAAGGAAAGTCAAGAAGAAGAATTTAATGAATTTGCTGATAGTATTATAAAGTCTATGTAATAAATTTGTTTAAAAAGCACAGTTTAGACTGTGCTTTTTTGTGTATTATGACAAATTATAAAATCTTAATAATAATATAATAGTAAAATTTGATAACAGTATGGTATAATTGATAATAAGCAGAGTGCATTTTGCATAAAAATGTATTGATGCAAAGGAGGTATTAAAATGAAAGGGAATTTTGATTATACTATACTGGATAAAATTCTTGCCGATTATCAATGTAGCCAAAGCTCTGTAATAGCTATATTGCAAGATGTGCAAGAGCATTATCATTATTTGCCTAAGGATATTTTTCCTTATATTGCTAAAAAATTGGATACAAGTGTGGCAAATATTTATAGTGTAGCTACTTTTTATGAAAACTTTTCTCTTGAACCAAAAGGAAAGTATATTATTAAGGTTTGTGATGGAACAGCCTGTCACGTTAGAAAGGGAATACCTGTTCTTGAAAGATTAAGAGCAGAACTTGGACTTTCTGACAAAAAGGTAACAACAGATGATTTAATGTTTACAGTAGAAACAGTTAGCTGTTTGGGTGCTTGTGGACTTGCTCCAGCTATGACTGTTAATGACAAGGTTATGCCGGCAATGACTCCTGACAAGGCAAGTAGTGTAATACGAGATATAAAGGAGGCTGAAAAAGATGCTAAGTAGTAGAAAAGATTTAACAAAATTAAGAAAAGCATATTCAGCAGCTCTTAAACTTCAAACTAAAAAAATACTTGTCTGTGCAGGTACTGGTTGTGTAGCTGGTGGTTCTATTGGTATTTATAATGAGCTTTTAAGGCTGATTGAAAGCAAGGGAATAAAATGTAGTGTTGAACTTGAAAAAGACCCTCACAATGAAACTATTGGACTAAAGAAAAGTGGTTGTCACGGATTTTGCGAAATGGGTCCTTTAGTAAGAATTGAACCAGAGGGTATTTTATACACAAAGGTTAGAATTACAGATTGTGAGGATATTGTAAATAATACAATTATAAATGGAAAGGTATTAGAAAGACTTGTATACAAAATTGAGGGTAAGCCATACATAAGACAAGAGGATATTCCTTTTTATGCAAAACAGCATAGAGTTGTTTTGGAACATTGTGGTCATATTGATGCAACATCTATACTTGAATATATTGCCATAGGTGGTTATGAGGCATTTGAAAAAGCTCTTTTTGATATGAAACCTATTGAAATAATTGAAGAAGTTGAAAAATCTGTTTTAAGAGGCAGAGGTGGCGGCGGCTTCCCGACTGGCAAAAAATGGCGTCAGGTAGCAAATCAAAAAGAACCTATACACTATGTTGTCTGTAATGGCGATGAAGGTGACCCAGGTGCTTTTATGGATAGAAGTATTATGGAGGGCGACCCTCATAGAATGTTAGAAGGTATGATGATTGCTGGCATTGCAACTGGCTCAAAAGAAGGTTATATATATGTTAGAGCTGAATATCCTATGGCTGTATCAAGGCTTGAAAATGCTATTAAGCAAGCAAGAGAAATTGGATTATTAGGCAAAAATATATTAGGTAGTGGTTTTGACTTTGATTTCCATATAAACAAGGGTGCAGGTGCTTTTGTGTGTGGTGAAGGTTCAGCTCTTACAGCATCTATTGAGGGCAAAAGAGGTATGCCAAGAGTTAAACCGCCTCGTACTGTAGAAAAAGGTTTATTTGCTAAGCCAACTGTTCTTAATAATGTAGAAACCTATGCCAATGTTCCTAAAATAATAACAAAGGGTGGAGATTGGTATAAGAGTATTGGTCCAGAAAATAGCCCTGGTACTAAGGCATTTGCCTTAACGGGCAATATACAAAATACTGGACTTATTGAAGTACCAATGGGAACAACATTAAGAGAAATTATATTTGATATTGGTGGAGGAATGAAAGGTGATAAACCTTTTAAGGCTGTTCAGATTGGTGGACCGTCTGGTGGCTGTCTTATTACTCCTAATTTAGATATACCTCTTGACTTTGACTCTCTTAAAAAAGTTGGTGCTATGATTGGTTCTGGTGGTCTTGTTGTTATGGACGAAGGAACTTGTATGGTTGAAGTAGCACGATTTTTTATGAACTTTACTCAAAATGAGTCTTGTGGTAAATGTGTGCCTTGTCGTGAAGGTACAAAGCGAATGCTTGAAATATTAGAAAGAATTGTGGCAGGTAATGGTAAAGACGGAGATATTGAGCTTTTGCTTGATTTAGCTGATACAATTTCATCAACAGCATTATGCGGACTTGGAAAAACAGCAGCAACACCTGTTGTGTCAACTATCAAAAATTTTAGAGAAGAATATGAAGCACACATAAAGAATAAAAAATGTCCAGCCGGACAATGTAAGAAATTAGTTACATATTACATTGACCCTGAAATTTGCAAAGGTTGTTCTAAGTGTGCAAGAAATTGCCCTGTTGAAGCAATAAGTGGCAAAATTAAATCACCATTTGTTATAGATACCAATAAATGTATTAAATGTGGTGCGTGCTTTGAAAGCTGCAACTTTGGTGCTGTTAAGGAGGTGTAGAAAATGGCAAATGATAATTATATGATAATTGATAATATTCCAGTAGCCATTGAAGGCGAAAAAAATATACTTGAGCTTATAAGAAAAGCTGGTATTGATTTGCCAACATTCTGTTACCACTCTGACTTATCTGTTTATGGTGCTTGTAGAATGTGTATGGTAGAAAATAAGTGGGGTGGCATAGAGGCTGCCTGTTCAACTCCTCCTAAGGCTGGGGCTGAAATATTTACTAATACACCGAAACTTAGAAAACATAGAAAAATGATTTTGGAACTTTTGCTTTCTAATCATTGCAGAGATTGTACAACTTGCGATAAAAACGGCGAATGTCGTTTACAGGAACTTGCAGGCAGATTTGGCATTAAAAGTGTTAGATTTAATAATACGGCAGCCGAACCTGACATAGATGACTCATCAGTATGTATTACAAGGGATAGAAACAAGTGTATACTTTGTGGCGACTGTGTTAGAGTCTGTAATGAAGTTCAAAATGTAGGTGCAATTAATTTTGCTAATAGAGGCTCTAAAATGATTGTTGCAACTGCATTTGATGAACCTATTGGTCAAAGCAATTGTGTTGGTTGTGGTCAATGTGCAGCAGTCTGTCCAACTGGTGCTATAGTTATAAAAAATGACAGAATGAAACTTTGGGACGAATTTGACAAAGAAGATGTTAAGGTTGTTGCACAAATTGCACCGGCTGTTAGAGTCGCTGTAGCAAAGTCTTTTGGGCTTAATGAAGGCAATGTAATGGGCAAAATTGTTGCATCTTTAAAGAGAATTGGTTTTGATGAAGTTTTTGACACAGCTACTGGTGCAGACTTAACAGTTCTCGAAGAAGCAAATGAATTTTTAGAGAGAATAACAGAAAATAAGAATATACCACTTTTTACATCTTGCTGTCCTGCTTGGGTGAATTATTGTGAAAAGAATTATCCAGAGTTGTTACCTAATATTTCCACTTGTCGCTCTCCTATGGAAATGTTTGGTAGTGTTATAAAGGAACAGTATAAGGCAAGTAGAAAGAAGATTATAAGTGTTGCAATAATGCCTTGTACAGCTAAAAAGTTTGAGGCTGTTAGACCTGAATTTAGACGAGATGATGGCTCTCAAGTTATTGATTATGTAATAACAACTAAAGAGCTTATACAAATGATTAAGGAAGCTGGCATTGTCTTTAGTGAAATTGAGCCTGAGTCTATTGATATGCCTTTTGGTTCTATATCTGGTGCTGGTGTAATATTTGGTGTTACTGGTGGTGTAACAGAGGCTGTTATAAGACGAATTGAAACTGATAAGTCTGTAGGTGCTTTAAGAACTTTGGCTTTTAATGGTGTGAGAGGACTTGAAGGTGTTAAGGAAAAAACTATAGAATATGCTGGTAATGAGCTTAAAATTGCTGTTGTAAGTGGACTAAAAAATGCTGATAATTTGATTAGAAAAATTAAAGCTGGTGCACATTATGACCTTGTTGAGGTTATGGCTTGTCCTAATGGCTGTATTAATGGTGCTGGTCAACCTCATACTGACAAACAAGGAAAGATGGAAAGAAGCGAAAATCTTTATGAGGCAGATAGAATGTGTAGCAATAAACGAAGTGAAGAAAATCCAATTATGATGTCACTTTACAATGGTCTTTTAAGAGGTAAGGTTCATAAATTACTTCACGTTGAATATGCAAAGGAGGAAAATTCTAATGATTAAAATATCTGTATGTATAGGAAGTGCCTGTCATTTAAAGGGTTCATATAATGTTATTAATGGTATTCAGCAGGCAATTGAAAAAAACGGTTTAAGTGATAAGGTTCTTATAAATGGAACATTTTGCACTGGCAATTGTGGCAGTAAGGGTGTTGCTGTTCTTGTTGAAAATGAGTATTACGGTGTTGACCCTACAAAAGTAAATGAATTTTTTGACGATGTAGTAATGAAGAAGTTAAACTAATTTTTATTCAAAGTGTTTTAGAAGTAAAGCTGAGGTTGCATATTGTGACCTCAGTTTTTTGTTAAAAATTTATTATATTTTAATTTGCTTATGGAAAAATATCGAATATTGTTGTATACTATATTCTGAGGTGATATGTTTGAAAAAGTTGAGTTGTTTATTTGCATTAACATTTGCAACAGTTGGTTTATATTTTACTGCTGTTAATGCTTATGCAGATACAATAAGAGTTGGACTTGAAAAAAACTTTAAATCTGTGTCATCAATTACAGTTTCTGATGAAAGTATGGGAGTTGGTATTGGTGATGGCAACAAATATAAAGTTAGTGGTACATATACAGTCAAACCTGTTTCTGGAAACTATTATCATACTGAAAGATATTACAATACATACGAGGAAGCATATAGCCATTTAAGTGATTACACTGGCTATAATTGTATTGTTACATTAACTGATAGTGGTTGGTCTATATATGTTCGTACAGACGGTAAAAAACTTGATTTAACATCAGCTAATACAAAGGCTTATTGTGTTGGTTTTGCTACAAATGGTACATATAAGTTCCTTGTAGATGGTTCAAAACCTGCAAGAGCAAATGGTGCAGATGGTGTTATAAATGTAGGCAGTAATGCTTATAGAGATGATATTGAATTTTATAGGTCTGGCAGTACATTAACAGGTATTAATGTTATTGATGGTGAAAAATATCTTTATGGTGTTATTAATTCTGAAATGCCATCATCTTGGAGTAAAGAGGCTCAAAAAGCACAAGCTGTTGCTGCAAGAACCTATATGAACCAGAATAAGGGTAAGCATAATATTTATGATATATGTGACAATATACATTGTCAGGACTACAATGGAACTAAGAAAGAAACAGAGGCTGGAATAGCAGCAGTTAATGAAACTAAGGGTCTTTGTGCTTATTATAATGATAAACTTATAACAGCCGTTTATTTTTCATCTGATGGTGGTGCAACCCTTGATGGTGCTCAAGGCTGGGGAAATGAAACCCCTTATCTTGTAGGCAAAAAAGATATATACGAAAAAGAATGTAAAGAATGGACAAGAGAGTTCACTTATAATGAGCTTACTAATATTTGCTCAGCTAATGGTTTTAATATAGGAAATGTTGTATCTGTTTCGGCTGAATATGATAATAATGGACTTGTAATAGCTTTAACATTTAAAGGTTCAAAGGGTGAGAAAACAGTAAAGAATAATAATATTAGGTCTGTATTTTCTTCATCAAATGGAGGTAGCCTTTTATCAAGAAACTTTATTGTTGCTAGTGGTGCAACAACAGTTACAAATGGTCAATCTGTTTATGTTGTTGGTTCAGACGGCGGTGCAAAAGAGGCAATGAGTTCTGTATCAGCCCAAAATGGAAATGGTCAAAAAGGAGCTTTGGGCAAGTCTTATATGGTAGAAAGTACCGATGGTGCTAAAAGAATTGAAGCACCAACTTCTGTAACAACAGGTAAAAATGGTGTTGTTACTTTAACAGGTAAAGGTTTTGGTCATAATGTTGGTATGAGTCAATATGGTGCAAAGGGAATGGCTGAAGCAGGTTACAATTTTAAAGATATATTAAATTTTTATTATACAGGCATAGAAATAAAGTAAGGAAGGTTTAAAATGTTAAAAAGTGATTTTTATTTTGATTTACCAGAGGAGTTAATAGCTCAAACACCGTTAAAGGATAGGTCATCATCAAGATTGATGGTTCTTAACAAGGAAACTGGTGAAATACAGCACAAAATTTTTAGAGATATTTTGGATATGATTAATCCTGGTGATTGCCTTGTTATTAACGAAACTAAAGTTTTGCCAGCACGATTAATTGGTGCAAGAAAGGATACTGGTACAAGGGTTGAAATTCTTTTGCTTAAAAGAAATGAAGATGATACTTGGGAAACACTTGCATATCCAGGTAAAAAGGCTAGACCAGGTCATATAATTGAATTTGGTAATGGTCTTTTAGAGGCTGAAGTTATTAAGGTTCTTGATGACGGTAATAGAATTGTTAAGTTTAATTATGAAGGTATATTTGAAGAAATATTGGATAAGTTAGGTGAAATGCCGTTACCTCCATATATTCACGAAAAACTTGAAGATAAGAATAGGTATCAAACAGTTTATGCTAAAAATGAAGGCTCTGCAGCTGCACCAACGGCTGGCTTACACTTTACACCGGAGCTTATGGAACAGCTTAAGGAAAAGGGCATAAATATAGCTAGACTTACTCTCCACGTTGGTCTTGGTACATTTAGACCAGTTAAGGCTGATGATATTAATGACCACAAAATGCACTCTGAATTTTATATGATTGATAAGGAAAATGCTGATTTAATAAATAAAACTAGAGAAAATGGTGGTAAAATTATAACTGTTGGTACAACTAGCACTAGAACTCTTGAATCTATTGCAGATGAAAATGGCCATATTGAACCTTGTAGTGGTTGGACTGATATATTTATATATCCTGGTTATAAGTTTAAAATAGTCGATAATTTAATAACTAATTTTCATTTGCCAGAGTCAACATTGATTATGCTTGTTAGTGCTTTGGCTGGCAGAGAAAATGTGTTAAATGCTTATAAGTGTGCAGTTAATGAAAAATATAGATTTTTCTCTTTTGGTGATGCTATGTATGTGGTATCAGCTCCAAACAAAAAATAAAAAAATTATTGTATAACCCTCATAAATACTAGTATTTTGGGGGTTATACTGATATTTGTTATTTATAGTAAAATGTTACTACTATATTATTTTTTAAAGTTAATTTAATAATTTTTCCGTTTTTTATACAAAAGTTTTGAAACATATTTTGAATAAAATTTTGGATTATTTTTGAATCAATAGTTGTTACTAATTTTACAAAATCAATCTCTCTTTTATCCTCTAGGTTTTGTTCCAAAATGAAACAACTTGCTAATTTTAAAAATTCAGTATCATTTTGGGGTCTAAGCTGAAAGTTGGTTAAGCTTTTTTCTATGCTTTGCAGATTATACTCAATTTGTTTTTTTTGCTCAATATACTCTGCTTCCGACATTGTGTCGTCTGAATAGAGGTATAAATTCTGTAATCTTTCAAGCGCCCGTTTATGTTTAGAATGCTCATTTAAAAGAATAGTTTGGTCTGCATCTGCTGATAAATCGTTTGATTGTTTCAATATGCCTTGCATAAATTTATTATTTTGAGTGATAGCATATTGTGATTTGAAACAAGCATATATTTTATCTAAACCATCAGCTTTATCTATATCATCAAAAGTTTTACCCCTAAGCAATTTGTTTTCAAATGTTGTTAAATTTGTAGTTTTACCAAAAGACTTATAAGCTTTATATAGGTTTGCTACAAAATTAAGTACAAAGTTGCCTAAATAAGGGTCACTTATATAGCTGTTTGTGCATTTATGCCCAAATATTCTGTTATAGCAACCGTATTTACTTGGGGTGTATCCACTTACTCGTGTTTTACCTGGAGAAGCTGTTATATTACCTCCACAAACACAGGTGAGCATTCCTCTAAAAATGTGCGTGTGTTTTTTTGTAACTAGTTTTCCGGAGCTATTCATTAGCTTTTTATTAATTTCTTTAATGCTCTTTACTTCGTCATATTGTTCTAAACTAATTATTGCAATATGATGATTAGGAATAGTAATCCATTCGTCTTCTGCTTTAATACGGCCTCTATCACCTTCTTTTCTATAGTTATATCTATATGTTCCAATATAGAAAAGGTTATTTAAAATAATAGATATGCCAGTAGTCGAAAATAAATTATTATTTCTATTTTTAAAGTTGTTAGCTTTTAAATAGTCAGCCACTTTGGTCATACTTTTGGACTCAATATAGTAATCATAAATAAGTCTAACAATTCTAGCTTCATTTTCATTAATACTGAATTCTTTTGTTTCTTTGTTATAGTCATATCCGAATGGTATCCTGCCACCATTCCAGTCACCTTTGTTTGCTTTACTAATCATAACATCGGTTACTCTCTCGGCGGTCATTTTTCTTTCAAGTTCTGCAAAGACCATTATGATGGTTAGAGTAGCTTCACCAATTGCTGAACTTGTGTCAAATTTTTCGTTCTTGCTTAAAAATATAACATTGTATTTTTTAAGTTCATTGAACATTGCTATAAAATCCGCTAAGTTCCTTGATATACGGTCTATCTTCCAGACAAGTAGGTGAGTAAAATTACCCAATTTAGCTTTTTGCATCATTTCAGTGTAAGCTGGTCTTTGAGTGTTTTTGCCAGAGTATCCAGCATCCTCAAAAATCTCATAATCTTCAATGCCTAAAGCATATTTTGCATAGTTTACTAATTCTCTCCTTTGGAACGGTAGACTTTCTTTGTCAACTTGATGAATCGTAGATACTCGGATATATATTGCAACTTTTTTATTCATTGCATACACTTCCTTTTCTTGATTTATCTTTAGGAATGTGCTATAATGAATTGTGAGTTATTTGATAGCACATATCATATAATTTTACTTAACAGCTCCTGCGCCAACAGGGGCTGTTATTTTATTCATAATTACTATTTGACAGTTGATTTAATTTTTCAACAATTAACTTTTCTGCCCATTTAGCTGGGTTTCTTCTTCCTGATTCCCAATCTTCAATAGTTCTTTTGGGAATTTCTAACAGCTCGCTCATATTCTGTTGAGTAAGTCCTGCCTTTAATCTTGCTTCTCTGATAGTCATTAATCTATCTCCTTGCCATTTTCCCATAATTCACATTCTGATATATCTATATCTGAGTTCCAAGCAATACCACAGCCTCCGCAATCAACATAGACGCTATTGAAAAGAGCTGGGTCATTAATCAGAGGAGAAAACATATCTCCAAAATCCGACAGTAGTTGTTTTACATCATATAGTTTTTTTACACCATTTACAAAAACAACTTGCAAACACATATCTTTAAGTGGATGAACTTCTTTAACTCTTATAGATAAAGCCATATTAACACCTCCAATATAATATATTTTATTCAAGTGGTGGTAACTTCTTTAAAGTCTTAGTATTCCACATTTTCATAAGGTCATCTTTATATTGTTCTGCCCACTCTTGAATAAGAGTTTGAGCTTTTCTAGGCAAATCACCTTCTAGCATTTCCAATGTCTGAATATCAAAGCTACCATTATATTCTCCATATACTGCGTGAAAATGTGGGGGATTATGGTCTCTTGTTAAAAAAATTTTAACTACTATACCATAAAATCTTGTTATTTCTGGCATTAAACACTCCTCCTTAAAATTGCTTATTATTTATTGTTTATCTTCCTTACAATTATATTATACCACGCAACGCGTGATATGTCAAGACTCTTTTATGAAAAATTTTTTGATTATCCTAGTGTTTAATTTTCTTTTTTTGTCCCTAGATTTACTTTTTATAAGCTGAACCAACTAATCTGAATTGCATTTGTTATTGTTTTTTTGTCTATATAATTCATAAAATAAGTTGAAAAAGCCCAGCTAATAGCTTCATCTGTTGTATTAAAATTACCTGTTACTTTTATATCTTCAATCAAACTCATTAAGTGAGTAGTTAGCAAATTATCATTAATTTCAAAATTAGCATTAACTTTCATTTTATATTCCCTTTCATTTAATCAATACTTTCAGACAAGTTGTCCAAAGGTTATAAAAATGTGCAGGGAATCGAACCCTGCGGAACTGAACCATCAGCACAGCTTTTATATTTTCATTTTTAATTAGTTTGCTTTATTGATAAAAGCAACTCTTTAATTAAATTCTCGTATGAGTTTCTAACACTATCACTAATTTTACTATCATCTCCATAAAGAGGTGACAGAGATGCAATTACATTAGCAGCGTCATCGTCGTTATCGTCGTTAAATTTAATTATTCCATAACTTTTTATAGATGAGTCAGAAAGATGTTCTTCAACTATATTAGCGTTATTGTCGTTTGCATTACTATTTTTGGTAGCATAATATTCGGAATACATTATATAATTATTATCAGTTTGACTTATTATTGTATTTTCTTCAATAGGTGTCAAAGAATACATACTGGAAGCATTGTCTTTTTGTTTTGATAATTGTTGCAAACAAAATTTATTGGCATTATCATAAAGAATGCGATTATAATAATTTAAGCTAACATATATATCTGCAATATATTTATGTCCGTTGTCTTCTAATACAGTATAGTATCTATCAAGTCCTATATTTTTCCACTTTAAGTCGTTGTTTAAAGTAAATTCAGTACCGTATAAATTGTATGTGTATTTATCCTCAAATTTTTCATTATTATAATTTCTTGATATATTGTGTATTTTACCATTATCTTTGTCAAGAGTAATGTTAATTTCTCTATTGTTTGTAGATATAAATGTTTCGTTACCATTGTTAATATATACATAAGGACAATCACAATAATATAAAGACAAGATACTGCCAGCTACTTTACTCTCACTACCTTCATAAGTTGCTTTTCCAACTTTTTCTTCTAATTCAGTTAAGTACATTTCGCATTTTACGCCTTTTGGAAAAATAACATCAGGACCATTAACACTTATAAAATAGGCTTGTGCTTCTTTTAAACTTATTCTATTATCAGTGTTGTTTTTAAATCCAATTGTTATTTCAGAATTATTTAATGTAAAGTCCACCATTTTATCTTCTTGTGCTTCCAATATTGCATTTTCTGTAATATCTTCAGCAGGGATTAAATCAGCTTTCATAATCTCTTCGTATGTACAAGGCATTGTTAATACTTCATCACCTATTTGAACAATATTGTCATACAAATCCGCCTTTAATATTTTTCTGGATGGTTTGGTCTCTTTAACACCTGTATCAAGTTCTTCTAATTCATCATCACTCCAATTTTCAATAGAGCTATGAGAGCTATCTTCAGGGTATTCGTTATCGTTTTTACCACAGCCACTAAACGCAAAAATTATTGGTACAATAGTACAAATAGTAAGTGCTAATTTTCTTTTCATAATAAAATCCTCCTTTTTAAATATATAGTATATGTACATATTTATTTTAATATAAATGAAAGATTTTGTCTATAAAAATGATATAAAAATATATTTTTTTTAGTTTATATTTTATGATATAATAGTTCGTCTTTTAAAGCACCCATAATGGAGGTTTTAAAAATGAATTGTATAAAAAAATATATTTCTTATAATAAAGATACAAATGTTTTAATGATTTATGATAGAGAAGACAACATACTATACTACAATATAAAACACAAGCCTGACGCAAAAATTATTGTATTAGTTTAGTTTAATATTAAATAAATAATTGGGTGCTTTAATAGTACACCGTTATTATTTAGCAATTCTCATCATCACATTTATTTTCAGTTTTAAAATCATTTATAAACTCTTTTGCTTTTGAATGAGTGTCATCTGTTAAGTAAGAAACAAAATGATTTATAACTTCTTTTCTTAATGATTTATCCATATCAAAGTATGCCTTTAAAATTTCTATTTCAAGATTTGTAGCACCAAGTTCTTTAGCAAATTCTTGGATATTAAAATTATCATCTTGATTGGTTTCTTGTAGACTTGGCGTACCGTTCCCGTTAATAAGCCAGTCTTCAGAAATATTGAATTCCTTGCACATTAATTTTAGTAAAGGAATTTTTTTCTCTGGTTGTTTTAAATTATTTAATTCTATATTTTTAATTTCACTTCGTGTAACACCGAGAATTTCTCCGAATTTAGCTTGATTCATACCTAAATTATTTCGTATAAATTTTACCCTTTCGCTTAGTTTCATTTTTTTATTTTCACCTCGCTTTTCTTTAATGGTATTGTAACATCAATATATGTCCTTGTCAAGACAAAATATAGAATAATATTTTAAAAAAGGCTTGACAAAGACTTTTAAATGTGTGATAATGTACTCAAAAGGACAAAAATGATTTTGTAATGGTTTGGCGAGGAGGTGAAATAATGATAAAGGTTTTAATTGAAAATGGAAATGTAACTGAAGTTAAAGATGAGGTTGCAGAAATCTTAAATTTAACAAGAAGCCTTAATGAAAGCCAACAAAGAGAATTGCTTGCTTTTGCTAAGGGTTATAAGCTGGGTGTGAAGGGTGCGTAAAGAATATGATTATTAAATGTTTACTAGCAGCTTTGCTTGGTGTATTGGTAGCAAAATTAGTTTTAAAGTAGTGATAAATATATGCTTACAGATTTTATATTGCTTTTAGCTTAGTTCACTTATGTGACTATCTTGATAAAAAAACAACTAAGACAACCAATAATGAATTGTCTTAGTTGCTAATATAAGTCAATAACGCACCTTATCAAGAATACATAATATTATAAAGAGGAATAATTCTAATATGATAGATACTATTGTAACTCTTAAAGTGGTTTTACCAATAGTTAAGATAATAAAAATAAAAATAAATATGGACAAAAAATACATCAAAAAGGTCCCAAAAATATAAAAGAAGTTAGAGATAATTTCTAGCCTTCCTTTATTATCTTTTCTAAAAAAATTTCTTGAAAAAGGTAAATACGGATAGCCTAAAGCTCTTTTAATTTGTTCATAATCTTCTTTAATATGAAAATATGTTTTATTAAAATCTTGCATAGAAAAATTGTTCTCATTGATATTAACCATAAGATTATTAATGTTTTCTGCAAGTCCAGATGTTAAATACTCACATTTATCTGTAAGTATTTTATTTATTGTTTTTTTTGTTTGACTATCATTTAAAATTTCTTTTATTTTATCTTCGGAATTTGTTTGTTTGCATATATAGAATATTTTATGTAATGGTAGGTAAGCTTTAGCAAAACTGTTTTTGTATAATTTTTTGTCAATATTTGGACTCAAAATGTGTTTTGAACCTAAATATGCAAGAAAAGCTGAAATAAATGCTGTAATGGTTTCTGGGGTTATATAATCTGTTATATTAAAGTTCATATGTTTTCTCCTTTGGCTTTATAAAATTTTATAATTAATAAATTAATTATATCAAAAAGTGTAGAAAAAGGAAACATTAAATTGAAAAAAATAAAACTTTCGGACAACTTGTCCGGAAGTAGATAGGGGAGATGATTATTGATGAAAGATGAAACTGAAACTAATAAAATAACAAATTTAAAAGAATACTTGAAAAATGAGTATAATATTAGGGATATTTCTGATTTAAAAGATGCTATAAAAAAGACTAAACTTAATAACTTTATCAATAAGTTGTCTACATAATTAAGTTTTTTTAATAGTTATATAGTAAAAATAAATATGAACTATCGGACAAGTTGTCCAAAGGTTCATATTTATTTTTTACTCAATCAGTAATAATGAATATCATATAATAACAATTATTAAATTAAAAAATGGAGGAAGCAATGGGTGTGAATTATACTGAAAGATTAGCAGCACAAAAGTCCCTTGATAAAAGTAAAATGCTGCAAGATTATAAAGAGTCAATTAGGCTTGCAACAAAAGCTTTAGAAAAAAATGAAAACGATTTAGCAAATGCAGCACCATCTGATGCTACGAAAATACAAACAAAAATCGAAATGTGGAAAACAATTATAACAGAACTTAAGCATACAGTAAAATATCTTGGCAGTTATTATGTTCCTAAGAACCCTTGTAACAGTAAAACAAGTACTTTTACAGTTACAGAAACATCAAAGAAATATGATATAAGAAAAATTGTTGATGCTTATAAATGTAATAAATTGTAGAGTTTGGTGGGGAATACTAGGATGTATACACAAATATTGATTAAAAGAATATCAGAAACTTGTCTTAAAGTCAAAAAAGGGCAACTGCTTTTGAGAGCAGTCACCCTTGATTGTGCAGTTGACTAGACTGCATTAAATAGAAAGTAAAAATATTACTTATGTAACTATATTATAAAAGATAGCAGCTTGTTTGTCAATAATTTGTGTAAAAAGTTTTGACAAACATTAAATAAATATTGTTAACAGCAGTATATAGAGATTTCGTCAGTACAATGATAGTCAGTCATTATATGTATTAAGTATTATTTAAAAGACAAGCTACTATCTTTACTTAAACTAGTACACCTTTACAGGCAAAATAGTCAAGAAAATAATTACTATTAAAAGTATAAGTAATATTTTTTTCATAAGCAATTTCCTACTTTCCACTGCCTGACTTTAAAAGTATAACATAAGATATAATAAAGGGCAATATTTATGATACATTTTGAAATAAATTAATATAGGAGGTAAATTTTATGTATGATTTACAAAAAAATATAGATAAAATCCTATTTGTTACTAAACAAAGAGGATTATCGGTAGACCAAATGCTAAAAAGAGCTGAATTATCGCCAAGTATTATCGCTAATATGAAACGAGGACAAAAACCATCAGTAGATAAAATTCAAGCTATATCTGAATATTTAAATTGTTCTGTTGA
Source organism: uncultured Eubacterium sp. (assembly GCA_900551755.1). Classification (GTDB taxonomy): domain Bacteria; phylum Bacillota; class Clostridia; order Lachnospirales; family CAG-274; genus Gallispira. Next base: position 43,236 of record URXK01000006.1, on the reverse strand, counting down.
CTACCTTCTCGGCAGAACAGATAATCCTAATATAAATATATTTAGCTGTTATAGAACATATACAGATAACTTAAATAAATCAATAGTAATTGATAAATTAGATATTATAAAATTAACAAATTTTGGATTTGTATGTTTAAATGATGATAATGAAACAATAAATTACTTATATAAAGATATTGGAAAAAGCGTATTCTTAACAGAAAACGAGGTAATATCTTTTATTTGGTCAGAAAGGAAGATGAAAAATGAATAGAGTTATTTTACTGGGAAGATTAACAAGAGATGCAGAGATTAAATATACACAAGCTTCTGAGCCTTTAGCTATATGCAGATTTGTAGTTGCTGTTGACAGACCTTTCTCTAGAAACAGACAGGAAGGTGAACCAACTGCTGATTTTATTAACTGTGTTGCTTTTGGGAAACGTGGTGAAAGTATAAGCAAATTCTTTAATAAGGGAAATAAGATTGCTTTGGACGGTAGGTTACAGATAAACAGCTACAATGATAAGGACGGAAATAAACGATATTCCGCAAATGTTATAGTTGATGATTTTTATTTTTGTGAAAAGAAAAGTGCAGATAAGGACGAAAACACTTCTATCAGTGATGGTATAAGTGGCTTTACCGAGTGCGATGAAGATGAGGACTTGCCGTTTTAAATAAACAGGAGGCGAATTTTAATGATAATGAGCAGATTTGATTTTTATTATGGTGTTGAGGCTGACCAATTCAGTTTTTACAGAATACCTAAAGAACTTTTTACTAACGAATATTTCAAGAATATGTCAACCGATGCCAAACTTCTTTATGGACTTATGCTTGACAGAATGTCACTTAGTCGTAAAAACAATTGGCTTGACGATGAAAATAAAGTTTACATAATATACAAGGTTACAGAAGTGCAGAAATCATTAAATTGTAGCAAAAGTAAGGCTGTCGCACTTCTCAAAGAGCTTGATAAATATAATCTTATTATGAGATTTAAGCGTGAATTTGGCAAGGCTGACATTATCTACGTTTTTAATATATTTAAACAGCTTGAAGAAGAAAATATAGATGATGATGTTGAAGTGTCTGATTCTGCTGCTGAAAATGAAAATAGTGTTGTGTCTGCTCTTAAAATTCAGTCCAAATTTGATGATGGTGAGGATTGCACTTCTGCTAGGTCTAAAAATCAGACCACGAGGTCTGAAAATTATACCACAGGGTTTAAAAATCAGACCACGAGGTCTGAAAATTGTACCTCAAGGTCTAAAAAACACACCTCGAGGTATGAAAATCAGACCCATAATAAGACTAATATGAGTAATATTAATAATAATTATATTAATTATAGTGATAATGATTGTAGTTGTTGTTATATACCTGATATTCAGGATATTGAAAATTATATACACAACAACAACTACAGCTATAATCCTGTGTATTTTTATAACTATTACAAGGCGAACGGTTGGAAACTGGGCGGCAGACCTATACAGAATTTTGAAAGTTTAAAGGCTGTTATGGATAACTGGCAGATACGAGAAGTCAAAAATTCGCAAGTTAAAATTCCTGCCGGGAAATTTAATAATTATAATCAAAAAATATACAGTAATGAGGAGCTTGAAAAAATTGTACGCAGAAAACAAGAGCGTTTGTAGATTTGCTTTCGGACAAGTTGTCGCAAAGTGAGGTGAACATATGAAAAGGTGTGTTGAAAATATTTATGTTGAAAATATTAAATGCTTTAGTATTGTAGAAAAGTCGGATAGATGTTTTGAATTATATCTTTTTAATAATTATTCAAAAGAGGGACATTTGATAGGCTCTTATAATTCATATAAAGCTGCTGAAGAAACAGTTAATATCCGATTGGGCAGAGTTAAGCGTAAGTATAAGTTTTAAGGAGTTGATATTGTGATACATATAACCGATTTAAACAAAGATATAGTGGGATATAAAGTGGCTCACAACAAAGACATAGGCAACAGCGACATTACCAAGAGAGCGTTGTTTGCCTTGCAAAAGAAAATATTTTCTTTTTTGTCAGATGATGAAAAAAGGCTTATTAAGTTGGCTTATGTTGATTGCTTGGGTACAGAAAAAATATCTAATCATTTGCATTGCTCAACTCAAGCAGTGCGAAACAGACTTAAAAAACTGGATACCGACATTGACGGCATTATATCTATTGTATTATCTGACTATAAAGATGTTTTAAGCGAAGATGAAGTTGTTATTTATGAATACTACAATTGTTACAGATATACATTAAATGCCATAGCGGAACTTTTAAATGTAAGCAGAAAGTATGTATCCAATAAGATAAATGTTATTAATTTGAAGATAAAAGCGTTAGAAATGCAATCTTAATAATTTCTTGCGGAAAACAAAGCTGTTTGGTTCCCATTTTGCTTTGTTTTTGGCAAAAAAGTCGCTATTAGTGAAGGGACTATTGTTTGAATATATTTTTAAATTAAAAAATTGGGACTTTATATATTCAAACAACGAACCGTTCTTTCAATTTAATTCCTTCTTTTTGTTTTGTCAGCAGAGGGGTGCATACCTCTGCTGCTACAAAGGAATACAGCATTTAATTATTATAAATCAAGACATACATATACAAAAATAAGGAAAGGAATGATTAAAATATGAAATACTTTGGTGTACCACCTTAGTAGATGTATAACAAGCTATTATATATAGTTGAAGAAAAGTATCTTAAATTAAAAATAAAGGCTTATAAAAATTTTAAATCTATGAATAATGAAATGGAGGTAACCTCCTTTCGCAGTTTTTTTCGAGCTTTTTTCTGCTAAATTTTTAAAAATGAAATTCTATTTATATTATTACCTCAATTAACATTTAAACATTAATTACTAAGAAACACTCTTAAATTCGATTGTAGATAAGAATTAAAAGTGTACTATCTTGTTTGACTTTGATTGTTGTTGTAAGAAGTCAATCATTTATTTATTAGCTTTGATAGTTGTAAGAAGCTATATGATGAAAAAGTATAAGCGTTTGTACCGCTGCTTATATTTTTTAAAGCTGCTTTTTTATTAATATATCTAAACGGTCATTGACCGTCCTGAGGGACTGAGAAGTCCCTCTCCTTTAGAGCTGACAGGTGTTTTTGGGTTCGATTCCCGACAGCTCTTTATTTTTTATTTTTATTTGAAAGGAGTTTTTATTTTTATATGGAAGCAATATGGGAAAGAAAAGAATGTGATGTTGTAACACTATTTATATTTGTTAATAATATAAAAGAACATTTAGGAACTTTGTTTAGAAGCGATAAAACAGGAAATTGGGTATTTGCAAATGTGTGCAATTTTGATTTTTGCCCTAAGTCAGTTGACTTAGCTACGGACAATATAAATATTGCAAAGCTTAAGATTTCTGAGGAAATGGCAAGGAGTGATTTAAAATGTTAATGTTTATTTCTGGTTTTTGCTTAGGTGGCTTATTTGGCTTTGCGATGGCATCAATTATTGCAGCAACAAAGTCACGAGATTAAGAAAGGAAAATGTAAATGTATAGGACTTGGATTTTATCTGGAGTTCCTCCCTAATTTGTAACTTACGGACAAGTTGTCTAAAAGTGAAATATATAATTACAATGTTAATTTTGAACCCATATAGGGTTCTTTTTTATATAAAAATAAAAAAATAGGAGGAAGCTTATGAAACTTAAAAAAATTGTTACACTGCTTGGAAGTGCAATTGGTGTAATTGGATTAAGCACAAATGCTATGGCAACAGAGATTACAGTGCCTATTAAGGCAGATTTAAACACAATAACAGGGTATGTTGCGGAAGTAACATACAACCCTGAAGAATTAACTCCAGTTCTTATTGCTAATGATATTTTAGGAGATGAGTGTTATGCAAAATCTAATTTATCAGCAGGATTTTTAAATGCCGACTTAGTAGAGGATGGTAGAATTGTTATAGGCTGGGCAGATAAGTCTGCTGCTGATTTAAAAGAAATCAGCGTTATTGTTGCAAATGTTGTTTTCAATGTAAATGAAAATACAACAGCAACAGAAACTACAGTGTCTTCAAAGTTATTCCAGATTGCACGCTATCCTGATGTGATGGCAAACGATGAAATAACAAGCAGTGATAAATTTGACATTAGTGGAGTAATTGCTGATACAGTGGAAAGCGGCGAGAGCGTAGAGTTTGCTGTTGATGATGAAACAGTGTCAGATTCAGCAGTAACAACTGATGAAGATACACAGCAGGCAGAAAGTCTTGCTGCAACTGAAAAGTTAGAGTAAGGGGGATTTTGAGATGAAATTGAAAAGAACATTGGCAACCATACTTGCAGCAATAATGACTGTATCGAGTTTAAGTTGTATCAATGTATATGCAGATTCAAATTTTGATGTAAATCTTGGAAAAATAGTAGGTAAAGATTTAGATTCTGTTTTAAAGGCATCATACTTATCTATCCCTGATGATACATCACATTTGAGATTAGACAAGGGCTATAAGGCTATCTGGTCTAATACAAGGGATATTACAGCTGATGACATTAAGAATATAGTAACATTTTATAACGGTGACGGCAGTGTAGACAATAACCCTAATTTTTCTTTTGCTCCAATGGGTTTAACAAATGATGAACACCGTCTTGATGGTGCAGGACTAATTAAAAAAGCTAATGAAACTAGTTCTATATATAAGACATTTGCTGATTTTATAGTTGTCTATTATGACAGTAATCTTTACTATATTCCTTTTGTGGCATCTCCAACATCAAAAGATGATGCTTATAATATTTATTGGTGTACAAACCTTGTACCACAGAAGCCTAAAAGAATAACTTTATTGGAAAAAGGTACGCCTAGTTACTATTTAAAAAATTATCAAAACGGTTATAAATTTGCAGACACTTATTCAAATTACAAATTTTTTTGGGACTTTTACGATTCAGATGAAATATACTTTTTAAGAGATAAAGAAAAGAATTATTTTACTGCGATAGCTGATAAAGAAACATCTGGTGATTTTTACGACAGCAAAACTAAAACAGATGGTGATTTGTACTGGCGTAATAATAAAAGCGGTGTAGGAAACACTGATTTATATGCTAAGATGGAATCAGGAGCTAATTACATAGATGAAGGTTTTGGATATGGTCTGCACTATGTTCCTGTATTTGCATCAGATAGTTCAAATAACATCGCTAATATAAAAATTTATAATCCAACAGGTATTAAGATTGCAGTACAGCCTGATAAGACAACATATGTCGAGGGACAGTCATTTAACCCGAGTGGTATGAAAGTTGTTATGAATTGCTCTGACAGAGATAACGAATTTGAAGTAACAGATTATACTTATGATGATACTACATTAACAACAGATACTACTGCAGTTAAAGTGTATGCTACATTGAAAAATAATCAGGAATGCTATACATCTGTGCCTATTTCTGTAACTAAAAAGGCTGTGAAAAAAATAGAAATGACAAAATCACCTGACAAGAGTGATTATGTAGAAGGTGAAACTTTAAACCTTGATGGTGCAGAGTTCAAAGTAACCTATAACGATGATACAACAGAAGTAATTAATAACAAATATTTGAATATTAATTATTTTGCTGGCAGTGCTTTAACAACAGATGATACAAAAGTTACTGTCACTTACGGTGACGGCAGTGTTGATGTTCCAGTAACTGTTGTAAGCAAGCAGATTAATTCACTTGCTGTAATTAATCAGCCTAACAAGATTAGTTACTATGTTGGCGAAAGCGTTGATTTAACAGGTGCTAAGGTGCAGGCAACCTACAATGACGGTTCTACCGCTGTTATTGCAGATTACACCTCTACTCCTAGCATTGTTGCGGCAGATACTACTAAAATTACAGTAACAAAGAACGGTAAGAGTGCCACAATTCCTATTACTGTAACCGAAAAGGCTGTAACAAGCATTGCTGTAACAACACAGCCAACAAAGACAAGCTATACTGACGGAGATAGTTTCAACAAGAGTGGTATGGTAGTGACCGCAACATATAATGACGGTTCTACATCTACTATCACTGATTACACAGTTGAAACCAACACATTGTCAGTAGGCACAACTAAGGTATATGTGACATATGGCGGATTGTATACATCTGTACCAGTTACAGTGGCTAAAAAAGTTACTATGACAGGTATTAAGGTGGCTACACAGCCTACAAAGACAAGCTATATCGAGGGTCAGAAATTCGATAAGAGTGGTATGGTTGTTAAAGCTGTTTACAATGACGGTTCAGAAAAGACTATCAATGATTATGATGTTGATGAAACCGAATTAGCTGTCGGCACAACAACTGTATATGTAACATACAATGACTTCTACGCAACAGTTCCTGTAAGCGTTGCGGAGAATGGGATTAAGTCAATCGAAATTACACAAAGTCCTGACACTACAAACTATGTGGAGGGTCAGAAGTTTAATGCGAATGGTATGGTAGTGACTGCAACATATGCAGACGGCAGCAAGGCAGACTTGCCAAGCACAACTTACAGCTACAATACAAATGCGTTGACAACTTCTGATACCGAAATAACCGTAACAGCAGGCGATTTGACAGCAACAGTACCTATCACTGTTGTTGCTAAAGCAATTACAGGTATTGAAGTTATTAAAAATCCTAACAAGATGAGCTATGTTGTAGGTCAGCCGTTTGATATAAGCGGTATGATAGTTACAGCCAAGTATAATGACGGCACTACTGCTGAAATTTTTGATTACACTTATCAGCCTGAAATAATCACAGGCACTAATTCGGTGCGTGGCGATGTGAACGGTGACGGTGTTGTCGATAAGGTAGACGCTGCCCTTGTTTTGCAGTATATAAGCGGTCAAACTGTAAACGGCAATTTTGACCTTGTTGCTGCCGACTGTGACGGCTTAGCTGGTATTAATCTTCTTGATGCAAACTGGATATTGAGATATGCAACGGGTCAAGAAACAGGCGACACAGGTTTCATAGGAAAAGATGATATTGTTATATCAAAAGACGGTTTCAGCGATACAATAACTGTTGATGTTGTTGAAAAGGCTGTTACAAGTCTTGAGGTTACAACACAGCCGACAAAGACAACTTACCTTTCAGGTGAGAAATTCGACAACACAGGTATGGTTATCACAGCAACATATAATGACGGTTCTACATCTACTATTACAGATTATGTTGTTGATGAAAACGGCTTAACAGCAGGTACTGACAAGGTTTATGTAACTTATGACGGTGTTTACACTACCGTACCTGTTACAGTAAACGAAAGTAAGATTACAGGTATTAAAGTGATTAAGAACCCTACTAAGACTGCTTATGTCGAGGGACAAGACTTTGACACAACAGGTATGGTTGTGCAAGTGACTTATGAAGACGGAAGAACCGAAATAATCATTGATTATAAGGTTAATCCGAATACTTTAAGTACAGATGATACAAGCGTTACTATTTCTAAGGATGGTATAGAAACAACAGTACCTGTTACAGTAGTTGAAAAGGCTGTTTCAGGCATTGCGATTACTAAGTTGCCGAATAAGATTTCATATGCAGAGGGCGAAAAGTTTGACCCTAGCGGTATGGAAGTTGTTGCGACTTTCAATGACGGTTCTACCGCTGTTATTGATGATTATACTTATACAACAGAACCGTTCGCTAAGGGCGATACTAAGGCAACAGTAGAGTATAAGGGATATACAGCTGATGTTGACATTATTCTTACCGTTGACGGTGATGAACTTTTGAAATTAGTGCCTGAAAAGAACGGCGATTTAAATCGTGACGGTTATGTTACCCCTGAAGACGCAGTCATACTTAATAAAGTGTTAAGTGGTTTCTTCGATTACGGCTACAAGGCTACGCATACAGGTGATGTAGACGGTGACGGAGCATTAACAAGCGATGATGTTACATTAATTAAAAACTACATCAAGGGCAATGTTAGTCTTAGCGGTGACGCACTTGCTAACGCAGATGTAGACGGTGACGGTGAAGTCACAGCATACGATGCAGAGCTTGTAGAAAAGGCTGCAATGGGTATGTGGTCACTTGATACCATTTACAAATTAAATGCCGATGCTAACGATGATGGCAAAATTAATGAAATGGACGTTATTTGGATATTGACAGCATACTACAAGCACACAACAGTAGACCATATTTCTATTGTTAAAGAACCTAACACTACAAACTATGTTGAGGGACAGTCATTTAATCCGACAGGTATGGTAGTTCAAGCCGTTTACAAGGACGGTACTGTTGAGGAAATCACAGACTATACTTATCCGGTAAGACCTTTAACTACCGATGATACAAGCGTAGTTATCTCATTTGACGGAAACGATGCTGAGCAGCCTATTTCAGTTTATAAAAAGGCAATAAGCGGTTCTGATGATGACAAATATCCGACTACAGAGGTTTCAACAGAGAATACTACTTCTGAAAATTCATCAGAAGCAACTACTTCTGACAGTGCAGAAACTTCAACAAGGGCTGAAGTAAGTGAAACTACTACATCAAACTCTGATGTAAGTACAGAAATCACAACTTCAAGTGAAGACTCAACTGAAACAACAACAGAAGATAACAATGGCAATGCAAGCGGTGTAAGAATTGTTAGCTTACCTACAAAGCGTGATTATGTTGAGGGTCAGATATTCGAAGCTGATGGCATTGTAATTGAAATCAGCTACAATGATGGCTCTAAGGAATACATAAAGGCATCTGATGTAAAGGTTGACGAAACTCCACTTAAGGTGGGTGATAAGTACGGAGTTGTTTTCTTTGCTTATAACGATTTAACAGAAAAAATAAATGTGCCTATTTCTGTCACAAAGAAAGAAATAGTAAGTGTTGAAGTTACTAAGCAGCCTGATAAGACTGAATATGACGAGGGCGAAAACTTTGATAAGTCTGGTACAGAAGTTGAAATCAGCTACAACGATGGCTCTAAGGAAACAGTTAAGGCTGATGATATAACAGTTGTTGATGATAAGCCTTTGACTAGTGACAATTACAGTGTGACTGTAATTGTTGGCGGAATTGAGATAGAAATTCCTATTGTAGTAAGACCTGTAACTACTACAGAGATTACTACTGAAACAACTACTGAAACAACAACAGAAGTTACAACAGAAGCTGAAACAGAAACAACTACAAAGCATCATTCAAATGGTGGTGCAGGTATGAGCAATAGAGTTACATCAACTACAACAGAAACTACTATTGAAACTACTACTGAAAAAATTAGTGAAAATTTAACTGTAGTTGAAAAAGAAACAGAAGCTACTACTAAGACACCATTTAAGGATGTTGCTGACCATTGGGCAAAAGATTATATTGAGTTCTTGCATAATCAGGACATCGTAAACGGTGTTACAGATGAGTTATTCAAGCCTGATATGTCAACTAAGAGAGGCGATTTTGCTGTTGTATTAAGTAAAATGCTTAATCTTGAAGATGGTAATATAACATTTGATGATGTTCCAAGTGACAGCTATTATGCACAGGCTATTGCAGATTGTGCTTCAGCAGGCGTTTTTGTTGGCTATGGTGACGGTACATTTAAGCCAGAACAGCCGATAACAAGAGAAGAAATGTTTGTAATTATTGCAAAACTTTTCGGAGGTAAAGATTACAACTTCAATTCTGTTGACACATCTAACTTAGCTGACTTCACAGACGGCAAAAACACAAGCTGGTGGGCTAAGCCTTATGTGGCTTACCTTATAAATAATGGTACAGTAGTCGGCGATAACGGCAAAATTAAGCCGCAAGCAATGATTACAAGAGCTGAAATGGCTGTTGTAATCTATAATTACTTGAATAAGTAATTGAATTTGAATTTTATATTAAAGAGCCTTGCTAGAAAGCAAGGCTCTTTTAAATAAGAAAGATGGTGAAAAAATGTCAGAATTGGCAAATGAAACTATGAGATATGCAAGCGGAACTATAAGAGGGCTTAGAGATGGTGTTTCTTTTTTGCAAGCATTGCTTAGACTTCTGAAAAAAGGTTTGCTGCAATTTGAAAATGTTGGAGAGGTTTCGCCTGAAAGATTTTTTGATAAAAACAAAAATATCAGATTAGATGAATTTGTAAAAAATAACAGCGACCAAAAAGAATTTAATATATTCAAGGATTGTTTGAAATCCGCAAAGGTTCAGTATACTGTGCAGTCTTTAGGCAATGATAATTACAAAATCTATTTCAAGGCAGATGATGTTTCAAGAGTTAATTATGCTATGGGTGAATTTACAAAGAGAATGGACGAGCTTAATAAGTCAAAAACTCAAGACAAAACTAACGAACAGTCACAAACTGAAAGCAGTCAAGATAAACAACCCAGTGCAGAAAAAACGGAGGTTGAAGAACAATCGAAGGAATATCAAGAGCAGTCTGAAACACCGCAACAAGGTGATACAGATATAGAAGATATAGATAAAGAGCAAAAGTCAACATATAAAGAAAGCAACTTATCGGATAAGAGTGTAACAGAAATATTGACTGATGGTATTGCTGATTTAAAAAACTCTATGCTAAACACTGCCGAACAAGGTATACAAAAAACAAAAGATAACAAAACAAAAGATGCTTTACTTGGTAAGGCTGAATCGAAGATACAAGCGTTCAGAAAAGCATTATTTGAAAAGTTTAAGGACGATACTCCTATAACGGAGGAGGATATGGATATCAATTCTGTATTTGAAAGAGCAGAGTTCGAGGCTCAAGCACATAATGCGGAACTCGATAATAGGGATATAGCTCAATCCAAACAAAGAGATGTGTCGCTTTAAGGAGATGATTTATTGTCAAATGACTTAAACAAAATTTTGAGTGATATAAAAATTGCTGTTAATAACCAAAGAAAAAACAATAAATTCTTTGACATTGTTATGGGTAAACTTGAACTGCTGCTTGATTTTAAAGATAAAACAAAAAAAGAATATCTTATAGATAATGCGTGGATTTTACTTGCCTCCTATTTTGTTAATAAAACGCTTGGTTATTACTTTCTTTGTATTGCCTTGACTGATAACTATATTGAGGCTATGTCTGTATTCACAGGCAGTGTTTTACGGTTGTTTTTATATCCTATACCAAGCATTGCTCCTGTACCATTTATAGCAGGAATAATGACATTTTTTTCTTTGAAAGTTTTGAAACTTTGCTACAAGCGGAATAAAAATGTTAAAGACGGTATAGAGTACGGTTCGGCAACGTGGGGCAATGAGGAAGATATAAAGCCGTTTATAAATAAAAATGATGACTATAATCTCATTCTGACAAGAACGGAAAGATTATCTACAGCACTTCACCCACCAAAGGGACACCCTGAATTATCAAAAAACAAGAATGTTGTTATTTACGGTGCTCCCGGTACAGGAAAAACAAGGGGCTATGCACAGCCTAATATTATGCAAATGTTTGGCTCGTATATAGTGACTGACCCAAAGGGTACTACACTTGAAAAAGTTGGACATCTGCTAAAAGCTAATGGCTATGATATAAGAGTGCTTAACTTAAAAGATATGACAGCATCTAACAAGTATAATCCTTTTCATTACATAAGGACAGAGGAAAATGTTTTATCTACAGCTCAAATTCTTTTGCAGATAGGTAAAAAAGTGAATGAAACAAGTCAATCCGGTGATGAGTTTTGGAAGAATGCAGAAACATTAATGTATTTAGCATACTTGAGTTACATCTTCTATACTTGTCCTAAATCGGAAAACCGCTCAATATTCACTATGATGGAAATGATAAGAGAAAGCAAAGTCTATGAAGATAAGGAAGATGCTTTAAACAAGGTAGATATTATGTTTAGAGATTTAGAATATCTTCCAAAATATCTTGAGGACCCTGACAAAGTGATAAGTGAATTATATCCGAAGTGGAATGTTAATTGTAATGACGATGTGCTTAATAAAAGAGTAAAAGAGCAAACTAGGCGATTCGATAATCTTGCAGCACAAATTGCAGAGGTTAAAAAGAGGTATCCATATATGGAGAAGCTGCATTTTGTAGGCGGTAACGGTTGCTTACCTGTAGATAAATATAGGGAGTATAAACTTGCCGCAGGCAAAACGGCTAAATCAATTCTTGTATCTTGTGCAGCAAGGCTATCGCCGTTAAGTGTAGGCAATATCAAATATTTACTGTCGGCTGATGAAATGGATTTCGATTCGATAGGTCGAGCGGATACAAAGACGGCATTGTTTATTATTACATCTGATACAGACAGCACATTTGATTTTATCACTACGCTTATGTATTATCAACTTTTTACTGTTATTTGTCACACAGCAGATATGGATTATAGCGGCGAACTCCCTGTTCACGTTCATTTTTTATTAGACGAGTTTGCTAATATTGGTTTGATTCCTGACTTTGATAAAAAGATTTCTACTATACGAAGTCGTAATATATCTGCTTCTATTTTTTTGCAGGCACAAAGTCAGTTAAAAGCTGTTTATGATAAAACGTGGGCAACTATAGAAAACTGCTGTCAAACAATGCTATTCTTAGGTTCAACCGATTTGGAACTTTTGAAAGTTATATCTGAAAAAATGGGTAAAGAAACAGTTGATTCATATACACAGTCAAAAACATACAGCAATCAAAAATCTGAAAGTGTTAATCACCAAAAGTTGGGCAGAGAACTTATGACACCTGATGAAATATTTAAAATGCCAAGTAATAAGTGCATTTGCCTTATATCAGGTCTAAAGCCGTTTTACTCTGTGAAGTATGATATTACTGACCATAAGAGATATAAGTATTTGGCTGATACATCTGATAAGTATTTTAATTTTAAAGTTTATTTAAAAAATAAAAGAATACAAAACAATGTTGAAAATAATCCTGACGTTGTTAAGTATATGTGATTTGAAAGGAGAAAATTATGGTAAACGTAAAAAAATTATTTAATTCTTGTACAAGTAGAGTTAGAAATTCTATCGCATTATTAATTGCATTGATTTACAACAATGTATCAGCGTATGCATTGACTGTCAATGTAGACGCATCTAAAACTATATTTGATACGGGTGCAGATTACATCGGCATAACAATCGGTGCAATTGGCGGTATAAGCATTGTTGTCGGTATCTTTAAGTGGATTATGGGTTCAAAAGATATGCAGGCAGGTGAATCAAATGAGGGTTCAAGATATGTAGGTGTAGGCATAGGTCTTATAGGATTTGGTGTAGCAGTAGTTGCAGGCATTAAGGCGTTTGTATCTTAATGGTTAATATTCTGTATTGGAGGTGATGCTATGGGCGTTATGCCTTTCCTTGTAAGTATAAATCCTTTGGATTCACTTTTAAATCAAGTTTCAAAGTGGTTTCAAACGGCAATCATTGATATATCGTTAGACCTTTACGAGGGGTTATTTAATAAATTGAAAGAGATTGTATCATCAGATTTATCAAATATAATTCCAAAATCTGTTCCCGAAACAGCATATAGAGCTGTCGGTTCGGCTGACGGCACATTAGGCCCGATATATGAAGTCATAAAGCGTATGAGTGATGAGTGTATTCTGCCTATTGCGGTTGTTTTGTTTTCTTTTTTAATGACCTATGAATTAGTTACTACATTTTTAAATGAAAATAAGGTGGTAGAAAACAGTCCCGAACTGATAATCAAATGGACAGGCAAGTATCTTATATCTATGCTTTTAATAACATACTCGTTTGAGATAATAAATGTAATATTTGACTTTACAACATCGGCTGCTGTTGCTATGACTAATATGATTTCGAGTGACGGAGCAAAAAGTGCATTTAACGATTCAAACTTTGAAACTATGAGGACGGCTGCAAAAAATCTGTATGACGGCGAAAGTTCAACGCTTGGTAATGCTATATCTTTTTGGTTTGCTGCTTTTATAGCATCAATATGTGCTAAACTTCTGTATCCTGTAACGCAGTTTATAATAGTTTGCCGATTTGTCTATATTTATATGCATATGCTTATGGCTCCTATGGCTGTACCTTTAATGCCGCTCAAACAAGAATGGGGACAGATTGGTACTAATTATATTAAAACTATGGCAGCGTTTGGTGTTCAATTAATACTGATAGTTGCGGTGTATGCAATATTCTTTGGATATATGAGTACGGCATTTACAACGATGTATTCAGATTGGGACAAATTGTCAACACAACTAATTTTGGTATCATTTATTTTGATAGTTGCTTTATTCAAAACAGAAAGCATTGCAAAATCAATAGTTCAGGCTCATTAATTAGGAGGTGTGATTTATGGCTAATCAAAGGGTAAATAACAATATTGATATAACAAATATAAAAAAACAGTGGTTTGCTAACTTTACCTTAAGGCAGTTAATATTTATAGGAATTGCGTTAGTAATAGCGTTTCTGCTTTTTATTACTGTGGGCAGAAGTGTAAGTTTTAAAGCTGCAGCTTTAATTTTAGCGGTGTTATTGCCACCGATTTTTATAATTTGTGAAACAGAAATACAGAATATGTCGCTTGAAAAATACGTTTGGTATAAGCTGAGATTTAAATTTCTGCCTCAAAAGAGAGTAAACAAAAAAATAAATGAGGAGGGGAGTAATAATAAAAATGGCAAAAAATAATAATTCAAGTAAATTTGAAGGCTTAAAAACCAAAATCATTGAAAAAGTATTCAATGAAAGTAAACCGTTGCCATATACAGTAGATTTGCCTGTGGGATACTGTTATGGCGATGGCATTATTGAACTCCCTGATGATATATATTGCAGTTGTCTTTATTTTAACGATACTAATTATGTTTTAAAAAATGATAGTGACAAAGTGTTTATACTTGAAAGGCTTGTAGAACTTATCAATGGTTTCACTGAAGATGCTTATGATATTGAAATGCTTTGTTTTAATCAAAGAGGTTCAACGCAAAAGCATAATAGGTCGATATTGCTTAAAAATAAAGGCGATGGATATGATTATTTGAGAAGTGAATATTCGGATATTATTTCATCTCAAATTAATACATCAAGTCACGGTATTGTTAAAAAAAGATATTATATTGTTTCTGTAAAAACAAAAGACATTAGAGAGGCAAGGCGGAAACTTAATCAGATTATTACAAGCATACAAAATAATTTATCAAGACTAAAAGTTGTATCAGATATTCTTGATAGAAATGAATATATAGATTTGTTCAGAGCTATTGTTAAGGGCAAGGAATTAACCAATCATTGTAATATTCCGATAAATATTGAAAAGGTTGATGTTAATAAAATGCTGCAAATTAACACAATAGAATATATGCCTGACTACTTTAAGATTGATAATGTTTTTAATAGAGTTTCAACATATCATATTATAGCAAATAAGCTGAGTGATAGGCTTTTGAATGATTTAATAAGCTCTGAAATTAATGTTTGCATAAATTTTCATATTGAGGTCATTGAACAGGAAAAAGCACTTAGTATGATTAGAAACAAGTGGGTTACTTGTAATGCACGATTGATTGCTGAACAGCAAAAATCAGTAGCAAAGTTTTATGATTCAAGTCTTGCCTCTCCTAATGTTAAGAAAAACAGCGAGGGCATTGATATGCTGCTTACTAAATTGGAAAATACAAATGAGAAAATGTTTTGGGTTACAGTCACTGTTATGAATTCTGCAAATAGTATTGATACTTTAAATGTTGAGTGGGACAAGCTAAGAAGTATTGTTGTAAGGAGCAGCAACAGATTGCAGAAACTCAATTATATGCAGGAAGAGGGGTTTATCAATTCTTTGCCGATAGCATTTAATAAACTTGAGCAGTTTAAGCGTAATCTTACAACATTTACTTTAGCTATTTTTGAGCCGTTCACAACCAAAGAGTTGAACTCTACGTCACCGGAGGCATTGTATTATGGTACAAATGCAATATCGAAAAATGTTATTGTTTTTGACCGTAAAGGTGAAAAAGAGCTACCTAACCCTAATGGTTTAATACTAGGTGCTCCCGGTATGGGCAAGAGCTTTATGACAAAGCTGGAAATACTGAAAGCGTATTTAGTTACAAACGACTATATTTATATAATAGACCCGGAGGGTGAGTATACACCTTTGGTTGAAAGTCTTGGCGGACAAGTTATTAGGCTTGCACCTACATCAAAAGATTATATAAATATGTTTGATATAAGCTATACATATTCATCTAACCCAATTACAGCCAAAATCGGCTTTTTTGAAACTATTGTAGAGCAAATGCTTTTAGGCAGTGGATATTCCGTATCGGGTGATATACGAAGTTCTATCAAACACTCTATAGCAGAGGTATTTGATGAGTATAAAAATCAAAAGATAGACAGAATGCCTATACTTGAAGATGTATACAAAAGTCTTAAAAAACAAAATAGGGCAGCGGCAGAATTTATTGTGCCTTATATTGATTATTATGTTGGCGGCGATGATGATTATTTGAACCACCAAACAAATGTTAATCTTAAAAGCAGAATTATCAGTTTCAATTTAAAGGAGCTGCTTAACAATAAGCGAGAACTTGCGATTACAATGTTGATTGTCATTGATTTTATATGGGCAAGGGTGGCTAAGAATTTTGACGATAACATTTCGACTTGGACTTATATCGATGAGTTCCATATATTGCTCAACCACCCTCAAACAGCGTCTTATATGGTTGACTTTTGGAAACGTTTCAGAAAGTGGGGAGGTATTCCTACAGGAATTACTCAGAATGTAAAAGATTTCCTGCTTAGCCCCGAAGTTAATAATATATTTGACAATACATTGTTTTTGACTTTGCTCTCACAAGGTGCAGATGATTTGAATGTTTTGAGTAAAAAACTGCAACTTACTGAATATCAGACAGAATACTTAGCAATGAATAGACAAGGTGTGGGTTTGTTTAAATACAATGCCGATATAATCCCTTTTTCAAATGTTGTGCCTAAAAATACTCAAATTTATAAGCTAATATCTACTGACCCTAGAGATAGAATTCTTAGAAAAGAATGATAAGGGGTGATTTTGTTGGATAATGTTAAATTTGAAGATAAGTCTGAAAACAATAACACTTCTTTATTTGAAAATATTGAAGATGAAACAGAAAATAAAGAAAACAAAAATAAGCGGAACAGAAAAAGAAAAAGGAAAAAAGATAAGGCAAAGTCTTATTCTGAGCTTATAGGTGAATATGTCGATAATGATAGTGCTGATATTAATAAAAACACTGATATTAATAATGCTGATTTTGAAAATGAGAATATCGGCTCTCTTGAAAACGAATTATCAAACAATAGGACAACTTGTCCGAAAGTGGATACCGAAAGAAAACGAATAAGAGTTAATGAAAACGCAAAATCAAATCGTTATGCAGACACATTGAAAACATCGGCGGTTATTATTAAGTCAAAGGAAAGTATACAACCCAATACGCAAGATGTATATAATCCTGATACAAAAGTTGATTTTCAAAATCTTAATAACAGTGAAACTGAACTTTTTAAACAAAGTTATGAAAAGTTTGTCACCGAGCAAACTTCTTCAATAAGTGATGAAGTATCCACACAGAGTTGTATCCAAAATGGATACAGCTTGGATACAAAACATATCCAGAATGGATACAACGTGGATACACAATGTATCCAAAATGGATACAGTTCGGGTACACACACGGATTTTCATAATTTTGAAACAGACGGCACAACTGATTTTGATGATGTGAAATATGTTTCTTTGAAAGAAAATGAGATTTCACCAAAGAGGTCTTTAAGAAGAAAAAACAATGACAGTAGTTCGCAAACAGATATTAATACAGCTTACTCCCAATTTACATTATCTTATGAAAATGACGAGTTGGCGGATTTTGAAAAATCAAAAGAAAGTAAATTTGGCTCGGAAAAAGAAAGTAAATTTTCTTATGGCTTAGATAAAGAAGTTTCTGTACCTTTTGATGAAAATATTGTTGAAGAAAGCGTTTTAAATAAATGTGACAATTCAAGTTCAAAAAGAAACTATATTGGTTCTTCAATGTTTGAAAGCAGTGCAAATAAAGGTGATATAGAGTCAAAGGAAACTTCACATAGAGTTGTGGACAGAAAGAAAAAAGCCTTTTCTGATAGATTGCTGAATAAAAGCTCCGAAAATGACGGCAGCTCGTATAGCGATGATAATAGGTTTGCTGCTCTTACTGAAGAAAAAAGTTTATATTCGAACTTTGAAAAATCTGCCGAAAACAATGGCAGCTTATTTGTAGATAAGGTTGATAATACCAACGAAAATTTAATTGACCGATTAAATGAGGATAATGACTTTGAAAGCGGTTATATAACTAAACATAATGAATTATCTGAACATCATACAAAAAGAAAGGCTAATGAAAATTATAAAAGTTCATTTTCAACTGAAAATTCGGATTTTGAAAAGTCAATTGCTTCTAACAGTACAGTATTTGTAAGTGGTGAACTTAATGGAAAAGTAGATTTTGACATTAAGTCGGACGATGTCAATAGTTTGACCGATAACTTGTTGAATAGTCATACAAAAAATAAACAGCGACTATCTAAAGAATTAAACGACAAACAAGGTGAATTTTTTGAAAATTCTTATAATGATGCGGAGTTTAAAAAGTTAAATTTTCCGACCGATTATTCTGAAAGTATTGACGCTAAAAGCAATGTTTTCACCGATAAGTTAGCTGTTGAAGAAAATCACATTTTGTTTACTGAATATGAAAAATCAGGTGAACAAGGAAAGAAATTTGACAGTGAGATTGATGAAAATGTTTACAAAACAACAGATGATGAAAATATATCTGATGTGTTGCGAACAGATAATTATAATAGTCAATTTCAAAGTGAAAATTCAATACCAAACGAAAACAGCACGGCTAAGTCGGAAAAATCAGCAGATATTAAAAGTTTAAAAAAGAAAAAGTCAACAGATTATAATAATACTTTTAGCAATATATCTGTATATAAAAAAGGCAGACCACGACTTAAAGATAGTGCTATTGTGAAGAATTTCAGAAAAGCCAACAGAATTTATGCTAAGGCTAAGAAAATTGCTAAAGTGGTAGACGTGGACAGCAAAAACACAATTACCGAAGATGCTAAAAATATTGCTGTGGGAGCAGCTTTAGGTGCAGGCGAAAAAGCTCTTAAAGATATGGCTTTCAACAGTGTAAAGGTTGATAAATTTTCTTCGGATAAAAAGAAAAATAATTTATCGTCTGACAAAGTTTCAGGTAAATATTCAAACAATTCTGCATTGAAAGAAATTTCTAAAAAGTTTGCAAGACAGCAACAATACAAAAATGTTATGGAAATGCAGCAATTGCAGCAATTGTACAAGCAGGCTGCGGTTAAAGCGGCAAAGACAAAAGCTGCATCAGCTGCGAGCAAAGGCTTGCTTGCGTTCTTTAGTGTGCCTGTAGTACCGATAATTACATTTATTCTTGTTGTGGCTTTGGTTTCTATGTTTATATGGGGTACCGTTTTAATTGTATTAGGCATTGCTGATGGATTGGTTAGCACTACATATATGACAACTAACAGTGAAATAACATCGTCAACGGCATATTATACAAAATTAGAGTCAGAACTTTTGGCGAGAGTTAATGAAACCATTGAGGAACTTAATGATAACAACAAAATAGATAAAGTTGAAACGGAATTTGACCCGATAGAACATAATCCTGAACAGTTAGAGGCTTATTTATCTGCTGTATATCCCGGATATGACTTTAATGGTGGTTTTGTCAATTGGGTATTGCATAAGTTGGTTGGCTACCCATACTATGGTTTCGGTGGCATTAAAAATGTTGAAAATGATATATTCGATTACCAATACAGCACAGAGGTTACATACAGGACGGAAAAGAAAGGCTTTTATGTAATTAAGATAGCCACAGTACATTTGTATAATAAGGGGTTTGACAATACAATAGAATATTTTTTGCAGAATTTGCCCGAAGAATATTATAAAGAAGATGAAAAGGAACTTATATATGACCATTACAAAGATTTAAGAGAATATAGAGGCAATCACGGTTTTTGGATAGGTACACCTGTTGACTATGATTGGAGAAATTATGTTGTTGGATTGTATGGCTATGAAACAACCAATGGTGGCATTACATCTGTTTCGTCTATCGGCACGGTTCAAAGTAAAAGTGCTGTTACAGAAACTACTGACGAAGATATAAGCCATTATGACCAAAAGTTGTTGGGCAATTTTACAACAACAGGCTACTGTCCGTGTGTTATATGTTGTGGAAAGTATAGCCCTGAAGTAACAGGCAAGCCGTCTACAACTGCAAGCGGAACATTTCCTGTTCAAGGGAGAACTATTGCTGTTGACCCGAAAGTAATTCCTTTAGGAGCTAAAGTTTTGATTAACGGTCACATTTACACAGCGGAAGATACAGGAGGAGCGATTAAGGGTAATCGTATTGATGTGTATTATAACAATCATCAAGATGCACTTGTTCACGGTAAGCAGACAGGTGTTACTGTATATCTGCTTACATTAAAGACAGGTGAAGAAGAACCTGCATCAACTGTAAGTAGTTCTGACAATAAATTGGCGGATATTGCTTTGGAAGAACTTGAAGAAGGAGTGTCAGGCACTCCTAATAAGTACACCGAATGGTATGGTGAAATAAGAGGCACAACTTCGTATAACTGGTGTGCAGCTTTTGTAAGTTATTGTGTTGATAAGGCAGGTATGAGTTCAATTGTTCCTAAGACGGCTGCAGTGTCTGATTTAATGGATAATGCTCAAAAGTCAGGCATATGGCAGAGTAAGGATAGTTATAAACCTGTTGCCGGTGATATTATGATACAGAAAGAAAACGGCACAAGTCATACAGGCATTGTTGTTGAATCGACAGATACATATTTTATTGCTGTTGAGGGTAATTCCGGTTCTAATAGCCTTAGTAGCTCGAAAGTTGGCAAATATAAATATTTTTATGATGACGAGAATGCTGTAACCGGTTTTATTCAGACAGGCTCAACTGCTGAAAATTTTGGCGGAAGTATGTATTACAGATTTAATAATTTTGCTAAAGGTACAGATATTAAAAAACATAAAGGTATAGATATTGCAGGCACATCAAGCACTAATGTTTTGTCGGTCATTGATGGCAATGTAAAAAGGAAAACAAGCGATAGCCTTGTCATTGAAAATGATATGTTTGAGGTTACTTATGAGTCTATAAAAGATATTTCTTCTGAAATTGGCAGAGGCTCAGAAGTCACTTTAGGACAAGTTGTCGCAAAGATGGACGATGCCGAAAGCAGAGATGTTCCTATTGTTCATATCTCTGTTATACAAAAAGACGGCAATGAAGAAATGAACCCGTTTATATACTGTGATATTGGAACAGGTTCTGCACCTTATGTTAATTTATCAAGTTCGCTTGTCAATGTTGGTATAGGTGGCGGTACAGTATCGGCTCTCTTTGGCGATATTCACGCACCGTATACTGATGAGTTTGCCAACAGAGCTGTTGTGACATCTTCGTTTTTTGATACTTACCACACAAGTTTCCACAGAGCAATTGATTTAGACGTAACGTATGGTTCTAATGTGGGAATTGCGGCAGCGTGGGACGGTAAGGTGGTTATGGTTGGCTCCGGCAATGGAAACGGACTTACAGGTTATGGTTATGTTGTTGTTCTTGAACATAACATTGACGGTGTTATGGTATATACAAAATATAATCATATGAAGATGAACAGCAGTACATTGAATGTTGGTGATGTTGTATCCGCAGGTCAACAGATTGGTATACAAGGTTCAACAGGCTTTGCATCGGGAGAACATCTTGACTTTCAGATGGGAATATGTACAAGCGGATATAACTGGAGTGAATTTTCAAACCATCTTATCAACCCTATTGCAATTTATCAAGGTTGGTCGCAGTCATTGCAAACAATATCTGTTTGGAATTCAAGTGGTGGCTGTGTAAGAAAAGGCGATGATTACAATCAAACAAGAAAAGTTAATAATATGTCAGGTAAGCATATTTTTTAGGAGGAAAAATTTATGATTAAAAAATTTAAAGCAGTAATTTTAATGTTATGTATGTCTTTTATGTTTGTGTCAACAGCAAGTGCCAACGCACTTACTGTTGATGGCAATGCAAATGTTATTGACAAAACAAATGAAGAAGGCAAACAGTTTTTAACTGTTCAATCGAGAGCTGGAAATATATATTACATAATAATTGATAACCAAAAGGGTGAGAATAATGTGTATTTCCTTAATGCTGTTGATGAACAGGATTTACTTTCTTTTGCCACAGATGCAACAGGCAACAATTATCACTTAACGGGTGTGGAAGTTATAGACACAACTACCGTTGAAACAACAACAGAAATAACCACTGAAATTTCAACAGAAACAACTACCGAAGTGCAGGTGAGCAGAAGTAAAGTTACAGGTCTTTTTGCTCCGATTATATCTTTAGTTTGTGTCGGATTAGCTTTGTTTTTATTATTCTTTAAGAAAAAGAAAAAATCTGACAGTGATGATAATGATGAAGAAGTAATTGAAGAAACAGAGGAAGATGATAACGAGTATTCAGACTTCCTTGAAAATGATGATATTTCAAACAATAACGAATAATTATGTAAAACAAGGAGTGGTTTTTGCCACTTCTTGTTTTTTAACATAGGAGGTCTTTTTTATGAGAAAAACGGTTGTTAGAATGAGCGAGAAATTAAGAGAGCAATTAGCAAAACTTGAATCGAACAAGAAACAATATGAAGAAAAGTTGATTACTTTAAATCAAAAAATAAAAGAAGTTACAAACGATTTAGAAACGGCAGAAAACAAAGAAAAAAATGATATGTTTCAAAAGATACTTCAAGAAAGTGCATTAAGTGTTGAAGAAATTGAAACATTGTTTTCAAAAAAAAGTGAATTAATTGAGCTGATGAAGTGCTTATTGGAAGATGAAAAAGCAAGTGACAAAATTGATAACGAAACAAACATAGGTGAGGAGGAGGATTATGGCGAGGTACACAGTTGATGCATTAAAAGATAAGTATGAGCAGCTTTTAAGCAAAGTAAGCAATAATAGTGAGAATTGGTCTGAATTTCTTAAGAAATCCGCATACCTATATAAATATAGTTTTCTTAATCAGTTGCTAATTTCAGAAGAAAGACCAAATGCGAGAATGGTAGGTACTTTTGAATTTTGGACAAAAGAAAAAAATTCAAGTGTTAAAGGCGGAGTGTCGGGAATACCTGTGCTTTCAAAAGATAATAAGGTTGTCTATGTTTTCGATATAAACGATACATATTCAGAGTATAGGGAACGGTCTTTGAAAGGTATGAATCGAGTTGTAGTTGATACAGAGATTGACAACATATTAAGCAATTTGAAAATCAACTTTACGGATAATGGCATTGATAAGGACAAATTAACAGCCCTTATTAATGACAGTATACGTCTTACGGTTTATACAAAGGTTGGTATTGACTTTGCGTCAAGTAATTTTGATTATATTAAGCAACTTAGCAATATTGATGTTCAAACCGTAGGCAACTATGTGTCAAGACAAGCAAGAAAGGTTTTAAACAGTATCGGAAAATACGCTGATTATGTTGAAATAAAGCAGCAAAATACTAAAGATAGCAAATCGTATGTTCATTATAATGAAGATGAAATAGCTATTGCAAAACAAACCAACCTAGCCGACTATCTCCGCTCTATCGGCGAGGAGCTGCGTAGAGTTGGCACTAACGAATATGAAATGGCAGCACACGACAGTATGCGTATCGAGGACGGCAACAGGTTTTACTGGAACTCTCAAGGGTTTGGTGGGAATACTCTTGATTTTTTAATGAAGTATTACAATATGTCTTTCCAAGAGGCTGTCGGCAGTTTATTATCTTTTAACGGATATAGTAAAGGGCAGAGTTTTGTTGCTCCAACAAGGGTTGAGCCTGTGCAAGCTAAAGAGCCTGACCAACCTGAACCTATTGTAAATTCTTTGCCTAACGAACTTGATACTAAGACAAACAGAGTGTATGCGTACCTCACATCAAACAACATTGTCAATACAAAAAGCAAAACTAAAAATGAAGATTTAATGACAAAAACAGAGAAAAATTCCACTGTAAATGTTACGTTTTACCAAAAGGATAATGATTATGTTGTGGTAGGTGATTCAGCACCAAAAGTTGCCGATATTTTGCATTTAGACTTAAAAACGGTTACGCTCAATTTTGATGAAAAGATAAGGCTTGAAGCAGTAATTATACCTGTTGCATTATTATATGACAACCTAGATATTTTGCAGGAGCAAGGCATTGTTGTTGAATTTGATTTGTTTGCAAAGCTGCAGCTTAATTATGCAGTAAAAGAGCATAGAGATGTATTCATTACATACAAAGATGAAGAAAAACCTGAATACAGCAATTATCGTTTTCACCACACATCTGAGGGCTACAGGCTTATGGCTGATAAGGAAAATGAAAAAGATTTATACTTTTTGCCAGATGTTATGGATTATGATGATATTTATAATTTTATTATGGACAGTAAAACTGCGAAAGTATTACATTACGGCAGCATTGCACAAAATGTATTACAGGACGATGAGCCGCAGCTATCTGAAAAGATACTTAACAATATGCCCGACAATACCGTTAGCATTGCCGAACGCAATGAATACGGCTATACCTCCAATTATCTTTTGCCTTTAAGAACCGAACGAGCCACTGAACTTTTACAGAATACTGATTTGCCGATATATGCACTGCACGGAGATAATACCGAAAGTCAAGTTGAAAGTATTGAAGATATTGAAGAAGGCGGTTTATTCGGTGTTGAGTATGACCAATGGGAAATGTATCTTGATACCCAAGAGCATATAAGAGAACAGCAACAGGTACACAATACCATTGAAATAGGCGATAAGTTTAAAAATAAGATAAGCGGAGAAATATCAGAGGTTGTTTTACTGACGGGTGCTTTGTCTTGGTATACAGACCAATGCACAGTTGAGCGAGAAAGCAGAGGCTTTGTTATCACAGAAAATATAGACAACGCAAGACTTCTTAATACAACTTTATATGAATTTATCGGCAACGAAAAAGAACAGACAGTAAATCTCCAAACACAAGTACCTGTGACTGATACTGTTGAAAATTCTGCTCAAATTGAGCAGAATTTAAGTGGTAATAATATTAAAGAAAATTCTGTTAAATTTAATCTTAGCTTTACAGAAAGTGCTTTGTTAAAAGAATTTGCTGATGAAAATCCTGATATGAGTTTTGCTCTTGCTAATTCTGTCATTGAATATCTTGACGAAAAACAGCATACCGAAAGAGAAAACGAGGAACTTGACGAAGAAATACGTTCTTATTATGATAAAACACATTTTTCTGTAAATGCTGTTATTGACGGTGAAAATTACGATTATGACGGCAGATATGATATAGGTGACGGCAAAGGTTTAGGCGGTGGCAGTATTGTAGACCATATAAGGGAATATAACGAATATTATTTAGCTTATGAAGATATTGACGAGGAAAGCAAGAAAGATATAAAAAATGTTCTTAATATACTTGTGCCTTACCTTGAACAAAATGCACAGCTTACCGAAAAAGAGCAAGAAATATTGGATAAGTTTAAGACAGATTATCCTATAAGAAATTCTGTTCAAATTGAGCAGGTTGTGGAAACTAATAACAGACCTCTCAAAGAGGGCGATATTGTGACCTTAGAGGACAAGCCTAATGTACAGTGGCGAGTATCCGAAATCAACGATTTGCAAATTAACTTTGAAAATGTTGATGATAATGCTATGGAAAAATCTTTTTCACATATTGATTTTGGTGTCGGCAGAGAAAATCTTGCCGAAAAACTCAAATATACAATTATCGAAGAAAATTCTGCTCAAATTGAGCAGAATTTGGAAACAGAACATCCTAGTGACCTGTCCAATAATGTTTTTGAACAAAAAGAAATCGACCGTATTCTTCAATTGGGTATCAATACCGATAACGGTCGAATGGTGGTTGCTCTTGATTATATGAAGGGTAAATCAATTGAGGAACTGACAGCGACTTTAAAGCAGGTCTATCACGGCGGTTATGGCCTTAAAGATGAACAGCATAATATCTCAGTATGGTATGCCGAAGATGGTATTCATCTGGCACAGGGGAATTCCGCAGAGTATGTAGAAAATGCTCAGGTCATCCCGTGGGAGGATGTCGCAGTACGAATTGGAGAACTGTTAGAAAATGGGCAGTACGCAACCAATGTAGAGCTTGTCGAAGCAGCTAACTATGAGCGACAGAAAATTGCAGCAAGTCTGTGGTATTTGTACAGTGACTTTGCTGATGGTATCAGAGAAACGGGGATTCTTTCCTCACTCAGCGAAATGCGTGGCGGTGGTTTCTCCGATGATATTGTCGCACTTGCAGAAAAGCTGACTGACCCTAAGTTCCGTGTTACATTGCAGACGGAGTACCAGGCTTTTATGGATGCTTACAAAGCCAAGCCTGACATTCTGCGTTTCCATTATCATAAGGTCACCACTTTGGAAAAACGATTGAAGGAACTGGATATTCATCTCCGTGAATATCAGACCGATTTGGTGCAGCTTCCTCTTATGTCACATTTCATCACAGAGGATGAAATCAACCATGCTATGACAAAGGGAAGTCGGTTTTCTGATGGCAAGAGGCGTATCTGGAACTATTGGCAGGAAAGCCATTCTTCCAAGGAAAAGGCAGACTTTTTGAAAAATGAGTATGGTACAGGCGGTCATTCTCATGCACTCTCTGGCACATCTGGTAGCAGCGAATACTACGATTCCACTGGTTTGCGATACAAGAAAAATGGCTGTGAAGAAATCAAGATGTCTTGGATACAGGCAGCTTCTCGTCTGGATAACCTGGTTCACAATGACCGTTACCTTACGGATAAGGAAAAATCTGAGCATTATGTTAATCTGGAAGTCAATGAAAAAAAAGAACCTGTTACAGAGGAAGTTGCTGCTGATAAAGCTATCGATACAAAAGCTGTACCTGTCACTAACTACCATATTACCGACAATGAGTTGGGTATTGGTGGTGCAAAAGCAAAGTTTACGGATAATATTAACTCTATCAAAACGCTTAAGCTTATTGAAAGCGAAAACAGACAAGCTACTTTGCAGGAACAGAAAATTTTAGCTAAATATGTTGGTTGGGGCGGTTTGCAAAATGCTTTTGATAGTCGTATAGACAGTTGGAGCAAGGAATACACAGAGCTTAAATCACTCCTTACAGATGATGAATATACTGCCGCAAGAGCGTCTGTACTTGATGCACACTATACACCGCCTGTTATTATTAGTTCTATTTATGATACGCTTAGCAACTTAGGTTTTGAGAGCGGCAAGATATTAGAGCCGTCTATGGGCATAGGCAATTTTTTCGGTTTACTCCCTCAGAGTATGCAGAAATCTAAGCTGTATGGTGTTGAATTGGATAGTATAACAGGAAGAATTGCAAAGCAGCTCTATCCAAACGCTAATATTCAGATAAAAGGCTTTGAAAAGACTGCTTTTAATAGTAATACATTTGATGTGGCTATCGGTAATGTACCTTTCGGTACAACCAAAATAAGTGATAATGACTTTAAGGAAGATAGTTTTATACACGATTATTTCTTTAAGAAATCACTTGATAAAGTGCGTCCGGGCGGCATTGTCGCATTTATTACATCAAGCGGTACTCTTGATAAAAAAGGTGACAAAGTTAAGAAATATCTTGCCGAAAGAGCTGATTTTCTCGGTGCTGTAAGACTGCCTAACAATGCTTTCAAAAACGCAGGTACACCTGTTGTGGCAGACATTATTTTCTTGCAAAAAAAAGACAGAATAACAGAACTTATTGATGAAAAAATGCCCGAATGGGTTAATGTTTCGGACTTTGGCGAACACGGTACGCATATTAACAATTATTTTGTCAATCACCCCGAAATGGTATGTGGCACACTCGGAGAAACAACAAGCCAATACGGTTATGCAGTTACTTGCAAACCGTCAGATATTCCTCTTGAGGAGCAGCTTAAAAACGCTCTAAGCAATATAAAAGGTACTTATGAGCCTGCAATTGATGATGTTCAAGTTGAAGAAAAATACGATATGCCTAATGTAAATGTAGATAACTACCGCAACTTTTGTTATGCGGAAATAGACGGTGAAATTTATTTTAGAGAGAATGAACGGTTGATTAAAGAACCTGTTACCGGTAAAAAAACCGAACGATTGAAAGGTATGATAGAAATATCGTCAGCATTGCAGGAATTAATCGCTGCCGAGTTGCAAGATTATGATGATGAAAATACATCAAATTTGCGAAATAAATTAAATGCTGTATATGATAAATTTACTGCAAAATTCGGTATACTTTCGAGTAAAACGAACAAGTCATTATTTAGGGAAGATGATACAGCACCTTTGTTATTAGCTCTTGAAAATATTGATAAGGACGGTAACTTGGAAAGCAAGTCTGACATTTTTACAAAAAGGACAATACAGCCTTATACTACCATTGACCATACAGATACCGCTGTTGAGGCTTTGGCAGTGTCTATTTCCGAAAAAGGACGAGTTGATGTTGATTATATGGCTCAACTTTGCGGAACTACAGAAGAAGATATAGTTTCAGAGTTAAAAGGAGTAATATTTGAAAATCCTGTAACCAATAAGTATGAAAATGCTGATGAATACTTGAGCGGTAACGTAAAAGAAAAGCTGAAAATTGCAAAGGATTATGCCCAATTTGACAGTAAGTTTAATATAAATGTATCTGCACTGTCAGAAGTTCAACCACCGGATTTAAAGCCTGAAGAAATCTCTGTACAGCTTGGTTCTACTTGGGTGCCGGTGAAATACTATCAACAGTTTATGTATGAATTGCTTGAAACACCGTCATTTCATAAGAATACATACGGCAATGCGTTCGGAAACAGACATTCAATAGTAGTTGATTTTAATAGCTATTCTTCTCAATACAAAATAAGTAATGCAGGAGCGGATAGAGATAATATAAAGGCAAGTGTAACATATGGCACGTCAAGGGTTAGTGCTTATGAATTAATTGAAGATACACTTAATCTCAAAAACACTGTTGTAAATGATAGAATTATAGACGAGAATGATAAGCCTAAATATGTGCAAAACAAGAAAGAAACCTTGTTAGCACAAGAAAAGCAGGATATTATAAAACAGCGTTTTAAAGAGTGGATATTTGATGATTATGACAGAACGCAGGATATAGTGAAAATTTACAATGATAAGTTTAATTCAATACGATTGAGAGAGTATGACGGTAGTCATATCACTTTTAAGGGTATGAGTAGTGAAATAACATTGCGTAAGCATCAAGTCGATGCCATAGCACACACTCTTTACGGAGGTAATACGCTCTTGGCACACAGCGTAGGAGCAGGTAAAAGTTTCGAGATGATTGCCAGTGCTATGGAAAGTAAGAGATTGGGACTTTGCCATAAGAGCCTTATAGTTGTTCCTAAAGCTATAGTTGCTCAAATGTCGGCTGACTTTCTGCGTTTGTACCCGACAGCAAACATATTAGTACCTAAAGCTACAGATTTTAATGCAGAGAACAGACAGAAATTTTGCTCAAGAATTGCCACAGGCAATTATGATGCGGTAATTATATCTCACGAGCAGTTGGATAAAATACCTCTTTCGGTTGAGTATCAAACACAATTCATACAAGAAAGGCTTGATGAGATCGAGGACTATTTATTGTCTACAAAATATGCCAATGATAGTGGCAATAGAGGTTTCACAATAAAGCAGCTTGAGAGTACCAAGAAAAATCTTGAAAACAGACTTGAGGCTCTTAATAATGATGATAAACGAGATACAACAATCACATTTGAGGAATTGGGTGTTGATAAAATATATGTTGATGAGGCTCATTTATTTAAAAATAAGTACTTCAATACAAAAATGAGCAGAGTTGCAGGTATAAGTACCTCAGCAGCACAGCGTTCAGAAGGTTTGTATATGAAATGCAGATATTTAGATGAAAAAACAGGCTCAAGAGGTGTGGTTTTTGCCACAGGCACACCAATTTCAAATTCAATGGTTGAAATGTATACAATGCAAACATACTTACAGTTTGACGAGCTTAAAAGACACGATTTACATCATTTTGATGCTTGGGCATCTACTTTTGGTGAAACTGTACTTTCATTTGAACTTGCACCGGAGGGCAAAGGTTACCAGTATAAAACGAGATTTGCTAAGTTTAACAATATTCCTGAATTGATGGATATGTTTAAGTCTGTCGCTGACATTAAAACCGCTGATATGCTTGATTTGCCTACACCAAAAGCCAATTATCACACTGTTGCGGTTGAGGCAAGCGAATATCAAAAACAGATGATAGATTCTTTAGCAAAGCGAGCTGAAAAAATCAGAGCCGGTAAGGTAGATAATCATATTGATAATATGCCTAAGATAACAGGTGACGGCAAGAAAATAGCTTTAGACCAAAGACTTATGAATCCGATGTTGCCGGACGACCCTAACAGTAAGGTAAATGCTTGTATTAACAATGTATTTGATATTTATAAAAAAACAACAACTGAAAGAAGTACACAAATTATATTTTGCGACCAGTCTACACCTGATAAAAACAAGGCATTGACTGTTTATGATGATGTTAAAACAAAGTTAATTGCTATGGGTGTTTCACCGTCAGAAATCGCAGTAATACACGATTATAGCACTGATGCACAGAAAATAGCTCTTTTTCAAAGAGTGCAAAAAGGTGATGTACGTATTCTTTTAGGCTCTACAAGTAAATTGGGTACAGGTACTAATTGTCAAAATAAATTAAAGGCAGTTCATCATTTAGACTGTCCGTGGAAGCCGTCAGATATTGAGCAGCGTAACGGTAGGATTATAAGGCAGGGTAATGAAAATTCAGAAGTTGATATTTACACCTATGTTACTAAAAATACGTTTGATGCGTATTTATATCAACTCGTTGAAAATAAACAAAAGTTTATCAGCCAAATTATGACATCAAAGTCATATGTTAGGTCAGCTGCGGATATTGACGAGTGTGTATTAAATTATGCAGAAATAAAGGCTATTGCATCAGGTGACCCTAAGATTAAAGAAAAAATAGACCTTGAGGTTGAGGTTAATAAGTTAAGAGCATTGTTTTCATCATATCAAGAAAATAAACGTAGTTTGCAGAAATCTATATCTCAAACTCTGCCTAAGAAAATTTCGGCATTGCAAAGGTGTGTTGAAAATCTTAAAATTGATAGCGTTATAGCCAATGAGCATAAATCCGATAAATTTACGTCGATGACGATTGATGGTGTCACATATACAGACAAAAAAGAGGCAGGAGCCGCTTTACTCAAAGTATGTAAGACTATAAAGCCGTCAGAGCATAAAAAAGTGGGGAATTACAGAGGTTTTGACGTGATTGTTGGATTTAATACAAATAGACTTGTGTATTCAGCAGAATTAAAGGGTAGAGCATCATATGACTTAGATTTAGGAAGTGATATATATGGTAATTTTACTCGATTTGATAATGCTATAAAAAACATATCAGTAGAAATTAATGAAACTGAATTAAAATTCGAAAAATCTCAAAAAGAGCTAGAGGACGCAAAAATAGAAATAGAAAAACCTTTTGAACAGCTTAATGAAATGCGAGAAAAAGAAAATAGGCTTAAAGAGCTTAATTCTGAACTTTCAGGCCATAATGACAGTGAAAATATTCCTAATGAGGAAACCGGGCATTATAGTATAGAGAATATGTTTGAAAGTGCAGCATATGAAGTTGATGCACACAATAATGAAGTTGTAAGTTATGATACTACGAGGGAGGATATTTCAAAATGAAAAAACTGATAATAGCAGAGAAAAACTCTGTTGCAAAAAGCATTGCAAAGGCTATGCTGCATAACTACGAAAAAAACAGTGATGGGTTTTACGAAGATGATACATATGTAGTAGCTTTTGCATCGGGTCATCTTTTGGGCTTGTGTTCGCCTAATGAATACGATGAAAAATGGAAAGTATGGAATACCGACAATCTGCCTATATTGCCTGATAATATGTTATACAAGCCTATTAAAAGTCAAACAAAACTTTTAAATTCATTGTGC
Organism: uncultured Eubacterium sp.; assembly: GCA_900551755.1. Lineage (GTDB taxonomy): Bacteria > Bacillota > Clostridia > Lachnospirales > CAG-274 > Gallispira. The sequence continues at coordinate 11,086 of URXK01000006.1, read as the reverse complement.
CGCCAAATGAGCAGAAAAGATGTAGAAATTATTATATGTGCTACCGATGCAGGTCGTGAGGGCGAACTTATATTTAGGTTAATTTACGAATATAAGCATTGTACGAAAAAAATTGAAAGACTATGGTTATCTTCAATGGAAGATAAAGCTATTGCAGAGGGTTTCAAAAATTTGAAACCTTCTGCGGATTATGATAACTTGTATAAAGCTGCAAAGTGCAGGCAAATAGCTGATTGGATAGTCGGTATGAATGGTACACGGTTATTTACTGTGGTTTATGGAAATGGAAGTGTTTATAAGGTGGGACGAGTTCAGTCACCCACATTAAACCTGATAAGAACGAGAGATAATGAAATAAAAAACTTTACTCCTCAAAAATACTATCACAGACATATTTTATTGAATGGTATAGATTTTAAAAGTGTAAACAAATATTTTGATTATACAGAAGCGGCACTTTACGATAAACAAAATACAGTGGCAACCATTGATAAGATTGAAAAAGTCAGCAAGGATACATTACCTCCAAAATTGTATGACTTAACTCTCCTGCAACGAACAGCCAATAAATTGTTGGGGTTTTCAGCACAAAAAACTTTGGACTTAGCTCAATCTTTATATGAGAAGAAATATATTACATATCCTCGTACAGACAGTAAATTTATAACATCTGATATGAGGGAAAGTGCAATAGAACTTATAGGTGCAATAAGTAAATATTGCAATATTTTAGTGCCTAATATTGATATTGATGCAATTATTAATAACAAAAGAGTAACCGACCACCACGCTATATTGCCGACAAAGGAGATTTTGAGATGTAGTGAAATCTCGAATGATGAAAAAAGTCTGTTGTATATGATTATATACAGAGTTCTTGAGGCTGTTTCTGACAAAATGGTTCAAAGCGTTGTGAAAATCCGAGCTATATACAACAGTGATGAGTATTATACAAGTAGTTCTGTAATAACGGAATTAGGCTATAAACAATTCACAGACATATTGCTCAAAATTTTCAACAGAAGAATGGACGAAGTAAGTTCTAATAATCTTGATGATTTTAGTGAGGGCAATATTAAAGTAGATGATTTTACTGTATCGGAGCATACAACAAAGCCTAAAGAGCATTACACAGAGGATACTTTACTGAAAGCTATGGAAACGGCAGGCAGCAAAGAAATGCTTGCAGATGTTGAGCGAAAAGGCTTGGGTACTTCTGCTACGAGAGCTGCTATTATAGAGAAACTTGTTAATGACAGTTATGTTAAAAGGGAGAATAAGAAAATTATAATTACAGAAAGTGGTGAAAATCTGCTTGATGTTCTGCCTGATGAGGTTAAGTCTGTCAATATGACTGTTGAATGGGAAAATATGCTTGCAGATATAAGCAAAGGATTGTATTCACCGGATAATTTTATAGAGAATATAGCTGAAACTGTAAGAAAATGGACAGACAAATACAAGCATTTTGAAGCAAAAAAAGAAAGTAAAATTATATGTAAATGCCCTGTATGCGGCAGTAATATAGAAGCGAAAAAGACGTTAAAGGGAATGATATATTATGGCTGCCAACATTGTGAATTTAAGCTGTGGCAAAATGATTTTTACTTTAGCAAATTTGGCAAAAAAATAAATGAGGAATTGGCTAAAAGCCTGTTAGTTTATGGGCAGGCTGTGGTAAAAAATATAAAGAGCAAAAAGTCGGGTCAAACATATAATGCTGTTATTAAGATGAGTATAGGAAACGATAAAAGACCCAGTTACACACAAGAATTTATACGATAAGAGGTGATAGTATGTATGTAAGCGAAGAATATATGAATTTGATTAAAAATAAGACCGAACATATTCAAATGATAAAAAACACTATTGTTAATTGTACTAGAAATCAAGATAAAACAAAAGAATTGATTAACATTATTGCTAAATTTATTAATTTCAGCGTGTTTAATTCAGTTGCCATATATGCACAGAGAAATGATGCTGAATATCTTTTGTCAGTCGATAATGTTGAACGAGCTAACGGCAGAATTTATAAGGGTGAGAAAGGTATATCTCTTTTAGTTCTTAATGAAATTGACAAAGACGGCAGTAAAAAAACTTATTACAATATTAAAAAATACTTTGATATTTCGCAAGTAATGCTTCCCAAAGAACCTTTGGAGCTTAATAAAAGAAAAGCGGTTAGTATTTTGGCTAATGATTATATTAACTTTACAAATGCGATTAAGGGTATACGAAAAACCGAATTTGCGTATGAATCATTTGACAATTATAAATCTTGCTATGATTTTGATACAAATGTTTCTTATGTGAACATAAATCAGTCCGAAAATAATATAAAATATGATATGGTTAGAAACCTTGTGGATTGTTTTTTATTCGGAAATAAGGATAAAACTTTAATTGACACAGCAGCTGCATTAGTTTCTCAAAGGTATAACATTGATATAAAATATATGCCTACATTGAAAGACTTAGACTACAATGCAACTATTAAATTGCTAAATGCTGCAAGAGAAGTCGCAAGTTCGATTATAAATAATATTGAGTATGAACTTAGTCCTCAGCTCTTATATAACAATTATAATATAACGTATGATAGCCTGGCAGGTCAAACAGATACAGATGATGAAATGGTATTTGATAAAAACCAATTAAGTGTTCTAAAAGTTGCTTTTGATAATAACTTTAATTCTTCTGAAATAGCAGTTGTTGCGAATAGTAAGTATTCACCGGAAATTATGGAGGAGGGCATTAAGGCAATAAGTGCAGGTGTGCCGCTGTCGCTTACCAACAGCTTAATGAAGCATTATTATGAGAAGCAAATATCAGCGTTGAGGCAGATATATAGGGCAGGGGTATCAAATAAAATAATGTCAATTTGCTTAAACCAAAGATTGTCAAGTATGCGTTTATTGGCCATACATAACGTGATATTAAATGATGTATATAAAAAACTTGATGAAAGGGTATATGTTAAGTTGTGCTCAGACAATGTAAATGATGATACGGTAAGAGCATTGGCTGAAATTGTAAAGAATAAGGATATAACAAATATTCAAATATTGAATATTTTAAATTCAAATTTTAGCAGTAAAAATATGCTGCTGCTTAGAGATGCTTACTTATCTGACATTGATGATGCAGTAATTGAAAATACACTACAAGATATTATCAACAAAAACGAGGACGAGCAGGCAATTAATAAAAGGCTGAAAAGTCTACTATTTTTTAACAGAAAGTCAAAAATAAGTGATAAGGATTTATCAATCAATTCTGTATTTGAAAGGGCAGAATTTGAAGCTCAGGCACATAATGCGGAGTTAAATGCAGTGTTTAACAGCGGGAGTATAGCTATTAAAAATGAGATGGAAAAGCGTAATACCAACAAACAATAATAAAAACAAGGTATAAAATAAAATATTCGGTGTGATTGAGTATATCACACCGAATATTGCAAAATTTAATTTATAAATCAATGCCGTTATCTTTGCCTTTGTCTGCTCTTTGTTCTCTATTAACGGTGTCGCTATTGATGTATGTATCCAAGTTGTTTAATATGTTCTGTATTTCGGATCTTTCGCTCAGGCTATTGCTTATCTTATGACGATAATATTCAAGAGTTTTGTTGTTATCATTTAAGTTATTGATGTAGTCTTGTATATCATAGTTTACAGGTACATTGTATTTTATTAATGTTTCTCCTGCTGCAATAAAGCTATTTATTTTATCCTCGTACTTTTCTAAATACTGTTCTTTGTCTTTAGCGTTTTCATACTTTATATAGTAAGTTTTATTTTCGTTGTAGATATTGTGTGCGTTTATAATTTCGCTTAACATTATATTTTCTTTTTCGATTGAATTTATTTTATCTTCAATAGGATTAATGCTTTTATTTAAGCTGTTAATTTTGTCTTGAGCGGCTTGAACAGATGAATAGCCCATATCGTTTAATGTGTTTAGCATTTCTGCGGCAAGTTTAAGGTTCTGTATTTTTGCCCATCTCTTGAGATAATAATTATCAGCGTATTTTCCTTCGTTGGTATTAATCATACGGTTTGATTTGAGAGATATACTCTTACTTCTTAATCTTGAATTGATAGCATCTTCTGTGTAGTCAGCTCCTAAAGTTTTACCACGAACCCACCAATTTTCACCTTTTTTATTTTTGATATTAGTGTTTTTAAATTTGATGTGTTTGTGAGAGTTGTCAATTATATATCCTCTTAATTTCATAACTTGTATAAAGTCATTCCAAGATGCAGAATTTTTTATTGCGAAATCAATATCATTTTTAATTTCAGCTTTCCAAGATTTATTTTTACTTGTGGCAAGCCATTCAATGTAGCTCTTGCCTCTGCGGTTGGTTCTGTCTATTATTGACAGTCCGTGTTCTGCACATATTTCATCATTTATGTTTCTTATATCCCAGTAAGTTTTGTTAAATCTCTTATATTCAACCATATCTACATCACAAAATATAATGTGGTTATGTATATGATTTTTGTCAGTGTGTGTTGCAATAACATATTGATATTTATTGCCTAAAAGTCTTTTTGCTAATTCCTCGCCTATTCGATGAGCCTCATCTTCGGTTACTTCACCGGGAGCAAATGATTGTATAAGGTGATTTGCTTTCACTCCGTTTAACATCTTGTAAAAATTTTGCTTGCTTTTGGTTTTACCTTTTCCGGTAGCGTTCATTTTCAGCACTCTCATAAAATCCTTTTGTGCTGTTTCGGAATTGCACATAAACGAACTTACGAGCAAAGTGCCGTCAGTCTTTTCGGGGTTGCATATGTAATCAATTGCTTTTTGCAGCGTTGAAGAAATCGTATGAATTTTTGTTATTGCCATAATGTCACCTCATTATTTCTATTTCAGAGCTTATAATTCATCAATCTTAATATTACTCACATATTTGATGTGTTCATTTTCTATTTCTTTTATTCCTAATTTTATTTTGTCTGTTTCTGATTCGTCCCACAAAACTTCATCAAGTGACTTACATATCATTTTTAAGTTTCTGCATATCATTGATATTTGATAGCTTGTATCATTTATGGTTGTCAAAAAATCTCTTTCATTTTTTGTGTACCAAACAAAATCATAAAATATTGCCCTCTCCAAAAATTCTTTTTTTGTTAAGTTGGTTAGTTTTAACTTGTCATTTAAAATTTTATTTTCAATGTCGTTTAAACGAAAGTGTATTTGAAAATTCGATTTCCGTTTTGCTTTTTTTAAATTGCTTTCGTTGTTATCCATTGTCAGCCTCACTTGAAAAATACTCCTTTAAATTTTTTTCTAAATTTTCTTGAAGTTCTTTTACTTTGTCGATTGAATTTAATATAAAATTAACGTCGCTTTCGTATATGTTCTCATTAATCATTTTTGAAGAAACATTGTTTATTTTTTTGCCGATATAATTCAACTCACGATTTATTCTTTTCATTTCTGTACGATGTTCGGTGTCTATATATTTCACATTATTCATAATTATCTTTGTAAAATATTCTTGTTGAGTTGTTTTGTTTTCTTGAATTTTATTTTTTAAAACGTCATAAATATATGGAGTTGTTCTGAATAAAATTTCATTTGTCCTTTTTCTATTGTTATTCATTACGGTACGCTCCTTTCATCATTGGGGTTATAGGGGAGGTATCCCCTGATTATTTATGCGATAAAATTTTTAATTTTTCGCATAAATCTATGTGGGTAGCCAAAATGGGTAGCCACATAGACTGCTTGCTAGTTTCTTAAATTTTAGTGAGGAGCGGAACGCTCCTCACTATGCGACTTTTGGGCTGTTTTGAAAATCGTGATTTTTGTAAATTATACGTAAATATATGTTTCCAAAACTACCTCTTTTGCCCTTATTTTTATCGAGTTGTAACGCTGTATCCAAAGCAGCATATTTTCACGTTTTAAATTTTCTGTCAGATTTTCTCTCACAGAATATTGCTCTATTAATTTTTTTTCTAATTTAGTTGCTTGGGCTTCTACGTCATTTAAATGCGTGTTTAAAAATTGTTCGTCTTTTAAATCACGATATAATATAGGCTTTTCTTCTTTTAAAAATTTTTCTCTCGCTCTTTTATAAAAGTGATATTCCTGCTCTTCAAAATTTTCTGAATAAAATTCATCTAAGTATGGGTCAACTTTATTTCGTGCTATACTTTTATCAATTGAATCACCGCTCAGGACATATACAAAATATTTTTCGTCAAGTTCCATTTGCACACCGTTTTCTGTTTTGTGTTTTGGATAATATTCTCCGTCTGATTCACAATAAATGTGAAGTTCGCCATTTATAATTTTTTCTTTTTCCATAATCTTGTTCTCCTTATTTTTTTTCCTGGTATTCAACTAACCTCTTATAACAATTGTTAATTATTTCATTGTATTGACTTCCGGCAAGTATAACAAAGTTGTTATAGTAGTTAGTTACAATTTCCTGTTGTAGATTAGTAAATATATTTCTTTCCTTACTATGTAAAAAAACTTCAAAATAAATCAATTTAGCCATATAAGTTAAATTGCGTTTAAAACGCTTATTCTGTAATATATATGCTGTTACCGCTTGATAGAAAATTTTTTCCGCTCTAAAATTTACGGACTTATAGTCGAAATTCATAATATCATCTGCCACGGCTGTAGCTTTATTTATTATTTCTGCCTTTGTTGGAAATAAAATTTTCCTAGCTTTCTTAATTGGACTTATAAATTTTCTTAAAGGTAACAGACAATACCAGAGAACCGAATATGCTTTATAAAATTTATTTTCAACATTTATATGTTTACCATTTCTAATAATTTCAACTACTTTTCCAATAACAGCTTCAACATTTATTTGTTCAGGATTGGTTTGATTGTCACCCAAAAATAAATAATCATTTTCATTAACTTTAACAACCCTGTGTAAAACAAATTGACCATTTCCTCTTTGGAAAAGTGCAATGTCAAGTCTTTGTAACCTACCGTCGGGCTTTTTTAAAATAACTCTGTCGCCGTCATTGTGAATAGTTGGGAGCATACTTGTACCTCTTGGATTAAAGTTGACTGTGCCTCCATTTTCAAGCATAATCTTAATTACTGGGTACATTTCGTCCATTCCAAGATTTATCTTTTCCATTCGTTACATCTCCTCCAATTCTATATAACACATATTCTGTGGAGGTTGTTTAAGATTATTTCCAGAAGTAGGACAGATAAAATTTGATATATCTAAAGGTTCATCGTATTTTTTAATATATGCAAAATGGATAGCATAATTAACTTTTAGCTCTCCGTTAGCATCAAATAATCCTATTTCTTGCTGATATTTTAAAAATTTTTTAGACTTAAACCACCCCTCGTTGTTATTTGGTTTATAGCTTTTTATATTACAATAATTGTAATATAAATTTTTTATATGATGAAATCTCTCCAGAACAATTGGTGTTAGTCTATTATCATTAACGGACTTACCATAATATAATTTATAAATATCATATATTACTGCTGAGCCTACAACTTTTCCTTGCCCATTATGATTTTTGGTTTCGTATATATATACCTTATCTAATGGTTTGATATTTTTTAAAATTTTCTTTCGATATTCAACGGGTTTATATCCACTTAAAATCATTTTTGTATATGGTGGGTTTATGCTTATCATAATGTCCATTTATTATTATTCAACTCCTTTAAAATATTCATCAAGTATCTTTTGCAATATTTCTTTAATTTCGTTTTTATCTTTATCAGGAAAATATTTATTAATATAATTACCGTCAAGTTTTATATTATAACTTTTTACCTTCTGTTTTTCTGTAAGCATATATTCTAGATATACTGCGTTAATATATGAGGCATTGTCTTTAATTTCATTCTCATTGTTTTGCCTAAGTTGTTTTGCCTGTGATATTGATGGTATAACTCCAATTCTGTCAATTACTCTGTAAATAAGTTTCTGCTTTTCTTTTGTAATGTATGATAATTCGACGCCAACATTAATAGGCATTTTTTTAATATCAACCAAGTCTAACATTTCAGGAATTAAACTTGTAAGTCTTATATATCTTTGTACCTGCCTACCACTGTCTCCAAGTTCCTTGCCAATATCATCATTTGTTTTTGAACCCTTTTTCCCTTGATGATTAAGAGCATCAAATTTCATCTTATATGAGAATGCTTTTTCAGATGGTAAGATGACTTCTCTCGCTAAATTACTGTCTACCATAGCTACAGCAGCTTCATCATCGGACATTTCTTTTATAATGGCAGGGATTTCTTTTATACCTGCGAGCTGGCAAGCATATGTCCTTCTGTGTCCTGAAATAATTTCATAGCTACTGTTTTTTTCTCTTACGATTATAGGTGAGATAATTCCCTTTTTTTTAATAGAAGAAACTAGTTCATCCATATCTTTATTTTCTAAGACTTTGAAAGGATGATTTTCAAATTCCTTTAGCTGTGAAATCTGCAACATTACAATATTTTCGGTATCTGTACCGAATAAATTGTCAATAGTACCAAAATTAATCTTGCTTGCTACTCCCATTGTCATTACCTCCCAATTTCAATCTCATCGGTCAATTTTTTGTACGCCAAAGCAACTTTGTTATTTTTGGCATATTCATAAATACTTTTCCCGTCTGTGCTGCTTTCTTCCTGTTTAATACTTCTTGGAATAACTTCATCAAAAATATGTAATGTATCACCGTAAGAGTTTTTAAGAAGTTGAATAACCTCTTTAGAATAGGTAGTACGATTGTCAACCATTGTTACCAATATACCCTCAACTTCAAGCTTAGTATTGAGCTTTCGCTTAACTCTGCCTATGGTTTTTATTAACTCTTGTAAGCCTTTAACAGGCAAGTAAGAAGCCTGTACAGGTATAAGCACTGTGTCGGCAGCGGTCAAAGCATTTATTGTTATCATTCCTAAGCTAGGCATACAGTCGATAATTATATAATCATAATAAGACTTTAAGTTATCAATATAAGTTTTCAGCAACTGTTCTCTACCAAAAAGATTAATAAGGTTTACTTCCATAGCAGATAAGTCTATATTGGCAGGTACAAGGTCAACACCCTCTGCGTTATGCAAAATACCTTTATTATTAACATCTTCTTCATTTGCTATATCCATAAAGATATTTGCAAGTGAATAATTAAGACTATCAGGCTCACTAAAACCAAGACTTACAGTCAGACTACCTTGTGCGTCTGCATCAATAAGCAACACTTTTTTACCTTTCCTTACAAGTCCTATACCTAAATTAACCGTTGTAGTTGTTTTACCAACTCCGCCTTTCTGGTTTGCTATTGCTATTACTTTGCACATAATTAATTCCTCCTTAATTGTTTGTTTCAATTTGTTTATGTACTTGAGTTTTCTCTATACCCTCTGCCATTTTGGCTATTAAATAACTTCTTTCAAGTTCTTCATCTGTAAGAATAGGGAATTCGTATTGTTTATCTTTAATCCTTGTTGTTTCATCAGGGTATATGTTATTGCTTCGTATGAATGCTTCAATAAATAATTCTAATTGGTTTGAGAGTGCCTTTCTGTAAATTTCAAAATAAAAATTAATTTCTTCGGCTTCAAACTCTGTACACTCAACACCTCTTAAATGTTTGCGTTTATCACACTTAAACCAGTATGTCCTGTCGCCTGTTACTTTATATAAAATTTGTATAAGCAACTTTTCTTCTAAAGGAGTTTTAAATGGAAACCACCTTAATTCAACGGTGTCTACAATTTCAATATTTTCAATATTGTATTTTTTAACTATTTTTTTATATATTTCAATTGCACTTGTTTTTTCTCCGCCGACACCTCGTTCAGCAAGTTCTTTAATTTTCTTAAGTTTTTCAATAGCTTGTTCTCTTGTCATAGTGCGCCTCCATCATATTTTCTGCTTGTACAAACAGCACCGCTCTCTGATGTTCCACCTGTATGGCCTAAAAGTGTAAAGTATTCATCAGATTTTAAGAAATTGTCATATCTGAAATCTTCGGATTCGGTTGCAAAAATATCACCCCAAGAAGGGTCAACATTGTACCACTCGTCATCAATCTGAATAATGTTCCACTGATGAGATATTTCTCTTGATATGACCACTTCGCAAGGAATATTAAGCTCCTGCATAATATCCTTGTAAGCAAGGCTGTAAGCTGTGCAAACGCCTGTCCCTGTTTTAAACATCTCATATTCTTTGTGCTTGCTTAAAGTCCAGTCGTAGTCATAATTGTCAATTAGATAATCATAAACAGCTTTAGCTTTGTCGCAATCTTTTTGAAATGTATTAGCAACAGCAACTGCATTTTTGACAATACCGTCAATGTATGCCTGCATAGCGAGTATCTCTTTTTCGGTGTAGTCAAATTCAACTTTTATTGTTTTTGCTTTTTCACCTTGCTGAACTACTTTGGCAGTATCACTAGCATACCAGATGTCAGGCTCAGAGTTTTTAAGTATAAAATACTTGGCTAAAGCATCTTGTCCACTTATGTTAAATTTGCTTATGTTAATATTAGAGTTATTAGCTTTAATATTATTAATAACTGTTTCATCATAAGAATTTGATGTTTTTATTGTTACAGTTGGTGGTGCAGCCAAAACTGTATTGAATAATGACATTGTTAAAATAGTTGTTGTAATAATTTTTTTCATAATAGCGCCCTCCTAAAATTTTTCTTTAACTTGAATTTTGTTGTTTTTTGTGTTAATATTATGAGTATAAAAAATGGAGCAAAACTATTAATATGCTATACCGCAAGGATTGGTGATGCTATGTATGTTATGTCACCATCAAAAAATAAATAATTTTTTTGTATAGCCCTCATAAATACTTGTATTTTGGGGGCTATATTTTTTTATTATTTATAAAAGTGAAAACAGCATTAAAGAGATGCAACAGACAGCAAGGAGTAAGATTATGGGACGGTTAATGGGATAAAGGTGTGGTTAGTTCAAGACTAGTGAAAAAGTTCTAAAAGTATAAAGAAAAAGTACCAAAGTTATCGAAAATATGGTATAATTAACAAGAGGTACAGAAAATCCTATTGTTTATAAAGACCTTGTAAGCTATACTTAT
>URXK01000005.1 GCA_900551755.1 uncultured Eubacterium sp. | reverse complement strand
CTCGTCCGATTTATTAGCTATATATTAAAAGTAATTATTACCTATTACTTATTACTTATTATTAAACCCCTCAATCACTGCGTACCAGCTCCCCTACAAGTGGAGCTAAATAATTAACTCGTCCTTATAAACAATTAATCTATCCTACTTATAAAATTCAATCAACTTCTTAAAACTCTCTAAAGAATTTTCAACAGTTGTCTTATCAACACAAAAAGCAATTCTAAAATAACCAGGGCAAGCAAAACTTGAGCCAGGAACAATAATAAGTCTAAAATCCTTAGCTTTAGCACAAAAAGCCTTATCATCAGCTATAGGACACTTAGGAAACATATAAAAAGTACCCTTAGGTTCAACGCAATCATAACCCATTTCAGTAAGGGCATTGTAAAGTATATTTTTATTTTCCTCATAAACACTTAAATCAGAAGTTTTGCCAATAACCTTTTTAACTACCTTTTGCATAAGGCTAGGTGCATTAACAAAACCAAGAATTCTGTTAGCAACAGTCATTGCACCAATTACATCATCAAAGTCATCAAGTTCACTAGGCACAACAAGATAACCAATTCTTTCACCAGGAAGTGACAAACTCTTAGAGTAAGAATAACCAACTACTGTATTTTTGTAATAATTAGTAACATAAGGAATTTCAACACCATTAAATGCAATTTCTCTGTAAGGTTCATCACTAAATAAATAAATTGATGTGCCATATTCAGCCTGCTTTTTTTCAAGAATTGAAGCAAGTTTTTTAATATCATCTTCAGTGTAAACTGCACCAGTAGGATTGTTAGGACTATTAATGATTACGCACTTAGTCTTAGGTGAAACTTTTTTCTCAAAATCTTCAAAATTAATAGCAAATCTTTCAAGGTCTGCATTTACCATAACCTTTACGCCATCAACATTGCTAATATAGTTGTCATACTCACCAAAATAAGGAGCAATAACCATAATTTCATCACCAGGGTTTACAACAGCCTTTAATGTAACATTAATACCACCTGCTGCACCTACAGTCATAATAATGTTATTAACACCAAGTTTTGTGCCATACATTTTGTTAGTATAATCAGCTACAGCCTGTCTAACATCTTCATAACCAGCATTATTCATATAGCCGTGAAGTGCCATTTCTGGCTCGTTATTTACAATATCAATAATAGACTCTTTAACACAAGCTGGTGGCACAATAGATGGATTGCCAAGAGAAAAATCATAAATATTTTCTTTGCCATACTTTTCAGCCATTATTTTGCCATCTTCAAACATAGCTCTAATGGCAGAGCCATTTTTAACTAAATTTTTCATTTTTTCAGATACCATTTTATTATCCTCCATATATGTAGTTAGTTATATATTACACCTTTTGAGATATTAATTCAATATTTTTTTATAAAACAGCATTTTAACACTTTTAATAAAAAATCATATACTTAAAATGAACTAAAAAACAGGTGGTGATTTAATTGAATAATTTAAAGGAGAATATGGAAATGACTGACAAAAATAAATGTGTAGCTTTTGAAACACCTATATATCCTAGAGGTCTTGCTCAGGCTTATGTACCAATTCAAAAAATTTGCTCTTATTACGAGCCAATGGAAGCATTAATTGAAGGTACAATTTTTCCAGAATTAAATAAATAATATGGAGGCTAATATGTCTGAAATTGAATTATTAAAAAAGCTTACAGCCTTAGATTTTATGGCTGTTGATTTGCAGTTATATTTGGATACTCACCCAGATGATACTGATGCTTTAGAAAAATATAACTCTGTTATTAAGGAAGCAGATACTTTAAGATGCCAATATGAAAAAAATTATGGTCCTCTTTTTTCATTCCGTTCCTATGTTCATAGCAATAGGTTTAATTGGATTGATAATCCTTGGCCTTGGGAAAGAGATGCTAATTTTAAAATTGAGGGGGATAATTAAATGTTTATATATGAAAAGAAACTTGAATTTCCTGTAAGAATTACAAAAACTGACCCAAATTTAGCTAGCCTTATATTAACTCAATTTGGTGGAGCTGACGGTGAACTTGCTGCATCTCTTCGTTACTTTAGTCAAAAATTTGATATGGTGACACCAGAAGCAACTGCAACATTAAATGATATTGCGACTGAGGAGCTTGCCCATTTAGAAATGATTGGCTCAATGTGTATGCAATTAAGCGAAAACGCTGATATTGATGAAATCAAAAAAGCTGGCTTTGATAAATACTATGTAGACCACGGCACAGGTATATATCCATCTAACCCTACTGGTATTCCATTTACTGCATCGTATTTGCAGTCAAAAGGCGACCCTATAACTAATCTATACGAAGATATGGCAGCGGAGCAAAAAGCTCGTTCAACTTACGAGTATCTTATGAAAATGACTGATGACCCAGATGTTATAAATCCTCTAAAGTTTTTAAGAGAAAGAGAGATTGTTCATTTTCAAAGATTTGGCGAAGCCTTAAGAAAGGTTCAAGACTATATGGACTCAAAGCGACAATTTATAATGCCAAAAACAAAATACAACAAAGGAAAGTGTTGCGATGTAACACCAAAATGCAAAAATTAACAATTAGGTAACAATAAAAAAATGCAGCTGTCTACACACAACTGCATTTTACATAAAAACACTAGAATCTAAAAGGAGCAACAATTGGGATAAAACATAATTCCTCTAGTCTATATGTTTTTATGAATTTATAGCACTATATTTATCTGCCATAAATTGGTTACATTATATCACATAAATCAAAAAATTTAAACCACTTTGGCGCAAACTGCACATATACGGCGTAAACTGTTAAATTTTAATATATCTAGTACAGATATAAATAATTCACTTACCAAAAATTGGTAATTTTTATAGCCAAAAAATCATCTTAAAGACCTGCCACGCTAATATCTTTTATCATTAAAGATGGAGAGCCAATGGCAGAGCTATTAAACTTTAAATCATCACAAACAGTATCAATGCTCTTTAAAATATTATAAAAATTTCCAGCAATTGTTATTTGATTAACAGCAGTAGTTATTTTACCATTTTCAACCTTAAATCCTTCCGCTGCAAATGAAAAATCACCAGAAACAGCACTAGCACCAGAATGTAAACCAGCCACATCTGTAATGAAAAGACCATTACCCATTTTTTCTACCATTTCATCAAAAGTCACTGTGCCATTCTCAATATAAAAATTAGTAGTAGATGTACTAACAGAGCCTTTAAAACCACTCTTAAAACCATTACCAGTTGATGCTGTGTTATCCTTAGCACCAGACTTAAGATTATAAAGATAAGTCTTTAAAACACCATTTTCAACAACATTTTTGCTATATGTTGCCACACCCTCACTATCAAAGGCAGTAGTAGCAAAGCCATTTTCAAGCAAAGGATTGTCAATAATAGTTATATTTTCAGAGGCAATTTGTTCATTAATTTTATCCTTTAACAAAGAAAAACCCTTTTGAACATTTTCACCATAAAAATTGCCAGCAAAGCACTCTAAAATATCGGCAAAAACCTCATTTTGAATAATTACATTCTTCTTACCACTTTCAACAGAATTGCCACCAAGAGCTGAAATAACCTTTTTAGCAGCCTTTTCAGCAATTATCTTTGGGTCAAAATCCTTTGGGTCACTACCTATCCAAATTTCGCCCTTTTCTTTTGTTTCTCCATCTTTTTCAGCCATTACTTCAACATAAGCCATAATGTAATTGCTTTTTTCTTCAAGGCTAAGTCCCTTACTATTGGCAATATAAACATAACTTTTACCAGTTGACACAATAGAACTATTTACCTTTAAGCTAGAATCATAAAGCTGAGCAATTTTTTCCATTTCAAAAGCACCATTTATCTTTTCCTCAGGTGTCATTTTGTCTAATTCTTCATTATAAGTATTTAACTTAGCATACTCATTATTGCCTTCAAATATAAATTCCTTATCATTGCTATCTATAATTTCAGCATTTGATGCAGCATTTTTAATTACAGCATCAACATCAGCATCAAGACTTTCGCTAAAATAGTAGCCCATTTTGTCATTTATAATTCCTCTAAAGCAAAAGCCACCACTTTCACTATTTTGATACTTTTCAATTTTATTGTTATAAACACTAACCTTAAAATTAGAATTATCATTATAATAAATTTCATAAGACTCAAAGCCATAACTTTTAGCCTTTTCAAACAAGCTGTCTTTTAAATCATTTATATTCATTTTATCTGCCTCCTACTGTTATGTTCTGTACTCTAAGCATAGGCTGACCTACACAAACTGGAACACTACCACTTGATGCACCACACATACCTTCAGCCAAAGCTAAGTTGTCAGAAATTCTGTCAATATTAAGCAATACTTCTGCACCCTTTCCAATCAATGTAGCACCTCTTACAGGCTCGCATATTTTACCATTTCTTACTATATATGCCTCACTTACAGCAAAGTTAAAGTCACCACTGGCAGGATTTACAGAACCACCACCCATATATTTAGCATAAAGTCCGTATTCTGTGTCAGCTATAATATCTTCTTTTTTATCAGTTCCAGCAGCAATATAAGTATTAGTCATTCTTGATACTGGCACATATTTATAACTTTCCCTTCTTGATGAACCAGTTGGCTTCATTCCAATAAGACTACCATTGTATCTATCAACCATATAGTTTTTCAAAACACCATTTTCAATAAGAATATTCTTTTGACTAGCTATACCTTCATCATCAACATTTATACTACCCCAGCTACCAGCAATAGTTCCGTCATCAATAGCTGTGAGTTTGTCTGATGCAATTTTTTGACCAATTTTATTAGCAAAAACAGAGGCATTTTTACTAATAGCAGCAGCCTCAAGACCGTGACCACAAGCCTCGTGGAAAATAACTCCACCAAATCCATTATCCATAATAACAGGCATTTTACCACTTGGGCAATTTTCTGCCTTAAGCATAGTTACAGCTGAACGAGCAGCCTCCTTAGCTATTTCTTCTATATTAATTGTGTCATAAAATTCAAACCCCTTTAACGCACCTGGACCAAAATATCCAGTTTGCTTTTCATTGCCCTCTGATGCAACAGCAGAAACAAATACTCTTGTTCTAACTCTTTCGTCCTCTGCCCACAAGCCCTCTGAATTAGCAATAATAACATTTTGAGTTGAGTCCAAATAGCTAATATTAGTCTGTGTAATTAAATCATTATAGCCATAAGCTGCACTACTACCAGCTTTAAGCATATTTATAATTTCTGATTTTTTTACATCAACTGGCATAATTTTAGGTGTATATAACTTTTTATACTCTTTATCACACAAAACAATATTTTTTATGCTTGATGTTCCCTTAATAACTTCTGCACTTTCTTTAGCAAGTCTAACAAGGTTATCCTTATCTAGTTTATTGGTATATACATAAACAACCCTATCACCATTTATTATTCTAATGCCACAACCACTATCAACGCCAGAATTAGCTCTTTCAACATTGCCATTAACAACACCGAGAGTATTCTTTACATTATTTTCAACAAATACTTCTGCAAATTCCGCTCCATTTGATACAGCACTTAACAAAACAGCCTCTGCCGTACTTTTACTAATCATATTCAAGCTCCTTTCAAAATCAACATAGGTATAGTTTAACACTTTTTCATAATCTTTACAATAATGATTATTAACAATTATGTTAAGGACATATAAAAATTTTATTAAATATACTAAAACCACTTGATATTTTTTGCATTTTGTTATAATATAATATTAAGTAAGTCAAACTTACAAATAATTAAGGAGGTGCTAATTATGGCATATACTATTAGTGATGATTGTATCAGTTGTGGTGCTTGTGCAGCAGAATGTCCTGTAAGTGCTATTAGCGAAGGCGATAGCAAGTATGTTATCGATGCTGATACTTGCATTGACTGCGGTTCTTGTGCAGGTGTCTGTCCTGTAGGTGCTCCTCAGGCATAAGATACATAAATGTATTGGATATAAAAAAGACCTGTTTTTCTCAGGTCTTTTTTGTTTGCTCAAAACATAATCTATAAACACAAAAATGGTGCCGAAAACACAGCACCATTTTGTTATATAATTAGCCTCTTAACTGAGCCTCTAACTTTTCTTCAAGTTCCTTAATAATCTTCTTCATTGGAGCATTAACTTCATCATCAGTTAAAGTTCTGTCACTAGCTCTAAATGAAATATTGTAAGCAACTGACTTGTAACCTTCAGGAATTTGCTTACCCTTAAACACATCAAAAAGCTGAATGTTTTCAAGGAGCTTACCACCCTTAGCCTTAATAATATCTTCAATATCCTTAACAATAACACTATCCTTAACAAGTACAGCAATATCTCTAGTCATAGCAGGGTACTTAGGAAGAGCCTTATATGTTCTATCAAAACTAGCATATTCATAAAGTTTATCAACAGAAATAACTGCTACATAAGCCTTAGTGCCAATACCATATTTTTCAGCTACAGCTGGGTGAACTTCACCAACATAACCAATGCTTTCACCGTCAACACTAATATCAGCAAGTCTACCAGGGTGCATAAATGGAACATCACTCTTAGGAGCATAAGTAACCTTATCTCTCATACCAAGAACAACAAATAATTCCTCAGTAACACCCTTAATACCATAGAAATCAATATTACCATACATACCAATAGTAAGCATATTCTTTTCTTCTGGAAGTTCTGTTAATGGTAATGCCTTTGGAATATAAACCTTACCCATTTCAAATAAATAAGCTGAGTCATTTCTTCTATTATAGTTAGTAGAAATTGAGTTAAGCATACCATTAAGAGTAACAGTTCTCATAATACTAAAGTCCTCACCTAAAGGATTAGAAATAGTAACTGTTTTTCTAAGGTCGCTATCAGCTGGAATATTAAGTTTGTCAAATACCTTTGGTGACTCAAAGCTGAAACACTTAGCCTCGCTAAGACCAAGACTAATCATAGTATTCATTACCTTGTCATCAACAGTCTGAGTATAAGACTTTTTACCTACAGTAGGAGTACCTGCTGCAAGAGTAGTTTCAATATTGTCATAACCATAAAATCTACCAACTTCTTCAGCTAAGTCAGCTTCAGTTAATAAGTCAGGTCTAAATGTAGGTATAACAGCCTTTTTGCCATCAGCCTTAACTTCAATTAAAGCAAGTAAGTCAATCATTTCCTGTTCAGAAAGTTTAGTACCTAAGAGCTTATTAATACCCTCTGTTGAGTATTCAACACTCCAGCTTTCTCTCTTGTTAGGATAGCAGTCAACCATACCCTTGCAAACTTCACCACAGCCTAACATTTCAACAAGCTGAACAGCTCTGTTTACTGCGTCTAAAGCAAGATTTGGGTCAAGACTCTTTTCATACTTAGCAGAAGCATCAGTTCTTAAGCCTAACTTCTTAGCAGTAATTCTAACATTAGGACCATTAAAGTTAGCAGACTCAAAAAGGATAGCTCTTGCACCCTCAGTAATCATTGAATTTTCGCCACCCATTACACCAGCAACAGCAACAGCCTTGTTGCAATCTGAAATAACAAGCATAGAATCATCAAGAGTTCTTTCCTGACCATCAAGAGTAGTAATCTTTTCGCCATTTTCAGCATTTCTTACTATAATCTTAGCATTGTCAATAGTGTCAATATCAAAAGCGTGCATTGGCTGACCCATTTCAAGCATAACATAGTTTGTAATATCAACAATGTTATTAATTGGTCTAACACCAGCAGCAGTAAGTCTATGTCTTAACCATAAAGGAGAAGGACCAATTTTTACATTCTTAACAGCTCTTGCAATATATCTTGGGCAAAGCTCTGGATTTTTAATTTCAACTTCAATTAAATCAGCTGTGTTACCTTCGCCTTTTTCTTCAACCTTGATTTCTGGATACTTAAATGGCACTCTATAAGTTGCTGCTGCTTCTCTAGCAAGACCAACAATACTAAAACAGTCTGGTCTATTAGATGTAATTTCAAATTCAACAACATCATCTTCCATTTCAAGAAGTTTCTTAACATCAGCACCTAAAGGTACTTCGTCCTTGAAAATATAAATACCATATTCTGGAGCTTCTGGATAATCGTGAACAGTAAAGCCAAGCTCCTCAATAGAACACATCATACCATTTGACTCAATGCCTCTAAGTTTACCCTTCTTAATCTTTTCAAGACTAGCACCGTGGTAAACAGTAGCACCAATTAAAGCAACTGGCACAATAGCACCAACATAAAGATTTGGAGCACCAGTAACAATCTGTAAAGGCTCGCCGTTGCCAACATCAACCTTAGTAATAACAAGTTTGTCAGCATCTGGGTGCTTTTCAATTTCAAGTACCTTACCAGTTACTACATTTGTAATATCCTTAGCAAGACTTGTAACAGACTCAACCTTTGAACCTGATAATGTAATTTTATCTATAAATTCTTGAGTAGTTGTGTTAATATCAACATACTCATCTAACCATCTCATTGGTAAATCCATAATATTTCAAACCTCCTATTAATTAAAACTGCTTTAAGAACTTAGCGTCATTTTCAAATAACAATCTAAGGTCTGAAATAGCATACTTCTGCATTGCAACTCTCTCAAGACCCATACCAAAAGCAAAACCTGAATAAACCTTAGGGTCAATACCAGACATTTCAAGTACCTTAGGGTGTACCATACCACAACCAAGAACTTCAATCCAGCCACTATCCTTGCACACACGACAACCCTTGCCACCACAAGCAAAGCAAGATGCGTCCATTTCTGCACTAGGTTCAGTAAATGGGAAGTGGTGAGGTCTAAATCTAACCTTAGTATCTTCACCAAATAAGCCCTTTGCAAATTCAGCTAAAGCACCCTTAAGGTCACCCATTGTAATACCCTTGTCAATTACAAGACCTTCAAGCTGGTGGAAAATAGGTGAATGTGTAGCATCAACCTCATCAGCACGGTAAACTCTACCTGGTGCAATAATTCTAATTGGAGGCTTTTTGTTCTCCATTACTCTAACCTGCATTGGTGATGTCTGTGTTCTTAAAAGGAAGTCACCATTGCCTTCAACATAAAATGTATCCTGTTCATCTCTTGCTGGGTGGTCCTTTGGAATATTAAGTGCTTCAAAGTTGTAATGAGCAGTTTCAACTTCTGGACCTTCAGCAATTTCATAACCCATACCAATGAAAATATTTTTGATTTCATCAATAACCTGAGTCATTGGGTGCTTATGACCAAGTTCTGTAACCTTGCCTGGCATAGTAACATCAATAGTTTCAGCCTTTAACTTAGCTTCTTGAGCCTTTGCTGCAAGGTGAGCCTTAGCCTCCTCAAGTTTAGTTTCAATTTCTGTTCTTACTTCATTAGCAAGCTGACCAATAACAGGTCTTTCCTCTTTGCTTAAAGAACCCATACCCTTAAGAATTTGAGTTAATTCACCTTTTTTACCAAGTATTTCTACTCTTAAATCATCTAAAGTTTTAAGGTCACTTGCATCAGCAAGTCTTTTGATTGCCATTTCTTTAATCTGGCTTAACTTTTCTTTCATTTTTATCTCCTTCCAATAATAAATATTTGTGACAATAAAAAAGCCCTCTGTAATACAGAGGGACGATAATATACCGTGGTACCACCCAGCTTTCCGATAAAAAATCGGACACTTTGCAAGGAATAACGACCTTAACCGCATTTTCCTACTATTAATTCAGAAAATGAACTCCGGCGTGAACTTCAACACAGCTTTATTTAAAGATTGCTTTCAGCCAACGACAATCTATCTCTTTTAAAACCACTATATCTACTTTTCGCCTTCACAGTTTTTAAAACTTATTACATTATAAATCCATTTTTTTATATTGTCAAGCATTTTTACATTATCAATACATTTTTTTACTATTTAAACATAAAATTATAAAAGGATTACAAATAAATGGAGGTAAAATATGTGTGGAATATCTGGCTTTTGCTCATTTGATATGGATTATTCATCAAACCAAATGTATTGGCACAATATACTTGTTAAAATGAGAGAAGAAATAGCTCACAGAGGAAAAGATGACACTGGCGAATATTTAAAAAACCACATTGGCTTGAGCCAAACAAGGCTTACAATAAGGGATTTGCATAATGGTAATCAGCCAATGACAAGGATAATAAATAATAATGAATATACAATAGTTTACAACGGTGAAATATACAACATTGAACCTTTAAAGTCCAATTTGTTATCAAAAGGTTATGTTTTTGAAACTACTACTGATACAGAAGTAATACTTTATGCTTATATTGAATACGGTGTCAATTCTGTTAAAATGCTTAATGGAATTTTTGCTTATGGTATATGGGATAACAAATTAAAAAAACTATTTCTATTTCGTGACCGTTGTGGTATTAAGCCTTTGTTTTATGCTTTAAAAAGAAATACTATTGTATTTGCATCAGAAATAAAAGCACTATTTAAGCACCCTCAAGTTGCTCCAGAAATCAACACCAATTCATTAAGAGAAATTTTTGCTATAGGTCCTGCAAGGACAGAGGGCAACGGTGTATTTAAAGGTATATACGAAATCAAATACGGTCACTATGGTGTTTATGACATAAACGGCTTTAGACAACTGCCCTACTGGTCACTTAAATCTGAGGAGTATAAAAAGACATATCAGGAAGCTGTTGATGATGTTAAGTACCTTGTTACATCAGCTATAGAGTATCAAATGGTTTCAGATGTGCCAGTTTGCAGTTTTTTATCTGGTGGTCTTGACTCTTGTATTGTAACTGCTGTTGCATCAAATTATTTAAAAAAAGAAGGTAAAGTATTTAACACATTTTCATTTGATTTTAAAGATAACAACAAATATTTTAAGGCTAATTCATTTCAACCAGAACAAGACCGACCTTATGTTGATATAATGCTTAATAACTTTGATGTAAACCATACTTATCTTGAATGTAATGAAGATGAATTGGCTGACTATCTTTATTTGTCAGTTGATGCTAAGGATTTGCCTGGTATGGCTGATGTGGATGCCTCTATGCTCTACTTTTGCAAGCTAGTAAAAGAACATAACAAAGTAGCATTAACTGGTGAATGTGCTGATGAAATATTTGGTGGCTATCCTTGGTTTCATAGAGAAGAATTTATAAATGCCGATACTTTTCCTTGGTCAATTAATTATAATGTAAGAAATTCTATATTAAATAATGATGCAATTGTTGAGCTAGATATAAAAGGATATATTGATAAGCAGTACAAAATTTCAATGGCACAAGTTCCAACACTTGAGGGTGAAGATAAGCTGAAAAAAAGACAAAGAGAAATTTCTTTTTTGAATTTAAAATGGTTTATGACTACATTACTTGATAGAATGGATAGAGCATCTATGTTTAGTGGTCTTGAAGCAAGAGTACCTTATGCCGACCATAGAATAATTGAGTATATGTGGAATGTTCCTTGGGAATATAAATGCCATAATGGCGTTACAAAAGGACTTTTGAGAGATGCTGCAAAGGATTTGTTACCAGCAGAAATAACTTATAGAAAAAAATCTCCTTATCCTAAAACCTATAACCCTAATTATGAAAGAATATTAAAAGAAAGAGTAACTAATATTATAAATAATAATAATTCACCTATTATGCCTATTATTGATAAAAATAAAGTAAAAAGTATTGTTGAGGCTGACTCTGATTATGGTAAACCTTGGTTTGGTCAGCTAATGGCTAAACCACAATTATTGGCTTATATTATTCAAGTTAATTATTGGCTTGAAAAGTTTGGGTTGAGTATATAGTTGATGTTTAATGGAAACCCCTCAGTCACTTCGTGACAGCTCCCCTATAAGTGGAGCTATATTGTGACTTTTTAGCTATTCTTTTATCATATAAGAATAGGTTATTTGTAGGGGCGATTAGATTGCACCGAAAGATTTATCGGCAAATCTGAAAGATTTGTTTTTGCGTAGCAAAAATGCTGATGCTCGCCCGCTGTAACTGTTACGAATACTGGTCATAGGGGCGAACATCTGCATTTTACAGGCGAACACTGTTCGCCCCTACAAGCAAGCCGTACTTTGTTTATAAATTATCTGTAGGTGTACACCATTTACCTTCCCTCATAGGGAAGGTGGCAACCGTAGGTTGTCGGAAGGGTTTCCAGTATTATTTATAACTAAGGACGAGCAATGCTCGCCCCTACAAGTAAACAGTAACTACTACTTATTATTTATTATTTATTATCTATTACTTATTACTTGTTACCTAAATAGAAACCCCTCAGTCACTTCGTGACAGCTCCCCTACAAGTGGAGCTATATTGTGACTTTTTAGCTATTCTTTTATCATATAAGAATAGGTTATTTGTAGGGGCGATTACTAATCGCCCGCTGTAACTGTTACGAATACTGGTCATAGGGGCAATTAATAATTGCCTGTATATCTAATTAAATCTCAGCCATAACATCCTGCATATCATACTTACCAGCTTTTTTGCCCTTAATAAACTTAGCAGCCTTAACAGCACCAACAGCAAAAACTTCCTTACTATGAGCAGAATGTTTAAACTCAACAACCTCGTCCTTACCGGCAAAAATAACCTCGTGGTCACCAACAATAGTACCACCTCTAACAGCAGAGAAACCAAGTTCTCGTCTATCTCTCTTCTGTCTTACCTGACTTCTGTCATAAACATATTCAAGCTGGTTACCAACACCCTCATTAACAGCATCGCCAAGTAAAATAGCAGTACCGCTAGGAGCATCTATTTTCTGGTTATGATGTCTTTCAACGATTTCAACATCAAAGCCAGCATCATATAAAACTTCGCTATACTTCTTTAAAATAGTAGCAAGAAGATTAATACCAACACTCATATTAGCACTCTTAAACATAGCAACCTTTTCAGATGCCTTATTAAATAAAGCCATAGTTTCATCACTTAAGCCAGTTGTACAAATAACAGCTGGGATATTTTTTTCAACCGCATATTCAATTACACCATCAACAGCAGATGCAGTTGAAAAGTCAATAATAACATCAGCATCAATGTTGCAATCCTTAATGTTAGTAAAAACGGGGAAATCTGTGTTAGCAGAAGTCATATCAATACCTGCAACAATTTCAGCATCAGCATCATTTTTTACAAGTCCACATATAACCTTACCCATTTTGCCATTACAGCCGTGCATAATTATTTTAGTCATTAGTTTTTCTCCTTTTCAAAAAAAGGCGACATAAAGTCGCCTATTAATTTAGATTAAATAATACCAAATTCCTTCATAGCTCTTTCAAGCATAAGTCTATTTTCTTCGTCCATTTCAACAAGTGGAGCTCTGTAGCCACCTACATTGTAACCCATCATATTAAGAGCAGCCTTAACAGGAATAGGATTAACCTCACAGAATAAAGCCTTAACAACACCAAGACAATTTAACTGCATCTTAGTAGCCTTTTCGTTATCACCATTTAAGTAACTCATAACCATATCGTGAGTATACTTAGGAGCAACATTAGAAAGAACAGATATAACACCCTTACCACCTAAAGAAAGTAAAGGAACAATCTGGTCATCATTACCACTATAAATATCAAGGTTACCCTGAGTTCTGTGAGCGATTTCTGCAACCTGAGAAATATTGCCACTAGCTTCCTTAATAGCAACAATGTTTTCAATCTTAGCAAGCTGTTCAACTGTAGAAGGAGCAATATTTAAGCCAGTTCTACCTGCAACAGAATACATAATAACTGGCAAATCAGTAGCACCAGCCATATCTGTATAATACTTTACAAGACCTTTTTGAGTAGTTTTGTTATAGTATGGAGTAACAATAAGAAGACCATCAGCACCAACTTGCTCACATCTCTTGCAAAGCTCAATACCGTGTCTAGTATCATTACTACCAGCACCAGCAATAACAGGCACTCTCTTATTTACCTTATCTACAGTAAACTTAATTGTTTCAATCTGTTCGTCATCAGTTAAAGTAGATGCCTCACCTGTTGTACCACAAATAACAATAGCATCAGTATCGTTAGCAATCTGATTTTCAATTAACTGACCAAGCACTTCAAAATTAACACTGCCATCATTATTAAAAGGAGTTACAATAGCAACACCGGCACCTGTAAACAATGTTTTCTTCATTTTAAAAGCCTCCCTAAATTATCTGTCAAAATAACCCTTAGCAGCTAAAAGTTCTGCCATAAGAACAGCACCACCTGCTGCACCTCTTAAAGTATTGTGAGATAAGCATACAAACTTATAGTCATACTGGCTATCTTCTCTTAATCTACCAATAGAAACAGCCATACCCTTTTCTAACATTCTGTCAAGCTTAGCCTGTGGTCTATTATCTTCTTCAAAATAGTGTAAGAACTGCTTTGGAGCAGATGGAAGTTCAAGTTCCTGAGGAACACCGCTAAAGTTCTTCCAAGCCTCAAGAATTTCTTCCTTAGATGGCTTCTTGTCAAAGCTAACAAATACAGCAGCAGTATGACCATCAGAAACAGCAACTCTTAAGCACTGAGTAGTAATGTTAGGTGTAGTTGCATTTTCAATAACATCACCATTGATTTTACCCCAAATCTTCATTGGCTCAAGTTCAGACTTTTCTTCTTCGCCACCGATATAAGGGATAACATTATCAACCATTTCTGGCCAAGTTTCAAAAGTCTTACCAGCACCAGAAATTGCCTGATATGTACAAGCTAAAACATTCTTTAAACCATACTTTCTAAGTGGGTGTAAAGCTGGAACATAGCTCTGTAAAGAACAGTTAGACTTAACAGCAATAAAGCCTCTCTTAGTACCTAATCTCTTCTTCTGAGCTTCAATAATTTCAATATGCTCTGGATTTAACTCAGGCACAACCATAGGAACATCAGGAGTACCTCTGTGAGCAGAGTTATTACTTACAACAGGACACTCAGCCTTAGCATATCTTTCCTCTAAAGCTCTGATTTCGTCCTTCTTCATATCAACAGCACAGAATACAAAGTCAACCATTGATGCAATCTTCTCAACATCAGCAGTTGCGTCCATAACTGTAAGGTCACCAATCTTTTCTGGCATAGGCTCTGTCATAGCCCATCTTGAGCCAATAGCGTCCTTTAACTTCTTGCCTGCAGAACGAGGACTTGCTGCTACAGCAACCACATTAAACCAAGGGTGCTTGTCAAGAAGTAAAGCAAATCTCTGACCTACCATACCTGTTGCTCCGATAATACCTACATTAAAAGTTTTCATTTTAGACCTCCATATATGCTTTTAATAAAAATAATATATAAATAAAAAAGATTGACAAAAGCCAATCTGTGTCATACCAAAATATACACAGATAGCTCTCCATTAATAGCCCACCTTTGGGCATATCAATGACAGTCATCGTGCTATTAACACAGACAACCAGGAACTACCATACAGCAAGATACTTCCTTCGGCATTATCCCCTTTTGATATTTCTCTTATGTCACTGCAACATCAAAATATCTACTAATGTCAAATGCACCTCTATCTCCTTATTAGTTTTAATATATCACTAATTAGGCTTGTTGTCAACACATACTAGCAAGTATTTGTATTTTTTTGTAATATATTATAAAATAAAGCATTATTTTTACATAATCATTAGTTTTTTTCTACTTAACCTCAGTATGCAAGGCATTCATAACAGCAGGGATAAACTGCTTTTTACGAGAAACAAAGTTTTCAATATACACTGTATTTTCAGTTTCTGGTGTATGAAAAATCTTACTTACATACTTATAAGCCTCTTTGCCACAGAATACCACAGTTGACGCCTTTTCCATAATATTAGTAAGCATAAAGAACATCATATCTGCCCCTCTGTTTTCGTTTTCCTTAATCATATACTGATAAATTTTATCCTTAAGGGACTCAATTTCTGCATTATCCATAATATTAAATTGACCTACACCAAAGCTAATTTTACCTGCATTAAACATTTTAAAGTCTTGATAAAAAACCTGTTCAATTTTTTTATCTTTCAAATTACTGCCAGCAGTAAACATTTTTCTAGCATATTCTTTTATATCAATGCCAGCAATGCTTGCCAATCTTTCTGCCATCATTTTATCAAAAGGCGTACAAGTTGGCGATGAAAAAATAAGGGTATCAGATATAATGGCAGAGCATAAAAGACCTGCTACCTCCTTAGTTATTTCAACCATCTGTTCATCGTACATTTGAGCAATAATAGTAGCTGTGCAACCTAAAGGCTGATTTCTAAAAAGTATTGGGTCAATAGTTTCAAAATCAGCTATTCTATGATGGTCAATTACTTCCAATATTTGAGCCTCCTCAAGTCCATCAACAGCTTGAGATTTTTCATTATGGTCAACTAAAATAACCTTTTTGTTTGTACCACCAATTACATTTCGTCTTGAAATCATACCAACTAGCTTGCCACTTTTAGATAAAACAGGGAAATCTCTGTGTCTTTTTTCAGCCATAATTGAGTGTATTTCATCAAGATAATCATTTGGTGAAAATGTAATCAAATCGTGACTTCTCATAAAGTATTTAACAGGCACACTTTGATTAATAAGTCTTGTAGCAGTATATGTATCATAATCAGTTTTTATAATATTGCAATCCTTGTCCTTAGCCAATTTTTGAATAGTTTGTGATACCCTGCTATTTTCACAACAAATAATTAAACACTGTGCATTCATTTCCACTGCACAAAGTTGAGCCTCAAATCTATCACCACATATAACAATATCGTCACTATCCATATAATCTTCCATTATTTCAGGATTGGCGGCAGCAATAAAAACCTTTCCCTTAGTTATTTCATCATCAATATTGCCTGCCACAAACTCACCATTAAGAGTTTCAACTAAATTTTTGTAGGGAGTATGTGCCTTGCCAATAATTTTGCTGTCATAAACATCCATATATGACTTAGCAATATCTGATACAGTAATAAGACCTTCAAGTTTGTTTTCACTATCAACAACAGGGAGAGTTACCATATTTTTGTTTTTCATAATCTCCCAAGCGGTTTTTAATGAAATGCTTGAATTTTCGCCCTCAACATTTCTTATTTCTATATCCTTTATTTGAGTTCTAACATTATCAATAAATTCAGGCTGTTCTATATGAAAATAATCAAGTACAAATTTAGTTTCGTTGTTCACTTCACCACACCTACCAGCAACATAGCCACTACCAGTTTGATTTTTTAAGTAAGCATAAGCTATAGCTGAGCATATAGAGTCAGTATCAGGGTTTTTGTGACCTAAAACATAAATTTTTTCTTTTTTATTCATTTCTCCCACCTCCTCAATTTCTCTAATTTAAGTATACCATATATTTCCATATTGTAAATATATATTTCAATTTAAGGCTATTATTCCTAAACAAAAAAAGAAGAACAGCAAAACGCCATTCTTCTTTTATATTAATATTATTCTCTATTTTAAGACAACAATGCTATTTATATATCAATCCAATTGCATTGCTAAATATCAAATTTCTGTGTCTTTTTATATTTCTGTTTGCATATTTTACTTATCCAAAGTTTTTACCCTACAAAAAACTTTAATTATTTCAGCTTTAAAAATTAAATTTATCTGTACATTATAGTTTTTTCAAATAAAAACGATTCATTGTACTGTGCTGTGTCAAACAAGGCTTTTCAATTTGATGAAAACCCATTTTTTCGTACAATTTCAAAGCCACCGACAAATTCGTATGGGTTTCAAGGTACAAATTTTTATAACCTACAGACCTTGCCCAATCTTCAGCTATTTGTATCAATTCTTTTCCATAACCTTTTCCCTTAACAGAATCATCCAAATAAAGTTTTTGAAGTTCAGCACAATCATCTATTCCATCAAATTCTGCGACACCAACACCTCCAATAATCTGTCTTTCCATATTAAATGCAACAAAATATGAACGCTTATCCGAATTGCTGTTATAATAATCGCTCAAATGATTTAATTCAGGGTCAAAATATGCTGTTCCTGGAATATTCAAATGGAATTTTTCCAAATTTAAACGAATAATTTGGGCAATTCTTGCATCATCAGTAGTTTCTATTTTTCTATAATTTAACATAATAATTACCTCCGCAAATTCCGACTTGTATTTCCGCTCATTTTAGAAAATGGGCAATCCCTATTGGAAGTGTCCATTTTTTGTTAATTATACAATATACCGAATGCAATTTTTATTACAAGAAAATCAGATTTTGAAAATGTGTCAAAATCTACAGTATCATTAAATGATGATTCAATATCAATCTATAAAAACAAACATTTAAAGCTAGACTTTTGATGTTTATTCATTCAAATTATTTTTCATCATTTTTGCCATTTACATCATTTAATGGCTTCATTGTAGGGAATAATAAAATATCTCTAATTGTGCTAGCATCAGTAAAGAGCATAACAAGTCTATCAATACCCATACCCATACCACCAGTAGGAGCCATACCGTATTCAAGAGCAAGCATAAAGTCTTCATCAATCATATTAGCTTCTTCATCACCACTAGCTCTAAGCTCGTCCTGTCTTTTAAATCTTTCTCTCTGGTCAATTGGGTCATTTAACTCACTATACGCATTAGCATATTCGTGACCACAAATGAAAAGCTCAAATCTTTCAGTATAGTCAGGCTTATCTGGCTTTCTCTTAGTAAGTGGAGAAATTTCAACAGGGTGGTCCATAAGGAATGTAGGCTGAATAAGCTTATCTTCAACAAATTCTTCAAAGAATAAGTTTAAAATATCGCCCTTTTCGTGGATTTCCTGATACTCAACATTGTGTTCCTTAGCAACAGCTCTAGCTTCTTCAAGAGTATGGATTTCATCAAAGTCAACGCCAGTATACTTCTTAACAGCATCAAGCATTGTAATTCTTTCAAAAGGCTTGCTAAAGTCAAGTTCAACACCCTGATATACAATCTTATCAGAACCTGCAACCTTTTCAGCAACTTCCTTAATAATACCCTCAGTAATATCCATCATACCGTGGTAATCAGTATATGCCTGATAAAGTTCAAGTAAAGTAAATTCTGGGTTGTGGCTAGGGTCCATACCCTCATTTCTAAATACTCTACCAATTTCATAAACTCTTTCAAGACCACCAACAATAAGTCTCTTTAAAGGAAGTTCAAGAGCAATTCTCATATACATATCAATATCAAGAGTGTTATGATGTGTAATGAAAGGTCTTGCAGAAGCACCACCAGGAATAGTCTGTAAAATAGGAGTTTCAACCTCTAAGAAATCTAAATTATCAAGATAATTTCTTACAGTTCTAATTACAGCACTTCTAGTAATAAAGTTCTTCTTAGTTTCAGGATTTACGATTAAATCAACATATCTCTGTCTGTATCTTAAATCTGGGTCCTTTAAACCGTGGAACTTTTCTGGTAAAATCTGTAAACTCTTAGAAAGGAGAGTTACTTCTGTTGCGTGAACAGAAATTTCTTCCATCTTAGTCTTAAATACAGTACCCTTAACAGATACAATATCACCAATATCAAGTTTCTTAAAGAGCTTATACTCGTCTTCGCCTAATTCATCTCTAGTAACATAGCACTGGATTTTGCCATCTCTGTCCTGAACATCACAGAAACTAGCCTTACCCATTACTCTCTTACTAACAATTCTACCACCAATAGCAACAGCCTTACCTTCAAACTCCTCAAAGTTATCCTTAATCTGCATACTATGTTCTGTTACATCAGCCTTAACAATTTTAAATGGGTCCTTACCCATTTCCTGAAGTGTAGCAAGCTTTTCGCGTCTAACCTTTAACAGCTCATTTAATGCCTTACCTTCTAAAGGCTGCTTATTCTGATTGTCTGCCATAATTATAAATCTCCTATTACTTTATATCTAAAATCTTAAACTTTAAAACTCCGTCTGGTGCATTATTCTCAACAACATCACCAACTGAGTGACCCATAAGAGCCATACCTAAAGGTGATTCGTTAGATAACTTTAATTCAGCAGGGTCAGCCTCAGCAGGACCTACAATAGTGTAAGTAATTTCTTCATCAAATTCCTCATCAAAAACTGTAACCTTGTTACCAAGATTTACCTTACCTGTGTTAAGTTCTTCTTCGTCGATAACCTCAACATTTCTGAACATTTTTTCTATTGTAGCAATTCTGGCTTCAATTTCAGCCTGTTCTTCCTTAGCAGCATCATATTCTGCATTTTCTGATAAGTCACCCTGTGCTCTAGCTTCCTTAATCTTTGCAGCAACTTCTTTTCTTCTTACAACCTTAAGGTTTTCAAGTTCCTCTTCAAGACTAGCTAAACCGGCACTGGTTAAAATTATTTTCTTTTCCTCAGCCATTTTAAATCGCTCCTTATATATTTTTACATAGTAATCTACTATTAATCTTAACAATTATACTAGATTAACAAAAAATTGTCAATAAAAAATAGCTTATTTTTTACTAATATTAATGAAAGGACACTGTAAATAGAGCATTACTTAATTTTTACAAGCCTGCCCCTACATTTGCCACATACAATTTTATTTATATAATTTTTATCCTTTGGAAATCTGTATCTATAATACATCTGACCACAAACAGTACATTTTAAAATATGGTTTGCCTCTTTAAATTTTTCCTCATCACTTTTTTCCAATTTACTTTCACTTTTTACTGTTACATTATAGCCTAATTTTGACGCAACATAGCCATAATATTTAAAGCCTTTGCTATGATTAAAACACCCTTTAACAGTATGTATAAGCTCGTGAGCCATAGTATTTTTTATAAAATCAATATAATTAGGCTCACTAAAGCATTTTTCACTAATACTAATATAAAACTTATAAGCATTATATTTTTTTAGCATTTTGCAACTTCCCCATCGTCTTTTAGCCTTGCTAAGTCTAACAAGAGGACAAATTTCATTAGAAACAGGAATATCTAAAGATACCAAATCATTTTTAACTGTCAAGAATATATCCTTTAATATTTTGTGTTTATCCATACTACTTTAACATATCCTTTAAATACTTTCCAGTATAAGATTTTTCAACCTTAACAATATCTTCTGGAGTACCAGTTGCAACAATAGTACCGCCACCATCGCCACCTTCTGGACCTAAGTCAATAATATAATCAGCCGTCTTAATAACATCAAGATTATGCTCAATAACAACAACAGTATTTCCACCTTCTGTAAGCTGTTGCATAATATTAATAAGTCGTCTAACATCATAGCTGTGTAAACCCGTAGTAGGTTCATCAAGCACATAAATAGTTTTTCCTGTACTTCTTTTGCTAAGCTCTGTAGCAAGTTTTACTCTTTGAGCCTCACCACCACTTAAAGTAGTTGAACTTTGACCAAGTTTAACATAGCCAAGACCAACAGCCTTTAATGTATCAAGTTTATTTTTAATTCTAGGTATATTTTCAAAAAATACACAAGCCTCGTCAATAGTCATATCAAGAACATCAGATATGGTTTTACCCTTATACTTAACCTCAAGGGTTTCTCTGTTATATCTCTTACCGCCACACACTTCACAAGGCACATAAACATCAGGCAAAAAGTGCATTTCAATCTTAATTATACCATCACCCTTACAAGCCTCACATCTGCCACCTTTAACATTAAAGCTAAATCTACCTTTACTAAAACCTCTCATTTTAGATTCAGGTAATTGTGTATACAAATCTCTTATTAAATCAAAAAGTCCAGTATAAGTAGCAGGATTAGAACGAGGTGTTTTACCAATAGGACTTTGGTCAATATCAATAACCTTGTCTAAATATTCCAAACCAGTTATTTCATCAAATTTACCAGGTTTAATTTTAGCTCTGTTCAAATCTCTTGCAAGAGTTTTATAAAGAACTTCATTAACTAAAGAACTTTTACCACTACCAGACACACCAGTTACGCAAACAAAACAGCCTAAAGGTATATCAACATTTACATTTTTAAGGTTATTTTCCTTTGCACCCTTTATAGATAAAAAATTACCATTACCTTTTCTCCTACTTTCAGGAACAGCAATTTTTTCTCTACCACTTAAGAAAGCACCTGTTATAGACTTTTCACAATTAAGAATATCCTTATATTCACCAGCAAAAATCACTTCACCACCGTGTTCACCAGCATAAGGTCCAATATCAACAATATAATCAGAGGCTTTCATTGTATCTTCATCGTGTTCAACGACAATAAGCGTGTTGCCTAAATCTCTTAAATGTTTTAGTGTGGAAATAAGTTTATCATTATCTCTTTGGTGAAGTCCAATACTAGGTTCATCAAGAATATAGAGTACGCCAACAAGACCTGAACCAATTTGAGTTGCAAGTCTAATTCTTTGTGCTTCACCACCACTTAATGTGCCAGCAGTTCTAGCAAGTGTAAGATAATCAAGGCCAACATCCATAAGAAAACCAACTCTAGCATTAATTTCCTTAAAAATCTGTTGACCAATAGCCTTTTGAGTATCAGTCCATTCTATGTTTGCAAAGAACTTTTGTAAATCCTTAATAGACATTTCAGTTACTTCAGCAATATTCTTGCCACCAACAGTTACTGCAAGTATCTCCGGCTTTAATCTTCTACCCTTACAAGTAGGACAAGACACACTTGTCATATAAGATTCATATTCTTCCTTAGCTGATTCTGATGTACTTTCCTTGTATCTTCTCTCCATAGTAGTTATTACACCTTCAAAGGCAAAAGTGTAATACTTAGTTTTGCCAGCTACCTTATATGGCACTTTTATTTCTCTACCGTGAGTACCATACATTATAGCATCTCTAGCTTCTTGAGGCAAATCTTTATAAGGTGTATCCATATCAAAATCATATATATTCATAAGAGCAGTAATAAGAGAATGAGATGATGACTCTGGACTAGCAATATTTCCCCAACCCATAGCATTAATAGCACCTTGTTTTAAAGATAAATTCTTATTAGGCACAATAATATCCTCATCAATAATCATTTTGACACCTAAACCCATACAATCTGGGCAAGCACCACTAGGATTATTGAAAGAAAACATAGGTGGTTCAATTTCTTCAATATTTATGCCACAATCTGGGCAAGCAAAGTTTTGGCTAAATACAATTTCATCTCCATTGACAATATCAACTAAAATAATACCACCAGTTAAAGCTGACACAGTTTCAATAGATTCACTCAATCTTTGCTCAATACCTGCTTTAACTACAAGTCTATCAACAACAATTTCAATATTGTGTTTTTTGTTTTTATCAATTTCAATTTTTTCGCCTAAATCATATATAATACCGTCAACTCTAACTCTAACATAGCCACTTCTTTTAGCATCATCTAAAAGTTTGGTATGTTCGCCCTTTCTATTTCTCACAACAGGTGCAAGAAGCTGTATTCTAGTACCCTCATCAAGTTCTAAAATTTTATCAACAATTTGGTCAACAGTTTGTTTATGAATTTCCTTGCCACATTTAGGACAATGAGGTGTACCAACTCTAGCAAAGAGAAGTCTTAAATAATCATATATTTCAGTAACAGTACCTACAGTTGACCTAGGATTGTTACTAGTAGTTTTTTGGTCAATAGATATAGCAGGAGAAAGTCCTTCTATACTGTCTGCCTCAGGCTTTTCCATTTGACCTAAAAACATTCTGGCATAAGAACTAAGACTTTCAACATATCTTCTTTGACCCTCTGCATAAATAGTATCAAAAGCAAGACTAGACTTGCCACTTCCACTCAAACCAGTAAAAACAATAAGTTTATCTCTTGGTATTGTTAAGTCAATATTTTTTAAATTATTAGCTCTTGCACCTTTTATAATAATTTCATTCTTCGCCATATTAACCACCTATAATAATGACAGCTTTTTAAGCTCAATCATTTTATCTCTATATTCTGCCGCCTTTTCAAAATCAAGGTCAGCAGCAGCTTTTTTCATATTTTTTTCAACCTTTTTAATAGCAACAAGTAATTCTTCTCTCGACATTGACTCTGGGTCTTTATCCAAAATATCAGTCTTTTTCTTAGTAATGCCCTCTGTTGCTGCAATAATTTCGTGTATCTTTTTCTTAATAGTTTTAGGCACAATATTATGCTCTCTATTATATTCTTCTTGAATATATCTACGCCTATTAGTTTCTGAAATAGCCTTACGCATAGAGTCAGTCATTGTATCAGCATACATAATAACACGACCTTCTGCATTTCTGGCAGCTCTACCAATGGTCTGAATAAGGGAGGTTTCACTTCTTAAAAATCCCTCCTTATCTGCATCAATAATTGCAACAAGACTAACCTCAGGAATATCAAGCCCCTCTCTCAAAAGATTGATACCAACAAGAACATCAAAAACATTAAGTCTTAAATCTCTAATAATTTCAAGTCTTTCAAGAGTATCAATATCAGAATGAAGATAATTAACTCTAATTCCATTTTCTTTTAAATACTGAGTTAAATCCTCAGCCATTTTCTTAGTCAAAGTAGTAACAAGAACCTTATTACCCTTAGCCACAGTTTTATTTATCTCACTTATAAGGTCATCAATCTGACCCTCAACAGGTCTAACCTCAACCTCTGGGTCAAGAAGACCAGTTGGTCTAATAATCTGCTCAACAACTTGTTCAGAATGAGAGTTTTCATACTTATTCGGTGTTGCAGACACAAAAACCATTTGATTAATTTTGCCCTCAAACTCATCAAACTTCAGCGGTCTGTTATCCAGTGCTGAAGGCAGTCTAAAGCCAAAATCCACAAGAGTAGTTTTTCTTGATTTGTCGCCATTATACATACCACCAATTTGAGGAATAGTAACGTGACTTTCATCAACTATAATAAGAAAATCTTTAGGAAAATAATCAATCAAAGTATTAGGCATACTGCCAGCAGGTCTGCCATCAAGATGTCTTGAATAATTTTCAATACCAGAGCAAAAGCCCATTTCTTGCATCATTTCCATATCATAATTTGTTCTTTGGAGTATTCTTTGTGCTTCAAGAAGTTTATCCTGTGATTTAAGTTCGGCATATCTTTCATCAAGTTCTGCACTTATATCCTTTAAAGCCCTTTTAAGATTTTCCTCTGATGTAACATAATGAGATGCAGGGAAAATAGAAATATGATTTCTTCTACCCTTAATTTCACCAGTTAGAACATCAATTTCAGTAATTCTGTCAATTTCATCACCGAAAAATTCAATTCTAATGGCAGTATCATCATTGCCAGCAGGAATAACCTCAACAACATCACCCTTAGCCCTAAAAGTACCTCTTTGAAAATCCATTTCATTTCTAGTGTATTGAATTTCAACAAGTCTTTTCAAAACTTCCTCTCTGCTTTTTTGCATACCAGGTCTAATAGACAAAGTCATTGTATTGTAGTCAATAGGTGCACCTAAGCCGTAAATACAGCTTACACTAGCAACAACAATAACATCTCGTCTTTCAAAAAGAGCAGAAGTTGCAGAATGTCTAAGTTTATCAATTTCATCATTAACAGAGCTATCTTTTTCAATATAAGTATCGGTAGAAGGCACATAAGCTTCCGGCTGATAATAATCATAATAAGAAACAAAATATTCAACAGCATTATTAGGAAAAAACTCCTTAAACTCATTGTAAAGCTGAGCAGCCAAAGTCTTGTTGTGTGCAATAACAAGAGTTGGTCTATTCACCCTTTCAATAATGTTTGCCATTGTAAATGTCTTTCCGCTTCCTGTTACGCCTAAAAGAGTCTGAAACTTTTTACCCTTGTTTAAGCCGTCAACAAGCTTATTAATAGCTTGAGGCTGGTCACCAGTAGGCTTATATTTAGAAACAATCTTAAAGTCACTCACACTATCAACTCCTTAAAGAAATTATAACACAGTAAAAAACATAAATCAACAAAATATTAGAATTTTTTTTCGATTTTCAATAATTATCGAACACACTTTCGTTGTAACCTTTGTTTTATTCTTACCTTTATTATCTAATATTAAACCCCTTAGTCAGCAAGCTGACAGCTCCCCTAAAAGTGAAGCTAAAGGAGTTTCACCAAATGTGGGCGAACAATGTTCGTCCTACAAATAGCGATAACTTTATTAATTACATATATAAAGTTGTAACCCCATTACAAATAAATTATAGTTTTAATTTTTATGAACAGGTTAATTGTAGGGGCGACCATTGGTCGTCCTTTTATAAGTAACTAAACTTATTACCTATTATTTCTTACTTATTACCTAATATCAACCCCCTCAGTCAGCAAGCTGACAGTTTCCCTAATAGTGGAGCTGGGTGGTTGTTTCTTAATTATTCGTCAACTACTTACGGACGAGCAATGCTCGCCCCTACAAGCAAAGAATAACTACTACTTATTACTTATATTATACCTTATTTACTATTAAAACTCAACACAAGTCAAAAAAACGGTGCAGAATTACTCCACACCGTTAAAATTATTTATCAAATTCCTTGCTGATAGAACTTAATACTATTTAAAATATTATCAGAATTTATATAAATTTCTGTTTGTTTTTCTTCAGAGGACTGATACCCATTAGCTTTAGCAAAGGCTCTAATACTTATTTTATCAGATTTAACATCTGATGTTTTTATAGCTAGAGTACCCTTGTACAAAATAGCAGGAGAAGAACCATCTATTGAATAATAAATATCTCCACCCTCTTTACTTGTTATGGAAACCTTAACTGTACTTCCGTTTTTAGAAACATTTATTTCTGGAGCTGAAAGAACAGATTTATTACTATTAAAATGACCATACAAAAGTTCGTATATTCTATTGTTGTAATCAGTATTAGCCGAACTATATTCAAGGTCACCACACTGACTTACAAGAAGATTATTAATATATTCTTGAGAAACTTCACCATTTGTTGGCTTAATATCAATATTTTTTATTAAACCGTCATTAACAGTTATTACAACAGAGTCCTTGTTTAAATAACTTCTGAAAGGACTTCCGTAAGTACCGTCATCATATTTACCATTTACATCATTAGCAAATATAATTGTTTTCTCCAAAACAGGTGATTTTCCATTGTCAGTTATTGCTATAGCCTTAAGAGTAATCAGTCCACCACTTTTTTTGCTGATGTATTCTCCTGTGTTAATTTTACACTATTTACATCAAAAGTAATAGGACCTGCATATTTAGTTCCACTAGCAGTTGGTTCAGTACCGTCTGTTGTGTAGTAAATATTAGCATTGTTGCTACTTGTTAAAGCAAGAGTTACAGTATCACTATTTCCATTTACTTCTTCACCCTCAACAAAGTTAGATGTAAGGCTAACAGTAGCTGATGCAAGAGCAGTTTTAACAGCCTTTCTAATTGCATTTGATGATAAAGTAGCACCAGATACGCCGTCAACATTGTCAATGTCTGTTGCAGTCTTACCTACAAAGTTTTTAAACATATCTGTACCCATTTCCCAATAGTCTGCACTAAAACTAGGGTCAGTGTTATCATCAGATACTGAAATAATCTTGCCTGTACTATCAGTAATTACTTTAACCTTTGCAATATAACCAAACACATCAACAGTAGCACTACCACTGTAAGAATTTGTAACAACCTCTGTTGTAGCTTCAGTTGTGACTTCAGTTGTTGTTTCTGTAGTAGTAACAGTTGTTGTTTCTGTAGTAGTAACAGTTGTTGTTTCAGTTGTAGCCTCAGTTGTTGTTACTACTTCTAAAGTATTTCTGTCAATAGTTGGGAAAGTAACATCGTGAACATTTACACCGTCAAACTTTGGTGCTGCCTTAGTCTTGTCACCACCATAAGTGTCTGAATAGTATCTTGAATATACCACATCATAATCAGCAAAGTTATTAGTTGTTTCTCCACTAAATGTACAACCTGAAATATTTTTTACTTCAATATTTGAAGTAACTGTCATATTCTTCTTACCTGCTGAGTCACCTTCGTAAATATAAATGTCGTCACCACCGTAAACACCATCGTTGTTTACAAATGTACAATCTGTAACTGATAATGAACAGCTATAATCAACACCTGTGTCATTTAATTTGCCGTCCATTGCTATTGCACCACCAAAGGCAGCCTTATTATTCTTAAATGTACAACCATTTAACACAACATTACCTGTTGAACCATATATTGCACCACCTCTACCAGTTGTGCCATCACCTGATGTGTTGTTTTCAAATGTACAATTATTTGCTGTAAGTGTTGGAGCTTCACCTCTATGATTGTTTACATATATTGCACCACCACCATTAAATGCACCAGCATTGCCAGCATTACAATTCTTCATTGTAACATTGTTAAGTGTAACCTCTGCTCCATACTCAAGGAACATACCACCACCGATTTTAGCCTTAAAACTTGCACCGTCAATAGTAAGGTCATTTACATTAACACCTGTTGCACCACCATTATTTTCTGTTGCCTCACCGTCAAAGTCAAATGTAAATGTGTTTGTACCATCAGACTTAACAGTGTGACCATTACCAAGAATTGTTACATTCTTTTCCTTAACCACAAGAGTTGCACCAGATACGCCGTCAATGTCAACTATTGCTGTACCGTCTGCTGTAATATCGTTTGAAAGACTAATAGTATCACCAGCCTTTGCTGTTGCAGCAGCTGTCTTAAATTCTTTCCAGTTAGTTACAGCTGTAGTTGTGTTTTCAGGTTCAGCAGGGAACTTAAATGATGAATTAAGAACCTTCTGCAAAATTAAAGCAACATCTTCAGAATTAATTACTCCGTCACCATTTACATCAGCAGCAGTTGTGTTAAAATCAGCTACAGAGCTAGGGTTAAGGACATAATTAAGTGTAGATGACACATCTTTAACATCAATTTTTGTATCATTATTTACATCACCTAAAACAGAAGATGATTGCACAGTTGTAGAATTTGTTGACTCTTGACTAGCAAAAGCAAATGTATTGCCAGAAACAGTCAAAGCAAAAGCCAATAAACTAGCTACAACCTTGTTAGCCTTGAATAGCATAGTATTCCTCCTTATAAATAAATTTTTAAGTTAGATTAAGTTAATGTTATTAGTTTTAAACAACATCGTTAGTTATATCTAACCGAGTTATAGTATAGTATAAAACCAAAATTATGTCAATATAGATATTGTTTTTTGTTTATTTTTATTTTATATTGACAAGAATAATATTTATTATTATAATGTTGAATATCTAGTTTGCTAAGACTAACTTAGTTGTAGCCAGTAAACTTACATAGCAACAATAAGGAGAGTACAATGAACAAGCAAGGAATAACAAGACGAGAATTTTTAAAGCTAGGTGCTGTCAACGCTGTTGGATTAGCGTCAATGTGGGCATTTGGTAAAAATGTTTTTGGTGACACATTGATTAATGAGGCTGGAACATCTTTAACTGCCGACACATCAAGTGCTGCAATTATTAGGGATATATCTAAATGTATTGGTTGTGGTCAATGTGTTGACGCCTGCAAAAATACACAGGGAATAAATATACTTGAACTTGTGACTAAAAATGGCAAAACATATTCTGACACAATTGGTGGTTCTGATTTAAGCACAACTAAATGTATTGGCTGTGGTCAATGTAGTCGAGTATGTCCAACTGGTGCTATTGCCGAAAATGACGCTTTAAGCAAGGTTACATCAGCATTAAATAGTGGCAAAACTATTGTTTGGCAATTTGCACCTTCATCTCAGAATATTTTAGGCGAGGAATTTGGACTTTTATCTGGAGAAAATGTTTCAGGCAAAATTGCTGCATCAGCTAAATTACTTGGTGATTATGTATTTAGAACAGACTTTGGTGCTGATATTACAATTATGGAGGAGGTTACAGAGTTTATTAATAGAATTAAAACTGGTGGTGTTTTGCCTATGATTACTTCCTGCTGTCCTGGTTGGATTAATTACGCAGAGCTTAATTACCCTAGCCTTTTTAACAATATTTCAAGCTGTAAATCTCCACAGCAAATGTTGGGAGCTTTAATTAAAAATTATTTAGGCAAGGACAACATATATCACATAGCTGTTATGCCTTGCACAGCTAAAAAGCACGAGGCAGCAAGGACTGAAATGTATACTGATGGTGGTCGTGATGTTGATGCAGTACTTACTGTTAGAGAATATGCAAAGCTATTAAGAGCTAAAGGCATTAATTTAGCTAACTTAAACGATGAAGAATATGACTCACTTTTTGACTCAACATCAGGTGCTGGCAGAATATTTGGTGCTAGTGGTGGCGTAACAGAGGCAGCCTTAAGAACAGCTTATGAGCTTATGACAGGTGAAATTCTTAATGATGTAGAGTTTAAGGAATTAAGAGGAAGTGCCGGTATTAAAACAGCTCAAGTTAATATAAACGGCAGAACAATAAAAACTTGTGTTGTAAATGGCATTAAAAATGCAAAGACAATTTTAGACGCAGTTGAAAATGGCACAAGTCCTTATGACTTTATAGAAATTATGGCTTGCTCTGGTGGTTGCGTTGGTGGTGGCGGAACACCTTTATATAGTGGTAACAATTATTTGAGAAGTAAGGGACTTTATGAAAGTGATAGAAGTAATAAAGTTAGAAAATGCCACGAAAATTCTGCTCTTAAAGCTATATACGAAAAATATTTAACATTGCCTTGTTCTAACACAGCACATAAATATCTTCATACATATTATACTAAAAGATAACAAAAATGCTCTGCTTTATGTGTTTATCACATTGGGCAGAGCATAAATTAAGTTAGTTGTTTTTTATGGGTAATTTTTTCGTAAATAAACATAAATACAAGGCTTATTTCAAAAAGTGCAAGCATTGGCACTGCTGTTATTACAAGTGAAAAAACATCAGGTGGTGTAATAATAGCCGAAATTATGCAAATTATGATAATAACAAATTTTCGTAATTTAACAAAAGTTTTTCTTTGAACAATACCTGCAATATCAAGGCAAAGCAATATAACAGGTATTTCAAAAACCATACCAAAAGCTATAAAAAAACTTACTATAAGAGATATGTATCCATCAAGAGTTACATAAGATTTAACCACTGATATAGAGTTGGATTTAATAAAAAAATCTAACACAAAAGGTATAATATAGTAATAAGCAAATACAGCACCTAAAAAAAATAAAACTACTCCAAAGGTAAAAATAATAGATATTATAAACTTTTCAATTATTTTTAATGCAGGTGATATAAAAAGCCATATATTCAAAAGAATAACAGGACTAGACACAACAATGCCTGCAATAATAGCTATTTTAAGTCGTTGCACCATTAAAGCCTCTGGTGTGTTGTAAATAAAGCTATAACCCTTTGAAAGAGAAATAAGCTCTTTTATTATATTTTCAGAAAAAACAAAGGCTATTGAAGAAAAAACAA
Organism: uncultured Eubacterium sp.; assembly: GCA_900551755.1. Lineage (GTDB taxonomy): Bacteria > Bacillota > Clostridia > Lachnospirales > CAG-274 > Gallispira. The sequence continues at coordinate 69,211 of URXK01000005.1, read as the reverse complement.
TAATTGAAATAATAACAAAAATTAAGCGTTTTCTAAGCTCTAACAGGTGGGAGCCTAGTGACATTGTATCATTATTTTTCATCGTTATTGTTGTCTACAGTTTCAGATTTGTTAAGACCGTCTTTAAAATTCTTAATAGCCTCACCCATTGACTTGCCTAATGTTGGTAACTTGGCTGGACCAAACATAATTAAAATAATGGCAAATATAAAAACCAATTCTGATAATCCTAAACGCATATATAAAACCTCCTAATTGTTGTAGATATTATTAGTTTAAGCTAACTAGGTTAGTGTACAACAATAATAAGGAGTTGTCAATATCCTTTATTAAATTTTTATATTGTTGACATAGATTTTGTAGAATGTTAAAATAATTAAGACTCTAATGTATAAGGAGGAACACTGTGAAAAGTAATATTAAATGGATTGCCCTTTTTGTTATTCTCTGTGCTTTGTGTGCTGTAGCTTGGATAGCTTTTAATAACAAAGCTATAAATCATAAAACGGCTGTTATAAAACAAGATGGACAAGTTATAAAAGAAATTGATTTAAAATCTGTTAAAGAACCTTATGAGTTTGAAATAAAGACAAATGACGGACATAGCAACACAGTAAGGGTTGAATATGATAAAATAGCTATTGTTGATGCTGATTGTGCTGATAAAGTATGTGTAAACACTGGCTATATTTCAAACAGCATTGTACCAATAGTTTGTTTGCCTCACAAACTTTCTATTACTATTGAAGATAAAGATAAGGAGAATGATTTTGATGGCATCGTTGGAAACAAATAATAAAAACTTTAGCGTAAAAAAAATGACACAGCTTTCAGTTCTTCTAACAATGGCTGTTATAATTTTCGTCCTTGAAATGCAATTACCGCCCCTTACACCAATACCTGGCATAAAAATGGGATTATCCAATATTATTACTCTTGTTGTTATGATACTGTTTAGTAGAAAAGACGCCTTTATGGTTCTTGTTTTGCGTATTATTATTAGTAGCATATTTGCAGGACAAATGACAGCTTTTATGTATAGTATAGCTGGCGGAGTAGTTAGCTTTGGTGTTATGTCATTGCTTACTTTTTTTATGAATAAGGATAAACTTTGGGTAATTAGTGTTTTTGGTGCTATTGGTCATAATATTGGTCAAATATTAATGGCTGTTTTTATAACTAGCACTTGGGGCATTGCCTTGTATTTTCCTGTACTCTTTATTTCAGGTGTAATAACTGGTGCTTTTACTGGAATAACAACTCAACTTCTTTTAAAGCGAATAAAAGGTAAAATTAAAATTTGATAAATTGTTTGTGAAATAAAAAGTACATCTAATTTGTAGAGGCGAACATATTGCACCGAAAGATTTGTTTTTGCGTAGCAAAAATGCTGATGTTCGTCCAATGTAACTACTACAATTAACTAATTAAAGGACGACCACTGGTCGCCCCTACAAATTAACCGTTCATAATAGATAAAAAAACAGGTGAGAATTAACCACCCAGCTCCACTTCTAGGGGAGTTGTCACGCAGTGACTGAGGGGGTTCTATTTAAGTAATAACCAAAATGGAGTAACACAATGAAACAAATCAACCAAAAGCACACCACCGACCAAAAACAAAAAAGCAACCTAATGACAGAGGGAAATATTTGGAAACAAATCATTCTTTTTTCAATTCCCCTTATATTAGGCAACTTTTTGCAACAAATGTACAACACTGTTGACTCAATAATCGTAGGCAACTATGTAGGCAGTAATGCTTTAGCAGCCGTTGGCTCTAGCACATCACTTATAGCTTTACTTATAGGCTTTAGTCAAGGTATAGCTGTAGGTGCTGGCGTAGTTATATCCCAGTTATTAGGAGCAAAAAGCCAAAAAGAAGCCAAAACAGCCATACATACAGCCCTAGCACTTTCAGCCCTATTAGGTTTAGCACTGACAATAGTCGGTATTTTTTTAAGCCCACAAATATTAAAGTGGATGAAAACACCAGATGAAGTTATGGTAGAGTCAATATCTTACCTTAGGATTTACTTTGGTGGTGTTATATTTAATATTATATACAATATGGCAGCAGGCATTTTAAATGCAGCAGGCAATTCAAAAAGACCCTTGTTATATTTGGGCATATCATCTGTTACAAATATTATGTTGGATATAATACTAATAGTCATTCTCAATATGGGTGTTGAAGGTGCAGCCATAGCAACAGATATTAGTCAAGTTGTATCTTGCACACTTGCCCTACTATACTTAGTTAGAGTTAATGCTGACTACAAGGTTAATTTAAAAGAAATAAAAATTCACAAAAATATGGCAACAAGAATTATAAAAATCGGCTTGCCAACAGGTATACAGAATATGGTTATATCTTTTTCAAATGTACTTGTACAGTCAAGTGTAAATGTTTTTGGAGCAAAAGCAATGGCAGGTTTTGGAGCATATATGAAAATTGATGGCTTCAATATTCTGCCAGTTCTCAGCTTTAGTATGGCTATAACAACATTTGCAGGTCAAAATTACGGAGCTGGAAACTTTGACCGAATAAAAAAAGGTATGTGGACAACACTTATAATGGGCTTTGCATATACTGTATGTACTGGCGTGTTCCTTATAACATTTTCAAGTCAAGTAATTGGCTTATTTACTAAGGATAGTCAAGTTATACAATACGGCATATTAGCAATGAAACACTTTTGCCCATTCTACTTTTTGTTAAGCATAATGTACGGCTTAGCCGGAACAATAAGAGGTGTAGGAAAGCCAATACCACCTATGCTTGTTCTCTTAACATCAATGTGTTTGTTCCGTATAGTCTGGATACAATTTATATTGCCATTATTCAGCGATATATCAGGTATATTTGTTTTATATCCTGTGTCTTGGACACTAGGTATGTCATTAATGATTATATATACACTAAAGGGCAATTGGTTGCCTAAATATTAATAAATTGTGTGGTTATATGTACCCAAATAAAGTGGTGCTATTTCCACACTTTTTTTATATCTTTAGCTTAATACTGACATAAATCGTTACACCTTAGTGTGACATACATTATCTCTGATAATGTTAATATATTATATTCTTTTATATTCTATTCTTATTCTATTCTATTAGGAGAGAACCCTCTCCGAGGACTCCCCGACTATTCGACGAATGTTCCCCGAATGTTCCCCGAATGTTCGTGGAATACTTAATTATTATAAAAATATTGTTTTAATTATTGATATTTATAGATTTACACTTTATCGTTATGGGGGCAAATATCTACGGACATCTTAGTGGTTTAATTAACGGCTGTATAACATCGGCAGATATAGTAAAACCTTGCATAAGGATTAATCTTAAAATCAATATTAATGTTTGTATATAGTATAAACTATATTTAGTGACATTTAGTGACATTTGAAATAAAAATTATAATATTTTCTTGATAACAACATTTCAATATGATATATTTATATAAAAGAATAGATGAGAAATAAATTGCCTAGCTCCACTAGAGGGAAGGTAAATGGTGTATCGCCCAAATAACCATTATTCGTAACAGTTACATTGGGCGAACAGATTGCACCGAAAGATTTATCGGCAAATCTGAATAGAAAGTTGCATTTATTTGTAGGGGCGAGCATTGCTCGTCCTTAGTTATAGGTAATATTGGAAACCCTTCCGTCAACCTTCGGTTGCCACCTTCCCTATAATGGCAGGTAAACGGTGTATACCTACAGATAATTTATAAACAAAGTACGGCTTGATTGTAGGGGCGAACAGATTGCACCGAAAGATTTATCGGCAAATCCAAAGGATTTGTTTTTGCGTAGCAAAAATGCTGATAATCGCCCGTAGGTAATTAAACGAATAAGCGAGAATTAACCACCCACCTCCACTCCTAGGGGAGCTGTCACGCAGTGACTGAAGGGTTTATTTTCAAGTAATAGGTAATAAGGACGAGCAATGCTCGCCCCTACAAACAATCCGTTCATTATATAAACAAGTATAACTAAGAATTAACCACTCGGCTCCACTTATAGGGGAGCTGTCACGCAGTGACTGAGGGGTTTCTATTTAAGCAATTACTGGGAACCCTTCTGTCAACCTTCCTTTATAGGAACAGTAAATTCATATCCCAACCAAAACAATTATACCATAAAATTAAATTTCCACAATATTTTACAAATATTTACACAAACAAAAACCCTAGCAGTTAAGCCAAACAGACCTAACCACTAGGGTAAAAATCATTCAAATATCACTTCTGATATTACTTCTGAACAAGGTGAACAGCGAAGCCGCCGAATTCTTCCTTTAAGTAGATTGCAGTAATCTTACCGTTCTTTTCAACAGCAGTTTCATAATCGAACTCGCCGCCCATAGCCTCAATATATCTGATTGCTCTTTCCATATAGTTAGTAGCAATAGCAATATGGCCATTCTTACCTAAGAACATCTGCTTTCTAACTTCGATACCTCTTGAAGCGAATACAGCAGAATTGTGGTTATCAACTGGGAAGTTGAATAACTTGTTAAATCTTTCAGCAACAGCTAATGCAGTAGCCTCATCTTCAGTGTTGATACCAACGTGAACCATTTCAAGACCAAGCATAGTTGAAACAGCTTCCTTACAAAGAGCAACGATTTCATCAAACTTGCCTTCGTCAATTAACTTACCTGGAACCATCCAGCTACCACCACAGCAGATAATCTTGTTGTACTCTAAGTAGCTGTTTAAGTTGTTAGCATTGATACCACCAGTAGGCATAAACTTAAGCTGAGTGAAAGCAGCAGCCATAGACTTAATCATCTTAAGACCACCAGCAGCTTCAGCTGGGAAGAACTTAACAACTTCAAGACCAAGCTTAACAGCGTGGTTAAGGTCAGAAGGGTTAGTAGTACCTGGAGTAAATGGTGGGTAGTTCTTTTCCTGACAGTAAGCAATAAGTTCAGGGTCTAAACCAGGAGATACTAAGAACTTAGAACCAGCAGCAACAGCTCTGTCAGCCTGGTCCTTAGTTAATACAGTACCTGCACCAACGATTAATTCAGGAACTTCCTGAGACATTCTTCTGATAGCTTCTTCAGCAGCGTCAGTTCTGAAAGTAACCTCTGCACAAGGGATACCACCTTCAACTAAAGCCTTAGCTAAAGGAACTGCCTTATCAGCATCATTAATAACAACAACTGGTACAATACCAATAGCACTTAATTTCTTTAAAACATCATTCATTTTTTAATAAACCTGCCTTTCTTAATAAAAGCTTATTCGCTTACAAACATTGTAACACACTTGTAACATTATGTCAACGATACAAGAAATTTTTTTATATAATTTTACTAAAAATTATCCTTAACAAATTTTTCTATTCTTCGTGTTCCTTCAACAATATCTCTCATACTTGTGGCGTAAGAAATTCTTATATAATCCTTGTAACCAAAGGCATCAGATGCCACAACAGCCACATTGTATTTATCCATAAGTATTTGAGCAACATCACCGCTACACTTAATTTCTACCCCGTCAACAACTGTGCCAAAGAGCTTAGAAACATCAACAAAAAGGTAAAAAGCTCCCTTAGGCAACATACAACTAATAAGAGGAATATCAGACACTCTTTGTGCTATGTAATCTCTCCTGTGCTGAAACTCAACAAGCATTTCATTAGCCACATCATCACCATTGTCAAGAGCCTCAATAGCAGCAACCTGAGCAATAGAATTAATGTTAGATGTTGAATTAGACTGAATATTAGCAATAGCCTTAGCTACATCAATATTAGATGCTGAAAAACCAACTCTCCAACCAGTCATAGCATATTTTTTAGATAAACCAGTTATAACAATAGTTCTTTTGTATATTTCATCATTAAGTGATGCTATACTAATATGAGGTGTTTTTCTACTATAAACAAGACAGCTATAAACCTCGTCAGAAATAACATAAATATCCTTTTCAACAGCAAATTCAGCTATTTTTTCAAGTTCCTCCTTAGTATACATTACACCAGTAGGATTGTTAGGACTATTTATAATAATTGCCTTAGTTTTGTCAGTATAAGCCTGATTTAATTCTTCAACAGTTATTTTAAACACATTTTCTTTTTTAGTTTCAACAACAACTGGCACGCCATAAACCATATTAATAATATCAATATAGCTATTCCAATAAGGTGCAGGCACAATAACTTCATCATCTGGGTCAATAATAGCTGAAAAAGCATTTTTAAGTGCGTGCTTACTACCGTTACTAACTACAATTTGGTCAGGTGAATACTTAAGTCCACGCTTAGCCAAAGCATCAGAAACAGCCTCTCTTAGCTCTAAAATACCCTCATAAGGAGTGTATCTTGTAAAGTCCTCATTAATGGCATCAATAGCAGCCTGTTTAACATTATCAGGTGTATTAAAATCAGGCTCACCAGCACTAAAATTAATAACATCTATACCCATTGCCTTTTTAATATTAGCTTGAGCTGATATAGACAATGTTTGGGACGGTCTTACCTTTTCTGCAATTTTTGATAGCTTCATAAACAAAACCCCTCTCTCCACAATATATTTTAATTTTACACCATTAGACAAAATATTTCAATATCAAATTTTATCCTTAAAAAAATTAAACATATTATTGTAGAAAATGTTGTCAGCCACATCTTTGCCCCACACTTTATTTACTCTGTTATATAGTATATCAAGTTTAGTTACATCACTTATATCCTCTGGGCAAACACTAATACCGTCAAAGTCGCAACCAATACCAATATTTTTATCACCTACAATATTCATAATATAATCAAAATGCCTAATAATATTGTCAAGGCTACCCTTTTTGCCATCAACAAAAACTGGATACAAATTGACACCAACCATTGAATTGCTTTCACTAATAGCCTTAAGCTGGTCATCATTTAAGTTTCTAGGGTGATTACATACAGTATAGCTATTAGAATGAGTTGCAATAAAAGGCTTATTGCTTTTGTTATAAACATCCCAAAATCCCTTAACATTTAAGTGAGAAACATCAATAACCATATTTAAGTCATTCATTTTTTTAACAACATCTAAGCCAAAATCACTTAAGCCGTCGTCAAAACCAGATAATGCACCACAGCCAATTTCATTTTTATAGTTCCAAGTAAGTGTCATTAATCTTATACCCTTTTCATAAAGAGTCAATAGCTTTTCAATACTGCCTTCAATAGCTTCGCCACCTTCAACAGAAAGTATAGCACCTATTTTATTGTTAATATCATTAGATATGTAATCCTTATATTCATTGGCTTGAGAATTGAAAAAATCTATAGCCTTTAAGGTATTGTTATAAGCATTGTCTAAATAAGGCTTATCAAGCCAAATAGCAAAAATTTGAATAGCTTTTTCAAAAACATTTAATTTTTCAATATCTATGTGTAAATTATTTTTGTAAAGATTTTGTTTTGACCACATAGCTTTTGTAAGTGTGTCACAATGACAATCAAAAATTTTAAACATAAAAATTTCACTCCGTATAATTTGATTAATAAAGGGTAATATATTATTGGAGGTGATTTTAATGGCAGTAAATAACTCAATTAAATGTAGAGTTGATTCTTGCAAGTACCACGACAAATCAGCCGAATACTGTACCCTTTCTGACATTGTAGTCGGCAAGGACTGTAACTGTGCAAAGGATTGTTGCGAAACAGAATGTCTTTCCTTTGAGTATATGTAAGTTTGCTTTTATTGTCAAGGGAAATAGTACCTTTTGCTAAACTATAAGCTCTGACAATATGAAAGTGGGTTTTGCCCACTTTTACATAAATTAATTAAACAGTCTTATTAATTCTTGAAATTTCTTTAAATTTATTACTTATTAGTTATTACTTAAATAGAACCCCCTCAGTCACTTCGTGACAGCTCCCCTATGAGTGGAGCTAAATGGTTTATTTTTAGTTGTTCGTTTAATTACCTGCGGGCGAACATCAGCATTTTTGCTACGCAAAAACAAATCCTTTGGATTTGCCGATAAATCTTTCGATGCAATCTGTTCGCCCCTACAAATGACGATAACTTCATTAATTACATATACTTATGAATAGGTTAATTGTACTTTTGTCTATAAATTATTTGTAGGTATACACCATTTACCGTCCCTTATAGGGAAGGTGGCAACCGCAGGTTGTCGGAAGGGTTTCCAATATTACTTATTACAGATAAATTGTAATTTTAATTTTTATGAACAGGCAAATTGTAGGGGCGACCAGCGGTCGTCCTTTAATTAGTTAATTGTAAAAGAGTAACTACTACTTATATTTATTACATATTACTTATTATCTTTTACCTATCCCCTACTAGCTGTACGCAGGAAAAACTGCTACAGCTTTTTATTTTCAGAAAACATATTGACATACACTGTACTATGTGTTATAGTACACTTAAGCCATTGATACACAAGGAGGTGAATAATATGTTTGATATTGACTTAAAATCCAACTTACCAATATACGAGCAAATAATAAACCAAGTTAAGGAATACATATTAAAAGGCTATTTTAAATCAGGTGACCCACTACCCTCTGTTAGAAAGCTATCAACAGCAATTGATGTAAACCCTAACACTATTTCAAAAGCCTATCAAGAGCTAGAAAGGCAAGGCGTCATCGTCACAGTAAGAGGAAAAGGCACATTTATAGCTGACGAGCCAAACAAAAATATAGACCTAACAAAAGAAATAAACAAAGTTCGTCCAGTATTTGCCGAGCTTAAGCTAAAAGGGGCTAATAACAAGGCAATATTAAAAGCTGTTGAAGAACTTTTAATGGAATTAGAAAGAAAGGAGTAATACTATGATTAGCATAAAAAATGTTAGCAAATATTATGACAAATTTAAAGCACTAGATAATATCAATATTGAAGTGCCAAAGGGAACAATACACGGACTTATTGGTGAAAACGGTGCAGGCAAAACAACACTTATACATTGTTTAACAGGTATATACAAGTGTGACAAGGGTACTATCACTTACAATGGTGAGCAAATATACGACAACCCTGCTGTTAAGGCAAAAATAGGATATGTAGCAGATAGCAACAGTTATTTTCCTAATTCAAAAATAAAGGATATGGTTGAATTTTACAAAGGAATATACCCTACCTTTGATGAAAACAGATTTAATGAACTTAACGAAATATTTAAGCTATCTACTGATAGAAAGGTTAAACAGCTTTCAAAGGGTATGCAAATGAGATTGTCACTTATGCTTAATTTAAGCCTACACCCAGAGGCACTTATACTTGATGAGCCTACAAGTGGCTTAGATGCTATAGCTAAAAAACAGGTTATTGACCTACTCATATCAGAAGTAACAGAAAACAAATGTACAATAATTATTTCATCTCATCATTTAGGGGAGCTTGAAAGATTGTGTGACAGTATAACAATGATACAAAATGGTCATATACTTTATCAAAACAGTATTGACGAAATCAAAAAACAAATTGTAAAATTACAAGCTGTGTTTAAACAAACACCTGATTTAAGCAACATTGATGGTATAATAAATACAGAACAAATTGGCAGTATATATTACATCATTACAAAAGATGCCACTAGTGTTACAAACAAACTTTATGAAAATGGTGCAGAGCTTGTAGAGGAAATTGGTATGAGTCTTGAAGATATATTTATATATACTTCATTAGATAAGGGGTGATTTTATGAATTCACTTTTTAAGTTTTATAGCAAAAAAGCACTTGTGCTTTTACTTATAGGTATAGCACTTGCCCTACTCTTTACCTATACTGGCTATTCAAATTATGTAAATAATTTACAATATACTGATGGTGCCGATGTATGGAGTATAGCTTCATTTGTTGACGATTACGCATCTAGTTGTTTTATAATTAACACTATACTTGTATTTATTTTAATATATATTTTTAATATGCACAGAAATAAAAAAACAGGAATTTTTATAAGACAATTACCTATTAAGTATAATAAAGATTTTATGTTTAAAGTATTTTTAACATTATTGCTTATTATATTACTTGTGTTTTTTGAAGCAGTTATATTTGACCTACTCACTAAAAGCTACATAACAAATGAGTATAATATGATAATTAATTCAAATGAATACATAAATACAGTACAAGAAAGCCTTAATGAAATTTATCAAAAATATTATAAAGACTTTATAAAATATGCAATTATTACAACATTTATAGCATCAACTGAAGCACTTTTTATATCTACAATCGGTGTAACAATTTTTGCTATATTTATGCCAATAATTATTTATGTAAGTGGTATTGGTTTTATAGTAGGTGTTGGCTGCTTTTCATCTGTATTAAAAATTGACTATATATTTACAAGCACACTAAGAATTATAGTAGATAGTATAGACTTTGTTTTTAACACTGCAAGCGACAAAGAATTTTATATAATTTTACTTATTATATCAATATTAATATTTATATGTGCTTATTTTTGCAACAAGTATATTAACTATTCAAAAATTGGTCAATTATTTATATTTAATTGGGTGAAATACATTGCTTACATTGCAGGAAGTTTATTTGGTGGTTTTTCATTTTATTGGGTAGCTTACAGTATAATAGAACCTATAACAATATTATCAAACATTGTAACCTTATTAATATCAATAATTGTTGCATTTATAGTTATTAAAAAAGTAGAAAAAATATTTATATAGGAGGTGAACAATATGAGTAAAAAATATTTAGCACTATTCAAATATGAATTTAAGAAACTTGTTTGGCTTTATGGTGCAATGGTACTATTTTTTATAATGTACATAGCTGGCGAAAGCAGTAGCACAGCATTAGAAGCAAAAAATTTATTAACTGCAAGTGTTTCTAAATATATATCATTTAAGATACTTGACCCTAATTTTTATTTTATATTTATGGCTCTTGTTGCAATTATGGTTTATATGCAGTTTAATGACGGCTTTAATAAACTTTGGCACAGTTTGCCATTTAAAAACATTGATGTTATTGGCGTCAAACTTATTGTAGGTGTAACTACATTGTTATTATTTTTTGTCATCGCATTAGTTATAAAATTAGCTATATATTTTGATTATGCAGAAATATACAAATTAAACCTTTCAGCAATAAATATTGACCCTACCATAATAAATCCCTGGTTTATAATAAAGGCTGTAGCTATAGTATTTACTGTCTATGTTGCCGTTTATTTTTTCGCAGTATTGTGTCAATACATTGTTGGTAACTGTATATCTGGTATAGTATTTGCAGGACTTTTTATTAATTTGCCAACATTATTAATGGGAGCATTTGATTTTTCAGCATCAACTATTCCTAACAAGTTTTTTACAATATGCCCTTATTTTTATGACCCTACTGTAGATTTAAGCTATTCATTAATACCTAATTATATTTTTAATTTATCTAATTTAAAATTAGATGATAATATATTTTTCAGATTTAATAGCTTTGCTATAGCTTATTATGCCATTATTGCAATTATTGCATTATATATACTTTTAAAAATATCAACTACGCCTAAGTGGATTGAACAGTCAAGTCCATTTAACAAAAAATGGGTATCTGTTATTTTTAAGTTAGCTTTTGTAATTTGTTTTTCATCTGTCGGTGCAACTATTACATATAATTCAACAGTTGAAAAAGTAATTCTTGCCATAGTATTTGCTTTAATAGGCTTTTTAACATCAACAATAATTGTAAAAAGACAAGGGGTGAGAAAATGAAAAAACTAGTTATTATTCCTTTATTAGCTGTAATACTTTGTGGCTGTAATGAAAAGCCCACATTAATAAATGATAATAGTAATAAAGATACTGTAGAAATTACAGAATATAAAAAATATGAGGACTTGATTGAACCTGAATATGATGACAATGGTGATGTAATTTATACCACTAAAGAGAAATTAGATTTTATTAAATCACTTCCATTATTAGATATTAGTATAAATCAAGCAGGTGAAAATCCCGAAAAAGTACAAATTCACAAAAATGAAAATCCATATTTTTTAATTGCTGAAACAGCCTATGCTAAACCTAATACTTATATTCATTCTGAAATCTATACAGGTAGCAAAACAACATCAAAAAAATATGCTGATGTTATAAATAAATTTAAGGAAAAAGGTTGGGAGCTTAACTATTGCATTACTGACAGTGGAATTGATAAGCTAACATTTGAAAATGATGAATATAATATTGCTAACTATGAAAGTGGTATGTTTAATCTTGAATATGACAATGTAAGTTTGATTTCTCAAAACATACCTTTGGCTGTAACATTGTATATAAAGGAAGGAAAGGTATCTTCTATATATATTAACTATTATTTGCTTTCTAATCAAAAAAGACAGCTTTCAGTTAAGGATATAAATATGCTTAGAGATAGCCTTGAATTAAGTGGTATATCTGACTTTGACATTGTTATAAATAGCTTGCAAGACCAGATTTCTAACTATAAAAAGTTAAAAGCTGATTATCAGCAATTTACTTTAAAATCTATTGATACAATTCCAACAAATAATGATATAGCATTTGGAACTTTCATCATTAATATTAAATAATAAAAGGGCGATTTTTTAGTCGCCCTTTTGTTATATCAATTATTTAACTTTTGTTATTCTAACAGCATTAAGCACAGCAATAAGTGCAACGCCTACATCGGCAAAAACTGCAATCCACATATTACCATATCCAAAAACAGTAAGTGCAAGAACAAGCAATTTTAATGCTATAACGATAAATACATTTTGTCTACATATTTCCATAGTCTTTCTTGCAAGTTTAATTGCATCACAAAGTTTAGTAAGACTATCTTCCATAATTACAACATCGGCAGCCTCAATAGCAGCATCTGAACCAATACCACCCATAGCAACACCTACATCAGCTCTAGCAAGAACTGGTGCATCATTTATACCGTCACCAACAGCTACAATATTTTTATAACTTTCATTATAAAGATTATCAACCTTTTCAACCTTGCCCTGTGGCAAAAGTTCAGAGTAAACATTATCAACACCAACAGCCTTACCTACTCTATCAGCAATAGACTTTTTATCACCTGTAAGCATTGTAATATTTTTAATGCCTATTGACTTTAAGCCAGCTATAGCAGAAGGACTATCTTCCTTAATTGTGTCATCAACATTTATATAACCAATACAATTACCGTCAACTGCTACATAAATATTTTTGCCACTTTCAATATTAATGTCATTAGCTGTCATAAGTCTTTCACTACCAACAAGAACATTTTTTCCATTAATAATGCCCTTGATGCCAAAGCCTGCTATATTTTCTACATTTTCAGTTTCTTCAACTTCACCTTTGTAACTATCAACAACAGCCTTAGCCATTGGGTGTGTAGAAAATCTTTCAAGAGATGCTGCATATTTTAATGTTTCATCACTTGTTACCTCTGTTACTTCAAATCTACCCTTTGTGATTGTACCAGTTTTATCCATAACAACAGCTTCTGTCTTGCTTAAAGCCTCAAGGTAGTTGCCACCCTTAACAAGTACGCCTCGTCTTGACATTGTACCAATACCAGCAAAGAATGTTAATGGAATAGAAAGAACTAAAGCACAAGGACAAGATGCAACAAGGAAAATCAAAGCCTTATTGACACCATCTCTAAAATCGTAACCCATAATAACTGGCACAACAGCAAGAAGAACAGCCATTATTACAACAGCAGGTGTGTAAACCTTAGCAAATCTAGTAACAAAATTTTCTGTCTTTGACTTATTTTCAGAGGCATTTTCTACCATATTCATTATTCTAGCAATAGTAGAGTCCTTATAAGCCTTGTCAGCTCTAACATAAATAACACTGCTGTTATTGATTGAACCACTTAAAACAGTATCTCCCTCTGCCTTTTCAACTGGAAGACTTTCACCAGTTAATGCTACCATATCAAGTGTAGTTTCACCCTTAATAATAGTACCGTCAATAGCAACCTTTTCACCTGGCTTAACAACTATTGTGTCACCAGCATTAATTTCTTCTGGTTCTTTAACTTGAATTTCACCATTAACAAGTACATTAACAGCATCAACTTTCATTTCCATTAATGACTTAATTGAATTTCTGGATTTGTTGACAATAGTTTCCTGAAGAAATTCGCCAATCTGGTAAAAGAGCATTACTGATACAGCCTCAACAAATTCACCTAAGCAGAAAGCACAAATTGTAGCAAATGCCATAAGAAAATGTTCATCTAAAGCTCTACCCTTTACAATACTTTTAACAGCATTGATAACTACATCATAACCAAATATTAAATAAGCCACAATATATAAGCCAATACTTACATAACTTGCCTCTCCCACAACTTTGCCAGTAAATATAGCACAGCCTAAGGCAATAACACCAGCGATTATTCTTAATATACCCTTTTTAACATCTTCTTCATCGTGGTGGTGGTCGTGACCACAGCCACAGCCACAGCTACAACCGCAATGGTCGTGATGTTCGTGTTCGTGGCAGTCATCGTGATGATGTTCGTGGTGTTCGTGTTCGTGACAATCGTCGTGGTGATGCTGGTGATTATGGTCGTGACAGCAACAATTATCATCAGTACAATGGTTTAACTTTTCATTATCCTTACTCATAATATTCCTCCTCGTCATATCCATTTTTATGTTTAATATGTTCAATACCCTTGTCTAGAAGCACAGCAACGTGCTCATCATCAAGTGAATAAATTGTTGATTGACCTTCTTTTCTAAATTTAACTATATCGTTTTGTCTTAAAAGTCTAAGCTGATGAGATATAGCAGACTGTGTCATACCAAGTTCGTTAACAAGTTCTGTAACACACATTTCACTTTGAAAAAGTGCATACAATATTTTTATTCTCGTGGAGTCACCAAATATTTTAAAAAAATCCGACAAGTCATAACACATTTCTTCATTAAGCATTCTAACCTTAGCCAATGTAAGCCCTCCTTTTGTATGAACATTTATTCATATATTCATTAATAATATAAAAAATATGAGCAGACATATAAATAAATATTTATTTATGAACATCTGCTCATATTTGCATTATATACGATATTTAATTATTTGTCAATCATTTTCTTCAAGGCTAAAGAAATTTTTGATACTATCCCAAATACTCTTATCTTCAGCAGTTTGGTATTCAATGTATTTGCCAGTACCAATAGCAACACAGTTTACAGGATTTTCAGCTATAGTACATTTAATACCTGTTTCATTTTCAATAACTCTGTCAAGACCAGAAAGCAAAGCACCACCACCAGTAAGCACAATACCTCTGTCAAGAATATCACCTGAAAGCTCTGGAGGAGTATTAGCAAGAACATATCTTACTGCATCAACAACAGCTCTAACACAAACCTTTAATGCCTCATACATTTCTCTTGATGTTATTTCAACAGTCATTGGCATACCAGTTGTTGCATTTCTGCCCTTAAGCTCCATAGTGCTTAATGGAGTATCTTCTGCTGCTGTACCAATAATTATCTTAATATTTTCAGCAGTTCTTTCACCAATAATCATTTGATGCTCATCTCTCATATATCTAACAATGGCATCGTCAAACTTGTCGCCAGCCACCTTAATAGATGTGCTAACAACAATACCACCAAGTGAAATAACAGCAACATCAGTAGTACCACCACCAATATCTACAACCATACTGCCACAAGGTCTAAAAATATCAAGACCAGCACCAATAGCTGCTGCAATAGGTTCTTCAATAATAAAGACTTGAGCAGCACCAGCATTTCTAGTTGACTCCTCAACAGCTCTTTTTTCAACATCAGTTATTTTGCTAGGCACACAGACAGCAATACGAGGTCTTTTGAGCCAATGAGTACCAACAGATTTATCAATGAAATATCTTATCATTCTTTCTGTTACTTCAAAGTCAGAAATTACGCCATCTCTTAATGGTCTAACTGCCACTATGTTAGCTGGAGTCTTTCCGAACATTTTTCTTGCTTCCTCACCAACTGCAACAATAGCGTGCTTATTATTATCTACTGCTACAACAGAAGGCTCTTGAAGGACAATGCCCTCACCCTTACAATATACAATTACGCTGGCTGTGCCTAAATCTATGCCAATATCACTGCCCAACACCATATACTTAATTCTCCTTTTCTTCCTCTATTTCATTTTTTGGAGTTAATGTTATTTTCATTTTAACAATTCTATTTTTATCAGTTTGTTCAATAGTAAACTTAGCACTGTCATCATTAATAACTTCACCCTTTTCAGGAAATCTACCAATAATAGCAATAACATAGCCACCTATTGATTCAATATCGTCATTTACAAAGTTAGTGTCAAGAGCATCATTAACATCATCAAGTTTTGTACTGCCATCTACAAGATATTCATTTTCACCTAAAGGCTGTATTTCTTCTGAATCATCTCTTTCAGAATCAATAATATCACCAACAATTTCTTCTATTAAATCTTGCAAAGTAACAATACCGGCTGTGCCACCGTATTCATCAAGAACAATAGCCATAGAAATTGACTCTTTTTTCATATCAGCAAAAAGCTTTGAACACTGCTTTGTTTCATAAGTAAAATAAGGTTCTCTCATATAATCAGACACCTTAAAACTACTTGTTTCTATATCATCAAGAAGCATAATATCCTTAAAAGATAATGTACCCACAATATGGTCATTTGTTTCATTATATACAGGCAATCTAGTAAATCTCTTTTCTTTAAACACATCAATAACATCACTATAGCTCATATCATCAGGTATAGCAACTATATCAATTCTAGGTATCATAACCTCCTCGGCTGTTGAACTTCTGAAATCAACTACATTAGTAATCATTTCTTTTTCATCAACCTCAATTACACCTTCCTCGTGACTAACATCAACCATAGTTTTAAGCTCATTGACAGTAACAGCAGGAGTTTGCTGCTTTTTGCTACCAATTAACTTAAATATAAAGCCTGTAATAATATTAAGTAAAAATATAAATGGTGTAAACACAAACACACAAAAAGCTATAGGCTTAATACAAAAAATACTAACCTTTTCTGCATTTTCACTAGCATAACTTTTAGGTGTTACTTCACCAAATATAAGTACAAGAATAGTAAGTACGCCAGTTGCAATACCAACACCACTACTACCAAATAAATCAGTTGCAATAACTGTACCAAGAGATGATGCACCAATATTTACTATATTGTTGCCAATAAGAATTGCACTAAGCAATTTTGATGGTTTATCAGTTATTTTTTGAATAAGTTTTGCATTTTTAACACCTTCATCAACCATAGCTCTAAGCCTAATTTTGCTTAAAGAAGTCAATGCAGTTTCTGCACTAGAAAAAAAGCCAGATAACGCCAAACAGACCACAAGAATAATTACCTTAGTTAAATATTGGGAACTTCCCGAGTCCACGAAAATCACACTCCTAATTAAAAAATAATTTTACTTTAACAGTAAATTGTATTATATCACAATTTCGCTTATTTTCCAATAATATTTTTAATATTATAAAAAAATTTTTAAAATATTTTAAATAAACTCTTTAATTTTATCTCTATTAATGATATACTGATTTAAGAGAAGGATAAAAGGAAGTGCAACTATGAGTTTAAATGTAATTCATGGTGGAGATTTAGACGAAATCTCCAG
Organism: uncultured Eubacterium sp.; assembly: GCA_900551755.1. Taxonomy (GTDB): domain Bacteria; phylum Bacillota; class Clostridia; order Lachnospirales; family CAG-274; genus Gallispira. The sequence continues at coordinate 51,552 of URXK01000005.1, read as the reverse complement.
AATCTATGGAATAAAAAAAGAAGAAATTTATAACTTTGGAGGCAATGTTAATCCCCTTGGATTGCCACAGTCTGTTAAGGAAGCTATAGCTAACAATGCAGATGCTCCAACAACATATCCTGATGTATCTTATGTAGCATTAAGAGAAGCCATAAGTGATTACACAGGTATTAGCTCTAAGCATATTATGGTTGGCAATGGTTCAACTGAGCTTATATCAATGTGTATCAAATCTATACATCCTAAAAAAGCTGTTATTGTGTCACCAGCCTATTCAGAATATTTAAAAGAAATTAAACTTATTGGTGGCGAAACTGAGCTTTTTCCTTTGCAAGAAAAGGACGAGTTTATGCTTAACATACCAGAGCTTAAAAAGGCTTTGACTGATGATATTGATATGCTTGTTATATGCAATCCTAATAACCCAACTGGTACTTATGTTACTTGCCAGCAAACAAGAGATATACTTACTCATTGCAAGGCTCACAACATTAGTGTTATGATGGACGAAACTTATGTTGAGTTTTCTGACCCAGCCAAAAATGTTTCAGCTATGCCTCTTGTTGAAGAATTTGACAATTTATTTATTGTTAGAGGTACATCTAAATTCTTTGCTTGTCCTGGACTTAGACTTGGATATGGTGCTTGTTCTAACAAAGATATTATTGAATACATTAATGCTAACAAAGACCCTTGGTCAGTTAATATATTTGCTGAATTAAGCGGTACTGTTATGTTTAGAGATAAGGATTTTATTAACAAAAGCAGAAACCTTATAAATACAGAAAGAAACAAAATATTTAAAGAATTATTTGACCTTGATAGTGTTCATATTTACGACACTCAGTCAAACTTTTTCCTTCTTAGACTTAAAACTGATGCTGTAACATCTACAGAAGTTTTTAACAAGCTTATTAATAAGAAGATATTGATACGAGATTGTGCTGACTTTCCTTATTTGGACAATCATTTTATAAGATTTTGTATACTTGATGGAAAAAGCAACAACTTGTTATTAAATGAGCTTAAAAATATTTTAAAATAAAAACATAAATTTGAGGAGGCAATTATGAATAAAAACGAACAATACGATGCAACACCTTTAACTATGCAAGAAGCTCTTGCTGAGGCTAAAAGATGCCTTAATTGTAAAGTACCTCAGTGCAAAACTGGTTGCCCAATAGAAAATAATATTCCAGAATTTATACATCAGCTTTCAAGAGGTAACTTTGGTGAGGCTAGAAGCCTTTTAGCTGAAAAGACTAACTTACCTGCTGTATGTGGTAGAGTTTGTCCTCACGAGAAGCAATGTGAAGGTCATTGTGTTTTAAATAGAGCTAAAAAGCCTATTAAAATCGGTAAACTTGAGCAGTTTGTTGCTGACTTTGATGCTGATATGGGTCTTATTAGAGAGAAAATTCCACCAAAGACAAGAGGTAATGTAGCTGTAATCGGTTCTGGTCCTGCTGGTCTTACTGTTGCTGGTGACCTTTCAATGATGGGCTTTAATGTAACTGTATACGAAAGTGAAAATGAGCCAGGTGGCGTACTTCTCTATGGTATACCAGAGTTTAGACTTCCTAAAGATGTTGTAAGACGAGAAACAAAGAGAATTGCCGAATTAGGTGTTCAGTTTATTAACAACACTATTATTGGTAAGGATATTACTATTGACCAGCTTTTTGAAAAAGGCTTTGATGCTATTTTCATTGGTACTGGTACAGCTATTTCAAGAGAGCTTAATATTCCTGGCAAGGATTTAGTTGGTGTAATCCAGTCACACTACTTCCTTAGAATGGTTGCCCTTTTCAACAGCAATAGCCTTGAAAGAAAGGAAGTTCCTGTTAAGGAAGGCGATACTGTACTTGTAATTGGTGCTGGTAATGTTGCTATGGACGCTGCAAGAACTGCCCTTAGAATGGGTGCTAAAAAGGTAACTGTAGTTTACAGAAAGGGTCTTGAAAATATTTCAGCAGAAAAGGCTGAATATGAAAGTGCTGTAGCTGATGGTGTTAAGTTTATGTGGAATTCATCACCAACTGAATATGTAGGCGATGACGAAGGTAATCTTAAGGGCTTATTAATTGAACAGGATAGCAACGAAATGGTTATTCCTTGTGACAAGGTACTTGTAGCTATTGGTTCTAAGCCAGCTAAGAGAATTATATCTACTACTAAGGGTATTGAAGTAAATGACAATGGCTACCTTATTACTAAGGAAAAGCCTTATGGTATGACTACATTAAACGGTGTATTTGCCGGTGGTGATGTAGTTCACCAGCCTGCAACTGTTGTACTTGCTATGAAGGAAGCTAAAAAGGCTGTAGCAGGTATTGCAAGCTATGTTGATGCTATGAAACTTTTAGGTCTTTAATATTTATTAAATAATAATGGCTGTCGTTTTATTTACGACAGCCTCATTTAATTATTATACCATTTTTTCAACAGCCTTAACCCAAGCGTGCTTAGGGTCATCGCAAGGAGTAAGTTTTCTGCCACTATTGCCAGCCATTACCCATAAATAGTAAACACTATATCCTGGAGCAGCAGCTACTGGGTGGTAACCATTTTTAATAGCAACACTATCACCATCTCTTACAATGTAGCTTTCCTTTAATGACATATCATCGCTATACATAACTTGAATACCAAAGCCCTGACCAGGATTTACCTTAAAGTGATATATTTCTTCCATATTAACTTCATAAGGCATATTATCTGTGTCGTGCTTGTGTGATGGATAGCTTGACCACTGACCAGCACAGCCATAAGTTTCACCGAGAACGATTTTGTCAACCTTGCCCTCGTATTTAGATGTTATAATATCATTTACATCTCTTTGCCAGTTAAGTTTGCCTCTATGCTCTGTTACAATATCATCTGGCATAACAATAAATGGCTTGTACTTTTTGTCAGCCTTTACCTTACATACAGCAACCTCAAGTGTATCATAACCACCTGCCACAACAGTGTAATCAGTATCTCTAGGCACATAAACAGTAGTAGGCTTGCCGTCAAATACATTTCTTCTAGTACCGATGTTTTCAGCATTAAGTTCATCAGCCTTTATGCTACATACGCCAGAAAGAATAACAAGACCAAGCTCATATTCACCTGAATTAAGCTCAATACTTTCATTAGGCTCTAACCTAATCATATCAAGGCCAATAACTTCAAGCTCTGCCTCTTTAGTTATAATTTCCTTGTAACCATTAAAATCTTGTCTTTCATAAAATCTTTTCATAAGTACCTCCTTAAAATCACTTTTTATTTATTATATAATATTTTAACCTAAGCTACAATACATAATTTTTTATTAAGATTAAAATAATGTATTTACAATATTTGCATTTGATGTTATACTAAAAATGTGGATTGTTAGGTATAGAACAATCCCCTATTTTTTTTGTAAAGGAGTTGTTATAAATGATAAAAACATTATTATCACAAGTAAAGCAGTATAAAAAATCCTCTTTACTAGCCCCACTCTTTTCAGCTTTAGAAGTTATTATGGAAGTTCTTATTCCTATGATAATGGCACTTATAATTGACAAAGGTATTGAATCTGGAAATATAACTAATGTTTATATTTACGGTGGACTTATGCTTGTTATGGCTATGTTTAGTTTATTATTTGGTGCTTTAGCCGGAAAATATGCTGCCGAGGCGTCAACTGGTTTTGCTTGTAATTTAAGAGAGTCAGTGTACGAAAATATACAAACATTCTCATTTTCCAACATTGACAAATTTTCAACATCAGGTCTTGTAACAAGAATGACTACTGATATTACTAATGTTCAAAATTCTTATCAGATGATACTTAGAATGTGTATAAGAGCCCCATTTATGCTTATATGTGCTCTTATAATGTGTTTCTTTATTAATGTAAAATTGAGCCTTATTTATGTAGTAGCCATTATTTTCCTTGGCGTGTTACTTGGGCTTATTATTAAAAAGACAATGCCTCTTTTCGACACAGTATTTAAAAAATATGATGAACTTAATGCTAGTGTTCAAGAAAATGTTTCAGCTATAAGAGTTGTAAAGGCTTATGTAAGAGAAGATTATGAAAAAGATAAGTTTTCAAAAGCTGCTGATAACCTTTACAGACTTTTTGTTAAGGCTGAATCAATACTTGCAAACAATGCCCCTATTATGATGACAGCTGTTTATGGTTGTATCCTTGGTGTATCTTGGATTGGTGCTAAGTTGATTGTGCAAAATACACTTACTACTGGTGAACTTACTAGTATGTTTAGTTACATTATGAGCATTATGATTTCACTTATGATGCTTTCAATGATATTTGTTATGATTACAATAAGTGCTGCCAGTGCTGAAAGAATTGCAGAAGTATTAAATGAAAAGCCAGATATTACAAATAAGCCAGAGCCAATTAAAACTGTTAAAGACGGTAGCATTGACTTTGACAATGTTTCATTTGCTTACAAAGATAAGTCAAAAGAAAATGTACTTAACAACATTAACTTACACATTAAATCTGGTGAAACAATTGGTATAATTGGTGGTACAGGCAGTAGTAAATCAAGCCTTGTAAACCTTATATCAAGATTATATGATGTTAAAACAGGTGAAGTAAAAGTCGGTGGTGTCAATGTTAAAGATTATGACATTGAAACATTGAGAAATCAAGTATCTGTTGTACTTCAAAAGAATGTACTCTTTAGTGGCTCAATACTTGACAATCTTCGTTGGGGTAAGGACGATGCCACAGAGGAAGAATGTATAAAGGCTTGCAAACTTGCTTGTGCTGATGAATTTATTGAAAAGTTCCCAGACAAATACAACACTCACATTGAACAAGGTGGTACTAATGTTTCTGGTGGTCAGCGTCAGAGATTATGTATTGCAAGAGCATTGCTTAAAAATCCAAAGGTGCTCATTTTAGATGACTCTACAAGTGCTGTAGATACTGCAACAGATGCAAAAATAAGAGAAGCCTTTGCTAACGAAATACCTGATGTTACAAAGTTGATTATTGCTCAAAGAATAAGCAGTATACAAAATGCCGACAGAATAGTTGTACTTGATGACGGCAAAATAAATGGCATTGGTACTCACGATGAATTAATTGAAAACAATGAAATTTACAGAGAAGTTTATGACTCACAAATAAATGCAAATGCTGACTTTGACAGAAAGGGGGACGAATAATATGGCTGGAATGAGAAATCGTGGCTTTGGTCCTAAGCCAAAGGTTAAAAATCCATCTAAAATTTTTAAAAGAGTTTTAGCTATTATTTTAAAAAGATATTGGTTTCAATGTTTAATAGTTTTAATAGGTATTATTGGTTCAACATTTGCCACAGTTCAAGGTACAATGTTTATGCAGAGCTTAATTGATGATTATATTTTGCCAATGACAAAGGAAGTCAATCCTAGCTTTGCTCCCCTTGCAGGTGCATTGTTAAAAATTGCTAGTATTTATTTAATTGGTGTACTTTGTAACTTAGCTTATCAAAAAATTATGGTGTATGTATCACAGGGTACATTAAAACACCTTAGAATTGATATATTTAACAAAATGGAATCTTTGCCTATTAAGTATTTTGATACCCACCCTCACGGTGATATAATGTCTGTGTATACTAATGATGTTGATACATTAAGACAGCTTATTAGCCAAAGTATTCCACAGGTTTTAAATTCAATTATTACAATAATCGGTGTATTTTGCAGTATGATTATACTTGATATACCTCTTACAATAGTTACTGTGCTTATGGTTTTACTTATGCTTAAAATTTCTAAAACAATAAGTGGCAAATCTGGTGTGTACTTTGGTAAGCAACAGCAGGATTTAGGTACTGTAAACGGTTATATTGAAGAAATGATAAGCGGTCAAAAGGTTGTTAAAGTGTTCTGCCACGAGGAAGAATGTATTGACAATTTTAAAAAACTTAATGACCAATTAAGAGATAGTGCTTATCACGCCAACAAGTTTGCAAATATTCTTATGCCTATTAATGCCAACATCGGTAATATAAGCTATGTACTTTGTGCAATTATTGGTGCTTTACTTGCTCTTAGCAATGTTACTGGAATTACACTTGGTACAATTGTTGCCTTTTTATCATTAAATAAGAGTTTTAATATGCCTATTATACAGGTCAGCCAACAGTTAAACAGTATTGTAATGGCTATGGCTGGTGCTGAAAGAATATTCAAACTTCTTGATGAAAAACCAGAAGTTGATGAAGGTAGAGATACCCTTGTTAATGTTATTGAAAATAGTGACGGCACACTTACAGAAAGCGAAAAAAGAACTGGTGTTTGGGCTTGGAAAAAGCCTAGAGAAACTGGTGACATTTTAGTTAAACTTGAAGGTGGCGTTGTATTTGATGATGTTGACTTTGGCTATGATGAAAAGAAAATCGTTCTTCACAACATTAAGCTCTTTGCTGAACCGGGACAAAAAATTGCCTTTGTAGGTAGTACCGGTGCTGGCAAAACAACTATAACAAATCTTATTAATAGATTTTATGACATTCAAGACGGTAAAATAAGATATGACGGTGTAAATATAAATCATATTAAAAAAGCCGATTTAAGACGCTCTTTAGGCATAGTTTTGCAGGATACACACCTATTTACTGGCACAGTTATGGAAAATATTCGTTTTGGTAAACTCGATGCTAGTGACGATGAATGTATATCAGCAGCTAAACTTGCTAATGCTCATAGCTTTATAACTAGATTGCCTGAGGGGTATAACACAATGATTACAGGTGACGGCTCTAATTTAAGTCAAGGACAAAGACAGCTCCTTGCTATTGCTAGAGCAGCAGTTGCCGACCCTCCTGTGCTTATTCTTGATGAGGCTACAAGTTCAATTGATACTAGAACAGAGGAACTTGTTCAAAAGGGTATGGATAGTCTTATGAAAGGCAGAACTACATTTGTTATTGCTCATAGACTTTCTACAGTTAGAAACTCTGATTGTATAATGGTTCTTGAAAACGGTAGAATAATTGAAAGAGGAAATCACGACGACTTAATAGAAAAGAAAGGCAGATATTATCAGCTATATACTGGTAATCTTGCTGAAGAATAAAATATGTAAACAAAAGACAGCACTCAATGTGCTGTTTTTTTGTTGCAATTATTACTTTTACATCACCCTTTAACAACAAAAAAAAGTGGCTCAAACGAACCACCTTTTAATCAATTATACTCTAACTGTTTTCCACTTGCCTTGCAAAAATCTAATAATAAAGGCTATACCTCTTAAACATTCGTCACAAGCCATAGCTATCCAAATACCTACTAGCCCCCAGCCCAGCCTTATGCCAAACACATAACTAAAGCCAACAGCTATAACCCAAGCAGAAAATACACAGAAAATAACAGGTACATTTACATCACCGGTAGCAATTAAGCATTTAACCATAGTTATGTTAATACTTCTGCCAATTTCAAGAACAATTTCTACAAAAAGGACTTGATGACAAAGGTCAAGTATAAGTCTTTCATTTGTAAACAATCCAACTACTGTATCTGAATTAATAAGCATAAGTATAGTAAGACCTACTGAAACTGCCATAGATATAAGGCAAGAATTTCTTACTCTAGTACCAATACTCTTGTAATCACCCTTACCATAAAGGTAGCCAACAAGAATTTGAGTAGCTTGAGCAATAGCCATTGAATACACATAAGCAATATTAGCAAGCATATTGCAATAGCCTCTTGATGCAATAACAGCAACGCCAAATGTATTAACAAATCTAAGTATGTACATCTGTGAAAGCTGATAGCTTAAAGCCTCACCACCAGAGGGAATTGCTATAATCATAAGTCGCTTAGCCATTTTTTTAGAAAAATACTTAATATTTAAAAAGCTCAAATCCATATCAGTCTTTTTAAGAAAAACAACTGTAATTATAACAAGACCAATAAGTTTGCTAAAGTCTGTAGAAATGGCTGCACCAACTATGCCATAAAACTTAATAAGTATTGTATTGCCAACAATGTTTATACCATTCATAATAAGAGCAACAATTGTAATTTCTTTCATTAAATTGTAACTTCTAAGAATTGCTGCAATTATTTGATACAAGGCTTGAATAAGTATAAAACTAGCTACTATAACTGTGTAATTGCTTGTTTCAACAAGTATTTCTTTAGGAATAGACAAGCCTCTAAATATTGCCCTATTAAATATAAATATACCTGCTGTTACCACAATGCTAAAACTAGCAAGAAGATACACAGACACATTTGCTACAATTTTAGCTTGTTTCTTTTCACCTGCACCAAAGGCTCTTGTAATAAGTATAGTAGTTGCAACACTCATACAATTAAGCACAATGATGATGATATTCATAATTTGGTTGCCATTGTTAATAGCAGCAACAGAACCTTGAGAATATCTGCTGACCATTATTTGGTCAATGTTACCAACAAGAAGCTGTAAAAGAAGTTCAAAGAAAATAGGTACACTCATTTTAAAAACTTCTTTACTTGTGTTTTGATACATAAATTTGACCTCTCTACATTAAAAATATACCGTAGTATTTTACAATATTTTTAATGAAAATACAACACATTAATTGTGAAATTTTATAAAATATTAAAGAAAAGTTTTATAGTATTGACACAATAATTTTAATATGCTATTATAAGTTAGCAATAGCTAACCATATATTTAAAAAGGAGAAAAAATGACTTCAAAAATTATTATTGGTATACTTATACCCTTTTTAGGCACAACATTAGGTTCAGCCTTTGTGTTTTTTATGAAAAGGGATTTTCATTTTATGATTAGGCGAGCTTTAACAGGCTTTGCATCAGGTGTTATGACTTCAGCAGCAGTGTGGAGTCTAATTCTTCCTGCTTTAGACTTTGCTGATAATATGGGCAAGCTAAAATTTATACCTGCCTCAGTAGGTTTTATGATTGGTATAGCTTTTTTGCTATTAATTGATAAAGTTGTTCCGCATCTTCACTTTGAAAGCACCCACGCCGAGGGTTTAAAAAGCAGTTTTAAGAAAACTACAATGCTTTTGCTTGCTGTAACTATACACAACATTCCAGAGGGTATGGCAGTTGGTGTAGTATATGCTGGATTTATGTCAGATAACACAGCCTTAAGCCTTAGTGGTGCATTTGCCCTTTCATTAGGTATTGCTATACAAAACATACCTGAAGGTGCAATTATTTCAATGCCACTTAGGTCAGAAGGTATAAAAAGGTGGAAATCATTTTTGTATGGCACATTATCTGGTATTGTTGAACCTATAGGAGCTTTTGCCACAGTATTAGCTGTTAGTTCAATTCTTCCCTTAATGCCTTATATACTTAGCTTTGCAGCTGGTGCTATGATATATGTTGTTGTTGAGGAGCTTATTCCTGAAATGTCTGGTGAACCTCACACTAATATAGGCACTATTATGTTTTCATTAGGATTTATAATAATGATGATATTAGATACTACTCTTAGTTAAAAAAGTGGTACTGTTAATGATGATATTAGATGCTGTTCTTAGTTAAAAAAGTGGTACTGTTAATACAGCACCACTTTTTAACATTATAGGCTTTCAACCCATTTTTTAAGTTCATCTTTTGAATAATGACCATTTAACAATTTGCCCTCTTTTATAACAGTTGAATTAGCAACACTTGGCTTAAGCTCATTAACTGTGGTACCAAAACCACTGCCACCAGATGTAGCAAATAAAACAATTTTCTTATTTGAAAAATCATAGCTTTCAAGGAATGTATTTATTATTGTAGGTGCAACATACCACCAAATTGGAAAACCTACAAATATTGTGTCATATTCATTAATATTGTCCCATTTTTCTTTAATAGGTGGTCTAAATTCCTTGTTCTTCATTTCAACACTACTACGGCTACTTTTATCCATCCAATTAAGGTCAGCCTTTGTGTAAGGTGTTTCTGGCTTAATTTCAAATAAATCACAACCTATAGCATCAGCCAAAGTTTTTGCTACCTTTGCTGTTACTCCACTTGCTGAAAAATATGTTACCAATGTTTTAGTCATATTAAATTCCTCCCTACTTTATTTATTTTTAGTTTAAAACAGACTTAACAGCCTTAATAGCATTTAATGTTCTAGGATAGCCATTATATGGAACACAAAGTAAAATACAAGCTAAAATTTCATCTTTTGTATTACCAACAGATAAGTTACCATTTGTGTGAGCAGCAATTTGAGGTTCACAACCACCATTTGCAGTTAAAACAGAAAGTGTAATTAATTCTCTCTGCTTTACATTAAGTGATTTTCTTGTATAAAAATCACCAAAGCAAATTTCAGAAAGGTATCTTGTAATAACCTTTTGGTCACTTTCCATATCATCAGTTATTGTACCGATTTTAGGTCCGAAAATAGAACGCTGAACCTCAAGTCCCTTTTCATATCTTGTGTCATCATTAACAGTTGCCTGTGACTTAGGCAATTCAATATTTCTTTCAGCAAACATTTCATTAGCTGATGCCATAGAATTCATTGCCTTAGTGTAACCACAATAAGGAGCAGATTGATAAATAGCTTCCTGTATTTCTTCTGGAGTTAAGCCCATATCAAGAGCAACACCTGTTTGTAACTTTATTTGAGGATAAGCCATTGTTGCAGTCATTGTTGATAAAATCAAAAGTTGCTGCATTTTTTTATCAATATTTGCATCAATATAAGCATCACCATAATTATTAATCATTTTTTCAATTTCCATTTTTATCTCTCCTTTTTTATTCTTACACGCCAAGTAGTCTTTTTGCACCAGCAAAGGCTATATCATATATAGACATATAAACAAAGTCAACTCCAGCCTCATTCATAGCCTGTCGTTGCTTATCAGTTACTACTGCATAAGGATAAATACCATAAACAAATGGAAAAAATGAAAATAAAAATTCTTTTATATTATTTTCATTCATATCCTTGCAAAACTTAGCAACCATTTTTTTAACCGTAGCCAATGAACAGCCATATACCTTTTTAAATTCCACAAGTTTTTCTGTTCTGCTATTTTCTTCAATATCGTACAAATTCATTGCCAAAAGTTTAAGCATATTTTTTCTTTTTTCTAAAGAATGAGCCAAACAATCAGCCAAATTTTCTCTTGAAAGTTCAGTATTTTTATCAATAATAGAGTTTAAATCCTCTATCCAATATTCATACTCCTTTTGAAGTAAAGCTAAAAAAATTTCTTCCTTTGTGCTAAAATAATTATAAATAGATGTTCTTGTAAATGATGTTATATTTCCAATTTCTTTAATTGTAATGTCTTTAAAACTCATTGTTTCATAAAGAGTTTCGCAAGCCTTTACAATTTCTTCCTTTCTTGAATTAGTAAGTTCAAGAGAAACCTTAGGCATAAATTTCAGCTCCTTATTTTTTATTGACACTGTGTCAGTATCTATATTATATTCCTTAATTGACACTGTGTCAATATACTTTTTAATTTTTGTAAGTAATAACCAAAAAACGGTATAAGTTTTTGTAACCTATACCGTTAAGCTATTATTTATTTTTTTCTAAGAATGAAACAAATACAAATCTTTTATCAATTAAATCACCTATAAATCCAATTGTTTTTCCCATTGTAAAGGCTGCAAGGACTGTTCCTATTCCAAGTCCTTTAATATGACCAGTAAATACAAATGTCAAAATTCCAGTAACAAAAAGGCAAATTACATCAAAAGGCACTTTTATTTTTGAATATCTTATGCCAGTTATGGCTGAAACCTCTCTAGGGAATAAATCTGTAGGTATAATAGGCATTTTGCATCTGTTAGATAATGCAATACCAATGCAAAGTATTATGTAGCTTGCAATAAAATACAAAATTCTAAGAGGTATATTTAATGGTAAAATATCTATCCACCACTCATAAAAATCAAGACATTCACTAAAAGCAAAGCCTACAACAAAGCACCAAAAATATTGCCAAACTATCTTTTTTCTCATTATAAACAATGTTAAAACAAGAAGTCCTTGAAATATGTAAGTCCAAGTACCTAAAGAAACCTTTGGTATAACTACTGAAAAAGCATAAGGCACACTTGAAATAGCTGAAATGCCTGAACCTGAATGTAACATAAGCACAACACCAAAGCTATTTATTAATACAATAACTATAAGTGCCAATTCTCCTCTAAGTGTTTTTTTATTTTCTTCCATAAGTATGTATCCTTTCTTAATATTTTTTGTCAATCAAATTATATTATAAAACTTTAAACCTTGTTGTCAAATCAATATTTTTTATGATATAATAGATTTTATCTATAGTTATATTAAAATGGAGGATTTTATGAACTTAACACACTTAAAATACTTTATTGAATTGGCAGAAACTAAACATTATACTAAGGCAGCCGAGCATCTTTTTATTACTCAGCCTAGCCTTAGCCACGCAATTTCTCAGCTTGAAACTGAATTAGGTGTTCCTTTGTTTGAAAAAAGTGGAAGAAATACAAATCTAACAATATTTGGCAAACAGTTTTTAAGTTGTGCCAAAAACACAATAAATACTCTTAACAATGGTATTGAGTCTATTCATTTAGGCTCTATAGGTGCTGGAAATATACGCATAGGTATGTTAAGATTTTTAGGTGTAAATTTTATACCTATAATAGTTAAAAAATTTTTAGCAGCCTACCCTAATGTTGACATACATTTTACATTTGGCACTGGTGTAACAAACACTCTTGTATCTGAACTTATAAACAATCATTATGATGTAATATTTAGCTCAGCTTCAAATATAAATAACGATTTTTCATCAATTACTATAGCAAAACAAACACTGGTTCTTATTGTACCTACCAACCACAATTTAGCTCAATACGATAGTATTTCCATTGAAGATACACTAGATTATCCTTATATTTATTATTCACAAAATTCTGGATTAAGAGCAGTAGTAGACAAGGTATTTGATAAAGTACAAAATAAATTAAAAATAGCTTATGAAATTGAAGAAACAGAAGTAATTGCAGGTTTAGTTGCCAATAATTTTGGAATAGCAGTAGTTCCCAAAATGAGTTCATTTAAAACTTTAAATATTAAACAAATAGAAATAACTAGCCCTATTGTTGAAAGAAACATTTATATGACTACTAAAAATAATCACTATCTGCCACCAGTTGTAGAAAATTTTTGTCAATTTGTAATTAACGAAACTTCAAATAACATAAAATCTGTTTTATAAAAGGGACAATTGATGTAAAATTGTCCCTTTCTATGCTATCTATTAAACAGCTTGCAAAAATATTTTAATGTTTCTTCCATATTTTCAGTTAAATCATTTTCATTAAATCTAAATTGCCAATTACCATCAGCTACACCAGGAGTATTCATTCTTGCATTACTATCAAGTCCAATAATATCCTGTATTGGAATTATACAATATTTAGCACTTGACGATATTGCAAGCCTAATTAAATCCCAATTTATGCTATCTCCACTAACATTCATATATCTTCTTATGTAGTCCTTATCCTTGTCACTTTGTTCACTATACCAACCAATAGTAGTATCATTATCGTGAGTACCAGTATAGACAACATAATTGTCACTGTCATAATTGTGTGGCAAATAGTCATTACTGCTATCATCAAAAGCAAATTGAAGTATTTTCATACCAGGAAGTTTAAGCTCATTTCTAAGAGCAATAACCTCATCATTTAAGTCACCTAAGTCCTCTGCAATAATATTAAGCTCACCTAATTTATTTTTTATAGCATCAAATACTTCCCTATTAGGACCTTTATTCCACTTGCCATTTACAGCAGTTTCCTCACCCATTGGCACAGACCAGTAGCTTTCAAATCCTCTAAAATGGTCAATTCTAACAACATCAACAAGATTTAAAATATTTTCTGTTCTCTTAACCCACCAATCATAATTTTCTTCCTTATGTTTTTTCCAATTATATAGAGGGTTACCCCAAAGCTGACCAAATTTGCTAAAATAATCTGGAGGAACACCAGCCACCTTTGTTGTAAATCCCTTTGTATTTATGTAAAAAAGTTCTTTTCTGCTCCAAGTATCAGAGCTATCACTAGCTACAAATATAGGAATATCACCAACAATTTCAATATCATTTTCATTAGCATAAGCCTTTAAATCAAGCCACTGTTTATTAAATTCATATTGAATAAATTTGTAAAAATTAATATCATTAACTAACTTTTTACTATATTCAGCTATTGCAGATTTTTCTCTATCTCTTAAAGCCTTTGGAAAGCTGTTCCACGCACCACCATAAAAACAGTCTTTAACAGCATTATCACTCATATATTTAGAGGCTGTTGTATAGTATGTTTTGTACTCTCTGCTTTCATAGGTATTTTTTCTTGCTTTTATAAAAAAGTTTTTGCAAGCCATAAACAAAGCATAATCATCAAGCCAAAATTTATTTTTATCGCAAAAATCTTTATATTTTTTATCTTGCAAATTAAAGTTTAAAAAAGCCTTTTTATACAAATCATATTTAAAGTCAATTACTTTGCCATACTCAACCTTTTCACTGCTAAAATTAGGTATGTTTTCAATATCTTTTTCATTAAGCAACTTATCCTCAACCAATAATTCTGGACTTATTAATAAAGGATTGCCAGCAAAGGTTGAAAAGCTCTGATAAGGCGAATCACCAAAGCCAGTATGACCTAAAGGCAAAATTTGCCACATTTTTTGACCGCTTTCCTTTAAAAAATCTACAAACTTTTTACCATAAGCAATATCGCCTATACCAAACTTAGACGGAAAACTGCTTGGATGAACTAATATTCCACATTTTCTCATAACAAAAACCTCACTTATTTAAAAACTTATTGTAAAAATTTTCTAATTTATATTTAAACTAATTGCGTATACTAAATATTGAGGAAATCAAATTAATAACTCAAGGAGGAAAAAATTATGTTAAAAAAACTTTCATTCCTCGCCCTTGTTTGTTTATCTTTGACTCTCGTTGGCTGTGGTGCTGACGGTAGCAATAATAACAATACTGGCACTACAAATACTGGTACTGACACAACAGATAACAACAACGGCACTAACAATAACACAAATGATAACACTGGTAACGGCACAGATAATAACGGTGCTGGTGGCGAAATCGGTAATGCAGTTGAAGACTTAGGCAACGGTGTAGGTGACGCAGTTGAGGATATTGGCAATGCCGGCAATGATATGTTAGGTGGCAATAATAACAACGGTACTAATAATACCAACAATGGCACTAACGGTACTAATGGTACTAACGGCACTAACAACACTAATACAGCACAGTAATTTTCACAGGCAGAATAAATCCATTCTGCCTTTATTTTATGCCTCTAAAAAAGTTATAAACAGCCTCAGCAGATTTAGTATCCATACCCTCAACATTTTTAAGTTCTTCAACTTCTGCTGCCTTTATTTTAGATATATCACCAAAATGAGCCATAAGTGCTTTTCTTCGCACTTGTCCTATTCCCTTAATATCTTCCAATATACTGTGTATTTGATTTTTAGCTCTCAACTGTCTATGATAATCAATAGCAAATCGGTGTACTTCGTCCTGTATTCTAGTAATTAACTTAAATCCCTCACTATGAGTATCAAGCTCTCTTTCTTCACCCTTATACAGCAACGCCCTAGTTCTGTGGTGGTCGTCCTTAACCATACCACACACAGGAACAGCAACACCTAAATCATCAAGAGCCTCCTTAACAGCCGAAATTTGACCCTTGCCACCATCAAGAAAAATCATACTAGGCAATCTATCAAAGCCAGCCTTTTTAACAAGAGGATTAGTTGTTTCATCAAGGTATCTTGTAAATCTTCTTGAAATAACCTCAGACATACTAGCATAATCATTAGCACCAATTACGGACTTAATTTTAAACTTTCTGTAATCACTTCTTCTAGGCATACCATTTTCAAAAACAACCATTGATGCTACAGATTGAAAGCCTTGTGTATTTGAAATATCATAGCTTTCTATTCTGGTTAAATCAAAATCAATATCAAGAGCCTTTTTAATTTCCTCTAAAGCACCAGTAGTTCTTCTATGCTCTCTCATAATGTTTGCACCAAATTTATCAAGAGTAATTTGGGCATTATTTCTAGCCATATCTACAAGTCGCTTTCTTTCACCTTTTTGAGGAATAAGTATATTAACTCGTTGTCCCTTTTGGTCACTTAACCACGCACTAATTAAATCAAAATTATCTATATCACATTGTAATATAATTTCCTTAGGAATATATGGTGTACCACTGTAAAACTGCTCAATAAATTCAGATAACATAGTATTATCAGGTGTATCTTCACAATTTTCTGGCATAAAATGCTCTCTACCAGTTATTTTACCACCTCTAATGAAGAATACTTGAACTACACATTCGCCATTATCACCTCTTACAAAGCCAATAACATCTCTTTCATTAATGTGCATATTTTCAATAATCTGTTTTTCATTAAGAGCTTTAACACTAGCAATAGTATCTCTATATTCTCCTGCTTTTTCAAATTCCAAATTATCAGAAGCCTTAAACATTTTATCAGTCAATTCTTCAATTATTTTTTCAGTTTTGCCACTTAAGAAATCAATGACACCGTCAACCATTTTGTTATATTCTGCCTCACTAATCATAGAATTGCAAGGAGCTTTACACTGACCGATATGATAATTAAGGCAAGGTCTTTCCTTGTTTAAATCTCTAGGAAAAACCCTTGAACAGGTTCTTAGTTCCCAAATTTTATGAATAAGCTCAATATTTTCTTTTACTGTAAGTCCACTGGTAAATGGTCCAAAATATTTGCCCTTATCCTTTAAATGCTGTCTAGTCATAAATACTCTAGGGAACATTTCATTAGTAGTTACTTTAATATAAGGATAAGTTTTGTCATCTTTAAGCCTTATATTATACTTTGGTGTATGTTTTTTTATTAAATTGTTTTCAAGTATAAGTGCCTCAAGCTCACTATTAGTAACAATATATTCAAAGTGGTCAATGTGACTAACCATAGTCTTAACCTTTACTGAATGGTTAGCAGAATTTTGAAAATACTGTCTAACCCTATTTTTAAGAACTTTAGCCTTTCCCACATATATAATCTCATCATCTGCATTACGCATAATGTAAACACCAGGAGAATCTGGCAATTTTTTTAATTCAGCTTTAATATCAAACATAGCACCTTTTCACCTCTACTTATATATTATCATAAAATCAGCATAATTTACACACTTTTTCATAGAATTTATTTAAACAAAAACAAGGAGTCCTTATGTATAGACAAACCATAATAAAAGGTGCAATAATATTGACTATAGCAAACATAATAACAAGAATAATAGGCTTTTTCTACAGAATATATATGGCAAAAACTATAGGTGCTGAGGGTATGGGACTTTATCAGTTAATAACTCCTATTTATCTTTTAGTTTGGTCTGTGTCAGCGTCTGGACTTTCTACAACAATGTCTAAACTTACAGCACAAGAAAAAGCAAGAGGCTATATGGGAAATGTAAAAAGGCTTTTGCATTTATCAATATTAGGCACAATAATTATGTCATTAATATTTAGTTTAATACTCTACAATTTTTCAGAAAACATAGCTTTAACAATTGTAAAAGATGCAAGAACTGCCCTTTCCCTTAGAATAATAAGTTTGTGTTTTCCTTTTATGTCAGCAGGTTCAGTATTAAGAGGCTATTATTTAGGCTTGCAAAATACAGCAATTTCTGCCATTAGTCAAGTTTTGGAGCAATGTGTCAGAATGGTTGTTATTTATTTGTTGGCAGGATTTTTAATTCCTAAAGGCCTTGAATATGCTTGTAGTGCTGCTGTATGGGGTATGGCTATTGGTGAAGTTATATCATTTTTATATGTTTTAATATACTATTTAAGTAAACACAAAAAATATAGTTTGCCAATTTTATCATACAAAGGAGCTTTGTCAATGATTTTAGCAATGGCTGTTCCTTTAACATTAAATAGAATGGCAGGTTCATTATTTTCAACAGCAGAAAACATACTGCTACCACAACAGTTGCAAGTATACGGCTTAACTCAAGGTGAGTCTATAAGTCTTTTAGGCAGATTAACAGGTATGGCAATGCCCCTTATTACATTTCCATCATCATTGTTGACTGCTCTTGCTACTGCCACTATGCCTGCTATTTCAGAAAGCTATGCTTTAAAAAATCACAAAAGGATAAAAAGTACATTACATCAATCACTTACATTTACAGCAATTATTAGTGCTTTTACAACAGGTGTATTTATTGCCTTTCCAACAGAACTTGGCATACTTATTTATTCCCAAAGACAAATAGGTGCAATGCTTAAAATATTGGCTGTTCTTTGCCCTTTTATGTATACTCAAGTTACAATGTCGGCTGTTTTAAATGGATTGGGAGAACAGCTATTTATATTTAAGATTGGTTTGTTATCATCTGCAATAAACTTGTGTGCAATATGTTTTGCTGTGCCATTTTTAGGTATAAATGGATTTATATATCCTTGGATAATAAATTCTGTAATAGTTACATTTGTTACAATACATAAGGTTAGCCATTCCCTTGAAATATCTATACCAATTATTAAGCAATACTTTCTTCCAACTCTAGCCATAGTGTTGTCCTGTCTTTGTGGAAAGCTGGGCTTTTACCATATTTGGAATAATGTAAGCTACAAAGTTTCTGTTACTGCCACAATTTTGGCAACATTTGTTGTTTATTTGTTTTTAATTTTTCAAATAGGTTGTGTAAAAAAGGAGGATTTAAGGTTGTAAAACAATGTTTTTGTGCTTATTATATAATAAAATTTTAAATTGTAATTTTTTTGTTAAAATAAAGCTATTGACTTTTTTCAAGAATATTATATAATTAAATAGCACAAACTTTATATGGGGATGCAATGGTTTCGACGGGGACTTTGAAATCTGGAATAGCCGTTGGAGGTGGGAGACTCCTAAAAAGCCCAACTTTTAAATAATAAAAGACAAAAATTTAGATTTAGTAGCAGCCTAATGCTGCTCGCTGACCTTGAGCCTTCCGCAGCTTAAGAGTTCAGTGCCGACTTGCGGAGCACTTTTGTCACAAAGCTTTGAGTGATAAAAAGATAAATGAAGCTACCTAAAGCTATAGCCTGTCTGTCGGCGATAGCTAAGGGGAAGTTTAAAAGACTGACTATAACGGTAGAAGTTCTTGACGACGGGTTTTCGGACAGGGGTTCGATTCCCCTCATCTCCACTAAAACTGAACAAGTCGAACTCTGTATATGATATTATCGTATACAGGAATATGTTTTGTTTAGTGTATCAAAGAAAATAAAAACGACATTGTATGTTATGAAAGTGATATACAGTGTCGTTATTTTTATGGTATAATGCGGATATGAATTTAAAAAATCGGAATTTGAGGTGTAAATATGGCATCAAGCAAGGAATACTTAGAATTTATTTTAGGACAGCTATCTGAGTTAGAAGAAATTACTTATCGAGCTATGATGGGAGAATTTATTATTTATTATCGTGGCAAGATTGTAGGCGGTATCTATGATGATAGATTACTTGTTAAACCAGTAAAATCAGCAATTAGTTATATGCCGACGGCTCCGTATGAATTACCTTATAAAGGGGCAAAAGAAATGTTGCTGGTAAATGAAGTTGATAATAAGGAATTTTTGACAGGCTTGTTTCAGGCAATGTATAATGAACTGCTAGTTCCAAAACCGAAAAAGAAGAAATAAACAACTTCCAGTTTGTAGAAAAGAAAATGGTGCAAGCTGTTCTTTTTTCATATATGACCTAGTTAGTTTTTTCTAATTCCTACTCTTGGCACTACCCTTTATTGCTGTTATACTTTTCAAAATAAAAATGGCATTGTATATTGATAAAATTCATACAATTAAAATGGGATTTGATAAAATTAAAAGAAACCTAAAAATAAATACAGTAGATGTTGTTGAATATTACATAAATCAAGTAGAGCTACACCATTCACCTTCCCTTATAGGGAAGGTGGCAACCATAGGTTGTCGGAAGGGTTTCCATTTTATTTTTGAATAAATTTAATATCGTATTTACAACCAAAGTATCTATAATTAAAATATTTCATTTTTTACCACTAAAAAACCGGCATAGAATTTCAAATCCTACACCGGTTGACAAATCAATATTAATAAAACAATCTTGCTCTTATTTCTTTAACAATATCCCTAAGCTGTTTATTAGAGCAATCAATTTCAATATCAGCATACTTTTCATAAAGAGGAACTCTCTCGTCATATAAATCCTTTAAAGTTTGTCCCTTTTTAATTGACACGCCTCTTTTACTAAGGTCACCAAGTCTATGCTTTATTTCTTCATAGCTTTGCTTTAAATAAACAACACTGCCAATTTTCTTTAAATGCTCCATAGCTTCTTTGCCATATACAGCACTACCACCTGTTGCTAAAACAGTATTAGTTATTTCCATAGAGGCATTAACTCTATTTTCAACCTCTCTAAAGCCGTCATCACCAACTTCAGATATAATTTCGTGAAGGAGTTTACCCTCTGTTTCTTGTATAACTAAGTCTGAATCAACAAATTTGTAGCCTAAGTTTTTAGCAAGAACAACGCCTATTGTACTTTTTCCTGCTCCCGGCATACCAATCAAAATTACATTTTTCATACTATCACCTAATTTCAATTAAATCTTTTTTAAATTAGCAAATTTACTCATAAGTTTCTTTTCGCCAAGTTTGCCAAAATCAACCGTAATTTCATAGTCAGCTCCAGCTGGTGCCATATCCTTAACAGTACCTATACCAAACTTAATATGCTTAACCTGGTCACCTACAGTAAAGTTTAATTCAACATTTTTTGGCTTAGGCATCTTATAAGGATTGATACCCTTTTTAGACGGATTAAACTGCTGTGTATTAGTTTTAAAACCAAATGAATTATCTGCCTTTTTAACAGAAAGTCCGTCCTCGCTTCTTTCAATATATGCTGACGGTATTTCCTTTAAAAATCTTGAAGGCTGATTAAACACTCTTTGTCCGTGTTGCATTCTATTTTTAGCAGCAGTTAAGTAAAGCTCTTTCTTTGCTCTTGTTATACCAACATAGCAAAGTCGTCTTTCTTCCTCCATTTCAGTACCAGTACCGTCTTGCATTGCTCTAAATCCAGGGAAAATACTTTCTTCAAAACCTGCAATAAACACTGTATCAAACTCAAGACCCTTTGATGAATGAAGTGTCATAAGAACAACAGTGTCCTGTCCTTCTGTAAATCCGTCAACATCAGCTACAAGGGCAACCTCCTCAAGGAATTGTGAAAGTGTAGCATTTTCGTTATTTTCTTCAAATTCAGAGGCCTTATTTACAAGTTCACTAATGTTTTCAAGTCTACCCTTTGCCTCATCAGTATTTAAAGCCTCAAGCTCTGCACTGTAACCAGTTTCATCTGTTATTTTTTCAATCAATTCAGAAACAGGTAATTCCTCTGCATCAATCATAAATCCATTTAAAAGTTCAACAAAGGCAACAAGTGACTTCTGTGCTCTAGGTGTAAGTGTATCAATATTATCACTTCCACAAAGTGCCATATAAAAGCTCATATTGTTATTGAGAGCATATTCAGAAATTTTAGCAACAGTAGTGTCACCAATAGAACGCTTAGGCACATTAATTATTCTTTTTAAAGCAATGTCATCATTAGGGTTATTAAGTACCTTTAAGTAGCACATAATATCTCTAATTTCTCGTCTATCATAAAATCTAGTACCACCAAAAAGTCTATATGGAATACTATTTTTAACCAACTGTTCTTCTATTACTCTTGAAAGAGCATTGTTTCTGTAAAGTATTGCAAAATCACTATACTTTTTGCCATCAACAGCCTCTTTATCAATAGTGTCACAAATGTATTTAGCCTCATCTCTGTCACTACTTGAAAGATGGAATTTCAACTTTGCACCATCACCTTGGTCAGTCCAAAGAGCCTTAGCCTTTCTAGTTCTATTATTTTTAATAACAGCATTAGCTGACTCAAGTATTAAACCAGTTGAACGGTAATTTTGCTCAAGTTTAATAACTGTTGTATTTTTAAAATCCTTTTCAAAGTCAAGAATATTCTTAATATCAGCACCTCTCCAGCCATAAATACTCTGGTCATCATCACCTACAACACAAAGATTGTTGTACTTAGATGCAAGAAGTTTAACAAGCTGATACTGTGCTCCATTAGTATCCTGATACTCGTCAACCATAATGTATTTAAATCTTTCTTGATACTTATCAAGTATGTCTGGTCTTGTTTTAAAAAGCTCAACAGTTTTAAATATAAGGTCGTCAAAGTCAAGGGCATTATTATCCTTAAGTCTACTCTGATACATTGCGTAAATATCAGCAACTTTTCTCATTCTAAAGTCCTTTTCCACTTCCTTCATATAGTCCTCTGGAGTGTGCATTTGGTCCTTTTGACCACCTATTTGAGCCATAAGCATTTTAGGCGGATAAACCTTATCACTTATATTGTTTTCCTTAAGAATATCCTTTATCAATCTTTCGCTATCATCAGAGTCATATATTGAAAAATTGTTATTATATCCAATTTTGTCAATTTCTCGTCTTAAAAGTCTAACACAAGTTGAATGGAATGTACTTACCCAAACTTCATCACCTTGTGGAGTAATAGCTGATACTCTCTCCTTCATTTCTCTTGCAGCTTTGTTAGTAAATGTAATAGCAAGAATATTAAAAGGTCTAACACCTTTATCAATTAAATACGCAATTCTGTGAGTAAGAACTCTAGTCTTACCAGAGCCTGCACCTGCTAGCAGTAAAAGTGGTCCTTCTGTAGTAAGGACCGCCTGCTTTTGCATATCATTTAAAGTACTTATTTTTTCTTGAATACTACTCATTTTCATTCTCCAATCTCTTTAATACAATGTTGTATCCACCGTCACCATAATTAAGGCAACGATTAACCCTACTAATAGTAGCAGTTGATGCACCAGTAGCACTAACAATAGCCTGATATGTTTCTCCGGACTTAAGCATTTTAGCTACAGCTAATCTTTGTGCTATTGATTGCATTTCTTTAATGGTACACACATCTTCAAAGAATTTGTAACACTCATCTATATTTTCAAGTGTAAGTATTGCTTGAAATAAATCCTTTATTTCACCATCATTTGCAATTTTGTCTATCATTTCTCCACCTCAATTTTATTATAGATAACTTTATAGCCAATTATCTATGTCTTGCTATTTATTATAACACTTTAGCTTATGAAAGTAAACTGTATTTTTTATATTAGCCAATTAAAGTGGTAAATAAAAGGCAGACTAAGAAAATAATTTTCTCAATCTGCCTCATTGCATTAATTTTAGTAGTTTTTAGGTAGAAACCCCTCAGTCACTCCGTGACAGCTCCCCTACAAGTGGAGCTGGGTGGTTAATCCTTTACTGCACTTATACCAATTACGAACAGGGTATTCGTAGGGGCGACCAGCGGTCGTCATTTTCATAAGTAACTTTACCTATTACCTATTAATTATTACTTATTCCCTTCCTTAAAAGCTCTACCACAAGCATTCTGGTCCTTCATACACTGTATAAACTTTTCTTCAGTTACATCCTTTGGTCTATACTGCCATTCAGTTGAAGTAACAGCCTTTGCACACATTGCTTCAAACTCATCTTCTGTAATTTCTACATCATCAAAGCAAACTGGCAAGCCAATCTTTGCATTAAATTCCATAACCTTGTCACGAAGTTCAAACTGCTTTTCATAAGTTAAAAGACAAAGAACACCAAGAGAAACAACTTCGCCGTGAAGATGAGCGTGACCCTTCTTAGTTACTGTTGAACCATAGTATACACAATGAGCTAATGAAGAATTGTAATAAAATTCTGGAATATGAGTAGCCATATTTGAAACAATACCTGTTGAAATAATAATATCAAGCACTACTTCTTCAAATTCCTTAGAGCTAACCTTATTTTTAATATCCTCAAGAGCCTTTTCTCCATAATCAAGCAATGGCTTAGTACAAACCTTACTTAACTGAACACCCATTAACGGAGTATGGCTTAATTCATCATCTTTACTTGAAAATACAGCCTCACACTCCTTAGAAAGAGCATCACCAATACCAGCCCACAAAAGCTCAAATGGTGAGTCAGCAATAATAGCAGAATTAATAAATGTATGATTAGCCATTTTAGGATAATAATATTCCTTAAAAGAGCCATCAGCATTATAAATAACACAAATAGAAGTAATTGATGCACAGTTACTAGCTACAGTTGGGAAACAGAATAAAGGCTTGTCAAGTTCGTTGGCAACATATTTGCAAGTATCGCAAGCACGACCACCACCTACAGCAAATATAATATCTGCATTTTTAACTTCCTCCATTGCCTTAAGTTTGTCACCATTTTCATAAGATGAATCTCCACCAAACCAAATAAAGTCAGTTATTGTTACATCACTATCCTTAATTGCATCAAGAAGTGGCTGCTTAGCCTTAGACATTGCTGTTTTACCACCAATAACAACTGCCTTTTTGCCATAATTACGAGCAACATAAGGTATTTCGTTATAGCAGTCCTCTCCTATAGAATAATTTGGTAAATACACATTGTAGTGCTTCATACATATCATACTCCTAACTTAATAAATATAAATTAAAACAATTATAAACCTATGAAAATCATTTTTCAATACTGTATGACTTAAAATAATTTCAATTTTAGTAAGCCTCAATTAACTTTAGCACAATACAATGTTAAAATTATTAACCATTATTACCTCTTTCGCCAAATAGTGCCAATGCAATTGCTACGCCAATTATAAGCACAAAACCAATTAAATCAAATATTGTGACCTGTGTGCCTAAAAATATAATTGACACAACACCTGCTGTAAGAGGTTCAATATTACTTAATATACTGCTTATTGTACTTCCTACAACCTTTAATCCCATTGCAAACATTGTAAAGGGCATTGCTGTGCCAAAAACACATATAAATGCTGCATAACACCAAGCTGTTGGTGTTATGTTGTAGCTTTGGCTATAAGGATTGAAAAATATCTGAGTTATTAAAGCTCCTAAAACCATAGCAAAGCCTACTACTACAAAAGAATCATACTTTTTCAGTATTCCAACAGGAATAACACTATTTAAAGCAAGAGCTGTTGCACTTGTTAAACACCATATTAATGCTGTTGGTGAAACAGACAAATTGTTTATGTTGCCGTGAGTAGATACAAAATAAAGTCCTAACAATGCTACAAATACACAAACTACCTCCAAAAGAGAAGGCAATCTTTTATTTTTAAATGCCATAATAACAAGTACAATACTAGGTGCTAAATATTGAAGCAAAGTGGCTGTAGCTGCATTTGTGTAATGTATTGACTCAAAATATGTATACTGAACCAAATAGTTGCCAAAAACAGCATAAAATAAAAATACTGTTAAATCCTTTTTATTCTTAAATATATTAAATATAGCAAATTTATTTTGCTTAAAAGCTATTAAAACAAGCACAACACCTGAAAACAACATTCTTGTTTCAATTAGCCAAGGTGTTGTAATGTCAGAATTTTCATATAAAAGCTGACCAGCTATACCACCAAGTCCCCAAAGTATAGCACCCATAAGCACAATTGCAAAGCTAAATTTTCTACTCAAAAAAACACTATTACTTTTTTCTAAATTCACACTATCACCCCTTACGATGTGGCTTTTCCTTTATCTAATGTAAGTATAACTACTGTGACAACAATTAAAATCAAGCCAATAATATCAGTTACTTTAAACTGTGTACCAAGCCACAAATAGGCAATAACTGCTGATGATACTGGCTCAATACTTGCACAAAGACTGCCTGTAATTGGTCCAGCTAACTGACAACCCTTAATATAAATGCCAAAGGATACAATAGAGCCTAAAACTGCTGTTCCCATAAAAGCAAGTATAATCTGCCAATCGCTGTAAAATACAAACATATATTTGTAATTAACTGCCATAATAGGCAACGAACCAATAAGGTTGCCCCAACCAAGCATAAGCAAAACTCCGCATTTTTGAGAAAGTGATGGTGATTGAATAGTATAAACACCATAACAAAAGCCAGCCAAAAGACCCCAAAACAAAGTATTAGGTAAAATTGCTAATGTACTTATATTGCCACCTGTTGCCATAAAAAACACACCAGCCATTGCACACACTAAGGCTATAAACTGAACAAGTGATGGAAATTTTTTAATTCTAAGGCAGGTATAAAGCATAACTATTGCCGGAGCAATATATTCAAGAACCGTTGCTGTTGCTGAATTTGATGCCTCTATTGCTATAAAATAAGAATACTGACACCCCATAACACTTACAAAACAAAAAACAAGCATAGGTACAATAACTGGTTTTGAAAAAACCTTAAATATATTCTTCTTATAAGCAGGAAAAACCATTGATAAAATAATTATGCCTGAAACAAAAAGACGCCAAGAGCTAAGCCATCTTGCATCTATTCCCTTTCTTTCAAACAAAAACTGACCACATACGCCAGAAAATCCCCACAATATACCACCCATTAAAGCAAAAAGTATTCCTTTTATTTTTTTATCCATAAGCATTTATTCCTTTAACTGCATTTTAATAATTAACTGTATTAATAGTTGCCAAAAAGGCTGTCTTTTGACAGCCTTGCAAGATTATTTGATTATTCTAGTTTTTAACAATTTGTAGCTGCCTTTCGACAGCCCTTTGTTACCACAAAGATTTATATATTTTTATTAAGTCTTCCTTTTCAACACTCATTCTTGTGTTTGATGGACTTCCACTATCCATTGCATCTCCTGCCATTTTATCAATAGCACTAAGGAATTTATCCTTATCTACGCCATATTCTTCAAGGGTAGGTATTTCACAAGCCTTACATAATATATCTACACCATCTGTAAACTTTGATGCTGCTGTTTCAGTATCCATACTTTCATCAGCCACACCCATAGCTATTGCTAAATCAGCAAATCTTTCCGGTGTACCACTTATTACATAAGACAAGCAATTTTTAATAAGCATAGCATTTGAAATGCCGTGAGGTATATGGAACAATGCACCTATTGGTCTACTCATACCGTGTACAATAGTTACAGTTGAGTTGTTAATACAAACACCAGCTTCAAAAGCTGCAATTGACATTTCCGCCCTTGCCTTTTTATTATTTCCGTCATTATATGCTGTAGGAAGATTATTAAATATTCTCTTAACAGCAGATATTGCATAAACATCAGTAAGAGGTGATGCCTTTTTAGAAGTGTATGCCTCAACTGCGTGTGTAAATGCGTCCATACCAGTTGCAGCTGTAATAGACTTTGGAGCAGTCATTGTAAAATCAGGGTCAACAATAGCTACATCTGGAAGAATTGTTCCTTTTAAAAGCATTTTAATATCATTTTCAGTATCAGTAATTATTGTAAATTTAGTAGTTTCTGAACCTGTACCAGCTGTTGTTGGAATAGCAACTATTGGTGGATATTTGCCAGAAAGCACCTTGCCATTATAATCAGCAATTTTGCCCTTTTCAACTGTCATAGCAAGTATTGCCTTAACACTATCAAGAGGACTGCCACCACCAATACCAATGCCAAAATCACAGCCAGCATCTTTATATGCCTTTACACCTGCTTCTATCATTTTGTCAGTAGGTTCATTTGTAATATCATTAAATATAGTCCACTTAACTCCAACTTCATCAAGAATAGCTGTTAGTTTATCTACAAGACCAGACTTAGTAACAACCTTTCCTGAAACTATAAGAGCGTGTGTACCAAGACTAGCAAGGGTTGCCTTAGCCAAAGCTAAAGCACCCTCACCCATAAATACCTTATTAGGTATAGCAAACTCAAAAGCCATATTAACAACCTCACTCTCTAGCACTTAATATTTAATTAAATAAATTCCTTGTCTACAATAGCAAGAACTTCGTCAACCTTCTTCATTTCTTCTGTAAGCTGTTCTTCTGTAATAATAAGTGGAGGACAAATAAAGAACATATTCTCGTGAGAATAAGTCATAAAGCCTCTCTCAGCAAGCAAACCAATAATCTTCTTCATAATACCCTCTGGGTCCTTACCAAATGGTACAAGAGGTTCCTTTGTTTCCTTAGACCTAACAAGTTCAATGGCAGCGAATAAACCAATGTATCTAACATCGCCTACACAATTAAACTTAGCCTTTTCTTCCTCAAGCTTTTCACCAAGAACCTTGCCAACCTTATTAACATTGTCAAGAATGTTGTTGTTAATGTAATAATCAACACAAGCACAACCAGCTGCACAAGCAAGTGGGTGACCACTGTATGTAAGACCACAAGAAAGAAGATGGTCATCAAAATATTCTGCAATTTCCTTGCTAACTACACAGCCACCAAGCTGAACATAGCCACAAGTAACACCCTTTGCAAATGTTACAATATCAGGCTGAACATCAAAATTTTCAAAGGCAAACATTTTGCCAGTTCTGCCCCAGCCAGCCATTACTTCGTCACAAATCATCATAATGCCAAATTCATCACAAATCTTTCTAACGCCTGGAAGATAACCCTTAGGTGGAATAATAACACCATTTGAACCTGTAATTGTTTCCATAACAATGGCAGCAACATTATCAGGATTTTCATAAATAATCTGCTCTCTTAACTTAGTTAAATAATACTTAGTAGCAGCTTCTTCTGACTCAAACTCAACAGCTTCTCTATAAACATAAGGTGTCATAAACTTAATGAAACCTGGAACACCTGGCTCAAGAGGAAATCTTCTAGGCTCGCCAGTAAGATTACCTGCACCAAATGAAGAACCGTGATAACTTCTGTAACGGCTGAAAATCTTGTTTCTGCCTGTGTACATTCTAGCAATCTTAATAGCATTTTCATTAGCATCAGCACCAGCATTAGTAAAGAAAACCTTGCCCATATTATCTGGCATAAGGTCTACAATCTTCTTAGCAAGTGTTGCTCTAGGTTCAGAACCAAGTGATGGACCAATGAAACAATACTTGTCAACCTGTGCCTTAATAGCGTCACCAATAGCCTTGTTGCCATAGCCTAAGTTTAAGTTTACAAGCTGAGATGACATATCTGTATATCTTCTACCATCAAAATCCCAGTAATAAATTCCCTCTGCCTTTTCAACAGGAGTTGGATTAATATTCTTCTGCATACTCCAAGACTGAAGGTTGTACTTCTTCTGTGTTTCTCTAATTTCATTACCTGTCATAATAATCACCATTTTGACCTTTCATATTATACTCTATATGCAGATGTTATGCAAGTGCATATTTGATTTCCTTTTGTGGTTACATAATATCACTGTTTTTAAGCAATTTCAACTAACATTTGAACATATTTAATAGAACTGTTTGTGCATTTGCACATCATAAAAACTCACTTATAGCATAGGCTGTCATACACTTAAATTTGTCATCAAGCTCAAACATATTCATACCTGTTATGTCATCAATTTTTTTAAGATAATTTACAACAGTATTCCTATGTATAAACTGTTTTTCTGATACTAATTGTGGACTTGCATTATTATCCAGATATGTTTTAAGAAACTCCAAATAATTGCTATTATGTTCCTTGTCATAAGCCTCAAGTTTACCTAAAACCTCATTATAATATGCCTTTAGTATAGCTCTATCTCCTACTTCTATAAAAAGCTTAAATATTCCCATATCATCATAGTACATATAATTAAGCTTTCTTTTAATAGCCAAATTGTAGGCAGCAACAGAATATTCAAAACTTTTTCCTATTGAACCAATTTCTGCAACCCTATTGCTTATACCTATGGCTATTTCAATATTTTTTTCTCTTAAAAGTGATTTAAGACTATTGCAAAAAGCCTCAACATCATTTTTAGTATACTTATACATTAAAGCAATAATACAGCCGTTATATTCAAAGGAGCAATACAGCTCTTGATACTTTTTAGCCGTCTGCTCTGACAATATTTTTACTTTATTATCAATATATTGACCGTCTAAAGCACCAATGCAAATAACATAGGCACTTTCATTACGCTTAAATCCTACTACTTCCATATTTAAAAGTTGATTTTCAATATCACCTTTATGAAAAACCAATTTCTTAAAAGCATTTGAGGCATCACTATCATCATTTATACTTTGGCTAATTATTGAGCAAAAATCTCTTGTCATATCAACCATTCTTGTTTTCCAAGGCAGAGAAAACAAAGGAAAATTAACCTCGTTGCAATAGTCAATAACTTCACTATCTATTGCTGGTATGTATGGTCCAATGTTTACAACTAAAGCACTAGCATTTGCCTTATGAAGCTGTTTAACAAAGTCTAAAAGCCATTTGCCAGTAGAATTCATTACACCAGTTGTAAAAACAAGCTCTTGCCCTCTTAAAAAGGCACTAACATTGCTAGTTTCCATTATATGTACCCATTCAACCAAATTGTTAAAACCATCAAAGCCAGCTAAAGCCTTTAAGCCATAACTTTCCTTGCATTTTCTACATAATTGATTAACAGTAACTGCCATACAAATCACCTTCCACCATTACAGGTTAAATCTTTCCTTAATTGCATCTACAAGAAGTTCAACACTTCTATCTTCACCTAACATACTTACATCAAGCATAAGGTTTTTAGTTGCTCTGTCACCTCTATTATGCCCAGTTACATACTTATAATAATTGTGACGCTGTCTATCAATTTTCTTAATCATAGCTTCAGCACTTCTTCTATCCATTTCATAAACTTCTGAAATATGCTTAATCTTAGCCTCAAGCGGAGCATATAAGAAAATATGAATACAATTAGGATATTCTCTCAAAATATAATCAGCACATCTACCAAAGAGTACACAGTTTTCCTTGTTAGCAGCTTCTCGTATTACTTCAGCCTGAGCAGAAATAGCCTTTTCAGAATAAAATGAAGTTGATGAGCCATACACAAACTTAGAAAAAAACTTATTTTTATTACCAATTACCTCGTCTTGTGCTGCCACAATTTCTCTACTAATGCCAATCTTTTGTGCTGTAAGGTCAATTAAATCCTTATCGTAATAAGCAAAGTCAAGAGCGTTAGCCAGCTTTTGTGCTATACCTCTTGCATTACAGCCAAATTCACGACTTATGGTTACAATTTTATACATAAACATTACCTCCTATCTAAACTTCTTATTAAACTTCTTTTCAAGAACCTTTACAAACCAAGCTAAAGGTATACAAATTATAAGATAAACTACAGCAAGTATTGTGTAAGATTCAATTGTTAAGAATGTCTGTGCTGTATATGCCTTTGTAACAAGAAGGAACTCTGGAGCTGTAATATAAGCCATAAGTGATGTATCCTTAACAAGCATAACAAGATAGTTACCAAACACAGGAATAGAATTTCTAAATGCCTGTGGAATAACAATCTTAAACATTGCTTGACGAGGAGTCATAGCAAGAGCAAGAGCTGCCTCTGTTTGTCCATTATCAATAGAAAGAATAGCTGAACGAATTACTTCAGAAATATATGTACCATAGTTAATACCAATACCAATGATACCAGCTAACACAGCAGGCATTGATACCTTTAAGTCTGGAAATCCAACAAAATAAGCACATACCTGAATAAGTAATGGAACAACATAGTAAATATATACAAGCTGTACAAGTAATGGTGTACCTCTTATAATTTCCTGAAATACAACAATAATATTAACAAGCCACTTATGCTTTGATAATCTGCCTAAGGCAAGTAAAAAACCTACAATAAGTGCTAAAGCAAAGCCTACAATAGTAGTAACAACAACTATCCAAAGTGCCTGCTGAATAAGTTTAGGCACAAGTTCTGATATGGCTTTTAAAAAGTTTAAATTTTCTATAACATTCATAAACTAGCACCTCCTTAGTTATTAAGAATTCTCTTAAGAAATTCTCTTGTTCTGTCGTGTTCTGGATTGGTAAACATTTCTTCAGGTGACTTATCCTCAAGAACAATGCCACCTTCCATAAATATAACTCTGTCTGCAACCTCTCTTGCAAATCCCATTTCGTGAGTAACTACAGCCATTGTCATACCTTCTTTTGCAAGGTCCTTCATTACATTAAGTACATCACCTACAAGTTCTGGGTCAAGAGCAGATGTTGGCTCATCAAAAAGCATCATTTCTGGCTCCATAGCTAAGGCTCTGGCAATAGCAACTCTTTGCTGCTGACCACCCGACAATGTGTCTGGATAAACATTAGCCTTATCAGCAAGACCAACTTTGTCAAGGAGTATCATAGCCTTTTCTCTCATTTCACTTTCCTTTTTCTTAAGTATGTGTACTGGAGAATACATTACATTGTTAAGAACAGTCATAAATGGAAACAAATTAAATCTCTGAAAACACATACCTACGTGCTTTCTATAGTCAATAATGTTAAACTTTGGAGCAAGTATGTTTTCGCCCTTAAATATAATTTCGCCACCTGTTGGCTGTTCCAAAAGATTAAGGCATCTAAGGAATGTACTTTTACCAGAACCAGAAGGTCCAATAAGAACAAGAACCTCTCCTTCTTCTATTTTCATATTAACATCTTTCAAAACCTTAAGGTCACCAAAATTCTTTTTAAGACCTTTTATTTCAAGTAAAGCCATAGCTTATACCTCCTTACACAAATGGGACTATGCTTTTGCATAGCCCCATTACTATAAATTATTACTTATTTAAACCGTTGTCCTTTTCATCATTTGTAATAGCGTGAAGCTTAGGGTCAAGACCATACTTTTCATAAATCTGGTCAAGTACACCTTCATCTCTCATTTCAGCTACTACTCTATTAACATCAGCCATAAAGTCCTCATTGCCAAACTTTACAGATGGTGCAATACGACCAACTTCTGTTGGGTCATCAGTGTAATTGCTACAAAGCTTAAGTCCCTTAAGTGTATCTGGCTGGAACTTCATAAGGTTTTCAACTACAGGTGAGTCTGTAAGGAAAGCATCAATCTTACCATTTTGAAGTGCTACAATAGACTCTGTCTGGTCACCAGTAGCTCTTGCTTCCTTAATCTTACCTTCAGAAGCCCATCTTTCAACAGCTGTCTGCCATACAGTACCTGGAGTATAACCAACAACTGTAGAGGCTGGGTCTAAGTCGTCCTTACCATTTATTGAGCTATTTTCTGGAGCAAGTAATGCACCACCCTGAGTATACCAAATATCACCATAATGGATTTGCTCTGCTCTATCTTCTCTTACATACATACCATCACAGATAATGTCGATATTGTCTGAATTAAGATTAAGAATAAGTTCAGAAAATGGAATAAGACTCATTTCAACCTTAGGAATACCAAGTCTTTTTGCTGCCTCAATAATAATGTCTGCATCAGGACCAACAAATTCACCAGTGTTCTGGTCTATGTAAGCATATAAGTCACCAGATGAACCAACTGTAAGAACACCCTTATCAATAATCTTTTGTGTTGCTGCACTTACCTCGCCAGTTGAAGCACCACCTTCACTACTTGCAGCAGTTTCTGTTGTTGCCTCTGTGCCAGATTGACTAGCACCACCACCACAACCTGTCATCAACATACTAAAAGCTAAAGTCATTGCTAAAACAAATTTCTTCATAATAATCCACTCCTTTTTAATATTTCTTTTTTTCAGTTTACTCAGTAATAAAAAAATAGGAGCTGTGTTTATTAAACACAGACTCCCTTGTCCAAATCAAATTATTTTTTTATTGCTGAATGACTTCTTTGTTTGAAGTTGTTTATATTATAGTTTAAGTCATTTGAAAATGCAACACAAAAAATAATAAAATTCTTGTGCATTTGCACAAATCACCATTTTATAGTATTTTTTAATATGTTATTGTACCATAAACCGTACACATATTAATATTTTTGCATAATTCAATTCTTAATCCTGCATTTTTACAACTAAAATCAAAAAGAAACTTATTAAAATTAAGGATACTTATATGGAAAATTTATAAAAATATTATTCTATATATAAATAACCCTTTATTTCAGCATAATTGCCCAAAACATCTGTTGCATAATACTTAACCTCATATTCACCAGGAGTAGTTGGTTCAATATTATAAGCTATAAGATAGTTAATTGAATTGTTAGCTGTATCATAAGCAGTAACCCCCTGTCTTATAACTCCTGCAAGTTTTTCTGAATTAAGTTTGTCACTTGACTTAACTGTTTTATAAAGGCTTGTGTACCTAAATTTTACGCCTTCATTTTTCCACGGATTTTCAGGATTAGGGTCAGTTGGGTCCCAATTAGGATACTTAGCATTTGGTCCTAAATATATAGCCTTCGGTCTTGGAAGTGGGTCAATTCCACTATCCATTATATTAACCTTTGTTCCAATTGGGCAATTATCATATATCCACTTAGCATCTGCTACTGTAAGTCTTACACAACCCATTGATGCAGCTGTTCCTAGCTTATTATATTCAACAGCCTTTAATGTGTCAGGGCTTGTTTCCTTGTAATAAACGGAATGAAAAAGTATATTTCCATTTATTCTAGTAGCATATTGACCATAAACATTACCAAAAAGTGGACGCCAAACATACTTAGCCTGTGTGTTAAAACTGCCAGCAGGTGTACCATTGTTTGCTCCAACAGAGCATATCATTGCTTTGTATGGCTCATAATGACCACTGGTATTCAATTTGTAAACAGTTACGCAATTTGTAGCTTTGTTGACAGTAATAGTATAATTTGCATTGTGATTGGCATTAACTGTAATAATAGACATAACACAAATAACAACCAAAATTAAAAAGCCACTTATTTTCCTCATAAAAATCGCCTCCTATCCCTTCTTATATTATAATTTTAACATAATATTTAATATAATACAAACATTTTATTTATGGCATTTGTGACAATTTTAATTGACATAAAATATATATAATGTTATAATGTTAAAGGTTTGTTCATAAACACAAATAAAGTTAAAAAGGATGGTGAACATTTTTGGACAGTAGTAATGGGCGAAGTCAAATACAATTAAATATTTACGGTACAAAAATGTTTACACGCATTATAAAATAACTCTGCCCTGTTGTACATTTTTGTGCTGTACAACGGAGGTAAACTATGACAAAGAACGAATTAATTTTCTTATTAGAAGAAAAAAGATTTAAGGAATTAAAGGAGGTTTTATCCTCCTACAACCCTGTAGATATTGCATCACTTTTATCTGATGTTGACGATGAACAGCTTGTTCTTATGTTTAGAATGATACAAAAGGACAAAGCTGCTGAGGTCTTTTCATATATGGATAATGACCTTAGACAAGTTCTTATTAATAGCTTAGCTAATCAAGAAATTACATCATTAATAGACTCAATGTTTGCTGATGATGCTGCTGACTTATTAAGTGATATGCCAGCTAATGTTGTAACAAGGCTATTAGAAAATGTTGGAAAGGATACTAGAGCTGATATTAATCACCTACTTAAATACCCTGAAGATAGTGCCGGAAGCATAATGACTGTTGAATATATTGAACTTCACACAGATATGACAGTTAAAGAAGCACTTGACAAAATAAGAAAAGTCGGCATTGATAGTGAAACTGTTTATACTTGCTATGTTGTAGACAAGAGAAAATTAATAGGCATAGTATCTGCTAAAGATTTAATGCTTAGTAGTGAAGACACAAAAATAAAAGATATAATGAAAGATAACTTTATATCTATAAAAACAACTGATGACAAAGAAGATGCTGCCAATCTTTTTAGAAAATATGGTTTAATAGCAATCCCAACTGTAGATGCTGACGGATATATTGTTGGTATAGTTACATTTGACGATGCTCTAGATGTTTTGACTGATGAAACAACAGAGGATATGCAGAAAATGGCCGCTATGGAAGCAAACGACGAGCCTTATCTTAAAACTTCTGTTTGGAAACACGCAAAGCATAGAATTCCTTGGTTATTAGTCCTTATGCTTTCAGCCACTATAACTGGAACTATAATAACTAAGTACGAAAACGCCTTTGCTGTAATACCAATATTGGTTGCATTTATACCAATGCTTATGGATACAGGCGGCAACTGCGGTTCTCAAAGTGCTACTTTAGTAATAAGAGGCTTAGCTGTAGATGAAATTCACTTTTCAGACACATTAAAGGTTGCTTGGAAAGAATTTAGAGTTGCTATAATTGTTAGTATTGTACTAGCTATTGCCAATGGCATTAAAATATTAATTATGTACAAAGACCCTAAATTAGCAGTGCTTATAGCTTTCTCTCTTATATTTACAATAATAGCTGCTAAACTTGTTGGTTGTCTTTTACCAATTGGTGCTAAGTTTTGCAAATTAGACCCTGCAATAATGGCATCACCATTAATAACTACAATTGTTGATACATTTTCTATAATGATATATTTTAATATAGCTACTGCTATGTTTAGGTTTTAAAATCAAAATCTATTTAACAGAACTTCAAATAATAAAGGTGTGGTTAATTCCACACCTTTATTATTGTCGAAAAACAAAAAAAATTAAAAATTTGCAATTAATAAAAAGGTTATCGCAATAACTTAAAGCGTCGCAGACTTTAATCCGCAGGTGGAATTTACTTCCACTGAGGACAGCGACTTAATTTTACAGCAAAAATTGCTGTAAAATTAACACGGCTGGTCGCTTCATAGGTGGGTACATAGTACCCTTACTGCAAGAAATGCGTGGATTTCTTGCAAGGCTGTCGAATTTATCGACAGCCAGAAAGGTGTGATTAATTCCACACCTTTATTATATTAAACTTATTTTATTTTCAGCAACTTTTTCAGCAAATTCTAAAGCTGTTTTATAGTCAGCTCCATTAACAATACTATGAATAAAACCAGCAACCATAGAATCCCCTGCTCCTACAGTATTTTTTACTTCAATTTTATTAGCCTTAATAGTATATTTTTCATTACCGTTTACAAAAACAGCTCCCATTTTACCCATTGATACAATTACATTCATTGCTCCCATTAAACAAAGTCTTTCGCCATACTTAAAAGCATCATCAAAACTATTTATTTGACAGTTAAATATTTCGCCAAGTTCAATGTGATTAGGCTTAACAATAAAAGGTCTTTTAGGTAATATGTTTTTAAACAAATCACCACAAGCATCAACAATAAATCTTCCCTTAAGTTTTTCCATAATATAGCTATATACTGTAGCATCAAGTCCACTGCAAATAGAGCCAGACAACACAATGTAATCACTACCATTAGTGTTAATAGTATTGCAAAGTTTATCTATATCATTTAATTCTGCAATACAACCTTTTCCATTTATTGCCGTTTCACAATCAGCCATAATTTTAACATTAATACGAGAATTACCCTTAACAGTAACAAAAGAGCTATTTATATTAAGTAGTTTTAGCTGATTTTCTATCATATTTCCAATACTACCAGCAATTAAACCACAGGCAACACTATCTGTCCCCAGTTCTTTTAACACCATTGATACATTTATACCCTTACCGCCGACTTTTATATATTCATTTTTACTTCTATTTATATCTCCTATTTTTAAATTATCTAACTCCATTAAATAATCTATGCTAGGATTAAGAGTAAATGTATATATCATAAAATACCTCCAAAAAGTAAAAGGTCATTGCAAAAGCAACAACCTTAAAAACTAATTATAAATTTTCATCAAATTCAATAGTACCACTTTCAGCGTCCATTGACTTAACAATAGCAAGGGATTGAAGGTCAAAGCCAAGATTTCTAATTATCTTACCACCATTCTGGAAACCCTTTTCAACAGCAATACCAATACCTTCAACAGTTGCACCAGCCTCTTGAACAATAGAGATAAGACCTTGTAAAGCACAACCATTAGCAAGGAAATCGTCAATAATAAGAACCTTGTCTGTTGGGCTAATAAACTTCTTTGATACAATTACTTGATTTTTACACTTGTGAGTAAAAGACTCAACCTCTGCAACATACATTTCGCCTTCAATATTAATACTCTTTGACTTTTTAGCAAATACAACAGGCACATTAAAATGCTGTGCTACAATACAGGCAATACCAATACCAGATGCCTCAATAGTTATGATTTTGTTAATTTCCTTATTAGCAAAACGCTTTTTAAATTCCTTACCCATTTCATTAAAAAGGTCAATATCCATCTGGTGATTTAAAAAGCTATCTACCTTAAGCACATTACCTTCTTTAACAATACCGTCTTTTACAATTCTTTCTTCTAAAAAGTTCATAATATAACCTCACTAATTTATTATTTATTTTTTCTATAAAATGCCCTAACTTCTTTAACAAAGCCTAATTTTGACTTCGCATTTGGATTTCTTTTTAAAATAGCAAATTTGCCTCTGTCAACACTTTCAATTCTTTTCTTAAGTAAGTCAGCCTTTTCTTTCCATTTTAAAATATAATCCTCAATTTCAAGTTTTTTAAGCTCCTCAAACCTAGCTAATATATAATCATCAATTTCAGTATATGACCTTGCTGTTTCAATTTTTTCTTTAATTCCAGCCACAATTTCATCTTTCATATTGTCAGCTTCACCTACAGCAACAGCAATATTTACCTTTAACTCGTTAAGCTCTTTCATAAGTCTTTCATTGTTCATTATTATTTCTCTCAAATTGTAAGCAGCCTTAAATGATTGTACAAAGTCTGTAACAAAAATAATAGTAAGAATTATAACAACAATTAAAATCATTATACTACTTAAAGAGTCAATAAATCTAGCAACAGGTTCATTAACAATATATGTAATCAAAAGACCCATAAAGCCCCAAGTAATACTAGACTTAAGACAAATATAACCCTTATAATTGAGAAAATCCTTTGTGTAATCCCAATATCGAACCTTAAAAAGTTTTTCCATTGCAATTCCGGTAAAGTATTCAAGAACCGTTGCAGAAATAACTGACAATATATACACAAGTAAAGGGTTAGACATAGCAGGTATAGTTACAAAAAGAATAATAACTGCTCCTGCTCCATAAATAGGTAAAAAAGGACCTTTCATAAAACCCCTGTTTACCCATTTTTTGCTATTAATTGAAACATAGGTACTTTCAAAACACCAACCTAAGAAACAATATATATAAAATATCATAAAAAAGGTTAATATATTATAGTCCAAAGTATACATAAGTCCCCTTCTTTAAAAGAAAGCTTGCCAAAATATATTGACAAGCTCTATATATAGTTTAATAGTCCTCTGGTCTATCCTTTCTCAAACCAAAGTAGTAGCGAATTGCCTCAACAATTCTTTCTGCTGCATAACCGTCACCAAACGGATTTTTAGCTGCAACCATTTTGTCGTAGCTTTCCTTATTGTCTAAAAGCTCCTTAGCCTCAGCATAGATTTCATCTTCATTTACGCCAGCAAGTTTAAGAGTACCAGCCTCTACACCCTCCGGTCTTTCAGTAACATTTCTAAGCACAAGAACTGGCTTGCCCATTGAAGGCACTTCTTCCTGTAATCCACCACTATCAGTCATAACAAGATAGCTTAAGTTCATAAGATTGTGCATATTAACAATATCAAGAGGGTCAACAAGGTGTACTCTATTGTGACCACCTAAAACTCTGTTAGCTACTTCTCTAACAGCTGGGTTGTAGTGTACTGCATATACAACCTCAACATCTTCATAATCTTCAACAAGTCTTAAAACTGCCTTACAAATATTTTCAAGAGGTTCACCAAGATTTTCTCTTCTGTGAGCAGTCATTGTAATTACTCTCTTGTTTTTGTAATCAATGTTATTAAGCTCATCAAGGTCAAACTTAAAGTTATCCTGAATAGTATGCTTTAAACAGTCAACAGCAGTATTACCTGTTATAAAAATACCTTCTTCACCAATATTTTCCTTTAAAAGATGTTCCTTAGCTAATGGAGTTGGTGCAAAGTGAAGGTCAGCCATATGACCAGTAAGGACTCTGTTCATTTCCTCTGGGAAAGGCTGAGTTTTGTCATAAGTTCTAAGACCAGCCTCAACGTGGCCAAGTTTAATGCCACCGTAGAAAGCAGCTAACGCACCAGCGAAAGTAGTAGTTGTATCACCGTGTACAAGAACTAAATCTGGTTTTGCCTCGCTCATAACTTCTTCAAGACCTGTTAAAGCCTTAGTTGTAATAGTAGTAAGAGTTTGACGCTGAGTCATAATATCCAAGTCATAATCTGGATGAAGGTCAAAAATTTCAAGAACCTGGTCAAGCATTTCTCTATGCTGTGCTGTTACGCAAACAATCTGTTCAATATCGTCACACTTATCCATAGCCTTAATAAGTGGTGCCATTTTAGTTGCCTCAGGACGAGTACCAAAAATACTCATTACCTTTATCTTTTTCATTATATTCACCTCTGTTAAATATTCCTTTAAAATAGCTTAACATAAATTAAGTCATTTTTCAACAATTAATATAATAAATAGCAAAAAATATATATACAATAAAAAATAAATCCAAAGAAAAAACTCCTCTGGATTTATTTTAATAAAGTATGGAAAAAGTATTTAATTAAGCTGTGTATTTTTTAAGTGTAGCTCTAACAGCTCCCTTATCAGCAATTAATTCCTTAAAC
The DNA here is from genome assembly GCA_900551755.1 of uncultured Eubacterium sp. Lineage (GTDB taxonomy): Bacteria > Bacillota > Clostridia > Lachnospirales > CAG-274 > Gallispira. The sequence goes on along the minus strand of URXK01000005.1, from coordinate 10,937 downwards.
ATATTTTCAATTTTTTCACCTATACCGGCTTTGTAAAGGTCAATACCAAATATGTTTTCATTAGAAAGAATTTCTTTAAGCTGACCATTATAGGTTTCTGGTTTTCCTACCTCTATACCCTTTAATTTTTCTGTAAGTTCACTAAGCATTGGGTCTGATGAAAGTTCAAACTTTTCACCATTGTCATTTACACCTAAAAGGTATCTGCACCAGCCAGCAATAGCAAGAGGTATGCAAGTAAGTTTGTCGGCATTGCCATATTCAGCTACATAAGATTTAATAGTTTCACCATATCTAATGCCTACCTTTTGAGAAGTATCTGTAGCTATTCTCTGTGGAGTATCTGGCATAAATGGGTTCGGTATTCTAACATTAAGAACTTCATCAACAAAATCCTTTGGTGACAAAATAACTGGGTCTGTTACAACAGGCATACCCTCTTTTAAGCCAATGATTTCAACTAACTTTTTAAGTTCAGTATCTTTCATTTCATCAGCAATTAAGTCATAACCTAGCACACAGCCATAAACAGCAAGAGCAGTGTGAAGTGGGTTAAGACAAGTTGTAACCTTCATTCTTTCAACCTTGTTTACAGTATCTCTATCTGTCATATAAACCCCAGCTTTTTCAAGAGCCGGTCTACCATTAGGGAAATTATCCTCAACAACTAAATACTGTGGGCCTTCTGCATTAACATAAGGTGCAATATAAGTGTTTTTTGATGTTATAATATGTTCCATATTTTCAACACCAGCTTTTTCAAGCTCCTTAGCAACAGACTCTGCTGGTCTAGGTGTAATTTTGTCAATCATTGACCAAGGAAAAGATACTACACTTTCATTATTTATATATTCAGCAAAGCCTTTGTCAATATAGCCCTTGCTTATCCATTCGTTAGCCATTGTTACTATTGATGACTTAAGTTTTTCACCATTGTGAGAACAGTTATCCATTGAAACAACAGCTAATGGATATTTGCCAGCCTTATATCTTTCATAAAGTAAGGCACAAACTATAGCCATAGCAGATTTTGATTTTTCTGGACCATTTTCAATATCATTTTTAATAAAGGAGAAAAACTCACCATCAGCATTTTTTAAAGCATAACCTTTTTCAGTTATTGTAAATGAAATCATTTGCAAATCTTTATTTACAAATATTTCTTTTAACCTATTCCAATCATTAGCCACATCAGTATCAGCCTTAATAGCCTCTGTAAGTGAGCCTAATACCTCCTTGTCAGTATTGCCATCAGCCTTTAATGTGACAGCCAACACAAGGTTATCAAAAGGCTTATATATTTTGTCAACTACATCAAAATCAAAGGTTTCAACACAAGTAATACCCTTTTGCATTTCTCCTATTTCAATAAGTTTGTTAGCTATGCCACCAATAAAAATTCTAAAAATATTGCCTGCACCAAAGTGTACCCATACAGGTGATTTTTTTGTATTTTCAACTACATTTTCAATATTATATTGAGGCAACTTAATGCCAGATTTTTCCCATAATTCAGCATTTTTCAATCCCTGCAAAGTTAGTTCCATAGTACACACTCCTTATTTATTTTCCTTTAAAATAGCTTCCCACAAACCTTGAAGATAACAAGCACCCATTGCTCTGTCATATAATCCATAGCCAGGCATAGCAACTTCGCCCCAAACCATTCTGCCGTGGTCAGGTCTAATTAAACCGTCAAAGCCAATATCATATAACGCTTTCATAATAGCATACATATCCATTGAACCGTCTGATGATAAATGAGCAGCCTCCTCAAAGTCACCATCATAATTATACTTTAAATTTCTAATATGAGCAAACGGTATTCTGCCCTTTGCTGCTCTAATAATATCAGGAATATCATTTTTAGGATTTGAACCTAAAGAACCTGTACAAAGAGTAATACCGTTGTAAGGCTTGTCAACAGCTTTCAAAAGTCTAACTACATTTTCCTTATTTGTGATTATTCTAGGAAGTCCAAAAATAGGCCAAGCTGGGTCATCTGGGTGAATACCCATTTTAATATTATATTTTTCGCAAACATCACCAATAGCCTCAAGGAAATAAACAAGATTGTTAAAAAGTTTTTCTGAGTCAACATCTTTATAAGCCTCAAAAAGTTCCTCAAGTTTAGCAAGTCTTTCTGGCTCCCAACCAGGCATTACAAAGCCGTTAGACATTTTTGACACAGACTCTCTCATATTTTTAGGGTCAATTTTGTCAACAATTTCTTGATTATATGCAAGTACAGTAGAGCCGTCTGGTCTTACTCTTGCAAGGTCAGTTCTTGTCCAGTCAAAAACTGGCATAAAGTTATAGCAAACCATATCAATTCCTGCCTTGCCTAAATTTTCAAGGGTTTTAATATAGTTATCTATATGCTCATCTCTTTTAGCTGTGCCAATTTTAATATCATCAGACACATTAACAGATTCAATACCCATTATTTTTAAGCCAGCATTTTCAACTGTGTTTTTAAGCTCCATTATTTCATCATAAGTCCAAAGCTCACCAGCCTGCTTGCCCATAAGAGTTGTAATAACACCCTTAACACCAGGTATCTGTCTTATTTGCTCCAAAGTTACTGAATCATATCCTGGTCCATACCAGCGTAAAGTCATTTCCATAATTTTATCCTCCTTAAATTAAACCAAATCACAACAACTATTAATAGCCCATTAAATTAGGCAAGAACATTGATACACCTGAAACATAAGTAACAAGCAGAAGCACTGCAAAAATAACAACATAGAACGGTATAAGTGGTTTAACTACACTTTCAAGTTTAACCTTAGCTACTCTTACGCCAACAAAGAGAATGTTACCAACTGGTGGTGTAATTGTACCAATACAAAGGTTATAAACTAACATAATACCAAACTGAATTTCACTCATACCAAACTCCTTACAAATTGGAAGGAATATTGGTGTAAATATAAGTATTGCTGGAGTAATATCCATAAATGTACCTACAAATAAAAGTAAAACATTTATAATAAGTAAAATAACAATTGGATTGTCACTAATACCAAGTAAAAGTGAAGAAATTGCACTAGGGATACCTGTGAAAGCCATTACCCAAGCCATAATGCTTGATACACCAATAAGAAAAACAATGATACCTGTTGTTTCAGCACTTTCTCTAAGTATTGTACCCAAATCTTTAATTTTTATTGTCTTGTAAATAAAAGATAATATTAAGCTATAAACTACAGCTACAACAGAGCCTTCTGTTGCTGTAAAAGCACCTTTAATAATACCACCAATAACAATAATAATTAATAAAAGTGACGGTATTGCATCAATAGCAATTTTAAATGCCTGCTTCATACTAATTTTTTCTGTACTTTTGTAACCATATTTTCTAGCAATAAAGAAAGCAACTATCATACAGCCTACACCCCAAAGAATACCAGGAATGTAACCAGCCATAAAAAGAGCTGCAACAGATGTACCACCACTAACAAGAGAATAAGTAATAAGTGTATTACTTGGAGGTATTAAAAGACCTGTTGGAGCTGTTGCAATATTTACTGTTGCTGAAAAACTTTTGTCATAACCTTCCTTTTCTTCAATAGGTCCAATAATAGTACCCATTGCAGACGCTGCTGCAACACCAGAGCCAGAAATAGCACCAAACATCATATTTGCTACAGCGTTAGTATGAGCAAGTGAACCTGGAACTTTACCAGTTAAAAGTTTGGCAAAGTTTATAAGTCTAATTGCTATGCCACCTCTATTCATAATATTACCAGCTAAAATAAAGAACGGAATTGCTATTAATGTAAATACTGAAATACCTGAAAAAGTTCTTTGAGCACAGGTAAGCACTACAGCATTAACATCCATTACTGGTAATATTGCCAACATTGACGAAAGACCAATAGCAATAGAAATAGGCACACCCCATATAAGCATTACTATTAACGCAACTGCTATTAACAATCCACACATTAAAGCCATATCCATAAATTTAAACCTCCTAACTTTCCTTTAATTTTCCAATATATTCAGCTATGTTTAATAAACTATAAATCACTATTATTACACCACATATTGGTAATATCATATAAATGTAAGACATATTAACACCAAGTGATGCTGTAATCTGAGTTGCAGTAAGTTTAGTAATTGCTGCACCACCATAAACTAAAACTAGTGCTGAGAAAAACATAACAAGTATTTCAGACACAATACCCATAAAAATGGCTTTTCTACCCTTAAACTTATCAGCTATAAATGACATTCTCATATGGTCTTTTTTACCAAAAACTAAAGCTGCTGCAAGTAAGGCAAGCCAAGTAAATGAATAAGTTAAAAGTTCCTCAGAAATTGTACTAGGACTGTTGAATACATATCTAACAACAATCTGATATGTACCAACACAAGTTATAAATATAAACAGAATAATACATATTACTTCAAGAATTTTATTAAGTTTATTTTTTATACCACTCATATTAAATACCTCCTATCCGTCTATTTCATTATTTACCTTTTGAATTTCATCATATATTGGCTTAAGTTTTGTGTTTTCAGCCAATATTTCCTTTTGCAAATCTACAACCTTAGCTTTAAAAAGACTAACATCAGGATAAATAAACTGCACGCCCATTTCTTCTGCCTGTTTTTTAGTTTCTACAACCTGCTTATCCCAAGACTCTCTCTCAACTCTTGTACATTCAACTGCTGCCTCATCAAATACCTTTCTATCCTCTGGAGAAAGACTATCTAAAAACTTAACATTGCCAATAAGCATATCTGGCACCATTTGATGTTGATTGTAAGTATAATACTTAGCAACCTCACCGTGCTTATTGTTAGTAAGAGCAAATTCATTATTTTCAGCACCATTAATTACTTTCTGCTGAATAGCTGTGTAAACCTCACCAAAGCTCATAGGAGCTGCTGCTGCACCAAAGGCTTCCATCATTTTTACATTTGTAGGACTTGCCTGTACTCTCATTTTTTTACCCTTTAAGTCATCAGGAGTATTAATTGGTGTTGTAGCATAAAAGTTTCTTGTACCAGCGTCAAGCCAAGTTACAGTTTGAAAACCTGAGGCCTTTGTAGACTCATAAATGCTTTTCATAAGCTCATCATTTTCCATAACCTTATGATAGGCTTCTGTAGAACTAAATAAATAAGGTATACTAAATATCTGATAAATATCATCAAATGTTTCTAGATTGCCTGTACTAGCAACAGCAAAGTCAATAGCACCAGTTTGAACCAACTCAATAGCCTTAACAGATGAACCTAACAACTCATTAGGATAAATTTGAACATCGTACTTATCTCCAAGTCTGTCCTCAATGTACTGTTCAAATGCAAGCAAACCAATGTGGTCTGGATGCTCAACTGACTGGCTGTGAGAAATTCTTACTATTCTCTTTCCCTCATTAAAGCTCTTACAGCCAGTAAAGCTAAATGTAATAGTTGCTAAAGTTAGTAACGCAATACCTTTTTTAAACCACTTTTTCATAATGTTCCTCCTTACTTCGTTTTTATTAGTATACTAATATATTAGCATACTAATCGATTAATATCTATAGCTAAATTATCCTATTTTTTGTCTTATTTTTTGTGCAATATACACAACAATTTTTAAAATATTGAAATAATTTACATTTTATGATAATATTAACTTATATACTAGTACACAACGAAGAAGGTGTAATTATGATTATTTTAGATAAAGAAAAAAATGAAAATGCTAGAACCTATGCCTTAAGGGTTTTATTGCACAATATTACTAATCTTGAATTTAAGCCCGGTTCTGCAATTAGCGAAAAAGATATTTCAGCAGTTCTTAATTTATCTCGAACTCCAGTTAGAGAGGCTTTGATTGAATTGACAAAAAGTGGACTTGTTAATATAATCCCTCAAAAAGGTAGCTATATATCAAAAATTGATTATAATATTATAGAAGAATCTCGTTTTATTCGTTTGGCTTTAGAGTTAGCCATACTTAAAATTGCTTGCAAAGAAATACCTAGCAATTATTTAATTAAACTTAAAAGCAATATAGTAGAACAAGAATTATGTGTTAATATGTCAGAAAGAACTATGCTTCACAATCTTGATAATGTTTTTCACAAGCTATTGTTTGAAGCTGTAGGCAAGCAGTGGTCATACAATGTTATAAGCTTTCAAATGGCTTATTTTAATAGATTTAGAATTTTGACATTAAAGTCATTAAAAGTTGATAATATAATAAATGACCACAAAACAATACTTGAAGCTATTGAAAGCCATAATTATGAATTAGCTGAAAGTGTTATGACAGAACATTTAGGCAAAAATGATAAAGAAAAAAAAGAATTATTGGTTCTGTATCCTGAATACTTTGTATAATAAAAAGCTCTGTAGTAAAAAATCTACAGAGCCTTTTTGTCACAATATCTATCAATTCTAAGTTTAACAACAGCCACAACTGGCACAGCAAATATCATACCAACTATGCCAAACAGCTTGCCAGCTACAGCCAAACTAATAATAACCATAATAGGACTTAATTTAACATTTTCCCCCACTATTTTAGGCACTATAATAATAGTGTCTATTTGTTGCAAAGCAATTACTACTATACTTGCATACAATGCCCTTATTGGCTCACCACTTATTAAAGCCATACCAACAGACAATGTAAAGCCTATAACAGAGCCAAAATAAGGAATAATATTTGAAAAACCACTAAATAAGCCAATAGCAACAGCAAAAGGTACTTTAATAACAGAAAGGCCTAAACTAAGTAAAGCTGACATAATAAGTCCATCTGTAAGCTGTCCCCTTACATAACCACTAAAAACTATATTAATATCATCAATTAATGATAATAACCTTTTATTCCATTTTTCATTAATAAATGTAGCTGTATATTTCTTTAGCCTTAATATAATTTTTTCTTCATCTCTAAGCATATAAAAAGCAACCACAACACTTAACAACAATGTTACAACCTTGCCTAATATATTTTTAGAAATATTGACTATATTGCTAGAAAAAGTTTTAACATAATCATAAATCCTATTGTTGACACTATCAAAAATATTTTCAAAAAAATACAAGTTATACCTAGCAAAAAAACTTTTTATGTTATAATAAATATCATTTATATTTTTAGTATACAGCTTAATATTATAGCTAAGTTTTTTATAATCGCAAGTATATATTACAAGAAAAATTAAAATAGCAATAACAAAAATCAAAAGCAAAAAGACTACACCAACAGATGCAGTCTTTTTTAATTTGGTCTTATTATTAACAAGTAGTACGAGAGGTTTCAGAACATAAGCAATAATAAAGCCTGCAATTATAATAGAAAATACAGAACATATTTTTTTAATAATTACTAATATAATAGTATAAATATCACCTAAATTAACTAAGGTGTACACTATACCGTCAATAATGTTTTTAACAATATAAATACAAATAAAAGTAAAAATACAATAGAAACAAGCCTTAAAATAACTTTTGTCCCAAGGTAATTTCATATATTCTCCTTATAATCTCTCTAAAGCCTTGCAAAGGAAGTTCCAAACCCTTTCAATAGATGAAATGCTGGCTCTTTCCTTTGGTGTATGAATATCTAAAAGATTAGGACCAAATGAAATCATATCCATATCAGGCACTTTTTCTGCAATTAAGCCACACTCAAGACCTGCGTGAACAGTTTCAACCTTTGGTTCATCATTGTAAAACTCTCTGTAAACATCAACAAAAACATCTCTAAGTGGAGAGTCTGCCTTATACTCCCAAGCTGGATAGTCACCACGGCATACTGTAGAGCCTCCACAAAGTTTAGCTATTGTTTCAATCTGACTTCTTATAAAGCCTTTCTTTGTAATCAAAGCACTTCTAACAGCACAAGTTAAGCAAACAGAATCTTTATTCATTTTAACTACGCCTAAATTATTAGAACTTTCAGGCATATTAAGCTCAATGTTATTAGACTGAATACCATTTGGCATAAGAATAATAGCTGATATAACTCTATTGGCACTATCTTTAGTAAATACTTTGTCACTTATTTCAATTAATTCTGTCTTAATTTCAATATTTTTATCAGTTATAGCATATTCTGTCTTAATTTCTTCTGCAAAAATATTAACAGTTGCCTTAACACTATCACAATTGTTGCAACATATTACAGTTTCAGCATATCTAGGAATAGCATTATCCTTAGCACCACCATTTAATGAAGCAATTTCAACATTTTCGGTATTAACAAGTCTGTCAAGAAGTCTACCCATAATCTTGTTTGCATTAGCTCTTTCTTTGTTAATGTCAATACCAGAGTGACCGCCTTCAAGTCCTGTAATAACAATTCTCATAAATTGACTACCAGTGGCTTCAACAAAATCAACTGGAATAATAGAGTCAGTTTTTACACCACCAGCACAGCCTACAGTAAATATGCCCTCTTCTTCAGAGTCAATGTTAAGCAAAGTTCTGCCTTCAATAATAGATGTGTCTAAACTAGCTGCACCAAGCATACCAACTTCTTCATCAGTTGTAATAACAGCTTCAATAGGAGGGTGAACAGCAGTATCATCATCAAGAATAGCCATTGCCATTGCAACAGCAATACCGTCATCTGCACCAAGAGTTGTGCCATCAGCGTGAATAAAGTCACCGTCATAAATTACCTTAATTGGGTCTTTAAGAAAATCGTGTTCAACATCATTATTCTTTTCACAAACCATATCCATATGACCTTGAATAACTACTGGCTTATGATTTTCGTAACCCTTAGAACCTGCTTTTTTAATAACAACATTATTAGCACTATCCTGATGAACCCAAAGTCCTCTCTCCTTAGCAAAGTCAACAAGGTAATCACTAATAGCCTTTTCGTTACCAGAACCTCTAGGTATTTCATTTATTTTTTCAAAAAAATATAAAACCTTATCACAATTCATATAAACACCTCATCAAAAATATTATACCCCCATATTACAATAATATGAGGGTAGTAAGAAATGTATATTAGTTCTTAAAGCTGTGGATAGGAGCAGGAATTCTTCCGCCTCTCTTAATAAATGCTTCACAGCTAAACTTATTAACTGGCATAACTGGAGCATAGCCTAAAAGACCACCAAACTCAACTATATCACCTACATTAGCACCAATAACTGGAATAACTCTAACAGCAGTAGTCTTGTTATTAACCATACCAATAGCCATTTCATCAGCAATAATACCAGAAATAGTTTCAGCAGATGTATCACCAGGAATAGCAATCATATCAAGACCAACAGAACAAACACAAGTCATTGCTTCAAGTTTTTCAAGATTTAAAGCACCAGCATTAACAGCATCAATCATACCGTGGTCCTCACTAACTGGAATAAATGCACCAGAAAGACCACCAACATAAGAACTTGCCATAACGCCACCCTTTTTAACATTATCATTAAGCATAGCAAGAGCAGCAGTTGTGCCAGGAGCACCAGCCTGTTCAAGACCCATTTCATTAAAGATTTCAGCAATTGAGTCACCAACGGCAGGTGTTGGAGCAAGTGAAAGGTCAATAATACCAAAAGGAACACCTAATCTCTTGCTAGCTTCCTGTGCAACAAGCTGACCAACTCTAGTAATCTTAAATGCAGTCTTTTTAACAGTTTCACAAACAGTTTCAAAGTCAGCACCTCTAACCTGTTCTAATGCTCTCTTAACAACACCAGGACCACTAACACCAACATTAATAACTAAATCTCTTTCGCCAACACCGTGGAAAGCACCAGCCATAAATGGGTTGTCCTCAACAGCATTACAAAATACTACAAACTTAGCACAAGCAATAGAACCTTGGTCCTTAGTAAGGAAAGCCATTTCCTTAATAGTCTGACCCATCTGCTTAACAGCGTCCATATTGATACCATTTCTTGATGAACCAACATTGATACTTGAACAAATTCTGTCAGTAATACTTAATGCCTCTGGAATACTGTTTATTAAATCTCTATCGCCCTTAGTACAACCCTTTTGTACAAGAGCAGAATAACCACCAATAAAGTTTACGCCAACTTCCTTAGCAGCCTTATCAAGAGTCTTAGCAATTTCAATATAAGCTGATGAACCACAGCTACCACCAACAAGAGCAACTGGTGTAACAGAAATTCTCTTATTTACAATAGGTACACCAAATTCTGTACCTATTTCATCACCAGTTTTAACAAGGTTGCAAGCACTCTTAGTAACCTTATCATAAATCTTAGTAGTCAACTTCTTAACATCAGAATCAATACAATCCATAAGGCTGATACCCATTGTAATAGTTCTTACATCAAGGTTAGCCTCCTGAATCATTTTATTAGTTTCCTGTACTTCAACACGAGAAATCATAACGATAAAACCTCCAACAAAAAAAATTAGATACGGTGCATAGAATTAAATATATCTTCTCTCTGAAGTCTAATATCAACTCCAATTTCTTCGCCTAATTTTTTAAGCTCAGCAACAACATCTTCAAACTTGTGACCGCCAGTTGAAAGGTCAACAACCATCATCATATTGAACCAACCAGAAACAATAGTCTGAGAAATATCTAAAATATTTACCTGATTATCTGCAAGGAAAGAACATACCTTTGCAATAATACCTACCTGATCCTTACCAACTACAGTAATAATACCTTTCATTTATAAATCCTCCTAAAATACATTTAAGTTTATGATAACACAAAAGAAACAATATTTCAACAATTTATTTCACAAAAGTGATTTATTGTTCTTGTTAAAAAAAGACAGTTTTAAAAACTGCCTTTTAAAAATTAAGTATTAGTTAAATAGAAACCCCTCAGTCACTTCGTGACAGCTCCCCTATAAGTGGAGCTATGTGGCGTTCTTCCTAACTATATTTATATGAACGGGGCATTTGTAGGGGCGACCATTGGTCGTCCGATTTATCTGACAAGTAAATAGTACCTA
>URXK01000004.1 GCA_900551755.1 uncultured Eubacterium sp. | reverse complement strand
TGTAGGGGCGAACAATGTTCGCCCGATGTAACTATTACCAATAATTAATCAACGGGCGATTAGTAATCGCCCCTACAATATACCTGTTCACTATAAATAAAAGTAATTATTAGCCACCTAACTCCACTCCGAGGAGAACTGTCACGCAGTAACTGATGAGGAGGTTCTCTTAACACGCCAACACTCTTTTAGCCCCAATATATGTTCTTAAAGAGTAGCTATCATTTAAGTTAGATATTTTAACATCAGTAGATGCGGCGTGAATGTACTGATTATTACCAATATACATACCAACGTGAGATACACCACTACCACTAGTATTAAAGAATAACAAATCACCAGGCATTAAGTCTGACTTAGCCACAGCTACGCCATTTGATGAATACATACCCTTTGAGCTACGGTTTAATGTAATGCCAAAGTTTTTATAAACACTATAAACAAAGCCTGAGCAATCAACGCCAGAAGTAAGGCTTGTGCCACCCCACACATAAGGTGTGCCTAAATATTGCTTTGAAAAATCAACTATATCTTTGCCTTTTTCTTCTAATGGGTCAACATTTGCTGGCATTGTACCATTTTTAAAATCAACATTACCACTATACACATAACCAATATTGCCATCATCATCTTTAACATTTACCCAGCCGTATTCAGCACCTAACACAGTTAAGTTATAGCCCTCTGGCAACAATCTTATTTGTCTTGAATTGTTTGATGAGTTTGATTTCATATCAATAGATGTTTTGCAAGTAACATAAATATTGTTATTAGTATTTTTAGTTGGCATAGCGTCAACAATTTTGTTACTAGTTACAAGGTCAGAAAAAACTCCTTCACTAGCATTTGCTGTCATAGCACCAGCAATGGTAAAGAAACAGCTTAAAATAATAATTGAATTTAACTTATTTAATAATTTCATAATATCACTCCTAAATTTGTTTCACAATTAATCATAAATATTAAAAATGTTACGCAAATGTTACGAGTGCTATTCTATAATAATATCCAATATTTGTCAAGTGAATTGCATAAAAACTAAAAATTATTTGCGATTTTTGAAATATTTTCGTAACAACTTTGTGACAAATAAAACTATATTATTGCTAAAAAGTATAAATATGTAGCAAAACTATTAGTATTTGATATTTTATTTATTATGCAAAAAGCACCTCAGAACTATGCTGAAGTGCTTGTGATTTAGTAATATTTACTAAAAAATAATTGGTTGTATTTGTTTTCCCTCTATTGCAAGGGCTAAGGTATCATATATTTTGCTAAAATCCGCTATCATTGATAATGGCTTTTTTTCAGGGTTATCTTGTGAAAATGGAACAAAGTATATATTTTTTCTTGTTATTAAGCCACCTATATTCTTAAGGCTTATGCCTAAAGCGTCATTTGTGGCTAAAGCTATAACAAGAGGTTTATTATTTCTTAAGTGAGCCTTGCAAGCCATTGTAACAGGTGTGTCTGTAATTCCGTTGTTTAGCTTTGCAAGTGTGTTGCCTGTGCAAGGTGCTACAAGCATTATATCTAACAGCTTTTGAGGACCTATGGGTTCAGCGTCCTTTATTGTTGATATTATATTGTTGCCACTAATATCATACAGCTTATCTCTAAAATCCTCTACAGCTCCAAACCTTGTGTTTATGCTGTCAGCGTTGTAGCTTAAAATAGGGTATATATTTATATTTCTTTTGCTTAGAGCTGTTACTTCCTTAAGCACCTCACTAAAAGTACAAAAAGAGCCACACATACATAAACCCAGATTTATTCCCTGTAGGTCCATTTGTATCACCTCCTTTTGTATAGTATGATTAATGGCGACTTGTGGTGAGTTAGCTGTCAAGAACAATATCAATAATTGATGATTTTAGTATTTGTGCAGCAGAGTAGGGTGCAACTCTGCCTGGCAAGCCTGGGCAATATATTGCTTTTAAATTTAATTTTCTAGCATAGTTGTAGTCTAAGCCTCCTGGGGCTTGTGCTATGTCGATTATTGGTGTGTCTTTTCTTATTCTTTTTAATATTTCTTGATTGAGTATAGGTGCTGGTATTGTGTTGAATATAAAGTCATAGTCTGATATATTTCTGTCATATCCATTAAAGCTAATTGGTGTACAGCTTATTGAATTTATATAGGCTTCATCACTTTTCTTTCTGTATGTTACATACACATTTGCTCCTATGCCTTTTAACATATTGGCTAATACCTTGCCACATCTGCCAAAGCCTAAAACTAAACTTTTGCTTTTAAAAAGGACTTTGTCGCTTTCTTGTATGGCTGTCATTATAGCACCCTCTGCTGTAGGTATGGCGTTGTTTATAGCAACTTCCTCTAATGAGAATAAGTCAATAGCCTTTATGTTGTATATATTGGCTATGTTTTTGAGCTTTTCTGAAATAACCCCACCTATTAATACCTTAACATTGTTGCTTGACATTGAGTTTAAAAGGTCGTCAACTGTTAATTGAAAGTTTTCGCTCATATATACTTTTTTGTCGTCTTTTGTTATTGGTATTGGTGCTATTACTGCCTTTGAATTTGAAATGGTGCTGTCTATATCATTGGTGCTTTCGCAATATATGTTGCCATATATGGATACAATGTAGCCGTCCTTTTCAAGTAACTCCTTAAGTAGTTTGTACCTGTAATCTCCTCCTATAATCGCAAATTTTGTTCTGCTCAAAAAAATCACCCCTTACAAATTATGCAAAGGGTGAGTTGTACGATTAATAATTATTTGTTAATTGTTAGTTCTAAGCTGTTTGTTATAATAGCATAAGGGTGATTAATGATAAGGAGTTACATTGAAATTTTTTGTAAATATAAAAGGATACAAGAAAATATATGTTGGCAGTGAGAATATTGAAATTTTGACCTTGTGTAGTGTGATTTCTATAAAATAACACCAGTTGACAAAGGAATTATTTTACTTATCTATTCTTCATAATTCGCTTATCATATTTTAATTATTTTGGTCCTTTTCAAAAAAATTAGGTTATATATTATTTATTGGAGTATTATAAGCTGAACATCGACACAGTGTGATATGTACCCTCCTTACTGGGTGTCCAGTAAAGAGGGTACATATCAATTTGGGAGGGGTTGTGAGTTTTATATATAAGGTCTATGAATTGATAAAAAATTGCAATTTATTAGCACAATCACACTAAATATTCATAACAATACGGGTTTTAAATATATTATTATCCCAGTCAAAGGAGTATATACCATTATGATGTTCAACTATTGTTTTAATACTCTTTATACCAAAGCCGTGACCATCAGCTATATTTGTTGGAAGTTCATCTTTTACCTCAATCAATCCAGTGTAAGGATTTTTAACAGATATTAATAGCTTGTTTTTCTTAACCTGTAAATTAACATTTACAGTTTTATCTATTGAGTTATCACAGCAAGTAGCAGCATTAATAGCATTTTCTATTGTGTTTGACAAAACAGCACTTAAGTCAGTTTCAGGAATATTAATTTCTTGTGGCACATTTACTTCACAATTTAGTTTAACTCCTTTTTCTTTAGCTTTAAACTTAAAATATGATAATGTAAAGTTTACTATGTTGTTTTCAGAATACAGAGTTGGTGTAATTTTGTCTATATCTGTATTCATTTGTTTAATATAATCTGTTGCAGATTTAACATCGTTATTTTCAAGATATGCTGAAAGCAGATTTATATGGTGTCTTAAATCGTGTCTAAATACAGCATTTTGTTCTCTCATTATTTTCATTGCAGTTATTTCTGTTTCAGCTTGCTTTAATTCTAATGAAAGGGTAGATTTTTCAAATTCCGCCTTGTTTATTTTTTGCACATCTGCGTGGTACAAAGTTATAAAACCAATGTAAAATATTATGCAGACTGTAGGCAAAGCCTCGTTTATAGCATAAATGCCTGAATATAACAGCTTTGTGTAAATTGTAGTTGCAAAGTCAAATATGTAATAGGCTGTTGGTAAAATGCCAAACAAAAACAAAGAATTCCTTGAGTAAGTCATAGCAGTATAAGCAAATTTGGCAAAATATTTATAAAGCAAAATAAATATTGGCACAATTGCAAGAGTATATAGTATTTCACTAATAAGAGGTGATGAAGTAATAAAAAGAACGATAATTGATACCATTCTAGGTAATTGACAGCAGGAATAAGCTGTAAATACACTAACAATTGAAACACCAACAGGCTTTTTTAAAGCAAACACTAAAACCAAAACAAGAGGCAAATGTACTATAATAGGGTATATTTGCTTAGTAAAATCAACACCCATTATAAACCTAAGAGGTGTTTGAATAAGTATAAAAATAACTAGTAGGTAAATAGACAAATTTTTTTGCTTTATGCTTTTGTACCCACCAGAAAAAGCAATACTAAGAAGAAAACCGTATGTTGTAACAAGTCCATAGTTTATTAATTCAAGTATTTTTAAAAAATTTATCATAAACTTTTGCCTCCATCACCAAAGAGATATTCTACATATTTTTGCTTTATATCGTTATATAACAGCCTTGATACAGGAACTTTTTTGTTGTTGTATGTTATTATTTCACTTTTCTTAAGAGAAAGAATACAATCCATATTTACAATATAGGAACGGTGCACTTT
Organism: uncultured Eubacterium sp.; assembly: GCA_900551755.1. Taxonomy (GTDB): domain Bacteria; phylum Bacillota; class Clostridia; order Lachnospirales; family CAG-274; genus Gallispira. The sequence goes on along the minus strand of URXK01000004.1, from coordinate 135,568 downwards.
TATAAATTCTTTACGGGTTGTAAGTTTCTTTTCAAAATCAGACAATGTGCCACTTATTCCCTTTACACTGCCGTCATCTAAGTTTAATGATATTTTTTTATTAAATATTTCCAAAAATTCTATGTGAGAAAATGGTATTTTAACAGTTTCTAAAGGCGAATTTAGTATAAGCATATCTTCACTTTTTGCAGTTTTATGCACTAGTTCATTAATAATAGGGAATAATGTTTCAGATGAAGCTGGTTTTATAAGATAATTAAATGCCTTTACTGAATATCCGTCTATTGCAAATTCTGGCGATGATGTTAAAAAAACAATGTCAACTTCCGAGTCAAAACTGCGTATTTCCTTTGCTGTTTCTATTCCATTTATTCCAGGCATAAGTATATCTAAAATAAGTATTTGATAATTATTATATTCTAATGCACTTATTAGCTCATCACCACTTGAATAAAAATCAATTTTAAATGATATTTTATTAATACTTTGATATTCTGATAGTATGTTTAAAATCTTTTTAAGCTCTTGAATATCATCGTCACATACTGCAATTTTAATCATCACCGTCACCCCATTTCAACATTTATCTTATTACTAATATATCATAAAATAAAATAATTTCAATCATTTAGATGTGCATTTCAGGGCGATAAAATGACATTTCAGGCAAAATTCATTCTAAATCATTTATTTGTGATATTATAAATATATAATTATTAAACAAATATTGGAAGGGGAATATTAGTTTATAAGGTGCTTTAATATTAGCACGCAAAAGTTCTTTGTGGGAAAAGGAACTTACTTAATTGGGGAATTTTTTTAATAAATTTTGTAGGTATATGTTTAATTTTATAAACCTCTAGGCTGGTTTTAAGGCTTAGAGGTTTTTGTCTATATATAATAGTAACAATTTGATACCGTTTTAAAGTAGCAATAAGTTTTTGTTAAATGTGCTGCTCTTTTTTTATTGTTTAAAATATTATAATTGAAAATATAGTCGTAATATGTTATACTATACATTGAAATGTTATGAAAAAAATTAATAGAAATGAGGCTATAAAATGGAAAATTCAATTTTTGAACAGGCTAGAGAACTTGCTTATGCTGTACTTGCATCAGATGAGGGCAAGAAGGTTGCTGAAACAAGATATATGTTTGATAACAATGAAGAAGCTAGACAACAGCTTTTAAACTACAACACTTACAGAGAGGCTGTTAATATGAGAGTTCAGGAAGGCAGTATTTCTCAGGAAGATTTAAAGGCTGAAGGTTCTAAATTGACAGAAATGATTAATGATTTAAAGAAAAATCAAATTATTAATGATATGGTACAGGCTGAAAGCGAATTTAACGCTGTTATTAACAAGGTTATGTCAATTTTTCAGGCTACTATCACTGGTGAGTGCGAAGACGAGGCTGGTGGCTGCACAGGTAGTTGCAGTAGTTGTAGTGGTTGTCACTAATTAGGGTGATTATTTATGGCTAAGCTAACACCTATGATGGAGCAATATATGCAGATTAAAGAGGAATATAAATATTGCCTTTTATTTTATAGATTAGGGGATTTTTATGAGCTTTTTTATGATGATGCTATTATTGCTTCAAAGGAATTGGAGCTTACACTTACAGGCAAAAATTGTGGTCAAGAGGAGAGGGCACCTATGTGTGGTGTCCCTTTTCACTCTGCTGACGGATATATTGCAAAACTTGTTGAAAAAGGCTACAAGGTGGCAATATGTGAGCAAACAGAGGACCCTAAAAAGGCTGTAGGTATTGTAAAGAGAGAGGTTATAAGAATTGTAACACCTGGTACTGTACTTGACACAAATGTTCTTGATGAAAGCAAAAATAATTATATAATGTGTATCTACAAAAATGTTGACGGCTATGGAGTGGCAAGCTGTGATGTGTCAACTGGTGAATTTCAAGTAACATCAGTTCCAAGTGATTTAGATAATAAGGTAATTGATGAAATTGCTAGATTTAATCCGTCAGAAATTATATGCAATGGTGAAATTGAATTAAGCGAACAGATAAACAACATTTTTGATATTAAGGTTAGTCAATATAATAATTGGGCATTTGACTATCAAAATGCTAATATTTGCCTTTGTAACCACTTTAAGACCCTTAATCTTGCAGGTTTTGGACTTGAAGATGATAGACCTTGTGTAATTTCTGCTGGTGCATTGCTTGAATACCTTATTGAAACACAGAAGAATAATTTGTCACATATTTCTTCTATTAAAAAGTATTCTTCAAACAAATATATGGTTCTTGACATAAGTTCAAGACGAAATTTGGAGCTTACTCAAACTATAAGAGATAAGTCGAAAAAAGGCTCACTTTTGTGGGTATTAGATAATACTAAAACTGCAATGGGTGCTAGACTTTTGAGAAAATGGCTTGAACAGCCTTTAATTGACGGTGAAGAAATAAACAAAAGGCTTGATGCAGTAGAGGCATTTAAAAATTCTCCTTTTGAAAGAGAGGATTTAAAGGAAATGCTTAACACAATTTATGACATTGAGCGTTTAATGGGTAAGGTTGTTTATGCCACAGCTAATGGTAAGGACTTAATAGCTCTTAAAAATTCATTTGCTTATCTTCCTCAAATCAAAAACAATATTTCTTCTTACAATTCTAATTATGTCAAAGAAATATATAACAATTTTGATTGCCTTGAGGATATATATAATCTTATAAATGAAAGTATATCTGACGAAGCTCCTTTTAGTGTAAGAGAGGGCGGCATAATTAAGGCAGGCTATAATGAGGAAGTTGATAAATTAAGAAGTGCAAAAACAGAGGGTGCAGGCTGGCTTACTGAACTTGAGGCAAAGGAAAAAGAGGCAACTAATATACCTAAACTTAGAATAAAGTATAACAAGGTTTTTGGCTATTATATTGAAGTAACTAATTCATATAAAGACCAAGTGCCAGATAGATATATAAGAAAGCAAACATTGACTAATGCTGAAAGATATATTACACCAGAGTTAAAGGAAATAGAAGATACAATATTAGGTGCTGATGAAAAGGTTGTGGCACTTGAATATGACCTATTTAGTAATATAAGAAGTCAAATAGCACAAAAGGTAGAGAGAATACAGTCTACAGCTTATTATTTATCTGTTATTGATGTTCTTCAATCCTTAGGCGATGTAGCAGACAAAAACAATTATGTTAAGCCTGTTGTCAATAATACTAGTGTTATTGATATTAAGGCAGGCAGACACCCCGTAGTAGAAAAAGTAAGTAAAGAAAGTTTTATTCCTAATGACACTTATCTTAATGACAATGAGTCTTTAGCAATAATCACTGGTCCTAATATGGCTGGTAAGTCTACATATATGCGTCAAACAGCTTTGCTTGTGCTTATGGCTCAAATGGGTAGCTTTGTACCGGCTGAAAGTGCTGAAATTGGCATAACAGATAGAATATTTACTAGAGTTGGTGCATCTGACGACCTTGCAACAGGTCAGTCAACATTTATGGTGGAAATGGTTGAGGTTGCTAACATTCTTAATAATGCTACTAAAAATAGTCTTCTCATACTTGATGAAATAGGTAGAGGTACTTCAACTTTTGACGGCTTAAGTATTGCTTGGGCTGTACTTGAATATATAGCCAATAAAATTGGAGCAAGAACACTCTTTGCCACTCATTATCACGAACTTACTGAGCTTGAAGGCAAGGTAAAGGGCGTCAAAAACTATTGTGTCAGTGTTAAGGAGCAGGGCGAGGATATTATATTCTTAAGAAAGATTATTGAAGGTGGCACAGATAGAAGTTACGGTGTTCACGTAGCTAAAATAGCTGGTGTGCCTAGAAGTGTTGTTAAAAGAGCAAATACTATATTAAAACTTCTTGCCACAGAGGATAAAACTGTCAATGTTGATATTGATGACTTTAGCTATGATGATGAACCTATAGCTAGAAAGGTTGAAGTATTAAGAGAAATATCTGACAGTGTAGGTAGCATTGACTTAAATAACATTACTCCTTTTGAGGCTATGAAGCAACTTTATGATATTAAGGAAAAGTTAAGTGGATTAAATAGTATAGATGAATAGAGGTATATAAATGAATAATATTCGTTTACTTGATAATAATCTTATTAACAAGATTGCGGCTGGTGAGGTTGTTGAAAGACCTGCATCTGTTGTAAAAGAGTTGATGGAAAATTCAATAGATGCTGGAGCTACTTCCATTACTGTTGAGATTAAAGAGGGAGGCATTTCTTTAATCAAAATAACTGACAATGGCAAGGGTATACCTAAGGAGGAGCTTAAAACAGCCTTTCTTCGTCACGCTACAAGCAAGTTAAGAACACTTGATGATTTGGAAGATATAATGACCTTAGGCTTTAGAGGTGAGGCTTTGTCAAGTATTGCCTCTGTTGCACAGGTTGAAATGATTACAAAGACAAAAGATAGTCAAGTTGGTCACAAAATAGTTATAAATGGTGGAGTAGTAGAAAAGGAGGAGGAGTCAGCAGGAAACAATGGTACAGTTTTCGCAATGAAGAACCTTTTTTACAACACACCAGCTAGAAGAAAGTTTCTTAAAAAGCCAGCTACAGAGGGTGGCTATGTGTCAGAGGTTGTCAATAGAATAGCCTTAGGTCACCCAGAAATTGCTATAAAATATATAAATAATGGCAACACTATTATGCAGACTAATGGTAGTGGTGATGTTAAATCTGTTGTGCTTTATATTTATGGCAGACAGATGGCGTCACAAATGATTGAAACATCTTATAGCAAAGATGGTTTTACTGTTGAGGGACTTATAGCAAAGCCAGAGCTTTCAAGAGGCAATAGAAACTATGAAAACTTCTTTATAAATGGAAGATATATAAAAAGTAATATAGTTCAAAATGCTGTTGAGGAGGCTTATAAGGGCAAATTAATGGTTGGCAAATTCCCTGTTTTTGCTCTTAATCTTAAAGTGCCAGCTAATACTGTTGATGTTAATGTTCACCCAACTAAACTTGAAGTAAGGTTTTCTGATGACAATTTAATATATGACATTATGTATAATGCTGTTTTAAAGGCATTAAAAAAGACAGAGCTTATACCTGAGGTAACTTGGGATAAGCCTAAAAAAGTAAAATCAGATAATGTTCAAGGCACTTTAGAGGATATAGCCTTTAATAATACTGTTGAAAAAAAGGCAGAAAATATTGAAACAAAGGCTGTTGTTGAAAATGATTTTAAATACGATGACAAGCCTATATTTTCTAACCAATCTGTTGCAGAAAAAGCCCCAGAGCCTAAAAATCCTGTGTTAAATGCAATAAATAAGGTGTATCAAGAACCTTATTGTAATGAAGAAAAACCAATAGAAAAGCCAGCAGAAACAGAAAATATTAGTGAAAAGCCAGAAGAAAAGCCTATATTAAATGAACAAAAGGAAGAAAAAAGAAAACCTTTCTTTAATAATTATAGAATAGTAGGTCAGCTTTTTGCAACTTATTGGATTGTTGAGCAAAACAACTGTATGTATTTAATTGACCAACACGCAGCCCACGAAAGAGCTTTGTATGAAGATTTTACAGAAAAGTTTAAAAATTCTCAAATATCTAGTCAACAGCTTTTGCAGCCTATTGCTGTCAACTTAAGTGAGGGTGAAAAAGTAATTGTTGAAGAAAATATGGAGCTTTTAGAAAGTTTTGGCTTTGAAATTGAGGAATTTGGAGCAAGAACTTATGCTATAAGGGCAGTGCCTTATGTTTTTAATTCACCAAGTAATGTTAGCTTTTTTATGGATATTGTAGATACTTTGGCTGATAAAAATTTAAAGAGTATATATGATACAAAGGAAGACGCTATTGCTATGATGAGCTGTAAGGCTGCTGTTAAGGGCAATGATAGATTAAGCTATAGTGAGGCACAAGAGCTTATTCAGCGACTTTTGAGCCTTCAAGACCCATTTACTTGTCCTCACGGCAGACCAACTATAATAGAAATGACAAAATATGAGCTTGAAAAGAAGTTCAAGCGTATTCAAGACTAGGGGAGATTTAATGGATATAATTATTTATTACTTAATTAATGCAGTTACTATAATAATAGTTACAACACTGTTTGAATTTATAAAGGCTAGTGTGTCTACAATTCAAGGTGACACTGTGCCTAAAAATCAAGGTAAGTTGACATTAAACCCAGCTAAGTCCTTTGAGCCTATTGGCTTTTTGCTATTTTTGTTTACTGGTTACGGCTGGGCAAATCCAACAGAAACATCAAGCAGAAATTATAAGGATAGAAAAATAGGCACTGTAGTTACTTATTCAGCACCTATTGTAATATCAGTGGTATTGGCTTTGGTTTTTAAGTTTGTATATACTTTAGTGCCAGATAATGGAGCTTTATCTTATGTATACACAGCCATTTATTATTTAGCCAGAAATTTTGCTGCAATAGCTGTATTTAATATTTTGCCAGTTTACCCAATGAGTGGCAGTTGGATATTGAGATGCTTTTTAAGTCCTAATGCTGCCATTAAATATTGTCAGTATGAAAAGCCATTGCAAATAGCAGTTATATTCTTTATTTTGCTTGGCTGGATAACACCTATTCTTAATTTTGTTGTTGATATTATTGTTTAAAGGCAGGTTAAGCTATGAATTTAGATATGGAAATTAAACTTGAAAAATTTGAAGGGCCAATGGACCTTTTGTATAGCTTAATTGTTAAAAACAAAATTGATATTTATGACATTCCTATAGCCCTTATTACAGAGCAATATTTGGCATATATTAATGAAATGGGCAAGTACAATATGGAAAATATAAGCGAGTTTCTTATTATGGCAGCTACTCTTATTGAGATTAAGTCAAGACTTCTTTTGCCTAAAGAGGTAGACGAAAATAATGAAGAAATTGACCCTAGAGAAGAACTTGTTAAACGACTTATAGAGTACAAAAAGTTTAAGGGTATTGCTCAAGAATTTAATGTAATGCAAAAAAGTGCAGGCTATTGTTATTACAAGGATAGTGACAAGGAGCTTATAAAGCAAATAAGAAAAGATGTGCCAAAGGAAATAAGCGATATTTTAAATGGAGCTACTGCCGATATGCTTTTTAAGGCTTTTCAAGAGGTTTTAAAAAGGCAGGAATTAAGAACTGATAAAATAAGAAGTGGCTTTAATTCAGTTCAGCACGATGAATTTACTCTTGAGGAAAAGGTTGAACAGCTTACTAGCCTTATTAATACTAAGAGAAGATTTAGCTTTTTTAATATTTTTAATAGAGCGAGTAGCAAAAACGAGATAGTCACTACTTTTCTTGCTATGCTTCAGCTTATTAAGGAAAAGAAAATCAAGATTATTCAAGAGGAAATATTTGATGATATTACAATTACTACTTACGAGGAGGTAGTCTGATGACTATAAAAGAGCTTGAATCCGTTGTTGAGGCTATACTTTTTGCCTCTGGAGAAATAGTAAGTGTTAAAAGCATTGCTTATGCAACAGAGCAAGACGAAAAAACTATTAAAACTGTAATAAGCAATATGATTGACAAATATAAAGTTGAAAATAGAGGTATTAGAATAATACAAGTTGAAGATGGTTACCAAATGTGTACTAATGCTGAATATTTTAATTATATCAAAAAGCTGTATCAAGCCCCTGTTAGAAAGGTGCTTTCAACTACCTTGCTTGAAACCCTTGCCATAATAGCTTATAAACAGCCTGTTACTAAGGGGCAAATTGAGGAAATACGAGGCGTAAGTGCTGACCACGCTGTTAATCGACTTGTTGAATATGGACTTGTTAAGGAGGAGGGCAGACTTGACGCACCAGGTAAGCCTATTTTGTTTGGAACAAGTGATGAATTTTTAAGATATTTTGGCTTTAATTCTTTAAACAATTTGCCTGTTAGCAACACAGATTTGGAACAGCTTAGAATTGAGGCAGAAGCTGAAATTGGGGCTATAACTGAGGCTAAGTAGTAGCTTTAGGGGGAGAAAATGAAAAAAATTAAAATAACTCTTATTGTAATTATAGCTTTAATTTTTTTGCTTTGTATTAATGCTTTTAAAATACCTGTACATAATCATATAGATAGTATTAATTTGCCAGAAAACTGTGATATATACAAAAAGACAAAGGTTGAATGGTCTGATGTGTATGTACCTCATATAATAGGTGAAAAGGTTGTAAAGTGTGATTTAGGCTGGGAATATGTCAGGGATTATGTAAAAAATAACAATTCATCTGAAAGCCTAAATAATATAACTATTTGTGATTATTTTGGTATGAGTGATGATTATATATATAGTCCAGAGCTTGATAATGATAATTTGTCTAAAGATGATTATAATAAGTATGCACTAATAAAGTATGTTAAAAATTTAAAATAAAGCAAATACAATAAGTAAATATAATTAAGAATTAAATAAAAAAATCATAAAAAAATAAATATCTAAAATGTTTGACATTATTTAAAAATTGGTATATTATATATTTAATATTTTTTCCAATAAGGAGGTACTTACATAATGTATGATTTTGAAGAAATTAAGAATGTAGACCCAGCTGTTGCAGAAGCTATTGACGGCGAGCTTACAAGACAGAGAAATAATATTGAGCTTATTGCATCAGAGAACTTTGTTTCTAAGGCTGTTATGGCTGCAATGGGTTCACCATTAACTAATAAGTATGCAGAAGGTTACCCTGGTAAGAGATACTATGGTGGCTGTGGAAAGGTTGATATTGTTGAGGATTTAGCAAGAGAGAGAGCTTGCAAGCTTTTTGGTGCAGAACACGCTAATGTTCAGCCTCACTCAGGTGCTCAGGCTAATATGGCTGTATTCTTTGCTGTATTAAAGCCTGGTGATACTGTACTTGGTATGAACCTTGCTCACGGTGGTCACTTAACTCACGGTTCACCTGTTAATATGAGTGGTAAGCAGTACAATGTTATTCCTTATGGTGTTAAGGAGTCTGACGGTACTATTGACTATGAAGAAGTAAGAAGATTAGCTCTTGAGCATAAGCCAAAGTTAATTATTGCTGGTGCTAGTGCTTATTCAAGAGTTATTGATTTCAAGTTCTTCCACGATGTAGCTAAGGAAGTTGGTGCTTATCTTATGGTAGATATGGCACATATTGCTGGTCTTGTAGCTGCTGGTTTACACCCAAGCCCAGTGCCTTATGCTGATTTTGTTACAACAACTACTCACAAGACTTTAAGAGGTCCTAGAGGTGGTTTAATTCTTTGCAAGGAAGAACACGCAAAGATTATTGACAAGGCTATTTTCCCTGGTATTCAGGGTGGTCCTTTAATGCACGTTATTGCTGCTAAGGCTGTTTGCTTAGGCGAGGCATTAAAGCCAGAGTTTAAGGAATATGCTAAGCAGGTTGTTGCTAATGCTAAGGTTCTTAGTGAAAGACTTATTGAAAACGGCTTCAACATTGTATCTGGTGGTACTGATAATCACCTTATGCTTGTTGATTTAAGACCAATGCACATTACTGGTAAGGAATTAGAGGCTAGACTTGATGAAGTTGGCGTAACTTGTAACAAGAATGCTATCCCATTTGACCCAGAAAAGCCTGGTATTGCAAGTGGTATCAGACTTGGTACTCCAGCTGTAACTTCAAGAGGTATGGTTGAAGAAGATATGGTTGAAATTGCTGATATTATCACTTTAATTGCTAAGGATTATGAGGGTAATAAGGCAGAGGCTGCTGACAGAGTTAAGAAGCTCGTTTCTAAGTATCCTTTATACTAATTTACCAAAAATATTTATTATAATATGTGAAATTATACTAAAAAGGAACTGTTTTTTATAAAACGGTTTCTTTTTTTGTTTACTTGTGGTATATTTATTTATATATTTAAAGGAGGAGTGATAAATATGAAAAGATTAATTGCTTTATTAATGGCTGTTATGCTTGTTTTAGGCTTTTCTGGCTGTAGTGATTTAGAAAAGGAGCATTTTGATAAGTCCATTTATGCCGATATTAAGGGTATCAACACAATTAATGAAACTGTAAAGATTTCTATTGACCCAACTGTATTTGGTAAAGGTATTATTGATGTTTATAGTCAGCTTTCTAATATAAATGCTGAAAATAATGAAGATGAGGACTATGATAACATTGAAATTACTGATGAAGATGCAGAGGAACTCATTGATGAAATAGTAAAGGAAATGAGAATAGCCTTAGATGAAAATAAACAATTTAATATGGAAATTGGTGTAACTGGCACTGTTAATTATGATAATATGACAGCCGATGAGGCTATTACTTGCAAGTTTAATAGCTTAACATTAGATGTTGGTAATTGTTATGTAAGAGATAATAAAACCTATATGGATAAGAAACTTATGTATACTTTAGGTGCTTTAGGTTACTTATATGATACAGACACTTTGTCAGATTATTACAGTGCTTTGGATAATGTCTTTGGTGATAAAAAATATGTAGTTTTGGATTACAATAGTGATGTTTTAGGTCAGTTAAACTTTACTTCATCATTAGCTAATAGCACAATTGTTAATAATATTAATGATATGAGTATTGAGTATTACAATGATGCAAAGGATATATTGAAGAATTTTGACACAGGCTGTGTTAAGAAAACTGAAACTGGCACAAGATTTGAGCTTAAGCCTTTTGACTTTGTTAATGTAGGTGATAGATTTGCCTCTTATATTAGACAGCATAGTGAAGAAAGTACAAAACTTATTAATAACTATGTGTTAATGATTAATTCTGTAACAAATGCTATGTATGGCAATGTTATTTCACCAAATGATACTGATATTTATGGCACTAACATAACTAGTGAAGAAGTTATGGAGGCTATGGACGGCTTAAAATCTATGGTAAATTCTAAGGAGTTTTTAGCTATTTTTAGAACATTAAATATTACATACACTGATGATATTAATAATGATGGAACTAATAGAAAAATAGCATTAAACTGTTCTTATAAAAACAAGTCAGCTCTTGTTTATAGTGCTGATATAACATTAAGTCCTGTTGATAGTTATAACTTTGCTGATATTGATGTTAATAGTGCAATTGGTATGGAAGAATTAAATAACGCTATGCCTCAAAATGATAGCTATAGCTATTCAATGGTTGAGGATTACACTTGCCCAGTATGTGGAGAAACATTTAGTTATATTGACAGCCGTTACTGCAATGAATGTGGCTTTGTACACGATTTTTATGAAGGTGACGAAAACTGTGATAAACAGCCTGGCTGTGAAATTGCAAATGGTGTAAGTGTTGCATAAAAAGAATAAGAATTTTTTGTGAATAGTATATAAAAATAAACTAAAATAGACCCTGAAATGGGTCTATTTTTAATGGAAATTTCTCTTGAAAAATAGCAATTACTGGAGTATACTATGTTTATTGTAAAAATTTAGGAGATGATGTATTATGAAGTATGTATTTCAGTTTGGTGTAATTCTTACAATTACATTTGTGGCAGAGCTTATTTATAATTATGTGCCTTTGCCAATTCCTGCAAGCATTTATGGCTTAGCTATTATGCTTATTTTGCTTATTACTAAGGTCATTAAACTTGAATGGGTAAATGAAAGTGGAAAGTACCTTATTGCAGTTATGCCTCTTATGTTTATTCCTGCTGGTGCTAAACTTATTACTGTTGCTGACAATATTATACCTGTCATTGTACCATTAATTTTTGTATTATTTTTTACAACCATTATGGTTATGGTAGTTTCAGGTAGAGTAACACAATTTATAATAAAGAGGGACGAAAAAAATGGTAAATAATATATTATCCTTAAGTGCTTATTGGGGCATAGCCGTAAGTATTGTAGGATATGCAATAGGTGTATTTTTAAATAAAAAGTTAAAGAACGGATTTGTAAATCCTTTGTTGATTTCTATAGTATTTGTTATACTTGTTTTGCTTTGTTTCCATATTGATTATGACAAGTTTAAGACAAGCTCTGAAATGTTAAGCTGGTTGCTTACTCCTGCAACTGTCTGTCTTGCAATTCCCCTTTATGAGCAGTTAAGCCTTTTAAAGGATAATTATAAGGCTGTTTTAGGTGGTATTGTTGCTGGCGTATTTACTAGCCTTATTAGTGTTTTTGCTCTTTGTATTTTGTTTAATTTTCAGACAGACTTAAGAATTTCACTTTTGCCTAAGTCCATTACTACTGCTATTGGTATGGGTCTTGCTGATGAATTAGGTGGTATTGATACTGTAGCTGCTGCTGCAATTATTATTACTGGTATAGTTGGTAATGTATTTTGTAAGAGTGTGTGTAAAATATTTAAAATTACTCACCCTGTAGCTGTGGGTATAGCTATTGGTACTTCTTCCCACGCCGTTGGTACTTCAAAGGCTTTTGAAATTGGCGAGGTTGAAGGAGCAATGAGTAGTCTTTCAATAGCTGTTGCTGGTATTATAACTGTTGTTGCAATTCAGCTTTTTGTTTAATTTGACTGAGGGTCTAAGGCCCTCAGTTTTTTTATTTATTACTTAATATTCAATTTATAATATTATTAAATATAAAATATAGCATTACATATTATCTATTACTTATTACTTGTAGAAACCCCTCAGTCACTTCGTGCCAGCTCCCCTACAAGTGGAGCTAAATTGATAGTTCTTAGCTGTTCGTCCTTAAAGCTGTCTTTAATTATTCTGATTAATTAAAATATATAAAAAAGATAAACAGTATTAATGCAAACAAGAGAATATGTAGCTAATTATATATTAAGTTTTGCAATACAAAATACAAACATAATAATATTTTTGTGTTTTAAGCAAAAAACTTATTATTTATAAAACAAATAATTGAAAATATAGCAAGTAAGTTTTTGATTTTAGGTAAAATTATCACAAAAGGTGCATTTTTTGTCGAAATATAATAGAATTTGTCTATAGATTTTATACATAAAATCTGTTATACTTACAGTATACAAAAGGTGCACTTAATGTATATGTAACAATAAATGTATTTGTTTTGTGTTGAGGAGGTAAAGCCTATGAAAAATAAAAAGTGTTTAGGATTTTTAATTTTAACTATTATTTTAGTAATTTCAATGTTTAGCAGTGCTTTTGCAAATAGTTTGGGTAGTTGGACTTGTACTCAAGAAAGCAGGACAAAATTTACTGTAGGACAAGTTTTAGAGAATGTTTCTTGTTTAAATATAACTGCCGATGGTCAGCATAGTGAGTCTTGTACTTTTGTATCAGACTTTGATGTGGAACCGGGCGATGTAGTTTCAATTAGTTTTGCAGCTAGTTGTGGTGGTGACAAAAATCGTGTTGAAGAGGCAGTTTCTGCTTGTGGAGCATTTTTAAAAGATGAAAATGGAAATACTATATTAAACGCTGGTTCTGTAGTATTGGGTTGGAATAGTGCTTATCAACATAAAGAAGTTGAAATTACAGAAGAAACTGCTGGTAAGTTGACTTTGGGGGTTTACTTAGAAGGAACAGGAACTAATGGTGTAAGTGTTAATTTTGATGAATTTTATATTGAAATTAATGGTGAAGAAGTGTAAATAATATTAGAGGTGCAGAAATGCACCTCTTTTTTGTGCTTAAACAAAAATAACCGTTAGTGCAAATACTAACGGTTATTTTATATGTTTAGAATTAAATATTCTAACAGGCAATTCCTTAGGATTAATTGCTTCAAGGACTTTAGCTGTATAGTAAGCATCACCTAAAGCATTATGAAAATGTTTATTTTCATCAATAGTTATATTAAGTGCGTCAACAGCATTTTTAAGACCAATAGCACCACCTCTATTGTACTTAAGATACTTAGTAGCAATTTTCTGAATATCCACATAATTTATAATAATAGGTGGTTCCATAATATCGTTAAAAGTAATATTTCTAAAAAGGGCTTTAATATCACTATAGCCCCAAGTACCGAGGACTGTATCATTGCCTAAAAAATATCTAAACTTTGAATAAGCCTCTTTAAATCGTGGAGAAAAGCTGAAATCCTCTGTTTTAAACCCAGTTATTTTTTCAACATAAGGGTGTATTCTAGGGTAGAGGGTTGGTTTAATATAAATATTAAATTTATCGTGAACCTTAAAATTGTCGTCAACTTTTACAGCACCTATTTGTATAATTTCAAATCTACACTTTGGGTTTGGTTCAGCCTGACTGCTGTCATCTCCAAAATCATAGGCTTGATTAAATTCTAAATCAAGAACGGTCAACATAAATACTCCTATTCTGTAATAACCTTTTTAGCAATTTCTGCAAAGGCTTTTACTGCTTTTGTTTTGTAAGCACCTTCTCTGTAAGCAATTACAAGAGTCCAATTTAAGTCGTGTGGCAATCTGTAATATTTAGGTGGATTAGTCAATCCAGCAAATCTAACTGCAGACTCTGGAACAAAGCTAAAGCCCATACCAGCAGCAGAAAGTCTTAGAGAAGTTTCGATACTTGCAGTTTCAAGTAAAATCTTTGGTTTAATATTGTCGTTGTTAAACATTGTATCAGCAATTTGTCTTAATCTCTGACTAGGGTGAAGAAGGATAAACTGCTCATTAGCAATATCGTTTATATCAAGCTGAGGGTATCTAGCACTTGTGTCAACGCCATTTGGTGGGCAATAGTCTGGAGGAGCAGCAATATAAATATTTTCTTTCATAATTGGCTCATACTCAATACCCTTTGACTTTATTGGCAAATTAAGCATACAGACATCAACTTGACCTCTAGTAAGCATATCTTCAAGCTCTGATGATGTTCTTTCAGTAATAATAAGCTCAACACCAGGATATGTTTCCTTAAAAACTGGTAAAATAGCAGGCAAAGGATTGTTTGCCTTAGATGGTGTAAGACCAATATTAACTCTACCTATTTTTAAGTTAGAAATATCTTCAAAGCTCTTACGCATATTTGTGACAATATTCATAATTGACTTTACAGAATTAATATAAAGCTCTCCTTCAAATGTAAGTGAAAGAGGTATAGTGTTTCTATCAAAAATTGTAACACCTAGCTGACCTTCAAGTCTATTAATATACTGGCTCAAAGATGGCTGAGATATAAAAAGTTTCTTAGCTGCCTTTGAAAAACTTCGCTCCTCATTTATAGCGAGAACATACTCAAATTCCTTTAAATCCATTAAAATTCCTCCTTATAGGGAAAGGCTTATAATTAGTATATCATAAATAATATTTTAAATTATTTTGTCTTTATAGTACAATAAATTATATATAATTACAAGTAAATTATCGAAATTTTTTGAAAATTTTGTAGGAGGTAGAAGTAAAATGAGCAGATTTGATGAAATCAACGAGCTTATTGCCAAAATGCAGGAAGCTCCTTCTTTAGCTAAGGAAAGACTTGAAAAGCTTTTTGACGAAAACAGCTTTGTAGAGCTTGGTGCATTTAATACAGATGCCGGCGTTGTTACAGGCTACGGTACTATTAATGGAAAGCTTGTCTATGCTTTCTCTCAGGAAGGTGTAGTTAATACTAAGCACGCTAATAAAATTGCTAATGTTTACGAGCTTGCTCTTAAAATGGGCTGTCCTGTAGTAGCGATTATGGATTCTAAGGGTGTTGCCCTTGAAGATGGTCTTGACACATTTGATGCTTACGGTGTTATGTTTAAAAGTCAGGCAGCAGCTAGTGGTGTTATTCCTCAGATTAGCATTGTGTTAGGTGATTGTATTGGCGTTAGTGCCTTTTTACCTTCTTTATCTGATTTTGTTATTATGTCTAAGGAAAATGCTAAGATGTTCTTATTAAGTCCATCTGTTTATGCTGGCTTAGATGGTAAGGCGTCAACTTATGAAACAATTGGTGGTGCAGATGCACTTTCTCAAAAGGGTCTTGCTCACTTTGAGTGTGAAACTGACAATGATTGCTTTGTTAAGGCTCAGGAAATTGTTGATTTAATGCCTTCTAACAACCTTGAGGACTATAATGCTGTTACATCAACTGATGACTTAAACAGAATTGATGAGGCTCTTAATACTGTAGTTCCAGAAGACAATGTAACTGAAATTGATATGAGAAAGATTATTATATCAATTGCTGATAACTTTAAGTTTACAGAAGTTAGTGAAAATTATGCTAAAAACATTATTTCTGGTTTTGTTAGACTTGACGGTATTACAACTGGTGTAATTGCAAATTGTGGTCTTATTGATATTGACGGTATTAAAAAGACTGGTGAATTTATTAATATTTGTGATGCTTTTAATATTCCTATAATTACATTCACTGATGTTGAAGGTTATAGTACACTTCACATTAATGACCAGAGCGATATTATTAAGTATAGTGCTAAGCTTGCTTTTGCCTTTGCTAATGCTACTGTACCTAAGATAAATGTAATTGTTAGAAATTGTATTGGCAATGCTTATCTTCTTATGAACTCTAAGCATATTGGTGCAGATATTGTTTACTCTTGGCCATCAGCTAATATTGCTCTTTTAAGCAAAGACGCTGCTACTAAGGTTATGGGTTATGACGAAAATGAGTACAACAAGGTTTCTGCTCCTTATCAGATTGCTAGTGACGGTTATATTGATGGTATTATTATTCCAGCAACTACTAGAAAGAGAATTTTAATTGCTCTTGAAATGCTTTTAACAAAGAGAGAAAACACTGTTGCTAAAAAGCACGCAAGCATTGAATTCTAAGAGGTGATATATATGGAATGGTTAGCTGAAGGTTTAATGGTTACTATTTTAGGCTTTTGTACTGTATTTGCTGTGCTTATCTTTATATCTTTTGTTCTCTTTATTTTTGGTAAGGTGGCAAGTAGCAAAAAGGCAGAGGTTGAAAAGCCTGTTGTTAATACAACACCTGCTGTAGAGCCTAAGGCAGTAGAAGAAGTTAAGGTAAATGATGATGCTGAATTAATTGCAGTTATTACAGCAGCTATTGCAGCTAGTGAGTGTGCTAAGGGCAACAATATTGGCCCTGATAAGCTTGTTGTAAGACGATTAAAGAGAGTTAGCTCTTGGAACAAGGAAGCAATTAACGAACAGCAAAATGGTAGTATTTTATAGGAGGAATTTAAAATGAAAAATTATAGAATAACAGTAAATGGCAATACTTACGATGTTCAGGTTGAGGAATTAGGTGCATCTCAAGCTCCTGTAGCTCCAGCAGCTCCTCAGGCTTCAGCTCCTGCTGCAACTCCAGCAACACCTGCTCCAGCTCCTCAGGCTTCAGCTCCTGCTGCAACTGGTGAAGGAGAAAAGGTTACTGCTCCAATGCCTGGTAATATTTTAGATATTAAGGTTAATGTTGGTGACAGCGTTGCTGCTAATCAGGTTGTAGTTGTTTTAGAGGCTATGAAGATGGAAAACGACATTGTAACTCCTGTTGCTGGTACAGTTACAGCAATTAATGTAACTAAGGGTCAGGCTGTTAATTCAGGTGATGTACTTATTACTGTTGCTAAATAATCTCTTAGGAGGCATAAATTATGTTGGATATGTTAAGAGAGGCTGTGCTTAATTTCTTCGCCAATTCAGGCTTTGCACAGTTCTTTGTTGGAGATAATTATAAATTCCTTATTATGATAGCAGTATCATTGTTTTTTATGTATCTTGCTATTGCTAAAAAGTTTGAGCCACTTTTGCTTTTGCCTATTTCCTTTGGTATGCTCCTTGCAAACTTGCCAAACAGTGGACTTATGGCTGAGCCTGTTAAGGAATTAATAAATGTAATTGGTGTTGACCCATCATCTCAGATGCCATACTTAGCACAGGTTTCTGGTGAAACTACTTCAAACGGTGGCTTGCTTTGGTATATTTTTCAGGGTGATGAGTTAGGTATTTTCCCTCCACTTATTTTTATGGGTGTTGGTGCTTTAACTGACTTTGGTCCTCTTATTGCTAATCCTAAGAGTTTACTTTTAGGTGCTGCTGCTCAGTTTGGTATTTTTGCTGCCTTTCTTGGTGCTTTAGCTTTAGGCTTTACTCCTCAAGAGGCTGCCTCAATTGGTATCATTGGTGGTGCTGATGGTCCAACTGCTATATTTACTACTACACAGCTTGCTCCTCATCTTTTATCAAGAGTAACTGTTGCAGCTTATTCATATATGGCTCTTATACCTATTATTCAGCCACCTATTATGAAAGCTCTTACAACTAAAGAGGAAAGAATGATTAAAATGGAGCAGTTAAGAACTGTATCTCAAAGAGAAAAAATTCTTTTCCCTATTATTACAGCTATGCTTGTTATTCTTATTCTTCCTGATACTGCATCACTTATTGGTATGCTTATGTTAGGTAATCTTTTTAGAGAGTCAGGCGTAACTCAGAAACTTGCTACTCACGCATCAGAGGCTATGATGTATATTATTAGTATTTTCATTGGTGTTAGTGTTGGTGCTACTACTAGAGCAGACCAGTTCTTACAGCTTGAAACTATTAAGGTTTTAGTTCTTGGTCTTGCTGCTTTTGCTTTCTCAACTGCAGCAGGTTTAGTATTTGGTAAGATTATGTGTAAGTTATCAGGTGGTAAGGTTAATCCACTTATTGGTGCGGCAGGTGTTTCAGCAGTGCCTATGGCTGCTAGAGTTGCCCAGAAGGTTGGTCAGGAAGAAAATCCTAACAACTACCTTCTTATGCACGCAATGGGTCCTAATGTTGCTGGTGTAATTGGTTCAGCTATTGCATCTGGTATTTTCTTATCACTTTATAGATAAAGGGAGGTTATATAAATGGCAAAGCCTATTAAAATTTGTGACTGTACATTAAGAGATGGTCAGCAGTCATTAATTGCTACAAGAATGAGAATAGAGGATATGCTCCCTATTTTAGATAAAATGGATAAAGTTGGTTTTGGTGCTATGGAAGTTTGGGGCGGTGCTACTTTTGACTCTTGCCTTAGATACCTTAAGGAAGACCCTTGGGAAAGACTTAGAAAGTTCCGTTCAGCTTTTAAAAACACTAAACTTCAGATGCTTTTAAGAGGTCAGAATATTTTAGGTTACAGACATTATGCAGATGATGTTGTTGATACATTTGTTAGAAAAAGTATTGAAAACGGTATTGATATTTTAAGAATATTTGATGCTCTTAATGATGCAAGAAATCTTGAAACTGCTGTTAAGGCTGTTAAAAAGGAAGATGGTGCTCACGCTCAGCTTGCTATTAGCTACACTTTAAGTGATGTTCATACTCTTGAATATTATGTTAATTTAGCTAAGACTTACAGAGATTTAGGTGCTGACTCTATTTGTATTAAGGATATGGCTGGTCTTTTACTTCCTCAGCCAGCTTATGACTTAGTTAAGGCTATTAAGGAAGAAGTTGACCTTCCTATTCAGGTTCACAGTCACTATACTAGTGGTGTTGCATCAATGACTTATATGAAGGCTATTGAGGCTGGTGCTGATATTATTGATACAGATATGTCACCTCTTAGTATGGGTACTGCTCAGCCAGCTACAGAAGTTATGGTTGCTGCTTTAAAGGGTACTGAATATGACACAGGTCTTGATGAAAACCTTTTAAAGGAAATTTCAGATTACTTTAAGCCAATTAGAGAAGAAGCTATTGAAAGTGGTCTTTTAAGCCCTAAGATGCTTGCTGTTGATATTGCTACTCTCCTTTATCAGGTTCCTGGTGGTATGCTTTCTAACCTTGTTAGCCAGTTAAAGGCTGCTAAGGCTGAAGATAAGTATGACGAGGTTCTTAAGGAAATCCCTAGAGTTAGAGCTGACCTTGGTTATCCTCCACTTGTTACTCCTTCTAGCCAGATTGTAGGTACTCAGGCTGTTTTAAATGTGCTTATGGGTGAAAGATACAAAATGGTTCCTAAGGAAACTAAGGATATTGTAAGAGGTATGTACGGCAGAACTCCTGTTGCTATTTCTGAAGAAATAAGAAAGAAGATAATAGGTGATGAAGAACCTATTACTTGCAGACCAGCTGACAATATTGCTCCAGAGCTTGAAAAGATTGAGGCTGAAATGAAGGACTACAAGGAGAAGGAAGAAGATGTATTAAGTTATGCTCTTTTCCCTCAGCAGGCTTTAGACTTCTTTAAGTTTAGACAGGCTCAGAAGTTTGGTATTGACCCAAATTTAGCTGATGTAAATAACAAGGTTTATCCAGTATAATATAAAATAAAAACTGTCCTATATGGGGCAGTTTTTTAGTGTAAATAAAGGTGATAATATGAACAAAATTAATTATCAAAAACAATTAGATAAATTGCTAGAACAGTTGAAGAAAGATAACAAAAGACCTAGTTTGCTTTTGCATATTTGTTGTGCTCCTTGCAATTCTTATGTATTAGAATACTTAAATGATTATTTTGACATTACTGTGTTTTTTTACAATCCTAATATTTCTTATGAAGATGAGTATAAAAAAAGAGTAAATGAGGAATTGAAATTTTTAAAAGCCTTTCCTTTAAACAATGCTGTCAAATTTGTAGAGGGCAAGTATGACCCTGAAAGTTTTTATGCTATGGCAAAGGGCAGGGAGAGCTTGCCAGAGGGCGGGGAAAGATGTTATAGCTGTTATGAGTTAAGATTGAAAGAGGCTGCCATTTATGCCTCACAAAACAAGTTTGACTATTACACAACATCACTATCTATTAGTCCATATAAAAATGCAGACTGGTTAAATGAAATTGGTACACGCCTTGGCAAGGAATATGGTGTGGAATATTTAATATCTGACTTTAAAAAGAAGAACGGTTACAAAAGGTCAATAGAACTATCAAGGTTATATAATTTATACAGACAGGACTATTGTGGCTGTGTTTATAGCAAGATGGAAAGAGAAAATAACAGATAAAATGACAAAATAATACACATATTTGCAAAAATTGTATAAATATTTGATAAAAAACTTATAAAAATTGTTAAAAATGTATGGAAAATATTGCTAAGCTGTGGTATACTTGTATTAAGTAAATAAATTATATAATGGAGGTATACATAAAATGGGCATTACATTAAAATTAAACGGTGTAAACAATTTTGTTAGAGAGGACGAACTTCCTAAGATTGAACCTGCTGTTAAAATGGCTAGTGAGCTTTTATATTCTGGCAAGGGGGCTGGCAACGACTTTATTGGCTGGGTTAATCTTCCTTTTGACTATGACAAGGAAGAATTTGCTAGAATGAAGGCTGCTGCTAAGAAAATTCAGTCTAATAGTGAAGTTCTTGTTGTTATTGGTATTGGTGGCTCTTATCTTGGTGGCAGAGCTGCTCTTGACTTTATTAACGGCAATAATTACAACAACAAAAAGCACCCAGGTTTACCTGATATTTATTTTGTTGGTAACAGCATTAGTTCAGATTATTTAAGTGACATTATTGAAATGATTGGGGATAGAGATTTTTCTATTAATGTTATTTCTAAGTCTGGTACAACTACTGAACCAGCTATTGCTTTTAGAATTTTCAAAAAGATGATTGAAGATAAGTACGGCAAAGAGGGTGCTAAGGAAAGAATTTTTGCAACAACTGACAAGGCAAGAGGTGCTTTGAAGTCCCTTGCTGACAAGGAAGGTTATGAAACATTTGTAATTACTGATGACATTGGCGGTAGATTTTCTGTACTTACTCCTGTAGGTATTCTTCTTATGGCTGCTGCTGGCATTGATGTTGATGCTGTTATGCAGGGTGCTGCTGATGCTGCAACTCAGTACAAAAATGATGACCTTATGAATAATGATTGCTTAAAGTATGCAGCTTTAAGAAATATATTATATAGAAAGGGCAAGGCTATTGAAATACTTGCAAACTATGAGCCTTCTCTTACTATGTTTGGCGAGTGGTACAAGCAGCTTTATGCTGAGTCAGAGGGTAAGGACCAGAAAGGTATTTTCCCTGTAAGTGCTAATTTCTCAACTGATTTACATTCTATTGGTCAGTTTATTCAGGACGGCTCAAGAAACCTTTTTGAAACTGTTTTGTGGGTTGATAAGGCTAAGAAGGATATTGTGATTGAGGCTGATGCTGAAAATCTTGATGGTCTTAATTTCCTTGCTGACAAGAGTATTCAGTATGTTAATTCTAAGGCTTATGGTGGTACATATCTTGCTCATATTGACGGTGGCGTACCTACTATGGTTATTGAAATTGAAAAGGCTGATGCTTATCATTTTGGTCAGCTTGTTTATTTCTTTGAAAAGGCTCTTGCTATTAGTGGCTATATGTTAGGTGTTAATCCATTTGACCAGCCAGGTGTTGAGGCTTATAAGAAGAATATGTTTGCTCTTTTAGGTAAGCCTGGATATGAAGAAAGAAAGGCTGAACTTGAGGCTAGATTAAAATAATAAAAATGTTTAAAGTAAAAGACTGTTGCAATTGCAGCAGTCTTTTGTATGTATATTAATATTGTAGGGGCGAGTATTGCTCGTCCTTATTTAAAACAGTAGTGGGTGAATATTGAAAAGAAAAAACTTAACAAAACTTAAATTGTTTAGTTGATGCTAAAAAATGTTGACTTCTGTTAAAAAGTGATATATAATTTAATTAATTCAAGCTGTCCTTTGTGCAGTTTGAGGAACTACACCCTTGTTAAATAACATGGGTCTAAAACTCAACCCTCTTTAATCTGATGTAGTTGATAAGAACTACACCCTTGTTAAATAGCATGGGTGTAGTTCTATACAGACAAACCGTTTCTATTGAGGTTGAAGATGACTTGTCATATAATTGGAATTAGAAAAAATGAGCTTTTTTAGGCTCTTTTTTTGTGCAAAAAATTAGTTAATATGTTGACTGTTTGATATGTAAATAAAAACTTGAAAAAACAAAAAATATATTGAAATAATTGATAAAATGTATTAAAATACAATTAAATAGTAATAATAAATGTTTTATGACGAAATTAATGTTGAAGGTGTTATGTATAAAATATAATGGGAAGTAGAGGAGTGATTATAATGACTGAAAAAAGAAAATCACGAGCAAAGGCATTAGGGGTTAAGTCAGCTTTTTTAAAAGATGATGATGTAATAATGACATCATTTGGTAGAGGAAATGATGCTGTTGTTGAAAAGATAATTAAAAACAATGAAGTTCAAAATATTAATATAGATAAGCCGGTCTATGATGTTGTAGGTGTTGAAAAAGAAACTGGCATAATTAATGTAGTAGGTACCAAGAGAGGAATCAATACTATTAATAAAAAGAAACAATATGCAAATACTCAAGTATCTCAAAAACGAATGGGTATGGATTTAATTCAGCGTAAAGATAAATTAGAAAAAGTATTTTTTAATGAAAACTTTAATGATAATATTCATATTCAGCTAATATATAACATACTTGATATTGAAAAAATATTGTCAGTGTATGTCAACAATATTGTATATGCCTTAGGCAATCTTGAAAGAGATAATAGTGATGATGAAAAGGACTTAATAGGTTATGCATCAACACTAAATAGCTATGAGGACTTTATTAATAAAAATTTAGTAAAACAAAATGAAAATATAGATAAATTTATAGAAAACGGAAATAGATTAGGATATTTTGGAAATGTTTTTTATAAGAATAAAAATGAATTAAAAGATAAAAAAGATATTTTTGATATGCTCTGCTTATTGGGCAGTTTAAGACAATTTTGTTTTCATTTTAAAGGAGCTAAATTTGAAGGTGTAGAGCAAATTTCTAATTCTTGGTTATATAACCTAAGCCAATTACATAATGAATTTAAATCAACTTTAGATAGCTTTTATAATGAAAAAATTGAAGATATAAATGGAAATTTTATAGAAAAAAACAAAGTTAATATTCAAATATTATGTAATGATTTAAAATTAGATAAAAATAAATTAGTACAGGACTATTACAATTTCCTTATATCTAAAAATCATAAAAATATGGGATTTTCTATTAAGAAAATAAGAGAATATATACTTGATATTGATTATGCAAGCTATATAAAAGAACAGGGATATGACTCAGTGCGTTCAAAGTTATTTACACTTATTGATTTTATTATATATGATTTATATGTAAACAAGGAAAAGGATAGAATAGATGATATTGTAAGTAAATTGCGTGGGGCTATATATGACTATAAAAAAGATGATATATATAAGGCTGAGGCAGATTGGGTTTGGAAAAAGCTAAATAGACAAATTAAAGCCTTGACAAAGTTATTATCTAATAGAAGAATATTTAGTCAAGATAATGATATTACAAATTGGAATGGGGTTGAATTTGAAAAAATAGGTGAACAAAAATTAGAAGATAATGCTGATTATTTCTGCAAATTGATGTATTTTGTCACTTTATTTTTAGATGGAAAAGAAATAAATGACCTTTTGACAACACTTATAAATAAGTTTGATAATATAAGAAGTTTTATTGAGGTTATGGAAGAAATGAGCCTAAAGTGTGAATTTATGGAAGAATACAAGTTTTTTAATGAAAGCAAAGATATTTGTTTAAGATTAAAAGAAATTCATAGTTTTGCTCGTATGAAAAGACCTTTGGACAATAAAAATGTGGAAAAGGAAATGTATAAAGATGCTATTAGCATACTTATGAAAGATTCCAGCATTGAAAATAGTAATATAGATGTCATTTTTAATACTTATATTTATCAAAAGGATAATAAAAACGCAAAAAAAGATTTTAGAAATTTTATTATTAAAAATGTTATCAAGTCAAATAGATTTATTTATTTAATAAAATATAGTAATCCTACAAATGTTAGAAAATTTGCCTCAAATACAAATGTTATAAAATTTGTGCTTGGTACTTTGCCTGATAAACAGCTTGAAAGGTATTATAAATCTTGTGGATTAAGTGACGGAATAGGCAAAACTGAATGGGTCAGAGAGCTTTCTGAAATAATTACTGGCATTGACTATAGCGACTTTTTAAATGTAAAGCAAAGAGCAAAAAGCAAAGAAGAGAAAGAAGATAAAGCTAAAAAACAGGCAATAGTTACTCTTTATTTGACTATTCTTTACATTCTTACTAAAAATTTAGTAAATGTTAATTCAAGATATGTTATTGCAGTACATTGTATTGAGAGAGATTCAGAGCTTTATAAGACTGAATTATACGAAAAATTAAAACCTGAACAACCTGAAAAGCTTTACAAAATTAAACCAGATAAACCGTTACAACCTGCTCAATATTTTTTGTTTACTAAATATTTATTACAAAATGATTTTTTTGGTGAATATACAAGTAAAAAAAATCAATATATACAAAAAAATATGAAAATTTATAGTAAAATTAATAAGAATTTTAATGTATTTGTTAGGTATAGAAATAATATAGCCCACTTAAATTCAATAAAAAATGCTACAAAATATGTGAATGATATAGGAACATTTACATCTTATTTTCAGCTTTATCATTACATTATGCAATGTGATTTGAAAGACTGGGTTAAAAAAGAAGTTGAAGAAAAGAAAATTTCAGATAAATATTATAATTATTTAGAAAAGTATTACAAAAATAATAATATCTATTTAAAAGATTTTGTAAAGGCTATTAATGTTCCATTTGCATATAATTATTCAAGATTTAAAAATCTTAGTATAGATAAATTATTTGATAAAAATGACCCTAGAAAAAAGAAGTGGATAGTGATATTTAATTTTTGAAAAAAATGATGTGAATTTTTAGAATTTTTTAATTTATGATTGACTTTCGTTAAAAAGTAATATATAATTTAATTAATTCAAGCTGTCCTTTGTGCAGTTTGAGGAACTACACCCAAATAACATGGGTCTAAAACTATATTCTCTAATTAATTCTAATTTTTTCAGTTTTACTACCCTGTTATTTGACAGGGTAGTAAAATTAAAATGGGAGTATCTTTAAATTTTGCACATTAGGTTAATGCTTTTGATAAGTGCTAGGTAATCGCAAGGAATAATTTGATTTGTGGAATTTAGATATATTAATAGGAAGATAATTGAAATTTAGTAAAATATCTTTAAAATTGAAGTAATGTGATATTGTTTTAAAATTAAGAAAGACTCTAAACTGGTATTTAAAATCAGCTTAGAGTCTTTTTGTGTGTAATAATATGAAAAAGTAATTAAATAGGAAATAAATGAAAAGTTATTTTAGGCATAAAAAAAGATGTGGCTTTTTACCACATCTTTTAGTGTTTTTATATGTTAATTATATTAATTATAAAATTTGATACATATCAAGGAGCAACTTCTTAGTATCTTCAAAACTTAAACAAGGGTCAGTAATTGACTTACCATAAATGTGTCCCTTAGCCTCGCAATTCTGATTGCCACCCATAATATAGCTTTCAATCATAACGCCCTTAACTAACTTCTTAAGTCTATCGCTACAGCTTCTTGAATGAAGAATATCCTTTACAATTCTTGGCTGTTCTGTGTGTAACTTCTTAGAATTAGAGTGGTTAGCATCAACAATAACAGCTGGATTTTGATACTTGCCAGCATCATACATATCAGCTGCAAGAATTAAGTCCTCATAGTGGTAGTTCTGAATATGAACACCTCTCTTATTTACAGAACCTCTCATAATTGCGTGAGAGTGAGGGTTACCACTTGTTTTAACCTCATAACCGTTGTAAAGAAAATCGTGTGACTGCTGAGATGCTCTAATTGAGTTAAACATAACAGAAAGGTCACCACTCATAGGGTTTTTCATACCAACTGGGCAATCAATACCACTTGATGTAAGTCTATGCTGCTGGTTTTCAACACTTCTAGCACCTACTGCAATATATGAAAGAATATCCTCTACAAAAGGAAGATTAGAAGGGTAAAGCATTTCATCAGCAATTGGGAAACCTGTTTCCTTAATTACTCTTAAATACATCTTTCTAATAGCCTTGATACCCTCAGCCATATTTGGCTCACCATTAGGGTCAGGCTGGTGCATCATACCCTTGTAGCCTTCGCCGGTAGTTCTTGGCTTACCAGTATATACTCTCATTACTGTAAAGATTTTGTCGCTAATAAGTTTGCTAACCTCTGAAAGTCTTCTGCCATAGTCGCAAACAGCTTCTTCATCATCAGCAGAACAAGGGCCAACAATAACAATAAATCTATCGTCCTTACCTTCAAATATTTCTTTTAATTGTCTGTCGTTTTCGTCTTTAATAGCCTTTAATTCCGGTGTAAGAGGTGTCATAGCCTGAATTTCAGCCGGAGTAGGCATTTTTCTTATGTTTATGAAACTCATAATTATTCTCCTTATTCTATTTGCTTTATCTATTAATATATATTTTTTTTGTTAATAAGTCAAGTATTTAGTAAAATTTTATATAAATTAAATATTATTTTTACAAATTTGTAAATAAATATATTTAAAAATTGTTCAAATTTTATAATTTGCTATTGAAAAGGGCTTGTATATTTGTTATAATTAATTAAATAATAATTTATGAACGGCGAAAGGGGTTTTATTATGTCAAAGAATATTATTGTTGGTCAGTCAGGTGGTCCTACATCTGTTATTAACTCAAGTTTAGCAGGTGTTTTTCAGGCTGCTAAGGATTTGGGGGCTGACAAAATTTATGGTATGAGAAATGGTATTGAGGGTCTTTTAAATGAGCAGTACATAGATATGAGTGACTATTTAAAGACTTCTATGGATGTTGAAATTTTAAAGAGAACACCATCTGCTTTTTTAGGTTCTTGTAGATTTAAGCTTCCTACAGTGGACAAGAGTCCTGAAACTTATGACAAGATTATTGAAGTATTAAGAAAGCTCGATATTCAGCACTTCTTCTACATTGGTGGTAACGACTCAATGGATACTATCAAGCAGTTAAGTGAATATGCTGAAGCTAAGAATATTACTGACATTACTTTTATGGGTGTTCCTAAGACTATTGATAATGACCTTGCTGTTACTGACCATACTCCTGGTTATGGCTCTGCTGCTAAGTACATTGGTACAACTATTAAGGAATTATCAAGAGATGCTGTAGTTCAGCCTATTGATGTTGTAACTATTGTAGAAATTATGGGTAGAAATGCTGGTTGGTTGACTGCTGCTGCTGCTCTTGCTAAGGGTCCAGATTGTGAAGGTGCTGACCTTATTTACCTTCCAGAAACTGTATTTGATATTGACAAGTTCCTTGCTAAGGTTGAAGAAGTACACAAGACTAAAAGACAGGTGTTAGTGGCTGTGTCTGAAGGTGTTAAAACTGCTGATGGCAAGTATGTATGTGAGGCTGCTGCAACTAATATGAAGGTTGATAGCTTTGGTCACAAGCAGCTTAGTGGTACTGCAACTACTTTAGCTGGTATTGTAGGCGACAAGTTTGGCTGGAAGACTAGACCTATTGAGTTTAGTACAATTCAGAGATGTGCTAGCCATATTGGTTCTCTTACTGATGTTAATGAGGCATTTTTAGTTGGTGGTCAGGTTGTTAAGGCTGCCTTTGAAGGTGCAACTGGCAAGGTTGGTATTTATGTAAGAGTATCTAACAAGCCATATATGATGAATACTGACATTTATGATGTTAAGGCTATTGCTAATGTTGAAAAGACTGTTCCTCAGGAATGGATTATTAATGACGGTACAGGTGTATCTCAGGAAGCTATTGATTATATGAGTCCATTAATTCAGGGTGAAATTTATCCTTATATGGTAAATGGTCTTCCAAGGCATATTAAGCTTTAATTTATAGATAATAATTATATAGTTTATTAAGCCACAGAATGTAACTTTCTGTGGCTTTTTATAAGGGGTTTTAAATTTGTTTATTAAGTGTTTTTTATTTATATTCGAAGTAAAAAATAGGGTAATCAAAAACAATTTAATTACTTATGCTAATTCACTAACTTTTAAATTAATATTATCCATTTTTCCTTTTTTAATAGCTTTGTTGTCTTTTTTGGGCTTTTTAAATTTGTCGGCTGACAAAATTATAAATTCTATTGCTAATGATATGCCAAAGGATATTAGTGATATGATTAGTTATTTTGTTTATGATGTTTTGGGGCAAAAAAGATTAAGCCTTTTGTCATCAAGTGCCGTTATTGCTATTTATAGTGCCTCAGCAGGTTTTCACACTATGATTAGGGCTATTTGTGATACTTTTGAAGTTAATGAGGATAGGGCATTTTTAAAAACAAGGCTTATAAGTTTATGCTTAATGTTTGTTTTTATATGTATTATTATTATAACTATGTATATACTTATTTTTGGCAATGTTATAAATGGCTTTATAGAAGATTTAGGCATAATTGACCACATACCAAGCGTTGTTACTGGCACATTGATGCACATTGTTACAGCCTTAATAGTAGTAGCTTTTTTAGTCTTTTTATATAAATTTGCTATTAATATAAGAATAAAGATTAAATGCTTGTTGCCTGGCATTGCTTTTACTATAATAAGCTGGTTTGTTATTTCTAAATTGTTTAATTTGTATATTACTAATTTTTCAAGGTATTCTGTGGTTTATGGCAGTATTGGTGTTATATTTGTGTTTGCTTTGTGGCTGTATTTGTTGTCTTGCCTTATTCTTATTGGGGCACAGATAAATGCTGTATTTAATGATAAAAAATTTATGAAAGATTTAAGTAGGAGTGTTATATAATGGTTTTTATTAAGAGAATAGACGAGCCTGACTTTGGCTGTGAAGGTGTGCCTGATAATGAGGTTATATGTGATGAGGTAACATTTGTTGTTGAGTCTAAGGATATTGTTGTTAAAGTTCCAGAAAAAATTGTGTGGCAGTATGAATTAGATGAAAATATGGAAATAAGCTATAGTTTGTATTTAGAAATTTTGGATTTAATTAAATAATAAAAAATAATATAGTTGTATGGGAGGTGATTATATGTTTTGGTATGAAAGAACGAGAATGCTTTTAGGTGACGAAAATATAAATAAATTAGAAAATGCAAAGGTTATAATATTTGGTGTTGGTGGAGTTGGCTCTTTTGTTTGTGAGGCTGTGGCAAGGGCAGGAGTAGGCAACATAACCCTTGTTGATAATGATGATGTATCCCTTACTAATATTAACAGACAGCTTATAGCATTAAATTCTACAGTTGGAAGAAAGAAAACAGAAGTAATGGCTGAAAGAATTAGGGATATTAATCCCAAGTGCAATGTTAAATGTATTAATGAATTTATACTTTATGATAACATTAATAGTGTGCTAAATGAATGTTATGACTATTGCGTTGATGCTGTTGATACTGTTACAGCTAAACTTGCTATTATAATAAGGTGTAATGAGCTTAATATTCCTGTTATTAGTTCAATGGGTACTGGCAACAAGCTAAATCCTCAAATTTTTGAAATAACTGATATATATAAAACTGCCGTTTGTCCTCTTGCAAAAGTAATGCGTAAGGAGCTTAAGGCTAGGGGAATAAAAAAACTTAAGGTTTGTTATAGCAAGGAAGAACCTATAAAGCCTCTTGAAACAAAGGAAGAAACAAATAAAAGAAGAACACCAGCTAGTATTAGTTTTGTGCCTAGTGTTGCAGGGCTTATTATTGGTGGAGAGGTTATTAAAAATATTGTAGAAAAATAAGAGAATTTAATAAACTGACCTTTTATTGTTATGTTTTTAGCTTTTCAGTTTAGAGGGTTCTTTTTAGTACCATAAAGTGTAAGTGTAAGGCACTTCATTAGTGCTTTAACATTTGCACTTATTTTTTTGTGCCTAAAATTATGGCGATTTTAAAAATATATTATGATTATTGATTTAATTTTGTTTGTGAGGTATACTAATATATATAATTAATTAGGAGAGTGATTAAATGAAAAGTCGAATAATAACAAAAATGATAGAATATTATAAAGGTGACCCTAAGAGAATTAATCACTTTATGAAAGTTTATGCCTTTGCTAAGGCTATTGGTGAAGAAGAAAATATACCTTGTGAAACCCAAAATATATTAGAAATTGCAGCCATTGTACACGATATTGGAATTAAATTAAGTGAAGAAAAGTATAATAGCTCTGCTGGAAAGTATCAGGAAATGGAAGGCCCTGCTGAGGCTAAAAAACTTTTGACTGAAATTGGCGTTGAGAAGGAAGTAATTGACAGAGTTTCATATCTTGTTGGTCATCATCATACATACAGCAACATAGATAGTATTGATTATCAGATACTTGTTGAGGCTGATTTTATAGTTAATATTTATGAAGATAATGACAGTATAAATGCTGTTAAAAATGTTTACAATAAAATATTTAAAACTAAAACAGGTAAAAAATATATTGAAAATCTGTTTTTGAATTAAGGGGGATTTTTATGGAATATAATGATTATCAAAAAATTCTTAATAGTGTGAGAAGTAAAACTGATTTTATTCCTAAGGTTGCTATTGTTTTGGGTTCTGGATTGGGAGAATTGGCAAACGATATTAATATAAAGGCTATTGTAAATTACAATGAAATTGACAATTTTCCTGTATCTACTGTAGAAGGTCATAAGGGTAGGTTTGTTTTTGGCTATATTGATAATGTGCCTGTTGTAATTATGCAGGGCAGAGTTCATTTTTATGAAGGCTATACAATGGAAAAGGTTACATTGCCTATAAGATTAATGAAACTAATGGGTGCAGAAAAAATTATACTTACTAATGCAGCTGGTGGCATAAATACGGATTTTTCATCTGGTGATTTAATGGTTATTACTGACCATATTGCTTGCTTTGTTGAAAATCCTTTAATAGGAAAAAATATTGATGAATTTGGAACTAGATTTCCAGATATGTCAAATATATATGACAATGAAATGAGAAAAACTATTTTAAATGTTGCTGAAAAAAATGGCATTAAATTGCAACAGGGTGTTTATGCTCAATTAACTGGTCCTAGCTATGAGTCACCTGCTGAAATTAAAATGCTTAGATTAATGGGTGCTGATGCTGTTGGTATGAGTACAGCTTGTGAAGCAATAGTTGCTAATCATTGTGGCTTAAAGGTGTGTGGAATAAGCTGTATATCAAATATGGCTGCTGGTGTAACAGAAAATCCTCTTAATCATAGTGAAGTGCAGGAGTGTGCAGATAGGGTGGCTCCAATATTTAAAAAACTTATTATGGAGATTACAAAGGCGGTGTAAATATGATTAGGTTTTATAATTGCAAAATATTGACACTTAATAACAACTTTGATGTAATTGATAATAACGAAATATGGGTTGAAAAGGATAAAATAGTATATATTGGCAAAGAAAAAGCTGGAAATTTTGAAAGAGAAATAAATTGCAATGGCAATTTAGTAATGCCTTCATTTAAAAATGCTCACGCTCATTCTCCAATGACTTTTTTACGCTCTTTTGCTGATGATTTGCCTCTTGATAGGTGGCTTAATGAGTCTGTTTTTCCAATGGAGGCTAAGCTAAATAGTGATGACGGCGTTTGGCTAACAAAACTTGCTATTATGGAATATTTAACAAGTGGTATAACTTCTGCCTTTGATATGTATTTTTTGCCTCAATCTATTGCTAAGGCTTGCAAAGAAACTGGCTTTAATGGTGTAATTTGTGGTGCTGTCAACAATTTTGTAAGTAGTGTTGATGAACTTGAAAAAGATTATTATAAATACAACAATTATTGTGACAATGTTTCTCATCAATTGGGTTTTCACGCTGAATACACAACAGATATTGATAAGTTAAAGGCTATAGCTGACCTTTCTAATAAGCTAAAAGCTCCTGTTTCAACTCATTGTGCTGAAACTGAAAAGGAAGTTAATGAATGTATTGAAAGATATGGCAAAACTCCTATTAAATTGTTTGAGGATATAGGGCTTTTTAATTATGGTGGTTCATTATTCCATTGCAATTATTTAAGTGATGAGGATATAGAAATAATTAAAAAAAGAAATCTATTTGTTGTTACAAATCCTGCCTCTAATTGCAAACTTGCTAGTGGTGTTGCACCAATATCAAAGTTAATTGATAACAATATTAATGTGGCTATAGGTACAGACGGTCCGGCTAGTAACAATGCCCTTGATATGTTTAGAGAAATGTATCTTGTAACAGCATTGCAAAAACTTGTGACAAAAAATGCAGTTGCACTTCCAGCTGAAATTGTGCTAAAAATGGCTTGTTCTAATGGTGCTAAGGCTATGGAAATTAATAGTGATTGCCTTGATGTAGGAAAAAATGCTGACTTAATAGTATTAAATATCAATAAACCAAATATGCAGCCAATAAATAGTATAGTTAAAAATATTGTTTATAGTGGTAGCAAGGATAATATTGCCTTAACAATGGTGAGAGGTAATATTTTGTACGAAAATGACAAATTTAATATTGGCGTAAGTGAAGATGAAGTTTATAATAATTGCCAAAAAATAACAGATAAATTGAAACAATGAAAGGAAGATAATTAATGGCTAAGTCAAAAGATAAAGATATAAAGACAAATGCTATGAGGATGTTAGAAAAAAATAAAATTGAGTTTGAAGTAAATACTTATGAATGTGATGAATTTATAGACGGTATGACTGTTGCTGAACATAATCATCAAAATCCTGACCAGTCTTACAAAACATTGGTAACAGAGGGCAAGAGCAAGGAATATTATGTTTTTGTTATACCTATTGCTGAGGAATTGGATTTGAAAAAAGCTGCAAAATCTGTTGGTGAAAAATCTGTTGAAATGATACACGTTAAGGATATTAACAAAATCACAGGCTATATTAGAGGTGGTTGCACACCTTTAGGAATGAAAAAGCAGTACGAAACAGTAGTAGACAGTAGTGCTGAAAGTTGGGATAAAATAATTATAAGTGGTGGAAGAATTGGTTCTCAAATAATATTAAATCCGCAGGACCTTATAAAAGTGTGCAAAGGAAAATTTGAGGATATTATTAAGTAAGGAGAATTACAATGGAACTAGCTGTAATAGCTTTTAGAAAAATGATAGTAATGTTTATCATTTTGTTTGTTGGTGTTATTACATATAAAACAAAAATTGTTTCTAAGGAAGGAAATGCCACTCTTTCTAATGTTCTTTTGCTTATTATCAATCCTATAGTAATATTTATGGGTTTTCAAATGGAATTTACAAAAGAGCTATTTGTAAAGTTGTGGATTTCAATTGCCTTTGCTTTTATATGTCATATTGTTGGTATAATTATAGCCCATTTTCTTATTAGTAAAAAATTTGCTGATTTTGAAATTGAAAGAATATCTGCTATTTATTCTAATTGTGGTTTTATTGGTATTCCTATTGTAAGTGCTTTGTTTGGGCAAGAGGGCGTGTTTTATTTAGCCTCATATATAGCAGTGTTCAACATACTTTTGTGGACTCAAGGCTATATGTTAATAACAGGAAAATCTGATAAAAAGGTTATATTGCAAGGTGTGTTGTCACCTTGTGTCATTGCTGCTGTGCTTGGTATTGTTTGCTTTTGTTTTAAGATACAAGTATTTAAGGAAGCTAATGAGGCATTTACACATATTTCAAATATGAACACACCTATGGCTATGCTTGTTGCTGGTATTACAATGGCACAGTCTAATTTTTTGAAAGCCTTAAAAAATTGGAGATTATATTATGTTTGTTTTTTAAAGCTAATTGTTATACCAATAGTTTGTGCTGTTATATTGAAACTTTTTAAATTTGATAATGTTCTTACAATGACTTCAATTGTAGAAGTAGCTTGTCCAGTGGCCGCATCAGGAACAATGTTTGCGTTAAGATATAACAGAAATGCAATATATGCTTCTGAATTATATGCTGTGTCAACCCTACTATCAGCATTAAGTTTACCTATCGTAATTATAATTGCAGAGTTTATTAAATATTAGTATTTAATAATAATAATAATTAGTATTAAAGTATAATTTATTGGCTTTAAGTGTTAAAGTATATATGTTATAATTTTTTTGCTACTATACTATAAACTGTCGAAAACAATTTTGATGTTTTAAAATACTGTGAATATTGTATAAAATAATTTAAAAATATTCCACAATTGGTGACAAATACAATTTGTTATGGTATATTAATAAGTACATTTTATTGTATATTTGTTATAATATAATGGACAATTGGGAATAGAAATTGTGAGAGGACGGTACTATATGAGTAGAGCAATGAATAGAATTTTAAATGCTTTAAATAAAGAAAATGGACTAACGATAGATGATATATATGCATATATTACAAGTTTGGTGTTTGAATATTGGGGGAATAATAATACTGAGATAATTAAGGATAGTCAGTATTTAGCTAAAAAATTGATTGAAATTGAAGATAATGAAAGAGCTTATGATACTTATTTCTTTGTGTTAATTAATACAAATCAGGTAAAAAAAGCATATAATTGTTCAGTAAAGCTGTTAAAGAATGCTAAATTTAGAAATTTGGCTTTAAGAAATTTGTCAGAAAGGATTTTTGTTGAAAATGGCTTTATGACGGAAAGAGGTAGAGTTAAAATTTTAAAGACTAGACTAAGTGAAGCGAGAGATGATAGTGAAAGAAATTATATTTTAGGTTTGCTTAAAGAATATAATTAATTTAAAGAATATAAGTAAAATAAAATGGAAATTTGTGTGGTGTTATTTGTGTGCCTGTAAATAATTTTAATAAGGTTTTATTTTGCTGTAATTTTATAATAAGTATGAGGATAGTTGTTTTGAGGACTGTCCTCTTTTTGTTGTAAATCTTGTGGTAATATTGGTTGATTTTGAAATTTTTAAGTGATACAATGAATGTGTAAATAAAGGTGCTAGGGGTGAAATTATGAGTAAAATGATAAAATTGGCTATTCTTATTGGTATATGTGTATTTTCAATTTACATTATTTGCGTTGATGGTCTTATTTATTTGTTTGGTGGCTACGATTTGTTGAGATATGAATATGGTGCTTTGTTTAAAGTGCCTTACATAGTTTGCGTCTTTTTATTGATTTTAATTCCTATTATGTTAATTATATCTATTATAAAAGATAAGAATTGTTTCAAGTTTATATTTTTTGTTGTAATGTATATAATTTTAGCATTAGGATTAATAGTAGGTGTTGGCAAATTAAATACATACACAGCAAGTAAATATCAAAATTTTTCATATAAAATATGGAACAATAAGCCTTATGTAAGACAAATAATGTATAAATCTTTAGTAAGTGATAAAAGTATTTATTCTCTTAATAAGAAAGAAATTATAAATAAATTAGGCACACCAGATGAAGAGGAAGAAAATTTTTTGAGTTATAAGACTATGCCGGGGAAAATTGTTATAACATTTAATAATAACAGGGTTGATAGTATAAAATATAATTTAGATTAGTATAAGAAATGAAATGTGGCCGATGGGACTTGAACCCACACCACCAAAACTGGGACAGGAATCTGAATCCTGCGCGTCTGCCATTCCGCCACGACCACATAAATTAATTATAGCCGTAATTAATTGTAATGTCAATGGAATAATGAATAATAGGTAATAAGTAATAGGTAATGTTGGAAACCATTTCGACACTTTTATTATGATAGACGGTAAATTGTGTATACCTACATATAATTAATAATTATGTCAAAATACACAATAAAAATCAAAAAAATATAGTAAGATATAACTATAAAACAATACGAAATATAACAAGTCTGTAGTGAAAAAGCTACAGACTTTTATTTTTTGTTTATATTTCATAATATTTTGGTATGAATACTAGGAAAAATTTGTCATATATACAAATTGACAAAATAGAAATAGGGGTGTAATATAATAACATACTATTCACACCGAAAATGTAGGAAATAAAAATTGCAACTACAATTACTTAATTATATCATATTTTCTTCGTGAATGCTATCACTTTTTAGATGGGAGGATATTCAATGAAAAATTTAATATTTAAAAATATGTTTTTTGTTGTTTCTATGGAAGAAAATCTGTGTTGTAGGTTTTATCTCTGAAATAAAAATGATTGAAATAATTTGAAAAGAGGTATGAATATGAAAAACAAATTAATTAGATTAACTAGTGTTTTGTTATCAGCTATGCTTATGACAACAGGGTTTACAGCTTGTGACACAGCAAATGATAAAAAGGTTACTATAGTAAATGTTTCTTATGACCCTACTAGAGAACTTTATTCATCATATAATGAAATATTTGCAAAGCATTGGAAAGAAAAAACAGGACAAGATGTTGAGGTTATACAATCTCACGGAGGTTCTGGCAAGCAGGCTCTTGAAGTTGCAAACGGTCTTGATGCTGATGTGGCAACACTTGCTCTTGAATATGATATAAAGGCTATACAAAATTCTGGACTTATTGAGGACGGTTGGGTAAATGAGTTTGCAAATGATAGCTCACCTTACACTTCTACAATAGTTTTTCTTGTTAAAAAGGGCAATCCTAAAAATATTAAGGACTGGGACGACCTTACTAAAGATGGTGTTGGCGTTATTACTCCAAACCCTAAAACATCAGGCGGTGCAAGATGGAATTATATGGCTGCTTGGGCTTATGCTAATGAAAAGTTTAATGGTGATGAAGCTAAAATAAAAGACTTTGTTGGCAAAATATACAAAAATGTTCTTGTCCTTGACTCTGGTGCAAGAGGTGCAACAACTACATTTGTTGAAAATGGTCAAGGCGATGTTTTAGTTGCTTGGGAAAACGAGGCTTATTTATCAATGAGAGATTATCCAGATAAATATGAAATTGTTACTCCTAGTATTAGTATTTTAGCTCAGCCTTCAGTTGCTGTTGTTGACTCTGTAGTCGATTTTAGAGGAACTAGAGCTGTTGCTACTGAATATTTAAGTTACTTATATTCTGATGAGGCTCAAAGAATTGCTGCCGAAAACTATTACAGACCATCAAATGATAAAATTCTTCAAGAATATAAAGATAAGTTTGACCTTAGTGTTAAGCTCTACTCTATAAAGGATTTTGGCGGTTGGGATAAGGTTCAGGCAACTCATTTTGCTGAAGGTGGAGTATTCGACCAAATTTATAATTAAAGTTAGGTGATACATAATGAATAAAAAAAATGAAAGAGTAATACCAGGCTTTGGAATTTCTTTAGGTGTTACGATTACAATGGTTGCACTTATAGTGCTTATACCTCTTGCATCACTTGTGATTTATACAGCAGGTATGAGCTTTTCAGATATAATTGATGTTATAACTAATGACAGAGTTGTGGCTAGTTTTAAGGTAAGTCTTTTAACAGCTTTTATTGCATCATTTATTAATGCTGTTATGGGTGTTATACTTGCTTGGGTTCTTGTTAGATACAAGTTCCCTTTTAAAAGAGTTTTAGACGGTATGATAGAGCTTCCTTTTGCTTTACCTACAGCTGTTGCTGGTATAGCATTAACATCTCTTACAGCTGATAAGGGTTTAATTGGTAGTTTCTTTGCTAAGTTTGGTATCAAAATTGCTTATACAAGGGTAGGTATTACTATTGCACTTATATTTGTTGGTATACCTTTTGTTGTTAGAGCTGTTCAGCCAGTTCTTGAAAAACTTGATTACTCATACGAGGAGGCTGCTGGTGTACTTGGTGCAAGCAGATTTACAATATTTAGAAAAATAATTTTTCCAGAAATTATGCCAGCTGTTTTAACAGGTTTTGGACTTGCAATGGGAAGATGTATTGGTGAATATGGTAGTGTTGTATTTATTGCAGGAAATATGCCATACAAAACAGAAATTACACCATTAATAATTATGTCAAAACTTCAAGAATTTGACTATGCTAGTGCAACAACTATTGCTCTTGCAATGTTAGTGTTTGCCTTTGTTATATTATTTTTAATAAATATGGTACAAGCAAGAAGTGCCAAAATTGTAAAGGGAGGAAGATAATATGCACCATAATGATAATAGCTCAAAATTTGTTAAATGGTTGTTAATTGGAATTTGTGCAATATTTGCTTTTTTATTCCTTATTCTTCCTTTGTATATTGTTTTTTCAGAGGCTTTTAGACAAGGTGTGGGAGCATATAAAAATGCTGTAACAGATAAATACACAATTAGAGCCTTGTTATTAACTCTTGAGGCTACAGTTTTTGCTGTAGTTATTAATACAATATTTGGTTTATTTGCTGCTTGGTCAGTTACAAAGTTTGATTTTAAAGGAAAAAAACTTCTTACAACACTTATTGATGTTCCTGTAACAGTTTCTCCTGTTATAGCTGGTTTAATATTTATGCTTACCTTTGGTAGACAAAGTGTGTTGTATCCAATACTTATGGCTATGCACATTAAGGTTGTGTTTGCAGTGCCAGCTATTATAATTGCTACTATATTTGTTACATTCCCTTTTATTTCAAGAGAGCTTATACCAGTTCTTGAGGCAGAGGGAACAGATGAGGAAGAAGCTGCTGCTCTTATGGGTGCAAGTGGATTTACAATATTTAGAAAGGTAACTTTCCCTCATATTAAGTGGGCGTTTTTATACGGCGTTGTGTTATGTGCTGCTAGAGCAATGGGCGAGTTTGGTGCAGTATCAGTTTTATCTGGTCATTTAAGAGGAAAAACAAATACTTTACCTCTCCACGTAGAAATACTTTTTAATGAATTTCAGTATGTGCCAGCTTTCGCTGTGTCATCAATACTGGTAATGACAGCAATAGTTATACTTGTTATACGAAGTGTTGTTGAATACAGAGGAAGGAAGGATGCGTAATGTATGTTGAATTAAAAAATATAAATAAAGTTTTTGGTGATTACAAAGCATCAGACAATGTAAACTTTGGAATAGAAAAGGGTAAACTTGTAGCCTTGTTAGGACCTAGTGGTAGTGGTAAAACTACAATACTTAGAATGATTGCAGGTCTTGAAAGTCCTGATAATGGTGATATAATTATTGATGGAAAGGTTGTTAATAACATTCCAGCTAGTAAAAGAGGAATTGGCTTTGTATTTCAAAACTATGCACTTTTTAGATATATGACTGTTTATGACAATATTGCCTTTGGCTTAAAGGTTCAAAAGGCTGATAAAAAATACATAGACAAAAGGGTTAAGGAGCTTATAAGCCTTATTGGCCTTAAGGGACTTGACAAAAGATACCCTAGTCAGCTTTCTGGTGGTCAAAGACAGAGAGTGGCTTTTGCTAGAGCCTTAGCTCCAAATCCTCAGCTCCTCCTCCTTGATGAACCTTTTGCTGCTATTGATGCTAAGGTAAGACAGGAGCTTAGAAGTTGGCTTAAGGAAATGATTGAAAAACTTGGCGTAACAAGTATATTTGTTACTCACGACCAAGATGAAGCTATTGAGGTTGCTGACGAAATTATTATTACTAATAAAGGTAGAATTGAACAAAAGGGTACACCTTTTGAAATTTATCAAAATCCTAAAACAGCTTTTACAGCATCATTTTTTGGTCAAACTTCATTTATTAAAGATTATAGTTGCTTTAAAACATTTGATACTATTGAAAATGCTGACAATGCAATTTTAAGACCAGAATTTGTAAGAGTTACTAAGAAAAATGAAGTACAAAAATATGGTACATCAGCATCAGAGGGTATTGTTGAAAGGTCAGCCTTTAGAGGAAATAATATTGAGCTTACAGTTAGAGTAGGTGACAATGTGTTTACTGCCAGACGAGGTCTTGATGAAAGTATTATTTCTGCTGGTGAAAAGGTAAATGTATTTATCTATAGAATGTTTGTTACATCAGGAGATAAAGCCTACCTTCTTGAAAACAAAGCATTACAAGAAAACTCTATTATTATTTAATATACAGGTGGTGAAAATATGGCTACAAACAGCTTAAAAACTGAAAGAATTAAAACTGATGTTCTTATTATTGGTGGTGGTACAGCCGGCTGTTATGCTGCACTTACTATTAATGAAAAGTCACCAGATACTAAGGTGCTTATTTGTGAAAAGGCACACATAAAAAGAAGTGGTTGCCTTGCTGCTGGTGTAAATGCCTTAAATGCTTATATTGTTGAGGGCAGAAAGCCTCAGGATTATGTTGACTATGCAACTAATGACGCAGACGGCATTGTAAGAAGTGACTTACTCTTAACAATGAGTGAAAAACTTAATGAAGTTACAGACAGACTTGAAAAACTTGGTCTTGTAATTTTGAAAGATGAAAATGGCAAGTATGTAACAAGAGGTAACAGAAACCTTAAAATAAATGGTGAAAATATTAAGCCTATAATAGCAAAGGCTGTTGAGGGGTTAGATAATGTTGACATTTTAAACAGAGTCAATATTACAGATTTTGCTGTTAAAGATAACAAAATACTTGGTGCTTATGGTATTGGTATTGAAAATGATACATTCTACATAATTGAGGCTAAGGCTGTTATTATTGCAACAGGTGGTGCTGCTGGTCTTTACAAGCCTAACAACCCAGGTTTTTCAAGACACAAAATGTGGTATCCTCCATTTAATACTGGTGCCGGTTTTGCAATGGGTATTAAAGCCGGTGCTGAAATGACTACATTTGAAATGAGATTTATAGCATTAAGATGTAAGGATACTATTGCACCAACTGGTACATTGGCACAGGGTGTTGGTGCTAAGCAGATTAATTCTCTTGGTGAAGTTTATGAGCAGAAATACGGACTTACAACATCAGAGAGAGTTTATGGTACAGTTAATGAAAATATTGAGGGTAGAGGTCCTTGCTACTTAAGAACAGAGGGAATAACAGAAGAACAAAGTGAGGACTTGAAAAAGGCTTACCTTAATATGGCACCTTCTCAAACTCTTAAGTGGATTGAGTCTGGAAAAAATCCTTCTGAACAAAATGTTGAAATTGAAGGTACAGAGCCTTACATTGTTGGTGGTCACACTGCTAGTGGTTATTGGGTAGATACTAATAGAAGAACTACAGTAAAAGGTCTTTATGCAGCAGGTGATGTTGCTGGTGGTTGCCCTCAAAAGTATGTTACTGGTGCTTTAGCTGAAGGTGAAATTGCTGCTCTTACTGTTGTTGAAGATATTAAAAACAGCAGTGTTAGCAATATTGATGAAAATGATATAAATAATCATAAGGACGAAGTAGTTAAGTTCCTTTATACTAACAAGCCTATGTTTACTACAGAACAGCTTGAAGAAGCAATGCAAACTGTAATGGATAGTTATGCTGGTGGTATAAAAACAAATTATAGATTTAATGAAAAACAGCTTAATATTGCTGATGACAAAATTGTTAAACTTATTTCTCTTTCAGAAAATCTTAAAGCGTCAGATTTTCAGGAGCTTATGTATATATATGAACTTAGAGAAAGACTTGTTGTCTGTAGAAGTGTAATTGCTCACTTAAAGGCAAGAAAGGAAACTCGTTGGCATAGCTTTGCTGAAAATCTTGATTATCCAGAAAAAGATGATAAAAACTGGAGAAAATATGTTAATTCAAAACTTGAAAACGGCAATATAAAGATTATATTAAGAGATTTAAACGAGGGAGGTAAGACTTATGAGCATAGCAATAAATAAGGATAAATGTGTAGGTTGCCGTAAATGTAGCCAAGTATGTCCAGGAAGTCTTATTAAACTTGATGAAAACAATAGAGCCTATATTAAATATCCTAAGGATTGCTGGGGCTGTACATCTTGTATTAAAGAATGTTCTGCCCACGCTATAAACTTCTATTTAGGAGCTGATATTGGCGGTATGGGTAGTCTGGTACATACAGAGAAAAAGGGAGATATACTTAAATGGGTTATAGAATCTCCTGACGGCAATGTATCTGAAATAAATATCAATCAGAAAGAATCTAACAAATATTAGGAGGTATAGAAAATGAGTGAATTATCGCATCTTGATGAGCTTGAGGCAGAAGCCATATATATTATAAGAGAGGTTGCAGCTGAATGTGAAAAGCCAGTTATGCTTTACTCAATCGGTAAGGACAGTTCAGTTATGCTTCATTTAGCAATGAAAGCATTTTACCCTGAAAAGCCACCTTTCCCATTTATGCACATTGACACAACTTGGAAATTTAAGGATATGATTAAATTTAGAGATGATACTGCTAAAAAGCTTGGTATTGATATGATTGTGTATACAAATGAAGACGGTGTTAAGCAAGGTATTAATCCTTTTGACCACGGTGCTGCTTATACTGATATTATGAAAACACAGGCATTAAAGCAGGCACTTACAAAGTACGGCTTTACAGCTGCCTTTGGTGGTGGTAGACGAGATGAGGAGAAGTCAAGAGCTAAGGAGAGAATTTTCTCTTTCAGAAATGAGGCTCAGGCTTGGGACCCTAAAAACCAGCGTCCAGAAATGTGGAAACTTTACAACACTAAAATTAAAAAGGGTGAAAGTATGAGAGTTTTCCCTATTTCTAACTGGACAGAGAAAGATATTTGGCAGTACATTAAGAGAGAAAATATTGACATTGTACCTCTTTACTTTGCTGCTGAAAGACCTGTTGTTGAAAGAGATGGTAACATTATAATGGTTGATGATGACAGATTTCCGTTAAATCCAGGTGAAAAGCCTGAATACAAGTCTGTTAGATTTAGAACTTTAGGCTGCTATCCATTAACAGGCGGTATTGAATCAAACGCAACAACACTTGACGAAATTATTGACGAAACATTAAGTGCAGTATCTTCAGAGAGAACATCAAGAGTAATTGATAACGAAGCTGCCGGTAGTATGGAGCGTCGTAAAAGGGAGGGTTATTTCTAATGAACGGATTGTTAAAATTTATTACCTGCGGTAGTGTAGATGACGGTAAGTCAACACTTATTGGTCATATTCTTTATGATGCAAAGCTTCTTTATGCTGACCAGGAAAAGGCTCTTGAGCTTGATAGTAAGGTTGGTAGCAGAGGTGGTGCTATAGATTATTCACTTCTTCTTGACGGTCTTATGGCTGAAAGAGAGCAGGGTATTACTATTGATGTTGCTTATAGATATTTTACAACAGATAACAGAAGTTTTATCGTAGCTGATACTCCAGGTCACGAGGAGTATACAAGAAATATGGCTGTTGGTGCATCTTTTGCTGACTTAGCAGTTATTCTTGTTGATGCGTCACAGGGTGTTCTTGTTCAGACTAGACGCCACGCAAGAATTTGTAAGTTAATGGGTATCAGATACTTTGTATTTGCTGTAAACAAAATGGACTTAGTTGGCTATGACAAGGCTACATTTGACAAGATTGAAGAACAGATTAATGGACTTAAGGCTGAAATTGGTCTTGAAAATGTACAGATTATTCCACTTTCTGCTACAGAGGGTGACAATGTAACAATTAAGTCTGAAAATATCCCTTGGTACACAGGTGTACCTTTACTTGAATACCTTGAAAATGTAGATGTTTCTGAAAAGAATGAAGAACAGGGCTTTTATATGCCAGTACAGAGAGTATGCCGT
The DNA here is from genome assembly GCA_900551755.1 of uncultured Eubacterium sp. GTDB lineage: Bacteria > Bacillota > Clostridia > Lachnospirales > CAG-274 > Gallispira. The sequence continues at coordinate 91,368 of URXK01000004.1, read as the reverse complement.
CCAAACCACAAGTTTAGAGGTTTCCAAGGTCAGATTGAATCTGGTAGCATAAATGTTGGTGATGAAATTATTACTCTCCCTAGCAACGAAAAAGCAAATGTTAAGGATATTATTATTGGTGACAAAGAGGGCAACACTGCTGTTAAGGGTCAGCCTGTTACAATTACACTTGACAAGGAAGTTGATGTATCAAGAGGTTGTGTTCTTGTTAAGGGTACTAATCTTGCACCATATAAAAGACTTACAGTTTCTCTTTTATGGATGGACGATGAGCCTTTAGAGTTAGGTAAGGACTATTTAGTTAAACTTGGTACTAAACTTACATCTGGTGTTATTGTTAAAATTAATTATGCTGTTGATGTAAATACTGGTGAGCATATTTCAGCTGATACTCTTAATAAAAACGGTATTGCTGTTTGCGAAATCTTACTTACAGAGGCTATTGTTGCTGATAAGTTTGACTACCACAAGACTCTTGGTGAGCTTATTCTTATTGACAGAGTTACAAATATGACTTCTGCTTGTGGTGTTGTTGATGACCTTAGTGAAAAGGGTGGTTCTTTCTCTGATAGAGCATCATTTAAACTTGGTGACTTAGAGGCTAGAGGCGATATTTTTGAAGAATTCTTCTACAATGTAGAAAGTCTTTCTGTACTTAAGTATCAGCCGGTTAAGCAGACTTATACAGTTAATGATGAAATTTCTGTTGAGGGTGAAAGTTATAAGTATCCTGAAAGTTTCGATATTATTGTATTAAGAGATAGTGTTGCAATTAAGGTTAGAAACAAGGTAATTACAGCTATTGAGCCTGCTAATGAATACACTTATGACAATGTACCAGTTATTAATGGTCGTGGTTTTGAAATTAAGGTTAAGTCTAATGATGATGTTAAGAACTTCTTTAATGAATACTCTGAAACTAATGGTTCAGCTGACTTCTTTAATAAGTGGATGAACTTTGATACATACAGAAAAGTTGTTATTCAGAACAATTAATTGGTTAAAAAGCACTGTAAAATCACGGTTTTATAGTGCTTTTACAATATAAAAATGAAAAAAATTAAAAAATATGGAAAATTCATATTGACATTATAGGAAATTCGTGTTAGTATATATTCATACAAAACCTATTAAGAAAGTATGAAATAGAGGTGAAGCAAATGCAAATTATAACAAATGATAATTTTGAAGCAGAAGTTTTAAATTCTGATAAACCTGTGTTGCTTGAGTTTTACTCAGATAGCTGTATACCTTGCAAGCGAATGTCACCTATACTTGCAGAGCTTGAGGAAGAATATACTGATGTTAAAGTAAGTAAACTTAATATAAAATTTGGTGCAGATATTGCAAAAAAATATGAAGTTATGGCATCACCTACATTTTTATTTATTAAAGATGGTAGTGAGGTTAAGAGAATAAGAGGCGTAGTTAAAAAGGCTGAACTTGAAAGTGCAGTTAAGGAGGTGCTTTTATGATAAAGTTGCCTAAGGCATTTTATGACAAAATACTTGAAACTGCTTTAAACGGCAAGCCAGAAGAAATTTGTGGTCTTATAGGCGGAACAAAGGACGGCGATGTTAGAGAAGTTAAGGAGTTATATGTTCTTGAAAACATTGACCATTCTAACGAGCATTTTTCAATGAATCCTTTAGACCAGCTTAAGGCTGTTAAGGATATGAGAGCAAAGGGCATTGTTCCTTTAGGTAATTTCCATTCTCACCCAGAAAGTCCTTCAAGACCTTCTGAGGAGGATAAAAGACTTGCTTATGATAAGGAAGCAAGCTATATGATTATATCAATAATGAATGAAGACGAACCAGTCTTAAAGTCATTTAGAATAGTAGATAATGTATCTAACGAGGAGGAAATCGAGTATATTTAAAGTATATATATAATGTAAGATATTATACTTTAATAAGAAGATTTAGGAGGAAAAGTAAATGGCTGTAGATTATGGCATTTTAAAAAAGGGTGGATTTATGAGACAGAAGCAGAAGAATTGCTTCTCTCTCAGATTAAAAACTGTAGGTGGTCACGTAGATGCTAAACAGCTTGCAACAATTGCAGAAGTAGCTGAAAAGTACGGTGATGGTTATATTCACCTTACATCAAGACAGGGTGTTGAAATACCATTTATTAAACTTGATGACATTGATGAAGTTAAGGCAGCTCTTGCTGAAGGTGATTGTGAGCCTGGTGTTTGTGGTCCTAGAGTTAGAACTGTTACTTCTTGTCAGGGTAATGCAGTTTGTCCTAGTGGTTGTATTGATACATATAGCCTTGCAAAGGAATTAAGCGAAAGATACTTTGCAATGGAATTACCACATAAGTTTAAATTTGGTGTGACAGGCTGTCAAAACAACTGTCTTAAGGCTGAGGAAAACGATGTAGGTGTTAAGGGTGGTATCAAGGTAACTTGGAATGAAGATAAATGTATTTTCTGTGGTGTTTGTGAAAGTATATGCCGTACAAAGGCAATATCAATAGCTGACAATAAGATTACAGTTGATGAAAGCAAGTGTAATTATTGCGGTCGTTGTACTAAGGCCTGTCCAGTAGATGCTTATGACAACAATCCAGGTTATATAGTATCATTTGGTGGTCTTTTCGGTAACAGAATACATAAGGGTGAAGAACTTCTTCCTATTATTCACGATAAGGCAACACTTTTAAGAGTTATAGATGCTGCTGTAGAATTCTTTAGAGATAATGCAAAGGCTGGCGAAAGATTTAGACTTACTCTTGAAAGAGTAGGCGAAGATAAGTTTATAGAAAAAGTTAAGGAGGCATATAATGGCTGATATTAAGATTGACGATTATGTAGATATTACTGATGTTGTTTGCCCTGTAACCTTTGTTAAGGCTAAGGTAGCTATTGAAGAACTTGACCCAGGTCAGGTGTTATCAGTGCATATGAATGGTGGCGAACCTGTACAGAATGTTCCTCGTTCTATGAAGGAGGAAGGTCACAAGGTTCTTAAACTTAATAAAAATGAAGATGGAACTTATGATTTAATTGTTGAGAAAGGTGAGGAATAAAAAAATGAAATTAACAGTAAGTGGCGATGTAAAAGAATATAAGGACGGCTTAAAGTTATCTGAGCTTGTAGTAATTGAAAAGGTAGAAACTCCTGAATATGTTACAGCATCAGTTAATGATGAGCTTTTAGGTGCATCAACATTTGAAAACACAGTTTTAAAAGATGGCGATGTTGTTGAATTCCTTTACTTTATGGGAGGAGGTAGCAGATAAATGGCTTTTACTAATGAACAAATCGAAAGATATTCAAGACATATTATTTTAAAAGAAGTTGGTGTTAAGGGTCAAAAGAAACTTCTTGACAGCAATGTTCTTATTATTGGTGCTGGTGGTCTTGGTGCTCCTGTTGCTATGTATCTTGCAGCAGCTGGTGTTGGTACAATCGGCATTGCTGATGCTGACGAAGTAGATTTATCTAACTTACAGCGTCAAATTATTCACGCAACTAAAGATGTAGGCAAGGCAAAGGTTCTTTCTGCTAAGGAAAGTATGGAAGCTATGAACCCTGATGTTAAGGTAAATACTTACCGTACTTTTGTAAGTGCAGACAACATTATGGACCTTATTAAGGACTATGACTTTATTATTGATGGTACAGATAATTTCCCAGCAAAGTTCCTTATTAATGATGCTTGTGTAATGGCTAAAAAGCCTTTCTCTCACGCTGGTATCATTCGTTTCCAGGGTCAGCTTATGACTTATGTTCCTGGAGAAGGACCTTGCTACAGATGTGTATTTAAAAATCCACCTCCAAAGGACGCAGTACCTACTTGTAAGCAGGCAGGCGTTATTGGTGCAATGGGTGGTGTAATCGGAAGTTTACAGGCTATGGAAGCTATTAAGTATTTATTAGGCGTAGGTGACTTACTTACTGGCTATTTACTTACATACAATGCTTTAACAATGGAATTTAGAAAGATTAAACTTCCTCATAATGTTAAGGACTGCCCAGTTTGTGGTGAAAACCCAACTATTCACGAGCTTATTGACTATGAGCAGGCTGAATGTGATGGGGTATTATAAGGAGTGATAAAATGAAATATAATACAGCCTTGCTCCACGGCAACTTTAATGGAGAAGCTAACACAGGAGCAACGCTTATACCTGTTTATCAGTCAAGTGCCTTTGGTCAAGACACTGCTGAACATATTGAAAAGATTTTTCATAACAAGGCACCAGGATTTGCTTATTCAAGAATAAGCAATCCTACAGTTGCCTCATTTGAAAACAGAATAACTTACCTTGAAGGTGGTATTGGTTCTGTTGCAACATCATCAGGTATGGCTGCTATTGCTTCTGCTTTTTTAAACATTCTTTCAAGTGGTGATGAAATTGTGTCAAAGTCATCGGTTTTTGGTGGCACACTTGACCTTTTTAAGGACCTTGAAAAGTTTGGTGTTAAGACTCGCTTTGTTGAGGATATAACAGAAGAAGAACTTAAAAAAGTTGTCAATGAAAATACAAAGGTAGTTTTTGCAGAAACAATAGGTAATCCAAAACTTGATGTTGTGGATATTAAAAAAGCATCTGATTTAATTCACAGCTTTAATCTTCCATTTATATTAGATAATACAACAGCAACAACATATTTGGTTAAGGCTATTGACCTTGGTGCTGATATTATTATTAATTCATCATCTAAGTATATTAATGGTAGTAGCAACTCTATAAGTGGTGTTATAACTGATAGTGGTAACTACAAGTGGACTGCTGAAAAGCATACTGCAATGGCTGATTATATTAAGTATGGCAAATTTGCTTTTATTGCTAAACTTAGAAATGATACATTCAGAAATCTTGGCTGTTGTTTAAGTCCTACTAATGCTTTTTACAATACATTAGGTCTTGAAACATTAAGCCTTAGAATGGAAAGACATTGTGACAATGCTCTTAAACTTGCTGAAAGTCTTGAAGGACTTGAAGGCGTTAAGGCTGTTATATATCCTTTGCTTAAATCAAGCCCATACTATGACATTACTAATAGTCAGTTTAATGGCAAGGGTGGTGGCATATTTACACTTAGACTTTATTCTAAGGAGAGAGCTTTTGCCTTTATTAACCAGTTAAAGTATGGCATTAATATTACTAACATAGGTGATACAAAGACACTTGTTATTCACCCTTCATCTACTATTTATGCCCATAGTAATGAGGAAGAACAGGCTAAAGCAGGAGTATATGAGGATTTAATAAGAGTTAGTGTTGGTATTGAAGATATTGACGACCTTATTGAGGACTTTAAAAATGCTCTTGATTATGTAAATAAGGAATTTCCATTATAAATAAATTAGGAGAGGAGTATCAATATGTATGACTGCATAATACTTGGCGGTGGCTTAGCTGGTCTTACGGCTGCCTTATATACTGCCAGAGCAGGACTTAAAGTTGCTGTAATTGAAAAGGAGCAATGTGGTGGTCAAGCAGTAATGGCTGATGTAGTTGAAAACTATCCAGGTTTTTCAGGAAGTGGCTATGAACTTGCTGAAAAGGCTGAAAGTCAAGCAGTATCTGCTGGTGCTGAAATAATATATGATGAAATAGAGTCTGTTAGCTTAAATGGTGCTGTCAAAAAAGCTGTTGGTACTCTTGATGAATATGAAAGTAAAGCTGTTGTTGTAGCAACAGGAGCATCTCATAGAAAAGCTGGCTTTAAAGGTGAAGCTGAATTTCTTGGTGCAGGTGTTTCATATTGTGCTGTGTGTGATGGTGCATTTTTTGAAAACAAATCTGTTGCTGTTATAGGCGGAGGCAACACTGCTGTGAGTGAAGCCTTGTATCTTTCTAATATTTGCCAAAAGGTTTACCTTGTTTATAGAGGTGAAAAACTTAGGGCAGATTATGCACTTGTTAAAAGACTTGAAGAAAAGGAAAATGCAGAAATTATATATAATTCTGTTCCTTTGGAAGTTAATGGAGATAAGAGTGTTGAAATGCTTGTTACTAATAATGGCGAGCTTAATGTAAGCGGCGTATTTGTTGCAGTTGGCCTTGTGCCTGAAACTAAGCTATTTGAAGGCTTGCTTGAACTTGACGAAAAAGGCTACATAAAAGCTAAGCACGGTTTAAAAACTAATATTGACAATGTTTTTGTTGCTGGTGATTGCCGTGTTAAGTCATTAAGGCAAATGATAACAGCATCTTCTGATGGTGCAGTTGCTGCTGAGGAAGTAATAAAATCAGTAGAGGAGAGTGAAAAATGAAACTATCAAAGAAAACCATATATTCAATATTGTTAATGCTTGCCCTTGCAAAAAATGAAAATAAGGGTACAATTTCAATGAAGGAAATTGCAGAAAAGGAAAACATTTCTGCTAAGTATTTGGAACAGATAGTAAATGTACTCTGTAAATCTGGACTTGTTAGAAGTCATAGAGGTTCAAAGGGTGGTTATTCTCTTTCAAAGTCTGCTGACCAATATACTCTTGGCAGTATAATAAGAACTATTGACGGAACTGTATCTGTTGAGCATATAGATGGTGCTGAGTCATTTTGTGATTTTTGGCAAGGTCTATGTAATACTGTCAATAACTATATGGATAGTGTTACTATTTCTGATTTATTAGAAGACGAAAAACTTAAAAACGATATTTACGATTATTGTATTTAAAATAATTGATAAAAATTTCATTAAAAATAAATATTGGTATATATTGACAAATTACGGAATTATGATATAATTAAAACATAGTAAGTATATAGGAAATATGTACATTATAAATAATATGCAGGACCAATTTTTTGTGTCTTGCATATTGCTATTTATAGAAAAAATGAAAGCAGGGTGAAATTTATGCTTATATCGGCTGGTGTAGATTACAAAAATACTCCACTTTATTTGAGAGAAAAATTGTCGGCTAATGATGACAGAGCAAAAGAAATAATGACTAATATATGTGGCTTAAGTGGTGTTAAAGGCTGTGTCATATTGTCAACCTGCAACAGAAGTGAATTATATATATCAGCAGATAATGAAATTGATATTGTAGATATATATGTAAAGTATTATAATGTAAATAAGGCTGATTTTTGTGACAAAATAAATGTTTACAAAGATAGTCAAGTAATATATCATATTATTGAAACTGCCTGCGGAGTTAATTCTGCAATAAAGGGTGAAAGTCAAATAATTACACAAATTAATCAAAGTGCTGATTTAAGCAGAGGTTGTAATTGTATTGATTCTGAACTTGATGTTCTTTTTAGAATTGCTGTTTCTACAGGCAAAAAGGCTGTAACTAATTCGGCAGACAGTTTCAGATTGACTTCAGCTAATAAGGCTGTTGACAAGTTAATTAATGAATTAGGTAGTTTAAAAGATAAGAAATGTGTTGTAATTGGCAATGGCAAGGTAGGTTTGTTAGTTGCTAGATTGTTAGTTAAAAATGGTGCTTTAGTTACTATAACTTTAAGACATTACAGACATACTGAAAATATTGTTCCTTATGGTTGTAAGTGCATTGATTATGACAAAAGGATTGACGCCATTAATGGCTGCGATATTTTAATAAGTGCTACAAAAAGCCCTCACTATACATTAACCAATACAATGTGTGATAATATATTGTTGCCAAAATATATTGTGGATTTGGCTGTGCCTAGAGATATTGAAGCCAGTGTTTATGAAAATAAAAATATAACTTACTATAATATTGATGATTTTGAAGTAGATAGTTATATTGATAATTCTGTATATGAAAAAATTGATGACGGTGTGTCTGAATATATGAATTGGTTTAATTATAGAGAGTCTATTGAAACTATTGAAAATATAAAAGATATTATAGCTAAAAGAATATCTGTGTCAATGGGTTTTGATGAAGATAATGTTAAGCCTATCGCCTCTAAAACTGCTGATATGATATTTGGAGCTATTAAAGAAACTATTACACCAGAAGTAATTGAAGAATGTTACAACCGAATTAAGGATAGGGCAAGATTATGAAATTTCCTTTGTTTATAGATATTGAAGGTAAAAATGTTTTAGTTGTTGGTGGTGGCAATATTGGTATGAGGAGAGCAAAAATTCTTGCTGATTTTGGTGCTAATGTTACTGTTATTTCAGAAACTATTAAAAATATTAATGGTAACAATATAAAATATATCAATAGAAAGTTTGAAGATAGTGATATAGATAATTCTTTTATAGTTGTTGCTGCTACTAATGATAGACAAGTAAATCATAGAATATATCAATTATGTAAAAATAAAAACATATTTGTTAGTGTAGCTGATTGTTATGAGGAGTGTACATTCTATTTTCCAGCATTATGCCTTAATGAGGATTTGTGTGTAGGTGTTGTGTCTGATGGTACACAACATAGTCTTGTTAAAGCAACTGCTAAAAGAATTAGAGGAGAAATATTATGCAAAAAATAAGAGTAGGCAGTAGAGAAAGTAAATTAGCTGTTATACAGTCTGAAATTATTATTTCTGAAATTAAAAATAAATATAGCAATGTTGAAACAAGCCTTGTAACAATGAAAACTACAGGTGATAAAATACTAAACAAAACCCTTGATAAGGTTGGTGGAAAGGGCTTATTTGTTAAAGAACTTGATATTGCACTTATGGAAAACAGAGCAGATATTACAGTACATAGCTTAAAGGATATGCCTATGGAAGTAAGTGAAGAATTGCCTGTTATTGCTTATTCTAAAAGAGCAAATCCTTATGATGTGCTTGTGTTGCCTAAAGGAAAAACAGATATTGATTTTAACAAGCCAATAGGTTGTTCAAGTAATAGAAGAAGTATGCAGTTTAAGGCTATGTATCCTAATGCTGAAATTAAACCTGTTAGAGGCAATGTTATTACTAGATTAAGTAAACTTGATAGTGGCGAATACTCTGCTTTGATACTTGCATCTGCTGGACTTGAAAGACTTGGCTTAGGTGATAGAATTTCAAAAGTGTTTACTGCTGATGAAATTTTGCCAGCAGCAGGACAAGGCATTATTGCTGTACAATGCAAAAAAGGAAATGGATTTGAATACTTAAAGGAAATAAGTGATGAAAAATCTGAAATTTGTGCAAGAGCAGAAAGAGCTTGTATTAAAAAATTAAATGGTGGTTGTTCTGCTCCAGCAGCAGCTTTTTGTGTTATTGAAGATAACAAAATCTATTTAAGAGGATTTAACATAGTTAATGGAAAAATAGTGAAAGCTGAAATATATGGTAATATAAATGAACCAGAAAAAGTAGGAATTTTACTTGCAGAAAGGTTGGTATAATGAGTGGTAAAGTAACCCTTGTAAGTGCAGGAATTGGCACTTCGGGATTAATGACAATAGATGGATTAAAAGCTCTTAAAAATGCTGAAGTAGTAGTTTATGACAAACTTTTGGGCGAAGGTGTTATGGAGCTTATACCTGAAAATGCTGAAAAAATAAATGCTGGAAAAGAATCATCAAAGCATATTTTGCCTCAAGACCAAATAAATGACATTATTGTTGCTAAGGCTAAGGAGGGCAAAAATGTTGTTAGGTTAAAGGGTGGCGACAGCTATCTTTTTGGCAGAGGTGGAGAGGAAGTAGAAGCTCTTGTTAATGAGAATATACCTTTTAGAGTTATTTCTGGCGTAACATCATCTATAGCTGCACCAGCTTATGCTGGTATACCTGTTACTCATAGAGCTTGTGCATCTTCTGTGCATATTATAACAGGTCATAACAAAAAGGGTACTCCCCTTAATATTAATTTTAAGGCTTGCGTTGATATTGGTGGCACACTTGTGTTTTTAATGGGTGTTAAAAATCTTACTGTTATTACAGAAGGTCTTATTAGTGCAGGTATGGATAAAAATATGCCTTGTGCCGTAGTTGAAAGAGGCGGTGAGCCTATGCAGAAAAAAGTTGTATCCACTCTTGAAAATATAGCAGAGGCTGCTAAAAACCTTAAGACACCGTCAGTAATAATTGTAGGTGAGGTTTGCAAGTATTCTGATAAATTTGATTGGTACTCAAATTTGCCGTTAAAGGGTAAAAAAATAGTTGTAGCTAGACCTTACAATAGAGCAGAAAATTTAGTAAATGAGTTAAGAGAAAATGGTGCATCAGTTGTTGTAAAGCCGTGTATATCAACAGAAACTATAGAAGAAAGTATATACAAAAATATTGAAGAAAGTGATTGCATAGCTTTTACTAGTGTTGTAGGCGTACAGTATGCTTTTAAATTGCTTTATAATGATAAAAAAGATAGTAGAATATTTTATAACAAAAAGGTTGTAGCTATTGGCAAAAAAACTGCAAATGAATTGATGAAATATGGTTTAATTGCTGATATTGTGCCTAAAAAACATAGTGGCTTAGAGTTGGCTAAAGAAATAGTTAAAAATGGTATTAACAATGTATTAATATTAAGAGCTGAAAAAGGTGCAGAGGAGCTTACAAACTATTTAAAGGATAATAATGTTTCTTATGTAGATAAGGCTGTATATAGAACTGTTATAAATAAAACTCAATTAAATGAAAATGTTGATTATGTTGTATTTGCTAGTCCATCAGAAGTTGAAGGGTTAAGAGAAAATGACAATAATTATATAGCTGTTTGCATAGGTAACAAAACTGCTAATGAGGCAGAAAAAAATGGCTTAAAATATATTGTTGCTAAAGATACATCTGATAGTGGTATAATAAATGCAATAAAAAAGGATTTGTTAAAATGAAAAAGGCAATAGTTGTCATAACTCTTTCAACAAAACCTACAAAATTAATAAATAAGCTAAATATACAATTCTCCAATTATGAAATATTTAGTATAATTATAAGAAATGAAAGCATAGATGAAAAAATATTAGAACTTAAAAATAAAAATATTAATAGTATTATAGTTTTACCTCTTTTTGTCTATGCTGGTGTTATATGTAATAAGGTAATAAATGATATTAAAAAATATAATAATTGTTTTGATATTAAAATATTAAAGCCTATTATTAATAACAAAAATGATTTTGATGAAATTAATAAAATTTTAGGCAACAGCAATACTATTTATTGTATTCATAGGTCTAATATAGATTTTAAAATGTTTGGTAATTCTCTTATATGGCAAACAGGAAATGATACAAGCATTGTAAATAAATTAAAGGGCATAAAAGCTGTTAATATTAAGGCTTTAATGATAAGTACAGGCTATCATTTTCAAAATGATGTGTTAAATATACTTAAACCAGCCCTTGAAAAAAATGGTATAAGGGCTAATGTTGACTATAACGGCTTAGCTGATAATGATGAAATTATGGACTTAATTGTTAGAAGGATAGTGAATGAATAATGAATTTAAAAGATAGACCAAGAAGATTAAGAGCAACTCAAACTTTAAGAAATATGGTGGCTGAAACTCATATTCCTATTGATTCTCTTATTTATCCTATGTTTGTGACAGAGGGTGAAAATATTAAGGAAGAAATTGAGGCAATGCCTAATCAGTACCGTTGGAGTATTGATAGAATGGGAGAAATACTTGAAAAGATTGTTAAATCTGGTGTTAAGGCTGTTCTTTTGTTTGGTATACCTGACCATAAAGATGAATGTGGCTCAAGTGCTTGGGACGACAATGGTATTGTTCAAAAGGCTTTAAGATATGGCAAGAAGAATTATCCAGAGCTTTTCTACATAACTGATGTTTGTATGTGTGAATATACTTCCCACGGCCATTGTGGCATACTTGATGGAGATTATGTTGATAATGATAAAACCCTTGAAGTTCTTGCTAAAACTGCTTTATCTCACATAAGAGCTGGTGCTGATATGATTGCTCCTTCTGATATGATGGACGGCAGAATTGGCTATTTAAGAAATGCCCTTGATGAAAATGGATATATTAATATTCCTATTATGGCTTATTCAGTAAAATATGCTTCAGCTTTTTATGGTCCTTTTAGAGATGCTGCTGGTTCAGCTCCATCATTTGGCGACAGAAAGTCATATCAAATGGATTCAAGAAATGTAAGAGAGGCAATAAGAGAGGCTGAACTTGATATAAATGAGGGTGCAGATATTATAATGGTTAAGCCAGCTCTTTCATATCTTGATGTTGTTAAGGAAGTTAAGAAAAGATTTAATAAACCTGTAGCATTATATAGTGTTAGTGGTGAATACTCAATGATTAAAGCTGGTGCAAAGCTTGGTTATATTGATGAAGAAAGAATAATTAAGGAAACAGCCTTATCAATGTATAGAGCTGGTGGCGACATACTTATTACTTATTTTGCTATGGAAATTGCACAATACATTAAGGAGGGAACTTTGTAATGTTTACTGAAAAATCAGCAGAGCTTTTTAAAAGAGCAATAGATGTTATGCCAGGTGGTGTCAATTCACCAGTTAGAGCCTTTAATTCAGTAGGTGGTGTGCCTAGATTTATTGAAAATGCTAAGGCTCAATATTTATATGATAAAGATGGAAACAAATATATTGATTATATAGGTTCTTGGGGTCCTATGATACTTGGTCATAATGATGACAGAGTTCTTGATGCTGTTAAAAAACAGCTTGAAAAGGGTATGAGCTATGGTGCATCAACTGAGCTTGAAGTTGAAATGGCAGAGCTTATTTGCAATATTGTGCCTGCTGTTGAAATGATTAGAATGGTTAATTCTGGTACTGAGGCTGTTATGAGTGCAATAAGAGCAGCAAGAGGCTTTACTGGCAGAAATAAGGTAATTAAGTTTGAAGGTTGTTATCACGGTCACGCTGACTTAATGCTTGTTAAGGCTGGTTCAGGTGTTATGACTGCCGGTGTACCTGACTCAAGTGGTGTGCCAGAGGGTTGTGTTAAAGACACATTAACAGCTATTTATAATAACATTGATTCTGTTAAAAAATTATTTGATGAAAATAAAAATGAAATTGCTTGCGTTATTGTTGAGCCAGTAGCAGCCAATATGGGTGTAGTGTTACCAGAAAATAACTTTTTAAGTGATTTAAGAAAGATTTGTACAGAAAATGGTGCTTTACTTATTTTAGATGAGGTAATAACTGGTTTTAGATTACAGCTTGAAGGAGCAAGTAGCTACTTTGATATTAAGCCAGATTTAGTTACTTATGGCAAAATAATTGGTGGTGGTATGCCAGTTGGTGCTTATGGTGGTAGAAAAGATGTAATGAGTGTTGTTTCTCCAGTTGGCAATGTTTATCAAGCTGGTACATTAAGTGGTAACCCTATTGCTATGAGAGCTGGTATAACACAGCTTACAATACTTAAAAATGAAAAGGAAATTTATGCAAAAATAAATAATCTTGGTGAAATGTTTAGACAGGGCGTTAAAAACATTATTGATAAGTATAGCTTGCCTTGCACAGTTAATGGTATTGGTTCTTTATCAACTATATTCTTTACACCTAATAAGGTTACTAATTATGATGAGGCTAAAAAAGCAGATATTGAAGCCTTTAGTAAATTCTTTAACTTTATGATTGATAGAGGAAATTACTTTGGTGCAAGTCAGTATGAGGCTGTGTTTATATCATCAGCTCATAGTGAAGAAAATATTGCTAAGACTTTAAGTGATATAGAGGAGTATTTTAGTAAATAAATTATGTATAAAACATTGGCATAAAGGCAAAATATGTTAGACTAAACTTTTAGGAGGTATATTATGTCTGATATGTTTTGTTTCCAGTGTCAGCAGACAGCTGGTAATAAAGGGTGTATAAAGGTTGGTGTATGTGGCAAACAGCCAGAAACATCAAATATTCAAGATGATTTAGTTTATGAGCTTATTCGCCTTGCAACGGCTGCTGTTGAAAATAACTATAGTTCTAAAGAGGCTGACCGTATTTTTATGGACGGTTTGTTTACTACACTCACAAATGTTAATTTTGATAATGATGCCATTAGAGCCTTTATTAAAAGAATAAGAGCAGAGTTAAATTTGATAAGTAATGATTTTGATTGTGACTTAGTACAACTATGGGACGGTGATACGGATATTGTTTCACTTCGATCTACACTTCTTTTTGGCTTAAAAGGTATGGCAGCTTATGCTCATCACAGTATGAACTTGGGCTATGAAGATGAGGAAGTATCTAACTGGTTTTACAAGGGCTTGTATGAAATAAATAGAGAGCATACACCAGAGGAATGGCTTGACCTTATTATGGAATTTGGTAATGTTAATTTAAAGTGTATGGAGCTTTTAGATACAGCTAATACAGAAAGCTTTGGCACTCCAGTACCAACAAGAGTAAATGTAGATATTAAGAAAGGTCCATTTATTGTTGTGTCTGGTCACGACTTAAAGGATTTGTCACTTCTTCTTGAACAGACAGAGGGTAAGGGCATTAATATTTATACACATAGCGAAATGTTGCCAGCTCACGGTTATCCAGAGTTGAAAAAATACAAGCATTTAGTTGGTAACTTCGGCACAGCTTGGCAAAGTCAGCAAAAGGAATTTGATAATATTCCAGCTCCTATTTTATTTACTACTAATTGTCTTATGCCTCCACGAGAAAGCTATAGGGATAGAGTTTACACTACTTCAGTTGTAGGTTATGACGGTCTTACTCATATTGAGGGTGATGAAAATGGATACAAAGATTTTACACCTATTATTGAGCAGGCTTTACAGCTTGGTGGCTATGAAAATGATAGAAGTATGAGTGGCATTAATGGTGGCCATATGCTTACAACAGGCTTTGCTCACGGCACAGTTTTAGCTAACGCCGACAAAATTATTTCTGCTATTAAAAGTGGAGATATTAAGCATATCTTTCTTGTTGGTGGCTGTGATGGTGCTCACCCAGGCAGAAATTATTATACAGAATTTGTTAAACAGACGCCTATGGATACTTTGGTATTAACATTAGCTTGTGGTAAATATAGATTTAATGACTTAGACTTAGGCGAAATTGACGGCTTGCCTAGAATATTAGATATGGGTCAATGTAATGATGCCTATAGTGCAATTAAGGTTGCTGTTGCTTTGTCAGAAGTTTTTGAATGCTCTGTTAGTGATTTACCTCTTACTCTTGTTCTTTCTTGGTATGAACAAAAGGCTGTGTGTATATTGCTTACACTGTTGTCACTAGGTATCAAGAGAATGTATTTAGGTCCAACTATGCCAGCCTTTATTTCAGAAGGTGTTATGAAGGTGCTTATAGATAAATTTGAACTTCAACCTATAACTGCACCAGAACAGGATATGGACGCAATATTAGGCAGAGGTTAAGATATAAGCATAATTAAATAAAATTTTACTTTAATACTCTATTACAATTTTAAATAAAATGTTGTAATAGAGTATTTTTGCACATTTAACAAAATTTATTGAAATTAGTAATAAATTGTGGTATATTTAACCTTAATAGACCAATTATACAGGAGAATAAAAAATGAACTATAGAGGAAAGCTTAAGGATTTTAAAAGAATAGTTGTTAAGGTTGGTACAACATCTCTTACATATAGTAATGGTAAATTTAATTTAAAGAAAATTGATACTCTTTCTAAGATGCTTACTGACCTTACTAATAGAGGTATGGAGGTTGTTCTTGTTTCATCAGGTGCAATAGCCATTGGTGCAGAAAAATTGGGACTTGCTGAAAGACCGAGAGATGTTATTGGCAAGCAGGCTGCATCAGCAGTAGGTCAGGCTTTATTGATGCAGTTATATGAAAAGCTTTTTAGTGAATACAATCAAAAGGTTGCCCAAATTCTTATCACAAAGCCTGTATTTGATGCTGAAATTAAAAGAAGAAATGCCAGCAACACTATTAATAGACTTCTTGAAATGGGTGTTATACCAATAGTAAATGAAAACGATACTATAGCAACTGATGAGTTTAATGAGTTTTCTGATAATGATACTCTTTCATCTTATGTTGCTGCGTTAATTGAAAGTGATTTACTTATTATTTTATCTGATATTGACGGTATGTACACAGCTGACCCTAATAAAGATAAAGACGCTAAAATGATTGATACTATACCAGAAATAAATGACGATATTTATGCTCTTGCTGGTGATTCAGCATCACAGCTTGGTACTGGTGGTATGGTTACTAAGGTTAAGGCTGCTGATTATTTAAGCAAGAAAAATGTAAGTATGGTTATAGCCTCTGGCGAAAATCCAGACATAGTTTATGATATTCTAGACGGCAAAAATGTAGGTACACTTTTTGTAGGTGGTAACATTGGATAAAAAAGAAATAAGAAAAAAATATAAAGAAATAAGAAAAAATCTTTCTGGCGATATAACTGATAAGTTATATAGTGACAATATTTATATTAATGCTAAGGCTATATTTACTTTTGTAAATTATGGCAGTGAAATTGGTACAACTAATCTTATTAAAAGAGCGTTAAGAGATGACAAAATTGTAGCTGTTCCCTATATGACTGGCAACCCCCACGAAATGGTTTTTATTAGAATTAGCACTATTGATGAGCTTAAGCCTAATAAAATTGGTATACTTGAACCAGAGTATAATACTAATAATGTTATTAAGTCTAACAAGGATACATTGATAATTGTGCCAGGGCTTGCTTTTGATAATGATTTTTATAGAATTGGCTATGGTGGCGGATTTTATGATAAATATATTGATGAAAATGAATATATGACTACTGTCGGCGTATGCTTTGATGAACAAATAACTAATGTTGTGCCTAGAGATGAATATGACAGGGCAGTAGATATAATTGTGACTAATAGTAAAATATGGAGGTAAAACAATGAAAACCTTAATAGAAATTGGTGAAAGTGCAAAAGTTGCTAAAAGAGCTTTAGCAAAACTTACAACTGGTGAAAAAAATAATATTTTATTAAAGGCTGCTGATGCCTTAAAAAACAATTATGAGGAAATATTAAAGGCAAATAAAATTGACCTTGAAAATGGTGAAAAGAATGGTCTTAAGCCATCAATAATGGATAGACTTGCTCTTAGCAAGGATAGAATATATGCAATGGCTGACGGACTTGAGCAGATTGCTAAACTTCCTGACCCTATTGGTGAAATTTTAAATATGAAAACTTTGCCTAATGGTCTTATTGTTGGTCAAAAAAGAGTACCAATGGGCGTTATTGGTATTATATATGAGGCTAGACCTAATGTTACTTCTGATGCTTTTGGTCTTTGTTTAAAGGCTGGTAGTGCAGTTATATTAAGAGGTGGCAAGGAGGCAATTAATTCTAACATAGCTACAATAAATGTTTTTAAAAATGCTATTAAAGCATTAAATGTTGATGAAAACATTGTTCAGCTTGTTGAAGATACATCAAGAGAAAGTGCCAATCAAATGATGAAAATGAATGGTTATATTGATGTACTTATTCCTAGAGGCGGTGCAGGTTTAATACAAGCTGTTGTTCAAAATTCAACAGTGCCAGTTATTGAAACTGGTGTTGGTAATTGCCATATATTTGTTGATGAAAGTGCTGATATTAATAAGGCTGTTAATATTATTGTTAATGCTAAGGCTCAAAGACCTGGTGTTTGTAATGCAGCTGAAACAATGCTTGTTCACGAAAATATTGCTAATGAATTTTTGCCAGTTGCTATAAAGGCTTTAAGAGAAAAGAATGTTGAAATTAGAGGTGACAAGGCTGTTAAGGCTATTGTTAATGATGTAATTGATGCAACTGAAGAAGATTGGGCAACTGAATACCTTGACTACATTCTTGCTGTAAAAGTAGTTAAAAACATTGATGAGGCTATTGACCATATTACTAAGTATTCAACTGGTCACTCTGAATGTATAGTTAGTGAAAGCTATACTAATACTCAAAGATTTTTACAAGAAATTGACTCCGCTGCTGTTTATGTAAATGCTTCAACAAGATTTACTGATGGTAATGAATTTGGCTTTGGTGCTGAAATTGGCATAAGTACACAGAAACTTCACGCAAGAGGTCCTATGGGTCTTAAGGAACTTACTACTACTAAATATTTAATTTATGGTAACGGACAGATTAGACAGTAATGAAGTATAGTAATATTGTTAAAGGAACATTTATAAAAAGGGATAACAGATTTATAGCACAAGTCAATATTAATGGAAATGTTGAGGTTTGCCACGTAAAGAATACGGGAAGGTGTAGAGAACTTCTTGGTGAAGGGGCTGAAGTTTTTCTTGAACCTAGCACAAATCCTGAAAGAAAGACTAAGTTTTCTCTTGTTGTTGTAAATAAAAATGGCAGACTGGTTAATATGGATTCTCAGGCACCTAATAAGGTTGTGGAAGAAGCAATATTAAATGGCTTAATATTTGACAATGTAACATATTTAAAAAGAGAGTTTAGATATTGTAAATCTAGGTTTGATTTTTATATGGAGCAGGGTAGTGTAAAATCATTTATCGAAGTTAAGGGTGTCACTCTTGAAAATAATAATGTTGTTAGTTTTCCAGATGCCCCTAGTGAAAGAGCTGTAAAACATTTAGATGAATTAAAGAAATCAATAAATGATGGGTATAATGCTTATGTTTTGTTTGTTGTGCAAATGAGTGATGTTGATTATTTTGTGCCAAATGCTGAAAATCACAAGGAATTTGCTGACAAGCTAAAAGAAGTAAGTAATGCAGGAGTTAATATTTTGGCTTATGACTGTAATGTTAAGGCTGATGAACTTGTACTTAGAAATAATAAGGTAGAAGTTAAAATTTGAAAAGATAGTATATGTGCCGACTTCCAAAAGTTAGACTAAAACAATTGGAGGTCGGTATTTTTGTTGCAAATATTATATATTAAAATCTCAAAGAAGATATAAACTGCTCATAAGCATCTGACCATTCATCAATAGGGAATGTTGCACCACCATTTGTACTTTTTAAAAGATTGTTCCAAAGGGTTTCATTTAATGCTAACAAATCACCTATTTTTATTTCATAGCCGTATTCAGCAGATATTTTGCAAAATTCTTCCATTGGTTCTTTTGCGTTTTCTGTAGCTAATAATTTTTCCTTTAATTCTGCATTATTTAATGCGAGTTTTAAAAGTTTGTCTAAAGCATCATTAATTGTCATAATAATCACACTCCCTTAAAATTTAAAATAAGTATACGCCCAAAACAAATAATTTGCAATATTAAATTTAATTTAATTCTTCAAATGGAATACAAATTAAGGCACTAGAAACATCAGTTAAAATATTAACCATAATTTCCATTATATTGCCACATATTTTCATATTGTTTTTCTTCATATAAGCATAAGTTTTGTCATAAAACTTTTGGTGAACCTTATGTAATTCTTCGTCAATTTCTAAAAGGTGGGTAGGTATTTCAATAACATCATATAAACATTTTTGGCTAGGATAGTCTTTTATAAATTCATTTCATTTATTGGAAACCCTTCCGTCAACCTACGGTTGCCACCTTCCCTATGAGGGAAGGCAAATGGTGCAGACTTACATAAGTAATAAGTAATAGATAATAAATATAAGTTACTGTTATTTGTAGGGGCGATTAGTAATCGCCCTTATGGTATTAAAACGAACAACTAAAAAAATAACCACCTAGCTCCACTTGTAGGGGAGCTGTCACGAAGTGACTGAGGGGTTTCCGTTATTAATAGTTATCAAGGAAACTATGATTTTCACCGTCTTGCTTATAACCAATAATTGTTTTTAAATTAACATTGTGTATGCTATTAAAAATATTGCCTTCAATAAGAGGACTTTTTTCTCTTAATTGAGCAACAAGTTCTTTCATTTCATCTCGTTTTGAGCCGTGGTCACCGCCACAAGTGGCACAATTTTCTGTAAATCGGCAAGCACATTGTATAAAATTAAGTTTATTATAATCTCTCCAAGCCTTTATATCAGCCTCTTTTATCATATACATAGGTCGTATAAGTTCCATACCCTCAAAATTGTTACTATGAAGTTTTGGCATCATAGTTTCAAATTTACCACTATAGAACATACCCATTAAAACAGTTTCAATTACATCGTCAAAATGGTGACCGAGAGCAATTTTATTACAGCCAAGCTCTTTAGCTCTTGAATAAAGATAACCTCTCCTCATTCTTGCACACAAGTAACAAGGGCTTTTATCTACACTAGCAACAATATCAAATATTTCACTTTCAAAAACAGTAAGAGGTATATTAAGTATTTTAGCATTGTTTTGAATAATGTTCCAGTTTGCTTCATTGTAGCCAGGGTTCATAGTAAGAAACACAAGTTCAAAAGGAAATTTGCCGTGTTTTTGAAGCTCTTGAAAAAGTTTTGCCATAAGCATAGAATCCTTGCCACCAGATATACAGACTGCAATTTTATCATTTTCTTGTATAAGGTCATAGGTATTAATGGCTTTTGTAAATTTGCACCATATACCTTTTCTAAATTTTTTAATTATACTTCTTTCTATTTCGGCTGTTTTTAATTTTACTTCATCTTCTTTTTCCATTAATCGTGTTAAATAAAGCTGAAGATAAGCTCTATAACCGCCTTCAATATTGTAGGCATCGTATCCCAAATCTGAAAGCATATATGTTATATCAATACTTTTGTCGCCAGTGTAACATAGTAAGTATACAGGCTTATCCTTTGGTATAGTATCAATTTTTTGATTAAATTCACTTATTGGTATATTAATGGAATTTTCAATTGAACCTCTTTTATAATCCTCAAATTTTCTTACATCTATTATAGTTATTTTGGAGGAATTAAGTTTTTCAAGTTCTCCAATAGTTATTGTTTTCATTTTAATTCTCCTTAATTTTCTTTACATTTCCTATGTCAGTTACAATATTGTAGCCAGCATATTTTACTCTGTTTTCAAGACAACCTCGACACTGTGCAGACTCCTCACCAGTACAAATTTTATTTTCGTAAAGGGTATAGAGTTTTCTTACACTAACAGGGGACAAATTAGGCATAACAACATTTGCACCAGCTTGCAAGCCCATTTCTCTACCTTTAGGATTAATTGTACCTAATGCGGTAGTGGCTGGTATAAGTGCATAAGGAAACATAAGTCTTAAAATAGATATAAGTTTTAATGTTAAGTCAAAACTTCCGTTTTCTTTATCTTTAAAAGGTGTTTGATTATGAGTAAGATATGGTCCTATGCCAATCATTGCTGGCTCAAGCTGTTGTAGAAATCTTAAATCTTCAATTAAATTTTCTGTTGTTTGATAAGGTGAGCCAACCATAAAGCCTGACCCAACTTGATAACCTATTTCTTTTAAGTCAAATAGACATTGTTTTCTATTTTTTAAACTCATACTTTCTGGATGTAAATGATTGTAATGGCTTTCGTTAGCTGTTTCGTGTCTTAATAAATATCTGTCAGCTCCAGCGTCAAAATATGCTTTGTAGCTTTCCCTTGACTTTTCTCCAATAGAAAGAGTAACAGCACAATCGCCATAGTTTTCTTTTATTGTGCTGACAAGGTCACATATTTTTTCGTCTGTATAATAAGGGTCTTCACCACCTTGAAGTACAAAGGTACGAAAGCCTAGCTTATAACCTTCTTTGCAACATTCTAAAATATCGTCTTTTGAAAGTCTGTAACGGTCAGCTAGTTTATTGCTTTTTCTAATGCCACAATAGTAGCAATCATTTTTGCAATAATTTGTAAACTCAATTAATCCTCTAATATAAACATCTGTGCCATAGTATTCTTGCCTTACATTGTCAGCACATTCTCTTAATTTATCATCATATATATTGGTGTTAAGCAGTGTGCTTAATTCACTATTTGTCAAATCTTTTTCTTTTAAAAGCTTATTAATCATATCTGTTACCTTCCATATAAATCATATAAACTTAGTAAGATTATAATAAACAATTAGAAGAAAAAAGTCAACATTAAACAAAATATTTTAAAAAATACTTGACAAATGCCTATAATATAAATATAATATTCATATAATTCATATAAAAAATATAGGAAAAGGGTGATTGACTTGAAACAGATTTTATGCTTTGGAGATTCTAATACTTATGGATTAATACCAGGAACTAAGGATAGATATGATTGGAATACCAGATGGACAGGTATACTTGATAGTAAAGTTAGTAAAAAAGGATATAGAGTAATTGAAGAAGGACTTTGTGGCAGAACTACTGTTTTTGAAGATGCTTACAGAAAAGGAAGAAAGGGTATTGACTTTATTTCTGTTATTCTTGAAACTCACAAGCCTATTGATACTGTTGTGCTTATGTTAGGAACTAATGATTGTAAGACAGCTTATAATGCTTCTGCTGAAATTATTGGTCAAGGTATAGAGGAAATAATTGAAGAAATTAGAAAGACTGCACCAGAAGCTAACATTGTTCTTGTGTCACCTATTGAACTTGGCAATAGAGTTTGGGAGGAGGGTTTTGACCCTGAGTTTAATGGTCGTTCTGTTGGAGTTTCTAAGGAACTTCCTATTGTTTATAAAAAAATTGCAGAAGATAATAATATTTATTTTTTACAGGCTTCTGAATTTGCTGTGCCTAGTAAGGCTGATAGAGAGCATTTAGATGAAGTAGGGCATAAAAACTTTGCAGATGCAATTTATAACAAACTTAAGGAAGTAATATAATGAAGTTTGATAAAAAAACACTTGGCTATGCTTTTGTAAATTCGTTGCCTATATTTTTTAGCTATGAATTTTTAAGCATTGCCTTTGGTATTATGATGAGTAGTGCTGGCTACAATTTTATTTGGTCTTGGCTTGTTAGTCAAACTGTGTATACTGGTGCTTTTCAGTATGTTTTGGTTGATTATTTAAAAACTGGAACTGCTGTTACTACTATAATATTAACTGCACTTTTTATGAATAGTAGAATGTTGTTTTATGGTATACCATATATTGATAAATTTAAAAAGTTAGGAAAGTTTTATCCTTATATGATATTTAGCTTAACAGATGAAACTTATGCTTTGTATACTAGTATGAATGGCAAAATACCTACTAATGTTAATGAAGGCTTGTATATGCTTTATGTTGCATTTTTTGCTAGGGTTTATTGGTTGACAGGTACTATTATTGGTGGACTATTAGGCAGTTTATTGCCGTTTGATTTTAAGGGTATTGATTTTTGTATGACTGCTCTTTTTATTACTATTTTTATTGATAAATGGAAAAATAAAAAAGATAGATTATCTGCATTTTTAGGCTTGATTTGTGGTGTAGTATCTCTTGTTATATTTGGAGCAAAAAGTTTTATTTTCCCTGCTATGGTGTCTACAATGTTTTTGCTTGTTGTAAATAAAAAATTAAAGGATTGTAGGGTTAAATCAAATGAATAATGATATTAAAACGATAATTGTTATTTTAATATGTGGACTTTGTACTTTTGTTATTAGAGCTATACCTTTTTTAATATTTGGTGGCAAAAAGAAGTTGCCAGCTATTGTTGAATATTTAGGTGTTGTGTCACCACCGGCTGTTATTGCTATACTTGTGGTTTATTGCTTTAAAACAATAGGAACAGATGTTAATAATTTGGAATTGATTTTGGCAGGTATTGCTACAGTAATTGTACATATTGCTTTTAAAAATACTTTGTTAAGTGTGTTTTTAGGGACTGTTTGTTATATGGTGTTGTTGAGATAGAAATAAACAGCAAATGATAGCACCTACAAATATATAGATGAATTAATTTTATAATGCTTTTTCATTTATTATGTGTTATAATATCCTAAAAGAAAGGAGTTTTATTATGATAAAGGAAATGATTGAATTTAATAAAAAATTTGTTGAAGATAAAAAATATGAGCAGTACAAAACAAGTAAATATCCTGATAAGAAAATTGCAATATTATCTTGTATGGATACTAGACTTACTGAACTTTTACCAGCTGCCTTAGGTATAAAAAATGGTGATGTAAAGATTATTAAAAATGCCGGTGGCGTTGTTACTCACCCTTTCGGTAGTGTTGTTAGAAGTCTTTTGGTTGCTATATTTGAACTTGGCGTGGAAGAAATTATGGTCATTGGCCATACAGACTGTGGTGTTCAGCATATTAATAGTGATATGATGATTGAACATATGATTAACAGAGGTGTGCACAAGGAAAATATTGATATTATGAAATATTGTGGTATTGATTTTGAAAATTGGCTTGCTGGTTTTGATGATGTTGAAACATCTGTACACGAAACAGTTAAATTTTTAAAGGAACACCCACTTATTCCTAATGATGTGAGAATTGCTGGTTATGTTATGGATTCTGTAACAGGTGAATTAAGTGAAATTAAATAAATAATTAAAGAGGCTGCATCAAGTTAATCTTGAAGCAGCCTTTCTGTTTTAAAAATTATAAATACTTCTTAAAAATGTCAACCTTATCGAGCTTTTCCCAAGGAACATTAATATCAGACCTACCAAAATGGCCATAAGCAGCTGTCTGCTTATAAATTGGTCTTCTTAAATTAAAGTTCTTGATAATTGCAGCAGGTCTTAAATCAAAGTTTTCGTTAATGATTTCAACAATCTTATCATCAGCAACCTTACCTGTGCCATAAGTGTTAACAAAGATTGAAAGAGGCTTTGCAACACCAATTGCATAAGCTAACTGAATTTCGCACCTCTTAGCAATACCACTAGCAACTACATTCTTTGCTACATATCTTGCAGCATAAGCAGCTGAACGGTCTACCTTTGTAGGGTCTTTACCACTAAAAGCACCACCGCCGTGACTTGCGTAACCACCGTAAGTATCAACGATAATCTTTCTACCAGTTAAACCACAGTCGCCCTGAGGACCACCAATAACAAATCTGCCAGTTGGGTTGATGTAGTACTTAGTATTTTCATCAAGTAAGTCAGCTGGTAAAACAGCCTTAATTACATTTTCTATAATATCTTTTTCAATCTGAGCGTGCTCAACTTCTGGTGCGTGCTGTGAAGAAATAACAACACTATCAATTCTTACAACCTTATCGTCATCATATTCAACAGTTACCTGACTCTTGCCGTCTGGTCTAAGGTAATCTAAAGTACCATTTTTTCTAACTTCGCTAAGCTTTTTAGTAAGTTTGTGAGCATAGTAGATTGGGGCAGGCATATAATCTTCAGTTTCATCACAAGCAAAACCAAACATCATACCCTGGTCACCAGCACCAGTATCATTTGCATCAGCCTCGCCACCTCTAGCTTCAAGAGATGAATTAACACCCTGTGCAATATCAGGGCTCTGACCCTTTAATGATGTAAGTACAGAACAGCTGTCGCAGTCAAAGCCGTACTTTGCTCTGTCGTAGCCAATTTCTCTTACAGTTTCTCTAGCGATTTCATCAATATCAACATAGCAGTTTGTTGTAACCTCACCTGCAACCATAATTAAACCAGTTGTTGTCATAGTTTCGCAAGCAACTCTTGCCATTGGGTCTTTAGCTAAAATAGCGTCAAGAACGGCATCAGAAATTTGGTCACAGATTTTATCTGGATGTCCTTCTGTAACAGACTCAGATGTAAAAAATTTCTTCATTTAATAAACTCCTTTCACATATTAAATAAACAATATTAAAATGGGCATAAAAAAAACCCTTTTCATAGGGCTTATTCTAAAAACTCATCTTTCGGAATAAACACCGCAGGATTTAGCACCGATGCATAATGCCGGTTGCTGGGCTTCATAGGGCCTGTCCCTCCGCCTCTCTTGATAAGCAATAATTAAATTGTTATAGTAATGACGAAGCAACATTAATAACTAAATTACTTCGATAATCATAATAACACTAAAGTATGTAGTTGTCAACTACTTTTTAACTATATTATGAAATAATAGCAATTTTTGTTGATAGCTATACATTATTTGTGATAAAATGATTTAATAAATTATTGAAAGTAGGTGACATAATGAGTGATAAAGCTTTGGATAATAGATATTTTGGAACAGAAAAAACTTCAAAAATACTGATGAAGTTAGCTCTCCTGTAATGTTTGCTCAGTTAATTCAAGCGTTATATAATATAGTAGATAGTTTTTTTGTAGGCAGATTTTCTGGAGATGGATTGACAGCTTTATCGGTTATTTATCCTATTCAGCTTTTAATATGTGCAATAGCTGTAGGTACTGGTGTTGGTGTAAATACAGTTATGGCAAGATATTATGCTTTAGATAGAAAACAAAAGGCTATTGATGTTGCTGGAACTGGTTTTTTGCTTGCTATTGTTAGCTGGTTTATTTTTAGCATATTATCATTATTATTTCTTACAACATATATTGAAATGTCAGCATCGTCAACTTCTGTACATAAATTTGCAGGCATATATGGTGAAATAGTTTGTATTTTTAGTTTAGGAATATTTTTAGAAAGTATATGGACTAAGGTTTTGCAATCACAAGGTGATATGAAAACACCTATGATTGCTCAAGTTGTAGGTGCAGTTGTAAATGTAATACTTGACCCTATATTAATATTTGGAGTATGGAAGATAGAACCTATGGGCGTAGCAGGTGCAGCTATAGCAACAGTTATAGGTAAGGTAGCAGCAGCTATTATTACTGGTATTAAAGGATTTTATAGACCTAGAGGTATTAAAAGGCTTTTGCCTTATGTAGGTGCAATATATAAGGCAGGTATACCTAATATTGTTATGTAAGCCTTATGGACTGTGTATATTGCTGGTTTAAATGTAATTTTATCATCATTTTCAGATGCTGCTGTTACAGTGCTAGGAATATATTATAAGTTACAATCATTTTTCTTAATACCTTTAAATGCTTTAGGAATTTGTATTTTGCAAGTTGTAAGTTTCAACTATGCAATAGAGAAGTGGGATAGGTGCAAAAAAATATTAAAGGATACTTGTTTGTTTTCTGTAATATTTATGATTTTGGGTGCTTTTATTTTTATTGTATTCCCAGAGGAGGCAATAGGAATATTTTCAAGTGACAAAGAAGTATTATCTTTAGGTAATATAGCTTTCAAAATTATTGGTACAAGTTTTGTTCCAATAACATTTACACTTATCTTTCCTATATTTTTTACAGCACTAGGAAAGACAAAAGAAAGTATATTTATTCCTGTTTTAAGAGAGGTTGTACTTTTTGTGCCAGTTGCTTGGATTTTTTCTTTTGTTGGCGTGTCTTATGTTTGGCTAACTTTTCCTATTACAGAGGTTGTAACTTGCGTGTTTTGCTTTGTATTTTATGTTAAAATATTTAAGGATAAAACAAAAGAAAAAATATAGAATAAAATTGAAAAAAATTTGAAAAATGTGTTGACTTTATGGGGAAATGATGATACAATAACACTTGTGTGTGTTGTTCGGAATAAATTTGAACCTCACGCAGTAACAGATTTTATTATTTTTAAGGGAGGTGCAGTTAATGCCAACATTTAACCAGTTAGTAAGAAAGGGCAGACAGACTAAGGTTTCTAAGTCTACAGCTCCAGCATTACAGAAGGGTCTCAACACTCTTAAGAAGAAGCAGACAAATCAGAGTTCTCCACAGAAGCGTGGTGTTTGTACATCTGTTAAGACTGCTACACCTAAGAAGCCTAACTCAGCTCTTAGAAAGATTGCCAGAGTTCGTCTTTCTAATGGTATTGAAGTAACAGCTTACATTCCAGGTGAAGGTCACAACTTACAGGAACATAGTGTTGTTCTTTTAAGAGGTGGTAGAGTAAAGGACGTTCCTGGTGTTCGTTACCATATCGTAAGAGGTACACTTGATACAGCAGGTGTAGCTGATAGAAAGCAGGCTCGTTCTAAGTACGGCGCTAAGAAGGCTAAGGCTAAGAAGTAATTAACTTTTTAGTGTAACTATTATTAATGCCTCATACATTGATGATTAAATCTGTTATTGCAGAGGTTCGTTGGTAGTATAAGGCATGTATAGCGAAACAATGTGTTCGCAAGTACCGTTGAATTAATATTATTTTGATTAAGGAGGGAAGAATCGTGCCAAGAAAAGGTCATGTTTCAAAGAGAGAAGTACTACCAGATCCTATGTATAAGAGTAAGCTTGTAACAAAGCTTATCAACTCTATTATGTTAGATGGTAAGAAGGGCGTTGCACAGAAGATTGTTTACGGTGCATTTGCTCAGGTTGAAGAAAAGTCAGGAAAGCCTGCACTTGAGGCTTTTGAGGAAGCTTTAGGCAATATTATGCCAGTTCTTGAGGTTAAGGCTCGTAGAGTAGGTGGTGCTACTTACCAGGTACCTATCGAGATTAAGCCTGAAAGAAGACAGACTTTAGGTCTTAGATGGTTAACATTTTTCAGCAGAAAGCGTGGCGAGAAGACTATGGATGCTCGTCTTGCAGCTGAGATTTTAGATGCTCTTAACAACGCTGGTGGTGCTGTTAAGAAGAAGGACGAAACTCATAGAATGGCAGAAGCTAATAAGGCTTTCTCACATTATAAGTGGTAATAAGGAGGATTTATTAGTATGTCAAATAGAGAGTTCCCATTGGAAAGAACTAGAAATATCGGTATTATGGCTCATATCGATGCAGGTAAGACTACTCTTACAGAGAGAATCTTATACTACACTGGTAAGACTTATAAAATCGGTGATACTCACGAAGGTACAGCACAGATGGACTGGATGGAGCAGGAGCAGGAAAGAGGTATCACAATTACTTCAGCTGCTACAACTACTCAGTGGCACATTGGTGATGCACCTATGCACAGAATAAACATTATTGATACTCCAGGTCACGTTGACTTTACTGTTGAGGTTGAGCGTTCTTTAAGAGTACTTGATGGTTCTGTTGCAGTATTTGATGCTAAGGGTGGCGTTGAGCCTCAGTCTGAAACTGTTTGGAGACAGGCTGAAAAGTATCACGTACCTAGAATGTGTTTCGTAAACAAGATGGATATTATGGGTGCTGATTTCTACAACTGTGTAGACCAGATTAAGACTAGATTAGGTGCTAATCCTATTCCAGTTCAGTTACCTATTGGTGCTGAAGATGATTTCTTAGGTCTTATTGACCTTATGGAAATGAAGGCATATATCTACAATGATAAGAATGGTACAGATATTACTGTAGAAGATATTCCTGCTGATATGGCTGATAAGGCTCAGGAATATAGAGAAGCTATGGTTGAAGCTATTGCTTCAAGTGATGATGCTTTAATGGACAAGTACTTTGAAGAAGGCGACCTTGAAATCGCTGAAATGAAGGCTGCTCTTAGAAAGGCTTGTATCGCTTGTGAGGCTGTTCCTGTATTCTGTGGTTCTGCTTACAGAAATAAGGGTGTTCAGAAGCTTCTTGATGGTATTCTTGAATATATGCCAGCTCCAACTGATATTCCTTCAATCAAGGGTCACATCCCTGGTGATGAGGAAAATGTCGTTGAAAGACATTCTTCTGATAAGGAGCCATTCTCAGCTCTCGCATTTAAGATTATGAATGACCCATTCGTAGGTAAGTTAGCATTCTTTAGAGTTTACTCTGGTGTATTAGAGTCAGGTTCTTATGTTTACAACTCTGTAAAGGGTAAGAAGGAAAGAATCGGTAGAATTCTTCAGATGCACGCTAATGACCGTAAGGAAATTGAAAAGGTTTACGCTGGTGATATTGCAGCTGCTGTAGGTCTTAAGTTTACTACAACAGGTGATACACTTTGTGATGAGAATAATGAAGTTATCTTAGAGTCTATGAACTTCCCAGACCCAGTTATCTCTGTTGCTATCGAGCCTAAGACTAAGGCTGGTAGAGACAAGATGGGTATTGCTCTTGCAAAGCTTGCTGAAGAAGATCCAACATTCAAGACTTATACTAACCAGGAAACTGGTGATACTATCATCGCTGGTATGGGTGAGCTTCACCTTGAAATCATCGTTGATAGACTTTTAAGAGAGTTTAAGGTTGAGGCTAATGTAGGTGCACCTCAGGTTGCTTACAGAGAGTCATTTGGTCACGATGTTGATCAGGAACACAAGTATTCAAGACAGTCTGGTGGTCGTGGTCAGTACGGTCACTGTAAGGTTAAGTTTGAAGTTATGGACGCTAGCGAGGATAAGACTTATGAATTCGTTAACGAAGTAGTTGGTGGTGCTATTCCTAAGGAATATATCCCAGCTGTTGACGCAGGTATTCAGGAAGCTATGCAGTCTGGTGTTATTGCAGGTTATCCTGTAGTTGGTGTTAGAGCTAGATGTTATGATGGTTCTTACCATGAAGTCGATTCATCAGAAATGGCATTCAAGATTGCTGGTTCTATGGCATTCAAGGAAGCTATGAGAAAGTCTGATCCTAAGCTTCTTGAACCTATTATGAAGGTTGAAATCACTATCCCTGAAGAATATTTAGGTGATGTAATGGGTGATGTAAGTTCAAGAAGAGGTAGAATTGAAGGTATGGACGACCAGAGCGGTGCTAAGATTGTTCACGCATTTGTTCCACTTGCTGAAATGTTCGGTTACTCTACTTCACTTCGTTCTACTACTCAGGGTAGAGGTACTTACGCTATGGAAGTACACCACTACGAAGCTGTTCCAAAGTCTATTCAGGATCAGGTTGCAGCTGGTAAGGCTGAGTAATTTATTAAATTTTAAAAATTTGCAGGCATTATTGTAAAATAATGCTTGCAATTTACTATAAAATCTACTATAATAATTATAGTGCTGTAGTCAATAGTAATTGCTACTGACTAAAACTAAAAGATTATTTATTTTAAGGAGGAAAATTTAAAATGGCTAAGGCAAAATTTGAGAGAAATAAGCCTCACGTTAACATTGGTACAATCGGCCACGTTGACCACGGTAAGACTACATTAACTGCTGCTATCACTAAGACTCTTCACGCAAGATATCAGTTAGGTGAGGAAGTTGCATTCGATAACATCGATAAGGCTCCAGAGGAAAGAGAAAGAGGTATCACTATCTCTACTGCTCACGTTGAGTACGAGACTCCTAACCGTCACTACGCTCACGTTGACTGTCCAGGTCATGCTGACTATGTTAAGAATATGATTACTGGTGCTGCTCAGATGGATGGTGCTATCCTTGTAGTTGCTGCTACTGATGGTCCTATGGCTCAGACTAGAGAGCATATCCTTCTTTCTAGACAGGTAGGCGTTCCTTACATCGTTGTATTTATGAACAAGTGTGATATGGTTGATGACGAGGAATTATTAGATTTAGTAGAGATGGAAATCACTGAACTTCTTGAAGAATACGGCTTCGAAGGTTGCCCAATCGTTAGAGGTTCTGCTTACCAGGCTCTTCAGGATCCAATGGGCCCTTGGGGTGACAAGATTGTTGAATTATTCAACGTAATCGAAGATTACATTCCTAACCCAGAGAGAGATACAGATAAGCCTTTCCTTATGCCAGTTGAGGACGTATTCTCAATCACTGGTAGAGGTACAGTTGCTACTGGTAGAGTAGAAAGAGGTGTACTCCACGTAAACGACGAAGTTGAGATTGTAGGTCTTAACGACGAAGCTAGAAAGGTTGTTGTAACTGGTATCGAAATGTTCAGAAAGCTTCTTGACGAGGCTGAACCAGGTGATAACATTGGTGCACTTTTAAGAGGTGTTGCTAGAGACGAAATCGAAAGAGGTCAGGTTCTTGCAGCTCCTGGTACTATCACTCCTCATACTAAGTTTACTGCTCAGGTTTATGTTCTTAAGCAGGATGAGGGTGGTCGTCATAAGCCATTCTTCAACAACTATCGTCCACAGTTCTACTTCAGAACTACTGACGTTACTGGTGTTATTACTCTTCCAGAGGGTACAGAGATGTGTATGCCTGGCGATAACGTAGAAATGACTATCGAGCTTATTTCTCACATCGCTATGGAGCAGGGTCTTAGATTCGCTATCCGTGAAGGTGGTAGAACTGTAGGTTCTGGTTCTGTTGTATCTATCATTGAGTAATTATAATTAAGTAATTATATTTGATTGATTTAAACCGCAAATCCTTTTAGGGTTTGCGGTTTTTTTGCCTTTAATAGTTACAGGGTGGTGTATTTCTGCCTGTTGTTATTGGCAGGTTATAATAAATGTTAATAGGAAATACAATTTAATTTGAAGTCTACAACAAAATATAAGGGTAATAACATAAATATCTATTGTGTTTATAATAAAATACTGGGTGGAATAAAATATATAATTTATTTTTGAAGATATAAAACATAAATATTTATAATTTTGGATTTATATGTGGTGTAATAAACATAAATATATATTTTTTGAGCCTATTAAAGGGAATCTATATAGGCTCTAAAACATATTAAAAAGTATAATAATAAATTTTTAAATTTAAAGTGTAGGCTATTTGTAGCTTTAAATTTAAGTATTGTTATTATATAATATATGAAAGTGCTGATGTTACTGTATGATATAAAATAGTTTATATAATATATTATTTTGGAATACAAAAAAGAGAGAATAGATAATCTATCCTCTCTTTAATTCATAGTTATTAAAAAGTTCTAATACAACAGAATTAAATTCATTTATATTTTTAGCTTTTTTAAGTCTTTTTAATATTTTTGTATCATTATCAAAAAGTTCTGATAAGTATATTGTAAGCTCTTTCATTTTATGCAACAAAGGTACTGTACCAGAAAGAATTTTCTCATAGTCTGTATAAATATCGTTATAAAAGGCTTTTAATGTATCAATATTTATATTACCTTCATTTTTTATTATAAGTGGAAGGGCTGGATTTCTTATTATACCTCTGCCTATCATTATAGTGTCAACAGTAGGAAAAACTTTTATAAAATTGTTATAATCAGCTAATGAAAAAATATCTCCATTATAACATAATTTATTTTTACTATTTTCAACAGCAAACTTAAACATATCCCAGTTAGGTGTATTTTTATACATATCAGTTCTTGTTCTAGGGTGAATTGTAAGTTCACTAATAGGATATTTATTATAAATTTCAAGTAATTTATAAAATTCATCAGGTTCTTTCAAACCAATTCTTGTTTTAATAGATATATTGTAGTTACTACTGTATATTTTATCAAGAAAACAATCTAATTCATAAGTATAAGCTAAAAATCCAGAGCCTCTGCCTTTAGAAACAACTGTGCCAGAAGGGCAACCTAAATTAAGATTAAATTCAGTATAACCATATTGACTAAAAACATTACACATTCTTAAAAAACCATCAGCTGAATTTGTAAGTATTTGAGGCACAAGATTTTGCCCCTTATTATTTTCTGGCAAAATATCACGCAGTGCCTTAGTTCCTAAATTACCGTTTTCTGTAGGGGTAATAAAAGGAGTGTAATATTTATCAATTCCACCAAAGTGTTTAAGCTGACTGGCTCTAAATATATTGTTTGTGATACCTTCTAAAGGTGCAAGATATATCTTCATATTATCCTAATACCTCTTTAGCTATATCAACAGACTGCTTTGCATCTTTTGAATAATAATCAGCACCTATTTTTTCAGCATATTCAGGGGTAAGAACAGCACCGCCAACCATAATTTTACAATCGCAATCATTATCTCTTAAAAGCTGTATAGTATCAGACATTGAGCCTAAAGTTGTAGTCATAAGAGCACTAAGACCAACAAGGTGGCAATCGTTTTGTTGTACAGCATTTAATACAGATTCGTACTCAACATCTTTTCCTAAGTCAATTACATCATAGCCATAGTTTTCCAAAAGGACTTTTACTATGTTTTTACCTATATCGTGAACATCACCCTTAACTGTTGCAATTACAATTTTACCTTTGCTAATGCTTTCATCAGAGCTTGATGTCATATTTGCCTTAAGAACTTCAAAGGCTTCCTGTGCAACACCAGCAGAAAGTATAAGCTGTGGTAAGAAAATTTTGCCACTTTCAAATTCTGAACCAGCCTTATCAAGGGCAGGAATAATAATGTTATTTATAACTTCCATAGGGTCTTTTGTTTCGAGAAGTTTAGCTGTTATAGCCTTTGCTTCTGACTTAAGTCCCTTATCAATTGCGTATTCAAGAGTGTGTTCTGACTTATTGTCTGTTTTGGTTTGTGTTTTAACACCGCTATAATTTGCTATAAATTCTGTTGAGTTCTTATCGTGGTTTGCAAGAAGTCTATATGCTCTTACAGCACCTGTCATTGACTCAACATTAGGATTTATAATAGGTAAATCAAGTCCCTTAGTTAAAGCCATTGACAAGAAAGTTCTGTTAATAAGCTCTCTATTAGGCAAACCAAAAGATATATTTGAAACACCTAATACAGTTTTTAAGCCAAGTTCCTTTTTAACTCTTTCAAGTGCATTTAATGTTTCAAAAACAGCAGCCTGTTCTGCTGATGCAGTAAGTGTAAGACAGTCAATGCAAATATTTTCTTTTGAAATGCCATATTCAAGAGCAGTATTCATTATTTTTTTAGCAATTTCAAATCTTTTATCGGCTTCTTTTGGTATACCGTCTTTATCAAGGGTAAGACCTAATACAGTACCACCATATTTTTTAACAAGTGGCAATATTTTAGCCATAACTTCTTCTTCACCATTTACGGAATTTACAAGAGGCTTACCGTTATATACTCTTAAAGCTGCTTCAAGAACTTCTGGTACAGTTGAGTCAATCTGTAAAGGAACATCAACAACACCTTGAACTGCCTTAAGTACCTTTATCATCATTTCTTTTTCGTCAATATCTGGTAAACCTACATTAACATCAAGAATATCAGCACCACCTTGAACCTGTTCAATGGCCTGACCTAAAATATAGTCAATATTATTGTCAATTAAGGCTTGTTTAAATAACTTTTTACCAGTTGGATTAATTCTTTCACCAATTATTCTTGGCTGGTCAACTACTACTGTTGAAGTAGGGGAACATATAGCTGTTGGTATTTCTTTATGTACTATCACCGGCTTAACTGTACTAAGTGCTTTAACTGTTGCATTAATAAAGTCTGGAGTAGTACCACAGCAACCACCAGCAATTCTTATACCGTACTTATTCATTTCAAGTATGTATTCAGCAAATTCCTCTGGTGTAACATTGTATTCATTAGTAACTGGGTCTGGTAAACCTGCGTTTGGCTTAATAACAATAGGGAGATTAGTCCACTTTGAAAGTTCTTCAATAATTGGCAAAAGCTCCTTAGGTCCTAATGAACAGTTAACACCAATAGCATCAACACCTAAACCTTCAAGGGTAAGAGCCATTGATGATATTGCACAGCCAGTAAATGTTCTCATATTTTCTTCAAATGTCATTGTAACAATAATAGGCTTGTCACTGTTTTCTTTAGCTGCCAATACGCCTGCTTTTACTTCGTAAAGGTCAGTCATTGTTTCAAAAACAATTAAGTCAGCGTCCTTACCTGCTATAATTTGTTCCTTAAAAATATCGTAGGCTTCTTCAAATTTTAAAGTACCAGTTGGCTCTAAAAGCTGACCAATAGGTCCAATATCAAGTGCTGCATAAGAATTAGTGCCTTCACAGGCTTTTTTAGCATTTTTAACACCAGCTTTAACTACTTCTTCTACAGAATATTCACAGTCAGCAAGTTTATAGCTATTAGCACCAAATGTATTGGCATATACAATGTCAGAACCAGCATTAATATAGCTTTTGTGTATGTTTACAATTTGTTCTGGGTCAGTAATACCTAATAATTCTGGTATGCCACCTACTTCAAGACCGTGAGCTTGCAAAACAGTACCCATAGCTCCATCTAATATAACATAATCTTTTTCAAGTAATTTTTTAAAATCCACAATGTGTTCCTCTCTTTCTGAATTGGCAAGTTTTATTCATTGAGCATATAGCACAGCCTCTTTTCTTTTGTGGAATAGGTGAGTCGGATATGCCTATTATTGCCGTTACTGATTTTCTTGGTATAAGAATATTATTATCTGTTGCTGTTAAGCCAATTAGCTTATGTGCATTAAGAGTTTTTATAAAATTATTTTGTATATTTATTGGCAAGTCACCATAGCCAGGAGAAAATCTCCAAGTTATATACTCTAAATTAAGACTTGTCCTAATTTCGTCTTCCACCTTATTACAGACTTGCTCAATTAATGCACTAGCCATTGCATCAGTAATAAGTGAAGAAGTCATATCTATTATATTTAGCTTATTTATTAGCTTATCAACTTTATCTGATAATGTACACGCCATTAAAATAGCTTTGTTACATTCAGCCAAATGATTTTTAATAGAATTGCCTTCAAGAATAAGGTCTGTATTTTTTAATTTAATAAAGTCATCATTTTTTTCAATATCAAATACCTTATAGCAATATCTATAGTTTGCCTCATTAAGAAGATTTTTCTCACATTCTAACAAAATAGGTTTTATATTTTCAATATCTATATTTTTTTTGTAGCCCATATATCTTAAGGCTTCGTCAATATTTACACTATCTATTGTAATCATTGTAATATTCTCCAAAAAACATATTTGTATAATTATAACATAATTAAATTTAAAGGTAAATAATAATTGTATTAAATTTGATTTTGTGATATAGTATAAAATAGAAATTAGATACATAATAGGAGAAAAAGTATGAAAGTTGGTTATTTAGGTCCAAGAGGTACATTTAGTGAACAGGCTGCCATTACTTTAGCAAAAGGAAATGAATTAGTGCCATATCACAGCTTTTTAGACGCTTTAAAGGCTGTTGCTAATGATGAAGTTCAAGAGGCTGTTGTTCCTATAGAAAACTCAATTGAGGGTATTGTAAATGCCACAGTTGATAGTCTTGCCTTTGATGTTGATTTGTATATTCAAGAGCTTCTTATAATGCCTATTGAACAATGTCTTATAGCTAAAAAGGGAACTAAATTAGAGGATATTAAAACAATAATGTCACACCCTCACGCTATTCCACAGTGCAAAAATTTTATTATTGCTAATATGCCTAATGCAGATACAGAAACTAAGGCATCAACTGCTGGTGCTATACAAGCGGTTGCTGAAAGTGGATACGGAGTTGCTGGAATTGGTGCAAAATGTGCAGCAGAATTTTACGGACTTGAAGTTATTGCAGAGGGAATACAGGACACTAATGACAATTTTACTGAATTTGCAAGAGTATCTAAGCGTAAAACAACAGAGTATAAAAAAGATAATTTTGTCACAATTGTTTTTTCTACTTCAAATGAACCTGGTGCACTTTTAAAGATTTTGGATATTTTTTCTATATACGATATTAATATGTCTAAAATATATTCAAGACCTTTAAGAAATAAGCCCCTTGAATATATTTTTATAATTGACCTTGATGTAGAGGATAACGGAGCTGATTTTGAGGCTGCAATTAAGCTACTTAAAAGGAAAACTACTTTCTGCAAAAAATTAGGCTGTTACGGTGTTGTTGATAAAAGATTGAAAAAATAAATAATATGTGGTATAATGTCGGCAGTGGAGGAGAGATTAGATGAACGAATGTATATCAATTCCGTTTCCTTGCGTAAAGCTAGATGAAAAATTGAATATTGTTGACTATAATTCTATTTATAAAAATTGGAACGAAAATATTAAAAAAACTAAGTCTATTTTTGATATTGCTCCAGAATTTGATGTTGACAGACCTAAGCAGTTTACCGTTGTAGATGACAAGGTGTATGATTTATACACTGCTCATTGTGAGGATTGTTTTAATGTTATTTTTGTAGAAAATCCTTACCTTAATAATGACGGCTGTGTTCAGTCAAATATACTTGTTGGTATCTTACTTGTTGATAATAGTATTGAAATACAAGAAACAATGGACGAAATAAGATTTCCTCATTTCAGTGCTATTATTGAAAGAAAAATTAACGATTATTTCAACAATATGGGTGGACTTGTTAGAAAATTTGAAAGTGGCAAGTATCTTTTCGTACTTAATAAAGAAATGCTTAAAAAACTTAGAGAAGATAAATTCTCTATTGTTGAACAAATTGCTAAAATTGAAATGGGTAATGATGTTCCAGCTACATTAAGCATTGGTATAGGTATGAATGGCAAAACTGTTAATGAAGATATGGCTTTTGCAAGAGGTGCTTTAGATTTGGCTCTTGGCAGAGGTGGTAATCAGATTGTTATTAAGGAGTCTGAGGATACATATCAGTTTGTTGGCGGTGACGGTAAAGAAGTAAGTCAAAATTCAAGAGTAAGAGCTAGAGTTAAGGCTTATGGCTTAGTAGAACTTATTTTGTCAGCTAGTGATGTAATTGTAATGGGTCATAAAAATCCAGACCTTGATAGTTTAGGTTCAGCTGCTGGTATATTTGCTATAGCTAATTTTTATGATAAAAAATGCCATATTGTTTTAAACAATGTAACAAGTGGCATAAAGGCTTTGTATGAAAGACTTTGTGATGATGGCAGATATGAAAATGTGTTTATAA
Organism: uncultured Eubacterium sp.; assembly: GCA_900551755.1. Taxonomy (GTDB): domain Bacteria; phylum Bacillota; class Clostridia; order Lachnospirales; family CAG-274; genus Gallispira. The sequence goes on along the minus strand of URXK01000004.1, from coordinate 53,164 downwards.
ATAGTGAAGAAGCACAAAAAATGATTAAAAGAAGAACACTTCTTGTGGTTGTTGATACTCACAGACCATTCCTTACAGAATGCCCAGAGCTTTTAGACACTGCTAGAAGTATAGTAATGATTGACCATCACAGAAAAGCTACAGGAGCTATTGATAATTGTGCTCTTATTTATCACGAGGCTTATGCTTCATCAGCTTGTGAAATGGTGACAGAAATGCTTATGTATATTAAGGGCATTAGATTAAGCAGAACTGAAATAGAGGGCTTACTTGCTGGTATAACTGTTGATACTAAGAATTTTGCCTTTAAGACTGGTATAAAAACATTTGAGGCTGCTGCATACTTAAAGAAGAATGGTGCAGACACTATATCTGTTAGAAGATTGTTTAAGAATTCTTTTGATGAGTATTTAGCTAGGTCAGAAATTATAAGAACAGCAGAAATTATATATGGCAATATGGCTATATCTTCTCTTGATGAGAGTGTTCAAGTTGACAATCCTACTGTACTTATAGCACAGGCTGCTGATGAGCTTTTAAATATACAGGGTATTGAAGTAAGCTATGTACTTTGTCACTATGGAAATCAAATCAACATAAGTGCTAGAAGTTTAGGTAAAGTTAATGTTCAAAAATTAATGGAAAAACTTGGTGGTGGCGGTCATCAAGCTGGTGCTGCTGCACAGCTTGAAGGTGTTACTATGGAGGAAGCTGTTAATTTATTGAAAGAAAAAATAGAAGAATATATTGAGGAGAGTGAATAAAATGAAAGTTATTTTATTACAGGATATTAAGGGTGTTGGTAAAAAGGACCAGACTATTAACGCAAGTGATGGTTATGCTAAGAATTTTCTTATGCCAAAGAATTTAGCTGTTGAGGCTACACCTGCTAATATTAAGAAACTTGAAAGACAGCACGCTGAGGCTGCTGCTAAGGCTCAGGCTGAGCTTGAGGCTGCTCAAAAACTTGGCAAAGAAATTGAAGATAAAACAGTAAATCTTAAGGTTAAAGTAGGTAACAATGGTAAACTTTTTGGTGCTGTTACAAACAAAGAAGTTGCTGCTGCATTAAAGGAACAGTTTAACATTGATATAGATAAGAAAAAGATTGTTGTTGACCCAGTAAAGGCTGTTGGTGATGCTGAGGCTAGTATTAAGCTTCACCCAAATGTAACAGCTAAGTTAAAGATTTCTGTAACTGAGGCATAATTGAGGTAATATTATGGCTGAAAATAATAATGAAAATACTTATGTCAACAGAATACCGCCACACGATAATGACGCAGAACAAATGGTTCTTGCGTGTATGCTCTATCCTGATGAAGATGGAGTAAGAGTGGCAGCTGAAAATTTACTTTCAAGTGATTTTTATAGTCCTTCGCATAAGCTTATATTTGAGGCCTTTCTTGATTTATATAATAATAGTAAGCCTGTTGACTTTGTTATGGCTAAAGATAAGCTAGAAAGTATGGGTTATCTTGAACAGGTTGGAGGTATTGAATACCTTGTTAGCCTTAATGGATTGGCTGCAACAACTGCCAAAACAAAATATTATGTAGATATTGTTAAACAAAAGGCTGTTTTTAGACGACTTATTAAGGTTGGTGACAGCATTTCTGCTAGCTCTTATGAGGGCAGTGAAGATGTTGATACAGTTATTGCAAAGGCTGAGCAGGATATTTTAGAGGTATCTCAAAATATAAACAGTAATGACTTTGTTTCTATGGACAGAGTTATGGCTGAGGTTATTGAAAAAATAGATAAGGTAACTAGGTCAAATAGTACAATAACTGGTATTGAAACTGGTTTTAAGGATTTTGACAGACTTACAGCAGGACTTCAAAATTCTGACCTTATACTTGTGGCTGGTCGTCCTTCAATGGGTAAAACTGCATTTGCTCTTAATATTGCACAGTATGCAGCTGTTGAGGGTAGAGTGCCTACAGCCATATTTAGTTTGGAAATGTCAAAAGAACAGCTTGGTAACAGAATGTTATCATCACAGGCTCTTGTGGACTCTAGCAAACTTAGAGTAGGTAATTTGACACCAGAGGAATTTGATAGTATAGCTATGGCTATGGGTACACTTTCTGCTGCTCCTATAGAAATATATGATACACCAGGTATCAATCCTATAAGTATGAGAGAAAAGTGCAGAAAGCTAAAAATGGAAAAAGGGTTAGGGCTTATTGTTATTGACTACCTACAGCTTATGGAGGGTACAGGTAACAGAAATGAGTCTGACCAGCAAAGAGTTTCTTACATATCCCGTTCATTAAAGGGTATTGCAAGAGAATTAAATGTGCCAGTTATAGCTCTTTCTCAGCTTTCAAGAGGCCCTGAAGGCAGACAAGACCACAGACCGATGATGTCTGACCTTAGAGAATCTGGTGCTATTGAGCAGGACGCCGATGTTGTATGTCTTTTGTTTAGAGAAGAATATTACAAGAAAGATGACCCTGAAGTTAAAAATAAGGGTGAAGTTATTGTGGCAAAAAATAGAAATGGTTCTACTGATACTGTTAAACTTGTTTGGCAAGGTCAGTTTACTAAGTTTCAAGATGCTATTGATGAAGATTTTATGCCAGATATTCCTGCTGATATGCGTGAATAAAAAATACAAAAGCCGAGGTTGTAAATTTCCTCGGCTTTTTTGCATTTGAAACAATGTGTTTTATTTAATTTTCATTTACTACAACCTTGTCAACTTTTGCAACAACATAGTAATTACTGTTAATCTTTTTGACTTCATCACTTATTTTATTAATTATGTCATTATCATTCATTTTAAATCCAAAAGGAACTTCTATATCAAATATAATATTAGTTCTTTCAGGACCATTAGTTATTCTAAAATCGTGAAAATTAAGAGCAGGATTTATGCCTCTAATTATATCAGCAACTATATTTTTAAGATTATTAATGGCTTCGTTTTCAGTTTCAATAGGGTCCATATGAATACTAATATCACATTTATGCTTTTTCTTTATTTTTTCCTCTGTACTATCAATAATATCGTGGGCTTCCATAACATTCATACTAGCAGGAATTTCGGCGTGGAGTGAAACAATTACTCTACCTGGACCATAATCGTGAATGTGCATATCGTGAACACCTTTTATTTTGCCGCCCTCTAAAATATCCTTTTCAAGTTCCCTGACAAAAGCTGGGTCTGGAGCTTGACCTAAAAGGGGCTTAAGTGTATCATTGGCAGTATCAATACCGGCTTTAAGTACAAATAATGCTACTAAAATACCAGCATAGCCGTCAATATTTATTTTGAATATTAAACTTATAACAAGGCTAATTAAAACAGCACCAGTTGCTACACAATCGCTTAAACTATCAGTTGCAGTTGCAATCATAGCTGAAGCATTTAGTTTGTTGCCTATTTTTTTATTAAACAATGCCATCCACATTTTAACACATATTGATAAAATAAGTATAATCAATGAAAATAGAGAAAACACTACATTTTCAGGGTTTAATATTTTGTCAACAGATGTTTTAAAAAGTTCAAAGGCTGTAATAATAATAAGCAGTGCAATAAGGAGCCCTGACAAATATTCATATCTTCCGTGACCATAAGGGTGGTCGTTATCAGCTGGTTTGTCAGCAAGTTTAAAGCCTATTATAGTTATAATTGATGATGCAGCATCTGACAAATTGTTAAAGGCATCAGCTATTACAGAAATTGCACCGGAAAAAATGCCTGCCAATAACTTAGTGCAGAATAATATTAAGTTGCAAAATATACCTACACCACCACTTAATGTGCCATAGGATTTTCTAACATCGGGATTAAATATATCGTTGCTATTTTTTACAAAAAGTTTTACTAATAAGTTTGTCATATTATTCCTCTTTTCACATTTTATGTAAATTAGTATATCAAATAAACCTTAAGTTAGGAAAGAGTAACATTATAAAATCTTCATAAAATTAGTTTTTAAAAGATTTTACTAATTTTTTGAAATATTTAGTTGCATTATATATACATTTATGCTAAAATTAAGTTGTAAATTAAATCTAGGAGGTAAAATAATGGACATTTTAGATAAGTATATTGACCAATTATTAGAAAAAAGTACACCACAGGCACCTATTTGGAATATTGAAAAAATAAAGAGTGGCGAGCCTTCAAGTTGGAACTATATTGACGGATGTATGATTAAGGCTATTCTTGACCTTTATGCAATTAAGGGTGATGAAAAGTTCTTAAAGTTTGCTGATGAGTTTATTGATTATTTTGTTCAGGAAGACGGTAGTATTATGTCTTATGACCCTGAAGAATACAATATTGATAATGTAAATGCTGGTAAGACTTTATTTGAACTTTACAAGCTTACTGGTAAGGAAAAGTATAGAAAGGCTATTGATACAATCTATTCACAGGTTAAGCATCAGCCTAGAACTACTGAAGGTAACTTCTGGCATAAGAAGATTTATCCTAATCAGGTTTGGCTTGATGGTATGTATATGGGACAGCCATTCTATATGCAGTATGAGGTAGAATATAATAACTGTGAAAACTGCCACGATAGTTATGAGCAGTTCTTAAATGTATATGACAAGCTTAGAGACCCTAAGACTGGTCTTTACTACCACGGTTATGATTGCTCAAGAGAGGCTTTCTGGTGTGATAAGGTTACTGGTTGTTCAAGAAACTTCTGGATTAGAGCTTTAGGCTGGTATGCAATGTCACTTATTGACACTGTTTCTGTTATGCCTGAATCTATGCACGAAGAAAAGGCTAAGCTTTCTGCTATCTACAAGGAATTAATTGATTCTATGCTTAAGTACCAGACTGAAAATGGTATGTGGTATCAGGTAGTTAATTTAGGCGGTATTCCTGGTAACTATCTTGAAACTAGTGGTAGCTCAATCTTTGCTTATGCTATTATGAAGAGTGTAAGAATGGGTATTCTTGATGAAAGCTACTTCAAGTATGGTGAAAAGGCATTTAACGGCGTTTGCGAAAAGTATCTTTCTGAAAAAGATGGCGAACTTCAGCTTGATGGTATCTGCTTAGTTGCAGGCTTAGGACCTCAGGATAATAAGCGTAGAGATGGTACATTTGGTTACTATATGTCTGAACCTATTGTATCTAATGATGCTAAGGGTGTTGGACCTCTTGTTCTTGCTTATATTGAAATCCTTTACAAGGAAAAGGCTGGCAAGTAATTATTATTTTTAAAAATTATTAATACATAGTAAAAAACGGTGGCTTTGCCATCGTTTTTTGCAGAGGAGAATTTTTTTATGAAAAACAGGTCTGTTAATGCTTTAAAATGGATATACAAATATACAGGCAGACAATTATGGTGGGTTGTTTTTCTTTCAGTTATTACTGGCTTAATTTCTTTGGGCTTTATTTGGCTTGCACTTGTATCTCAAGAAATTATTGATATTGCAACGGGAGATATTGAAGGTAGTTTAATATTTACAGCAAGTAAAATTGTATTTATTATTATTTTGCAAGCTGTACTCAATATTTTATATTGCAATATTCTTATAAGAGCAGTTGGTAAAATAGATATAAAAATAAAGCAGGGTTTGTTTAATTGCTTACTTAATAAAAAGTGGACTAAAATTAATGAGTATCATTCTGGTGAACTTTTAAACAGATTTACATCTGATGTTGATATTATAATTAATGGCATTGTTTCTATTGTTCCTAGTGGTATTGCTTTAGCAACTAGATTAATAGCTGGTCTTGCAGTGCTTTTTGCTATTGAGCCTAAACTTACTATTGTTGTTGTAGTGTTTGGTATATTTATTGGCTTTGCTAGTAAGGTTTACAGTAAGCATTTTAAGTATCTTCACAAGGCTTTGCAAAATGCTAATGGTGTTGTTCGTTCTTTTATACAAGAATGTATTGAAAATGTAGTTGTTATAAAATCCTTTGCCAATAATGACATTGTAGCGTCAAGACTTAAAAATAAACAGCTTGATGCTTTAAAGCTAATGTACAAAAAACAAACTGTAAGCAATATAGCTGATACAGGTGTTTATATTTTATTTACAGGCGGTTATTATGCAGCTCTTATATGGGGTGCTTTAAGAATAAGTGCTGGTTCTATTACATTTGGTACTTTAACAGCATTTTTGCAGATTATTGAGCAAATTAAGTCACCAATGCGTAATATGAGTGGACTTGTGCCAGCATTTTATTCTATGATAGCCTCATCAGAAAGACTGATTGAGCTTGAAAACATTGAAGATGAGCCAAAGTCTGTACAAAACTTATCTGCAAATGAATTATATAATATTATGAGTTCAATTAATTTTGAAAATATTACATTTGCCTACAAAGATGATGTTATACTTGATAATGCAAGCACAACTATTAATAAGGGTGAAATTGTAGCTATTGCAGGTCCGTCTGGTATAGGTAAGTCAACAATGATGAAACTTATACTAGCACTTATTCAGCCACAAAAGGGAAGTCTGTATATTAAAACACAAAATGGCAATATACCAGTTGATGCCTCACTTAGAAAACTCTATGCTTATGTACCTCAGGGTAATATGATTTTGTCTGGCACAATTAGAGAAAATATTGGTTTTTGCAAACCTAATGCAACAGATGATAAAATTATAAATTCAGCTAAATTGGCTATGATTTGGGATTTTATAAATACTTTGCCACAGGGTCTAGATACTGTAATTGGTGAAAGAGGTCTAGGCCTTAGTGAAGGTCAGATACAGAGAATTGCTATAGCCAGAGCTTTTTTGTGTGATGCACCTATTTTACTTTTAGATGAGGCAACATCAGCACTTGATGAGTATAACGAAACTGAATTAATAAAAAATATTAGAGGTCTTAAAAACAAAACTTGCATAATTATTTCTCATAGGCATAAAACTATTGAAATGTGTGACAGGGTTGTTTATTTTGATAATAAGAAACTTAATAATAAATATCTCTAAATACAGTGAAAGGTGTGGAATTTAATCTGCACCTTTTTTAGTAGGTATTATTGAAATGTTGTAAAAGATTTTTAATTATAAAATTGACTTTAAGTAAGGTGTGGTATATAATGTTAATTACAATTTTACGAATAGTTGGAGGATATATATGAAAATGCAACAAATGCTTAGTCTTGTTAGACGAGCAGTTCAAGATTACAATATGATAGAAGAGGGAGATAAAATAGCTATCGGTATTTCTGGTGGTAAGGATAGTCTTTCAATGCTTGCTGTTTTAAAGGCTATGCAGAGATTTTATCCTAAGCATTATGAACTTGAGGCAATTACAGTCAATGTTGGCTTTGAGGGTATGGATTTTTCACCAGTACAGAAGTTTTGCGATGAACTTGGTGTCAATTATCACATTGTAGATACAGATATAGCTGAAATTGTTTTTAAAGAAAGAGGAGAAAAAAATCCTTGTGCTTTGTGTGCTAAAATGAGAAAAGGTGCTTTAAACACAAAGGTTGAGGAATTAGGCTGTAATAAAATAGCATTAGGTCATAACAGAGATGATGTTCTTGAAACATTTTTAATGGCGTTGTTGTATGAAGGTAGAATACATTGTTTCAGTCCTTACACATTTTTAAGCAGAAGAAAGATTGCCTCAATAAGACCTTTGATTTATGTGCCAGAAAAAGATGTTATAGGCTTTTCAAGGAGAGAAAATTTGCCTATTGTTAAAAACAAATGTCCTGTTGATGGCAAAACAACTAGAGAAGATATTAAAAATATGGTTAAGGAATTTGCTCTAAAGTATGACCACTTTGAAGAAAGAACATTTAATGCTATAAAGAGGTCAAGTTTAGAAGGCTGGAAGGTTAAAGGTTAATGGCTTATCACGATGAAGTAAAGTACAAACTTACAATAAAATTAAGAGATATATTAAATGGATTACCTAATTTTTGCAGAGAATTCTTTTTGTCAATAGCTGACAGTAGTGAGGTACAAACAAGAGTTGCTTATGCTTATGACCTTAGGATATTTTTCAATTTTTTGATTGAGGAGTGCAAGGAGTTTGAAGGCAAGACAAGTAAGGAACTTACTATAGAGGATTTAAAAAATGTAACAGCAACTTATATTAATGAGTTTATGAGTTACACAGAATATTACATAAATTCAGAGGGTGAAGAAATATCTAACAATGAAAATGGCAAGTCAAGAAAATTGGCTGCAATTAGGTCATTATTTAAGTATTTTTATAAAATGGAAAAAATCCCTGGCAACCCTGCTGAACTTGTTAATACGCCTAAAATACACGAAAAACAAATAATAAGACTTGAACCAAATGAAACAGCAGAGTTGTTAGACATTATTGAAAGTGGAGAAAAGCTAACAGTAGGAGAAAAACGATGTTACAATAGAAATGGTAAAAGAGATTTGGCTATAGTTACTCTTTTGTTAGGTACAGGAATAAGAGTGTCAGAGTGTGTTGGTATAGACATTGATGATGTAGACTTTGAAATCAATGGAGTTAGGATTGTCCGTAAGGGTGGTAATGAAATGGTAGTTTATTTTGGAGAAGAAGTTGAATCGGCTTTAAGAAACTACCTTGAAGAAAGAAAAAAAATAGAGCCAAAGGCTGGCAGTGAAAATGCTTTGTTTTTGTCTATGCAAAATAAAAGAATAGGTGTTCGTTCTGTTGAAAAACTTGTTAAAAAATATGCTCAAAAGGTAACAGTGCTTAAAAAGATTACACCTCATAAATTAAGAAGTACCTATGGCACTACACTTTACAATGAAACTGGAGATATATACCTTGTGGCAGATGTTCTTGGTCATAAAGATGTAAATACAACAAGAAAGCATTACGCACAAATGCAAGATGAAAACAGAAGAAAGGCAGCAAAGGCTGTAAAACTTAGAGATTAGGGTGATAATATGGAATATACTGATAAAGCCTTAGAACTGATAGAAAATGAAAGCTGGTATGATGCTCAATCAATGCTTAAATCAGGTGTTGAAAATATGCCCGGTTGTGAAAGTTACAATAATATGGGTGTTTTTTACATTGACAATGGTATACAGCATAAGGATAAGGAGTCAACAGAGGCTGGCGAGCTTGGTTACAAATATCTTAAAATGGCTGAACACTGTGATATTAATTACAAAAATTTAGTTGCTATTGCAGAATATAATTATTATTACGGAGATTGTAATGTAGCTTGCAAGTATTTTAAAAAAGCCTCCGAGTTAGTTGATGACTACAGAGTGTATAATAATCTTGGCTGTGGCTGTTATAAGCTAGGTGGCTATATTAAGGCGGCAATGTATTTTGACAAAGCATTAAAAAAAGCTGATAAAAATATAGATGATATAAAAATATCCTATTGTTATGCTTTATTAAAGTGTAATGAGGATTTTAGTGAAATTTTTGCTACAATAAGCGATGAAAAATGGACTGTTTTGGATAGATTTATACTGTTATATTTAAGTGGTGATTTGGAAAATGCGTATAAATTAGTTGACAGTGTTATTGGCGAATGGCAGTTTGATTTGTCTGTATTGGCTATGTTGTATGATTGTGTTGAAGAAAATAACATTGCAGATTTGAGCAAATTTGATGATGAAATCAAAAAGCTAGTAAACAATAGAAGTAAAAGGCAAGAAATAATTAAGGAATACAAATATACACCTGTTATGTTGTGGCAGTGTAAGTATATAGGTTGTGAAAAGCATTAGAAAAGAGGAATAGTATGTACAAAGTATTAACAATAGCAGGTAGTGACTCAAGTGGTGGTGCAGGTATACAAGCTGATATTAAAACAATAACAGCTTATGGAATGTATGCAATGTCAGCCATTACATCACTTACAGCACAAAATACAACAGGAGTATATGGCATATATGACGCAAGTACAGAGTGTCTTGCTAATCAAATTGATTGTATATTTAATGATATTGTGCCTGATGCTGTTAAAATTGGTATGGTTTCAAATAAGGATTTAATTGAGGTTATAGCAGAAAAACTTAAGGAGCATAAGGCTAAAAATATTGTGTTAGACACAGTTATGGTATCAACAAGTGGTAAGAAGTTAATAAGTGATGGAGCTTACTTAACTCTTGTAAATAAGCTAATGCCACTTGCTGACATAATTACACCTAATCTATATGAGGCGTCTGTTTTGCTTGATAGTGATGTTAAAAATGTTGAGGATATGAAAGCTGGTGCAAAGAAGTTAAGCGACCAATACGGCTGTAGTGTTCTTATTAAGGGTGGTCATTTAACAGATAGTGCCATTGATGTGCTTTATAGCAATGGCAAATATTATGAGTTTAATGGTGTAAGAATTAATAATGATAATACTCACGGCACAGGTTGTACATTAAGCTCTGCTATAGCTTGCAACATTGCTAGAGGCTATAGTATAGCTGATAGTGTTAAAGATGCTAAGGACTATGTGGCAGGAGCTATAAATGATGGTTTAAATTTAGGCAAGGGCAGTGGACCTTTAAATCATTGTTACAGAATGGAGAGATAATATGGATAAGATACTAGTTGTTTTAACTGGAGGAACTATTGGCAGTAAGTCAGAAAATGGCACAGTAAACATAAATTCAGCATCAGCATATCAAATAGTAGATTATTACAACAAGGAATATGGAAATGATGTAGATTTTGAAGTTATACAGCCTGTTAATGTTTTAAGTGAAAATATGACTTGTGAAGTATGGCTTGAGCTTATGAAGGCCTTGGATAAAATTGATACATCTAAATATAGGGGTATTGTTATTTGCCACGGTTCTGACACACTTTCATACACAGCCAATTTAATTGGTATGCTTTATAATAAAATGGATATACCTGTTGTACTTATAGCAGCCAACTATGAGCTTGGCAATGAAAAAAGCAATGGCATTGTTAATTTCAGAAGTGCAGTAGTAGTGATTAAATCTGTTAAAAAGGGTGTATTTGTAGCCTTTAGCAATAATAAGGGTGAAAATGATGTTTATATAGCAACAAGAATAGTTGAGTCTGACCCATATCTTGACCAATACAGAAGTTTTGACGGAAAGCCTTGGGGCAAGGTTGAAAATAATGAATTAAAGGTATGTATGAAACCAACTATTGATGAGCTTAATAGTTTTAAACCTGTTGTGGCAAATAGACCTATTGACTTTAACAACAAGGTGTTATTTATTAGACCTTACCCTAATATGAATTATGAAAATATAAATATTGACGGCATATCAGCAGTAATACATTATATGTATCATTCAGCTACAGCTTGTACAACTGGAGAGGGTACTTCTCTTATTAAGTTTGCTAAAAAATGCAAAGATAAGGGAGTAAAATTATATGTAGCGTCTTTTAAGGATAAGAATGTTGAAAGAGCTTATAAGTCAACAAGAGATATTTTGGAACAAGGGGTTATACCACTTTTTAACATATCTCCAGAGTCTGCTTATATTAAGGTGTTAATTTGTCAAAATATGGATTTTGATATAAACAACACAATGTATTATGAGGAATTATAAATTTCTTAAAAAAATAGTAATAGAAGTTTAATAATAATGTTGCTTAAATTTTATTGACAATAAAAAGAATGTATTATATTATGTAATAAACATATTATTAAGATAGGAATTATATGTAAATAAATGTTTGTTGGAGGTTGACAATGAGGACTGTTAAAACAACTGTGTATGTTAATGGTATGACTTGTGGCAACTGCAAAGCTAAAATTGAAAAAAAGCTACATTCTTTAGATAGTGTTATCAATGTAAAAGTAGACTTGAAAAAAGGAACAGCCTATATTGAATATGATAGTGACAGCATAACAATAGAAGAAATAAGTAATGTTATAAACAACTTAGGCTACGAGGTATCAGATAATAAAAGTGATAATGATATGTATTACATAATAAGTATAAGTGTCATTATAATATCTCTTTATATTATTTTGCAAAAGCTAGGTGTTTTGAATTATTTAGCACCTACTACATTAGCTGACTCTCAAATGGGATATGGAATGTTGTTTGTAATAGGTCTTATAACATCGGTTCATTGTGTAGCAATGTGTGGTGGTATCAATTTATCCCAATCTATTGTTAAGGATAGCAGGGCAAATGCTTTTAAGCCTGTTTTACTTTATAATGTTGGCAGAGTTATTTCATATACACTTATTGGTTTTGTGCTAGGTGGAATAGGAATGATAATTGGGGCTAATATCCAATTTGGCGTATCAATTCTATTTCAAGGTTTTTTAAAGATAGCTGTTGGACTTTTTATGATAATAATGGGTATAAATGTTTTGGGCGTTTTTCCTAAATTTAGGGGTATTAGATTGTATATGCCTAAGTTTATAATTAGGGCAATGGCAAAGGAAAGTTTTAAGAGCAGAAGTCCCTTTATTGTTGGTTTAATAAATGGTTTTATGCCTTGTGGACCTTTGCAGTCTATGGAAATATTGGCTTTAGGTACAGGAAGTGCATTAGTCGGTGGTCTTTCAATGCTATTTTTTAGTCTTGGTACAGTGCCACTTATGGCTGGATTGGGTGCATTTGTTGCTGTGTTAGGTATCAAATTTACTCAAAAGATAATGAAGTGTGGTGGTGTTTTAATAGCCGTATTAGGTATGGCTATGCTGTCACAAGGTGCAAGCCTTTCTGGCTTAATTGGTGAAAAAACTATTTTAATTGGTATATGTATTTTGTTTGTAGTAGGCATTATTATTCATTTACCTATTAAAAAAGTCTATTATAAAAATGCTTTGGCTGTAGTTGCTAGTGTTGCTATAATATTTGCATTTAATTTTAACATTAACAACAATGAAAGCAGTGCAAAAGCAAAGGTTGTAAATGGAACACAAATAGTTACAACAGAAATATCATCTGGCAGTTATCCCAACATAAGTGTTGAAGCTGGTATACCAGTTAAATGGGTAATAAATGTGCCAGAAGGAAGTATCAATGGCTGTAATTACAAAATGATTATAAATGAATATGGCATTGAACATTCCTTTAAGGAGGGTGAAAATGTTATTGAATTTACACCAAAGGAAAAAGGCAATTTTAGCTATAGCTGTTGGATGGGTATGATAAGAGGCAATATAACTGTTATATAAGGAGAAAAAAATGAAAAAAGAAAGCAACAAAAATAGTAAAGTAATATTAGCAATATTGGCTGTGGTTCTTTGTGCAGGAGCAATAGGTGTTGTAACATTAGGCAACAAAGATACAAACAACACAAATGATAATACTTCGACTGCACAGGTTTTAAATGAGGGTGACAATTTAGTAATACCATTAAATGAAGTAAGTGATAAGGCGTCATTTTATTCTGTAGAGGTTGAGGGAACACCAATGGAAGTTTTGGCAATAAAAGATGCTGAAGGAAATGTAAGAACAGCTTTCAACACTTGTCAAGTTTGTTATGGTTCAGGTAGGGGCTATTACAAACAGGAGGGTGACAACATTGTGTGTCAAAACTGTGGAAATGCTTTTACAGCAGAGCAGGTAGAAATGGAGGCAGGTGGTTGCAATCCAGTGCCTATTTTTGATGAAGATAAAACTGTTACTAATGACAGTATAACAATTTCTTATGATTTTTTAGATAAATATCGTCAAATATTTGAAAATTGGAAGATTTGATAATTAGTAGAACTCTATTGTTGTAATAATGATAGGGTTCTTTTTTTTAAAAAAAATGTGCATAAATGTCGCTTTTTGTCGTTTATCTTATTATATAATTATGATACCTCGAAAAAAGGAAAAAATACTAGAAAATAATAGAAAATACTAGTGTTTAGGAAATATCGTGGATAAAACATAAAGTGTACAATTATTATATTACAATAAAAGTATTGGTTTGTCAATACTAGTATTTAAGATAATTGTACAATTTATAAAAAATTAATATGTATCATAATTATATATTTTGATACCTAAAGGAGGATTTATTATGAAAACAGCAGAACCTATTAGAGATAAAGGAGATATTAAGAAGCTAAAGCTGTATTTTATCAAGAAGAAGGAATATCGCAATTATTTTCTTGTGGTGATAGGAGTAAATACGGCGTTGAGAATAAGTGATATTCTTAAGCTGAAATGGGATGACTTATATTCTTATGAAGAAAATAAGTTTAAAAAACATATACGAATAAAGGAGCAAAAAACAGGCAAGGAGCAAATAATTTTTATTAATGATACTATAAAAATTGCTGCTAAAACTATGCAATACAAATTGCATAAACCAGATGATTATATATTTGTTAATAGAAATAATTTGCCTATTAGCCGTATTCAAGTAAACCGAATTCTAGATAAGGTTTGCAAGGAAATAAACATTGCCCATATTAGTTGCCATTCTTTCAGAAAAACATTTGGTTATCACGCTTGGAAAAGTGGTGTTGAACCTGTCGTATTGATGAATATTTATAATCATAGTAATTTTCAAATTACTAAACGATATTTGGGCATTTGTCAAATGGATAAAGATAATGTGTATGATAAAATTCAGCTTTAGTATTCAAAACAAAAGGTGTATAATAAACGAAATGATTAGAGTGTTAAGAACAACTACTGTGCAGGCTGGCTTTATAAACCAGTCTGTACGCCTTTTTAGGAAAGTATAAAAAGTTATTTTAAATAAAAAAATAGGGCAACCTAATGATTGCCCATATTTCTTATATCTACTTTATCATTTCTTCAAAATCTTCTTCACTAATTATAGGAATACCTAGTTCCTTAGCTTTTTTGTTTTTAGATGAAGATGAGTTGACATCGTTATTAATTAGGTAATTTGTTTTGGCACTTACGCTACCAGTAACCTTGCCACCTAACTTTTCAATAACACCTTGCAATTCTTTTCTGTTCTTGTAAATATGCACATCACCAGTTACTACAAATGTTACATTCTCAAGTTTCAACTCTGTTTGACTATCTTCTGTTGCTGTAAATTGCAAATAATTAAGCACATCGTTTATTAAATCGTTATTCTTTTGATGACTAAAATATTTAACAATACTATCAGCTATAACATCACCAAAGCCGTCAATAGAAATAAGGGTGTCAAAATCGGCTTTTCTTATTTCATCAAGTGAATTGTTGCATTTTTTGCACAGAAGTTTAGCATTACTTAAGCCAACATTATTTATACCTAAGGCATATATAAAGTTTGGCAAAGCTACACTTTTGCTTTTATCAATGGCTGAAATAAGGTTGTTGTATGACTTTTCGCCAAAGCCGTCCATACTTACTATTTCAGTTTTATACTTTTCTAGCTTAAAAATATCTGTATAATTATCTATAAAGCCTTTTTCAATAAACTTTTCAATAGTAGCCTCTGACAAGCCCTCAATATTAAGGGCATCTCTTGACACAAAGTGTTCAAGGCTTGATATTCTTTGAGCCTTGCAGTTAGGGTTAGGGCATTTAAGTGCCTTTCCGTCACGAAGTGCAATTATTTCTGTTTCTTCACCACAAACGGGACAGACAGCAGGTATTTCTAAATTGTTGCTTTTTGTTAAGTCCTCGGCTACCTGTGGTATTATCATATTAGCTTTGTAAACTGTTATTTTATCGCCTAAGCCTAGCTGTAAGTTTTCAATAATGCTTAAATTGTGTAAAGATGCTCTTTCTACTGTTGTGCCTTCAAGTTCAACAGGTTCAAACACTGCAATGGGATTGATTAAGCCAGTTCTTGATGTGTTCCAATCTACATTTATAAGTGTAGTTTCTGCTAGTTCATCTGCCCATTTAAAGGCTATTGAATCTCGTGGGAACTTTGCTGTTGTACCTAAACTCTGGGAATAGGCTATACTGCTAAATGTTAAAACAAGTCCGTCTGTAGCAAATCTATTTGACGGTATCTTTTCTTCAAAGGCTTTTACTGTTTGTGCAATATTTTCTGATGTTACATTTTGTCTTTCTACACATTCAAAGCCTAGGCTTTCAAGCCATTTAAAACGATTTTCTTTGTCATCACCAAATGCTTGTCCCTCTGCCTTAACTAAAGCAAAAGCAATAAAATTGACATTTCTTGATGCTGATATTTCAGAATTAAGCTGTCTAACAGTACCACTACATAGGTTTCTAGGATTTTTGTATTGGTCCTCTGGTTCTAACTTTTCATTTATATTGTTAAAATCAATAAATGAAATTACAGCTTCACCTCTTATAACTAATTCGCCCTTAAACGAAATTTTAAGAGGAATGTTTTTGAAAAACTTAGCATTGTGTGTTATATCTTCGCCAATTTCTCCGTTACCTCTTGTTACAGCTTGACTAAGTTCACCATTTTTATATGTCAACACAACTGTTAAGCCGTCCATTTTATATGAAAGTATACCTTTGTTATTGCCTAAAAAACTTTCTAAGGCTGTTACTTCCTTAGTTTTGTCAAGAGATAGCATTGGGCTTTCGTGTCTTACCTTTTTTAATGAGCTTAAGACTTGATGACCAACCTTTTGAGTAGGGCTATTTGAAAGTACAACACCTGTTTCTTTTTCTAAGGCTGTAAGCTCGTCATATAGCTTGTCATATTCAAAGTCGCTCATTATTTCTCTATCCTCTTGATAGTAGGCTCTTGAGGCTTTTGTAAGTATTTCTATTAATTCTTTCATTCTTTCCATTGGTGTATTTCTCCTTAAGTAGAATAAGAATAGTATACCTCAAATTTGGCAAAATAGCAAATTTATTTGTGAAATTCTAGGGTGGTTTTGCAGCCTTTTTTTGTGTTTTCAATTAACATTTTTCCATTGTGTGCATCAACAATTGTTTTGCAAATCATTATTCCTAAGCCACTTCCGTTAGCCTTTGTTGTTAAAAATGGTGTGCCGATATTATTTATTAAACCCTCTGGTATGCCACAGCCTGTATCAGATATTTCGATATATATAATATTGTTTTTTTGATACATTTTTGTGTTTATAGTTCCTTTTTCTTTTATTGCCTCAACTGAATTTTTATATAAGTTAAAAAGTAGTATTGACAGCTTTTTGTAATCACCCATTATATTTATTTCACTGTCAATGTTAAATGTAAAGTGTATTTCCTTTGATGTTATTATATTAAATTCCTCGGCAACATCATATATTAAATCTTCAATAAATATTAGCTCATTTTTATTGTTAGGCTGAAATATTGTGGTGTAGTCTGTTATTAATGAATTAAGTTTGTTTAATTCTTTTTCTATTACATTAAAGCAATTTGTTAGGCTTGGATTGACCGATAACTTAATGTAGTCAATATTTGCTCTAATTATAGCAATTGGATTTTTTATTTCGTGGGCAAGAGCTGCTGCTAATTCATTATTCATATCCATTTTGACCACCTCTAAGGCAAAAGTATTGTTTTGCCAACAACGATTTTGTCATTTTCCATATTGTTTAGCTGTCTTATTTCTCTTACCTTAGCTGTGTTGCCATATTTAGCCTTGCTTATGCTTATTAATGTGTCACCTTGCTGAACCTTGTACTTAGTGTGTTCAACCTGTGCTGTAGCTTGTGCAGTTGTTGCCTCTGTTGGAGCTTCTGTTGTTGTTACTGTAGTAGTTTCTGCATAAGAGGCAAATACTGCCTTTGTATTTTGAAATTCACTTTCAAGAGCTGTAAGCTGTGCCTCTAACTGATTTAGCTTGTCATCATTTTGAACCAATGTAGCTCCCATAATAAAACATACCAGCAACATAACAAAACTTAAACTGCTTAACAAATTTATTGTTTTGCTTTGGTCAACTGTGGCATAATGCTTTGCCTTTTTTTGAACTTTGGAGGTTGCTATTTTTCTTGCCTTTGCACCTGCATCATTTTTCAGTTGTTCTTCTGCTGTTTCAACTGGCTTGTCCTCTTTTATTTTGTTTTCCAGCATATATTCGTGCATACCATCATTTTTTTCATAATAAATAATGTAGCCTTTTATATTGTTAAATACTTCCTCATTGTTATTCCATTTATAAAAACCAGATATTTTTTCTGTTGGGTCGGTTATGTATAAAACTTGAAGTCCTTTTGTTATATTGCTTTTTTGAAAATTACACAGTTTTTCACTTATGTAATCTTCAAATCCTGGTTGAACATAAGCCCAGCCTACAACTTGGCAGTCCTTAAAATATAGATTGAGCTGTTTTTCTATATATTGCCAGCTTTTTTCTGTTAGCTCAATCATACCATTTTTTTGAATAGTGTATTTGCCTTGTATAATGCCGTTAATAAACAAAACACAGTCATCATTTATTGTTAGGTTGCGACCGACTAAAAGGGCAATCTTTTCTTTCCCACCTTCCGATGCTGCGTATTGCTCTAAATATGTACAAGCATAGTCTTCTAAGTATATTCTGTTTCCGTCAGATATACTGCCAACTTGTTTAACATTGTTTGGTAAGTTTGTAACTTCGTCATTAGTCATTTTGACACTCTCCTTTTATTTTTATGAAAGTATAATATCAAACTGCTTGATGATATTATGTCAAAGGCTGTTGCTTGTCCTTATGTTTTGTAAGCAAATATTTTCAAAATTGTGTAAAATGGGCAAATACATAAATCACGCATATTTTGCCTATATTATAAAAGAGGTGATATGGTGTTTAATAACAGAGAATATATATATGCTGATGATGATAACAGCAGGTATTTATTAAGCAATAGCATTAAAAAGCATATAGTAAAAAAATATAAAAAATATAGTGATGTAGTTGTGTTCTGTATTGGAACAGATAGGGCAACTGGTGACTCATTAGGTCCTCTGGTTGGTACTAAATTGACTAAAATGGGTGTCAACAATGTTATTGGAACTATTGACAGACCTGTTCACGCTATAAATATAGAAGAAAAAATTAATCATCTTTATAATTATTACAACAATCCCTTAGTTTTGGCTGTTGATGCTTGCTTAGGTATATACAATCACATTGGAAGTATGAGTGTTTGGGCTGGTTCTTTAAGTCCCGGTGCTGGCATTTCTAAAAAGTTAAGGGCTGTTGGTGATATATCAATAACCGGTATTGTAAACAAGTGGAGTACAAATGGAATAGTTCAGCTACAAAGTACAAGATTATCTATTGTAATGAATATGTCTGAAATTATAGCCGACAGTATATACGATGCTTTGATAAAAAAGGATATTTGACCATAATTATGAAAAATTTATTTATCTTTCTTTAAATACTTGACAAAAAATAAATAATTAAATATCATTAATATTAGTGTTATAAATGTAAAGGAGATAAAAAGATGAAAAAGAAACTTGTTTTAGGATTAACTTTGGCTTTAACTGCTCTTAGCCTTACTGCTTGTGGTACTATATCTACAACTGATAATACTACAAATGAAGAAACTACAAACAGCAGTGACTCAGCATCTAATGAAAAAACTTCATCAGGTACTACTGTAGCTGATTATACTGGGCTTCCACAGCTTAAGGGTGTTCAGAAAGGCGATACTATAGCTACACTCCACACTAATAAGGGTGATATTAAGGTTTGGTTCTTCCCAGACTATGCTCCAAAGGCTGTTGAGAACTTTGTTACTCACGCAAAGGACGGATATTACAACGGTGTATCATTCCACAGAGTTATTAAGGACTTTATGATTCAAGGTGGTGACCCTAAGGGTGATGGTACTGGTGGTGAGAGTATTTGGAACGCACCATTTGAAAATGAAGTATCTTTAGATTTAAGAAGTTTTAGAGGTGCTTTATGTATGGCTAATGCTGGTCCTGATACTAATGGTAGCCAGTTCTACATTGTTCAGAACAATCAGGGTGAACAGATGAAGCAGATGATTGAAAACAATGACAAGTCTGGTATTTATCAAAGCCCAAGTTCACAGAGAACATTTACTAACAAGAAGGGCGACAGACTTACTATTGGTGATGTATTCCCTCAGGAAGTTATTGACGCTTATGGCAAGTTAGGTGGTTACCCAGCTCTTGACCTTGACTACACTATTTTTGGTCAGGTTTATGAGGGTATGGATATTGTTGATGCCATTGCAAATGTTCAGACTGGCGAAAATGACAAGCCTGTTGAAGATGTTATTATAAACAGTATTGATGTAGGAACTTATTAATTATGAATTTATTGACAGTTGAAAATTTAAAAAAATCCTTTGGTGAAAAGGTGATTTTTGACAATTTAACATTTGGTATTGATGATAAGGATAAAATAGGTATAATTGGCGTCAACGGTACTGGTAAGTCTACTTTGCTTAAAGTAATTGCTGGTGATGAAGAAGCTGACAGCGGACAAGTTATCACAATGAATGGCTTAAGGGTTGGCTATTTGCCACAGATACCTGTATTCTTAGATAATGAAGTAGTTATGGATTATATGAATAGAATATGTGATATATCTACTCCTAATGAAGAAAGTAATGCTAAGTCTATACTTACTAGACTTGGCATTATGGACTATTTTCAACCTATTAGTGAGCTTTCTGGTGGTCAGAGAAAAAGAGTTGCTCTTGCTGCTGCTATGATTTCTCCTGTTGATTTGCTTATATTAGACGAGCCTACTAACCACATTGATAATGATACAGTTATGTGGCTTGAGGCAAACCTTAAGAAAACTACTAAGGCTCTCTTAATGGTTACTCACGACAGATATTTCCTTGATAGGGTTGTAAACAAAACTATTGAACTTGACAAAGGAAAAATGTATACCTATGACGGCAACTACAGCCAATTTCTTGAGCTTAAGGCTGAAAGAGAAGAAAGAGAGGCTGCTAACGAAAGAAAAAGACAAAACTTTCTTAGAACAGAGCTTGAATGGGTTAGGAGAGGAGCTCAAGCTAGGTCAACTAAACAAAAGGCTAGACTTGAAAGATTTGAAGAAATATCAAATATGACAGGTCCAACAAAAAAGCAAAATGTTGAAATTGCTGGTTTATCTTCAAGACTTGGCAGAAAGACTATTGAAGCAGAAAATATTTGCAAAGCCTACGGTGACAAGGTATTAATAAAGGACTTTAGCTATATTGTTCTTAAAAACGATAGAATTGGTATCATAGGTACTAATGGCTGTGGCAAATCTACTCTTGTTAATATCCTTATTGGCAAAATTAAGCCTGATAGCGGTACTGTGGCTATGGGTGAAACTGTTAAAATAGGAATTTTTGCTCAAGAAAATGATGATATGAACGAAAATCAAAGAGTAATTGACTACATAAAAGATGTAGGTGAGTTTATTAATACTCGTGATGGCAAAATATCAGCATCACAGCTTTTGGAAAGATTTTTATTTAATGGTGAAATGCAGTATTCGCCAATTAGCAAGTTATCTGGTGGTGAAAGAAGACGACTTTATTTGCTTAGAGTTCTTATGTCTGCTCCTAATATTCTTTTCTTAGATGAGCCTACAAATGATTTGGATATTGAAACTCTTACAATACTTGAAAATTATCTTGACGGCTTTGACGGTGCAGTTATAACTGTATCTCACGATAGATATTTCCTTGATAAATGCGTTGACAGAATATTTGCCTTTGAAGGTAATGGTTATATTAAGCAATATGAAGGTGGCTATAGCGACTATATTGAAAAGCAAAAGCCTAAGGAAGCTATTAGGGCTGAAAAAAGTGAGGCTAAAACTTGGGATAAGGGTGCTAAGAAGTTAAAAATGTCTTATAACGAGGAAAGAGAATTTGCTGTTATAGACGAAGAAATAGCTAAACTTGAAGAAAGTATTGCTGATGTTGAAATTGAAATGACTAAGTGTGCTAGTCAGTATTCAAAACTTCAGGAGCTTACTGCACAAAAGGAAGAACTTGAGCAACAGCTATCAAACAAAATGGATAGATGGATGTACTTAAATGAACTTGACGAAAAAATAAAAGCTCAAAAGTAGAAAAAAATAATACTAAAATAAACAATTGATAAATTTATTTAACAAATTACAAAATATGTATTTTATTCTTTACAAATTATTAAAAATATATTATAATTATTTATAATTTGATAATATATTTTTATTTGTGAGGAATTAAAGTGATAAAATCGAATGTTTTAATAATTATAGGACTTATATTTGCTTTAATAAATATTATAGCAAGTACAACTATATTTTATATGCAACGAAGTTATACTATTTCTTGCTATGAGCGTGACCAGAACAAGTTCATTGAATATATTGTATCAGAATTTGAAACATTATCTGAAGAAGATACGGTTAATCCTGATGTTTTGAATAAGTTATTTAAGTTTGATGTTTCTTATGGTTTTGTGTATAGAGATAATATAGTTGTGTATGAAAGAGATTTAAGAACAACTGAAAACTACAAAAATTCCACTACAAGAGAATTGTATAAAGATTATTCTTTAAATAGTGGTAAAGACATTGTTAAAAATGTATCTGAAGTGTTATTGGCAAGCCAGGGTAATGAAATCATAACTAAGGTTAATAGTCGTGGTGAAGAATTAATGGCTTGGAACACAGTTAACAAGTATAATAGTAATTATACAATAGGTTTAACTTGTCCTGTAAAGACTGTTTTAGATAGCAACAACTATTATTTTAATACAGCAGTCTTGGCTATATTAACTGTGTTAAGTAGTGGGATAATTGTTGTATGTTGTATTTATATTAATAAGCTAAACAAAAAAATGACTGCATAGCAGTCATTTTTGTTATATGCCAAAGCCACAAAAGAGGAGTTACAAAAGACTTTGGCTTATGTAGTTAAGGAAAGAATTAGGGGCAAAAACCTTAACTACACTATTATATTACAACATAATTGTTAATAAACTGTGTAATTTAGATTAAAAAATGATTAAAAAAACGTAAACGCCTAAAACTTGACAATAATTAATATATATAGTAAATTAAAATAATAATTTGAAATAATACGGAGGTAAATATGAAAGTAAATAATGTATCCTTAGATGCAGTTGCTGTTAAGCCTGCTCAATATCCTACAGATGGTAAACTTGAAGTTGCTTTTGCTGGTAAATCTAATGTAGGTAAAAGTTCTTTAATTAATTCTATGGTTTACAGAAAGGCTATTGCTAGAACTAGCCAAAATCCAGGAAAAACTAGAACTATTAATTTTTATAATGTAGAAGATGCCCTTTATTTTGTTGACTTGCCTGGTTATGGTTATGCAAAAGCTCCTAAAACTGAAATAGCAAAGTGGGGCAAAATGATTGAAAACTATCTTCTTAAAAGGGAAGAACTTAGAGCAATTATTTTATTGATTGATATTAGACACGAGCCTGGCGAAAACGATAAAATGATGTATGACTGGTTAAGACATTATGGCTATAAAATCATAATTGTTGCTACTAAATCTGACAAATTAAAGAGAAGTCAGTTGCCAAAGCATATTTCTATGCTTAGAAAGTCTTTAAATCTTGATAAAGATGATATATTAATTCCTTTTAGCAGTGAAACAAAGGACGGCAGAGATGAGCTTTGGAGCGTAATTGAAAATGTAATTTCATAAAAAATTAATAATTTATTTGTCAAAATGTCATAAATATAAGTTAATGTTTGTGCATAATACACAAAATAGATAATATTAAGTCTAATTTCTTGAAAGTATTGCACTAAAGTGTTATAATAAGATTGTTAATAAAATATCTTATGCTTTATGCAAGGGAGGAATAGGAATGAGATTTAAAAAATTGTTTAGTACAGTTGCAGTTTCTGTTGCAGCTATGCTTGCTTTAGGCTCTGTGTCTGTATTTGCTGCTTTACCTACAGCTAATCCAACAGTTGCCTTGGAAATAGGTTCAACTTATAATGTTACAACCAAAAATGGTATTTTTTCAAAGAATAAGGCTGGTACAGAGGTTAAATCAAGTGATGGTCGCTTTGTTGCAACTTGTACTGTTGATAGTGCAGGTCTTAACTTAAAAAATGATGGTAATGGTGTTAAATTCTTAACTCCAGCTAGTGAGTGTAAAGTTACATTTACTGAAACTAATAGCAAGGCATCAAAGGTAAGCTGGACTGCTGATGGTACTGAAAATAGTGCTGATGTACCTGCTGGTGGTGGTACTGTTACTTTACCAGCAAATACAGTGTGTACAATGGTTGGTGCAACTAGTAGTAGTGCTAAAATCCCTACAGTTGAAGTTAAGTCATCTGTTGCTCCAACAGCTTACTATTCATTATCTGGTACAGTTAAGGTTAATGGCGTAGCTAAGAGTGGCGTAACTGTTAAATTAAAGGGTAGTGATTATGTAACTAGTTCAACTGTAACAACTGATGAAACTGGTTCTTATAAGTTTGAAAACATTGGTAATATTGAAACTGTAGATGTTGTTATTGAAGATGGTACAGACTATTTTGGTGCAACAATCAATGATATTAGTGTTACATCTGATATTATTGGTCAGGACTTTGACTTAACAGAAAAGGTTACAGCTAAGTCTATTTCAACATCAGCATTTTTAAGTGCTAATGATATAGATTTAGGTTCAGAAACAAGTAAGAATTTTACTAATGAAAGCGTTTTTAATGATTGCTTTACAGTAGTTACTGATAGCAATCCTTTAACTGTAGACACAGCTAATACTAAATTTGGTAACACTACATTTACTCAGAGAATAAAGACTAACGGTAGTGGTAGCACTAGCAAGAGAGCTATTAAGTTTACTACAACTGGTGCTGGTTATGTTCAGGTAGTTGCTATTACAGGTAGTAATGCTGATGCAGCTAGAAAGTGCGTACTTTCTGACGGTACTAATGAATTAGCAAGTGTTGCTTGTGCAGTTAAAACTGTTAATGAAACAGCTACAGCTGTACCAACTGCTTTAAATTATTATTTAAGTGGTGCTGGTACTTATTATATTTATTCAAGTGCTAACATTGGTATTCTTAGTGTTAATGTTGTTGTTGGTGCTAACCTTACACAGTCTAGTGACGCATCTAAGCCAGCAGCTTATGTAAATGGTACAGATGCTTACATACTTTCAGCTGTTCCAAAGGCAAGTGCTGAAACTAGCAGTGTTCTCTCTATTGACACAGTAGGCGAAGATAACATCGACACAACTGGTACTGTATTTGAATCAGTAGTTATTGATAATTTTGCATTTGATGCAAGTGCTGTTTGCTCAGCTGCAGCAGATGGTGATTATATTTATGGTGTTCACCTTGAAAATGCTGACTCAGAGGCAGCAGCTAATATAACAACTAAGATTAATAATAGTTACAAATAGGGAGGTATATGAAAATGAGAAAAGATTATAATAAACCAGAATTAAATATTACCTCTTTTGAGGCTAACGATGTAATATCACTTAGTTCTAACAATCTTCAGATGTCCACATCTATGAAGAAGAAAAGCTACTCTGATATTGACTTTACTAAGGGTGTTAATTTCTAATATATAAACCTTCTAATAATAATATTTTAAGGGAGCGTAGGCTTAATTGCTTATGCTCCTTTGTTGTATATTGAATATCGTTAATTTGTATAATAGTATATGCTGTGAATTGTTAAAAGTACATAAAATTGTAAAATATTTAACAATCAAATTGAAAAAAGTATATAATAATGATATAATTATTGTATAAATAAATTGTGAAATATTTTATGAAAGGTAGGGGTTTTTATGAAATTATTGCTTAAAAAATTTATTAGCTGTACACTAGCTACAGCATTGACTGTTGCTAGTTTGTCAATTAGTTTAGTAACAACTGTAAGTGCATCTGACAATATGTGGAGGTCTAGTGAAGCTACTGTACCATCTGTTTTTGGTATGGACGGCAGTTTTACAGGTATTACAAAGAGCTATAGTATTAGAAAAGATGCTAAGAGTAATTTTTCTGATAATTTTGTTAGTGATACTGGCAATGTTGCTGGTCTTGAAGGCAAGGATATTTACACTATTGAGTCTGATAAAGTTTTGGATAATAAGGGTATGGAATTGGCGTCTAAGTATTTTGTTATGCTCCCAAAGGTAACAGGTACTTTAAGCATATATGCTATTAACAGTGGTTCTGACTCAACTAAAACTGACTCTATAAGATTATATGATAAGCTAACTAATAATGGCAATGGCGTTTATACTATTAAAAATTTAAAGGACTATACAGCTTATGATGTTCACGGATATAATGAAGCTATAACTTTCGACCCAATTAATATTGAAGTAACAGCTAATAAGCCTATTGTTATTTATGTAAATAATTCTAAAACGGCTTTACTTGGTATGAAGATAGCTGAAAGAGCAAAATCAACAGCTTATTATACTTTGTCTGGCTCTGTTAAGGTTAATGGTGCTTTAAGAGGCGGTGTTACTGTTAAGTTACAGGATAGCTCTTATGTTACAAAAGAAACTGTAATTACTGATAAAATGGGTAATTTCAAGTTTAAGAAAATTGGTAATACTGAAACTGTAAATGTTGTTGTTGATGGTACAGCTGATTATTTTGGTGGTTCTATTAATAATATTACATTAGCATCTGACCTTAGTGGCCAAGTTATTGACTTAGAGAAAAAGGTTATTGCTCCTAAGATTGATGATAAGGCAAGTTTAAATGTAAATGATTTGTCAATAGGCGACTTAATAAATGATAAGGTAATTGGTGCTTACTTTACTGTAAATACTGATGCTAGTCCTTTAACTGTTGAAGAATCAAATGAAAAGATTGATAATGTTGTTTATACTAAGAAAATAAAGACTAATGGTACAGGTAGTGCAAGCAAGAGAGCAATTAAGTTTACAACAACTGGCCCTGCTAGTGTTAAGGTTGTTGCAGCTACTGGTAGTACAAAAGACAAAAATAGAAAATGTATTATTTCTGACGGTGTTAGAGATTTAGCTAGTGTTACTTGCAAGGTTGATGTTAGAACTAATAAGTCTGTAGCTACTCCAACTGTTTTAGAATATAATATTGAAAAGGCTGGCACTTACTATATTTATTCAAGTGATAACATTGGTATTTATAGTATTGATGTAACTATTAATAAGTAAACTCTATTTTGAAACGGCATATTTTATGCCGTTTCTTTTTGTCTATCTTATTAAAACAAATATTGCTAATATAACAAATACAAAACTATCATTGTTTGTTACCTCAGTTGTTTTAATTTTACAGCTTTCATCAACATCATATATACCATCTCGATGTATTGATTTATCATAATTAATGTCTAACATATACTGCCTCCATATTTAAAAGTTTTTCAATATTAAGAAGCCCCCAGCCTTGTCTATTTGGTGGCATATTCAGGTTTGTTGATGATAGCTTAAGCATATATTTTACATCGTCAGGTTTAAGATTTGGTGTTTTTTCTAAAAGTAAGGCAACAGCACCGCTGATTATAGGTGTTGACATTGATGTTCCGCTTAATTGCTTATATGTGCCAGTAAGGCATTTGCAAGATGTTATGTTGCTACCTGGTGCAAGAATATCAGGCTTAATTATACATTCTTTTGTAGGACCTCTGCCAGAAAATATTTTGTGATATTTTTCATCGTCAGATGAGCCAACTGTTATTATTTTTCGGCTTATACCAGGTGATGAAATTGTGCAAGGGCTAGGACCGTTGTTACCAGCGGCAGTTACAACGACAATCCCCATATCCCATAGTTTTTCAACTGCCTCAACAAGAGGGTCGTTTTTTATTGTACCTGCTGTGCCTATTGATAGGTTGGCTATTTTTATGTTGTATTTGTTTTTGTTATTAGCTATCCATTGTATACCAGCTAGTACATCAGAGGCATTTCCTTGACCGTCACTGTTTAATACTTTTAATGCAATTATATTTGAGTTGGGAGCAACACCCTTATATGCACCATTGCTAGAAGCTATACCTGCAACGTGAGTTCCGTGACCATTATCATCATAAATATTTTGTTGACTGTTTATAAAATCCTTAAAACAAAGTATTCTGCCATTAAAGTCAGGTATATAGCAAATGCCTGTATCTAAAAAAGCTATTGTAACATTTTTGCCTGTATATTGACTATTATCACAGTGTACAGTTTTTTTTGCGTTATTTATTTGAGCATAGATTTTAGGATTTTCGTATTTTATATCGTTGTTGCTTGAATTATCTTTTATAACAAGGCTATCAATTATATCTAGGTTATATTTTATATCTAAGGGCGAATGTTTTGCTCCTTTTTTAACTATTATATCCATAGTTTTCACCGCAATTTAATGTATACTGTAATTTATGATATTATAATTTAATTGTTAATTATATGCTATTGAAAATTTTAGAAAATTATAGTATAATATAATCTGAATATGTATGTAAAAGGGTATTTGATATGAAAACTATTGCAGAAATTAAGGCAGAATTTAATAATTGTGATTTAAACAATCTTGATGATTTTATTAAGCTATATAGTGATGATAAAAGGGCAGGAGTTGCTAAAATAATAGAAAGTGCTTTTAAGAAAATAGACGCTCATAATAAAGAACTTGAAAGACTTGAGCTAATTACTCAGTTTGAAAAAAAGTATCAATCAATGGGTGTTGAATATGTTGGTGGTATTGATGAGGTTGGCAGAGGTCCTTATGCTGGACCAGTTGTGACAGCTTGTGTTATATTACCAAAGGGTTGTAAAATTGAAGGCATAAATGATAGCAAAAAACTTTCTTTAAAAAAGAGAGAGGAGCTATTTGATATTATTAAGGAAAAGGCTATTTCTGTTGGAGTTGGAATTGTAGATAATTATGAAATTGACCAGCTTAATATTTTGCAAGCTACATACAAGGCTATGAGAATTGCTATTGAAAATATGAATGTTAAGCCTCAACAGTTGCTTGTTGATGCTGTCACAATTCCTGAAATTGACATACCACAAGAGGCTATAATTAAGGGTGATGCAAAAAGTATCTCTATTGGTGCAGCTAGTATAATTGCAAAGGTAATAAGAGATAGAATGATGGTTGAGTATGCTAAAAAATATCCACAGTATGGCTTTGAAAGTAATGTTGGTTATGGCTCTAAATATCACGAAGAAGCTATAAGAAAATATGGACTTTGTGATATACATAGAAGAAGTTTCACACATAAATTTTTTGAATAGTTATGAATAATGTTGAAATAGGTCAAAAGGGTGAAAATATAGCTACAAGGTATTTAAGACTAAGGCTATATAAAATACTTGAGAGAAATTACAGACGCAAAACTGGTGAAATTGATATAATTGCTAAAAAGGGTGGTTATATTATATTTATTGAAGTTAAGTATAGAAATAATACTGACAAAGGCTTGCCAAGAGAGGCTGTAACCCCTTTTAAACAAAGACAAATAAAGAGAACGGCTGAAATGTATATTCTTGAAAATAAATTGGATTGTAATATGCGTTTTGATGTAATTGAAATACTAGGCAAAAAGGTAGAGCATATTAAAAATGCTTTTTAAGGTGATAAAATGGAATTAGTAAAAAAGGGCAATATTGAATATTATGTTTTTAATAATCTTAAAGGGGTAAAGCATTGCTTTTCAACTCGTAAGGGCGGTGTTTCTGAAGGCTGTTATGAGTCAATGAACCTAGGCTGGAGAGAGGATAAGGTTGAAAATGTTATTGAAAACTACAGATTAATTTGTAATGCTATTGGCTGTGACTCTCACAACACAGTTTGGACAAGACAAATTCATACAGACAGAATAATAAATGTTACTGAGGCTGACAGAGGCAAGGGCTTATTTAGAGATAGAGAGCTGGAAGGCTATGATGGCGTAATAACTAATTGTAAAGATGTTGTTTTAACTGGATTTTCAGCAGACTGTGTTCTTGTTTATTTTTATGACCCTGTTAAGAAAGTTATTGGTATTTGCCATAGTGGTTGGAGAGGTACAGTGCTTGCAATAGGAGCTAAAACTGTTGCTAAAATGGAAAAAGATTATGGTTGTAATACGAATGACATTATTTGTGGCATAGCACCAGCTATTGGAAAGTGTTGTTTTCAGGTTGACCAGCCTGTTGTAGATGCTTTTAGAAAATCCTTTGACTGGGCAGATAATTTTATTGAAATTGATAAGGAAAATGAAGGTCATTACTATATTGACCTTCACGGAATTAATGAGGAAATACTTGTTAGAGCAGGTGTTTTAAGAGAAAATATTGAAAACAGCAGAATTTGTACTATGTGCCACCCTGACAAATTTTATTCTCACAGAATAATGGGAAATGAAAGAGGGTCAATGGCTGGTTTTATAAGTCTTTAAATTTTTAAGGTGTTTCGGTTAGGCTGTTTATATGGAGTGATAAAATGCAAAATGTTATTATAAAGGTAGAAAAAGACAGCATTGCTGAAGAAATGGGTATTGAAGTTGGCGATGTGCTTGTAGATATTGACAACACACCTATTAAAGATGTTCTTGACTATAGATATATGATTCAAGGAGAATATATTGAGGTAGGAATAAGAAAGCCAGACGGTGAAGAATGGTTGCTTGAAATTGATAAAGATGAGTATGAGGATTTAGGCATTGTGTTTGAATCTGGACTTATGGATAAGGCTAGAAGCTGTTCTAATAAGTGTATATTCTGCTTTATTGACCAGTTACCTAAGGGAATGAGAAAATCCCTTTATTTTAAAGATGATGATTCAAGACTTTCATTTTTGCAGGGTAATTATGTTACCCTTACTAATATGAAAGAGTCAGACCTTGAAAGAGTTATATTCTATCATTTATCACCAATTAATGTATCTGTTCAAACTACAGATATGGCTCTTAGAAAATATATGCTTAAAAATCCTAATGCTACAAAACTTATGGACTATTTAAGGCTTTTAAATGCTAATCATATTGAAATGAATTTTCAGATTGTATTGTGCAAAAATATAAATGACGGAAAATACCTTGAAAAAAGTATAAGAGATTTATCGGAATTTTTGCCAACGGCTAGAAGTATGTCAATAGTTCCTTTTGGTAAGTCAAAGTATAGAGATGGCTTAGAGGATATTGAGTTATTTAACAGAGAAGATTGTAAAAAAATAATAGAAGATGTTTCTGTTTGGCAAGAAAAATTCCTTAAAGAATATGGTACTAGATTTTGCTTTTTAAGTGACGAATTTTATGTTACAGCAGGAATTGAGCCACCTAATGATGAGTTTTATGAAGGCTATCCACAGTATGAAAATGGTGTAGGTATGCTTACATTAACTAAAAAGGAATTTTATGACTATTACAATACAGTTGAGGGTGATGATAAGGTAAGAAATGTAAGCATTGCAACAGGAAAAATTGCTTATGACTTTATTTATTCCCTTAGTTGTGATATAATGAAAAAGTATGTTAATACTAAAATAAATGTTTATGCCATAGATAATGATTATTTTGGCAGAACTATTACTGTAAGTGGTTTGCTTACAGGTACTGACATAATCAATCAGCTTAAGGATAAAGAACTTGGAACAACTCTATTTGTGCCAGAAAGTGCTATTAGAGAAGGCGAAAATTGTTTCTTAGATGATGTTACTATGTCAGATGTAGAAAAGGAATTAAATGTAAAGGTAGTGTCAGCAAAAAGTGAAGAAGCTGCACTATTTAAAGAAATATTAAAAGCGGAGGAAAATTAAAATGGCTAAACCTATAGTTGCTATTGTAGGCAGACCTAATGTTGGTAAGTCTACGCTTTTTAACAGAATTGCAGGTCAGAGAATATCTATTGTAGAAGATACTCCTGGTGTAACTCGTGACAGAATTTATGCTGATGCAGAATGGCTTAATCATCATTTCACACTTATTGACACAGGTGGTCTTGAGCCTGAAAGTGATGATATGATGCTTAAAAATATGTATGCACAGGCTGAAATTGCTATTGAGTCAGCTGATGTTATTATTTTTGTGGCTGATGTTAAGACTGGTATGGTAGATGCTGATATGCAGGTTGCCAATATTTTAAGAAAGTCTAAAAAGCCTATTGTACTTGCTGTAAATAAAATGGACGACCTTGCTAAGTATGGAATGGATATTTATGAATTTTATCAGCTTGGCTTAGGCGAACCTTTTGGCGTTAGTGCTGGTCAGATGCTTGGTATTGGTGATATGCTTGATGAAGTTGTTAAGCATTTTCCAGCCGATAAGGACGATAGTGAAGAAGATGATGTTATTAAGGTTGCTATTATTGGTAAGCCTAATGTTGGTAAATCATCTTTAATCAATAGAATTTTAGGCGAGGAAAGAGTGATAGTTAGTGATGTTGCAGGTACAACAAGAGATGCTATTGACTCTGACTATGAATATAACGGTCAAAAGTATGTATTTATTGATACTGCTGGTATGAGAAGAAAGTCTAAAATTAAGGAAAATATTGAAAAGTATTCAATCATTAGAGCTGTGGCAGCAGTTGAAAGAGCTGATGTGTGTATAATGATGATTAATGCCGAGGAAGGTATTACTGACCAGGATACTAAGGTTGCAGGTATTGCTCACGAGGCTGGTAAGGCTGTTATTATTGCAGTAAATAAGTGGGATAAGATTGAAAAAGACAACAAGACAATGAATAAGTTTACTAAGGACATTGAGTCTGAATTTAAGTATTTGTCTTATGCTCCTATTATTTATATTTCTGCAGCTACTGGTCAGAGAGTTACAAAGTTATTTGACCTTATAAATACAGTAAATGAAAATAATTCATTAAGAATTTCAACAGGTATGCTTAATGATGTACTTATTGAAGCAATGGCTATGAACCAGCCACCAGCTGAAAAGGGTAGACCTCTCAGAATTTATTATATGACTCAGGTGTCTGTTAAGCCACCTACATTTGTTCTTTTTGTTAATGATACTGAACTTTTACACTTCTCTTACAAGAGATATATTGAAAATCAGTTAAGAGATGCCTTTGGATTTACTGGTACTCCTATTCACTTTATTGCTAGAAATAGAAAGGAATAGTTCTGCAAGTTAAATTAAGAAATAGGAAGAAGGAATATTTATGTTCAGAATAATTTGCCTTTTAATAGGCTATGGTTTTGGCTGTTTTCAGTCTGCGTATATTTTATGCAGATTGATAGGTCATATTGATATTAGAACAAAGGGCAGTGGCAATGCTGGTTTTACAAATACAACAAGAATTTTAGGCAAAAAAGTAGGTGCTGCTGTATTTATAATTGATATTTTAAAGATAATTTTAGCTTATATTGTATGTTCACTTATATTTAATGGCGACGGTAGTTTTATAAGTGGTACAAGTCTTTTACCTGGTATTTATGCTGGTATAGGTGCTGTTCTTGGTCACAACTTTCCTTGTTATCTTGGCTTTAGAGGTGGTAAGGGTATTGCTTGTACTCTTGGACTTATGCTCTGCGTTAATTGGCAGATTGCTGTTGCAACATACATAGTAGGTTTTATAATTGTTTTAATAAAGAAATATATTTCTCTTGCATCACTTACAATGGCTTTGTTGTATCCAATACTTATGATTGTTACAAAAAATATCTATGGTTTTGGTATTGAAGAAATATTGTTAATGTTTGTACTTTGCGTACTTGCATATATTAAGCACAAATCAAATATTCAAAGATTATTAAACGGAACTGAAAACAAGTTTGGTTCTAAGAAAAATTAAAGAGGTGTTTATATGAAAACAGTTGCAGTTATTGGTTCTGGTAGCTGGGGAACAGCTTTAGCTATACAGCTTAAGAGAGCTGGCAATAATGTTATATTATGGTCTTTTAAGGAGGAGGAAGCTGCTGCTATTCTTTCTGAAAGAGAAAACAAGGAATTTTTGCCAGGTATTAAGCTTGATTCAGATATTGTAATTACTTCTAAGGACGAAGATGTTACTTGGGCAGATATGATAGTATTTTCAACTCCTTCTAAGTTTGTAAGAAATATGGCAAAGAGATTTGCTCCTTTTGTTAAGGAAAATCAGATTGTTGTTAATGTTGCTAAGGGTCTTGAAGAAGGTTCATTGTTAAGACTTTCTCAGGTTATTAAAGAAGAAATTCCTCAGTGTAGAGTAGCTGTTTTATCTGGTCCATCTCACGCCGAGGAAGTTGGTAGAAATATGGCAACTGCTATTGTTGCTGCTTCAGAAGATGTAAGTGTTGCAGAAGAAGTGCAAAATACTTTTATGACACCTATGTTTAGAGTGTATACTAATAGTGATATTGTTGGTGTTGAACTTGGTGGTGCTTTAAAGAACTTAATTGCTTTGGCTGCTGGTATATCTGATGGCTGTGGCTTTGGTGACAATACTAAGGCTGCATTAATGACTAGAGGCTTGCACGAAATATCAAGACTTGGTGTGGCTATGGGTGCAAAGAGAGAAACTTTTGCTGGTCTTGCTGGTGTAGGTGACTTAATTGTTACTTGTACAAGTATGCACTCAAGAAATAGAAGGGCTGGTATTCTTTTAGGTCAAGGTAAGACTTTAAAGGAAGCTCTTGATGAAGTTCATATGGTTGTTGAAGGTGTAAGCAATGCTAAGGCAGCTTATGAGCTTTCAAAGAAACTTAATATTAATATGCCTATTACTCACGAAATTAACACTGTTCTTTATGAAGGCAAAGATGTTAAACAGGCTGTTTATGACTTAATGACTAGAGATAAGGTTGAAGAAATTTAGGAGATTAAGCCTATGTATGAAAATGTAAAAGGTAAGTGGATTGCTGATTTAGGAAACGGCAAGTACAAAAATCCTATTTTGTTTTCAGATTATTCTGACCCAGATGTTATAAGAGTTGGCAATGACTTTTTTATGGTAGCAAGTTCTTTTACTTACTTTCCAGGTGTTCCGGTTCTTCATTCAACTGATTTAGTCAACTGGAAACTTATTAGCTATGCTGTAGAAAAAATGCCTTTAGATAAGTATTCAAAGCCTTGTCACGGTATGGGTGTTTGGGCACCTAGCATAAGATACCACGACAATAAGTTTTGGGTTTATTTTGGCGACCCAGATGAAGGCATATTTATGGCAAATACAGAAAATCCTTTTGGCAAGTGGAATGATACTGTTTGCGTAGCTAAGAGTAAAGGGTGGATTGATACTTGTCCTTTCTGGGATGATGATGGCAATGCTTATTTAATAAGAGGTGTTGCTAAAAGTAGAATAGGCTACAAAAGTAAACTATTTCTTCATAAAATGTCTGCTGATGGTACTAAACTGTTAGATGATGGTGTTCTTGTTTTTGATGGAAGAATTAATCACCCAACTCTTGAAGGTCCTAAAATGTATAAAAGAAATGGCTATTATTATATTTTTGCACCTGCTGGTGGTGTTCAAACAGGTTGGCAAATGGTAGCAAGAAGTAAAAATATATATGGTCCTTATGAACACAAGGTTGTTATGTGGCAGGGTGATAGTCCTATAAATGGACCTCATCAAGGCGGTTTAATTGATATGGATAATGGTGAAAGCTGGTTTATTCATTTTCAAGATTTAGAGGGCTACGGAAGAATTACTCATTTACAGCCAGCTAAGTGGACTGATGATGATTGGATTGAAATGGGTGTTGATACTAATAATGACCACATTGGTGAGCCTGTTTTAGAATATACTAAGCCAGCAAATTGTCAAAGCCAAGTTATTGCTCCTATTGATAGTGATGATTTTAAGGGCAATAAACTTAATTTGCAATGGCAATGGCAGGCATATCCACAGGATAACTTTTACAAAATGACCGGCAATGGTATTAGGCTTTATGCCTTGCCTTATGACGGTAATAATATATCACAAGCTGCTAATGTGCTTTGTGAGCTTATGAATAGACCTAATTTTGAAGTAACAACAAAAATTAATATGCACCTTTTGGAAAATGATAGCTGTGGTATTGTTATTACAGGTGGAAGCTATTATGGACTTAGGATAGAAAATGGCTTAATTAAACAGGTGAGTTTTGACCTTGAAAAAGATAAAGAAACTAATGAAATTGTAAAATCAGAAAAGGAACTAAGTTCTGAAACTGTTTACTTAAAGCTAAAAGTGTCTTATCTTTGCAATATTGATTGTTTTGTTAGTACAGATGGTATCAATTATGAAAGAATAGGCGATACTCTTAAATATAAAGTATCAAGAAAAAGCTGGGTCGGTGGCAAAATTGGTGTTTTTGCTGTTAATAATAATGGCGAGAATAATGGCGGTTATGCTGACTTTGAATATATTAAGGTGGATTGATATTTTTGAGATATTATGAAAATATAATTTTAGATAAAAATATTAAAAGCCTTGACTTGCTCTTTAATAGTAAATTTGGTAAAATAGGTTTTTATGCTATTTGTGTTAGTAAAATTGGCAATGGCTTAATGGAAATTATTAGTGTCAGAAATATGCTTAAAACCATAAACCGGTATAAGGATTATGGCATTATTGCAGTAATAAAGGGCAGTGATAATGCAAAGGGGCTTTCTGCTAAACTAATTGAGGACT
The DNA here is from genome assembly GCA_900551755.1 of uncultured Eubacterium sp. Classification (GTDB taxonomy): domain Bacteria; phylum Bacillota; class Clostridia; order Lachnospirales; family CAG-274; genus Gallispira. Next base: position 16,964 of record URXK01000004.1, on the reverse strand, counting down.
GGCTTAAGAAGAACAACAATCTTGATGGCTTTAGAGATTATTATAATAATAAATGCAGGTAGGTGATTACTATGCTTGGTATATTATGGCTAATATTGAAAATTATATTAATTATTATTGGTGTAATACTGGGCATAGCACTTTTACTTATAGCAATTCTTTTGTTTAGCTTTTTGAGATATAATGGAAATGGCTCAACAGAGGAAGAAATAAATGTAAGATTTGAATTTAAGTGGCTTTTAGGGTTTATTAAAGGGTATTACGAAATAAAAGGTGATGTAACTAAATATTGCGTAACATTACCCTTTGGCTTATGGAAAACAGAGTACAATTCAGAAGAAGAAAGCTTAAATTTAGATATTGAAGAAAAAAATATATGCAATAATGATGATTTTAGCAATAAAACTATTGCAAATATTGAAAAAAATAGTAAAATAGAATATATAGGCGAAAAGTTAAAAAGCATTTATAATAGTGTTAAAAACTTTGTGTTGTACATTATTGATAAAATAAAATATGTTCAGAACTTTAATGATAAATATTCTATTAATGATTTGATTTCTGCTAGTTTGAAATTGTTGTTGAAACTTATTAAAAATCTTGGTTTTAAAATATTTGAGATTAATGGAGCAATAGGTTTTGATGACCCTTCAACTACTGGTCAAGTTATTGGTGTAATAGCTGTTGTTAGGGAGTTTTTACCTTTTAGTGTTAATGTTTGTGGCAACTTTGATGAAAGTCAGCTAACAGGCGATTTTAATATTAAAGGTAGGACAAACCTTTGGCAAATTTTATTTCCTATTATAGTGTATGTATTGACTAAGCCTGTATGGCCTTTAGTAAAGGATTATTGGAAGGGTGAATTAGATGGGTAGTTTTAATGAAAATTGGGAAACAATGTTTAGCAAATTGGATAACTTTGTTTCAAGCAAAACAGTAGTTGGCGAGCCTATTAATATGAATGGAATTACAATTATACCATTAATTGATGTATCATTTGGTATGGGAGCTGCTACATCTGATTCCAGAGTTGAAAAGAAGGGCAAGTCATCTGGTGGTGGTGGTTTAGGTGCTAAAATGACACCTAGTGCCATTATGGTAGTTGCTGGCAAGTCTGTTCAGCTCATTAATGTTAAGGATAATAACAGCGTAAATAAACTTATTGATATGGTTCCTGGCATAGTTGATAAAATAAACTTCTTTACAAAATCAGATGATGAGGAGTAAGATATGAGAAGTGATGTTTATAAAGAACAGCTAGTCAAAAAGATTTTTGACCAAAGGGACAGAAGTAGAAGAATTTATATTGTAGGCATTGCAATAGCTGCTGCTTTATTTATATGGCAGATATGTATGGATAGTGCAAGTGCTGCTTTTGCTGAAGGTAATGACAAAATGGGTTATGCCTTTACATTGCTTACTGTTATTATTGTTGGAATTGATATTTATATTGCTGTTAAGAAAATAAAGGAAATTAACAGAGAATTTGAGTATGCTTATACTAATGGTTTTTTTGACATTGATGTTATTATGAACCGTTCTAAGCGAAAAAAAGTCTTTGAAGGCAATGTTTCTGAATTTGAAATAATGGCACATATAGATGATAAAGAGCATTTGGCTATTTATGAAAATTTGCCAGTGGCAGATTTTAGTAGTGGCGAAACGCTCGGAAATACTTATGTTTTCGTAACAACTTACAAGGGTAAGAGAAAAAGATTTATTGTAGAGCCTAGAGAGGACATCTTAATGGCTATGCGTAAAGACCTTACACCTAGAAGGATGTTTCTAAAGAAATAAATTAATGGAGGATTAATTAATGCACGAATTAGTTATTGTATTAGACTTTGGTGGTCAGTACAACCAGTTGATTGCAAGAAGAGTCCGTGAATGTAATGTTTATTGTGAGGTAAAGTCTTACAAAACTTCAATTGAAGAAATTAAGGCTTTAAATCCAAAGGGTATTATATTTACAGGTGGACCTAATAGTGTTTATCTTGAAGATTCACCAACTATCGACAAGGAAATTTTTGAACTTGGTATCCCTGTTCTTGGTCTTTGTTATGGTTGTCAGCTTATTGCTCATTTAACTGGTGGTACAGTTAAGTCTGCTGAAACAAGTGAGTATGGTAAGACTGAAACTTATTTTGATACAACAAGCCCATTATTCAAGAATTTACCTGAAAAGGCTATTACTTGGATGAGCCACACTGACTATATTAGTGAGGTTGGAGAGGGCTTTAAGATTGTTGCTCATACTGACAATTGTCCTGTTGCAGCAATGGAAAATAGTGAAAGAAAGCTCTACGGTATGCAGCACCACCCAGAGGTTATGCACACTGAAAATGGTACAGCTATGCTTAGAAACTTCCTTTATGAAGTTTGTCAGTGTAGTGGTGACTGGAGTATGAGTAACTATGCTCAGACTGCTATTCAGCAAGTTAGAGAAAAGGTTGGCGATGGTAAGGTTCTTCTTGCTCTTTCTGGTGGTGTAGATAGTTCTGTTCTTGCAGCTTTATTATCTAAGGCTGTTGGTAATCAGCTTACTTGTATCTTTGTTGACCACGGTCTTATGAGAAAGAATGAGGGCGATGAAGTAGAAGCTGCTTTCGCTGATTGGGATGTTAACTTTATTAGAGTTAATGCCGGCGAAAGATTTTTAGGCAAGCTTGCTGGTGTTTCTGACCCAGAAACTAAGAGAAAGATTATTGGCGAAGAATTTATCAGAGTATTTGAAGATGAGGCTAAAAAGATTGGCACAGTTGACTTCCTTGCTCAGGGTACAATTTATCCTGATGTTATTGAGTCTGGTGCTGGTGATGCAGCTGTTATTAAGAGTCACCATAATGTAGGTGGTTTACCTGATTATGTTGATTTTAAGGATATTGTTGAACCTTTAAGACTTTTATTTAAGGACGAAGTTAGACAGCTTGGTCTTGAACTTGGTCTTGCTGACTACCTTGTTTGGAGACAGCCATTCCCTGGTCCTGGTTTAGCTATTAGAATTATTGGCGAAATTACTGAAGAAAAGGTTGCTATTTTACAGGATGCTGATGCTATTTTCAGAGAGGAAATTGCTTTAGCTGGTATGGATAGAGATATTAATCAGTATTTTGCTGTACTTACTTCAATGAGAAGTGTTGGTGTTATGGGTGATTTTAGAACTTATGATTATACACTTGCTTTAAGAGGTGTAACAACATCTGACTTTATGACTGCTGATTTTGCTAGAATTCCTTATGATGTTCTTGCTAAGATTAGTAGTAGAATTGTTAATGAAGTTAAGTCTATCAATAGAATTGTGTATGACATTACTTCTAAGCCACCTTCAACTATTGAGTGGGAATAATATAAAAATGCTGTGTAAATCGCATAAATAGTGTGCTTTTAAGTAAGAGTGATACTATTTTGATACTATTTTAAAATTTTTAAATATTTATTTAGTTAAAATAACCGTTCTATGCAACAGATAGGACGGTTATTTTTTTGTTCTTTTTCAATTTGTGAGATTACAAAAATTCCACCAAATATTATACACCTTAATAGTTTATTTTGAATTTTAATATATAAAAATTGTAAAATATTAAAGATAATGTTGAGAATTTTTTACTTCTATGATACACTATAAATAAGTTATTATATTTACTTCTATTTATATTATAAAGAACTAAGGTCAAAGTTGTGACATATCTTATTGGATAGAAATACGAACTGTACTATTGATTATATTATGGAAGTTTTACTATAGAATAAGTAAAATTTGTTTTATAGGACACTACTATTGTTATAATAAATAACTGTAATAAAATATTTTTTTGTAACAATTAGAGAAAGGATTTATTTTATGGCTACTGGAAATAATGCTAACATTGGCTTTGAAAAACAGATTTGGGACGCAGCCTGTGTCCTTTGGGGACACATCCCTGCAGCAGAATACAGAAAGGTTATCGTAGGTCTTATTTTCCTGCGTTACATATCAAGTGCTTTTGAAAAACGCTATCAACAGCTTATTGATGAGGGTGACGGTTTTGAAGACGACAAGGATGCATACGCAGAAGATAACATTTTCTTTGTACCAGAGGATGCTCGTTGGAGTAAGATTGCTTCTGCGGCTCATACTCCTGAAATTGGAACCATTATTGATGACGCAATGAGAGCTATTGAAAAAGAAAATACAACCCTTAAAAATGTATTACCTAAAAACTATGCCAGTCCTGATTTGGACAAGCGTGTTTTGGGAGAAGTTGTTGACTTGTTTACCAATATGGATATGGGTGATACCGAAGAAAGCAAAGACCTTCTTGGCAGAACTTATGAGTATTGTATTCAGCAGTTCGCTGCCTACGAAGGTGTTAAGGGCGGTGAGTTCTATACTCCAGCAAGTATTGTAAAAACAATCGTTGCTATCTTAAAACCATTTAAAAACTGCCGTGTATATGACCCTTGTTGTGGTTCTGGTGGTATGTTCGTTCAGAGTGCAAAGTTTATTCAGGCACACAGTGGTAAGCGTGGAGAGATTGCAGTTTACGGTCAGGAATCAAATGCCGATACTTGGAAAATGGCTAAAATGAATATGGCTATTCGTGGTATTGATGCAGATTTTGGTCCGTATCAGGCAGATACATTTTTTAATGACTTACATAAAACATTGAAAGCAGATTTTATTATGGCAAATCCGCCTTTCAATCTCTCTAACTGGGGGCAAGATAAACTAAAAGACGATGTTCGTTGGAAATATGGAACACCACCCTCTGGCAATGCCAACTATGCGTGGATTCAACATATGATACACCATCTTGCTCCTAATGGGAAAATAGGTCTTGTACTTGCTAACGGTGCATTGTCATCTCAGTCAAGTGGTGAGGGAGAAATTAGAAAGAATATTATTCAGGCTGACCTTGTAGAGGGCATTGTCGCTCTGCCTACACAGCTATTTTACAGCGTTACCATTCCTGTTACTCTTTGGTTTATTTCAAAGAATAAGAAACAAAAAGGTAAAACTTTGTTTATCGATGCTCGAAAGATGGGTTATATGGTTGACCGTAAACACAGAGATTTTACCGATGAGGATATTCAAAAACTGGCGGATACATTTACGGCTTTTCAAGACGGTACACTTGAAGATGTTAAGGGATTTTGTGCTGTTGCAGACATTCAGGAAATTGAAAAGCAGGACTTTATTCTTACACCGGGTAGATATGTTGGAATTGAAGAAGTTGAGGACGACGGAGAACCTTTTGAAGAAAAGATGGCTCGACTTACATCTGAATTGTCGGAGATGTTTGCAAAGTCTCATAAACTAGAAGATGAAATTCGTAAGAAATTGGGGGCGATAGGGTATGAAGTGTAATAGATACGCTCTTTCTGAATTGGCAACTATAAAATATGGAAAGAATCAAAAAAAAGTTCTTTCAGAAATTGGAGACATTCCTATTTACGGTACTGGTGGACTAATGGGATATGCGACAACCGCCCTTTATGATAAACCTTCTGTATTGATTGGAAGAAAAGGCACAATAGGAAAAGTTAAATATGTAGAGCATCCATTTTGGACAGTTGACACGCTTTTCTACACTATCGTAAATACGGATATTGTACTTCCTAAATATCTTTATTATGTTATGTCGCTTATTGACTTAAATAAATATAATGAGGGGACAACAATTCCAAGCTTGAGGACTGAAACTCTTAATAGACTTGAATTTGATATTCCATCATTGGAAGAACAAGAAATAATACTTTCTTGCCTTAATCCGATTGACAAAAAAATAGAACTCAACAATACCATAAACAATAATTTAGCTGAGCAATCACAAGCCATCTTTGCGGAATTTATGTGCAAATACCCTTATGTACTGTCTCCCCTCGGCGATATGGCAGAAATCATTGATTGCCTTCATTCCAAAAAACCGGAGGCTGTTAACGATACGGCATATCAGCTATTACAGCTAAACAATATTACAGATAGCGGTTTTCTTGACCTTTCATCAAAGTATTATATCTCCAAGTCCGATTATGAAAACTGGACTCGCAAGTGTGAAATAGTCGAAGGTGATTGTGTAATAACCAATGTTGGTAGGATAGGAGCCGTATCACAAGCTCCTAATGGTACACACGCAGCTATGGGCAGAAATATGACTTGTATAAGATTAAGGAAGGATAAACCCTTTTACTCATATCTTATCACAGCCTTGCTATCACCTCACATTCGCAGGGAGATAATGAAGAACACTGATGAAGGAACAATAATGGGAGCTTTAAATGTTAAAAATATTCCCTTGTTACTGTTTCCTATGTTCGCTCCGCCAACAATGAATGCGTTAGAGGACTTATTGTCACCTATAAGGAAAGCTATTGAGCAAAATTATCTTTCAAACCAAACGCTTTCACTATTGAGAGATTCTCTGCTTCCTCGCCTGATGTCCGGCGAGCTTGATGTCTCAGACATCGACCTTTAAGCCGCTAAATTAAGGTTAATCAAATTGAAACAGATAATTTGACAACACTAAGAGATACATTACTACCCAAACTTATATCCGGTGAGCTTGATGTTTCCAATATCAACCTTTAAGCCACTAAATTATTGTTTAGAATATGTTACCTATTGAGAAACTACGAATTAAAAATTACATTGTAATAAATCTATAAAGGAGGGATATTTATGCCAAGTTTATATACCGAAGCTGATTACGAAAACTCAGTAATTGAGCTATTTAGAAGTGATTTAGGATACGAGTACGCATACGGTCCTGATATTGAAAGGGATTTTTACAGTCCGTTATATGAAGATGTTTTGCTTGACTCACTATATCGTTTGAATAGAAATTTGCCTGATGATGCCATTCAAGATGCCTTATTCAAACTTAAAAACTTTGAAAACGGTGAACTTGTGCAAAAGAATTCTGTCTTTATGGACTATTTGCAAAACGGTATTCCTGTAAGATATTTTGTAGATGGTGAGGAACGCTCATCTATCGTTTATCTTATTGACTACAAAAATACCGATAATAACTCCTTTATTATTGCTAATCAGTGGACTTTTATTGAAAATAGCAACAAACGCCCTGATGTAATTCTCTTTTTGAATGGTTTACCTGTTGTTTTAGTTGAGTTAAAATCTCCTTCCCGTGAAGAAACGGATGCTTCCGAAGCTTATAGACAGCTTCGGAACTATATGCAGGAAATTCCGTCTATGTTCATTTATAATGCTATTTGTGTTATGAGTGACCAGTTGACCTCTAAGGCGGGTACAATTACATCTGGTGAAGACCGTTTTATGGAATGGAAAACAAAGGACGGTGACTATGAAAATACACAGTATGCTCAGTTTGACACTTTCTTTGAAGGTATGTTTCAAAAAGAAAGATTGCTTGATATTATAAAGAATTTCATTTGCTTTTCCAATGAGGGTATTAACTCCTTCAAAATTCTTGCTGGATACCATCAGTATTTTGCTGTAAGGAAAGCTATTGAGTCAACAAAACACGCTACAGTTACAGACGGTAAAGGTGGTGTATTTTGGCATACACAAGGAAGTGGTAAGTCCCTTTCTATGGTGTTCTATGCTCATTTATTGCAAGAAGCATTAGAATCTCCTACTATTGTTGTACTTACTGACAGAAATAACCTTGATGACCAGCTTTACGGTCAGTTTTCAAAGTGCAAGGAATTTTTAAGACAAGAGCCTATGCACGCAGAGAGCAGAGAAAACTTGAAAACTTTGCTTGCTGGCAGACAGGCAAACGGTATTATCTTTGCTACAATGCAGAAATTTGAGGAGTCACACGAGCCCTTGTCTGAACGCCACAATATTATAGTGATGGCTGATGAGGCACACAGAGGTCAATATGGACTTGCTGAAAAGATTAAGATTACTAAAAATGAAAATGGTGAAAAAGTTGCAAAGCGTGTTATTGGTACAGCAAGAATTATTCGTAACACACTTCCAAACGCTACATATATTGGATTTACTGGTACACCTATTTCTTCAAAAGACCGTAGTACTCGTGAGGTGTTTGGTGATTATATTGACATCTATGATATGACACAGGCTGTTGAGGATGGTGCAACTCGCCCTGTTTACTATGAAAGCCGTGTAATCAAACTCAATCTTGATGATGCAACATTGAAGATAATTGACGCAGAGTATGACATTATGGCTCAAAATGCTGATGAAGAGGTTATTGAAAAGAGCAAACGAGAGCTTGGACAGATGGAAGCGGTTCTTGGTAATGATAATACCATCAATTCTCTTGTTTGTGATATTCTTGACCATTATGAAAATAACCGAGAAAATTTACTGACTGGTAAGGCAATGATTGTTGCTTACTCTCGTCCTATTGCTATGAAAATTTACAAACGAATTTTGGAGCTTCGTCCAGCTTGGACTGAAAAAATCGGTGTTGTTATGACTTCTGGCAATAATGACCCTGAAGAGTGGCGACAAATTATTGGTAACAAGCACCATAAAGATGAACTTGCAAAGAAGTTTAAAGATAATAACAGCCCAATGAAGATTGCGATTGTCGTTGATATGTGGTTGACTGGCTTTGATGTACCATCTCTTGCTACTATGTATGTTTATAAGCCTATGTCTGGACACAACCTTATGCAGGCTATTGCTCGTGTTAATCGTGTTTTCCGAGATAAAGAAGGTGGTCTCGTTGTTGACTATGTTGGAATTGCTACTGCTTTAAAGCAGGCGATGAATGATTATACCTCTCGTGATAAAAAGAACTATGGTGATACAGATGTTGCTAAGGTTGCATATCCAAAGTTCTTGGAAAAATTGTCTATTTGCCGTGATAAGTTCTATGGATATGATTATTCCAAATTCCTGAAAGGAACAGACCTTGAAAGAGCAAAAACAATTAGCGGTGCTGTAAACTTTATTATCGCTAGAGAAAAAGTCGACGATAAAGACGCTTTCGTAAAAGAAGCTCTTATGCTTCATCAGGCGTTATCTCTTTGTTCTTCATTGGTTGACGAGGACAGCAGATTTGAAGCTGCTTTCTTTGAGTCTGTTCGTGTTCTTGTTCTTAGATTGACTAATACTGGTGTGGGTAAGAAGATTTCTCTGCCTGAGATGAATGCAAGAATAAATGAACTTTTGAAACAAAGTATCAAGAGCGATGGTGTTATCAATCTTTTCTCAGATATTAAAGAGGAATTCTCTCTATTTGACCCCAAATTCCTTGAAGAAGTTGCCAATATGAAAGAAAAGAATCTTGCTGTTGAACTTTTGAAAAAACTGATTGCAGAACAGGTTTCAGTTTATCGTAGAACAAATATAGTTAAATCTGAAAAGTTTAGTGAAATAATGCAACGCTCTCTTAATGCTTATCTAAACGGTATGTTGACTAATGAGGAAGTAATTGAAGAAATGCTTAATCTAGCAAAACAACTTGTAGCATCTCAAAAAGAGGGCGACCAGCTTGGACTTACAGCAGATGAGCTTGCTTTTTATGATGCATTGACAAAGCCACAGGCAATCAAGGATTTCTATGAAAATGACGAACTGATTGCTATTACAAAAGAGCTTGCTGATACTCTCCGAAAAAACAAAACAATAGACTGGCAGAAACGAGAGTCTGCACGAGCAAAAATGCGTATGCTTATCAAAAAGCTCCTGAAAAGGCATAAGTATCCACCAGAAGGTATGGAGGATGCTGTGCAGACTGTTATGACACAGTGTGAGCTTTGGACTGATAATGTTATGGAAGCATAAATTTATGTATGAACATTGTATATAAGAGTGTAGTTATTATTGTTATTAAAATAGAATGCTTTAATAAATAAAGTGTAATTTACGAGTAATGAAAAATTATCTAAAGATAGAAAGAAAATTACTCCTTTAAAAATTACAAAAAATATTAAAAGAAACTGAAGGTAAATTCGATTTTATAATAAAAAAATAGTATAAGCAAATAATTGCAAGTGACAATAAAATGACAATAGTTTTTCTAAAGTTTAAAATAATACAGTTAAATATGAATAATTATTCTATATAAAATGGGCATATATACATTAAATATACAATAAAATGTTTAAAATTTGTGAGTGGGAATAAAATCAACAACCCCTTGAAAAGCCAAAATAGTGACTTTTCAAGGGGTAATTTTTTAAGCACAAATAAAAATCATATAAGAGCCAATCTAAGAATTTAGGTATTTAGAACTCCACCTTCTTTTGCAAATTCTATTATTAAATGAGCATTATCTCGAACGAGTTGTTTAAAATAATTCATTTCAGTGTCTGAATAACCATATATATTTTCCCAAGTATAATCAGGAAGATAGCAAGTAGCATTGTGAAAACCATCTTTTAAATCAGGAGTTTCTATATAGACTTTAACTCGACCGTCGGGCTTTATTTCTGAATGAGTTATTTCTGTATTATCATTTAATGTCATAAAGGTATACATCATATATTTATCAATCCTTTCATTTAATATTTTACTATATTCGTTAATCTTCAACAAGTTTTATTTTTATGTTTTCCATTTTTTATAATATTCCTTAAATATTTAATATTCCTTTCAAAATTAATACTTTAAAAAAATTTTTCTATTATTATTTTCATAGCAAATATAGTTATAACTACTGTAACATTTATATCTAACTCAAAACAAGTTTTTTTATTTCTTTTAAATTGTTATTAATTTTAAAATTTATTCTTGTCCATAATTCGACACATTTCGATGAAATTTGACAAGAATTAACTAATAAATACAAATATTGAATAAAATTATTCAAATGGTATTGACAAAATACGAACATAGTGCTATAGTGAAAATATAGTAATATTTTTAACAAATTATTCAAAAATACAAAGGAGGAATTATATGAAAAAAATATTAATTTTTATGGCTACACTATGTATGATGATTGTATTATCAGTAAGTGTATATGCCTCGGCAAGTGAAAGAAATTGGTGTTTTACTGATAGTGAATTTTCATCATTAGAAGATATGTGGTTTTTAAAAGATGATGTTACTATAAACGGACTAACAATTTCTAAAGGCATTGAGGTAAATAGAAGTAACAGTAAAAAAAGAAATGTTTGGTTTGATAAATCCTTATATATGCCAGAAAACAGTGACACAAGTAGTGGATATTTAAAATTTTATGTCAATGGTAATACGGATATACATATATTTGGTGCATCAAAATCAGATACAGAAGCTAGAAATATTACTATATATTCAGATGCAACAAAAAAATCAGCTAATGTGCTTATGTTCAAAACTGATGACTACAAATACGAATATAGAGGCTCAGCAGGATATATATATTTATACACTAGTGGCAAAGGTGTAAGAATATATAGTGTTACAGCTAAAGACTATAATGCTAGTGAATACACTTCTATGAAAGAAGGAGAAAAGAAAAGCTGGGACTTAAGTGATTATTATAGTCAATATAGCAGCATAAATCAAAATACTAATATAAATGGATTGATGGCCTATGCAAATGCAAGCGAAACTATGAAGTGTGCTAAGAGTGCTACAAAAGGAACTTATGGAGATGAAAGAGAGGGGTATTTAGACCTTTCAGGAACAGGTACAAGAACTGGCAGATATATTTCGTTTCCAGTACCAGAAAATAGTGATATATATATTTCAGCAAGGTCAAGTGATTTAAAAACTACACGAACAATGCTTGTTAGAAACAAATATTATGGCTTGCCTAGCACAAATTTAAGTAAAAAGTTGTTTGACTCTGAAGATGTTGAATGTAGTTATATGGAAGTAGGTGGCACTGTTGATACATATAAAGTAAGCTATTATGGAACAGGCGAAGATTTTGTGCTTTCATCTCTTGATTCTGGTATAAGAATATATAGAATAATTATTATGCCTAGAATATATAAGTCAACAGAGGCTAAAGAGTGGAATATAAGCAGTAGTAACTTTGCAGTAGGAAGTTATCCTAATAATACAATAGATAGCCTTGGTTTATATAACACTGTAATTGAAAGTTGCAATATAAATGGATATACAAAAAGAGCTTGTATTCATTGTGGTGTATATCAGGGAGCAGGAAAACTTAAATTTAAGGTATCTGATAGCTCAGGAACAAGAGGAGATAAAACAAAGAGAACTATATCAGTTACAGCCAATACCTCAAAACCGGGTACATTACTTATAGCTATAAATTCTGGAGGCTATGTATTAGGAAGTTATGTGTTGGGAACTGACATAAAAGATTATACATTTGACTACAATGGTACTTATGATGAAATAAATATTTATACATTTTGTCCAGAGAATAGAAGTAGTGAGTATAGTTACATTTATAAAATTGACAATGGCAAAACTAAAGTAGCAGGGCCTAATGATATTGAGCAAACAATAGATGTAGTAAAAGGGCAAAGTTATAGATATTTCATTACTTGTAATAACATAGGGCAAGTATCAGCATTTAAGTATTCTGTTATTTATAATAGTGATGCAATAACTATAAAAAAGGCTGGCGAAAATCCTACAACAAGTATTGGATATGTATATTGTGATAGTTCTATGACAGATGTAAGCAATGTGAACGGGGTATTTAGTTTTAAATTAAATAATAACAGTGAACAGTGGTCAGGAATATTATGCCCAATAGAATTTGTAGCAAAAAGCACTGGCAAAACTACTATAAAGATAATAGCTGAGCCACAATACAATTAAGAGGAGGTAGGCTTATGAATAAAAGTATAGTTAGAAAAATAGCTGTATTATTATTAACAATAATTTTTTCAGAAAGTGTTATGGCAAACACAACAATTAGCAGAACTGATTATGTGCCTAATAATAATGCAACATTGACAGATAGTGAACATACGGAAAAAGCTGTAGAAACGACAACGGAATCTATTAAGGGAGATAGAATAGCCACTCCAAGTGCAACAGAAATAGATGAGCAAGAGGAGCAATCTATAGAAATTTTAGATAAGGTATTGTCAGATTCTGCCTTAGACTTTGTGTTAGAAACAGAAGGTGTACCAAGTTATGCTGTATCTATTGCAGAAAGCAATCAAAAATATTCTGATTTAGATGAAAGTTCAAAGTTTTATTTAAACAGATATATTGGTGTGCGTGAGGATACAATGACAGAGTGTGAACAGAATGGGCTTACAGTAGTAGAGTCAATACCTATGGCTTTGTTAATGCAAAGAATTGAAATTGACTACAGCCGTGCTGTTGATATGGTTATAGAATATGGAAGTCAGACAAAAGCACTTGAATCTGCAATGGAGTATAGAAAAAAAGAATATGAAACAGGTTTTTTATCACAGGAAGACATTAAACCAGAATTAGTAGAACTTCTTGCAAATGGCTATAGTGTGGAAGAAATAATTAATGGATTTGCTGTAGCAGAGTGCTTAAATACTGATGTAAAATCCATAATAACAAAAGATAAGAATGTTGTATCTAAAAATGTTGAAGTAATTGAAAATGTTGTTGATAATATAACACCTAAAATAGGGGTGTTTTCAGGAAATTTGTTTGAACCTAGCAAAACTGTAACAACATCTGATGATAATGTTTTGGAATTATCTAATGAATACTGTGTAAATAGTGAAGCATTAACAAATTATATGGCTTCTAACTCTCTTACATCGGAGGAAATAAAGTATGAGATTATTGCAGAAAAAGCAAATCTAGGAGTAGCCGATGATGATGAGTTAAAATTATTGTCATCTTTAGATATTCAAACATATAGCTCTAGTAGTGACGAGGACACAAGCAGTAGTCTTTCAAATGATTCTGCATATAAAGAAGGACCTTTTAATTATAAAGAGGGTGTTGGCAGTGTAGATGCAGGAACAGGAATGTTATCATACACAGATAATGTAATGAATATTTCTGGCATAAATGGATTAGATTTTAACTTAAATCTTATGTATACATCTAAGGATAGTTATGGCAAAAAAATTGATAGTCGATTTAATGTAGGAAAAAACTGGACATTTTCATTTCCATTTCTTATGGATAAAGATGGTTCCGATATATTAGCAAGTAAAAATAATGGCAAAATTGAGTATGCTCAGCCACCAATGTATTTAGTTACATCTAGTGGAGTTAAATATCCAATAGATGACAGAACAAAGACAGAGGACCGTAAAATTAGCCATTGTGGTACTGATGATATGTATCTTAATAATGATGTTAATTCCAAGGGTGGTTCAAATTCTTATTTTGAATTAACACATTTAGATGGAACAATGGATTATTTTGATAAAAAGGGTAAATGGATAAGTACAGTCAATCGTTTTGGCAATAGTATTAAGATAACATCAGATACAAAAACAGATGATAACGAAACAGTAGTTATAACTGATGCGTTAGGAAAAACTATAAAAATAACAACAGTTAAGACAACTAATGGTTATGAACAGAGCATAGTTCGTCCAGATAACACAACAATAAAGTATATATATAACAACATTACAACTAATAATGGTTTGCAAAGAACTGTATTAGCAGAAAAAAGAGAAGCTGTAGATAATAGTAAGACATTAACAACAAAGTATGAGTATACATACGGTTCAGGTCATACTACCTCTAATATGGGTGATACAGCAGAAAATATGCTTTTATCAAAAATTACACTTCCAAATGGCTTAGTAAGTCATTATGAATATAATTGGTTTAAAAAGTATTATATAAGAAGTGATGTTTATCAAAATGATAAAAAATATAAAGCAAGATTTTTATGGTCAGTTAATAATAAATTTGACCCTAGAATAGTAAAAAGATGGATAACTGTAAATGGCGTTGACAAAAATGTTGAGAAGTATGAGTACAGTGCTTTTCCTTATGTGCGTCCTGATGAGGCAAAAATGGAGATACCAAGCATAGTGTATGATGATGACGATATGCCAGTTACTTTGCAACCGTCTGATGATGAACTAGTGGTACAAGGTCTTAATGATTATAGAATAAGATTTGTTGTAAATGCGTTGTCATATAATTTATACCAAAAAAGCAATACTAAGTTATACAATATGCAATCATCAACATCAAATAATTATAAAAATTATGTACACTATTTCTTTGATGAATCTGGCAAAACTATAGAAACAAAGAGCTTTGCTGATAATGTAAATTATTCAACAGTAACTGATTTTTATAGAAATCCATATTCACCATATCCAAGTAATAGAACTATAACAACAGAAGGTTATATAATTAGAGAAGAAACTAATTATAAGCCGGGCAGTTTATATGAAAAAACAACAAAAGATAATAATGGAAATGTATTAGCTTATGAAAAAACAGAATATGACTATGGAAAGTTTTCAGAAGGTCACTATGGTTTGCCATTAAAGAGCCAAAGCAAAATTAGTTCAACTCAAATAAGTGTAGTTGAAAATACTCTTACTAATAATGGTAGGTCCATAGGAGAAACAAAGGCATATTTGCAGACAAATGGAAATAAGGATTTAAAGTCAAGGTCTGTATATAGTTATAGCAGTTCAATGCCGGGCAGAGTTACAGAAGAAAAGAACTATATTAACAATTCGGCTTATGTAAGCACTGCTTATACATACAATAGTAACATAGCAAAGCCGATTACAAGCAAATTTGTAAGTGACGGAGTTAGCTATGATACAAGCTATGAATATGATACTTTAGGACAACTTAAGAAAATAGTTTATCCAAACTCATTGACAACAAACTATGAGTATGATAAAATTGGTAATATAACAAAAGAGTCATCTTCTGGTGGAACAATAAGCACAGTAAAAACATCTGTATATGATTATACAGGTAATACTGTTGTTGCAACTAATGAAAATGGCAAAAGAATTAAATATGTATATGACCAAACAGGAAGTCCTACTTCTGTTGTAGATATGGAAAATGGTAACAATGTTATTGAAAGCTATACTTATGATACTTATCTTCGCCCTGTTACTCAAACATCAGGTGGGGCAGTTACAACTCTTTCCTATGACAACAGAGATAGGGTTGTAAGCAAAATATCAAAATCTGGCAATAACAAACTTGCACAAGAAAGTTATGCTTACACAGTTAATGCCACAGGTTTACTTACTACTACAACTGTTGAAGGTGATTCAAATGCTTGTTCTTACTCAACATCAGTTCAGCAAGATGTATTGGGTAGAACAGTATCAGAAACAAATAGACAGGGCGGTGTAACAAACTATACTTACGATATGGCAGGAAATGTAATAAAGAAAGTTCCTCCAACAAGTTATGGTGATTACAGCTTAACTTACACTTATGATAATGCGGGCAATGTATTGTCAGAAACAGAAACAGGTGTTCGTGTTGATACAGCAACAAAGACATATACTTACGATATGCTTGGCAGAATGACAACATCAACAGACGGTATGGGCAAAAAGACAACTTATACTTACTGTGGTACAGATTGGGTCAAGACAATACAAACACCTTTTAGTGGTACAAGCTACGGACAGACATCATATACTTATGACAAGTCAGGCAATGTAACAAGTGAAAGTGTTAAAACATCAGCATCAAGTGCCAGAACAACAACATATACTTATGATACCTTTAACAGGGTAACAGAGTCTAAGTTAAACGGAGTTTCAACAACTTACACTTATGACAAGGTTGGCAATGTTTTAAGCACAACAATGGCAAATGGCGAACAAACAGTAAAATATGCCTATGACCAGCTTAACAGATTAGTAAAATACACTGATGCGTTAGGCAAGTCAGAAACATATAAGTACAACAATTATGGAGATATGACATCAAAGGTAGATAGAAATGGTATAACAACAAACTACACTTATGATGGACTTCATAGAGTTACTTCTGAAAAGGCTGTTAAAAATGGTGTAACAAGTGCTAAGTATTTTACTTATGCTCTTACAGGTCAGCTAGTGTTAGAATCAAACGGAAGTTTTTCTAAAGGCTATAGTTATGCAAAGGATAAGTCTGGAAAGATTTATTCAGATGAGCAGTATACATTAAATGGACT
>URXK01000003.1 GCA_900551755.1 uncultured Eubacterium sp. | reverse complement strand
TAAATAGGGATAAAAACGATACTAACCCATTTAGATACTGTGGCGAATACTGGGATAATGAAACAGAAAGTATATACTTAAGAGCAAGATATTATAATCCTAGTATAGGTAGATTTACAACAGAAGACCCAATAAAGGACGGAAGTAATTGGTATGCTTATTGTGGTGGAAATCCTGTGATGTTTTGGGATGCTAGTGGTTATGCTTATTATGGAAATAAGAGAACTCAAAATGCTGTGGAGGCAATATCTGATGTAGTGATTCTTAATGGAGCTTATGGAGTGTATAAAGGGGGGTATGAAATATCTAATTGGGCAAGAGATAAAGCTGTAGAATATGCTAAGGCCAATAATTATTATAGTAAAAATGGTGATTTGATAACATGGGATAATAAAGCTGATGCTTTAAGACATTTTTCTTGGAATGCAAAAATGACAAGAGAAATAGGATATTACTCGGCTGAAGTTATTGCTAGTAAACATGAATATGTAACATGGAATAAGGAAAAAATGGGAGCTGGTGAAGTTTATAGTGTGGAGTTTTCATCTTTAATGGATTTAAATAATAATTTAATGGGTAGAGAATATGCAAATAATAATTCAACTTTAAGTTATGATCAGTTATGGATGAAAGCAATGGCTGATGGTGCAATTATAACATCTTTAGATGAAGTAGCAGTTAGATATGGATTAAACAATGATCAAATATTTACAAATGTGCAAAAAACAAAAGATGGAAGAACTACTGAAACTAAGTTTATTAGAGTTTATGTACCAAATGATTCTAAGCAACAACCACATATTATGAATAAAAATGAATATTTTAAAATGAGTGAAAGTAGGTAATAATATGAGAAAAAAGTTTTTATTGTGTGTGTTTGTGAACTGTGTGGCATATTTTGTGTTAGCGAATAGTAATTTCTATGCAGAGTTATTTAAAAAGTTGCAATCTTCTTTTCTTTTAGATACTATACCAATTATTGTTATATCAGCAATATTTAGTTTTATTGGCAAAGCTCCTATTAAGGAAAAAATGGTCTACTTTATTAAATCTTGTATTATATCTTATGTTTGTATAGTTGCTATAGTTTTTGTATGTGTTATGTATGCAATGGGAAGGTTTGATTGATTTAGATAAAGAAGATTTAATTGCATAGAAAAAGTGTGTTATGCCACTAAAAATATATTTCAAGACGAAATAACATAGGTCTATTCTATGTTGTTTCGTCTTTTTTGTGTTTTGTTTTCAAATTGTATGGTTTTGTAGTTGATAAATTAGTATAAATAATAGTTAAATATTTTGTGAAAAATTAAATAGTCTAATTGTTGCTATTATATTAATGGTGTGTTATTATTAATATATGAACAAAAGGTGAAAGATTGAAAAAGTAATAAATGCAACAAAAGGAGGCTAATATGATTTTCTTCGTTGTTATTGGAATAATTTTATACATATTAAAAAGAGATAAAAAGTATATATTTGTTACTGCTGGTCTAATTGCCAGTATAATATATGCGTTATTTTGGCCAAATGCATACTCATACTATGCACAAAGTGTGGCAATGTTATGTTATTTAATATTTTTATATTTAAAAATAAAAAATAAGTAGGAGGGTTGCTGTTATGAGCATAAATACGCTGGTTTTGATTTTTTCCGTATATAATATATTTTTAGTATTCAAAGCAAATGCAACTAATAAAATTTATTTGATAAGTACTAATCTTTTAATTGCAGTATATATTATAATAAATAAATACTTGTACCATTATACAATAAATAGTTCTAATAGTGATTTGACTATTAAGTATTATAAATTGGTATTAATTAAAGATAATTTATATGATTTGTTTCAATTGCTTATAATGGGCTGTTTGATTTATGAGTTATATATATTAATTAAAAAGCATTTTGAAAATAAGAAATAAAAGAATGTTAAACAAATTATTACATATTAGAAAGGGTTGAATAAAATGAAAAAAATAATGTGTTTTATTATGTTAATATGTTTTGCTTTTAGTAATGTATCTTTAAGTTTTGCTAAAGATGTTAAAATGCCTGTAGAATTTTATTATCCAACAGTCAAAGAAGTAGAAAATGAATTAAGTATTCTTAACTATAGCTTAAATTTGAATGGTAATACAGTAAGTGACAATATACTTGTACGCAGATATTCTCCTTATGTAGGTGATTATGTTTCTTTAAGACAGGTAATAACTGCTTTGGGTGGTAATATTGAATGGAAACCAAATCGTGAAACAAGGGAACTAGCTACATTTGAAATTTTTAACGAAAAATATGTTCTTAAATTAGCTGATTGTATAGGTTGGATAGATAATATTCCAGAAATATATATTTACAGTTTTCCTATTGATTTATATATGATAATGGACGGTAAGGAAATTCCATTAACAATGGGTGGAATGTCAAGTTCTATGTTTACTAAATTTATCGACAATACAAATTATGTTAGCCTTTGCGATTTAAGAAAATTGTTGCCTAGAATGGGATATTTAATTAATGCTGATGATAAAAATTCTAGTATCAATGTAAAAAGTTATGATTTTAATAAAGAAAAGGAAATGTTTTTAAATACATTTCCAGCTGAAAAATTTGGAAAAAGTTGGTATAGTCAAGAATATGATAGATACATATACGAAAAAAATTTAAATTTTTATTTATGTGCTGATTTTTATTTTAATCAATATAACTGTACAGAAGCTGTAGAAGATTCATACAAAGTATACATAGATAATAATTATAGACAAATGTATAGTTATGGTGATGAAAAAGCATATAAAGATTTATTACAAGCAGCATATTATACATATACTGATGACGAATTAAAAGTTAAATATAATGAAGATTTAGACGCATATATTGTTTATAACAAGGAATATGATAATGTTTCAAAATTAGATGATACTTATAAAATACTTGTTGTTAGAAAATATGATAATATGATAATGTTTCAGTATTAGGTGATATAATTTAAAAATATGATAGTATTTAGATATTAAAAATATTTGTAAAGAATGCATTGAAAAAGATGAAGCGGTGTTGATTTAAAATTTAGATATTATAAAGCCTGTTGGTGTTACAATACAATATTATGATAAATTTAGATAGAATTAATAAGTTAAATAGCTTTATAAAAAAAAGAGGTTATAATATATGAAAAAAATATTTAAAATACTAATATTAATTCTATTAATATTAGTATTACTATCCTTAGTAAGTATCATTGTTAGTAAATTTACTACAAAATATAAATTAGAGTATGAAACTTGGTTTGATACTAAGAATGTTTTTGGAAATGGAGAATATCAAGAATATTCAAATAATTGTGGAGGTTTGGACTTATATAATATGGCATACCATTGTTCTGTTATAAACAGTGTAACAAATTACATTGAACAGGAAGATAAAGTTTTTTTTAAGGGGTATATTTATGGGCTTAACAATAATTCATTAGAGGTATTAGTTGTTTTGGATTTAAAAACAAATGTAATTAAGTATTATGTTGTAGATTGTCAATTTGAAGAGTATATGATTCCTTACTCGCAACAAATGATTGATGATAATAAGCTGATTATTATCAATCATCTAAATGAATTTGATGTAGAAGAACAAAATGTTATTAATCTATTGTGATATGAAAAAAGACAGGGGCAATTCTGTTGTTTTGTTAGGTGGACATAAAGTATAAGACAATGGTACAACTATCAAGACAATACAAACACCTTTTAGTGGTACAAGCTACGGACAGACATCATATACTTATGACAAGTCAGGCAATGTAACAAGTGAAAGTGTTAAAACATCAGCATCAAGTGCTAGAACCACAACATATACTTATGATACATTTAACAGAGTACAAACAAGACAAGGGACGGTTCTCTGTCTTGTATGCTTAAATGGCTTTGTTTTTGTTTAAAGTATTATTTTTTATTAAAAAATATGTTTAATAAAATAATATAAATAGATGTGATTAAATATAAACTTACTGTTGGTTTGTATGCTTTATTATTACATACTAAAATTAAAGAATTAGATAAATAATATTTAGACGGAGAACCGTCCCCTGTCTTGTCCTGTTTTGTACACTAATAATTTACCTGAAAATGAAGGATATGAAGGCCATTTTATGGGAATTGTAGGTTATATTGATATGGGAACTAACGGAAAAAATGGTAGTATTTTGATTTTAAATGATCCTAATGGTGGTGTTACTAAGTATATGACACCAGAAGAAGTTTTTGGTCAATATCAAGATACAACAATGACATATAAATATTCATATACAACTTGTAAGGAGTAATAATTTATGAAAAGGATTTTTTCTATTTTAATGATAATATTTGCAATATTTAATTGTAGTAATGTTTGGTGTGCTGATGAATACGATGAAGATTATGAACCTATATTGTATGATGGTATAAATGAAATATACTTATCCTTTGAAGACCCTGAAAATATATGGAATTTAAACATAAATAACAAAATGTATACAAATAGTAATGTCTTGGCTGGTAGTGAAACTAATTTTTATGTTTCATTAAGAAATTTTATAGAACAGTATGGTGGGACTATAGAATGGAATAGTGAAGATAAAACTATTGATTTTACTATGAATGGTGTTGAATATAAAATTATTAATACTGTTGAAGGCTGTAAGATTAATACAATGCCAAGAGCATTTAGTGTGAGATATTGTAAAGTATTGAATAAGAAAACAAATGAATATGTTGCTGAAAAGGATTTAACATCTATAGGTGTTTACACAATGAATGGCAATACTTATTTAAACTATCTTGATTTTGAACATATTCTTAAAAATGCAGGTTGTGAATATAAATTAGATTTTGAGAATAAAACCTTATATGTATATAAATATTACTACACTGAAGAATTTGTAAAATCAATAATACATAAGGATATGACATACGCAAAGACAGTAGGAATATTAGGTAAAGCTGATTATTTTGAACTAACAGAGGACAAGGGTTGTAAAATTAAATATAAGATTGAAAACGGATATGTTGAAATTACATTTAGCCCCTATACGGAAGATAGCGATATGAAAATAGTAGATATAAATGTAATTAAGTTGTAGGTAGGGGTGAATATTATGAGAAAAGTTTTGTATAGTTTTATTTTAATTATTACAGTTATATTTTGTTATCAAATGAATTGCTTTGCAAGTGGTACAAAGGTTTATGTTGATGGTAATGAAGTCAATAACGCAATTATTGAATATGAAGGAAAATCTTATATTTCTATAAATGCCTTAATAAATGCCATTGGAGGAAGTGTTACCATTGGTGATGAATGTGTTTATATTAATTATGCTGATGTAACTTATGCTTTAATGAAACCTGATGATTTACCAGAAAATGAAAATGATACACCTAATTTTTTTAATAACCTTAAATTTAAGGTGTATAGTAATCCTGAATATAAGCTAGTTAAGGAAACCCGTATGAGTCACCTTACTGATTTTCCAATGAGTGAATTTGTGTTAATTCAAAATAGGCAGGCATATTTCTTGCTTAATGATTCACAGAATCGTGCCGAAGGTCTTTTGTATTACTTTAATTATGTTTGGAAAAATGACGGTGATAATATACAAATTAACAAATTTAATTTAAATAAAAAGTTCTTTCAGGATAATATAAATTTAGGAATGACCTTAGATGAGGTTACTTCAATTATTCCTTATAAATTAGCAAGTGTTCATAAACCAATAAATAATGAAAATTTTGTTATGGAATATTATTTAGAAAACAATTCCAAAATAAAATTGACTTTTGATAATACAGATAAAATACTTGAAAGCGTACAGTTACTTACAGTAGATGATGTTCTTATTGAAAAAATAAAGTAGATTGAATAATAAAAATTTTTTAAAAACTTATTTTTAAATCTATGGAATGAGAAGATATAGAAAAATAAAATCAATTCAAGCTATAGACATAAATTATATACTAAGTATCGAAAAAATTTTCTTAATGAGTTTACTGAACCAACAGCTTAAAAGAGGTGTTTGCAGTGTTAAAATATAAAAGATTATTTATAATAATAGTATTTATTTATATATGTTACCAATTAGTATCAATAAATTATTTGAAGTTTTATTGTGTTGATAAACAAATGTATGACTTTTTGACATATAAAAATGAGCGGTTTAATTATTTAAACAAATTTAATTCTGAAATTGAATTAAAGGATTATGTACCAGATTGGTGTTTTATTTCATCTCAGAAAGATTTAAAACAAAATAATTTGGGTAGTGATTTATCAAATCTGGATTTATCAAATATTGATTTTAACAAGAATAATATTTTAATTACTTTTGGTTGTGAATTAAATAAAATAAAAATATATAAACCATTAAAATCTATTGGGTCAAAAATTAAATATGTTGATGTTTATGCAAAAAAATATAAAAATAATATTTTGTATATTTATATAATTGATAAAGTCGAAGTTAGAAATAATCCGCTTTCACCAAAGGTTATAATTACAAATTAGATTTAATATGGTTAGAATTATTATATTTAAATAAATTTGAAATTCATAAAAACAATGTAATTGAAACTTTATTCCTTTGGTAGCTTTAAAGTTTGTAACTGGATTTATATGAGTTGATACTATTAATAAATTAATTGAAAATTATGTGGGGTAAATTATTTATGTTAGCAGGAAAAGAAAAAATAGCAATAGTTTATAATCAATATAAAAACATTGAAGATATATGTGTTATAATAGAATCTTATAAGCATAAATATAAAGATTTTACATTTAATGTTAAGCTTAATAAAGATAGTATAAATTTAGAAATATTATATACACCAGGATATTCTAAAGTAGATGCATATGGAATAAAAGGAATCATTTATAAACAAAATAATGTTTTTCTATATAAGTATACTGAAAATAAAAACTTACTTGATTATTTTTCTGTTGGGATAGTTGCTTTCTTTAGTATTATGTTTGTCTATGTATGGGTTACTGAGGGGTTAAGAGAATCAACATTATTCGCATTAATTATGTTAATTGCTTTATTGATAATATCTTCACTATTTTATATGAGGAAAAGGATATTAAATAGATTGTATAAATTTATCGAAAAAGAGATGCAAGCGTGATAATTAAAATTAAGACAAAGGGACGGTTCTGTTGTCTTGTTAGGTGGATATAAAGTATAAGATAATGGTATAGTTATCAAGACAATACAAACACATTTTAGTGGTACAAGCTATGGACAGACAACATATATTTATGATACCTTTGACAGTTTAACAGAGTCTAAGTTAAAGGGAATTTCAACAACTTACACTTATGACAAGGTTGGTAATGTTTTAAGTACAACAATTATGGGGAGAGTGAATACAAAATGCAGATTTCTTGCAATAAATGCAAAAAGAAAAATAAATTACCAATAATAGTTCCTATCATTTCTTATAGTTTTAGGTGTAATTATTGTGGCGAAATTATTGATTTAAAAGATAATAAAAAATTGCATAAAAAAATATATGTAACAAATGTTTGCTTTTCTGTATTTATAGTTCCGTTATTATATTATTATTGTATGTATAAAGCTTTTATTTATTTGCGTAATAATTATAATTTATCTTCACTTTCAGTAAATTTAATTACTGGTGTAGGATTATTTATTATAGCATCAATTGTTGCATTTATAATACAAAGAATAGTATTATATTTTGCATTAAAATAAGGTGAAGAAGTTATTATAAAAAATATTGAAATAGCTAAAAAGAATTTTTTTTAGAAGTATCACTTTTTTGATATAAGTAAGTCTAAGATAACAACAAAATATAATTATTATGGACTTTATATAGTTACTTCTGATTTATTCTTTTAATGATACATATTATTTTAGTTATTAGCAAGGAGGTGTAAAAATTGTTTTATCTTATAGTATTATTATGTTTAATATTAAATTTAATATTAGGTGGCAAAAGTTACATATTGCTTTTTATTTGTTTGGCTGTTTATATGTTAAGTTCTATTTTAAAAATTTATTATGATATAGATTATAGTCCTATTTTTATTGCAATAAGATATTTACTATATATGATATTTTTTTATAAGTTTGCATTGGAGGGGAGAAAAAATAAATGATAATAAATTATATTTCTTTAATGGTAGGTGCATTTTGCGTTATTAAAATATTAACCAATCGTAATTACAATATAAGAACAATTTTTTCATTAATTATGATAATATTGTTAGAACTATATTTTGTATTTAAGATATTGCTATTCACTTACATTGCTTATATGAATTGTTCAGTTGCTATTAGTTCAAAATTAACAAGTTGTTTCCTAGTATATAGATATGTAGTAGAGTTGCCAGTATTTGTGTTTATTATAGTGATGGCAATTGTTAATATTAATAAAAAGGTAAAGGGTTAAACAGTTGGTAGCAATTATCAATATTTTAATGGTGTTGTGTTGTAGTCAGGAATGATATAGCTTATGAAAAAAATATTTAAAATAATAGTATTAATTTTAGTAATAATAGTATTACTATCCTTAGTAAGTATCATTGTTAGTAAATTTACTACAAAATATAAATTAGAGTATGAAACTTGGTTTGATACTAAGAATGTTTTTGGTAATGGTGAGTATCAACAATACACTAATGATAATGGAGGACTAGATTTATTTAATATGAAATATAATTGTCCTATTATTAATAGTGTAACAAGTCACATTGAACAAGATGATAAAGTGTTTTTTAAGGGGTATATTTATGGTCTTAACAATAATTCATTAGAGGTATTAGCTGTTTTGGATTTAAAAACAAATGTTATTAAATATTATGTGATAGGTTGTAAATACGAAGATTATATGATTTTATATTCTCAAAATATGATTAGAGATAAAAAACTGATTATAATTAATCATTTTGATGAATTTAACACAGAAGAACAAAATACTTTTAAGCTATTAAATATAAAAACATAGATAAAGCCTTTTACATATAAGCAACTAATGAGGATTGAATCTTGTATTGTACAAGACTCAGTCCTTTTAGTTTGCTTTTAATTTGTTTTATTATTAGATAATTATGTATTTCGATTATTTTAATAATTATAATCAGGTGCAAGACTTGAAATAAGTTCTTTATCGTGATTATGTACTAGTGTTGAAGTATCATCAAGCAACATTGTTGCACCGTCTTTTCTTGTATAAGGTTCCCATTTAGGAAGATTATCTGATGAAGGTACTCCTGTTCTAGCAAAGTTTACCCACGCAGTGCTTATTGTGTTTGACAAAGCCTTGTCATCAGTTAAACGGAAAATATAAGGAATTTCCAAACCGTGATATGAACCCATTTTTTCATCTTGTTTTGTAAATACATAAGAATATACGGGAGCTCCATTTTGGTCAGCTTTATGTGACATAATCTTAAGCATAGGCAATCTTATTAGTGTATCAACATTTTGTGCTTCATCTATGGATTTAGACGGATACGCCTTTGAATACAACTCTTTTTGTTTATCTGTCATATTATTATGAGCTGTTGTTGGCATAATTGTAGTCCATTCATTTAGATTACTGCCAATAAGGAGTGGAACATTTTTGCCGGCATCTGCAAATCCTTTTTCAGTAACTGGATTTGTTGGTAAGAAATCTCCGTCAACAACTGGTTCCCATTCAAGAGAGTAGCCATCACCAATAGAAACAGGAATTTTATATTTATTAGCAAGTTCCTGCTGTGCTGCTACTGCTGCATCCATAATTTCAACATTAGATTTGCTTTGAATTGCATCAACATTATTTTCAGATATACCTAATTTTTTTAATGTCAAAGCACCAAGTTCACGACTTATATCTTTTGAAAGAAAGTTTACACCCATATTTTCAGTAGCACCACTTTGAACAATAGCTTTTTGGAATAATCCTTTTGCTTCGGGGCTTGTCATCATTGCAAGTACCTTAGCACCACCACCTGATTGACCAAAAATGGTTACATTATTAGGGTCACCACCAAATTTGTCAATATTTTCTTGAACCCATTTAAGTGCTTCAACAATATCATCCATTCCTATATTATCTGAATTTTTATATTTATCACCGTAAGCAGTTAAATCAAGATGACCAAATACATTAAGTCTGTGATTTACACCAACAACGACAACATCACCATTTTTACTAAGTTCTGCTCCATCATAACCTGTTTCATTTGCTGAACCTGTAGAAAAACCTCCACCGTGCAACCAAACCATTACTGGGCGTTTTTGATTATCGTTAATGCTTGGAGTCCAAATATTGAGGTTTTGACAGTTATTATCTTTGCCATCACCGGCATCATTTTCGCCAATTCCCAATATAGCAAATTGAGGAGAAATTTTGCCATATTCTGTTGCTTTTAATATTCCGTCCCACTGCTTAATAGGTGTTGCTTTCACAAATTTTTCTTTAGCTTCAGCATAAGGAATTCCTAGATATTTGTAAATTCCATTTGATAATGTTCCTTGAATTTTACCTAATTTAGTATTTACTATAGTATTATTATCTGAAGATGTATTTTTTATTGTAACTGTTTTTGTTTCGGCATCCCAGTTTACATCTAAGCCTAAATTTTCAGTAATAAATCTTATAGGTAACATTGTTCTGTTGTTAATTATTGTTGGAGCAGTATCCAATGTTTCTTCTTTTCCATCAACAACAGCAGTTGTGCTTCCCACAGTTAATTTAATTTCTTTTGTTTCATCATCAGCTAATACAGTTGAAAAAGAACTAAACAAAAATGTAATTGACAATAAAATTGATACAGTCTTTTTCATATAATTACCTCCTTAATTCAAACCTCTTTCAGCAAGCCATTTTTCAATATGGTCGGCAATTTCTTTATTATTTTCTTCTTGGAACATAAAGTGGCTGTTACCAGTAATACCTTCCTTAGGCAAATCAACAACAGTGCAGTCGCCACCGTCAGCATTATACTGTTTAGCAAACTCAATAGCTGTATCCCTTACATTTTTCCAAAATGCTGTAGATTGAATATCTTCTGGACCATTATCAATATAATCGCCAAAGTAAATTGCAATAGGAATTTTAGCATTTAAAAGTTTTTTATAATTTTCAGAACCTATTTCAGGTGTTCCACCTGGCTCAATAGCAATAATTGCAGAAACATTTTCTACAGGTGTTGACCAACCAACTCTACCACCTTGAGAATGAGTAATATAAATAGACTTATTACCAGTCATTTCTTTTACATCATTCATAACTTCGCCTAAAGCTGCTGCGTCTACTTGCTCATCATAAGAACCAGTATTAGGTGTCATTTGACGGAAAAATTGATTTTGTGCCTCATCACCTGCTGGAAATTGAGAGCCTTCGTATCTTTCAGGAGCTACTCGTCCAATTCTAAAATGAGTATACCAGGCTTGGTCACCAGGTTTATATGCTTTAGAATCTTCAGCCCAGGCATCTAACATACCGTCTTTTGTCATTTCTGTTGTTGAGCC
Organism: uncultured Eubacterium sp.; assembly: GCA_900551755.1. Lineage (GTDB taxonomy): Bacteria > Bacillota > Clostridia > Lachnospirales > CAG-274 > Gallispira. The sequence continues at coordinate 128,698 of URXK01000003.1, read as the reverse complement.
TGCTTCGCCTCGTCTTGGCTGGTCAACTAAAAATGCACTATGACCATTTCTTAAGAAAATTTCAGCCCAGCCATCTCTACCGTCAGGAGTTGTCATCCAACCCATTCTGGACTGACCGTAACCGTGAAGATATACTATAGGATTTCCATTGTCGTTTTCTGGAATTTGATATAATACATTGGCGTGGTCAATATGTGCTGTATTGCCTGCTCTTGTAGTATCAAGCCAATTAGTTGTTTCATCATATTTACCAGCAACCGGTTGAGTAACAGTACCTCCAGAAGAAAACATACCTTCTTTAGCAATGCTAAGTGTGTTTTGACCTACATTACCACAAGCTGTTAAAGCTGATATAGTCATAATAGCAGCTAAAGATATTAATAACTTCTTTTTCATATAATTTTACCTCCTAAGTTTTTTGTAACTTAATTATAATCAAAATACTTTTTATGGTGAAGTTCGTTTTAGTTATAGAGATATAACTTTTGGTTTATGTAAATATATAATCTTAATAAAAATATATTTTTATTTATTTATTTTTTCTGTTATAATTATATAAAGGTTGGTGATAAAATGTTCAATAGTCAATTGGAAACTTTTGTTGTTATAGCAGATGAAGGAAGTTTTTCAAAGGCTGCAGAGAAATTATTTATATCTACAACTGCAGTTATTAAACAAATAAATACATTGGAAGAAGACATAAATATTAAACTTTTTAACAGAAGTTTTAAGGGTGTTTCATTAACAGAGGCTGGAAAGTCATTTTATAGTGATGCAAAGTATATAATTAAGTATTTGGAAGACTCTATTAATAGGGCTAGAAGTATCACAATGGGAGATAACACTATAAGAGTAGGAACATCAATAATGACGCCTAGTCATCTTTTGTTAGAGTTATGGCCTAATATACATAATTTATATCCTAACTTAAAGTTTAAACTTGTTTCATTTGAAAATACTCCTGAAAATGCTAGAGAAATTTTATCTAATTTAGGAAAAAACATAGACATTGTATCAGGCATATTTGATGATACATTACTTGATTACAGACAGTGTGAGGCTTTGGAAATATCAAAAATTGATTTTTGCTGTGCTGTGCCTATTCATCACAAATTGGCTGAAAAAGAAAAGCTAACTATTGATGACCTAAAAGGCGAAAATCTTATGGTAATAAAAAAGGGCTGGAGTAGTTATGTTGATAAGCTGAGAGAGGATTTAAAAAATAACTATCCTGAAATAAATTTAATTGATTTTCCTTTTTATAATGTAGATGTATTCAATCAATGTGAAAGTGATAATAATATTTTACTTACCATTGAATATTGGAAAAATGTTCACCCTCTTATGAAGGTTATTCCTGTTGAATGGAATTATACTATTCCTTATGGCTTTTTACATTCGCCAGAGCCATCACCACAGGTTGAAGCATTTTTGAAAGCCGTTATTAAAATTGTAAATATGAAGAAATAATGTAGTAAGACTTAGGTTTTTGCCTAAGTCTTTTTTGTTTGCTATAACCTTTGGTTTAAAGAGCATAACTTTTATGAAATTCCCAAACAAAGTTAATTGAGCTATACTTTAAATATAGAAAACAAAATAAGTAATAGGAGGAATAGTAAATGAAAAAATTAATAGTTGGAGCAATGATAACAGCAACTATGTTATCTAGTCAGGTTTATGGTAGTGAAATTAATATTGATGGTCAAAAAGTTGATACAAATGTTGAAGTAAATAACGGTAAAGCTATGGTTTCAGCAAGGGACATACTTGAGGCAATGAATTATGCTGTAAACTGGGATAGTGAAACTAAAACAATTAACGCACAGAATAATAGTAATGTAACTCTTAATAATAATGGAAATATAGCCGACGCAAAGCCTATCTTTGGACTTGGTGATTATTTTAAGACTAATACATTTACAGGTGATGTTTATCTTAACAACATAGCTAATGAAGGTGGAGTGTCTATAGCAAATGTTACTTTTGAAAAAGGTTGCATAAATGATTGGCACACTCACGACCACGTGCAGATTTTAATGGGTACAATGGGAGAAGGTTATGCTCAAATAGAAGGTCAAGAACCACAGGAAATAGGTGTTGGTGATGTAGTTGTTATTCCTGCTGGCACAAAACATTGGCACGGAGCAACTCATAATAGTCAGTTTACACATATTTCTGTATCTGGTCCAGCTATTGAGGGTATGGGTGACTATGGCACAAAGTGGCTTGAACCAGTAAATAAAGCAGATTATGACAAACTTAAATAGTTGGAGGAAAGAAGTATGAAACAAAGATTATTGGGTAGGGATTTAGTAGTTTCGTCAATAGGTCTTGGTTGTATGGGAATGAGCCACGCCTATGGAACACCTTCCACAGAAAAAGAGGCTACAGAACTTATTGAAAAGGCTATTGATTTAGGCTGTACATTTTTTGATACAGCTGAAATATATGGAACAGCAGACAACCCTCATCATAATGAAGAACTTGTAGGTAAGGCATTAAAAAAATACAGAAACAATGTTGTTATAGCTACAAAGTTTGGCATTAGTTTTGATATGACTAGTTCACAAGTTAATAAGCCTCTTGTTCCCAATTCAAGTCCAGATATAATAAGAAAATCTGTTGAATGCTCTTTAAAAAGACTTGGCACAGACCATATTGACCTTTATTATCAGCATAGAAATGACCCTAATATTCCTATTGAAGAAGTGGCAGGAGTTATGGCTGACTTAATAAAGGAGGGCAAAATAACTCATTGGGGACTTTCTGAGGCTAATGGAGAATTAATTAGAAAAGCAAATTCAGTTTGTCCTGTTACTGCAATACAAAATAGATATTCTATGATGGCAAGACATTATGAAAATCTTATGCCGGTTTTAGAAGAACTTAATATTGGCTTTGTGGCTTTTTCACCTTTAGCAAATGGTATACTTACAGGAAAATATAATGCTAGTTCTAAATTTGATAGCATAAGTGATTACAGAAGCAATATGCCACAGTTTAAGGCTGAAAGCTATGATAAAAATAAGGAATTATTTAATCTCTTAAATGACTTAGCAAGTAGCAAAAATGCAACACCGGCACAAATTTCCCTTGCTTGGATGCTTTGCAAAAAGCCATATATTGTACCTATTCCAGGAACGAAAAAAATTGATAGATTGATTGAAAACTTTAAATCAGCTGACATTGAGCTTACTAATAATGAAGTAAGCCTTATTGATAAAGAACTTAATAATATGGAAATATCAGAAGTATTTGGAGGCACAAGTATAAAGAAAAGAGGATAACAATATGGAGTATGTAACATTAAATAATGGTGTAAAAATGCCTATACTTGGCTTTGGAGTTTATCAAATAACAGACCCAAAGGATTGTGAACAAGCCGTTGTTGATGCTCTTAGGGCTGGCTATAGACTTATTGATACGGCAGCATCTTATGGAAATGAGGAGGCTGTTGGCAGAGGTATACGCCGTTCAGGAGTACCTAGGGAAGAAATATTTGTTACAACAAAACTGTGGGTGTCAAATACAAATTACAGCGAGGCTAAAACGGGATTTAGAAGGTCATTAGACCGCCTCGGACTTGACTATATAGATTTATATTTAATCCACCAATGTGTTAATGACTACTATGGAGCTTGGCGAGCTATGACAGAACTTTACAAAATTGGTGCTGTTAAAGCTATTGGTGTATGCAACTGTTTTGCAGATAGATTAGCTGACCTTATTTGCTTTAATGAAATTGCTCCGGCAGTAAATCAAATTGAATGTAATGTTTTTTACCAAAGGGAGAAAGACTTGCAATATATGAATAAAAGGGGTGTGCAAATGGAAGGCTGGGCACCCTTTGCAGAAGGTCACAATGATATTTTTAATAATGAAATACTTAAGTCTATTGCTCATAAATATCAAAAGAGTGTTCCTCAAGTTATTATAAGGTGGCAAATACAAAGAGGTATTGTAACTATTCCAAAATCAACTAAAAAGGAAAGAATAATCGAAAACTTTAATGTATTTGATTTTGAATTATCTAATGAGGATATGAAACTTATATCAACTATTGATATGAATAAAAGTACATTTTTTGATTTAAGAACACCAGAAATGGTTGAGGCAATAGCAAAATTAAATAGAAATGTTTAAGAAAGCTATTGACTTAAAGTTAAGTTTAAGTTTTATAATTTACTTAAATAACTAAGTTAATGTTTAAAATAAGGAGGAATTAATATGAGAAAAAATTTTGGAGCAAAACCTTATCTATACCCACAGCCAGTTATGATTATAGGTACTTATGATGAAAATGGTAAGCCTAATGCTATGAATGCAGCCTGGGGCGGAATTGTTGGCAGAGAAGAAATTATTATAGATTTATCAAGTCATAAAACAACTGACAATATTTTGAAAACTAAAGCCTTTACTGTAAGTATAGCTAATGTTGAAAATGTTATTGCTTGCGACTATGTTGGTCTTGAGTCTGCTAATAACACACCTGATAAAATAAATAAGGCAGGATTTACAACAACAAAGAGTGATTTTGTTAATGCACCTATTATTAATGAACTTCCACTTACATTAGAATGTGAATTGACTAGTGTTATTGATGAAAGCAAGTATATAGGCAGAATTGTTAATGTAAGTGCTGATGAAAAAATATTAGGAGAAGACGGTGAAATTAGTTTAGATAAGTTTTCACCAATTACATTTGATACAGTTCACTCAAAATATTATAAATTAGGAGATAGTGTTGGCAACGCCTTTAAAGACGGACTTAAATTAAAATAAGGAGGCAAATAATATGAGAGATTTTGTTTTTAGTTATCCAACAAAAGTTTATTTTGGCAAAGGTGCTTGTAAAAAAGCCTTAGATATTGAGCTTTGTAATATTGGCAAAAATGTTATGCTTGCTTACGGTGGTGGTTCAATAAAGAAAAATGGCATATATGATGAAATTATGGAATTACTTTCATCAGCTAACAAAAATGTAGTTGAATTTTCTGGCATAATGTCAAACCCTACTTACAAAAAAGTACAAGAGGGTGCAAAAATAGCAAAGGATAACAATGTTGATTTTATACTTGCTGTTGGTGGTGGTTCTGTAATTGACTGTTGCAAGGTAGTGGCAGCACAAGCTGTTACTGATGAAGATATATGGGATATGATTTTTGAAAAGAAAACATTACCTAACAATATGCTTAAAATGGGTGCTGTAGTTACTGCATCAGGCACAGGAGCTGAAATGAACGCCGGTGCTGTTATAACAAATGAAGAAAAAAAGATTAAGGCAGGTATATTTGCTGCTCACGCTGATTTTGCTGTTCTTGACCCTTATTACACATTGTCAGTACCTTTTAAACAGGTTATATCTGGTGCTTTTGATACATTAAGTCATTGTATGGAAACATATTTTGGCACACCTGCTGAAACATTTATTTCAGATGAAATTAATGAGTCTGTTATGAAAAATGTTATTCATAATATTAGACAGCTTGTTAAAAATCCTAATGACATTGAGGCAAGAAGTGAGCTTATGTGGGATTCAGCAATGGCAGAAAATGGATTGTTAAAACTTGGCAAGGTAACTGATTTTCAGGCACATCAGATAGAACATCAGCTAGGTGCTTATACTGACTGCAACCACGGTCAAGGTTTGGCTGTTATTCACCCTGTTTTGTATAGCCACATTTATTCAGAAAATATTGGCAAGTTTGCTAGATTTGCCAAAGTTGTGTGGGGCATAAATGAAGATTTGCCTAATGTTGAAGTTGCAGTTATGGGTATTAATAAACTTACTGAATTTATAAAGGAAATAGGACTTCCTACAAGTTTTAGAAAAATGGGTATAAATGATATGAGCTGTTTTAGGGCTGTTGCTGATAGTACAAATATAACAGCAGGTTGTTGCAAAAAGCTAACAGCTGACGAAATATATGAAATTTTAGAAGAATGTTATTAATAGCATAAATTTTGGAGGTAATATGATGAAGGTAGCTCTTGTAAATGGTTCTCCTCATAAAAACGGTTGCACCTACACTGCTTTAAAGGAAGTGGCAAAAACATTAAATGAGGAGGGTATTGATACTGAAATATTTTGGATAGGCAATAAACCTATTGGTGGTTGCATAGCTTGCAAGGCTTGCATAAAAACTGGAAATTGTGTATTTGACGATAGTGTAAATGAGTTTAGAAAAATAGCTCAACAATGTGATGGTTTTGTTTTTGGCACACCGGTTCACTATGGAGCAGCCGGTGGTAATATGACAGCATTTATGGATAGATTATTTTATTCAGACTTGTGTGGCAGAGGAAATGAAACTTTTTATATGAAGCCTGCTGCCTGTGTAATATCTGCAAGACGAGCTGGTACAACTGCAACATTTGACCAAATAAATAAATACTTTACAATACAAGAAATGCCTGTTGTGTCCTCTAGATATTGGAATATGGTGCACGGAGCTAAGGCTGATGAGGTGGCAGAAGATAAAGAAGGTCTTTACACAATGAGAGTTTTAGGAAGAAATATGGCATTTATGCTTAAATGTAAGGAAGTAGCACTGAAAAACGGCGTTGAAATGCCTAAAAAGGAAACACCTGTGTTTACTAATTTTGTAAGATAATTTTGGAGGTAAAGCAATGAAAAAATCAATAAGCATTTTGTTATCAACAGCATTAATTATTTCAGCAATGCCTTTAAATGCTTTTGCTAAGGATAATATAAAAACTACTGAACTTAGAAATGGTGCAAATTATGTAACAATGGAAAAATAGGTTGATAGTGAACTGATATTATACCTTACATAGGTTATCCTAGAACACTAAATGCTCTTAATGCTATAAATACTGTTTATGACGATAACAGTAAATAATTTGACTAGAAATGGAAACATTGAATAATATTAATCTTTTGTTATATGTACTATTCCTCCCCCTTTTTAATATATATTCACAAATAAATTTATTCTTTGTTTCCATTTTTATATATAATACTTAAATTGTAGATGTAAATATAGCATATTATTTATGAATAAAGGAGGTACAATATGAGAAAATTTATATCAATAATACTAACTTTACTTTTAGTTTTTAATACACTTATTACTGCTTTTGGTGCAAGTGATATTTTATTTAAAATTAATAATAATACTATGACAGTAGGAGAAAATGAAGTACAGCTTGATACAGCACCTGTTATTATTAATGGCAGAACACTTATTCCTGTAAGAGGAATGTCAGAGGCTATGGGAGCAGATGTTGATTGGGATCATACTGATAAAACTGTAACAATTACAAAAGAAAATGTTGCAATAAAACTTACAATAGATAGCACAACAGCTTACTTAAATAATGAGGAGAAAACTCTTGATACAGCACCTGTTATTTTAAATGGCAGAACTATGTTGCCTGCAAGATTTATTGCAGAAAGTTTTGGTTATGATGTGACTTGGGATAATGATAACAAAACCATACTAGTTACTTATAAAAACAATGAAACAACTGTTGAAACTACAACTGAAACAACTACAGAAGTAACAACTGTTGAAAAAACAGAAAACACAGGCAAGTCATTAATAGTTTATTTTTCTAAAACCGGCACAACTGAAAGAGTTGCCAATGAGATAAAGAATATTACTGGAGCAGACATTGTAAAGGTTGAACCAGTGACTCCATATCCAGAAAATTACAACGAAACTGTAGATATAGCAAGCAAAGAAAAGGAGAAAAATGCAAGACCTGAAATAAAAGTTGATATTAACAATTTAGATGATTATGATACTATCTATATTGGTTATCCTATTTGGTGGGGTACAATGCCTATGGCAATGTTTACTTTTATTGAAAATTATGATTTGTCAAACAAAACTATTGTACCTTTTTCAACTCATCAAGGTTCAGGTTTAGGCTCAAGTGTAAGTGATTTAAAGAAAGCCTTGCCAAAATCTAATATTAAGAAAGGGCTTGCAGCTAATTCTTCTACAACTACAGATGAAATTGAAAATTGGATTGAAAGTATAAAGGATTGAGGTGTTATTTAATGAAAAGAGGATTAACAATATTAGCTTTAGGAACAATACTAGCCTTAAGTGGCTGTGGCAATAGTAATACAGCAACAGAAAGCACAACAGAAATTACTACAGAGCAAGAAAGTGGTTTAAATGAAAATACATCAAATGGTAAAGTTTTGACAGTATATTTTTTTTGGGCGTCTAATGTTGAAAATGACGATGTTGACGGAATATCATCAGCTAGTATAGTAGATGGCAACTATCACTTAGTTGCTGACTATGTAAATAATTTAGTTGGTGGCGATGTTTTTGAAATTAAAACAGATGAAAAATATCCTGTTGATTATAATAAAACCGTTGATATTGCTGCTGATGAAAAGAAGAATGACGATAGACCTTCTTTAACATCACATATTGATAATATTTCAGACTATGATACAATTGTTTTAATTTATCCAAATTGGTGGGGTACATACCCTATGGCTGTAGCAACTTTCTTGCAGGAATATGATTTTAATGGAAAAACAATATTGCCATTATGTACTAATGAGGGTAGCGGTATGGGTAGCAGTGAAGAAGATTTGTCTAAGCTAGTTACAAATGCCAACATTAAAGAAGGACTTGCCATTAGAGGTGGAAAGGTTGAAAATTCTCAGAAGAATATTGAGCAATGGCTTAAAGATAGTGGTGTATTGTAAGCTATGAATAATAGAAAGAAAAAAATACGAATATTTGTTGATATTGCTATGCCTATTTTGCTTATTACTATTATGGGGTACCAACTTGTAGGCAGGGCATATCACGAATATGCTGGAATAGCTATGTTTATACTTTTTATAATTCATAACTACCTAAATATTAAATGGTATAAAGTATTATTTAAAGGAAAATATACACCCTATAGAATTTTAAGTACATTTATAAATATATCAATATTAATTATAATGATATTACTAATGGTTAGTGGAATAATTATGTCGGAATATGCTTTTAAATTTTTAAACTTAAATTTTGGCAACAGTATTTCAAGATTAATTCACTTGTCATTATCCTATTGGGAATACATACTTATGTCATTTCACTTAGGTATGCACTTAGGACAAATAATAAATAAAAATAGAAAGTATATTTTTGTAATTATAGCTGTTGCTTTGTACGGAGTATATACTTTTTTAACAAGAAAAATATGGTCATATATGTTATTAATCAATAAATTTGCTTTCTTTGATACAGATGAAAATATATTTAAGTTTATTATTGATTATACAGCTATAATGATTTTATTTGCTATGTTGGGATATTACATATCTAGTATATTAAAAAAGAGTAAAGCATAAAGAAAAGCCTTGAATCATAAAAATGTGGTTCAAGGTTTTTTATGATTAAAATTGATTTTCTAGTAAATTTACATACAGTATAATATGTGTAATAGTTGATATTAAGAAAACAATTAGAAAGTAATGTTTTCTTATTTTGTGGTGAAAAATAAGCATACCAAAAAAGCCACACAAGCTGCCTCCTAATAAAGAAAGTGATAGAAGTGTGGCTTCTTTTATCCTATGTTTGTGAAAAATAGCGAATAATTTATCTGCTCCCATTAAAATAAATAGAATGACATTTAAAACAACATAATAAATATTTAAGTAAAGCATTATCCGTTATTTCTCACCAGATTTCGCCAGTCGAGGTCACCTCTGTCGAGTGCAAGTAACAATGCCTCAGCAGTGGCAAGGTTAGTTGCTAATGGAATATTATGCATATCGCATAGTCTAAGAGCTGAACTAAAATCTGCTGAACCAATAGAAGCAGGCTTAGCAGGGTAGGTAGTATCTCTTAAAAATATTACAAGGTCAATTTCGTTATTACTAATTTGAGAAGCTAACTGTTGTTCGCCACCTAAATCTCCAGCTAAGTATTTATGAACTGGCAAGTTAGATGTATCTTCAATAAGCTGACCTGTAGTACCTGTTGCATACAAATCGTGTTTGATAAAAATATGTCTGTAAGCAATACATAGATTTTCCATTAAAGTTTTTTTACTATCATTTGCAACTAAAGCTATGTTCATTTAATCACCCCTAGAAAATATTTTTTTGCCTGTTAATACCTACATTTAGTACCAAACCAATGGCAATCATATTTGCCCACATTGAGCTACCACCGTAGCTTAAAAAAGGAAAGGGCATACCAGTATTTGGTAACAATCCTGTAGCAACACCGATATTTACAAAAGTTTGAAAGGCAAGCATACCGGCAACACCACCAGCAACAAGAGTTCCTAAGTATTCTTCTGAATTAACGGCAATGTTAATACATTTGCTTATAATAATAAACATAAATATTAAAACAGCTAAGCACCCTATAAAACCAAATTCCTCGCCAATTACTGAGAAAATAAAGTCGTTATGGGATTCAGGCAAATAGCTTAACTGATTTATTGTACCCTTAAAAAGTCCTTTACCAGTTAATTGACCAGAACCAATAGCCCAAATAGAGTTTTTAGTTTGGTAGAAGGTAGGACTAGAAAAGTCAGAGTGTACATAGTCTACAACTCTTTTAATCTGATAATCTGTCATAAATGTACTTAATATTCTATGTGATGAGCTGAGAGCATCAAAATAGACAATAAGAATAATTGGCACAACGATTAACAAAACGATTTTAATATATTTGCCTGCAATGTTGCCTAAGAACAATTCAGTTACAAATATTGCCAACAAAACAAGACTGGCAGATAAAGAAGGCTGAATTTTTATCAGTAACAAGGGTACGGCTACTGATACACCTGCAAGCAATATTATATTTATATTATTAATCTTTTCTTTGAATTTGTCAATAAATTTTGCTAAATAAATTATAATAAATATTTTTGCGAATTCAGAAGGCTGAATACCGAATATCCATCTTTTAACACCATTGTCCTCGCTACCTATTGCAAGAACTAAAACTAGCAAAATTAAATTTAAAACATACATAGGAATATATAGTTTACAAAGTTTTTTGTAATCAATAAAAGCAAATAAAGCCATTAAAAATACACCAGTTATAAGCCATAAAATCTGGTTTAAAAACTTGCCTTGTATACCATTGACATTTATTTTAGTTGCACTTCCTATGGTAATAATACCAAATACAGATATTGCTAAAACGCAGAAAATAAGTACAAAATCAAGATTATAAACTTTTTTGTTCATTTATTTCATCCTGTCTTTTATTAATGGTATTTTAATATTAACATAAGATACATCAGATTTTTGTTCAAATGTTAATTTAGTATTGTATTTATCTATATCTATGTAATTTGATATAATTTCTACAATATCTTGTTTTAACATATCAAGAGTTTCCTTAGTGCAAGAAACCTTATCCTTTAACAAAATATACTTTAGTCTATCCTTAGCTATAGAACCAGAAGAATTATTATCGTACATAATATCACTCCTTATCCTTGTGTAACCAACTAAATAGTTTGTCAAATAGGGAGGTTCTTGTTGCAGGCATAAGCTCCATTAAAGGCACATTTTCGCCTAATATTCTCTTGACAATATTTTGATAGGCTTCACCAGCTAATGAGTCTGTGTTTGTGACAGCCGGTTCACCTTTGTTAGTTGATATAACGATACTTTCATCATCAGGAATAATGCCTAATGTATCAATAGCCAAAATTTCTTCAACATCTTCAAGTGACATCATTTCATTTCTAGCTACCATATCAACTCTTATTCTGTTTAAAATTAGCTTTGAATTCATAAGACCGTTAGCTTCAAGCATACCAATTATTCTGTCAGCATCTCTAACGGCTGAAATCTCTGGAGTTGTGACAACGATTGCCTTATCAGCTCCAGCAATGGCATTTTTAAAGCCTTGCTCAATACCAGCAGGGCAGTCAATTATAACATAATCAAAGCCTTCTTCTAAAATACTAGCACACAATTTTTGCATTTGTTCAGGATTGACGGCACTTTTATCTCTTGTCTGGGCTGCAGGCAAGAGATAAAGGCCTTCATATCTTTTGTCACGAACTAATGCTTGTTTAAGTCTGCAAGTACCCTCAATAACATTAACAAGGTCATAAATAACCCTGTTTTCAAGTCCCATAACAACATCGAGATTTCTTAATCCAATATCTGCATCAAGCAACACAACTTTTTTGCCAGCTATGGCTAAGCCTGTGCCAATATTAGCTGAAACAGTTGTTTTGCCAACGCCACCTTTTCCTGATGTTACAACAATTACTTCACTCATTATTATCCTCCTAAGTATATGGTTTTATATACTAATCATAACACGATAAAAATAAATATGCTAAACTTTCAATCAAAAAATAATTGTAAAAGATTACATATTTCGCAAAGCTACTTAACTAATGTGTTGTAGCTTCTATTTTCGACAGTTGTGTTAAGCTGCATATACTCTGAAATAACAGCCTTAGCAACTGTTGGAGCAGGGGCTGTAGCACTATTGTTACCATAAGGAATAAGAACAGAAATTGAAATTTGAGGAGATTCATAGGGTGCAAATGCTACAAATATTGTATGTTCGCTTCTTTTGCTTGACTCCTGAGCTGTACCTGATTTGGCAGCTACATTTATAGGATAATCTGCAAATGAGTGTCTTAAAGTACCTTTTGAACCAGTTGTTACAAGGTACATACCTTTATATATAGCATCTAATGTTGATTTCTTCAATTCAACCTTATCTTCAACAACTTCCTTATATTCTTCAATTGATTTGCCGTCTGGGTCAGTTATTTTAGCCATAAAATGGTTTTTATATCTAGTACCACCGTTTGCTAATGTAGCAACATATTTTGACAATAATGATGATGTATAGTTGTTGTATGACTGTCCTATTGCAGTTCTAATAGTGTCACCTGCTGTCCACTTCAAATCTGAAGATGAAGGGTTTTCATATCTTTGTTTAGTTACATACTCCTTATATTCTGGAGATGAAATATGAGTAGGGTAGTTTGTCATTGAATTATATAATTCGTATATTTCTACACCTGTTGGGCTATCAAGTCCAAATGCTCTCATATAATTATTTAATTTAGTTATACTGTCAGAACCCATTTTGTAGGCTACAGTATAAAAATAATAGTTGCAAGACACCTCAAGAGCGTGAGAAACATTGACGGAGCCGTGAGAACCACTACCTGAGCCTATCCAACATCTGGCATAAGGCTTACCTGCGTCCTTAAATGTACCTTTATCATAAATAGTGGTATTAGGAGAAACAGTGCCAGTTTCAAGAGCTGCTGTTGCAGTAATCATTTTAAATGTTGAACCAGGGGCTCTAGGTTCTTGATATGGTCTATTAACCATAGGTGTAGTTGGGTCATTTTGCAATCTTAAATAATACTCATTGTTAAAGCTATTAACAAGCTCGTTATTATCATAAGACGGATAAGTTACTGCTGCAAGTACAGCACCAGAATTAACATCATTAACAACAACTGAACCCGTACAAGGGTCCATAGCAGTCATTTGAGGTGTTATTTCTTGAGAACGCATTTTGCTTAAAAGGGCAGTTGATGAACTTATAACACCGGTTTTTAACTTTGTAATAACTTGGTCATTGTCAGTTATAAGTCCTTGCTCATACATTGCAATAAGGAGCTGAGAAGCTGAAATTGCATTTTGCTCATAGCCTTTTAAAAGTATTTTTCTAGCATTATCAAGATTATCTCCAGTAGTTTTATCTTGACCTAAAATATATTTTTTTATTCTACCTTGAGTAGTATCATCATTAGCATTAAGTATATTTTTAATTCTAATATTATCGCTTTCTATCATTGACTTGAACACATCACTTACGCTGTATCCATAGTCACCGCCAGAAAGTCTGCTTAACTGAGCATCAGTCAAAGCATCTTCTAAGGCATCATAAGCTACCTGCTGAAGTCTGGCATCAACTGTAAGATATACATTGTTACCAGAAGTAGGATTTGTACCTTCATTTTCAACAGTTGCTATTCTTCTGCCTGAACTATCAACTTCAATATATTGGCTACCATTTGTACCTCTAAGATTATCTTCATAAGCCTTTTCAATACCGTCTTTACCAATATTGTCGTTTAATGAATAGCCTTTATTAGAATTTTTATTTAATTCATCATCTGTTATTGTACCTATATAACCTAAAATATGAGAAAAATACTTTCCGTAAGGATATTCTCTGTTACTTTGATTATCTATAAAAGCACAAGGGAATGATGAACCTTGTTCTCTTAATGTTGTTAATGTTTTTTCTGATATATTGTAAGCAACAGGGACAGGAATATATTTAGAATATCTTTTTTCATAAAGAGCACATCTTAAGCCCATTATTTTGCCTGCTGTTACATTATCAACTGAATTATCTATATCAAATCTTTCTTTGAGAGCGTCAAAGCATTGTTCAGCAGTGAAGCTTTCATCAAGATTCATATTCTCTTTCCATCTTTTTTCTTGACTTTGACTTCCGTCAAATAAAAATTCGTGAGGGAGAGTAGAAGTAATAGGAAGTGATATTACTATCTTTTCATTATTTTTTTCGAGTACATTAATCAAGTCCAATAAAACTGTGTTAAGATTGTCAACACCAGTACTTGGGTCAAGGCTAACAGCATAAGCTGTGTTATTTATAGCTAATGCTCTGCCGTATCTGTCATATATAGTACCCCTCGATGCTTCCACTTCTACTTCTCTCAAAGCTGTGCCATTTACTTCCTGACTGTAATAGTCACCTTTAGCTATTTGCAGTGAAAAAAGTTTTATAACAAGTATAAAAAACAGAAGGAGAATTACACCGTGCATAATGTATAATCGGTAATTATCCAATTTTACAATGTTGCGTAATAATTCTTTCATACATACATTCCATTCTATTAAAATCTATGTCTTTGACCTATTCTGCCAAAGGAGCTGTTGTTCAATGTGTAAATCAAAGAATATACAATAAATGAGAATATAATATTGTAAATAAGCTCTGGCAAAATATTCAAAATGATATATGAATTAAGGGTAGTATATCCCTTTAAAACTATGTTAAGCATATAAAAGCCTAAATCGTAAAAAAGTGTTGCAAGTAAAGTCAACAATACAGGTGCAACAATGTTATCTTTGTTAAAATTATCAGCAAGACACCCAACTAAATAACCTAATATTGCATATAAGAATAGATTTCCTCCAATAAATTGGCTAAAATAGCAATCTTGAAGAAGTCCCATAATTATACCTGTAATAAGACCTTCGGATTCACCTCTTAAAAAAGCTATTGATACAACAAAAATAAGCATAAAATTTGGCTTTATGCCTGCAATAGCTATGTATTGACAGAGAGTTGACTGAAGTAGGAATATAATAGTTGAAATAATTAAATAACCAATATATCTCATTATTCTGCCTCGCTCTCAGTTGTATTTTCAATAAGATTTTTTTCGTATGAACCGTCAAGAACCAACACATATTTTAACTTAGAAAAATCAACAGAAGGTTCAATAATTGCATATTGAATAGAAGTTTGAGAGTCAACAGTAAGTTTGCTTACGTGACCTATACTTATTCCTTCTGGAAATATTTCACTTAAATGAGAGGTAACAATTTCGTCACCTACTAAAATATCGGCATTTTTATCAGAATACTGCATTTTACATTTTGCTTCTCCTGAATAATCTGCAACAACATAGCCTATGTCATTAGTTCTCAGACTTTCTGCACTAACAGCATCTGAGTCATTAATTATCGAAACTACTTTAGAGTAGTTGTATCCACATTCACTTATTTTTCCAACAAGACCGTCCTCGTTCATTACTACCATATTCTTTTTAAGGCCATAATTTGTACCTTTGTTTATTATGAAAGTATCAAACCAGTTGCCAGGGTCTTTAGCAATAACCTTAGCACCAACAGTAGAGTATTTGTCATATTCTTGTTGGAGATTGACAAGGGCTTCTAATTGGGAGTTTTCACTTTCTACTAGTTTGAGTCTGCTAACCTCAGCTCTAGCTTCAAGCAAATCTTCTTTAAGCTCCTTGTTTTCAGCATCTAAACTTTTGATGCCCTTAAAATATTTAGCAATGCCACCAAACCAGTCAACTATGCTAGAGTTAAAGGCTTGAATTGGCGTAATAATACTTCCGTAAGAATTTTCAACGAAAGTAGGTGCTTTTCTATTGTAAGAAAAGCCGGCACAGCCTAAAGAGGCCACTGCCAATGAAACTAAAACAATTTTAAATTTCTTCTTCACAACATCATACCTTTTCAGTATTTTATAAGCCGATTAAGCTAATGTTTTTTTGTCGCTAGAAGTTAATTTGTTGACAATGTCTACATCATCAATAATTTTTCCAGCACCGTTGACTACACATTCAAGTGGGTTTTCAGCAATATGGACAGGCATACCTGTCTTTTTTGACACGAGCTTGTCAAGTCCAGAAAGTAAAGCACCACCACCAGTAAGATAAATACCAATCTCCATTATATCCGCAGCAAGCTCTGGCGGAGTATCCTCAAGGGTTCTCTTAATGGCATCAATAATAATATCAATTGAGTCAGCAATAGCACTTTGAACCTGACGGGAATTAATTGTCAACGGTTTAGGCAGACCTGTAACTAAATCTCTGCCTTTCACAGTTATTTCCTTAATATCTGTGTTTATGTCAATATAAGCACAGCCCACAGCCTTTTTAATTATTTCGGCTGTTATTTCTCCAATATCAATTTTGTATTCGTTACGAACATAGTTAATAATGTTGCTGTCAAACTGGTCACCAGCTATTCTAACAGAGCGACAAGAAACAATGCCACCGAGGGAAATAACTGCAACCTCACTTGTACCACCACCAATATCAACAACCATATTGCCTGCTGGTTCGTCAATTTTAAGGTTTGCACCGAGAGCAGCAGCCATAGGTTCTTCAATAATGTAAATATGTCGTTCCTTAGCACCTGCACCAGTAGCAGCCTCAATAACTGCACGCTTTTCAACAGGAGTAATGCCAGATGGCACACAAATAACTATTCTTGGTTTAGGAGAAAGTGGGTTTTTAGGGTAAGCCTTGCCAATAAAGTATCTAAGCATAGCCTCAGTTACAGCATAATCTGCAATTGCTCCGTCCTTCATAGGTCTAATAGCTATGATATTGCCTGGAGTTCTGCCTATCATTTCTTTAGCATCATTGCCAACAGCCAATACTTCTCTGGTAATAGTATCGATTGCTACAACTGATGGTTCATTTATAACAACACCCTTATTTCTAACATAAACAAGTGTGTTGGCTGTACCTAAATCTATACCGATGTCCTTATTAAACATACTAAACCTCCAAAAAATTTACAAAAATAACCATAATATTATAATACACTACTTTTGTTACATTTTCAATTACTTTTCTATTAAAATTTGAAATAATCTCTCAAAAATATGTTACAATATTATTAAGGATTGTAAATATTGCTTTATATTAAAATTATTTACCCTTATTGCAAAAATTATTTACAAATTTTATAATAATGTGTATAATAGTCATTTGAAATGAGGTGTATATTATGAAATCTCCCTTAATTACAATTTCAGGACCAACAGCTTGTGGCAAAACTGCTGTGTCTGTGGAGCTTGCAAAAATTATTAATGGTGAAATTATATCTGCTGATTCTATGCAGGTTTATAAATATATGGATATTGGTACAGCCAAAATAACTGTTGATGAAATGCAAGGTATTAAGCATTACTTAATTGATGTGCTTATGCCTGATGATGAATTTTCAATAGCTGTGTTTCAAAAAATGGCTAAAGAGGCTATGGCTGAAATATATTCAAAGGGCAAAATGCCTATTCTTGTTGGTGGCACTGGCTTTTATGTAAACGGCTTAATATATGACAATGACTTTACCCCTGGCGAAAAAGATGATAAAATGCGTCTTGAACTTGAAAAAGAGGCAGAAGAAAAGGGTAATGATTATGTTCACGATATTTTAAAGATACTTGACCCTGAATATGCTAAAACTGTTCACCCTAACAATCTTAAAAGGGTTATAAGAGCAATAGAGTATTGCAGAGATACTGGAGAAAAATTTTCTGATTATAATGCAAGAGAAAGACTTAGAGAGCCTGCTTATGATGTTAAAAATTTCATATTAAATATGGATAGAGAAGTCCTTTATAATCGCATTGAAAAAAGAATAGATATAATGATTGAAAATGGACTTGTTAATGAAGTTAAATCATTAATGGATAAATATCCAACAAATCTTGTGTCTATGAAGGGTTTAGGATATAAGGAAATCATTGGCTATTTAAAGGGTGAATATTCCCTTGATGAGGCTATTTATATTTTAAAGAGAGATACAAGACATTTTGCTAGGCGACAGCTTACTTGGTTTAAGCACCAAAGCAATGGAGAATGGGTTGATGTTCTTGATTTTGACAGTCCACAATCTGTTGCTCAATATATTGCTGACAAAATAAATAAGGAGAACTAAAATGTTAAGAGAATATATTTTAAAAGAGTTTGGAATTGATGAAAAGGTACTTGATTTTTGCCTTGAGGCTGAAAAAAGTATTAAAGACAAATTTGCTGACATAGATAGAATATCAGAGCTTAATCAATATAAGGTTTTAAGAGCTATGCAAAAAAATCACTTAAGTGATACAGCTTTTAACGGTACAACAGGCTATGGCTACAATGATATTGGTAGAGATAAACTTGAAGATATTTACGCTGATGTGTTTAATGCAGAAGATGCCCTTGTTAGAGCCCAAATTATATCTGGCACTCACGCATTAACTGTTGCTTTAGCGGGCAATTTAAAATATGGTGACGAGCTTTTATGTGTTGCTGGTGCTCCTTATGACACACTTGAAGGTGTTATTGGTGCTAAAAGACAGGTTAAAGGTTCTTTAGTTGATAATGGTGTTATTTATAAGGAACTTCCTTTGCTTCCTGATGGTACAGTTGATTTTGATAATATTCCATCAATGATTACATCTAAAACAAAAATAGTTGAAATTCAGCGTTCAAAGGGTTATGAATACAGACCTAGCTTAACTATAGAAACTGTTAAGAAAATAATTGATATTGTTAAATCTGTTAAGCCTGACGCTATTTGTATGGTAGATAACTGTTATTGCGAATTTGTTAGTGAACTTGAACCTACTGATGTTGGTGCTGATATGATTGTTGGTTCATTAATTAAAAATCCTGGTGGTGGTCTTGCTCCTGTTGGTGGTTACATAGTTGGTACAAAGGAATGTGTTGAAAATGCTGCCTTTAGACTTACTGCTCCTGGTATGGGTAAGGAGGTTGGTCCTAGCTTAGGTGTAACAACTAGCCTTATTCAAGGTCTTTTCCTTGCTCCAAATGTTGTAAATGCTAGTTTAAAAACTGCTATTTTCTCAGCAGCAATATTTGAAAAACTTGGCTTTGAATGTATGCCAAAGGTTAATGAAGATAGACCAGATATTGTTGAAGCTATTCAAATGAAAACTCCTGAAAATGTTATTGCTTATTGTCAGGGTATTCAGGCTGGTGCTGCTGTTGATAGCTATGTTAAGCCAGAACCTTGGGATATGCCAGGTTATGACTCTCAAGTAATTATGGCTGCCGGTGCTTTTGTTCAGGGTTCATCAATTGAGCTTAGTGCTGATGCTCCAATGAAAGAACCTTACACTGTTTATATGCAGGGTGGCTTAACTTGGTTCCACGGTAAAATTGGCGTAATTATTGCTGTTGACCAAATGTATAAGAGAGGTCTTATTGAATTATAAAATCAGTTGACAAATTAACAATAGGGTATTATTATTGTAGTAATGCTTTATTTTCAATTAGGCGAGTTTGTCAATTTAATAAAACATTCGTTATTGTTAAAACACTAAAATAAAAAATGTAATTTGTAAAATATGTTGTTGCACAAATTTTAAGCGTCGCAGACTTTAATCCGCAGGTGGGATTTACTTCCACCGAGGCTGGTCGCAAAACTTTGTTTTACTGCTCGCCTATGCAACCTAAGGACGGCGACTTAATTTTACAGCAATTTTTGCTGTGAAATTAACACGGCTGGTCGCTTCATAGGTGGGTACAAAGTACCCTTTCTGCAAGAAATGCGAGGATTTCTTGCAAGGTTGTCGATTTATCGACAGCCAGAGCGGACAATCAATGGTTGCCCCTATAAATATTATTTTTAAATATTAAATGTTAATTATTACCACTAGGGAGGCTTTTATATGAATCATATAATATCAAGACTTTTAATTTATGGAGATATGCCAAAGGACTCAATACTTATGGAACTTGGCGATATTTTCAAAAATTATCACGACAAAACACAGTCAGAGGACGAACTTACAGTTAGAATTTATACTCAAGTTAAGAGAATACTTGAAGTTGCAACTGACTATGGTTTTGATAAAAATTTGTGGCATAATTATCTTACATTTTTACTTATTACTAATGAAAATCCTTTTAGCATAACTTGTGAAAAAATTGGTGCTAATGATGGTAGTGTAAATTATTTTGCTAAAAATGACTTTAGAGCTTTTTTAGAGCTTTTTAATTATGATTTTTCTGAAATTGAGTATGCTTTAGGCATTGATTGCTTTAGCAGAATTTCAAACTACAAGGCTATTGGCAAAAAAGAGCTTATGTATAACAAAAATGTAAGCGAAAAAGTACAAATGCTTAGTGAAAAACTTGAAAAGGCTAATGACGAAAATGAATTTTTTGATGCTGTAACAGGTTTTTACAAAGATTATGGTGTAGGTATGTTTGGTCTTAATAAGGCATTTAGAATTGCATCATCTACAGAAAGCTATGTTAATCTTCACCCAATTAACAATATGGATAAGGTTATGCTTGATGACCTTATTGGTTATGAAATACAGAAGAAGAAACTTGTTGATAATACTAAGGCATTTGTTGAAGGCAGAAAGGCTAACAATGTACTTCTCTTTGGTGATAGCGGTACAGGTAAGTCTACAAGTATTAAGGCAATTGTTAATGAATTTTATGGTCAAGGTCTTAGAATGATTGAAATTTATAAGCATCAGTTTAAGGACTTGTCAAATATTATTGCTCAAATTAAAAATAGAAATTATAAATTTATTATTTATATGGACGATTTATCTTTTGAGGAATTTGAAATTGAATATAAGTTTTTAAAGGCTGTTATTGAAGGTGGTGTTGAAACTAAGCCTGATAACATTCTTATTTATGCAACATCTAATAGACGACACCTTATTAAGGAAAATTGGAGCGACAGAAATGATGTTGAAAGTAATAATGGTATGCACAGGTCTGATACAATGGAAGAAAAACTTTCACTTGTTAAGAGATTTGGTGTTACTATTAATTACTCTAAGCCTAGTCAGAAAGAGTACTTTGGCATTGTTATTGGCTTAGCTCATAAGGCTGGTATTAAGATGTCTGACGAGGACCTCTGTAAGGAAGCTAATAAGTGGGAATTAAGCCACGGTGGTATTTCTGGCAGAACAGCACAGCAGTTTATTAATTACATAGCTGGTTTGGAGGAATAATTTAATGGGATTTATTGAGCTTTTTGCTATTGCTGTCAGTTTGGCAATGGACGCCTTTGCTGTGTCTGTGTCAAATGGTCTTATGTTACCTAAGATTAAGGTTAAACACGCTGTAACATTTGGTGCTTTCTTTGGTGTTTTCCAGTTTGTTATGCCTGTTATTGGCTATTTCTTAGCTAGTAGTTTTAGTAATTATATTACAGCCTTTGACCATTGGATTGCTTTTGTACTTCTTGCTTTTATTGGTGGCAATATGATAAAAGAAAGTTTTTCAGATGACGATGATGAAAAAACTACTCAAGATAACATTATGTCTTTTAAAAATCTTACTATATTAGCTATAGCCACAAGTATTGATGCCTTAGCTGTAGGTGTTACTTTTGCCTTTGTTGATAGTGGCAATATTTGGTTCTCATCTACTGTTATTGGTGTTGTTGCCTTTGTTATTTCTTATGCAGGTGTAATGCTTGGCAAAAAGATTAGTGGCGTATTTCAGTCTTATGCTGAACGAGTTGGTGGCTGTGTTTTAGTTATTATCGGTTTAAAGATTTTGATTGAACATTTATTTTTTAGTTAATTAATAATTTAATATTGTATATTTTTAAAGAGTATTAACTGTTAGACTGTATTGGTCTAATGGATTAATGCTCTTTTTTTATTTTCAAAAAAATTTGTAATTTGAAAACAAATGTCACGAAATGTCACTTTTTTTGTTGTAAACTAAATATATAAAAAGGAGGTGATAACTTGGCACGAAAGAGAATGATTGACCCAAACATCTGGCAGTCAGAAGATTATTCTAAGTTAAACACACTCTCTAAATTAGTATTTATAGGTTTGTTTTCTAATGCTGATGATTATGGCTTTGGTAGAGCAAAAGCTACTTATGTTAAGTCTATGCTTTTCCCTTACGAAGAAGGTATTAGAACTGCCGACATTGAAAAGTCGCTAAGTGAAATAGCCGCTAATATGTCCGTAGTTTTTTACAAGCGTAACGGAAATGAGTATTATTGCCTTAAAAATTGGATTAAGTGGCAAAAGGTTGATAAGCCTACACCTAGCATTATACCGCCTATTGACGAAAATACAGAGATAATTCGTGGAACATTTGACGAAAATTCGGAGAGTATTCGTGGAGGCTTCGGCGAGGCTTCGGCGAGCCTTCGGGGAACAGTTCCTCCTAATAGAATAGAAAAGAATATAAAAGAAAAAGAAAAGAATAATATTACATTATCTGACTATAATGTTCGTCCCACAAATGTGGAACAAATAATACAGAAGTGGAATGAGCTTGAAAACATTGGTGTGAAAGCTATAACTAAAATCACTTCTGGCTCAAAAAGACGAGCTTTATTAAATGCCAGAATTAAAGAATACAGCTTTGACGATGTTTTAAAGGCTATTGATAATATAAGACAAAGCGATTTCTTATGCGGTAAACCTAATGGTGATTGGATAATAACCTTTGATTGGTTTATTAAGCCTAGTAACTTTGTTAAGGTGTTAGAAGGTAATTATGACAACAAAAATGTTCAAGCAGATAGCGTCGATAATGCCGTACTTGGCAATTTTACTAGCTTATAGGAGGTGGTAATATGAGTTTTTTTGTTGATGTGCCAAAAGGCACTCTTGCTGAGGCATATAGTAAATTTAAAAGCAATAAGCTAAATAATATTGCAGACGGTGGCTATGCTTATGCCTTGATTAATTATAGAAATATGGAAAATAACATAAAGGCTGGTAGAGAGGGTAAGTGTTACTGCCAAAAGTGTGGCGACACTAAGTTTCTGCCTCACATTACCCTTGAAGCTGATAGGTATTATTTTGGTGTTGAAATTTGCAAGTGCATTAATGCTGATGTTGTTAAGCAATCTTTTTTATCTAGTGGTCTTGCAAATGAGGCTGAAAATAAGACTTTTGCAACTTACATAGCTGATAATGAATTTACCCAAACAATTAAAAATAGGGCTAAAGATTATCTTGACTATATAAAAGCAAATAAAACTCCGTGGTTTTATATTGGTGGTCAAACTGGTGCAGGTAAAAGCCATATTTGTATTGCTATTGCTAACAGATTTATACAAAATAACTATAAGCTAATTTATATGAGATGGGTTGATGTTATTAGGCAAATTAAATCTGATTTAGGCAATAATGACTATATAAAAAAAGTCAAGGAAATACAGGTGCTATATATAGACGATATGTTTAAGGGTAGTGTAAGTGAATATGACATTACTCTTGCTTTTGAAATCATAAATTATAGAGATAGCAATGGGCTAATAACAATAATTAGTTCCGAAATGTTGCCGGAGGCTTTGCAAAGAATTGACAGTGCCTTGTATTATAGAATTTTGGCTAATACAGGTGAAAAATTTATGATTAGTATTAGTCCTGATGTAAACAAAAACTATAGAATTAAATGTAGCTAATTGATAAAATAAATTTTTATAATTTTTTTGGTAACAAAATAAATATATTATTTGTATGATTTATAAAATATAAAAAAGAAGTGTGTTTTTGACTTGATGGTATTTAATTAAAATATACAAAATTATATGTAGTGGACGAATATCTTTCGCCCACTACTAACAAAAACATCTTAAATATTATCAAATAAATTAGTCATTTCAATAGCAGAAACGGCAGCATCAAAGCCCTTATTACCAGCCTTTGTGCCAGCTCTTTCAATAGCTTGTTCAATATTTTCAGTAGTTACAATACCGAATATAACAGGCACATTAGAGTTAAGACCAACACTTGCAATACCCTTTGAAACTTCGTTACAAACATAATCGTAATGACTAGTAGCACCTCTAATAACAGCACCTACGCAAACTACTGCATCAAATTTACCACTTTCTGCAAGTTTTTTTGCAGTTAAAGGTATTTCAAATGCACCAGGTACCCAAGCAAGTGTAATATCATCATCATTTACACCGTGTCTTAAAAAGGCGTCTTCTGCACCGCTTACAAGTTTACTAACTATAAATTCGTTAAATCTTGATGCTACAATTGCAAACTTCTTACCATTAGCTACTAAATTTCCTTCTAATTTTTTCATTTTTGTATACCTCCGATATATTATAAATTTAATAAATGACCCATTTTTTCTTGCTTAGTGTGCATATAAAAATCTGCACTATGACTATGCTTAACTATAATTGGAACTCTTTTTGCTACATTAACACCACAAGCCTCTAACTTATTTATTTTGTCAGGGTTGTTAGTCATTAATTTAATACTTTTAACACCTAAATCTCTTAAAATTTCAGCTGCTTTATCATATTTTCTTAAATCATCTGGAAAACCTAAGGCTAAGTTTGCCTCAACTGTATCCATACCTTGTCTTTGAAGTTCATAAGCCTTTAGTTTATTAACAAGACCAATGCCTCTGCCTTCTTGACGCATATAGAGCAATACACCACAGCCGTTTTCAGCTATTCTTTTCATTGCTTCATCATACTGTTGACCACAATCACACTTAGCTGAACCTAAAGCATCACCAGTAAGGCACTCTGAATGAACTCTGCAAAGAACCGGTTCATCACTTGTTATGTTGCCCATAAATAGTGCTAAATGACTTTTGCCATTTTCATCTGTATAAGCATTTATATTAAATTCGCCATACTTTGTTGTAAGTTTTGTTTCAACTTCTTTATTCAAAGTTGTAGCTTTATGTGATTTAATATATTCAATTAAATCTGCTATTGTAATAAGTGTAAGATTATGTTTTTCTTTAAATTCAATTAAGTCAGGAAGTCTAGCCATTGTTCCGTCATCTTTCATTATTTCACAACAAATACCTGCTGGCTTAAGTCCAGCTAATTTCATTAAATCAACAGTTGCCTCTGTGTGACCATTTCTTTCAAGAACACCATTCTTTTTAGCAAGAAGTGGGAACATATGACCAGGGCGTCTAAAATCTTCTGGCTTAGCATTATCTTCTGTAAATTTTCTAACAGTATAAGCTCTTTCTTCTGCTGAAATACCAGTTGTTGTATCAATATGGTCGATTGATACAGTAAAAGCTGTTGCGTGATTATCTGTATTGTTTGCAACCATTTGTGGCAAGTCAAGTTTAGTCATAAAACTTTCGTCTGCTGGCAAACAAATAAGTCCTTTAGCATAAGTAGCAATAAAATTCATTGTTTCTGTTGTTGTAAATTGGGCAGCCATAATAAGGTCGCCTTCATTTTCTCTGTCCTCATCATCAACAACCATTATTATTTTGCCATTTTTAATATCCTCAATAGCTTGTTCTATTGTGTCAAACTTAAACATTTAAAGTACCTCCTAAAATCCATTTTCTCTTAAAAAATCAAGAGTAATATTACTTTCATTTTTCTTTAATGTAAAATGCTCAATATATTTTCCGACTATATCATTTTCAATATTTATACTTGCACCTATTCCTTTAGAAAGTAGGGTAGTTTCTGACTGAGTGTGGGGAATAAGTGAAACCTTGAAAGAACTGTTATCTACATAAGCAACAGTAAGGCTTACGCCGTCAAGGGTAACAGAACCTTTCATAATAATATAATTAAGCAAATCTTTATTGGCCGTTATAGTAAGCCACTTTGCTATGCCGTCATCTGTAATGTTTGAAAGTGTACCAGTTCCATCAATGTGACCACTAACAATGTGACCGCCAAATCTACCATTAGCTGACATAGCTCGTTCAATATTTACATTGTCACCGGTCTTAAGTTTGCCTAAATTTGTTTTGCTGTATGTTTCGTTCATTACATCAAGAGTAATGCTATCACCTGTATATGTTGTAACTGTTAAACACACTCCGTTTACAGCTATGCTATCGCCAATATGTATATCTTCTAATATTTTTGATACCTTTACTATTAATGGTGCTTTAGGCTTTAACACTGTTCCAATTTCTTCAACTATACCTGTAAACACTTAATCACCTCAAATCGCCACTTATTAAAATGTCATTATCAATATTTTTTACTTCAATATTATTAATATTTATGGCATCATTCATTTTTTCAATTCCAACACCTTCAACTGGTGTTTTAGATTTATCACCACCAATTATTTTAGGTGCAACAAAACACATTACTTTGTCAACTAATTTGTTTTGCAACATTGAAAAATTAAGATTTCCGCCACCTTCAAGAAGTATGCTGTCTATATCTTGTTCTCCAAGTTTAATCATAAGTTCTTTTAAATCAACTTTGTTGTCAAGGGGTGTTGTTTCAATTATGTCTATACCCATATTTATAAGTTGCTCTTTTTTGTGAATGTCACAATTTGTTGTTGTAGCAACAATACATTTGTCATTATTTTCTAGCTTAAGAACATTTGCGTCTAAAGGTATTCTAAGGTTAGAATCAACAATTATTCTTGTAGGATTGACACCATTTTCAATTCTGCAATTAAGCTGAGGATTGTCCCTTAATACTGTGTTAATGCCAACCATTATTCCTTTTAGATTATGGCGAAGTTGATGAACTTGTTGTCTTGACTTTTCATTTGTTACCCATTTAGAATCACCTGTGTAGGCTGAAATTTTGCCATCAAGTGTCATTGCTGATTTCATAACTACATAAGGTAATTTAGTTGAAATAAATTTAAAGAATATTGGGTTAATGGCATTACATTCTTTCTCCATTACGCCTGTTTCAACTTCTACGCCACCATTTTTTAGTATTTCAATTCCTTTGCCTGCTACCTTTGGATTAGGGTCAGAAGAACCAACATATACTTTTTTGATTTTATGTTCTACAATTGTTTTTGCACAAGGTGGAGTATGCCCATAGTGACTACAAGGTTCAAGAGTAACATACATTTCCGCACCTGTTACATCTTCTGTAGCACTTAATAATGCGTTTACTTCTGCGTGGTTTGAACCATATTTTTGATGATAGCCTTCGCCAATTATTTTGCCATTTTTAACAATAACAGCACCTACCATAGGGTTGGGAGAAACATAACCAGCTCCCTTATATGCCAATTCAATGGCTCTTTCCATATAATTCAAATAAATCACCTTCTAACAAAAAATAAAGTCCCTGCTAAAAAAACAGGGACTTGAAAGATTAAATAAAAAAACCCGAGCTTAAAAAATAAACTCAGGGCTTAAAAACAATATAAATATCTTCTTACATCCAGACTTTACTGTCGGCTTCGGACTTACACCGAATCATGCCATAAGGCTCGTGGGCTTTACCACCGGTATTGAATTTCACAAATCCCTGAAGATTAACTATTAACTTAACTATAGTATAGCACTAAATTTTAATTTGTCAATACTAAATTTTTAATTATTTTATAGCTTTTAAAAGTTAAGCCTAAATTAAAATTAATAAACTTTTCTAAAAATGCTTCAATTTCAGCCAAAAATTCAGTGTCAATATTAACATTAAATGAGCTATTTAAGTCGGCTGATAAAATATAGATTAAAGCATAAATAGATGTTTCACTAAGGGAATATTCAACAAAAGTTTCATTGTTTGGACTATAACCTAATATATTCAAAAGTCTTAATTGAAATATACAGCCAATTAATCTTGCGTTGCAATTAGGTTTAGTTAATTTTTGCAAAGCCTTTAAAAGTAAAAGTAGGGCATCATTTTCTGGCACATTTTCTATTAATGCTTTGTCAATAAATTCAACAAAAAATGAAGCATAAGCTGTTGTGTCTAAATCGGTTCTAATATTATAAAAATTTTCAATAACATCAGCTGAAATTAATCGAGGAGTCTTAGTTGAGGGGTTGACTATAAAGTCTGCGTATGTAAAAACTGCCGAAGACGCAAGAAACTTGCTTTTTGTGTTTCTTGCACCTTTGGCAAATATAGATAATTTACCTATATCTTTAGCAAATACAATAAGGTACTTGTCAGCATCACCTGAAAAATTTTCACGAATTATTATTCCCCTTATCTTGTCCGAATTCATTTGTATCTGCTCCTTGCTTGATGTTTTTATAGGCTAAATAAAAATTAATATTGCCACTTTTTTCAAACATATACCAAAAGAAATCATTCATAACAATTCCTCCTTGTGGTATTAGTTTTTGTATTTTAATTAAATGTATGCTGTAAAATAATTCATTAAAAATATATATTTTTTCTTAATAGCTTATATATTTTTAGAATCATAGCCAAAGTTTCTTAAAAGGAAATCGCTATCACGCCAATCCTTTTTAACCTTAATCCAAATTTGAAGATTAATTTGGCTACTTAAAAATCTTTGAATGTCACGACGAGCATTTGAACCAATTTTCTTAAGCATAGAACCTTGTTTACCAATAATTATACCCTTATGGCTATCTCTTTCACAGTAAATAGTTGCCTCAATATCCATAATATCCTTATCTTTTCTGTGCTTCATTGATGTTATTTCAACAGCAATACCGTGAGGAATTTCATCTTGCAAAAGATAAAGAGCTTTTTCTCTAATTATTTCAGATACAATTTGCTTTTCAGGCTGGTCAGTTATCATATCTTCTGGGAAGTATTTAGGACCTTCAGGCAAATATTTTTCAATATTTTCAAGTAATGTTTCCTGATTTTTGCCTTTTAATGCTGAAAGAGGAATAATCTCTGCAAAGTTATATTCCTTGCTATAATTTTCTATTACCTTTAAAAGTTCAGGTTTATCAATAGTATCAATTTTGTTAATAACAAGAAATACAGGTGTTTCAACTTTTTTAAGTCTTTCAAGTATAGCTTTGTCGCTATCTTTAATCTTTTCATAAGGTTCAATAAGGTAAAGAACTATATCAACATCATTTAATGAAGTTTCAGCACTTTTAACCATATAGTCACCAAGTTTTGATTTAGACTTGTGTATACCTGGTGTATCAACAAAAATAACCTGCATAGTATCAGTAGTTAATATTGTTTGAATTTTATTTCTAGTAGTTTGAGGTTTACTTGAAATAATAGAAATTTTTTCGCCAATTAATAAATTCATAAGTGTTGATTTGCCAACATTTGGTCTACCTATTAATGATACGAAACCAGAGTGAAATTTTTTGTTCATAGTGTGTATTACCTTTCGTCTATTTCTTTTAATTTATCTCTTATTTGTTTAAAATCTTCCCAAGCAGCCGGCTTTTTGCTTTCATCTCTTAACAGAGCTGATGGGTGGAATGTAGCAATTATGTCAATGCCTTTTTTATTGTACCATTTGCCTCTATCACGAGTAATTCTAAAATCTGGTTCAATAATTGCTTTAGCTGCAATTCTGCCAAGGCATACAATTATTTGAGGTCTAATAAGTTTAAACTGCTGTCTTAAATATTTGATACAAGCCTTTTGTTCTTCTGGCAGAGGGTCTCTATTTTGAGGAGGTCTGCATTTAACAATGTTGGCTATATAAACCTGACTTCTATTTAGATTAATAGCACCAAGCATTTTGTCAAGAAGTTGACCGGCAGCACCAACAAAGGGTTCACCTTGCATATCCTCGTGATACCCAGGACCTTCACCTACAAAAAGAATTTTGCTGTGAATATTGCCAACGCCAATTACTACATTATGTCTTGTTTGACAAAGAGGACAGTCTGTGCAGTTGTTGCACAAATAATTAAGCTGGTCCCAAGTCATAAAATCACCTTGCTTTTAACTTTAATCAATCTTTCTTTAGTTCAAATCCGTGGGGCAAAAGTTCAGAAACTTTATATACCTTAACTTCATTCTTACTACCAAGTATAATTTCGCCTTCAGGCATAAATTCGTTAATAACTTGTCTGCATATACCACAAGGATAAGTAAATTCTTCAGTATCAGAAGCAATAGCTATTTTTATAATATTTGTCTTAGCTTCAGACACAGCCTTAAATATAGCAACTCTTTCTGCACAAATTGTTGCACCGTAAGAGGCATTTTCAATATTGTTGCCTAAAAATACCATACCGTCACTAGTAAGAACTGCTGCACCAACTTTAAATTTAGAGTAGGGTGCATAAGCAAAATCTTTAGCCTTAAGTGCCATATCATATAATTTTTCATTTTCGTTCATTTTTATCTCCTTAAATTAAGGTTATTAAGTATTTCTTCTTGCTTTTTAAACATAACTTTTTCTTCGTCCTCAACCATATGGTCGTAACCGAGCAAATGGAGCATACTATGTGCTGTTAAAAATCCAACCTCTCTATCAATAGAGTGACCGTATTCCTTAGCCTGCTCCATAGCTCTTTCAATACTAATTATAATATCACCTAAATAAATTTTTGAACCATCAGTAGGTAAAGACTCTTTTTCAAAGTCAATAAGAGGGAAAGAAAGAACATCAGTTGCTCTGTCAATACCTCTGTGTTTTAAATTGATTTGATGTATTTCTTCATTGTCAACTATTGTTACACTAATTTCGCAGTTATTAGATACATTTTCATATCTTAAACTTTCTGCAATTACTTTTTCAATAAGTTCTCTGTTTACTTCAATATTTGTATTATTTTCAAACAAAACATCCATTTTATTTTCCTTCTTCTTTTGCTTTCTTTTCAAATTCTTCATAAGCTGATATTATTCTTTGTACCAAAGGATGACGAACAACATCTTTGTTAGTTAAATTACATATTTTAATACCTTCAATATTTTCAAGTATTCTAACAGCTTCAATAAGTCCAGACTTTTTGCCACGAGGCAAGTCAATCTGAGTTATATCACCAGTAATAACAGCCTTTGAGCTATATCCAAGTCTTGTTAAAAACATTTTCATTTGCTCAGGTGTAGTATTTTGTGCTTCATCTAATACAATAAATGAGTTATCTAATGTTCTACCTCTCATATAAGCAAGAGGGGCAACTTCAATAGCACCTTTTTCCATATTTTTGAGGAAACTATCTGCACCCATTATTTCGTACAAGGCATCGTATAAAGGTCTTAAGTAAGGGTCAACCTTGTCTTGTAAGTCGCCTGGAAGAAAGCCTAGATTTTCACCAGCTTCAATGGCAGGTCTTGTTAATATAATTCTATTAACTTCACCATTTTTAAAGGCAGTAATAGCCATAGCCATAGCTAAATATGTTTTACCAGTACCAGCAGGACCAACACCAAAGACAACAGTATTATTCCTTATAGAGTCAACATAATACTTTTGACCAAGGGTTTTTGGCTTTAAGGCTCTGCCATTAATAGTCATACATATTACATCATTTTTTAGTTTATCTAATTCGTCAGTGTGATTATTGTTGACCTCTGTAATAGTGTAGTTGATTTTTTGGTCATCAATTTCTTCACCTGATTCAATAAGTTTGATTAATGAATTTATTACATTAATGGCTTTTTCAATATCTTTGCTTTCTCCAATAACATCAATATCATCACCTCTGTTAATAATAGTAACACTGTATTCATTTTCAATTTTTTTAATGTTAGAATCAAAGCTACCAAAAAGTGCTGATATGATATTAGCTGATATTTGAATTTTCTTTTGTTCCATTTAATGTATTTCCTCCTATTTCTTCATATATCATTTCTTTGCCAACATTTTCATTTGATACAATTTCAGATGATACTTGTAACACATTTTTGCTTTTGTTGTATTTAGTATTAACTGAAATAATATCAGAATCAATGGCGTAATTTTGTACAATATAGTCCACTATTTGCTTATTAGCAATTTTTTTTGCCAATGTTAAATCTCTGTTTATGTCACTTAATATATATTCCTTATACACTGTTTTATATATATAAATAGGTAAAGGACAACTCTCACCAATATTTAATTGAGTTACTTTAACAGAAGTATCACATTGACTAAATGGTACAGCTTTATTATTATTTATTTGTTTGTTAAAGACTTTAAAAGAATATTGTGCTTTTGTATTACCAGTGTACTTTTTTTCTTTAGTATTAAAAGGAACTGTAAAAGCGTAAGTTCTATTAATAATGCCTCTTACTGTGCCATTGGCATTAACAATGTCGTTGACGGGATTTTCTTCATTTCCACTAGGCACTAATTGAGCAGAAATTAATATATCACCTGCTTTAACTATATCATTTTTCTTTACCTGTGGTGTTCCTTTAGTAGTTACTATTGATGCAATTTGGCAATCAGTAGTTGCCACAATGTTCATTGGTTCACTTTTAATTGTAGCAATGGTGTAGGGCTTTTCTTCAGATAGTTTAATATGTACAGAAGCACCTTTCAAACTAATATTTATCCAAGAAATAGTTTTGTATTTTAGTTTAATATTTTCTGCAATTTTTTTGCAGTCTATATTATTTTTGCTACAACCTACATAAAGTCCATCGGTATTACAACTATATAATATTGATGATTTACTTATATCAGTGTTTCCTTTAATATCTATTATCCATATTCTTTGAGTAAGAAAATAGACAAGAATAATTGCAATAAGTATTCCTAGTAGATACAAAAAATTATATCTAAAAAATAATATAAATCTAAATAGACCGTTTTTATTTAATATTTTAGTCTTGCATTTATATTTTTTTGATAATTTTATGAAGGCTTTAAAGTCTTTGGGGCATATAGTTAGCTTTGCAGTGTTATTTAATTTTTCAATGTTATAAATATTTATATTTAATTGAACAGCTTTATTAATTAGCTTTTCTATATTGTACCCTTTAATAGAAATTATAACATAACCTTGAACAAATTTCCATAGTTTGCTAATATAAATCACTCCAAATTTTCTTCAAATCTAAAGGAATTAAAAATACCTGTTAAAAAAATAAAATCCTTGTTAATTTCAGATATAGAAATCTTTTTTCCTTGAGCTATTAGAAAGCCTGTTTTTAGCTTTATGATTATTTCATCTGATGTTAATACTTTTACACCTTTGTGATTTTCAATGTAAATTGTGTTATTTCCAGTTATTTCTAATTTAGGTGTTGAAGATATAACCTCTGTGGGGAATTTTGTACCTTTTGAAATTATTTCAGCAACTTTTTTCATAGCTCCCACACCTCACCTTTATAAAATATATATGCAGTATATTTTGGAATATGATATTAAGTAAGATATTGTATTTTTTGTTAATTTGTTTTATAATCTAATTAATATAAAGGAGGGGTATATGTTGTGATAAGGACTACATTTGGAAAAACATTTACATATTATATAGTTGTGTTATTAATTGCATCTTTTTTGCTTAGTTTAGGCTTTACTGAAGTGTTTAGAGGATATTTTTATAATGACCAAAGAAATAATTTGCTAAATCAAGCAATAAAAATATCAGATATATATGTTCAAAGTCATCAAGGCAAAAAATTTAACAAGGACTATTTTATTAATGAAATAAATACGGCTGACAAATATATGGATTATAGCTTTTTCCTTGTTGACCCAGATTTGAAAGTAATTGCAAGGTCTAAGGATATTTTAAACTTAGAGAGAGGCGATATTTTAAATAAGTTCTTTGGTTACAATGATGTAATGGAAGGTAAGCCAGAGTGGTTGCAGGGCGATATGGACGACATATATGAACAGACTAGATATATATTGTGTTATCCAGTAAACTTTGAAAATAATGTTGAAGCAATAGTTATTGTAAGTATTCCTTTAAGTGAGTTTAGTCAATATATTAATAGAGTTTATATAATAGTTATTTTCTTCTTTATTTTAGCTTTAATTTTGGGATTTTTTACAATTCATTGGGCAACAAATGAGTTTGTTATACCAGTTAGACGACTTAGTAATGTGGCAAAGCATATTTCTAAGGGGAATTTTGATGAAAGAATAGAAGTTACTGTTGATATGAATGATGAAATTAAGGAACTGTGTTCAAGTTTTAACAGTATGGCAGAGAGCCTTGATGGATTAGAAAAAAGAAGACGAGAAATTATTTCTAATATATCTCACGATTTAAGGTCACCTATTACATCTATAAGAGGCTTTTTGCAAGCTATGCTTGATGGTGTAATACCTGAAAATAAATATAAGCACTATATGGAAATAATATTTAATGAAACTTCAAGATTAAATAAATTGTCTAATAGTATACTTGACCTTAATAAACTTGATGATTCAGCCAATGCTTTGAAATTAAGTGACTTTGATATTAACAAGGTTATTGATGAAACTATTAAACTTATGAGGGGAAAGGCTGATATTAAGGGTATTGAGTTAAAAAGTGATTTTAGTCAAGATACATTAATGGTAAATGCTGATTTAGATAAAATCAGGAGAGTTGTTGTTAATTTAGTTGACAATGGTATTAAATTTACAAATCAAGGTTATGTTTCTATATCATCTAAAATTGAAAATGAAAAGGCAGTAATTTCTGTATCCGATACTGGTATTGGTTTGTCAGAAGAAGAACAAAGCAGAGTTTTTGAAAGACTTTACAAAGCTGATGAGTCAAGAGGTATGGATAAGAGTGGAAGTGGCTTAGGCTTAGCTATTGTTAAGGAATTTATAAAAGCTCATCATCAAAATGTTGAACTTAAAAGTGAGATTGGAAAGGGCAGTTGCTTTACATTTACTCTGGAATTAACTAAATAATATGTTAAAGGCTCAATCAATATTTGGTTGAGCCTTTAGTTTGTTATAAATTATTCAGTTTCATCAACAGCAAGTGCTTCAATAAGTTCTACATCATCATTTCTTTCAGCAAATGTATTTAAAGCATATTCATTTGAGAAAAGAAGTATAGGTCTTTCAAAGTGGTCAAACACAAGGGTACATCTTGAGTTTGTAAGGTCTTTAATCTGTTCAACAGTTTTGCCCTTTACCCATCTAGCAACGCTGTAGTTCATTGGTTCCATTCTTATTTCTGAATTATATTCATTTTTTAATCTATATTCAAATACTTCAAACTGTAATGCACCAACAGCACCTAACACGACATCGTTATATTCTGTTTTGTAAATCTGTATAGCACCTTCCTGTGCAAGCTGGTCAACACCTTTTTGGAATTGCTTTGCCTTCATTGTGTCAACTGGTCTAACCTTCATAAAAAGTTCAGGTGGGAATGTAGGTAAAGGTTCAAAGAAAAGTTTGTCCTTGCAGTTAGTAAGAGTATCACCAATCTGGAAATTACCAGTATCATATATACCAATAATATCACCAGCAATAGCAGTTTCAACATTTTCTCTTTCATTTGCCATAAGCTGAGTTGACTGGTTAAGTTTCATTTTCTTACCGTTTCTTGAAAGAACTACATCCATACCTCTTTCAAATGTACCAGAGCATATTCTGAAAAATGCAAGTCTATCTCTGTGTGCAGGATTCATATTTGCCTGAATTTTGAAAATAAAGCCAGAGAAGAACTCATCAGTTGGCTGAACTTCACCATCAGTTGTCTTTCTAGGTCCTGGAGCAGGTGACATATCAAGGAAATGCTCTAAGAAATTAGTTACACCAAAGTCAGCTAATGCTGTACCAAAGAAAACAGGTGAAAGTTTACCCTTTGATATAAGCTCCATATCAAATTCATTACCAGCACCATCTAAAAGCTCAATTTCATCTCTTAAATTTTGAAGGTTTTCGTGGAATAAAATATCATCAAGTTGTTTATCATAAACGCCTTCGTCAGAAAGTTCTATAGTTTTATTTTCTTTATAAAGGTATACTTTGTTTTCAAGTCTGTCATAGATACCTTCAAAATAAGCACCGTTACCAATAGGCCAAGTAACTGCAACAGAAGGAAGACCTAAGGCATTTTCAAGTTCTTCAAGAAGTGCTAATGGTTCCATAGCATCTCTATCTAACTTGTTCATAAATGTAAATATAGGAATACCTCTCATACTACATACTTTAAAAAGTTTTCTTGTCTGTGCCTCAACACCCTTAGCAGCATCAATAACCATTACAGCAGAGTCAACAGAAGTAAGTATTCTGTAAGTATCTTCACCAAAGTCGTTATGACCAGGAGTATCCATAATAGATACAATCTTGTTTTCGTATTCAAACTGCATTACAGAAGAAGTAACGGAAATACCTCTTTGCTTTTCTATTTCCATCCAGTCAGACTTTGCAGAACGACCTCTCCTAGCTTTTACTGCACCAGCCTCGTGAATAGCACCACCGTGGAGCAAAAGTTTTTCTGTTAATGTTGTTTTACCGGCATCGGGATGAGATATTATGCCGAAAATTCTTCTTTTATTTATTAAATTAATATTAGGTTTAGCCATAATATAATTCCCTTTCTAAAATTATCACTGTATTTCTTTCCATCTTTTCTATTTTATAGGAAAACTATTGCATTTGCAAGTATTTTTTGACATATATGCCATATATTTTGCATTTATTTATTTTAAATATTCATATATACTTGTTTTAGGCGCCGAATAAAACTAAAGGAGAATGATATGAAAAAGTTAATTTTTGTGACATCTTTAATTGTTATGTCAATGTCAACAACGGCATTAGCAGGAAATATTACAAATGAAAAGTGCATAATCAATACAAATTCTACATATAATAATTGGTGTAATCAAAACAAGCCAACAGAAACAACTACAAAAAATTGTAACATAATTAAGCCGGTTGAAACAACTACAAAAAATTGCTTTGAAAGTACAACTGTAATTGTAACAAAACCAACAATTACAACAGAAGTGACTACACAAGCAACAAAGCCAACATTTACAACAGAGGCAACAACGGAAGAAACAACACAGGCAACAAAGCCAATATTTACAACAACAGAAGAAACAACACAGGCAACAAAGCCGACATTTACAACAGAGGCTACAACAGAAGAAACAACACAGGCAACAAAGCCGACATTTACAACAGAGGCTACAACAGAAGAAACAACACAGGCAACAAAGCCGACATTTACAACAGAGGCAACAACGGAAGTAACAACAGAAGAAACAACAAAGATAACAGAAACTACTACAGTTGCAACAGAAACAACAACTAACAAAGTTACGGAAACTACAACAGAAACAACAACATCAACCGTTGATAATAGTGTGGCATCAAAACTATTAAACCTTGTAAATAAAGCAAGAAATGAAAATGGTTTGTCATCACTTACATTAAACAGCAGTCTATCAAATGTAGCACAAAAGAAGGCAGAAGATATGAAAAACAACAACTATTTTTCTCATACTTCACCTACTTATGGCTCACCTTTTGATATGATAAAGAGTTTTGGCATTAATTACAAAACAGCAGGAGAAAATATAGCTAAGGGTCAAAAGACAGCCGAGGAAGTTTTTAATGCTTGGATGAATTCTTCTGGTCACAGAGCCAACATATTAAATAAGAACTTTACTCAAATGGGTATAGGTTATACAAGTGGAAATACATATTGGAGTCAGATGTTTATTGGCTAAATAAAACTGATTTAATAAAGTCGTCTATGTTTCATAGGCGATTTTATTATGCAATAATTTAACTACAAAAAAATACATTTTATTAAAATTTTCTAATAATTGTTTTTTTATACTTATTGACTTGAAATTTGATACAAAATATATTAAAATAATATAAGTTATGAAGAGGAGAAAAGTATATGAGACTTAAACGAAGTAAGGCTAGTAAGGAAGTATGTTCAGTAAGTGAATTGATTGATAAAATTGACGATAATGAAATAGTACATAGAAGGTCTAAAGATGATGCAAAAACTGCAATTAGTAATAAAAAATATTTAGTACTAAAAGTTGTGGCAGGGGTTGCTGTGGCATCATTTTTAGTTTATTCTGCAATTGGTTACATTAAGTATAATGGCAAGTTTTTACCTAACACCGTTATTAATGGCACTGACTTTTCTGGTATGAATGTAGAAGAAGTTTGCAATTATTATGAGAATAAAATAAATAATTACGAGCTTGATATTTATAACGGTGGTTATATTATTGATAAATACAAGCCTGATAATTTTGATTTGGCTTTAAGCTATAAGGCAAAATGGAATGTTGCATCAATGGTTAAAAAGCAGTGTAATTTAATGTGGTTGCCAGCAATTTTAGGTCACAAAGATATTTACGACTTAGATTATATGGATATTATGTCCTATAATGTGCATAAACTTAATTTTAAAATTGCTGATTCTGTTGGTTACAATTTGCCAACAACAATAAAAAGCCGTCAAGGTTCAATATATTACACAGGCAAGGACTTTGTTATTGTACCTCCAGTTGCATCAGACCAAATTGAACCAGCTACATATATTCAGAAAATTTATTCATCTGTTCAGCATTTAGAGCCTAAAATGGTGATTGAGGAGTCAGATTGTTATGTTAAAAATGATATGACACCTGAAATTGAAAGCAAGTTAAATAATGCTTGTGCTACTGCCAAAAAATTCTTTGATGGAATAAATATGAATATAAAATTGGAAAATAGTGATGCTAATTTTAATAATGAAATTATAAATTCTATTTATAACATTGATGGAGATTACAACTTTATTTGCAATGAAAAGACAATAGATGCAGGTATTGATGCTATAAAGAGTAGATATAATACAGTTGGCAACACAATAAAATTCCATACTTCTCACGGTACTGATGTTGATGTAGTTGGTGGAGATTACGGTACATACATTGATATTAAAACCTTAAGAAAAGCTGTTAAATCGGCTGTGTTAGAAAATAAGCCAGTAAGTCAAACTATAACATACAAGAAAAATACTTTAAATGGTGTTGATGGCATAGGGGATACTTATGTAGAAATTGATTTAACAAACCAATATTTATATATGTATTCAGAGGGTAAGCTAGTTTTAGATTGTCCTATTGTGTCAGGACTTCCAGGCAGTAGAGCAACACCTCAAGGTGTTTATAGATTAAAAAATAAGGCAAAGCACGTTACACTTGTTGGACCTAACTACAGAACACCTGTAAGCTATTGGATGCCTTTTAATGGTGGCATTGGTATGCACGATGCTGTATGGCAAAGCTATTTTGGAGGCAACAAGTATTTGACTAGAGGTTCTCACGGCTGTATTAATATGGCTATGAGAGATGTTGGTATTGCTTATAATTATGCAAAGGTTAATATGCCTATTGTATGCTATTATCACGAAAGAATAAGTGCCTTTAAACCTATTAGTGCTTACGAAAGAAACAAGGGATAAAATAATATGTGGAGATAATTGTATATGCGTAGTAAAAAGGGAAAAACAGAGGAAAATGAAAATATAGCTTATGATAATGAAATTGATGACAAAAAAATAAACTATACGGATTTTTTGAAAGATACAGAAGAAATTGAAGCACAAATAATGCAAGAAGAGGAAGAAAGGCTTAAAAGACGAAAGGAAAAAATGAAAAAACTTGACTCAATTAAGCCTAAAGCTCTTAAAGAGTTTGAAGAAAAAGAATATTTAAAAAAGGAACAAAATAAAAAATCGACTACTACTGACGAAAGCTCATTTGATAATGGAGAAATAAATAAGGCTGATAATGTAAAAAAGAAGGTTATTATTTCTTCTTTAGTTGTAGTAGTTTTTGTGGCTGTTTATCTTATAATTTCATTTGGATATTTTAGTAATAGATTTTTGCCTTCAACTGTTATTAATGGTGAGGACTGTTCTAATAAAAAGGTAAGTGAAGTTACTGAAATTATGCGAAAAAGGATAGAGGGCTATAATTTAAGCATAGTAAATAATGGTATTACTGTTGATGAACTTTATGGCAATGACATAAACCTTGAGTTTGGAGATATGGATAAGGTTTTGCAAGATATATGCAAGCATCAAAAAAAGGTGTCTTGGTTAAAAGGTGTAATTTTTAGTTCAGAACCAATTAATACTGGTGAGGGACTTAAATATGATACTAATGTTTTAAATCAGTTTATTAATAGTACCTTAGTTTTAGGTATGGAGAGTACAACAAAAAGTGTAGATGCAAAACTTACTTATAAAGACGGCAAATACACAATAACTCCTGCTATATATGGTAATGAAATTAATAAACTTGCTGTTGAAAATACCATAAGAGGTGCAGTAAATAGTCTTAATGCAAGCATAGATATAAACAAGGCAGATTGCTTTATTAAACCTAGACTTACAGAAGATAATGAAGTATTAATTGACTCTTGCAAAAAAGCAAATAAATTAATTAAAAATAAGATTGAATTAAATGTTACAAACGATTTATTTGAAATACCTGTTGATATTAAAAAGGACTGGCTTACTGTTGACGAAGAAGGTACACTTATCTTTGATAAAACAGCCTTTGCTAAATACGAGGATAGAGTTGATAAAAGCTATAGTTCAAATGAGGAAGTAAGAGAGTTTAAAACTTTCCACGGTGATACTGTTAAGGTTACAGGTGGTGATTATGGCACTGCTATTAATAGAACTAAGTTTGAAGCCGATGCTGAGGAGGCTATGTTTGGCGGTCATAATTCAAAGGTAAAGGTTGAATTTGCCGTTACAAACAAGGAAATAGGCGATAGTTATATTGAAGTGGATTTGTCTAACCAAATGCTTTGTATGTATGTTAAGGGTGAGCAAAAACTTTGCACACCTGTTATAACAGGAAAAGACGATGATGACTATAGAACACCAGAGGGTGTTTACAGACTAAAGTCCAAAACTAACAATGGTAGTGTTGCTGAAAATGGTGAGAACAAGTCTGTTAAATATTGGATGTCTATAAATGGTGTAATTGGTATATGTGACGCAAGTTGGAAAGATATGTTTGGCGGAGATAGCTATAAAAAAGATGGCTCAGATGGCTCTATTTATATGCTTGAAGATGATGCTAAAATTGTTTATGAAAATTGCTTTGCTAATATGCCTATTGTTTGTTATAATCACGCAATTGTAGATAGCTATTTTGTTGAAGACGAATATATGAATGAGCTTATGAACCTTATAGCAAATAAGCCAGAAATCCCTGTTTATGAGGGTGAAGAAACAACAGAAGAAACAAGCGAAAGTGCTGAAACTGATGATAATAAGTCAGAAGAAAGCAATAATGAGGTTGTGACTGAAAATAATAAACAAGCTGAAGAGGATAAAAAGGCTAGTGACGAAAACAATGTTGATAGTCAGGAAAATAAGGAAGATACCCCTTCAGAAGAAAATCAAGAATAATAATTTATAAATCCCCTTAAATAGATTTAGGTCTTTCTATTTAGGGGGATTTACTATTTATAGTATTAAAGGCCAATAATGTGTTGAGCTTAGAGGATTTTTTTGATTTTTGCCGTATATAATTAGTATGAGAGGTGATATAATGACTATTCGACAGCGTACAGAAATGATAGAAGATGAAATACTTAGTCCCTTTGCTGCAAAAAGTAAATTGAGTAAAGGAAGAAATAGAGATGAAGAACTATGTGATATAAGAACTTGTTATCAGCGTGATAGAGATAGAATAGTCCATTGTAAGGCGTTTAGAAGACTAATGCACAAAACTCAGGTTTTTATTTCACCAGAAGGCGACCATTTTAGAACTAGACTTACTCATACACTAGAAGTATCTCAAATTGCTAGAACTATTGCATTTGCCTTAAGACTTAATGAGGATTTAACTGAGGCAATAGCTCTCGGTCACGATTTAGGACATACACCTTTTGGCCATTTAGGTGAGGAAGACTTAAATAGGGTTGTTCCTGAGGGTTTTCATCACAATGAACAAAGTGTAAGAGTTGTTGAAACTATTGAAAAAAATGGAGAAGGACTTAACTTAACTAAGGAAGTTCTTGACGGTATGCTTAATCACAGAGGTTCAGGCTCGCCTAGTACCCTTGAGGGAAAGATAGTTCAGATTTCAGATAAAATTGCCTATGTTAATCACGATATTGATGATGCAATAAGGGCTGGAATGTTGACAGAGGATATGTTGCCAAAGGACTGTACAGATATTTTAGGCAATACACTAAAAAATAGAATAGATTTTTTAGTAAGAAATATAATTAAAAATAGTCAAGATGTCAACGATATAAAAATGGATAGTGAAGTTAAATCTGCATTATATAAATTGAGAAAATTTATGTTTGATAATGTATATAATTCTGGAATACTTGAAAACGAGCGAAAGAAATATGGCAGGTTTTTAAGTGTGTTATACGGTTACTACTTAGACAATTTTAATGAAGTACCAGAAGAATTTAAAAAGAATTACAATAATAATACAGAAGAATATCACCAAGAGAGAATTGTGGCAGATTATTTGGCTGGAATGACTGATAGATTTGCTAAAAATATATATGAGTCATTAGGTAGTAAGCTAAAAAAATATTTATAATAAAAAAGGATATTTAAGGTCTATGTCGAAAATTAAATATGATGAGGTTTGTTTTGAGCAAAGTATTTTAGTAAAGGAAGAGTCTTTATGAGCTATTATCCAAGAGAAGTAATAGATGACATTCGCACTGGCAATAATATTGTTGATGTAATTGGTCAGTATGTTACTTTAAAAAGAAGTGGAAGTTCTTATGTTGGTCTTTGTCCTTTTCATAATGAAAAAACTCCGTCATTTAATGTAAATGC
Source organism: uncultured Eubacterium sp. (assembly GCA_900551755.1). Taxonomy (GTDB): domain Bacteria; phylum Bacillota; class Clostridia; order Lachnospirales; family CAG-274; genus Gallispira. The sequence goes on along the minus strand of URXK01000003.1, from coordinate 85,840 downwards.
TGAGGGTCAGTATTTCCATTGTTTTGGTTGTGGTGTCGGCGGTGATGTAATTGGATTTATGATGAAGTATGGCAATTACAGCTATATGGACGCTCTCAAGTTTTTGGCAGATAGAATAAATTATGCGTTGCCAGAGGCTGAAATGAGTGCTGATATAGTCAAAAAACGAGAACTTAAACAAAATTTGTACGAAATACATAAAATTGCCGCTAGATTTTATTATGAACAGCTAATGTCAAAAAACGGAACTCACGCCGTTGAATATCTTGACAATAGACAGGTTAAGCTAGGTGCAAGACGAAAATTTGGACTTGGATATTCGCCTATTGCTAAATGTGCTTTGTACGAAGAATTAAAAAATAAAGGCTTTGCAGAAGATACAATTTTAAAAAGCGGCCTAGTTACTAAACGAGATAATGGAGCTTTTTATGATAAGTTTTTTAATCGACTTATGTTTCCTATTATTGATGTTTATGGCAATATTATAGGATTTGGAGGAAGAATTTTAGGCGAAGGTCAGCCTAAATACTTAAACTCTCCTGAAACAGAAATTTTTAACAAAAGTCGAAACTTATATAACTTAAACAATGCTAAAATGTCTAAAGTAAAGGAATTTATTTTAGTTGAAGGTTATATGGACGCTATAGCAATATATCAAGCCGGTTTTCACAATGTTGTTGCATCTTTAGGTACAGCATTTAATAAAGACCACGCAAAGGTACTTAAGTCTTATGCAGATAGTGTTATATTGCTTTTTGATAGTGATGAAGCTGGTGTTAAGGCTGTTTTGAGAGCTATACCAGTTTTGGAAAATGCTGGACTTAAAATAAAGGTTTTACAGGTACACGATGCAAAGGACCCAGATGAATTTATTAAAAAATTTGGTGCATTGGAATTTGGCGAGCTTTTAAAGTCTGCTAAAAATCATATAATTTTTCAAGCAGAACAGTTGCAGAAAAAATATGACCTTAATATTTTAGATGACAAAATTGCATATTCTAAAGATATTGCAAAGTTATTGTCATCAGTAGAAAGCTCTATAGAAACAGATGCTTATCTTAAAGAGGTTTCAAGAATAACTCAAATAGATATTGCATCTATACAAAATGAAATAAACAAACTCAATAATGGTGTGCAAACAGTTAGAATGGCTTCAAAAGGCTCACAAATTAATAAAAATGGTGTAGATGATGCGAGAAGTGGTTTAATAAGTATGCTTGTTTCAAACAAGGTGTATTATGACCTTTTGCATACTCACATTAAACCAGATGAGTTCGTTGAAGACTTTTATGTTAGAACTGTTGAATATATATATTCCCTTTATAATGAAGGAAAGCCTGTAAATAAAGAAAATGTTATTAGCTATTTTGAAACTGTTGAGGAACAAAGCAGAATAACTAAACTTTTTGTAAGGCAGGTTGGATATATTGATGAAGAAATTGAAAAAGCTCTTAATGACCTTGTAAAAAAGGTTAAAGAGGCGTACTATGACAAATTGATTAATGATGATTACAGCAACCCTAAATTGCCAGAATTAATGGAATTAAAAAGAAATGTTAGCAAACTGTATATATCATTATCTGACGGTTAAAATAGTTACAAGTGATGAAAGGATGGAATTATAAATGAAAGCTATTGATGATGCTACTTTTATGAGCAAAATGAAAGAACTCATTGCTATTGCTAAAAAGAATAAGAATACACTTAATGCAAGTACTCTTATGGATAGTTTATCTACTATTGAGCTTGACCCAGAACAGATGGATAAGGTTTATGATTATCTTGAAAATCAAGGTATTGACCTTGTTGGTGTTGAGCTTGAGGTTGATGACACAGATGCAGATTTAGATGGTGACCCAGAGAGAGAACTTGATTTATCTGTTTCAGACAGTATTAATATTGATGACCATGTAAGAATGTATCTTAAGGAAATTGGTAGAGTGCCTTTACTTTCTGCTGAGGAAGAAATTGACCTTGCTGAAAGAATTGAAAAGGGTGACGAGGAGGCTAAAAAGCGTCTTTGCGAAGCTAACCTTAGACTTGTTGTAAGTATTGCAAAGAAGTATGTAGGTAGAGGTATGCTTTTCCTTGACCTTATTCAAGAGGGTAACTTAGGTCTTACTAAGGCTGTTGAAAAGTTTGACCATAGAAAAGGTTTTAAGTTTAGTACCTATGCTACTTGGTGGATTAGACAGGCTATTACAAGAGCCATTGCTGACCAGGCAAGAACTATTAGAATTCCTGTTCATATGGTAGAAAATATTAACAAAATTATTAGAGTGTCAAGACAGATGCTTCAGGAAAATGGTAAAGAGCCTACAGACCAGGAACTTGCTGAAAGAATGCAGATGTCAATTGACAAAGTTAGAGAAATTAGAAAAATTGCACAGGAGCCAGTTTCTCTTGAAACTCCTATTGGTGAGGAAGAAGATAGCCATTTAGGTGATTTCATCCCTGATGAAGATATTCAGGCACCTGCTGATGCTGCTGCATTTTCTCTTTTAAGAACTCAGCTTGACCAGGTTCTTAACACACTTACTGACAGAGAAAGAGAAGTATTGAAACTTAGATTTGGTCTTAATGATGGTAAGGCGAGAACTCTTGAAGAAGTTGGTGCAAAGTTTAATGTAACAAGAGAGAGAATTCGTCAGATTGAGGCTAAAGCCTTAAGAAAGTTAAGACATCCTAGCAGAAGTAAAAAGCTTAAAGATTATTTATAAGATTAAGAGGACTGTCTTTACAGTCCTTTTTTGATAGAAAGGTTTTTATATGTTATCTAAAAGATTGCAACAGGTTGCAGATACAGTTAATAAATCAAATATAGTAGCAGATATTGGTACAGACCACGCTTATGTACCTATATATCTTGTTAAAAATAATGTAGTTAATAAAGCTATTGCAGCAGATATAAGTCAAGGCTCTTGCAAAAAAGCACAGCTTAATGTAAATAACAATCATTTAAGTGATTTAATAGATGTTAGGTGTGGTAATGGCTTAGAAGTTATTAATAGTGATGAAAAGGTTGATACTATTGTTATAGCTGGTATGGGTGGTTTAATGACAATTAGCGTGCTTGAAAGCAATAAGCAGGCTGTTAATAATGCTAGTCAGCTTGTGTTACAGCCACAAAAGGATATTTCAAAGGTAAGACAATATATTCACTCTATTGGTTATAAAATAACTAATGAGGTTATGCTTATTGATGCCAATAAATATTATAATGTAATTAATGCAGAAAAGGGCAATGAAGAATATACAGAGCTTGAATATTTATTTGGCAAGATTTTAATTGAAAACAAGTCTGAAATTTTAAAGGAATATGTTAATGTTGAATTAAATAAAATTATAACAGTACTTAAAAATATGAAAGACAACGGAAAAGGAAACAGTGATGACTATAAAAGGCTTAATCACTTAAAGGAATGTTATTTGGAGGTGAAAGAATGTCTGTAAATGCAAATGAAATTATAAATATAATTGAGAAAATTGCTCCTAAAAATACTTGCTGTAGCTGGGATAATGTTGGTGTAATGGTTGGTGATAGTAATAAGAGTGTTAATAAGGCTCTTATTGCTTTGGATTGCTCTGCTGATGTTATTAAAGAAGCTATTAACAAAGATGCTGATATGATAATCACTCATCACCCATTTATATTTAAGGGTGTTAAAAATTTGGATTTTTCATCACCTTTATCAAGAAAAATTGCTGATGTTATTAAAAATGATATTTTAGTATATTCAGCTCACACTAATTTAGACATAGCAGATTATGGCACAAATTATACTCTTGCCCATCTTTTAGAGTTAGATAATATTCAAGGTCTTGTGGATATGGGAAATGATAATTATATGGGTAGATATGGCGATGTAAAAAAATCTATAAAGTTTAGTGATTATATTCAATTTGTTAAGTCAAAGCTAGGTGCAGAAAAAATAGTTGTTAATGGTAATATGGATACAGCTATAAATAGGGTTGCATTATGTACTGGTGCAGGTGCTGATTTTGAATTTATGTCAGCGGCAAAGGCTAAGGGCTGTCAAGTATTTATTACTGGTGATGTAGGCTATCATAATGCTCAAATTGCTGAGGATTTAGATATTTGCCTTATTGACGGTACTCATTATTTAACTGAGGTTATAGTTGTTGATACACTATATAATATTCTTTCTGATAAAATTAAAAATGTAGAATTTATAAAGTCAGAGGTTAATGGTCAAACTTTGAACATTGTTTAAAATAATAGAGGGGGAGTTTTATGAAGTATTATGATGTACACATTGTAAATAACAATATGGATATTTCAGTTGACTCAAATACATCGTTGTTACAACTTAGCAAGTTATATAAGTCTGTTACTAAATATCCTATATTAATTGCTAAGGTTGATAATATTGAAAGGGATTTAAACTACAGAATTAATGATAATTGTAAAATAGAATTTATTGATATTACAAGTCCTTTAGGATTTAGAGTATGTCAAAGAAGTACAATATTTATAATGCTTGCAGCTGTTAAAAATGTTTTAGGCAAAAATGCTGTTGTTTGGGTTGAACATACAATAAATGAAAATTATTTTTGTACTATTAAAAATGTAGAAATAACTAAAAAACTTTTACTTGAAATAAGAAATGAAATGCTTGAAATAGTAAAAAATGATTTTACAATTGAAAAACTTCAAGTCACTATAACAGAGGCAGAAGAAATAGCAGAAGATAATAACCTCTTTAACTGTAAAAATGAGTTGAAATATATTAAGGCTAATAGTGTGACTGTTTATAAAATAAATGACTATTATGATTATTTATATGGATTAATGGTTCCGTCAACAGGATATATTAAAGCCTTTAATCTTGTTAAGCATAGTAATGGCTTTGTTGTTCAATTTGAGTCATCTACTAATCCTGGCAAGTTAAATCCATATATGGAATATCCTAAATTAACCAATATATTTAGAGAGTATAATAATTGGTCAGATATTTTAGATGTTGCAGCTGTTTGTAACTTAAATGACGCTATAAGTAATGGCAATATTAAAGAACTAATGTTAATTGCAGAGGCACTACAGGAGAAGAAGATTGCAAATATTGCTGACTCAATACAAAAAAGTGGCAAAAAGTTTGTGTTTATTGCAGGACCATCATCTTCTGGCAAAACTACTTTTTCTAAGCGACTTTGTATTCAGTTAAAGGTTATTGGTATTAAGCCTCATATTATTTCCCTTGATGATTATTATAAGTCAAGAGAGGATATTCCTTATGAGGAAGATGGTAGCCAGAACTTTGAAAATATTAATACCCTTGAAATTGAAAAACTTAATAATGATTTACTTAATTTAAAAGCTGGTGAGGAGGTTGAAACTCCGTTGTATAATTTCTTAACTGGCGAACCTAAAGCCAAAGGTAAAAAGATTAAGTTAGATAAAGATGATGTTCTTGTAATTGAAGGTATACACGGCTTAAACGATGCCCTTACTCCAAAAATTAATAGCGAGGATAAATTTAAAATATATATTAGTGCATTAACACAGCTTAATATTGATGAACATAACAGAATTTCAACAACAGATACAAGACTTATAAGAAGAATTGTAAGAGACCATTTCTTTAGAGGCTTCTCCGCCGGCACAACATTAAGTATGTGGCATAATGTATTAAAAGGCGAAAATGAAAATATATTCCCATTCCAAGAAAATGCAGATGTTACATTTAATTCAGCTTTAATATATGAATTAAGTGTTTTAAAGGTGTTTGCTGAACCGTTACTGTTTAATATGGATAAGTCAGAAAGTGGGTATACAGAGGCGAAAAGACTTTTAAATCTTTTAAATGGATTTTTAGCTGTAAATCCTCAAGATATACCAAGTAATTCTTTAATTAGAGAGTTTGTTGGTGGTAGCTGTTTTGACTATTAAAATAAGTGAAATTGGAATTAAAAAAACACAGTTAAAAAGTAGTGGAATAACCACTACTTTTTTTGCTGTAATTTATTTATTATTTTATCGTTAGAGTCTACATAGGCTGTTTTATTTGTTTCATATATTACCATACCAGGTTTTGCTCCATTTGGCTTTTTAACATTTCTCTTTTCAGTATAATCAACAGGTACAAGAGGTGTATCTTGAGCTTTACTATAATATGCAGCAAGCTCTGCAGCCTCAGTAAGGGTTGTATTAGGAAAATCCTCGCCTTTATATATAACAATAACGTGAGAACCAGGAATATTTTTAGTATGAAACCACATATCACGAGGTCTAGCTATTTTTAATGTAAGTTCATCGTTTTGAAAATTGTTTTTGCCAACAAATATATCATATCCATCTGATGATATAAAGTGTAGAGGTTTAGACTTTTTCTGAGAAACCTTGCCTTTACCACCTTTTGTCTTTTTAATATATCCATTTTCTCTCAACTCTTGTCTGATTTCTTTTATATCCTGTTCCTCTGTACAGTTTCCTACAGATGCTAAAACACCTTCAAGATATTCAAGTTCTTCATCATTTGACTTTATTTGGTCTTGTAAGGCATCAAATGTTCTTTTTGCCTTATTGTAGGCTTTGAAATACTTTTGAGCATTTTCTGCTGGAGTTTTGTTGCCGTCAAGAGGAATAGTAACAGTTTCATAATTTTCTGAATAAAAATTAGAAAGTTCAACAGTTGTCATACCTTTTTTTATGGAATATATATTAGCAGTAATAAGTTCACCCCAAAGTCTTAATTCATCTCTGTTTTCAATATCTTTTAATGTCTTAATTTGAATTTCTTTTTTTCTTACACATCTTTCGATATTTTGTGAAACGAGCTTTTTTAAATCTTGAGTTTTTTGATTTATTCTATAAGTAAAATCTCTAGTTCTATAAAAATCCTCAACAAGTTCAGACATAGAATTATATGGCTGAATATTAAATGATGAAAATTGTGTCATATTTATAGGTGAGAAATCTACTATTTTGCCAACTTCATTTTTTATAAGTTGAGGGGTAAAGGTACTATTTTTTATATCATTAACAACAGCTAAAAATGCTTTGTAAATATTTTCAAAGTCATTATTAGTTAATGATTCACAAAATGAAGATGAATCCACATTACCTCTGTTGCATATTTCTGATGCAATAACAGGACTAATACCCGTATAGTTTTGATATATCATAGCTTGAGCTTTTTTGCTTTGAGATTTATCAAAGCTATCTTTAAAATTATCGTAACTTAAGTCTAAAGTATTGTATTTATCTTGTGCAGGAGGCAATACATATTCTTTTCCAGGCAAAACTTCTCTAACTGAGCTTTTATCGTGATTTATGTGTTTAATACAATCAAGAATTATATTGTTTTCATCTGTTAAAATCAAATTGCTGTGTCTACCCATTATTTCAAGCACAAGTTTTTTAGTAGAATAATCACCAAGTTCGTTCATAGACTCAATATATATATTTATTATTCTATCAAAATTAGGCTGTTCAATATTAATTATTTTGCCACTTTGAAGATGTTTACGCATTACCATACAAAAGAGGGGTGGGTTTAATGGATTGTTTCTATTTTCTTTTGTAAAATGAAATTTAGGATTAGAAGGATTTGCAGTAAGGAGCAATTTATAAGCATTGCCAAAACTTCTAATACCTAAAATAATTTCATCACTTTCAGGCTGATAAATTTTGTCAATTCGTCCTCCAAGTATTTTATCTTTGATTTCAGATACAAGAGCTGAAATTGTTATACCGTCAAATGCCATATTAATATACCTCCTTTATCTATGTTATTATATCATACTTATTTATAATTTCAATAATAAAAAATTTAAAAAAAGGCTTTTAATTATAGCGAAAATGTTGTATAATAAAATTAAATTACTATGTAACGAGAAATGCGAGGTATGTACTTATGAAAAGTATGACTGGTTATGGCAGAGGTGAATGTACCTTATTTAACCGTAAGTTTGTAGTAGAAATAAAGGCAGTTAATCATAGATACAATGATATTACCATTAAAATGCCTAGAACTATGCTTGCTTATGAAGATACAATTAAAAAAACAATTACTTCAAAGGTATTTAGAGGTAAAATTGATGTATATGTTAGTTTTGAGAGCTTTTCTGAAGATGACATAAACATAACTGTTAATGAAAATCTTGCTAAGGGTTATATTTCAGCTCTTGCAGAATTAAAGGATAAATTTAATATAAAAGACGATATTTCTCTTGACCTTGTTGCTAAGTTCCCAGATATTATAACTGTAGACAAGGGAATAGCAAGTGAAGAAGCAGGCAAGGAGATAGGTGCTTGTTTAATGAGTGCTACAGTTGATGCTGTTGATAATTTTATTGAGATGCGATTAAGAGAGGGCGAAGCTTTAAAAAAGAGCATTATTGAAAAGTTAAGAACTATCTTTACAGCAGTTAATAGAATTGACGAAAGAGCTCCAGAAGTAGCTAAGGATTATAGAAAAAGACTCGAAGAAAAGTTGAAGGAACTTGATGAAATCAAGGCTGATGAGTCAAGAATACTTACAGAAGTGCTTATTTTCTCTGACAGAGCTTGCATTGATGAGGAAATAACTAGATTATATAGTCATATTCAGCAGATGCAATCAATACTTGAAGAAACAACGCCAGTTGGTAGAAAGCTTGATTTCCTTGTTCAAGAAATGAATAGAGAAGTAAATACTATTGGCTCAAAATCAAATGACCTTGTAATTACTAATATTATAGTTGAAACTAAGAGTGAAATTGAAAAAATTAGAGAACAGATACAGAATATTGAGTAATTTTGATTAAGGAGTACTATTATGAAAAAAGGTATGTTAGTTGTACTTTCTGGACCTTCAGGTTCTGGTAAGGGTACAGTGCTTGAACAGTTTTTAAAAGATGAAGATTTTTCTGTTTCAATATCAGCCACTTCCAGAAATCCTAGACCAGGAGATAAAGAAGGTGTTACATATTTCTTTAAAACTAGAGATGAGTTTGAAAAAATGATTGCTAATGATGAATTTTTTGAATATGCTCAATTTAATGGCAATTATTACGGAACACCAAAGGAGTATGTTTTAAACCAAATAAATAATGGCAAGAATATTATACTTGAAATTGAGGTGCAGGGTGCTATGCAGGTTAAAGCAGCTGTACCAGATGCAGTATTAATATTTATGACTACACCTAATATTAATGTTTTAAGAGAGCGTCTTGAAGGCAGACAAACTGAATCTCAAGATGTTATTGAACAAAGACTTGAAACTGCTTTAAGTGAAGTTGAATATGTTGATAGTTATGATTATTTAATAATAAATGATAAACTTGAAAAAACAGTTTCAGATTTAAAAGATGCAGTAAATTCTGCTAAAAATAAAACTAAGAAAAATATAGAATTTATTAAAAAGTTTAAGGGAGAGAATTAATATGTTAAGACCATCTTACGCAGAACTTATGGAAACTATGAGCGAAAATTCAAAGGAGGCTGTTACTAGCAGATACACTGTAGTTATTGCAGCATCAAAAAGAGCTAGACAGCTTATTGATGGTGATGAATCTATGGCTGATGTTAAGGTTAATTCTAACAAGCCAGTATCTATTGCTGTTGAAGAAATTAGAGAAGGCAAAATTACAGTTGTTCCAGAAGGTCAGGGTACAAAACTTAAGCCTAAAAAGCCAATTTTAGATGAATCAGAAATCAAAAAGGAACTTGAACAGCAGGCTGCTGAAAAGACTGTAGAAGTTGAAAAGACTGAAGATGTAAGTGACGAATTAGACGATACATTTGAAATTGATGACCAATTAGAAGTTGAAGAAGATACAACTGATAATATTGAAGAATAATTTTTTAAGGGCTGATGGAGCAAAGCTATTAGCCCTTTATTTTTGCACTAGTTATTTATATTATTAAAGGGGTGACTTAAATGAAATATGCTAAAATTATTGTTTCTCTTTCGCATAGCAATATAGACCATATATTTCATTATAGAATTCCTTTTAATTTAAAAGATAAAATTGCAATAGGAATGAGAGTAATTGTTCCTTTTGGAAAGAGCAATAAAAAAATAGAAGGGTATGTTACAGGATTTTCTGATGAAGCTGATGTTGATGACGCCCTTATTAAGGACATTAGCGATATTTGCGAAGAATATTCTATAATAAGTCCTAAAAGAATTGAGCTTGCTAAGTGGATGCAAACAAAATATTATACAACATTAAGTAGTTGTATACAGTGTATTATACCTAAAAAGGTAAATGAAAAAAACTTTGCTTGTCTGGTGCTTAATACTGATAATGACAGTATTAAAGAAGATATTGAAAAGATAATGAAAAAGGATACTAAACAAAGAAAGATTTTAAATCTTTTATTAAATGGTGATGAAATACCAGTATCCCATATTAAAAATTTTCTTAATGTTGATGATGCACCAATAACTGCTCTAGTAAAAAAAGGTGTTGTTAAAAAAGTTTATGAACAGGTCTATAGAGGCAATTTTAATACAGCATCTGTTAAAAAGACAACATCACCTGTATTAACTGATGAACAAACTTCTGCTTGTAATACAATATTTAAAGAAATGGATAGGAATATTAAAAAGCCTATTCTTGTTCACGGTGTTACTGGTAGTGGTAAAACAGAAATATATCTTCAAGCTATAGACAAGGCATTAAGTCAAGGTAAATCAGCTATTGTGCTAGTGCCAGAAATATCTTTGACTCAGCAGACAGTTGAAAGATTTGTTTCGAGATTTGGAGATAAAGTATCGGTTACTCATTCCAGATTAAGTGATGGTGAAAGATATGACCAATGGAAAAGAGCAAGACTTGGTGAAGTTTCTGTTATGATTGGTCCTCGTTCTGCGGTGTTTACACCTTTTGAAAATCTTGGTATAATAATAATTGATGAAGAACACGAGTCAACATATAAATCTGACCAGTTATCGCCTAAATATGATGCTAGGGAAGTTGCTGAAAAATTAAGTAGCTTATATGGTTGTACTGTTGTATTAGGTAGTGCAACGCCGTCTGTTACAAGTTATTACAAAGCTAAAAATAATGAGTATACATTATGTACTTTAAAAAATAGAGTTAATAACTCATATCCAAAAATAAATATTGTAGATATGAGAGTAGAATTGGCACAGAGAAATTTTTCTGTTTTTAGCAGAGAATTAAAGACGGCTATTGAAAATAATATAAAAAAAGGCGAACAGACAATATTATTTTTAAATAGGCGAGGTTATTCTACATTTGTTTCTTGCCGAGAATGTGGTTATGTTATGACTTGCAATAATTGTAATGTAAATTATACATATCACAAAGGAATAAATAAATTAAGCTGTCATTATTGTGGTGCTACAATAAATGTACCGGAAATTTGTCCAAGCTGTGGCTCTAAGCATATTAAATATTTTGGTACAGGAACAGAAAAAATTGAGCAAGAAGTAAATAAGGTATTTCCAAATGCTAGAGTTTTAAGAATGGATTTAGATACTACACAAAGAAAAAACAGTCATCAAAAAATCATTGATGAATTTAGAAATGGAAATGCAGATATTTTAATTGGTACTCAAATGATAGCTAAAGGGCTTGATTTTAAAAATGTTACTTTAGTTGGAATTATAGCAGCAGATTTATCTCTTAATGTTGGAGATTACAAAAGTGCTGAAACAACTTATCAGTTAGTATCACAGGTGGCTGGCAGAGCTGGCAGAGCTGATAAAGAAGGTAGAGTTTATATTCAGACATATTCGCCAGAACATTATAGCATACAATTTGCAGCTAAAAATGATTATATAGGTTTTTATAATCAAGAAATAAATTATAGAAAAAGTATGGTATATCCACCATTTACCAATATATTTGTAATAATGTTTACAGGTAAAAACGAAGGCTATTTGCGACAATGCTTAGGTGATTTGCTTTACATAATGAAGCATTACAATAAAAATAATATGTTTTCACACTTAGGACCTACACCGGCTGTGATTTCTAAAATTAATAATAATTATAGATGGCAGCTTATGGTTAAATGTGAAAATGAAGATAAACTTAGAAATTATGTGTTGTTTTGCTTAAATAAGCTACAACAAAATATAAATTTAAACAATATAAATATACATTTAAACTTAAATCCAAATTTTATATAGGAGGTTAATAAAATGGCAATAAGAATGATAAGAGAAGAAGGCGAACCAGTATTAAGAAAGGTATGTAAACCAGTTAAGGAAATTACTCCTAAGATAGCAGAACTTGTTGATGATATGCTTGACACAATGTATGATGAAAATGGTGTTGGTCTTGCAGCTCCTCAGGTAGGTATGTTAAAAAGAATAGTTGTTATTGATATTGGAGAAGGTCCAGTAGTTCTTATTAATCCAGAAATAGTTGAAACAAGTGGTGAACAGACTGGTAGAGAAGGTTGCCTTTCTATTCCAGGCAAAATGGCAGTTGTTACAAGACCTAACTATGCTAAGGTTAAGGCAGTTGACATTACTGGTCAGAATATTATTGTTGAAGGCGAAGAATTAATGGCAAGAGCTTTATGCCACGAAATTGACCATTTAGACGGTATTCTCTACATTGATAAAATGGAGGGAGAACTTATGGATGTTGAAGTAGATGACGAGGAGGAAGAAGAATAAATATGAAGGTTTTGTTTATGGGTACACCAGATTTTGCTGTGCCTGTACTTGAGGCTCTTATAGACAAGCATAATGTTGTGGCTGTTGTAAGTCAGCCAGATAAGCCTAAGGGTAGAGGTAAAAAGTTACAGCCTACACCAGTTAAGGCTGTTGCTGAGGCTCACAATATTCCTGTTTATCAGCCTAACAGAATAAAAGACGAAGAATTTGTAAATATTCTTAGGGGTATTGATGCAGATATTTATGTTGTTGTTGCCTATGGTCAAATCTTGTCACAAGAAATTTTAGATATTCCAAAGTATGGCTGTGTAAATGTTCACGGTTCACTTTTGCCTAAATATAGAGGTGCTGCACCTATTCAGTGGTCAATTATTGATGGTGAAGAAAAAACAGGTGTCACTATAATGTATATGGTTAAGGCTCTTGATGCAGGAGATATGATACTTAAAAAGGAAATTGAAATAACTCCTGAAGATACTTACGAAACATTGCACGACAAAATGTCACCTATTGGTGCTGATGCTTTAATTGAAGCATTAGATTTGATTGAAAATGGCGAGGCTAAGCCAGAAAAGCAAGATGATAGCCTTACTTGCTATGCTTCAATGATAACAAGAGATATGGGACAGATTGATTGGACTAAAACTTCAGAAGAAATTAAAAATAAGGTAAGAGGTTTTAATCCAGTTCCGGCTGCATTTACTGAATACGATGATGAGGTACTTAAAATATTTAATGTTAATATTTTAGAGGGCTATGATAATGGCAATTGTGGTGAAATAATAGCTATTGATAAGAAAAAAGGATTTGTTGTTAAAACAGGAAATGGAGCTGTAATGGTGACAGAGGTTCAAGCAAAGGGAAGTAAAAGAATGAACTGTGCTGATTATATGAGAGGTCACCAAATAGAAGAAGGAAAATTTTTAAAATAAATCAGACAATTAAATATTTACTCCGTATATAGTTAAAATATTAAAAGGAGAGTGATATTATGCCTTATTATTATGGATATGGTATTGATGGTTGGTACTTTTTAGTTATTTTAATGGCTTTTGTTTGTATGTTTGCTCAGTTTAATGTAGGTTCTGTGTTTAAGAGATACTCTAAAGTTCCTAATGCTAGAGGATATACAGGAGCTGATGTTGCCAGAATGCTTTTACACTTAAATGGTATAAATGATGTTCAGGTTGAACATATTAGTGGAAATTTAACAGACCACTATGACCCAATTAAAAAGGTATTAAGATTATCTGATTCAGTTTATGGTTCAAAGAGTATAGCTGCATTAGGTGTTGCTGCTCACGAAACAGGACACGCAGTCCAGCACGCAAAAGGTTATGTGCCTCTTACTGTAAGGTCTGCAATTTTTCCTGTTGTAAGTTTTAGTAGTAAACTTGCTATGCCATTATTTATTATTGGACTTCTTATGGGAAGTCTTATTCATAGCTATGCTTTAGCTTTTATTGGTGCAATATTATTTGCTGCTGTTGTAGCATTTCAGATTATTACATTGCCAGTTGAGTTTAATGCATCATCAAGAGCTTTAAAGATGTTATCAGATTACAATTATCTTGAAAATTCCGAAGTATCTGGTGCAAGAAAGGTATTAACTGCTGCTGCTTTAACTTATGTAGCTGCTGCAGCTGCATCATTAGTACAGCTTTTAAGATTGCTTGCAATATTAGGTGTAGGTAGAAATAGAGATTAATAAATTAATGTTAAAATTGAGTTTAACTTAATAATACAATGCTAAATCAGAAATTTTTAATAAAAATTAAGTATTGCTATTGACTGCCAATATTTGTTGTGCTATAATACATTTAAACAAAGGTGTTTGTCCATAAGGACAAACGCCTTTTTTGTAGTTATAATTGCCGGCACACACATATAATTACATTTATTTACACAGAGATATAGGAGGAGTCAAAATGATAAATACTGGTGATACTGGCTTTATGCTTATTTGTGCGGCCTTTGTGTTTTTTATGACACCTGGTTTAGCATTATTTTATGGTGGTCTTGTTAGAAGAAAAAATGTTATTAATACAATGATGACATCACTTTTTTTAGTGGGTTTATCTATTGTACTTTGGGTATTAGTAGGATACTCACTTGCCTTTAGTGGTAACATTGGAGGCATCATTGGTAACTTAAATTGGATAGGTTTTAATAATGTAGGAATGGAACCTGGACCATATTCAGATTCTATACCAAATTTAGTATTTGCAGCTTTCCAAATGATGTTTGCTATTATTACACCAGCACTTATTACTGGTGCAACAGCTGGCAGAATGAAGTTTAAGGCAACAGTTATTTTTATGATTTTATGGTCATTTATAGTTTACTATCCAATGGCTCATATGGTTTGGGCACAAGGTGGATTGTTAGGTGATGGTTGGCTTCATTCAGTTGACTTTGCTGGTGGTAATGTTGTACATATTAGTTCTGGTATTTCTGCTCTTGTTTTATGTATCATTCTTGGCAAGAGAGAGGGCTTTAAAACTCAGTCATACAGAACTCATAATATTCCAATGGTAGCCTTTGGTGCATCTGTGCTTTTGTTTGGCTGGTTTGGCTTTAATGCAGGTAGTGCTTTAAGTGCTAGTGGACTTGCAGCTCACGCTTTTATGACAACTGCCGCATCTTGTGGTGCAGCCATTGTTTCTTGGATGCTTATTGAAATTTTACATAATGGCAAGCCATCACTTATTGGTGTGTCAACTGGTATGGTAGCTGGTCTTGTTGGAATTACTCCAGGTGCAGGTTTTGTACCAATTTGGTCAGCAATAATTATTGGTTTTATTGTTTCACCAATTTGTTATGTTATGATAGCTTTTGTTAAGAAAAAGTTTGGATATGATGATGCTCTTGATGCTTTTGGTTGCCACGGTGTTGGTGGTATTTGGGGCGGTATTGCTACAGGTCTTTTTGGACTTAGTTCAATTAATGGAGTTGCTCAATGGAATGGACTTTTCTTTGGTGATGTTAAATTATTCTTTGCTCAGGTTATAAGTATTGTTATTACTATTGTTATAGCTATAGTAGGTACACTTATTTGTGTTGGAATTACAAGAATATTTACACCACTTCGTGTTTCTAAGAAGGAAGAACTTATTGGTCTTGATAAGTCAGAACACGATGAAACAGCATATCCGTCATTTAATGGTTTTGATTAATAAATAAGGGGTGTAAATTATGATTAAGATAGAAGCAATTGTTAGAGAAGATAAATTTGAAGATGTAAAACAAGCCTTGCAAGATATTGATGTACACGGCATAACAGTGTATCAAGTAATGGGTTGTGGTACACAAAGAGGCTATGTGCAATTTGTAAGAGGTCAGGAAGTTGATATTAATATGTTGCCTAAGATTAAGTTTGAAATTGTTGTTTCAGATGAAGAATGGGAACAGAAAACTATTGATGTTATTCAAAAGGCTGCTTATACAGGTAATCCTGGTGATGGCAAAATATTCTCATACGATATAAAAACAGCTATGAGAATAAGAACTAAGGAAACAGGTGCTTCTGCTATACAGCCAGAAACAAATAAATAAGTTTTTAAAGGGTTCATAGTTTACTGTGAACCTTTTTTGTATAAAAAAATATTAATAGTCAATACTTCTTTATGAGGTGAAAATTTTGAAAAGATTATTATGTTTATTTTTATTTGGAATTACATTATTGGCAGAAAACAGTGTATGGCTTGATATTGTGGATTTATCTATTGATAATAATGGCAAAAGGATTGAAAATGAAGATTTAAAAGATATTGAAGATGTAAATGTTAAATTTAGAGTAATGGATTTTGTTAATTATGTTGAAAAATTTTTAAAATAGTAATATAATTAAATAAGCATTGTCTAACTTAATATAAGTATAGGCATTATTCCATTACTTTGATTGGAGTTGATTGTTATGGATAGTAACTTTTTTATAAATAATAGAAATAAGTTATTTAAAGAAATGAAAGATAATTCTATTGCCATTCTTTTTAGTGGTAAAGCTCCTAAAAAATTAGGTGATGAAAATTATCAGTTTACGCCATTAAGAAATTTTTATTATATGACAGGTCTTGATAGACAAAATATGATATTAATGTTATACAAAAAAGGTGAAGTTAAAGAAACTCTTATTTTTATTGAACGATATGATGAAATAAAAGCTAAGTGGGTTGGAGCTGTAATGTTACCAAACGAAGTAACAGAAGTAAGTGGTATTGAAAATACAGCCTACCTAGATGAGTTTGATGAAAATTTGGCAACATATATGTTTAATAAAAGAATTGAAAATGTTTATATGGATTTTGAAAATAGAGATTTCAATAATAGTGGTGATGCTTTTTCATTAAGTAGTAAAATCAAAAATAATTATCCATATATTAATTTTATTAATGCTCATAATATTATTGCTGAATTTAGAATGTTAAAAGAGCCTTGTGAGGTTGAAAAAATAAAGAAAGCAATTAATATTACTAAAAAAGGTATATATTCTATGATGTCAAATTCTAAAGCTGGTATGATGGAATACGAAATTGAGGCATATTTTGATTTTGAATTAAAGAAAAATGGTGTTAAGGATTTTGCGTTTAAGTCTATAGCCGCTAGTGGCAAAAATGGTACAACACTGCATTATTCTGATAATAATTGTAAAACAAAGGATAGTGACCTTATTTTATTTGATGTAGGTGCTCAGTGGGAATATTATAATGGAGATATTACAAGAACATTTCCTGTAAATGGTAAATTTACAGAAAGACAAAAACAAATTTATAACATTGTTCTTGAAGGTCAACAAAAAGTAATAAAAGCTATTAAGCCAAATCTTGAATTTAAAAGACTTAATGAAATATTAAGAGAACATTATGCTGTTGAACTTAAGAAAATTGGCCTTATATCATCTGATGAAGAAGTCAGCAAATATTATTATCACGGTGTAAGCCATATGCTTGGATTAGAAACTCACGATGTAGGCAGACATAATGAGGGGCTTTTGCAGGAGGGTATGGTATTTACTGTAGAGCCTGGGTTATATATAGCTGAAGAAGAAATCGGAATAAGAATTGAAGACAATGTTATTGTGACTAAAGACGGTTGCGAAGTTCTTTCTAAAGATATAATAAGAACTGTTGATGAAATTGAAAACTTTATGGCAGGTAATAAATAATGATAAAAAATGAAACAGATTTATATTTACCTGTTCAACGATTTTTTAGTGAATTAGGCTTTAAAGTTGATGCTGAAGTTAGAGATTGTGACATTGTTGCAAGTAAAGATGATATAGTTGTTATATGCGAGCTTAAAAGAGGCTTTACTATTGAGCTGGTATATCAACTTGTTAATAGAAAGAAAATGACACCCTATGTTTATGCTGTAATTCCTAGACCTAAAAATATGAGAAGTGCAGAATTTAAAAAGAAACTAGATATTTTAAGAGCTTTAGAATGTGGTCTTTTAGTTGTGCTAAATTCTACAAAAAGAGTTGATGTTGTTCTTGAGCCTAAGGGAGAAGATACTAAGAAAAAACAGGAATATCGAAAAGGTATTGTTAAGGAAGTTAGTGTTAGAAAAATGTCCCTTAATTTAGGGGGACAATCTAGGCGAAAGATAGTGACTGCTCATAAAGAAAGTCTTATAGCAGCCTTATGTTACATAGAAAAATATGGTACAATTAAAACTAGAGAATGCAAAGATAATATAAAAGCTGTTTTACAACGAAATCATTATGATTTTTTTGTGAGAGTAGACAAGGGTGTATACACTGCCAATGAAAGAGGCAGAAATTTTTTAAATGAAAAGGACTACAAAGATGTAGTTGAATTTTATAGAAAAGAGGCAGAGTTATGTTTAAAATAGGTAGAAATGATAAGTGTTGGTGTGGTTGTGGCAAAAAGTATAAGGCTTGCCACGAAAGAAGTGACGAAGAAAATTTAAAGGAATTTGTAGAAGGTGCTTATCCAATTCCAGACAGACACTTAATATTATCTCCTGAGCAAATACAAGGCGTTAGAGAAAGTGCTAAGGTTTCTGTTGCCATTATGGATGCTCTTGATGACTATGTAAAAGCTGGTATAAGTACAGAAGATATTGACCAGCTTGTATATAAGATGACAACAGAGGCTGGTGGTATATGTGCACCTTATAAGTATGGTGATTTTCCAAAGCATTGCTGTACATCTATTAATAATGTTGTTTGCCACGGTATACCTAGCAAGAGAGAAATATTAAAAGATGGTGATATTGTAAACATTGATGTTACTACAATACTTAATGGCTATTATTCTGATATGAGCAGAATGTATATGATAGGTAATGTAAGTGATGAAGCAAAAAAATTAGTTGAAGTTACAAAAGAGTGTATGATGGCAGGTATTAAAGCTGTTAAACCTTATAGACCTATTGGTGATATTGGTAATGTTATAAATGACATTGCAGATAAAAACGGTTATGGTGTAGTTAGGTCATTGTGTGGCCACGGCGTAGGTCTTAAGTTCCACGAAGACCCTATTGTAAATCATTTCAGAACTAATAGAAAGACAATGGTTATGGTTCCTGGTATGATGTTTACAGTTGAGCCTATGATTAATGCTGGCACTTGGGATTGTAATGTTTCAAGAACAGATGGTTGGACTGTGACAACAGCTGATGGTAGTCTTTCTGCTCAGTGGGAACATACAGTTCTTGTAACAGAAGATGGTTACGAGATTATTACTAAATAGAGGTATATTATGATAAATATATGGAATGGTACACCTTTAGGCTATAATGAAGAATACCAAAATCAGCATAATATTAACAAACCTGAACTTGAAGAATTTGTTATAAAAGATGGTAAATTACATAGTTGTTTTTTAATTATACCTGGTGGAGGATATGACCATTTGTCTGACCACGAGGGTGCAAATATTGCAAAAAAATTAAATGAAATTGGTATTAGTGCCTTTGTTTTGTATTATAGAGTTGCTCCATATTCTCATCCAATTTATTTGTGGGATAGCAAAAGGGCAATGCGTTATATAAGATACAATGCTAAGAAGTATAATATAATTGAAGATAAAATAGGAATTATGGGCTTTAGTGCTGGTGGTCATTTATCAGCCATAACTGCTGAACATTATGACCACTATGAGTATGAGCCTATTGATAATATTGATAAGGTATCAGCTAAGCCTAATGCTTTAGGTATGTGTTATCCAGTTGTTACAGTAAGCACAGAAATTGGTCACAAGCGTTCAGGTGATAATATCTCTGGTGGTAATGATGATTTAAGAAAACCATTATCAGCGGAATATTCTGTTAGAGAAGATATGCCTCCAGTTTTTATATGGCATACATTTGAAGATAAAAGTGTAGATTGTAGAAATTCCTTAGAAATGGGTATGGCACTTAAAGAAAAG
Organism: uncultured Eubacterium sp.; assembly: GCA_900551755.1. Lineage (GTDB taxonomy): Bacteria > Bacillota > Clostridia > Lachnospirales > CAG-274 > Gallispira. Next base: position 65,841 of record URXK01000003.1, on the reverse strand, counting down.
GGTTGCTCTTTTGAAATGCACATTTTTCCTAATGGTAAACACGGTCTTGACCTTGCCGAAGGCGTTGAAGGAACTGACCAGTGGTTTGGATTATATTGCAATTGGCTTAAAAGGATTGGATTTTGCATATAAATAACTATATTATTTAATATGGTGATTATATGGGGAATGGCTTAAACGGACGACTTATAAATAAGGAAGTAATTAATATAAAAGACGGCAGTAAAATAGGCTGTATTTCTGATGTAAGTGTTGATTGCAAAAGTGGCTGTATATGTAGTATAATTGTGCCTGTTGTCAATGGTATATTTTCATTTGTTGGCAAGAAGAAAGAATATTGTATTAACTGGTGCAATGTTGTAAAAATTGGTGATGATATTGTGTTAATAGACACAGATGCAAGAAATTGCATTAGAATTTGTGAGGAGTAATATGTTAGACATAAGAGAAATTAATGTTCAACTTGAAAGTTTAATTGATAAAAATTCTATTGAAAATGTAATAATAAGTAATCCTTTAAAAAAAGCTGAAGATAAGGCAACAAAGGTTAAAATAACACCTATATTACTTAAAGATAGACTTAATTATCAAATATCTGAATATATTGGTCAAAAAGTAATTCATAAGAATGTTGATACTGATACAATATTATCTGAAATATTAAAAATTATGGAAGATAATTTTAAACAGTGTAATATAACAGCTAATAAGCATTGCACAATACTTATGAATAAGAAAAAGCAATTTACATTAACTGGTATTAAGGATAATATTAATTCTAAGGCTACACCAAAAACACACAATAAAGCCAAAAACTATATTATAGGCGATGGTCAATTTGTTGATTGGATGTATCAGCTTGGACTAATGGATAAAAATGGAGTTGTGCTTAAGCATAGACAGAAGAAGTTTAGACAAATTAATAAATTTCTTGAAATGCTTAAAGATATTGAGGGTGAAGTGCCTGAAAACTCTATTATTATTGATATGGGTTGTGGCAAAAGCTATTTAACATTTGCAATGTATCATTATTTTAATGAAATTAAGAAAAAGAATGTTGAGATTAGAGGTTACGACCTTAAAAAAGATGTTGTTGAATATTGCAATTCTTTAAGTGATAAGTTTGGCTTTAAAAATCTTAAATTTTATTGTGAGGATATAGCTAATATAGAAAATACAGATGAAAGAATTTCTATGATTATAACATTGCACGCTTGCGATACTGCAACAGATTATGCAATTTATCACGGAATTAGATGGGGTTGTAAGGTAATGATGAATGTACCTTGTTGCCAACACGAACTCTTTCATCAAATGAAAAATGATAATATGAATATTATGCTTAATCACGGTATAATAAAAGAAAGATTTTCTGCACTTTTAACTGATTCTATAAGAGCTAGATTAATAGAAATTATGGGATATAAGGTTCAAGTAATGGAATTTATAGATTTGGAGGATACTCCTAAGAATATAATGATAAGGTCTGTGAAAACAAATAAAAAGCCTAACAAAGCCTTAATTGAAGATTTAAAGAACATAATAAATGAATATAACATTAATCCTACACTTTATAAACTTTTAAATGATAAATTAAATTGATTTTTAAAATAAATCCCTAAATATGGGATTTATTTTTTTGCCATTGCATATACTTTTTTGAGGTGATGAGTGTGGAAGAAAATAATAACTTAAATATAGACCCTTCACAAATAGAAAAAATATTGTCTGTAATGAAACTAGTTAATAATATGAATAGTGTAAATAATCAAGACAATACTACATCAAATACAAATGGTACTGAAATAGTAGAAAAGATGGACGGAACTACAGCATTAAATAAGATTAAGGACGCCATACCATTTCTTGATATGCCATATCAAAAGAATTTAGGCTTAATAGTAAAGTTAATGGAAATTGATAAACTGGTCAATAATTTTAGAGTAATGTCAGCTTCAGGCACACCAGATAATGGCATAAAAAAGAAAATGTTATTAGCAATAAAACCTGAACTTGATACAAGAAAACAAAAAATGGTTGATGTATTTGTTAAAGTAATGGAAATAACTGATTTAGTGGAGGGCTTAAGAGTAAATGAATAACAATATTTTTGAAAATAGAGCATTTGACTGTCTTGATTATAATACAAAAAAGGCTTTTTTAAGTCTTAATGAAAATATGAAAAATAAATCTTCAGATGAAAAAATTGCAATGATTATTGCTTTTGTACAGTCATTGCCTAAGGGTATAACATTTACAAAGGATGAAAGGCAAGCAATGATAAATGCTTTAATGGAAAATATGAATGATAGAGAAAAACAGCAAATGAGAATGTTATTAAAAATGATTGGAATGTAAAAATGAAAGAAAAAAATATTTTAAATTCAAAAATATATGTTAAATATAATAAAAATCTTATATAAACAATAATTTTTGCAATTTAATAAAAAAATTATGCAAAAATTTTAATATAAAGGTTGACAATTATTTTAAATATGTTATTATTAAAGGTATGGAGGTGGAGTCAGAGTGTTTATTTTTAATCCAAAGACAAATGTTATTGAAAGACGAGAATCGGTTTATCCCTTGCAAGATGTAGATAAGCCTAATTTATATGATAATTTGTATAGCTATGATGAAGTACCTAAGATAGCTTTTAACCATAGAATTGTGCCTATGGATGTGCCAGATGAAATTTGGATAACAGATACAACTTTTAGAGATGGTCAGCAATCAAGAGAACCATATACTGTTAAGCAAATTGAGCATATTTATAGACAGTTACATAGACTTGGTGGTCCAAAGGGTATTATAAAGCAAAGTGAATTTTTTGTTTATTCTAAAAAAGACCAGGACGCTGTATATAAATGTCTTGAAATGGACTACAGATTTCCTGAGGTTACAACTTGGATTAGAGCTAACAAAAAGGACTTTGAACTTGTTAAGTCTATAGGTGTTAAGGAAACAGGTATTCTTGTTAGTTGTTCTGACTATCACATTTTCTACAAAATGAATATGAAGCGTAGTGAGATAATGGAGCATTATCTTTCAATTATACGCCAATGTATAGAAACAGGTATTAAGCCTAGATGCCATTTTGAAGATATTACAAGAGCCGATTTTTACGGCTTTGTTGTACCATTTGCATCAGAGCTTATGAAACTTTATGAGGAAACTGGTGTACCAATTAAGATTAGAGCTTGTGATACTATGGGTTATGGTATTAATACTCCAGGTACAGTTCTTCCTCGAAGTGTATCTGGTATTATATATGGTTTACACCATTATGCTGGTGTACCTAATCACTTGCTTGAATGGCACGGACACAACGACTTTTATAGAGCTGTTACTAACGCAACAACAGCTTGGCTTTATGGTTGTTGTGGTGTTAATACATCTTTATTTGGTATAGGTGAAAGAACTGGTAATACTCCTCTTGAGGCTATGGTGTTTGAATATGCTCAGCTTAGAGGTACTCTTGATGGTATGGATACTACTATTATTACTGAACTTGCTGATTATTATCGTAAGGAAATCGGTTATGATATTCCTCCTATGACACCATTTGTTGGAGATAACTTCAACCTTACTAGAGCTGGTATTCACGCTGATGGTATACTTAAAAACGAGGAAATTTATAACATATTTAACACAGACCTTCTCTTAAAAAGACCTGTTAAGATTGCTGTTGGTAAGACATCAGGTCTTGCTGGTATTGCTCATTGGATAAATAGCTACTTTAAATATGAAGGCGACAAGAAAATTGGCAAACAGCATCCAGTTGTAGTTAAAATTAAGGAATGGGTTGACAAACAGTATGAGGAAGGTAGAGTAACTCAGATTAGTGATATGGAGCTTGCTAAACTTGCTAATACTGAAATGGAAAATTATATTAATGAATCAAACAATAATTAATAAATATACAATAAAGGAGAAACTGAAATGAATAAAATTGAAGCAGCAAAGGAAAAATTTGGAAAGTTAATTGAAGAACAGCTTGCAAGAGTAGAGAAGATGAAGGCTGATAAGGATTTTATTGACTTTGCTAAGTTACCTGTTATTAAAATTGGTATTTGTGGTGGTGACGGCATTGGTCCTGCTATTACAGCTCAGGCTCAGAGAATTCTTGAATTCTTATTAGCTGATGAAGTAAATTCTGGCAAGGTAGAATTTAAGGTAATTGATGGTCTTACTATTGAAAACAGAATTAAGGCTGGTAAGGCTATTCCTGATGATGTTTTAGCTGAATTAAAGGAGTGCCCTGTTATCTTAAAGGGACCTACAACTACTCCAAGAGCTGGTGATAAGGTTAATATTGAGTCTGCTAATGTTGCTATGAGAAAGGAATTAGACCTTTTTGCTAATGTTAGACCAGTTAGAATTCCAGAGGAAGGTATTGACTGGACTTTCTACAGAGAAAACACAGAGGGTTCTTATACTTTAGGTTCAAAGGGTTTTGAAGTTGATGATGATTTAGCTTTTGATTTTACTGTTGCAACAACTGACGGTACAGAAAGAATTATTAGAGCAGCATTTGACTATGCTAAGAAGAATAATAAGGGTAAGGTTACTTGTGTAACTAAGGCTAATATTATTAAGACAACAGATGGTAAGTTCTTAAATACATTTAAGGAAATTGCAAAGGAATATCCAGATATTGAAACTGATGACTGGTACATTGATATTATGACTGCAAAGTTAATTGACCCTAAGAGAAGACAAGGCTTTAAGGTTGTAGTTCTTCCTAACCTTTATGGTGATATTATTACTGACGAAGCTGCTGAATTCCAGGGTGGTGTTGGTACTGCTGGTTCTATTAATATGGGTAAGAAGTATGCTATGTTTGAGGCTATTCACGGTTCTGCTCCAAGAATGGTTGAAGAAGGTAGAGATAAGTATGCTGACCCTTGCTCAATCATTAGAGCTGCTAGTATGCTTTTAGCTCACATTGGTTATGGTGACAAGGCTGAAAAGCTTGATAAGGCTCTTGATATTTGTACTCAGACAGAAAAGAAAATTCAGATTACAGGTCACGATGATGGCTGTACAAGTGCTGAATTAGCTGATTACATTATGGATACAATCAAGAATTTATAATTTTTAATATATTTAAGGGTGGTTATACAAACAATTATAACCACCCTTTATTTTATTTCAATATTTTTTGTGAGTATATAGATTTGTTTTTATTAAAGGCATAAGCTATTGAACATACTATGAAAAAGTAGGGCATATAACTATAACCAAATACTTCTGCACCTATGAATATAGGAGCAAATAATGTATTAGTAGCACTTCCAAATACGCTTGCATATCCTAAGGCTGCAACAAATTCTATTGGTAAATTAAATATAGTTGCTAAAGCAACACCAAGACTTGCTCCAATAGAAAATAAAGGTGTAACTTCGCCACCTTGAAAACCAGCAGCTAAAGTTAATATTGTAAGAATAAATTTTAATATCCAATCATATTTGTAAATAACTCCATTATTAAAACTTAAGTTGATTAAATTTGTTCCAAGTCCTGAATATCTGCCACAATATAAAATAATAAATAATATACTTAAACCTATACCCATTATTCCAACTCTTATTATAGGATTTTTTAATTTACTTGATGAAATTGCTTTAGCCTTTTTTAAGCACCAAGCAAACATTCCACCAACAATACCAAATATTAAGCCCAATAAAATTAATTTAATAAATGTTTTAATGTCAAGATTTATATCTGTGTTTAGTAAAAATGTAAACTTTTCAAGACCTAATAAAGCTGAAACGCTACTTGCTGTAATTGATGCAGTTAAAGCTGGTACAAGAGCTTCATATTCAATTTTACCAACCATTATTACTTCTATTGCAAAAAATACGGCGGCAATTGGTGTTTGAAACAAACCAGCAAAACCAGCAGCCATACCAGTAATTAAGAATATATGTGGTGCATTTTTTATATTAATTCTTTTACCAATAAAATGAGATATTGTTGCACCAATTTGCACAGCAACACCTTCACGACCGGCACTACCGCCAAATAGATGTGTGAGCCAAGTTCCTACCATAACAAGTGGAACTAGTCTTAAGGGTATATTGTCTTCATTTTTTTGCCCAACATCAAAAATTAAGCCCATTCCTTTACTGCTTTTGCCACCAAATTTCTGATAACAATATACAATGATTACACCAGCTATAGCTAAAAATGGTATTAGATATAGAGGATATGTATCTCTAAAAGCTGTAATATTTAATAAAATTTTACCAAATATTGTGTCGATTATACCTATTATAATGCCTATTGGTATTGCTGCTAAGCCTAATAGTATTAGATTACTGTAGTTTTTAAATATTTTTATTGTGTTATTTTTCATAGTTACTCCTTTCTTTATGACAATAAAAAAAGCTGATACCCCTGTGTAGTCACAGAAGTCATCAGCGTAATAGCGGTTTAGACAATGTCAAGGGAGACATTTATTCCCTAAAAGTATTATATCATAAAATGTTGCTTTGTCAATATAATTTTAAGAGGTGATATTTTGAATACATTAATTGTTAAGTATAAGACAATTCCGCAAAATTATAATATTTTAGAAATTTTGTCAGAAAACTTTGCAATAATATATGCAGATATTAATATAGTAAAAAATGACGAAAATATTATACAATATGAAATACCTATAAAAACATATCCAATGCTTGCAGAAAGCAAAGAAAAAAGTTGCATTACAATAGGAGGAAATAATGTAGGAGGTTTGAGTGGAAAGGGCGTAATTGTTGGAATTATAGATTCAGGAATAACATATAACCATAGAGAATTTGGCAATAGAATTATATATATATGGGATATTCCTTTAAATAGAGTATATAATCAAGAAGAAATTAATCAAGGCATAGATTTTAGTGATATTAACGGTCACGGAACAGCTGTAGCTGGTATAGCTGCTGGTAGTAGTGGTATTGCCTATGGTGCAGATATAATTGCTGTTGCTATAGGCAGGGGTTCTAGTGATGATATTATGAAAGGAATAAAATTCATAGAAGATAAGTCAAGAGAGCTTAACAAGCCTTTTGTAATAAATATTTCTTATGGCACTAATTTTGGCTCTCACAATGGGCAATCTTTATTTGAACAATATATTGATGAGGTTTGTGAAAATAATGTGGCATCAATAGTTGTTGCAAGTGGCAATGAAGGAGATAAATCTCATCATTATAGTGGTAAAGGAAATTCTACAGTTGAATTTAATGTTGGTAACAGTATTAAAACAGTTTCACTAGAAATGTGGAAGAATTATTTATATAATGCAACTATTGAAATTATATCACCTAATGGTGATACAACATCGGTATTAAGTGGTAGAGATATTTTATATAGTCAAATATTGCAAAATACTAATATTGAAGTTAATATTCAAATTCCAACTCCTAATATAGTTGAAGAAAAAATAACTATTACTCTTACTGGTAAAAATTTTGTTGATAGTGGTATATGGAAGTTAGTAATAGATACAAATGAAAATTTAGAATATGATATTTGGTTGCCAGTAAGTGAGGGTGTAGATGAAAATACGATTTTTTTATCACCAAACATATATACTACACTTACTATTCCCTCAACTGCATTTAGAGCCATAACTGTTGGAGGATACAATTCCAACAATTATACAATTGCTCCTTTTTCTGGACGAGGAAATACTAGAGAGGTTGTTTTTTCAAAACCTGATGTTGTTGCACCAGCTGTAAATATAAGAAGTGCATCTAATACGGGTGGATATGATTTTTTTACAGGAACTAGCTTTGCTGCACCATTTGTTAGTGGCGTAGCTGCATTATTAATGGAGTGGGGAATAGTAAATAAAAATGATAGTCAGATGTATGGAGAAAGAATAAAGGCACTTATTAGAAGATATGCCATAAGGGATACAACTAGACAATATCCTAATAGAGAATGGGGATATGGAAGATTATGCTTTAAAAATATTTACGATAATTTGGGAGGCATATCAGCTATGAATGTAAGTAATGAGGCATTATCAGAAGATTATGTGTCACTTATTGTTGAAAGAAGTGATGAAACCTATAGGCGTTTAGTTAATTCCGATACGGCAACTTGTGTTTTAGAATACGGCAATTATATTGTTCTTTTTATTAAAACATCTAATTATGAACTTTTACTTACTAATCCTCAAGTTGGTAGTGGAATAAGAAGTGCAACTCCAATTATACTTGGATTAATTAATAGAAATTATACAATACCGGATAATTTAATAAGTGTACAAAATTTGCCAGCAGACTATAGAGGAAATGGCGTTCTTGTTGGAATAGCTGATACGGGAATAGATATTAATGACAGTGCTTTTAAATATGAAAATGGTGATAGCAGGATTTATTCAATGTGGGTTCAAGATGATGATGAACAATCTGAAAGTGTTTGCTTTGGTAGGGAATATACAAGAGAAGAAATAACGGAAGGAAATATAAATATTGAAGGTGATATATTACACGGGACTAATATGGCAAAAGCTGTACAGAAAGTCGCTCCCGATGTTGAATTTGTTATTGTTAAGTTGAAAAATGCTAAAAATTATTATAAGAGGCAACTTGGCATTGACGAAAATATACCAGCCTTTGAGTCATCAGATTTAATGTTAGCCATTGATTATATATTAAAAAAGTCATCAGAAGCAAAGAAACCTACATCTATTGTTATTGGTATAGGTAGTAATCAAGGTGGTCACGATGGACTTAATATTTTAGAGTCTTATTTATCTCAAATTGCTATTAATAATGGCATATCTATTATCACAGCAACAGGTAATGAGGCTTTGAGTGGTAGGCATACTTCCTTTGAAATAAATTCGGATAAGGGCTATGAAGATGTTGAAATAAATGTAGGACAAAACACAAAGAATTTTGCTTTATGGATATGGAGTGATATAACAGATAGGGTTGATGTTGCGATTATACCACCATTAGGCAATTCTATTGGCAGAATTGAAGCTAGAAATAATTTTATTAATACCTACAAAATAAATATAACTGATACAACTGTAAGAGTTGAATATAGAATTCCTTTATATAGAACATCAAGTCAGGTTACAATGATATATGTAGATAAAGCTGTTTCAGGTATATGGACAATTAGGGTATATGGCAATACTGTGTTAGGTAAAATAAATTGCTGGTTGCCAATAACTGAATTTGCTAGTGATATAAAATTTTTATCACCAAATGTTAATACAACATTAGTTACACCATCAACAGCTTTTAATGTAATGAGTGTTGGAGGATATGACACAATTAGCAACAAAATGATACCTTCATCAGGTAGAGGACCTACAAGAGATGGTAGATTAAAGCCGGATTTTGTTGCTCCAACTAATTATTCTACTAGTATTAGTGCCTCAATATCTGCTGGAGTTGCAGCTTTATTGTTGGAATGGGGAATTGTTAGAGCTAATAATTTTAACTTAAACACTATTAGTATTAAGTCATATATTATGCAAGGAGCTGTACCTTTGTATAGTGGTGATATTACGCCTAATAATATTTGGGGTTATGGTGCTATTAATCTGTATAATGCCTTTGACAAATTATAGAATATGATGTACAATTAAATTTAATATTGTAAAATATATAATAGCTATTGACAAATATTATATATGTGATATAATAATTTTAGTTTATCGCTTTACCATAATAAAGTATAAAAATTGGTAGGAAGGAAAAAAATTATGATTATTAGTAAATTACATACACCTGAAGGTGTAAAGGATTATTTACCTCTTGAATTAAAATTTAAGAAAAAAATAGAAAGCAACATAGCCAATGTATTTAAGAATTATGGCTATTTACCTATAACTAGTCCAACATTTGAATATAACGATGTTTTTTGCGGTATGGGTGGTGTAAAGGACACCAGAGTTTTTAAGTTTCTTGACAGAGATGGAGCTTTATTAGTCTTAAGACCTGATATGACACCGGCTATAGCAAGAATTGCTGCAACAGCTTACAACAAAAAACAACTTCCATTAAAGTTTTATTATATTGAAAGTATGTTTAGAACAAATGAAAATTACCAGGGCAAGTTAAGAGAATTTACACAGGCTGGTATTGAGTTTTTAGGTGTAAATTCTATTGAGGCTGATGCAGAAGTTGTTTCAGCTGCAATCAATTCATTACTTGAAGTTGGCGTTAAAAATTTTAAAATAGATTTGGGTCACGCTTCATTCCTCAAGGGAGTTATTGAAGAATCAGCTATTGATAATGAAATGGCTAGCGAAATTCAAGGTAACATAATTAAGAAAAACTATGTTGCAGTTAATGAACTTGCTGAAAATATTGAAAACGATAATATTAAATATATACTTAAAGAATTACCTTTATTAATTGGTGATTTAAGTATCATTGATAAGGTAAAAACAAAAGTAACAAATAAAAAGTCTTTGGAATCACTTAATTATCTTACTGAATTATATTCAATATTAAAGGAAATGGGCTTTGAAAAGTATGTTTCATTTGATTTAGGTGTAATTGGTTCAATGGACTATTATACAGGATTGATTTTTAGAGGTTATGCAAAGGGTTCTGGAGCATCTGTATTAGATGGTGGTCGCTATGATAATATGGTTGAAAAGTTTGGTTTAGCTATGCCTGCTGTAGGTTTTGCATTAAAGGTAAATGAACTTATGAAAACTGTATCTGCTGATGTTTTAGAAGATGTTAGTTATCTTGTTACATTTGATAATTGTAACAGAACAAAGGCATTTAAGTTAGCTGATGAACTTAGAAAGAATAATGTTTTAGCTGAATGTAGCTATTTAGGCAAAGACAAGAGCAAGAATGTAGAGTATGCTTTAAATAAAAATATTTCCTACATTTTAGAAGTTGAAGAAGATACTATAAATTTGGTAGATATTAATAATAATGCTGAAAAAACAGTAACTATTGATTTTCTTTTAGCAAAGGAGGCAAAATAATGGAATACTTAACTTTTGCCTTAGCTAAAGGCAGACTTGCAGACAAAACAATGGAGCTTTTGGAACAGATGGGCATTACTTGTGATGAAATGAAGGAAGATTCCAGAAAGCTTATATTTACAAATGAAGAATTAAAATTAAAGTTTTTCCTTTCAAAGGCATCAGATGTACCTACTTATGTTGAAAGTGGTACTGCTGATATTGGTATTGTTGGTAAGGATACTTTGCTTGAAGAAGGTAGAAATCTTTATGAAGTTCTTGACCTTAAAATGGGTAAGTGCAGATTTGCAGTAGCAGGTTATAAAGAGATACAAGATAAATTAGATAATTCAATGGATTTAGTTGTTGCAACAAAGTATCCTAATATAGCTAAGGAATATTTTTATCAGAAAAAACATCAGACTATTGAAATAGTTAAGCTTCACGGTAGTGTTGAGCTTGCCCCAATCGTAGGTCTTAGTGATGTAATTGTCGATATTGTTGAAACTGGTTCAACATTAAAGGCAAATGGACTTGAAGTTTTGGCAGATATTTGTCCAGTATCAGCAAGAGTTGTTGTAAATAGAGTAAGTATGAAACTTCAGCACGAAAGAATTGCTGAAATTATAGAAGGATTAAAAAAGTTAGTAGGTGAAAAATAATGATAAACATTATTAAATATGATGATAAAGAAGGAAAGAAGTTAGTTGAAGCATTATTATCTCGTTCTCAACTTGAACACGGTAATGTGCAGGAAATAGTAAATGATATTATTGCTAACATAAAGGCAAATGGTGATAAGGCTTTATTTGAATATACAAAGAAATTTGATAAATTTGATGTAAATAAAGATAATGTACTTGTGACTGAAGATGAAATAAAAGAGGCATATAATCAAGTTGATGCTGATTTAATAAGAGTAATTAAGAAGTCAGCTGAAAGAATAGGTGCATTCCACGAAAAGCAAAAAATGAATAGCTGGCTTGAACCAAGTAAAAATGGTGAAATGTTAGGTCAGCTTATTAGACCATTACAAAGAGTAGGTGTATATGTTCCAGGTGGTAAGGCTGCATATCCTTCAAGTGTATTAATGAATATTATACCAGCTAAGGTTGCAGGTGTAGAAGAAATTGTTATGACTACACCACCTTCTGCAGACGGCAAAATTAGTCCTACAACTATTGTTGCTGCTGATATTGCTGGTGTACATAAAATATATAAAGCTGGTGGTGCACAGGCTGTAGCTGCACTTGCTTTTGGTACAGAATCTATACCTAAGGTAGATAAAATTGTTGGACCTGGTAATATATTTGTTGCCCTTGCTAAGAGAAGTGTTTATGGTTATGTAAATATTGACTCTGTTGCTGGCCCTAGTGAAATTCTTATACTTGCTGATGAAAGTGCAAATCCAGAATTTGTAGCGGCTGACTTACTTTCACAGGCTGAACACGATGAATTAGCTTCTGCTGTACTTATTACAGATTGTAAAGAACTTGCAGAAAAGGTTCAAATTGAGGCAGAAAATCAGACAAATAGAATGGAAAGAAAGGAAATTATAAAGAAATCACAAGACAACTATGGTGCAATAATTGTAGTTGATAATTTTGATGAAGCTTGTGATTTATGTAATCAGATAGCACCAGAGCATCTTGAAATTTCTACTAAAGAGCCATTTAGTTTGTTACCAAAAATTCAGAATGCAGGTGCAATATTCTTAGGTCATTATACACCAGAACCTTTAGGTGATTATATGGCAGGTCCTAATCATGTGCTTCCAACTGGTGGTACTGCTAGATTTTTCTCTCCTCTTTCAATAGATGACTATATTAAGAAATCTAGCATAATTTCATTTAGTAAAGAAGCTATGCAAGAATTAGGTCCTGATGTTGTTAAATTTGCTGAAGCTGAAGGATTAACAGCTCACGCAAACTCTATTAAGGTTAGACTTTAGGAGGAATATTATGGACAGAATTTCTGTTATAGATAGAAATACTTATGAAACAAAAATACATATGCGTCTTGATATTGATGGCAATGGTATTAATAATATAGATACAGGTATTGGTTTTTTTGACCATATGCTTACTCATATATCTAAGCACGGCTTTATGGATTTAGATGTTAAGGCTGATGGAGATTTAGATGTTGATTGTCATCATACTGTAGAAGATGTTGGTATTGTACTTGGCAAGTGTATAGCAAATGCTTTAGGCGATAAAGCTGGTATTAAAAGATATGGACAAGCTATAGTTCCTATGGATGAGGCTCTTGTGCTTTGTGCAATTGACTTTTCTGGTAGAGCATATCTTAACTTTGATGCTAAATTTACAATTTCTAGCCTTGGACTTTTCGATACTGAAATGGTTGAAGAATTTTTTAGAGCAGTATCAGACAACTGTGGTATGACTTTACATATTAAGGTGCTTGATGGTAAAAACAATCACCACATTGCTGAAGGCATATTTAAAGCATTTGGTAGAGCAATGGATATGGCGACTGAAATTGATGATAGAATTGACGGAGTATTATCTACAAAAGGAATGTTGGAATAATGATAGCAATAATAGATTATGGAATGGGTAATTTAAGGAGCGTGCAAAAGGCTCTTGAATTTGTAGGTCAGAATGCTGTAATTACTGATGATATAAGTGTTATGGAAAAAGCTGATAAATTAGTCTTGCCAGGTGTTGGTGCTTTTGGTGATGCTATTGCTACAATTCGTAATAAAGGTATTGATAAGGTTATTTATGACGGAGTGAATAAAGATAAACCATTTTTAGGTATTTGCCTTGGTATGCAAATGGTATTTGATAAAAGCTATGAATATGGTGAGTATAAAGGTTTAGGGCTTATTCCTGGTACTATACAGCTTTTGCCAGACAATGTTAAAAAACCTCATATTGGTTGGAATAATCTTAACATTAAAATGAGAGAACCTCTTTTTGAAAATGTTGGAGAAAGCCCTTATGTTTATTTTGTACATTCATATTATCTTGAAACTGATGCTCCAGTAGTATCGGCTACAACTGATTATGGCAAAGAAATACAAGTGGCAGTACAAAAGGACAATATTTATGCTTTACAATTCCACCCAGAAAAAAGTGGTGATGTAGGTCTTGAAATTTTAAAGAGTTTTGGAGGATTATAATATGCAAATTTATCCTGCTATAGATATAATAGACGGAAAAGCAGTAAGATTATCTCAAGGTAGCTTTGATAATGTTACTGTATTTAATGATACTCCAGCTGATGCAGCCAAGGATTGGGTTGATGCTGGTGCTACATATATCCATATTGTTGACCTTGATGGTGCAAGATATGGAAAAACATTTGTAATTGATATAATTAAAGATATTAAGTCAAAATACAATATTAAAATTGAAACAGGTGGTGGTGTAAGAACAATGAAAGACATTGATGACAGAATAGAAGCTGGTGCATCAAGAGTCATTATTGGTACTGCCGCTGTTAAAAATCCAGAGCTTGTAAAAGAAGCTGTAGAAAAATACGGTGATAAAATAGCTGTTGGTGTAGATGCTAAAAATGGTATGGTAGCTATTTCTGGCTGGGAAGAGGTCAGCAATGTTACTGCTGTAGATTTATGCTTGAAGATGAAAAGCTATGGTGTAAATACTGTTATTTACACAGATATTTCTAAAGATGGTATGATGAGTGGACCTAATATTGAGTCAACAAAAGATTTAATAGAAAAAACTGGTATGGATATAATAGCATCTGGTGGAGTTTCTAAAATTGAAGATGTTAAAAATGTAAATAACATTAATGCTGCTGGTGTGATTATTGGTAAAGCACTTTATAATGGAGCATTAGATTTGAAGGAAGTAATTGACAGATTTGAAAAATAGGATGTGATTAAATGAAAACCACAAATACTAATAAAGGCAATCTGCTGACAAACTTATTTTCTTTTATAATTATTACAGTAGGTGCAATTATAGCTGCTTTTGCTATTGAAGAATTTTTGGTTGCTAAACAAATTCTTGATGGTGGAATAGTTGGTATATCAATTATTTTAAATCATATATTTGGTTTAAAGCTGAGTTATTTTATAGTTATTTTAAACATTCCTTTTTTAATACTAGGTGCAAAGTTGCTAGGCAAAATATTTGCCTTTAAAGCAACTTATGCTATGATTGTTTTTTCTGCATTTCTTATTGTATTTGAAGAAATGCCAGAAGTAACAGAAGACCCACTTCTTGCAACAGTTTATGGCGGTTTATTCTTAGGTCTTGGTGTTGGTCTTGTTATGAAGTCTGGTGGTTGTGTTGACGGTGTAGATACTGTTTCATTGTTATTAAGTAAAAAAACACAATTTTCTACAGGACAAATTATATTATTTTTTAATCTTATAATATATTCTTGTGCAGGCTTAATATTTGGACCAGATAGGGCTTTATATAGTTTACTTACATATTTTATTACTTCTAAAGTTATTGATATAGTTGAAACTGGCTTTGAGCAAGCTAAGGCCGTTATGATAATTACAGAAAATGGTGAAAGAATAGCTGAAACTATTTACAGACGATTAGGTAGAACTGTTACTTTGCTTGAGGGTGAAGGTTTAATAAGTGGCAAAAAAATTGTATTGTATTGTGTAGTGACAAGAATTGAATTAAGTGAACTTAAAAGAATTATTAAAGATGATGACGGTTCGGCTTTTGTTACAATATCTGATGTTTCTGAAATTGTTGGAACACATATAAAAAAGAAAAAGGAATAGAATGGAGATGTATTAATGCACACAAAACGAATAATTCCCTGTCTTGATGTAAATAATGGCAGAGTTGTAAAAGGTGTAAATTTTGTTAATTTAAGAGATGCAGGTGACCCTGTTGAGATTGCAGCTATGTATAATAAGTCATTAGCTGATGAAATTGTTTTTCTTGATATTACAGCATCTTCTGATAATAGAAATATTATGTTAGATGTTGTGTCAAGAACTGCTGAACAGGTATTTATACCATTAACTGTTGGTGGTGGTATAAGAAGTATTGATGATTTTAGAAAAATATTAAGTGCTGGTGCTGATAAAATTGCTGTTAATTCTGGTGCTTTAAAAAGACCAGAATTAATAAATGAGGCAGCAGAAAAATTTGGTAACCAATGTGTTGTTGTTGCTATTGATGCAAAAAGACGAGATGACAATGGCTTTGATGTTTATCTAAATGGTGGTAGAGTTAATACAGGCAAAGATGCTGTTGAATGGGCTGTTGAGGCAGAAAAAAGAGGTGCTGGCGAAATACTTTTAACTAGTATGGACTGTGATGGTACAAAGGCTGGCTATGATATTGCATTAACAAGAGCTATTAGTGATGCTGTATCTATTCCTGTTATTGCCTCAGGTGGTGCAGGCACAATGGAGCATTTCGCAGAAGCATTAACTGATGGTGGTGCAGAAGCTGCTCTTGCTGCAAGCCTTTTCCATTATAAAGAAATGGAAATAATTGATTTAAAAAAATATCTTGCTGAAAAGAATATACCAGTTAGATTAAAATAAGGAGTTAATTATGGAAATTAAATTTAATAAAGACGGTTTAGTTCCTGCTATTGCTCAGGATTATGAAACTAAGGAAGTTTTAATGCTTGCTTATATGAATCAGGAGGCTTTTGACCTTACTGTAAAAACAGGCAAGGCTACATATTTTAGCCGTTCTAGACAGAGTTTATGGATAAAAGGTGAAACTAGTGGTCATTATCAGCATGTAAAGGAAATAAGATATGACTGTGATTGTGATACTATTTTGCTATTAATTAAGCAAGATGGTGCCGCTTGTCATACTGGCAATTATTCTTGTTTTTATAGAAAATTAGAGGATTTTAAGGGAGAACAATAAAATGGCAAATTTAGGTGAAATGTTACTTAAAGAATATGAAGTAATTAAGGATAGAAAAGAAAATATGCAGGAAGGTTCTTATACTTGCTATTTGTTTAATAAAGGCCTTGATAAAATTTTAAAAAAAATAGGTGAAGAAGCTACAGAAACAATTATTGCTGCTAAAAATAGCGATAAAGGTGAAATTGTTGGTGAAATTTGTGATGTTTTATTCCATACAGAAGTTATGATGGTTGAAAAGGGCATTACTTGGAATGATATAGCTGATGAACTTGCTGAAAGAAGAGCTAAAGAAAATATGAATGTTGAAAAGGAAGCAAAAAGAAAAGCTGAAAATAGAACAGATGAATGTAACATTAATTAAAGTTTTTTGACAGCTTTTGAAAAAATTGGTTGATTATTTGACTTATTATTAGACAAAATAATAGTGTACCAACAAATATAATTTATAGGAGGTAACTAAAATGTCTGGTAATAATAGTGGTAGCAACAGAGTAAATATTCCTGAGGCACGAGAGGCTATGGATAAGTTTAAGTATGAAGTTGCATCTGAAATTGGTGTACCTTTAAAGAAGGGTTATAATGGCGACTTAACTTCAGCTCAGAATGGCTATGTAGGTGGCTATATGGTTAAAAAGATGGTTGAAGATTATGAAAAGAAAATGGCTAATCAGGAATCATAATATTTAATAATTATTGGCAATTGTTATAATTGCAAGCAGAGTCAGTGTTTTTATACTGACTCTACTTTTTTGCTTTTTTTGAGATATATTTATTAATAGTATTATACTGCGTGTTTAAAAATTTATACTTAATTTTATTATCTTGAAATCTAACCTTAATTTCACCATTATATTCTGTACTGAAAAATGGTATATTCATATTATTATAAGTATATAATGTTTTATCAGAAGGATGGCCATAGGAATTCATATAACCGGCTGAACATATTGCAGCCTCAGGACTAACTGCTTTTATAAATTTTTCTGATACTGAGCCTTCTGAACCGTGATGAGGAACTTTTAAAACATCTGCATCAATATTACAGTTTAAAAATTTTTCTTCTGTTTCTGTATCAATATCTCCTGTAAATAGAATACTGCTATTATTTGATGTAACTTTATAAATTGGTGAACTATTGTTTGTATTAGTTGCGGATTTATCTAAACAAACTAATTCTATTGTAGTGTTATCCGATAGATTTTCCTCATATTTTTCATCAACATAATCTATTTTTATGTTATTTTTATTTAGAGTTTCAATTAATTTATTGTAATTATCATTATGTGTACAATATTTAGATAATATTACTTTATCAATATCTATTTTTCCAGCAATTTCTATAATACCACCCATATGGTCGTAATCCATATGTGAAACATATATACCGTCAATTTTATTTATATTTTCATATTTAAACATTTTGAGAAGTTTATTACCTTTTGGACTATATAAACTACTTCCAGCATCAATCAAATAATATTTCCCGTTATCTTTTAATATTATACAATCACCTTGACCTATATAATAAAATATTGCTTCAAACCCCTTATATGAATAATTTTTAAAACAAACCAAAGAACAAATAATTACACATATAATAAATGCTATGCAATAGGACTTTCTGTTAATAAGAAACTTATAAAATACAAATAAAGTAATATAAATTATTATAATTAAAGTAGCAGAAAATCCTCCGGTATTAATATGAGATATAGGTATTTTAAGAGAAAGTGTAGCTGATTTTTCAATTAACAATAATAAATAATGAACAGGTAAGGCAAATATAGTGCCAATGGTTATTGATAAATAGCTAACAGCAATTGAAAATAATCCACATATAAGTACAACTTCTATTATTGTTATAGCTACAATATTTGTAAATACATCTATCAAATTAATATAGTAAAAATTATAAATGGTTATAGGTTTGGTTGCTAAACTAACTAATAACGATGTAATAAATAGAGATAGATATTTATTTTTAATTTTATATTTCTTTAAAATTTCAGAAGATAAGCCTATTGCAAAAACTGCTATAAAAGAATATTGAAAACCTAAATCATATATATAATACGGATTATATATTAACAGAATAGAGCAAGCTATTGCTGTTGATGATAGTAAATCGTATTTTTTGCCAACGACTCCGCTTAGAATGAATAGGCTTGTCATTATAGAGGCTCTTAATACAGATACACTACAGCCAGTTAGTATAGAGTAAAAGATTAAAAACAAAATAATAATTAAGGCTGATAATTTTCTGCCAATTGGTTTTATTAAAAAGAATAAAATACTACAAAATATAGAAATATGTAGTCCTGATATAGCAATAATATGCACAATTCCTGCTGACTTATATAAGGTGTATATTTCCTCATTAATATTTTCTCTATTACCTAGAGTCATTGCTGTCAAAATACCAGAGTCTGTTTTGTTATATAATTTATAAATTCTTTCTTCAATTTTATTTGAAATTTCATTAATACGACACATAAAAGTATCTTTGTGCCCTTCAATATATACATTATCAGGATACATTTTATAATCAATATCATTGATAGCATATTGTATAGGTGCATTAAAGTCTGAATAATTTCGCTTTTTTGAAGGAAACAGTAATGTTGATTTAGTTTTTATAATATCTCCTATTTTTAGACGTTTATTGGTATATATATAAATATTGATTTTATCATTAGTTGAATATTTTTTGAAACTGATATTAGTTGAAGATACCTTATATAAATTTACATCGTCATATTTAGCAACATTGTCTTCCACAATGCCATTAAGTGTAACAGGATAATCCTTATCAGCTATGTTATCTAAATTGGTGTTTTTATGAACTCCAGCATTAAGAGAAGCAATAAATGTAATTACACTTATTGTCATAAGCATTATATAACCAAAATTTTTATAATATATAATAATAACTATTGTAAGTGTTATAACAGTGCATAAAAAATAATATCCAATATTAATATTATTAAAGTTTAAGGCAAATAGTATCCCTATTAAAGTATATAGAAGTATAAATAAAGCTGGTCTTTTCATATATGTACTCCATTAGTTGATTGCATAAATAGAAGTGTATTAGACTATTCAAAAGGATATTGATTTTTTTTATTGCTAGCACCAGTTATATAATCTAATGAAACATTATAATATTTTGCAAGTATTAATAGACTATCTATAGGTATTCTAGTTTTACCGTTTTCGTAATCTGCATAAGTTCTTTGACTTATATTTAATATTTCTGCTATTTTTGTCTGCGTTAAATCGTGGTCCTCTCGTATTTCTCTTATTCGTACATTATATTTCATAATATTACCCCCTAATTAATTATAAAATAAAAATAAAAGATTCAGTTATTGAGTAGCTCTAAGCTGTATAAAAAATATATTCTTTATAATATATTACTATATATTGACGAAAATGACAATAACTAGTATAATAAATTTAATAATTTATTATTTTTATAGGTGATTGGAGGTAAAAAAATGAAGAAGAATTTTACAAAATTTATAAGTTATATAATTGCTTCAACTGTTGCCATAACTTCAATTGGAGCTATTTCTGTTCAAGCAGCAAAGGTGACAAAGGACACCGAACAATCAAAGACTATAAATTCAAAATATAATAGCTTTGATTTTTTGAAGGGAAATATGCCTGAAGTACCTGAACTTAGATTTAATGGAAATAGTATTGAAGATTATAGCAAATGGAAAAAGAACACAAGAGAAAAAATAAAAGAGGTAATGGGAATATCATCTCTTAAGGCTTCTGAAAGTAGTGCAGTTTTACTTGAAAGCAAAGATTTTCCTACATATACTAGATTTAAGTATGAATTAAATACAACAGATAATCTTTATATGCCGTTTTATGTGCTTAAGCCTAAAAAAAATTCAAATGGTAAAGCTGCAATTGCTATACACGGACACGGTAGTGATGGAAAAGAAGGACTTGTTGGTAATGAGGCAGACAGTTATAAGGAAAGTGTAAAAAAATATTGCTATACTTATGCTATGGAACTTCTCGAAAAGGGTTATACAGTTTATGTACCTGACCTTTTAGGAGCAGGTGAAAGAACATTAGGGGTTTATAAGGACAATACAGCAGAATGTAATGATATTAATAATGCTCTTACTAGTTTAGGATATAGTTTACAGGGAATTATTTTGTTTGAAAATATGAGATTAGTTGATTATATATCCGGCTTGAAATATAAGGAAATAGATTGTATTGGATTTTCTGGCGGCGGTCAAAGTGCATTGTGGCTTACAGCTATGGATGATAGAGTTGGTAAAACTATTGTAAGTGGTTTCCTTCACAGTTATAAAGACACATTAATATATAATAATCGTTGTGGCTGTAATTTTATACCAAATATGTGGAAGTATGTTGATATGGGTGATATTTTGGCTTTAACAGCACAGAAAGAAATTTATATTGAAACTGGTAATCAAGATAAGTTAAATGGTGAAAGAGGCCTTGTAGGTGTTTATGAACAGATAGATATTGCAAATAAGTGTTTTAAGTTGTTTGATAAATCTGTTCAACTTAAAGTTTGTGAAGGCTCTCATCAGTGGTATAGTAGTTGGATGGATAAATTTTAAATAAAATATATTGGCTGACTGTTAGATTTAAGGGTAAGATTTATTTTTAATAGTCTGTAATATTTTCTAATTTGTCCTTTGATTAGTATGGATTTTGTAGAAAAGTTTTTTTGACAAAATGTATCAAAGTATGATATAATTCTTTTTAAGGAGTATTATAATTTGCGTGTATGCTCTTTAATTTTAATAAGGCATAGGTGGTGCGGACACTTATGCCTTATTTTTTTTAGTACATAAAAGTATAGTTCTGTGAGTTATCTGTTATACGCAATGCTGTTATATACATCAGTATATTTATCAATATTAGCGTCATACGGTATAACAGAATATAATGCATAGACACTCTTATTTTCACCCATACATAATAATTTTGCTTTAACTTGTCTACCATCAGATAAACTTTTTTCGCATTTTATAGCTGAAATTGGATTACCAGATGTATCTCCAACTATGTCTGTAGTAGTAATTTCACTTGTTTGTAATGCACTATTAATAAAATTAGCAAAAAGCAATCTAAACTCATTGATAGTGGTACTCTTGTAATATTTATAAATATCGTCAACTGTATCAGTTTCAAAAATATATACAACAGAATTATTGTATAACGAGCTTGTATCAAATTCTTTAGATTTGTCACTAATAAGTAAAGAATATGACATACCAGGTGAATTTAGTTTTTGTACAGTTAAATAGTCTGGATTAAATTCTAAGTTAATTGTACCATCAGAGTATTTTTGATTATTATCTCCATACACAATATCTTTTGCTAGATGATTTATTTCCTCATCAGATAATTTAACATTACCAAAATGTTCTTCTAAAGATTTGTTTTTAGTGTATTCGGTATATCCATAATAACCTAATCCAAAAACAACAACAAATATAATAAAAATTGAAGCAAAAATAATAGTTTTGATTAAACTTGATTTTTTATTATTTGTGTTGTTAATTTCATCATTTCCTTTCATAGTTATTGTCCTCCTATCAAGTTTTAGGAGTTTAATTTATTTGCGTGTAAACTTTATATATAAAAATATAAGTATTATACTGCTTATATTTTTATTTTGTTATTTATGTAATCCTTAAATATTATAAGAAATGTTATAAAATAACAAATATTGATATAATTAATCGAACAGTAGCCTAACATAAGTAGCTATAATTAAATTAGACACTAAATAAAAAACAATGGTGTTAAATAATAAAGAGCGGATTTCAATATTTCTATGAAATCCGCTCAAATACTATAGTTTAATGTGCGTGACATGATTCGAACACGCGGCCTTCTGATCCGTAGTCAGACGCTCTATCCAGCTGAGCTACACGCACAAATTCACAACAAAATAAGTATATAACAAATACTTGAATTTGTCAAGCATTATTTTACAAATTTTCATATTTATCCTTAATTAATTGATAAATTTGGTTTGTAGCCAATGCATCGCAATAGGCTCTATGGGCATTATCTAAATTTATGTTAAAATAATTTGTGAGATATGCTAAGTTATGCTTTGCACATTCTTTGTTATACTTTCGGCTTAAGGCTAAAGTGTCTAAAACTGGATTATTTATTGTAAAGTTTTGCTTTTTGGCATCATATAACAAAAATGACATATCAAATCTTGCATTATGGGCAATTAATGGCAAATCACCAATAAAATCAATAAATTTTGGTAGTACAATTTCTATTGTTTCTTTATCTTCAATCATATCGTTAGTAATATGTGTTAAGTTACTAATGTAATATGGTAAAAACTGTTGTGGATTAACAAGTGTGTTAAAAACACCAGATATTTGATTATTTAATATCTTAACAGCACCAATTTCTAAAATTTTATTCACTCCAGGTTTCATACCAGTTGTTTCAAAATCAAAGACAACATAATTGCTAGCGACAGGCTCTAATATTTTGGTGTAAGTTGAAAAATCACTAGTTTTTTTAGGCTGAACTCTCGTCTTTTTATAATTAAAATATTCATTTTGTTGTAAATCTGATTTTTTTACTAAAAATTCCAAAAAATTATCCATATCAATAACTCCTAAATAGACCTACAACCTTTCCAAGAATACTACATTCTTTAACAAAAATTGGTTCATAGGCATCATTTTCAGGTTGTAATCTAATATATTCATTTTCTCTATAAAAAGTTTTACAAGTTGCTGAATCATCAATTAAAGCAATAACTATATCTCCATCTTGAGCTGTAGCAGTTTCTCTAACTAATACTAAGTCATTATTTAATATACCTGCATTTATCATACTATTACCTTTAACTCTAAGCATAAAAGTAGTATCATTTGATAGATAGCTTGTAGGTACAGTAAAATAACCTTCAATATTTTCCTCAGCTAAGATTGGCACTCCAGCAGCAACAGAACCTACTATTGGAACATTACTATATTCAGGTGTATTCACATCAGTTGTGCTGTCCATATAAAAGTCATCTTCAAGTATTTCAATACATCTTTTTTTAGATTTAGGTCTAGCAATATAACCCATTTGTTCTAAATTGTCAAGATGATAATGTATAGATGAAGTTGAAGATAATCCAACAGCCTTACAAATTTCTCTAATAGATGGAGTAACACCTTTCTTTATTTCGCTTTTTATATATTCATAAATTTTAGACTGCATTTGTGTAAGCTCACGCATAAAATCAACCTTTCGAAATTTTATTCTAATAACATTTTATCATATTTTAGGAAAATGTAAAGTCTTTTTGGACAATTTGTTTGAAAAAAAGCATTGAAAGTAGGCTAGATAAGGCTTAATATTAATATATAACAGGGAGGTATAAATTATGATTAAGTGCGAATATGACAATGATATTTATATTGTTAAATTAAGTGGGGATATTGACCATTGTAGTAGTGAAAAAATAAAAAGACAGATTTATTTAAACACAAGTAAATTTGTTCGAAAAATGATAATAGATTTAAGCAACGTGGAATTTATGGATAGTTCAGGCATAGGTATGATTTTAGGTAGATATAAGGAAATAGAAGAAAGAAAAGGGAAGATAGCAATAACAGGTGTAAAAGGAAATATGGAAAGAATATTTAATATGTCAGGATTATATAAGATAATAAACAAATATAATACCATAGATGATGCAATAAATGAATGGAGGAAAAATAATGAATAGTATGAAAATAACATTTGATGCTATTTCTGAAAATGAATCATTTGCTAGACTTGCTGTTGCTGGATTTTTATTATACAAAAATCCTAGTATAAATGATATAGAAGATATTAAAACCGCTGTATCTGAAGCTGTAACAAACTCAATTATACACGGCTATAATAACAATAAAGGTAAAATAGACTTATACTGTTCAGTAATTGACAATCATATTGAAATTGAGGTTGTAGATTATGGAGAGGGTATAGAGGACATAAATCAAGCTATGAAACCTATGTATACATCAAAACCAGAAGAAGAGCGTTCTGGTCTTGGATTTACTGTAATGGGAAGTTTTATGGATAAAATAGATGTTGAATCTAAGTTAGGCAAGGGAACTAAAGTTAAGTTATATAAGGATTTGGTTTAATATGGATAGAATACATAACTTAATTAAAGAAGCTCAAAATGGTAATAAAGAGGCATTTGAATATATCATTAATGAAAATATTGGACTTATATGGAGTGTTGTTAAAAAGTTTCAGGGTAGAAATATTGACAATGATGATTTATTTCAGTTAGGTTCAATGGGTCTTGTTAAGGCAGTTAAAAATTTTAATTTTAATTTTAATGTTAAATTTTCTACTTATGCTGTTCCAATGATATTGGGAGAAATAAAAAGATTTATAAGAGATGACGGAATAATAAAAGTAAGCCGAGGCTTAAAAGAAACGGCATTTAAAGCTATGAAGGCAAGAGAAATTTTAATTATGAATGGTAATAAAGAGCCTACAATAGATGAAATTGCTGAGTATATAAATATTGATAAGGAAACAATTATTTTATCTATGAACGCTTCGCAAGAGGTTGACTCTATTGACAGGAACTTGAGTAATGATAAGGGCAAAGAAATAAATGTTATTGATACAATTGTATCAGAAGATGATAAAAGCGAAAAAATAGTAAATAATATTTTATTAAAACAAACTTTAAAAAAACTTGGGGATAAAGAAAAAATGATAATTACAATGCGGTATATTGAAGAACTTACGCAAAGTCAAGTTGCTAAAAAAATAGGTGTATCACAAGTACAAGTTTCTAGGTTAGAAAAGAAAATATTATTAAAAATGCGTGAGTATATGGCAAGTTAAACTGTATAAAAATAAATATTATGTGTAAAATAACTGTGTGTTAAGCACAGTTTTTTTATTATAAATATTCTTAATCGGAGGATATTATGGAAATATATATAAAACCTGATAAAAAAATACAGGTTTACAAAACCGGACCTGTACACATAAAAGATATAGCTGAGATATATGCAGAAAAAAACTTAAAAAAACATATTGAAAATATTAAAATTGCAAATATAAAAGAAAACAAAAATAAATGTTATATAGTATCAGTTATTGATGTTATTAATTCAATTGATAAAGCCTTACCTGGTAATACAATAAATAATGTTGGTGAAATGGATACAATAATTGAGTTTTCTAAGCAAAAAAAGAAAAATAAGTTGTGGCTTTATTCTAAATTGTTATTTGTAGCACTTGTTTTGTTTGCAGGTTCTGCAACAGCCATAATGAGTTTTCATTCTGATGCTCAAATGTCAACTGTATTTGAAAATTATTATTATATTTTTTTCGGAGAAAGAATAGAAAATCCAGCTGTGATAAATTTACCTTATGCTTTAGGGTTAGCTGTTGGTATAATTGTGTTCTTTAATCACTTTGGCAACAAAAAACTTACTAGTGACCCAACACCAATAGAAGTGGAACTATCTGTATATGAAGATGATGTTAATACAAACATCATTGATACTTTAAATAAGGAGAAAAATAATGTTAATACTTAAGTACTTAATATTAATATTGTTGGGAATTGGTAGTGGTGCTGTCATTTCGGGAGCTGTGTTCGCTTTTATTTCTATAATAGGTATAGTACCACGATTAGCAGAAAAGACAAAAACAAATAAATATATTGTATTTCACGAAAACGTAATTATCGCTGGAGGAATATTTGGAGCTTTTAGCATAATGTTTAACTATTATATACCAATTGGAGTAATTCCGGCTATGTTATTTGGCTTTTTTATAGGTATATTTTATGGCTGTTTAGCTGTTTCACTTGCTGAAGTTTTAGATGTTATACCTATTCTTACGAGAAGAACAAGGCTATATAAGGGGTTAAAATATTTTATAATTGCAATTGCTTTAGGTAAAGCTACTGGTGCAATTTTATACTATTTTGTTGATGGATTTTATCAATTTTAGGAGGAATAATATGGGTAAAGAGTTAAGCAAAGAAAAATATAGTGAAATGGTAAAAAAATCATCACCTAACAGCCCTATTATTACAAATTGTATAAAGGCATTTATAGTAGGTGGTATAATTTGTTGTTTAGGTCAGTTAATTAATAACATTTGCAAAAATTATGGATTTAGCACAGAAGAAAGTAGCACCTATACATCTATGATTCTAATATTGATAGCATCTATTCTTACAGGTTTAGGCTTATACAGTAAGATAGGAAAATTTGCCGGTGCAGGTTCTATTGTACCAATAACGGGGTTTTCAAATTCTGTAACTGCTCCGGCTATAGAGTTTAAAAAAGAGGGTTTTATTTTAGGCTTAGGTGCTAAAATATTTATTGTAGCTGGACCTGTAATATTGTACGGAACACTTACTTCAGTAATTGTAGGGATTATTTATTATATTTGTATTAGTCTTTGAAAAAGGAGGTAAAATATGGCTAAACACAAGGGCAAGCAATCAATGGAATTTGAAAAAAATATATCAATTATTTCTACAGCATCTACAGTTGGTACAAAAGAAGGAGAAGGACCATTAAAAAGCTATTTTGATGTAATACTTACTGACAATCTTGCTGGGCAAAAAAGTTGGGAAAAAGCTGAAAGTAAAATTGCATCAGATAACCTAAAATTGGCTATTAATAAGGCTGGGTTAAATCCTGCTGATATAAACTATGTTATTACAGGTGACTTATTAAACCAGTGCTGCGGTTCAACATTTGGAGTAAGGAGTCTAAATATACCATTTTTCGGCGTTTTTGGGGCTTGCTCAACTATGGGAGAATCAATGAGTTTAGGAGCAATTTTGCTTGACGGTGGTGGAGCTAAATATGTTCTTTGTGGGGCATCAAGTCATTTTGCTTCAGCAGAAAAACAATTTAGATTTCCAATGGATTTAGGTACTCAAAGAACTCCTACAGCAAGTTGGACTGTGACCGGTGATGGTGCTGCTTTACTGAGCATACAGGATAAACCTCCTTATATAAGAAGAATAACTACAGGTAAAATTTTAGATATGGGCATAACAGATGCGAACAATATGGGAGCAGCAATGGCCCCAGCAGCGGCTGATGCAATTTATCAGCATTTTTGTGATTTTAATTTTGAACCTAATTATTATGATGTAATAGTAACAGGTGATTTAGGGTATGTTGGCTCTGAATTACTTATTAATTTACTTAAAGAAAAAGGTATAGATATAAGCAAAAATCATAAAGATTGTGGTATTGAAATTTTTGACAAAGATAAACAGGATACTCATTGTGGTGGTAGTGGTTGTGCTTGTTCAGCTGTTACTTTTGCTGGATATTTTTATAACAAATTAAATAAAAAAGAAATAAATAAAGTGTTGTTTGTTCCAACAGGTGCATTAATGAGTCCAACAAGTGTGCAACAGGGTGAGAGTATTACAGGTATTGCTCATTGTGTTGGTATAGAAAACTAAGAAGGTGATTATATGGATTATATTAAGGCATTTTTTGTCGGTGGGTTAATATGTACTGTAGGACAAATATTAATAGATAAAACAAAACTTACATCAGCTAGAATATTAGTCGTTTTTGTTATTTGTGGTTGTATATTAGGTGGACTTGGTTGGTATCAAAAACTTGTAGAATTTGCTGGGGCTGGTGCATCTGTACCATTACTAGGATTTGGAAATAGCTTAGCAAGAGGTGTAATGCAGGAAATTGATAAGGTAGGAGTGTTAGGTATATTTACTGGTGGTTTAAAAGCAACAGCTGGAGGCATAAGTACAGCAATAGTTTCGGCATTTATAATGGCTTGTATTTTTAATCCAAAAGAAAAATAATAATTTAGCTATTGACAAAATTTCCTAAAATTGTTATATTAAATATAACGACTGCATAACTGACGGAAATGTGGATAACCACAAGGGAGTGCAGTACTTTAATTAGCCGACCGTCTGGGCAAAAATGCCCTAGGCGTGCGGCATTTTTTATTATATTTATTTTTTAGGAGGTCTAAAAATGAGAGCTTTAATTAGTGTATCTGATAAAACAGGTATAGTAGAGTTTGCTACTAAACTTAATGAATTAGGTATTGAAATTGTTTCTACTGGTGGTACTTACAACAAATTAAAAGAAGCTGGTTTACCTGTAATTGGTATTTCAGAGGTAACTGGTTTCCCAGAGTGCTTAGATGGCAGAGTTAAGACACTTCATCCAAATATTCACGCAGGTTTACTTGCTATGAGAAGTAATCCAGAGCATATGGCTCAAGTTAAAGAACTTAATGTTGATTTAATTGATATTGTTGTTGTAAATCTTTATCCATTTAAACAGACAATTATGAAGCCTAATGTAACATTAGAAGATGCTATTGAAAACATTGATATTGGTGGACCTACAATGTTAAGAGCAGCAGCTAAAAATTATCAGGATGTTTCTGTAATTATTGACCCAGCTGACTATGAACAGGTATTAAGCGAATTAAAGGAAAATGGTAAGGTTTCTGTTAAAACTAACTTCTATTTATCAGCTAAGGTATTTAACCATACAGCATATTATGATTCAATGATTGCAAATTATCTTAGAGATAAGGCTGGCTTACCAAAGTATCCAGATACAATTTCTATGACATTTGAAAAAGTACAGGATATGAGATATGGTGAAAACCCTCATCAGGCAGCAGCGTTCTATAAGGAAGTTGGCGACAATTCTGGTATGCTTACTGGTATTGAGCAGTTACACGGTAAAGAGCTTTCTTTCAACAATATTAATGATACACACGGTGCTTTAGAGCTTTTAAAAGAATATGATGAACCAACAGTTGTAGCTTGTAAACATTCAAATCCTTGTGGTGTAGCAAGTGGCAAGGATATTTATGAGGCTTATACTAAGGCTTATAATACTGACCCAGTTTCTATTTTTGGCGGTATTGTTTGTGCTAACAGAGTTATCGACAAGGCTACAGCAGAAGAAATGTCAAAGATATTCCTTGAAATTATTTTAGCTCCAGGCTTTGATGATGATGCACTTGAAATTCTTGAAAAGAAGAAGAATATTAGATTACTTAAACTTGATAACATTGAAAGAAAACAGCCAGAAACAGCATTTGATGTAAAGAAGGTTAGTGGTGGTATTCTTATTCAGGATATTGATAACAAACTTCTTGAAGGTGAATTAAAGGTTGTTACTGATAGAACTCCATCTAAAGAAGAAATGGAAGATTTATTATTTACTTGGAAAATAGTTAAGTATACTAAGTCTAATGGTATTGCTATCGGTAAGAATAAGCAATCAGTAGGTATTGGACCTGGTCAGGTTAATAGAATTTGGGCAACTGAACAAGCTATTGAACACGGCACAAAGCAGTTAGGTGCAGATGTTGTTAAGGGTGCTGCTTTAGCAAGTGACGCATTTTTCCCATTTGATGATTGTGTTGAAGCTGCAGCTAAGGCTGGTATTACTTGTATTATTCAGCCAGGTGGCTCTGTAAGAGACCAGGATAGTATTGATGCTTGTAATAAGCACGGTATAGCAATGGTATTTACAGGTATGCGTCATTTTAGACACTAATAATATATAAATATTTGTAAACTAAAAAACTTAATTTTGAATATCTTAGTGGTGTAGAGTTATAAAATCTACACCACTTTTTTACTAATATAAAAAAATTAAAAGTTATGAATTTTTGTGGCTGTGTTGGTGCTGTCTGTGTGTTACACTTAATTCATAAATTAAATATTAACCATAAAAATAATTCTTATATTGGTTATTTTAGTAAAAAATTACAAAAAGGAGTGAGCTAAATGAAAAGATTAGCAAGTATTGTAGCTTTAACATTAATGGCATCGACTATTTTGCCTAGTCAATGTGTATTTGCACAAAATGACAAAATTTCTGTCTTCGTAAATGGAAATGAACTTCAGTTTGATACACAACCTATTATTCAAAATGGTAGATTGCTTGTTCCATTTAGAAAAATATTTGAAGCATTAGATTGTGCTGTTTCCTATAACAGTTATGATAACTATAAAGGAGTTAATGCTGTTAAAGGCAATACTTCAATAACTGCTCAAATTGGTTCAGATACTATGATTGCTAAGGGAGAAACAATTAAACTTGATTCACCAGCAATAATTGTTAATGGTAGAACATTAGTGCCTTTAAGAGCTGTATCAGAAAGTCTTGATTGCAGTGTTAAATGGAATAACGATGATAAATCCGTAGAAATAACTAAAAAGCAAGGACTTTATAATATTAAATCTGTTGCTTCTGATACTACATTAAAATCAAGCGATGGTACAGACCTTATATATGTTAGCACTGTATACCCAGTAATTGAAGGTGATAGCCAATTTATACAGAATATAAATGCAGAATATAAAAAGGTTGCTGAGGATTGTTTAAATAGTGCTAAATCTGAATTTTTACAAGATGCACAAGCATTATATGAACAAATGGGAGCAGATTACAGACCTATGGAATTTACTCTTACTTATGAAGTTACAACTAATCGTAAGGGCGTTTTATCAATAACAAGCTATGTTTATGCTAATACCAATGGTGCACACCCAAACACATCAAAGTTCTCTAGAACTTTTGATATTAAAAACCAAAAAGAATTTAAACTTATTGATGTTATTATAGGTGATAAAGAAGGACTAGAAATTACAACTTATGACGCATTTTTAAGTGTATTAGAAAAAGCAATACCAAATTTCTCTAATGAAGATGCAGAAGTATTAGGTGAAAATTTGGATAATGTTAAGTGGTATGTTACAGATGATTCTTTAGTTATGTATTATAACCCTTATGAAGTAGCCCCTTATGCTGTTGGTTATCCAACTGTTGAAATTAAACTTGACAACAAGGCTTTAGATACACAGATTGACCTTAGTGAAGGCAATTTAGATAAGTTAGATATTGAACTTAATACTAAAGGTAATTCAGAATATGGTTGGGATATAAATGGTATTGATAGCAATAAAATTACTGTTTTAGATAGTTATGACAATAACACTAATTTTATTGCTGGAAAAGATGGCAATTATACAGCTGAAATTAAAGGCATTAGTGAAGGTGTATGTTATGTAACTTTCCAGTGTAGAAAGATTGGTAGCGATGTAATAGAAAAAACTGTACAGTATACTTTATATGTATCAAAGGATAACAAGATTACTGTTCTTGATAAAGAAGAAAAGTAATATATTTGTATAAGTTTTGACTTTAATAAACATTCTAAAATATTTTAACAAAAAAGGAGGATTATTTATGAAAAATCCAGCAAAGGCAATTAAAATTGTTTCAATTATTTTATTAATATGGGGTATTTTAGGCTGTTTAGGCGGAATAGCATTAACAGCTGGCGGAGGACTTGGTACATCATTTGTAGTTAATAATTCTGATGAAATTAACGAAAATTTAAGTCAAGATAGCGAAGTTAACTCTGCTGTTAACGAATTAAACAATGCTTTAGGTACTGATGTTAGTGTTGCCGGGGCTTCAGGAATACTTACAGCAAGTATGTTAATAATTGGTATCATTCTTATTATATCTTCAGTATTTGATATTCTTTAAGCTGTTTTTGGTTTTAAAGCAGCTAAAGGCAAAAGTGCAAAGCCTGCATTTGTAATTGGTGTTATATCTATTGTTTTATGTTTAATTTCAATTATATCATCATTTACTAGTGGTGGAGTTTCTATTTCAAGTATTATATCTGAAATTATTGGTTTTGGGCTTATGATGCAGTTATTTCACTTGCTTCCTATAATATTTTAAATGAAAGAACTAATGGACAGTTTGACCCTAAGGCAAATATTACAAGAAATGAAATGTCAGTTATTATTTCTAATATATTAAAATCTAATAGTTGATAATACTAAAAAATACCGTCCTAGCAAAGTAGGGCGGTATTTTAATATAGACTTAAGCACCTAAAGGTTTAATTACTTTCTTGTACATATATCTAAAAGCAAAAGTGCAAAGTATAAAAGATATACATTCGGCAAGAAGGAAAGCAAACCAAACATTTCCTAATTGCTGTGTAAGTGAAAGTAAAAATGCAACAGGTACAAGAACAACAAGCTGACGCATAAATGAAACACCCATTGAAAGTACACCGTTTCCAAGTGCCTGGAACACAGAAAGGCTAATTATACAGAAACTTGCAACAGGGAAATGTATACTTATAATTCGTAATGCTGGTATACCCATTGAAAGCAAATGCTCTAAATTACTTTCATTAGCAAATAACATAAGAAGTTTGTCAGGTACAAGCTGGAATATAATTGTACCTATTACTAATAAAGTAAAGGCATAACAAATACTAAGTTTAATTGTTTTAATCATTCTATCCTTGTTTTTAGCACCTAGGCAAAAAGCTATAATAGGTACCATACCATTGTTAAGTCCAAATATTGGCATAAATATAAAGCTCTGAAGTTTAAAGTAAATACCAAATATTGCAATTGCTGTATCTCTTGCTTCAATAAGACTTAATGAAGTATTAATAATGTTCATATGTGACAATATTGTATTTATGCCTAAAACCATTATTGAACCTATTGACTGCATTATGATTGAAGGGATACCTATATATAAAATCATTGCAATAGCTCGTCCACTTGGCTTAAATCCTTTTATTTTTCTTAAATGAATATCATCTTTATTTACCTTTAAATTAAAAAATAAAGCAAGCAAACCAGCACAACACTGACCAACTACTGTAGCTATGGCTGCACCAGCCATACCCATTCTAGGTGCTCCAAATAAACCAAATATTAAAATAGGGTCTAATATAATATTTATAACAGCACCTGTCATCTGTGTATACATTGAATAAATTGTTCTACCAGTTGCTTGTAACATTCGTTCAAAACAAAACTGTGTAAACATACCAAAGCTACAGCAACATACAATTTTTAAATAAATTGAGCCTTCATCGGCTATAAGTGCTGAACTTGCTTGTGCTTTCATAAAAGGTTCTGCAACAAAAAGTCCTACAAACAAAAATATAAAATAGCAGATAATATAAATAGTTATACCATTAAATGCAGTTTTATTAACATTATCTTTGTCTTTTGCTCCCAAAAATCTTGAAAGTAGGGCATTCATACCTACTCCAATACCAGCACCACCAGCAATCATCAATGTTTGAATTGGGAAAACAAGAGAAATTGCTGTCATACAAGAGGCACTATATTTGGCTACGAATACACTATCAACAATATTGTATAAAGCCTGCACAAGCATTGAAATCATCATTGGAACAGCCATTGATATAAGTAACTTATTTACAGGCATTGTTGCCATTTTATTTTCTTTTACAATTGTTTCCATTATTATCCTCCTTTATTGCAGTTTAGTCTGCTAAATCGTAAAGCATATTTAGAACTTCATAAAAAATATCCAACTTTTCATTAGGTATATTTGAAAGAATTGACTTTTCATAATCTTCAATAATTTTTCTGGATGTAATTACGATGTTTATTCCTTTATCTGTTACAGTGATTTTTTTTAGACGGGCATCTTGTGTAACAGAACTTCGTACAATGTATCCTTTATCTTCTAAGTTTGACAGCATAGCAGAAACACTAGAACGCCTAATTCCAAATTCTTCTTCTATATCACGCTGAAAAACTTCTCTATTGTTATTGTCATAAACATAACTTATTATAGCATATTGAGAATGAGTTAAATTTTTTATACAAATAATAGAGTCAATTTTTCGGCCTAGCTTATTAGATACTCTATGAATATCCTTACATATCTTTTTTGTCAATTAAACACCCCCTAAATGTTAGCCAGCTAACATTTTAGCAATTATGTTTTTATTTGTCAATAGTATTTTAATAGAAATTATGAAATTTTAATGTAAAATTTCTCAAAATGTGTTATACTGTTATAAATTGATTAATTATAATTATGAGGTGAATAAAAATGCAAAAATGGAAAGAAAATTTAAGAGATATTGAGCCTTATGTTCCTGGTGAACAGCCACAAAACAAAAATGTAATTAAACTTAATACAAATGAATGCCCATATAGTCCTTCTCCAGCTGTAAAAAAAGCAATAGCAGATTATGATTACAGTAGATTAAGATTATATCCAAGTTTTGTTTGTGCCGATTTAAAGTCTGCATTAATGGAAAATTATCCAGTAAATGAAAATGAAATTTTTTTAGGTAACGGTTCTGATGAGGTTTTAGCACTTTGCTTTATGACATTCTTTAATTCAAAAAAACCAATTCTTTTCCCAGATATTACATATTCATTTTATGATGTTTGGTGTAATCTTTATAATATACCTTATGAAAGACCAGCTCTTGATGATAATTTCTGCTTTGTTAAAGAGGATTATTATAAGGAAAATGGTGGTGTTGTAATCACTAATCCTAATGCACCAACATCAGTATATATGGGACTTGACGATATTGAAGATATTATCAAGCATAATGAAGATGTAATAGTAATTGTTGATGAAGCATATATTGACTTTGGCGGAAAAAGTGCTGTTGACCTTATTCATAAATATGACAACCTTGTTATTGTTCAAACATATTCTAAGTCAAGAGCTTTGGCAGGTATAAGAGTTGGCTATGCAATGGCAAATCAAGAACTTATTTCAGCTCTTGAAGCTGTAAAAAACAGTTTTAACAGCTATACTCTTAACTCTCTTTCTCAAGTAATAGCTACAGCATCAGCAAAGGACAAAGAGTATTTTAATGATTGTGTTGGTAAAATAATATCAGCAAGGGAATGGACTATTAATGAACTTTCTAAATTAGGTTTTGAAACATTACCAAGTAAAGCAAACTTTATATTTACAACAAACAAAAATATTAGTGCTGAAAAGTTATTTAACTATTTAAAAACAAAAAATATATTTGTTAGATATTTTAATAAGCCAAGAATAAGTGAATATTTAAGAATAACAATAGGCACTTTTGAAGAAATGGAGAAATTAATTGAAGCTATAAAAGAATATAAATAATAAAATGAGGGATGTTTAATGAAAAAATTTATATTAACATTAGCAATTTTAATAGTAACAGCTTTGCCTGTATTTGGTGAAGACGATGTAATAAATAAATTTGAGAATGGTGAAGAAGTTAATTTTATGGATTTATATAATGCCATAAATGAAAATAGTATAGCACTCTATAGTGATAGCTCTGATGTTACATCACCTGAATTTTATGACCAGTTGACTGGTGCAGAAAAGGATATGTATGATTTGCTTAATACTAATATAGAAAGTACATTAACTGGAACTTCAGCTTTAAAATATACATACGAAACCACTATATCTAAAAATATAGACCTTAGTACATCAGAGGGAAATAGTCAATACTGGAGTGAAATAACAACTGCTTTTGAAAATCAGTATGGAATGTCTATTGCAAATGCTGTAGTTCGAGCTGATTTTGCACTTTTGTATTTAGACAAACCACAATATTTTTGGATAAATATTAATAAGTTAGGGGTAGGTATGAGCGGTGGATATGACAAAAATAGCGGTAAAGCTAAGGCATATATTACTATTGCAAAACCTTATTATGACGAAAATAACAAAGATAAATCTTATGATAATTATTACCCTGATTGCTATACAGATGAACAAACTGTAAGAGATGAGTATTCTCAAATGATGATTTTAGCTAATGAAATAGTTGATGCTGTTCCAACAAATGCTACTGATTGGTATAAACTTAATTATTATATGAATTGGCTTAGAGATAATTGTGACTATAATGCTTATCTAAGTAGCAACAAGAATTCAACTTACGCATATTTACCTACTTCAGCATTTTTACACGGCAAAGATGGAGTTAATGCACCTGTGTGTGAAGGTTATGCTGAAGCATTAAAAATTTTGTGTGACTTGTCAAATATTGACTCTATGTGTGCTGAAGCAATATATCAAGAAAATTCTAGTTGGACTGGGCATAAATTTAATTTAGTAAAATTAAATGATAAATACTATTACTGTGACCCTACTTGGTTTGATAATTATAACAATTTTGAATCATATAGATTTTTATTAACAGGTTCAGTAAATATGGCTAAATATGACACAAGCAAAAATCATACAATAGCATTTCAGTGTAATTTTAATGCACCGGAAATTTCAAATACTGATTACTTGAATGATTTTGGTATTAATGGATATAGCTTATTAAATATTGATGGAAATGATACCATTAATGTTAATGACACAACAAAACTATTAAGAATAATAAGTGGTATTGATAGTTGTAACGGTAAAAATGTAGATAATAAAAATGGTATCAATATTAATGATGTTATCATTATGCAAAAATTAATGTTTAAATAGCAACAAAAAAGTCACAGAAATTGAAATCTGTGACTTTTTGTTATTAAATTAAATTTTCTGGATTAAGGCATTTAAGTTCATCAAGAACAAATATACCGTCTTTTCTTATTAATACATCATCGAAATAAATTTCGCCACCACCATATTCTTCAGTTTGAATTAAAACTAAATCCCAGTGGATAGCACTTCTATTTCCGTTGTCAGCATCATCATAAGCATTGCCTGGAGTAAAGTGAATAGAACCTCTTATTTTTTCGTCAAAGAGAATATTTTTCATAGCCTTAGTAATAAAAGGATTTACACCAATGGCAAATTCACCAACATATCTAGCACCCTCATCTGTATCAAATACTTTATTTACTCTTTCAGTATCGTTAGCAGTTGCTTCAACAATCTTACCATTTTCAAACTTAAGAGAAACATCTGTATATGTTACACCTTGATATTCAGTAGGGGTATTATAAGTGATTGTACCATTAACGCTATTTTTAACAGGAGCTGTATAAACTTCACCATCTGGAATATTCATTTCGCCTGCACACTTAATAGCCGGAATATCCTTTATACTAAATGTTAAATCAGTTCCCTTTGCTACTAATCTAACTTTATCAGTTTTGTTCATAAGTGCAACAAGATTATCCATAGCCTTACTCATTTTGCTATAGTCAAGATTACAAACCTTAAAATAAAAATCTTCAAAAGCATCAAGACTTGTACCAGCAGCTTGTGCAAGAGAATTGTTAGGGTATCTTAAAACAACCCATTTTTTCTTTAATCTAGTTTCAAGAATATCGTTGTCATAAAACTTTCCCCATATTGCTTGCTTTTCACCAGGAACATCTGCAAGTTCAGAAGTGTTGTCATTACAACCAATACCAATAAAAGCGTCCATTAAAGCCATTCTTGCATTATCAATTTCTTTAATTTCTTTGAACTGGTCTTCGCTACAACCCATTAAAAGCTCTCTTTGAATAATGTTAGATTTAATATCAACAAAAGGATAAGCACCAACATTATAAACCTCTCTAACTATTGCTTTAACAAGAGGAAATGCTGAAGTACCGTTACAATTAATAAGTACCTTTTCGCCCTTTTCAATGTGACAGCTATAATTTACAAGATTTTTGGCAAGTTCAACAAATCTGTTATCCATATATAAATTACCCTCTTTCCAGTTATTAGTATATTGTAACCTAATTATTTAATATAATTCTGAATTTTAGCCTTATATAAAGCAAAACCTAAAATAATAAATATTACAAAACTACCGCCTGCCTGTATAAGATTAGATACAACAGAACCTGCAGCAGCTGCAACACCATACATAAATGATTCGCAGATGAAATAACCTAATACCATCCAAAGAACACCAACAATAGAACCAATAATATTTCTAACACTAAAGAATTTACCAGTTTGTAAAGCAATTAATGTTACAAATAATCCTTCAAGACCCTTTACAATAAATGTAACAGGAGCATAATTGGCATAACCAAGTAAAAGGTCTGCAAGAGCAGAACCGATAGCACCGGCAACAACACCAAATGGACCACCTAAAAGAACTGATGATATAAGAATAATACTATCACCAACATTAATATAACCACCAGTTGCAGGTATAGGTATATGTATACACATTGTTGCAACACAGGTTAAAGCAATAAGTAAGCCCATTACACATAGTTTTTTCGTATTCATTGTTTTTTATTCCTCCTTTTAAAAAACTGTATTCATTTTAGCATAATTTGGTCATTTTTTCAATACTTTAGTAAAAAAATAGGAAAAGTATATAAAAAGCTGCTGTATTTGTTATGGTCCATACTAATTATAGTACAATAGATACATAACATTAAGCAGCAGCTTTTATTAGATGTTTATTTAAAATTTGCAAGTATCAACGATATTATAATTGCAACTATAATATATGCAATAAAATAAATGTCAATAAAACTTGATTTTTTCTTTGATATATTGTTAATATCAATTTCAAATTCTTCTGGCTCTTTTCTTGTAATAGATAGTTCATAATCAAATTTATGATTTTTGTTGTGTTCCATAAATTTTCTAATAATTAAGACCAAAAATGGCGTAACAATTACTGTAAAGAAAATCCCTATAATAATTGATGAATATGAACTTGTAGTTTCGCTTGTTTGTTCAATAACTTCATTCATACCGTAACTGTTTAATATTAAGGCAATTTTAGTAACTAAAACTTGAGAGCCATTAATAATAAAGTGAGATAGCATTGATGCGTATATGGAGTTAGTATATCTAACAATAAATGCAAAAAATATACCTACAGCAAAAGCATAACCCATTTGATAAAAATCTAAATGAAAAAGTCCGAAAAACAAGCCAGAAACAATAGCTGAGTTTAAAAGACTTACGGACTTATAATTACTTAAAAGTACACCTCTAAATGCTAATTCTTCAAATACTGCCGGCATAATAGCTAAAGCCAATAATGCAAGAGGTAAGGGCAGAGCATCAATATATTCTAATATTTGATTGTTAATATCTGCCGGATAAAAAAGTGTTGTAATAGACGATATAACAACAATAATAGGTGCTATAAGTATAGTAAGCACAATTATGTAGAATATATTTTTTAGCGATAATTTTTCGTGAGGTATCAATACTGTCAATTTTGATTTTGTTACTAAACAATATATCACAATAGGTATTAACAAGATAAGTAAATCTTGAATAACTATTAATATAAGGCTAGCTTTTTCAGCACTGATTATATTTCCGTTAACTATTAATCCTATTACTAAAGAAACAACAATAAGCACAACAGGATAAAATAGTAGTAAAGCTAACGCAAATATATTACCTCTCTTTGGACTTGTCAATTGTTGTATCCTCCTCTATATTGTATTTTTTGTTATAAGAATTATGTATAAAGTTAAATAAAAGGTTAAATAAGCAAGCAAAAATAGGAACACCAAAAAACATTCCTAATGGTCCTGCAATAGCACCACCAACAATAATTGCAAATATTACACCAATAGGTTTAAGACCTATAGAATTACCTAATATTTTAGGACCTAAAATCATACCGTCAAATTGTTGTAACACAAATATGAATATAAGCACCCATATACTTTTTATTGGTGAAACAAGCATTGTAAGTATAATAACAGGTACTGCACCAATAAATGGTCCAAAATAAGGAATCATATTGGTAATAGCAATTATTATAGATGCAAGAAGAAGATAAGGTATATTAAGTATCATACCACCAAAAAAGAAAATAAGTCCTATAATAAAGGAATCTAAAGTCTTTCCAGCAAAAAAACTATTAAATGTTTCATTTACAATCTTAACATTATCAATAATAGCTGGAGTAAGTTTCTTTGGCAAAATACAGCTTATTACAATCTTGCCAAAATCCACAACCTTTTCTTTATCCATTAATAAATAAAATGCAATTATAAGTCCCATAATAACATTTACAATAGATGATGCAAAGCTAATAGTATGAGTAACTAATGACCAAATCATATCTGGTAAATATTTAAGCCAATCTGTAAATGACTCAGTTATCTTATTAATAGAAGCTATAAGTGAATTATAAGTTTCAGAGCCCAAAGTAATATTATTTTGAATAAGAAAATTATCTACCCACTTTTTTATTCCTGTATAATCAAAGCCAATAGCAATATTAATAATGTTTTGTATAGATGACATAATTTCCGGAATAATATAGGAAATTATACCAATTATAATTCCAATTAAGATAACAAATGCTATTGAAATTGATAAAATTCTTTCCCTCTTTTTAATGTTTGGATTGTTTGTATTAAAATATTTGAATTTAACAAAAACTCTTTTTTCCAAAAATCTTGTACCTATATTAAGCAAATATGCCATAATTGCTCCATATATAAAAGGAGATAACACCTTAAATATAATAGGTATAAAAGATGAAATTTTAATGTTTTCTGTCAGTCTATAAAATAATATAGACAATAAAACAACACCTAATATGTATAGGCTTTTTCTTAAATTATAATTGTTTTTAAAAAATTTGTTCAAAAATATCACCTAGCCTCGTAAATAAAAATTAACTCATTTTATATAATACACTTATTTTGCTAAAATTTCTATATGTTTTTTTAATTGAAATATATTTTTAACATAATATATAAGGGTATAAATATATCAAGTAAATAAATTGTAAAAATTATATAAATTTAGTAAAATGTGGTGTAACTTAATAATATTTTAATGACAAAAAATATAAAATGTAGTATAATGTTACAAGCATTTTTATTAAGGGAGAGGATAAAGTGTGAACAACAAAAAAGAAATATCCCTACCATTAGGTATAGCAGCTGTTGCCTTTACTATACAGTTTGGTGGTGGTTTTGCTTCAGGTAACCAAATTATGCAATATTTTGTAGATTATGGAGTATGGTCGATAATTTTACCAATATTAGCTCAAGGGTTGCTTTCCATTTTTTCTTGTTATGGCTTAAAATATGCCTTTATAAATAAAACTTTTGATTACAGAAGTTTTTCAGATAAATTTTATGGAAAATACAGCTTTATTTTTTCAAATTTAAGCGAAGTTATGTATTGTGTCCTTATTTTTGCTGCAGTTTCAGTTGCCATTGCTACAACGGGTAGAGCATTAAGTTACATCACTAATATTAATTATTTAGTCTGTACAATAATAACTGCATTGATTATAATTGTTATTTCTGTTTATGGTCCAGATACTGTTAGGTTATGTGCCTCAACAGTGTCAATACCTATTATTATTGGTTTAATTATTGTACTTGTTCCTAATATTGTTGCTCAAAGACATATTATTATTAATAATATTATTTGTATGTCAAAAGGCAAAATGCCTATATCATCAGTTCAAACAGGTTATTTAGGACCAGCTTTATTTAACGCAATTATATATTCGTTTTTTCAGCTAACACATATTGGTTTTATGTATCAGCAAGTTAAACCTTGCACAAATACAATACAAATAAGGAAAGCCACAATATATATGTTTATTTTAAATATGGCATCTATGCTTATGGTTGTATTAGGTATGTGTGCAATTATTTATTCTAATGAA
Source organism: uncultured Eubacterium sp. (assembly GCA_900551755.1). Taxonomy (GTDB): domain Bacteria; phylum Bacillota; class Clostridia; order Lachnospirales; family CAG-274; genus Gallispira. The sequence continues at coordinate 23,604 of URXK01000003.1, read as the reverse complement.
TTAATTGATACTAATACATCAAAACTTATTGAAATTCCTATGATATTATTAGTTGAAAAAGGTGTTGGAACTAGCTATTTAAGACCGATTATTTACATACTTATCTTTTTAGGTGCATTATCTACAGGTTTTAATATGATTTCTGGTGCAGTTGACAGAGGCGTAAATCAAATATGTAAAAACGATAAAGATAACCCAAAAAAGAGAAAATTCTGGAGTTTGATACTTGCAACTATACTTACAACTATTCCTTTAATAACTTCTCAAGGTGGTATCGGTAATATGGTTAGAGTAGGTTATAAATGGATAGGTGTAGCATCTTGTATTGTAATTGGTATACCTTATGTAATCCATACACTATATTCTTTAAATAAAAAGAAAATTAAGTGATTTTTTTACATTTTTGAAAGTTTATATTCTAAATAATGGGTTGAAATTTTATACAAATAATTATAAAATATATTAAATCGAAGGCGATTGGTTATTCCGGTCGCTTTTTTGCATAAAAATATTTGTCTAGCAAAATATAATTAAAGAGGTGTATTTAATGAATATTTTTGATATACTTGGTCCAGTTATGGTTGGCCCGTCAAGCTCTCATACTGCTGGTGCTGTGAGAATTGGCAATATTTCAAGAAAATTGCTTGCAGACAAGCCAATTAAAGCTGAAATATATCTTCACGGTTCTTTTGCATTAACTGGAGTTGGACACGGTACAGATAAGGCTATTGTAGCGGGACTTTTGGGAATGAACACTGATGATATGCGAATACCAAATAGCTTTGAAATAGCTAAAGAAGAAAGCTTAAATTTTAGCGTTAATAAAATTAATTTAAAAGAAGCTCACCCTAATACTGCACTTCTTAAATTAGAAGGAGAAAAAGGGCGAACTCTTGAAATTACAGCTGCATCTGTTGGTGGTGGTAGAATAAGTATTGAGCAGTTAGATGGAATAGAAACTCATTTTTCTGGAGATTATCCAACACTTGTTGTTCATAACATTGACCAACCAGGTCATGTAGCAGAAGTAACATCAGCACTTTCTCATCACGCTATAAACATTGCAACTTTAAATCTTTATAGAGATAAACGAGGAGGTTATGCTGTAATGATTGTTGAAACTGACCAACCTATACCAGAAAGAGTTGTAAAATGGCTTGAACATTTGGAAGGTATAATTAAAGTGACATATATCAATGTGTAGAGGTGATATAATATGAGTTTTACAAGTGTAAAAGAATTGCTTGAATTGTCAGAAAAAAGTGGTAAGCAAATTTGGGAACTTGCTTTTGAAGATGACTATAACGAAAGAAATGTTTCAATGAAAAATTCTTGGAACAAAATGACAGCAATGTGGGTTGCTATGAAGGCTTCATCAGATAACTATGATGGTAATATTAAATCACATAGTGGTTTATCTGGTGGTAATGGTCTTAAAATGAAAAACTATGTTGACCAATGCCTTAGTGGTAATTTTATAGGTCAAGTAATGGCAGAAGCTATATCTGTAGCTGAGTCTAATGCTTGTATGAAATGTATAGTAGCTGCTCCAACAGCTGGTTCTTGCGGTGTATTACCTGCTGTGCTTATACCATTTGTTAAAAAATATAACACAGATGAAGATACTGTTATCAAGGCTCTTTATACAAGTGCCGCATTTGGTCAAATAATTGCTGAAAGAGCATTTATAGCTGGTGCTGCAGGTGGATGTCAGGCTGAAATAGGTACAGCGTCAGCTATGGCGGCAGCAATGCTAGTGTATTTAAGAGGAGGTACAGATATTCAATCAGCTAATGCTATGGCATTTGCCTTAAAGAGTTTACTTGGCCTTGTTTGTGACCCTGTTGCAGGTCTTGTGGAAGTTCCTTGTGTTAAACGAAATGTAATTGGTGCAGTAAATGCTGTTACAAGTGCTGATATGGCAATGGCTGGTATCGAAAGTGTTATACCTCCAGATGAAGTAATTGATGCAATGCGAGCCGTTGGTTTGTCTATGCCAGAAGACTTGAGGGAAACTGGACTTGGTGGACTTGCTGCAACTCCAACAGGTATGAAAATAGCAGAAGATATGCCGAGCCTAGAAAAGTAAGTATTAACTTAAGCAGTATAATTTTGCTTATACTGCTTATTAATTTAAAAAATATAAATTAAGGTTTACATCTTTTGCAAGGTGTTTTACCGTTTGTAAGAGCATCATTCAAAGAAATTGGTGTTCCTTTTCCTTTTAAAGTATAACAATTAGCTCTGTGATATTTCGTTCCTGTTTTTCCAATATAAACTATTGAAGAATTTTGTTCTTTTAAGTTTGAACTTGTTGTAATTTCTGTAGTTTCTTCTGTATTTATATCAGGGGATAGCTCCATTAAATCTGCATTATAAGCAACAGAAGAAGTATCAGACAGCATTACTTGCCTTGGTGATGTTGGCTTAGAAATAAAAAATCCCAATACCAATATTAAAAGTATTATCAATTGATTTTTTATTTTTTGATTATTTTGAAACATTTTAAAAATAATACTTAAAACAAATATAGCTGTCATAAAAAAGCCCATAAAAAAGCCGATACGAATATTAACTATTTTAAAAAATATTATAAATGAAATTACAAAAACACTAATCATAACAATTATTTGTTTTATAAAATTTTTATTCATATAAATTTCTCCAGTATAATTTAATGTTATTAAAAGTATACTATATATAGAATAAAGATACAATAATAAAAAAGAGTATTGAGCCAAAGTATATAACTTTACTCAATACTCTTTTTTATTATTCAGGTTTAATTAAGTTAATATTAGTTTGGAATATATTTTCCGCATTTTCTAATTTAACATTATTTTTTGTTTTACAAGTAAAATTACTTATGTGAATATCGTGTATAGGCATTTCTGCTAAACCAGAAACAGTAAGTGGTTTACCTGCCTTAGTACAATTAATATTGTTAATATAGATATTTTTAAATTCAGGTATTTCTTCAGGTAAAATTTCCTGTCCTGCTTTAGTATCCATATTGTAACCCATATTAAATGTTATTGCTTCATTATGAATACTAATCATATTAATATTGTCAATATATATTTTTTCAACAATACCACCTCTGCCAAGGCAACTTTTAAATCTAAGTCCAATATCTGTACCAATAAATGTACAATCATTAACATATATGTTTTTAAGTCCGCCAGACATTTCACTACCAGCTACAAAACCACCGTGACCGTGATAAACAACACAATTACTAACAGAAACATATTCAGATGGAACTCCAAGTTTTCTGCCGTCTTCATTTTTACCAGACTTAATACATATTGCATCATCGCCTACATCAAATGTAGAATTACTTATTTTAACGTATTTACAACTATCAATATCAATTCCATCAGCATTTTGTGCAAACCAAGGATTTCTAACACTTATATTTCTAATAGTTACATTTTTACAAAGCCAAGGATGAATACACCAAGCTGGTGAATTTTGGAATGTTGGACCGTCTAAAAGAACTTTGTTACATCTAGTAAAATTAAGTAAAACAGGGCGAAGAAAATCGTGATATTTTTCGCAAGTTTTCTTATCTTTATATAAAGCAGGATTAGGAATTAATGTATTGTTAGCCTCTAAATTTGTTTCTGATGGCCACCATACAGTTTCTTTTTCGCCTTCTTCTACATAACCACCTTCGGCAATAGTTTCTTTCCAGTTAGCTTCAGATATTTTCCATTTTTTTACTGGTCTCCATTTTCTGCCATTACCATTTATAATACCATCACCAGTGATTGCAATATTCTCTAAATCTTTTCCGTAAATGGGAGAAATACAGCGATACATAAATAATCCCTCAAAACTTGTATTAATAAGAGGGTAGTCCTTAGGGTCATTTGAGAAGAAAATAATTGCTCCTTTTTGAAGATGCAAATTAACATTACTCATTAGCTCTATTGGTCCAGTAAACCATACACCGCTAGGAACAACTACCATACCGCCACCATCAGCATTACATTTTTCAATAGCTTTTTTAAAAGCATCTTGATTATTAGTTCTTGTATCACATACAGCACCAAAGTCAGTAATTGGATAACAAACATCCCTAAAAGTAGGTAGCAAGACATCAAATTCCGGCTTTTCCATTATTGTTTCCTCCTGAAAACTTTTTTAATTATAGGTAAATTTCTTGTTCATTAGTTAAGTAATAGATTAATATTACAATAACATAAATTATATTTTATAACATTTTTGCACAATAGTCTAGTTTTTTTTTCAATAATGTGATATTATAATAAGTAAAAGTAAATTTTTAGGGAGAGTGTGATTAAAATGCCTATTACGGTTTCGGATAATTTGCCTGCAAAGGATATATTAAATGAGGAAAGTATATTTGTTATGGGTGAAGATAGAGCTTTTCACCAAGATATTAGACCTCTTAAAATATTAATTCTCAATCTTATGCCCAACAAACAACAAACAGAGGTACAATTATTAAGAATATTAAGTAATTCACCTTTACAACTTGAGGTTAGCTTTTTACATATGGAAAGCCACATATCTAAAAATACTTCAGAAGAATATTTAGCTGAATTTTATAAGGTATTTGACGATGTTAAGAATTTAAAGTTTGATGGTATGATTATAACTGGTGCTCCTGTTGAACAAATGCCTTACGAAGAAGTAAACTACTGGCAAGAACTTACTCATATTATGGAGTGGAGTAAAGTTAATGTACATAGTACATTCCATATTTGTTGGGGAGCTCAAGCTGGTTTATATTATCATTATGGTATACCTAAGTATCAACTTAACCAAAAAATGTTCGGCGTATTTCCTCATACAAAGGTTTATAAGCACGTTGACTTACTTAGAGGATTTGATGATATTTTTTATGTACCTCATTCAAGACATACTGAAGTTAGAATAGAAGATGTTGAAAAAGTTAAAGAACTTAATATTCTTTCAAAATCTGATGAATCTGGACTTTATATTGTAGCTAATAATGATTTTAGCCAAATTTTTGTTATGGGCCATTCAGAATATGAAACTGATACTTTAGCTAACGAATACTTTAGAGATAAAAATAAAGGACTTGATATTGAAATTCCTAAACATTATTTCAAAAATGATGACCCAGAACAAGGTCCTATTGCTTTATGGAAAGCACACAGTAGCCTTCTATATACAAATTGGTTAAATTACTGCGTTTATCAAAAAACACCTTTTGATATTAACAAAATTGGTAACAGAACTAAATAACAATTGGGTATAGTATAATGCTATACCCTAAAATTTTGTGATAAACATTAATCATTTATTACAAAAATGCCATTTACTTGATTTTTATTTGCAAATGTATTAATATAGTAAGTAATGTTTAAGTGTATATATACATAGGGAAATTAATGTTATGGATTTATTTGAATATCAAGCGGAAACAAAATTGAAAAACGAAAGTCCTCTTGCTGCTAGGCTTAGACCACAAAGTTTAGATGAATTTGTTGGGCAAGAACATATAGTTGGTAAAAACACCTTGCTTTATAGAGCAATTAAAGCGGATAAACTTTCTTCAATTATACTATATGGCCCTCCTGGTACAGGAAAGACTACTTTAGCGAAAGTTATTGCCAACAGTACAAAAAGCGAATTTATGCAAATAAATGCAACTACAGCTGGCAAAAAGGATATAACAGATACAGTTGATAGAGCGAAAACACTTTTAGGTGGTTATGGCAAAAAATCTATTCTTTTTATTGATGAGATACATAGATTTAATAAAACGCAACAAGATACACTTCTCCCTTTTGTTGAAGATGGTACACTTGTTTTAATAGGTGCAACAACAGAAAATCCTTATTTTGAAGTTAATAAGGCTCTTGTTTCAAGAAGTATAGTTTTTGAACTTAAACATTTAACTGTTGATAATATAAAAACTATATTGATTAAAGCCCTGAATAATATAGAAAAAGGTCTTGGCACATACAATGCAGAAATTGATGATGACGCTTTAGAATTTTTAGCAAATACAGCAAATGGTGATGCAAGAGTTGCATTAAATGCTATTGAATTGGCGGTACTTACAACTGATAGAAATTCAAAGGGGAAAATACATATTGACATAGAAACAGCACAACAATGTATTCAAAAAAGAGCTTTAAATTATGATAAAGATGGCGATAACCATTATGATACCATATCAGCTTTTATTAAAAGTATGCGTGGTTCTGACCCAGATGCGGCAATATATTATTTGGCTAAAATGCTTTATGCTGGTGAAGACCCACGATTTATAGCTAGAAGAATTGTTATATGTGCATCAGAAGATGTTAGCAATGCAAATCCAATGGCATTAGTTGTGGCAAATGCCGCAGCTCAAGCAGTTGAATACTTAGGTATGCCAGAATGTAGAATTAATCTTGCACAAGCTGCTTCTTATGTGGCTTGTTCGCCAAAAAGTAATTCTGCAATTATTGCTATCGACAATGCACTTGAAGATGTTAAAAACATTCAAACATCTGGAGTACCAAACCATTTAAGAGATAAGCATTATCCTGGTGCTATTAAACTCGGACACGGCATAGGATATAAATATGCACACGATTATCCTAATCATTATGTGGAACAACAGTATTTACCTGACGAGCTAATCGGTAAAAAGTATTATAATTTAAGTGATAACGGACAAGAGGCTAAGCTAAAAAAGTGGCTAAATTTTATAAAGGAGAAAGAAAATGAATAAAAAATACATATTATCCGTCATTCTTTCTGTTGTTTTGATATTACAAATTTTTAATTTGAATTCCGTTAAAACTGAAGCGGATTCTGTTACTAATACAACAGCAGAAAGTAATCAAAGAATGTCTGGTATTTGGGTATCAACAACATTAAATCTTGATTATCCAACAACTAAAACTACCAATTCAGACACTTTAAAGTCTGAAGCTGATACAATAATAAATAATTGTGCAGATATGGGTATTACTGATATTTTCTTTCAAGTAAGACCTGCATCAGATTCATTTTATAAGTCTGATATTTATCCTTGGAGTCAGTGGTTGACAGGTTCACAAGGTACAGCACCAGATAATAATTTTGACCCATTGCAATATTGGATTGACCAAGCTCATAGCAAGGGAATGAAGCTACACGCTTGGATAAATCCTTATAGAGTAACTAATAACACAAACTTAACTATAAATGATTTAGCTATTAGCAATCCTGCTAGACAACATCCTGAATGGGTAATTGCTCACGAAGGTAAACTTTATTTTGACCCAGCTATACCAGAAGTTCAAAATCTTGTTGTTAGTGGTGTTGAGGAAATTGTAAAAAATTATAACATAGATGGTATACATCTTGATGATTATTTTTATCCTGGCAGTACATTTAACGACAGTGGGTCCTATGCTAAATATGGCAATGGTATGGATAAGAATGATTGGCGTAGAGAAAATGTAAATACTCTCGTAAACAACTTACATAATAAAATAAAGTCTATTAAAAGTGATGTAGAATTTGGTATAAGTCCTGTCGGTGTATGGGCAAACAAAAAGAACAATCCTTTAGGTAGTGATACTTATGGCTCAGAGTCTTATTATAAAAACTATGCAGATACCAGAAAATGGGCTTTTGAAGGCTGGATTGACTATATTGCACCTCAAATTTATTGGGAAATTGGTAATAAAACAATTGACTATAAAACAGCAGTTCTTTGGTGGGCAGATACATTAAAAGATTGCAACACTAAACTTTATATTGGTCTTGCTGATTATAAATGTGATGGCGTAGCTCAAAGCAGTCCGTGGTATAACGGTGCAGCAATAAATAAGCAAATTGCCTTAAATAAAACTATTGATAAGGTAAGTGGTGAAATTCATTTTAGATATAAGTTTGTAAATAACTTATCTTACCTAAAAAATATAGTAAAGACTGTAAATAATACTGAAATTTCTACGGAAACGACAACACAAAGCAATATCGAAACTACTGTAGCTAATGAAACTAAAAATGAAGTTTTAACTAACAGTACTAAAGATATTTTAGTATTTGTAGATGGTAACAAGATAGAGTTTGACCAAAAGCCTATTATTCAAAACGGCAGAACTCTTGTTCCATTTAGAAAAATATTTGAAGCTCTTAATGCTGATGTAGCTTGGAATAATGACACTCAACAAGTTAAAGCTAAAAGAAATGATACAGAAATTTCTTTTATAATAGGTCAAAAGGTCCTTTATATTAATGGTAAAGATAGCATTAGTATGGATGTTGCACCTCAAATAATTAATGGAAGAAGTATGGTTCCGTTAAGAGTAGTATCAGAAGCGTTAGGTGTAGAAGTAAATTGGGATAACAATCAGAGAATAGTTACAATAAATACAAAATAAGGAGTAAGATATGTTAGATTTTTTTATTGATTTTATAAGAACTATAATATTAGGTATAGTTGAAGGTATTACAGAATGGTTACCTATAAGTAGCACAGGTCACCTTATATTAATTGAGGAATTAATTGGTACTATAAGTAGTGACAAGTTTATGTCAATGTTTGATGTTGTTATTCAGCTTGGTGCGATTATGGCTGTAGTTGTAATATATTTTAACAAACTTAATCCATTTGACAAAAGAAAAACTGATGATGAAAAATTGAGTACAATTAGCCTTTGGGTTAAAGTTATTATTGCTAGTATTCCTGCTGCTATTATTGGCTTATTGCTTGATGATTGGATGGACGAACATCTATTTAAGCCTGGTGTTGTTGCCATAACACTTATTGTATATGGTATTGCATTTATAGTTGTTGAAAATAATCGTAAGTCTAGTAATGTTAAGTGTAAAGATTTAGACAAATTACCTATTAAAACAGCAATTGGCATAGGATTATTCCAGGTATTATCTTTAGTTCCAGGTACTTCTCGTTCAGGTTCAACTATTATTGGTGGTTTACTTCTAGGAACATCAAGATATGTTGCAACTGAATTTACTTTCTTCCTTGCTATACCTGTTATGTTTGGTGCAAGTATTTTAAAAATCTTTAAATTTGGTTTACCTAGTTTTTATGAACTTGTAATGCTTATATTAGGTATGCTTATATCATTTATTGTATCTGTACTTGCAATAAAGTTCCTTATAAGTTATATTAAGAAAAACAATTTTAAGATTTTTGGCTATTATAGAATTGTTTTAGGTATACTTGTTCTTTTATACTTTGGTTTAACTGAACATACTTTATTTTAATTATATAATTTTGAATAAAATCACTCCCTATTGTTAAAATAAAACAAGGGGGTGATTTTTTTATGTCTTATTATGAAAGCAAGCAATACATTGAAAATCAGTTTAAAAATTGGGGAGATATTGTTAAACGAGAATTTCCAGTAGGTCAAAATAAAACTATAAATGTATTTATAACATATATTGATGATATGGTAAGCAGAGATTTGCTAGAGGACCAAATAATTAAAAATCTCATTATAAATATTAGAATTGCACCTCCAGACAAAATTGATTTTTCTGACCCCTACAATATTCTTGTAAACGGTGGAGTAACAACAGCAGATATAAAAGAAACAGAAAACATAGACGATGCAATTCTTGAAGTAATGAGCGGTAACACCCTTATATTAATAGAAAATTCTGATAAAATTCTTATTATTTCATCTAAAGGATTTCCTAAAAGAGGGGTAGATAAACCAGAAAATGAAATAGCTGTTCAAGGTCCAAAAGAAGCTTTTTCAGAATCCTTAAGAATAAACACTGTATTAATAAGACGAAGAATAAGAAGTACAAAATTAAAATGTGAACAATTAAAAATCGGAGAATTAAGTCAAACTGATGTTGCTTTAATGTATGTAGAAAATATAGCAGATAAAAAACTTGTAGATAAGATTAGAAAAAAATTAAATAACATCAATGTAGATATGCTTTATGATAGTGGTTATTTGGAACAGTATTTAGAGGAGGACAAATTTTCTCCCTTTCCTCAAATTCAATTAACTGAGCGACCGGATAAAACAGCATCAGGTCTTGCAGAAGGAAGAATAGCCCTTGTAGTAGATACCAGTCCTTTCGTTATTTTACTTCCAACAGTATTAGCAAGTTTCTACCAAGCCTCTGAGGACTATTATCAACGATGGGAAATAATGTCATTTATAAGAATAATACGATATATTGCTGGTTTTATGGCATTTGCATTGCCTGGGTTATATATTGCCTCAACATTATATAATCCATCAATGTTGCCTGCTGAATTAGTATTAACTATGGCTAGTGCAAGACTTAAAGTCCCTTTACCAACTGTTGTTGAAATTGTTATTTTAGAGCTTATATTTGAGGCTCTTAGAGAAGCTGGAACTAGAATACCAGCCTCAATAGGTAGTACACTTGGAATTGTAGGTGGTATTATTATTGGTCAAGCAGCAGTTGATGCTAATTTAGTAAGTCCTATGGCTGTTATTATTATATCAATTACTGCTATATGTAGTTTTGCTATACCTAATATTGCTTTAGTATCAGCATATAGACTGACGAAATATTTTATTATATTTATGTCCGCTATTGGAGGACTTGTAGGTTTTGTTTCAGGGCTATTAATTGTACTTTTGCACATTGCAGGTATTAATAGTTTTGGCGTAAGTTATGTAGCACCTTTTTCTGGAGTAAATGAAAAAAGATATAAAAAAATGAAAGATACAATTTTTAGATTTCCATACAATAAAAAAGAAAAACATATTTTTTTTAAAAGGCTTGAGGAGGACAATAATGAACAATAAAATATCTATAGCTCAAGTGCAAGCCTTAGTTATAATTGCATCTTTAGGTTTTGAAATATTAATATTACCAATGCTTGTAAACAGTATAATGGAATGTATTATTATAAGTTTAATTGCATTTTTACTATGTTTAATTGCTATTTATTCTGATTTTAGTATAAATGATAGCAAAGTATTGTCATTTATTTATTCGGTTAAAAATATTCTTGTAATTATATTATCAATTAGAATACTTGGAAATGCTGTAAAAACTGTTTTGTTAAATAATATGTATATAGGTCAAATAATTTTAATTATTATGCTCGCTATAGGCTACGCAGCATATAAAGGAATTGAAACTATTGCTAGAGTTGCACAAATGTTATTTTGGTTTATTTTTATTGGAACTATATATGTTTATATAACATCTACACTAGATATAAAATTTAATAATATTGATTTTAGAATAAGTAATTTTCCAAAACTTTTGGCTTATGGGTTAATAATTAATATTGCTGAAATTATAATACTTTTGAAACCTTTTTTATCACAAGGCAAAAAAAATGTATTAACAAGCGTTATTATTAGCATTTTATTAATTACATTTATTACTTTTGTCATAATAGGCAGATTAGGTATTGTTGGTGTAAAAAAATCTCAATATCCGTTATTTGAACTTATGTATACAGCTAACTTGCCTAGTGTATTTATAAAAAGGCAAGAAGGTATATTTATATCTTTATGGACTATAAGTGCCTTAATTTCTATTTTTATTTATTATACAGTTACTATTGATTTTATGAAAAACCTAAATATTGATAAAAAAGCTGGTCTTATATTTATGACATTATTTGTCTTAATAATAAGTTATTTTTACAATGATTATAACTCTATTAGAACATACTGCTTTTTGCAAATTATAGGTGGATTAATTACTGTAATTTTCATACCTATGTTTTATATATTATGTAGGAGGAAAAAAGTTGACTAAAATAATTTTTTCTTTATTTATTATATTATCATTAACAGGTTGTAAAAATGTAAGAGAGTTAGAAAACAGAGATTATGTAATGGCTATAGGCATTGACAATAAAAATGGTTATGATTTAACTATGGCTATAGCTGATTTAACTGACGAAGACAATCAAAAGGAAAATATAACATCTGGTAAAGGTAAATCATTAAAAGAAACAATAGAAAATATAAATGTTAAAACAAAAGGCAATATGTATCTAGGTCATAATAAAGCAATTATTATATCTGATGATTTTAACAATTATGATGAGTTAATTAATTATGCTTCAAAAAACATAGAATTAAGCCGAGATTCGGTAATTGTTAAAGCAAAAAATCCTTCTGAAATAGTTGCAAGTAAAAATAACAATGACAGTGCGTCAAATTATATATATTCATACTTTGATAGAACAGATAAAGTAGATTTAGATAAACTTATGGATAACTATAATAACAATAACAACACAGTAATTCCTACAGTTTCAATTGAAAATAATAAACTTATAATAACAAAATAATTTTAATTGTAAAATTTAGGTAAAATAATGATTTACTTAAATTTTACAATTATTATACATAAATACCTATAAACAAACAATAAAATATTGTATAATCAAAATATGTAGAATAAATGTAAATAATATTTAAAATAATCAAAGGAGGATTTTGTTTTGAGTAAAAATATATTTTTAACAGAGGATGACGAAAGTATAAGAGCTTTAGTTAAAGTTGCTTTGGAAGGATATAATCATACAGTATATGATTTTGAAACAGCTGAAGAGGCTTTAGAAAAGATGAAAACAATTAAACCTGACCTTGCTATATTTGATATTATGCTTCCTGGAATGCAAGGAACAGAGGCAGTTAAAATATTAAGGAATAATGATAAATTTAAAAAAATGCCTATTATTATGCTTACTGCTAAGGATAGCGAAGTTGATAAAGTTGTTGGTCTTGATAGCGGAGCTGATGATTATGTGACAAAACCTTTTAGTGTAATGGAACTTATGGCTAGAGTTCGTTCACAACTTAGAAGAACAGAAGAAGATACCATTAGTTATAAAGAAATGGGCTGTTTAAAAATTAATACTGATACAAGAGAAGTTTTTGTAAATGAAAAACTTGTTGTTCTCACATTTAAAGAGTATGAACTTCTATTATATCTTATCGACAATACTCATAGAGTTGTTACAAGAGATGAACTTTTAAATAAAATATGGGGATATGAGTATACTGGAGAAACAAGGACAATTGATATACATATAAGAACTTTAAGACAAAAAATTTCTCCTGCTGGTGAATATATTAAAACAGTAAGAGGTATGGGATATAGAATGAGTAAGGATTGATGTTATGTTTAAGTCTATATATAAAAGAGTAATAGTTATTGTGTTAATTGCATTGGCGGTTTACTCTGCAATTTTTTCTTATTTATACAGTAGTTATACTTTAAAGGAAACAAAATCACAAATGGTTGAAATTATAGATAAAATTGATGAATATGTTGATTATAACGACTTGCAATCCAGCATATCTGAAATTCAGTCATTTATACGATTAAAAAATTCAAGAATAACAATAATTTCACCTAATGGCAATGTAATTGCAGAAACAGATAAAGAATTAGGAAGACTTGAAAATCATAATAATAGACCAGAAATAATAAGTGCCGAAAAAGGAAATGTTGGTGTAATTATAAGGTATTCAGAGTCTTTAAAATTAGGTATGTTGTACATAGCTAAAAAATCAAAAGATACAAATAATATAATTAGATTAGCAATTCCATATAGTAATAAACTGGTTTTTATAAAGACTTTGTTGCCAACAAGTATAATAACAACAATTATAACATTGCTTTTAGCAATGATTATAAGCAGTAGAGTTATGAAAAGGATTACCAAACCTCTACAAGAACTTACAAATGAAATTTTGAAAATACAAAGTGGGGAAGATTTAAAGCTAAAACATTACGAATACAAAGAGTTAGATGCTATATCTAATGCAATTAACACTTTATCGGAACGAATTGAAAAGGCAATGAATAGCGTAACGGAAATAAATAGAAGGACTGAATATATTCTTGATAATATGAAAGATGGACTTATATTTATTGATTACAAAAAAAATGTAATAGGTATAAATACTGCGGCTAGAGAAATATTTGAATGTCAAAATAAGAAAAAATTTCTTAATATTATACATTATACAAGAAATATGGAAATAGTTGAAGCAGTTAATAATGCAATTAATTTAAGAAAAGATAGTATTTTTGATATTTCGCTTGAAGATGGAAGAATAATATCTGTACATATATCAAGAGTAATGAAAGGCGTAATCGAAAAAGACCACGGTGGAGCAATTATACTTCTTATTGATGTTACAGCTATTAGGCAAAACGAGCAAATGCGAGAAAACTTTTTTGCAAATGCTTCCCACGAACTTAAAACTCCAATCACATCAATTAAAGGCTATTCAGAGCTTTTAACAAGTGGAATTCCTTATAGTGATGAACAGAAAAAAGAATTTTTAATGCGAATTGGAAAAGAAACTGATAATATAACAAACCTTATTAATGACATTTTGTCTATATCAAGAATTGAATCAGGTAGAGGACGCAAAGATAAATCAGAATTTAACATAAAAACAATGCTTGAAGATTTGACAAAAGAATTTGAACCTATGATTAAGGAAAATAATATAAAATTAGAAATTTTCTGTAATGACATAATAATTTACGAAGAAAAGTCAAAATTTTATACATTATTTAATAATCTTATTTCAAATGCTATTAAATATAATCTACCAAATGGTAAAGTCTGCGTTACTGTAGCTAAAGTTCATAATAAAATTTGTGTAGAAGTTAGTGATACTGGTATAGGTATTCCTAAAGTAGACCAAAGTAGGGTATTTGAAAGATTTTATAGGGTTGACAAGGGACGAAGCAAAAAAGTTGGAGGTACAGGTTTAGGTTTAGCTATAGTTAAACATATAGTAAATTACTACAACGGAACAATTAATCTCGAAAGTGAAGTTGATAAGGGAACAACAATAAAGCTAGAGTTAAATATAAAAAATCAAAATGCTATTATATAATTTAATAAATTAACTTAATACATTAAAAGCAGATAAATTACAAATATCTGCTTTTTTATATTGACATAAGATTTTTAGTGTTTTATAATTATATTACCGAACAAATGTTTATTGAATGGAGATTTATATGATAAGCTATATTAAAGGTGAGTTGGTATATATAGGTGAAAACAGTATTGTTGTTGATAATAATGGCATTGGCTATAATATTTATGTTTCAACAAGAACTACATACAATTTGCCTCATATTAATAATGATATTAAAATATTTACTTACTTAGATGTTAAAGAAGACTCCTTGCAACTTTTCGGCTTTTTAAATATGGATGAATTAAATATTTTTAATTTGCTTATTACAGTTAGCGGAGTTGGACCTAAAGGTGCATTATCTATGTTAAATGATTTAAGTCCAAGTGATGTTGTGTTGGCAATAAGCAATCAAGATAGAAATGCTCTATGTGTTGGCAAAGGAATAGGTAAGAAAACGGCTGAAAGAATTATTCTTGAACTTAAAGATAAAGTATCTGGATTTAGCACAGATGCAAGTAATTATAGTATACAATCTAATTTATTTGTTGAAAATAAAGATGAGAAAAATGATGCTATTGCTGGACTTGTAGCATTAGGTTTTAGCAAAATTGAGGCTGCAAAGGCTGTAGAGGCTGTATATACAGAAAATATGGATAGTGCTAAAATTATTAGCTTAGCATTGAAGTTACTTTAGGAGTCAATTATGGATAGAAAAAGAATTTTAGACACAGGAGATAGAATTATTACTCCTGATGTGAAAATAGAAGATTGTAATACAGAAGAAAGTTTAAGACCAATAACGCTAGATTCATATATCGGACAGAAAAAAGTAAAGGAAAATATGCGAATTTATATTGAGGCTGCAAAACAAAGAAATGAACCTCTTGACCATGTATTACTATATGGACCACCTGGACTTGGAAAAACTACATTATCCAATATAATAGCAAATGAAATGAATGCTAATATTAGAACAACATCTGGCCCTGCTATAGAAAGACCTGGTGATATGGCAGCTATTTTAAACAATCTTAACGAAGGTGATATTCTATTTATTGACGAAATACATAGAGTTAATAGATTGATAGAAGAAGTGCTATATCCGGCTATGGAAGATTTTGTACTAGATATAGTAATCGGAAAAGGTGCTGATGCTAAAAGTATACGAATTGACCTTCCTAAATTTACTTTAATTGGAGCAACTACAAGAATAGGTCTTTTAACAGCTCCTTTAAGAGATAGGTTTGGTGTAATTAATAGATTAGAGTTATATACACCTCAAGAATTGTCAACTATAGTTATTAGGTCTGCTAGAGTCTTAAATATTGATATTGATGAAGCTGGAGCTATTGAAATAGCTAGACGCTCAAGAGGTACACCAAGAATAGCAAACAGATTATTAAAAAGGGTTAGAGATTTTGCTCAAGTTAAGTATAATGGAGCTATAAATGAAACTGTCGCAAAAGATAGTCTTGATATACTAGAAGTTGATAAAAATGGACTTGATTTAATTGATAAAAAATTACTGTTATGTATGATAGAAAAATTTGACGGTGGTCCAGTTGGTGTAGAAACTCTTGCTGTTTCTATTGGTGAAGAAGCTGAAACTATTGAAGATGTTTATGAACCATATTTAATTCAGCAAGGCTTTATAAAGAGAACACCTAGAGGAAGAGTTGTAACGAAAATAGGTTATGATTACTTTGGTTTAAAAATAATTGGAGGAACAGAAAATGATTAGAATGGATATTGAAGATTTTATATATGAAGTTAAAGAAGAAATGTTATGTTATGATGAAATCGGCGAAAGCGGTGCTGACAGTTGGGAAAAGGAATTTAGAGCTTGGTTGGAAACCCCTAATAAAAAGGAAAATGTTACAGGAAAGGGCGATAGTGCCAAATTTTTAATTGGAGATGAAAGTGAAATCTTTGATATTGCTGATAGCTATCTTCAAGCATTAGAAAATCATAAAATTGATGATTACTGGAAAAACTTTCAATAATATATTTATTAGATGAAATGTTTATGAAATATTACTGTAAAAATTGTAAAACACTATTGAAAATTTAATTTTTATATGATATAATTTAATCATAGAGTTATGTATTAATATACATAATAAATTTATTTAATTCTAAGGAGGATTATTCCAATGGGCAAGATAGTTACTATGGGTGAGATTATGTTAAGATTATCTACACCAAATAACGAAAGATTTATTCAGGCTGACGAGTTTGATGTTAACTACGGTGGTGGTGAAGCTAACGTAGCTGTTTCATTATCAAACTATGGTCACGAGGCAGAATTCGTTACTGCTGTACCAGAAAATCCTATTGGCGAGTGTGCAATTGCTGCTTTAAGAAAGTACGGTGTTGAAACTAAGCACATCGTAAAGAGCGGTGAAAGACTTGGTATTTACTATTTAGAGACTGGTGCTTCTATGAGAGCATCAAATGTAGTATATGATAGAGCTCATTCTTCTATCTCTACTGCTACTGCTGATCAGTTTGATTTCGATGCAATCTTCGAAGGTGCTGACTGGTTCCACTTTACTGGTATTACTCCAGCTGTATCTGACTTAGCTGCTGAGGTTACTGAAGCTGCTTGTAAGGCTGCTAAGGCTAAGGGTGTTACAGTTTCTTGTGACCTTAACTTCAGAAAGAAGCTTTGGTCATCTGAAAAGGCTCAGAAGGTTATGACTAACTTAATGCAGTATGTTGATGTTTGTATTGGTAACGAAGAAGATGCTGAAAAGGTTCTTGGTTTCAAGCCAGGTAACACTGATGTAACTTCTGGTGAGCTCGAAATGGCTGGTTACCAGGATATTTTCAACCAGATGTGTGATAAGTTTGGCTTCAAGTATGTTATCTCTTCTTTAAGAGAATCATTCTCAGCTTCTCACAATGGTTGGTCTGCTTGTATTATGGATGGTAAGACAAGAGAATTCTACAGATCTAACAGATTTGACATTATGCCTATCGTAGATAGAGTAGGTGGCGGCGATTCATTTGCTGGTGGTTTAATTTGTGGTCTTATGGATGGTAAGAATATGAAGGATGCTCTTAACTTTGCTGTTGCTGCATCTGCTCTTAAGCACACTATCCCTGGTGACTTTAACCTTGTTACTAGAAGCGAAGTTGAAAACTGCGACGGTTCTGGTAGAGTTCAGAGATAATTTTAATCTTAAGTTATTAAATTGATTAATTTAGGGCTGAAGGCGTTAGGCCTTCAGCCTTTTTTAAAAATGGAGGTAAATTCAAAATGAATTTAGAAGTTAGATATTCAAATCACTACGATGATGTTAAGCATTATGATACTGAAACATTAAGAAAGCATTTCTTAGTTGAAAAGGTATTTGTACCTGGTGAAATGAAGCTTGTATATAGCCACAACGATAGAATTATTTTTGGTGGTATTACTCCAACTACTGAAGCATTAAAGCTTGAAGGTAGTAAGGAACTTGCAGCTACATATTTCCTTGAGAGAAGAGAACTTGGTGCAATTAACATTGGTGGTGACGGTATTGTTACAGTTGATGGTAAAGACTATACTGTAAATAATGGTGATGCTATTTATGTTGGTATGGGTACTAAGGAAATTTCTTTCTCAGCAAAGGACCCTAAGAATCCACCTAAATTCTATATGAACTCAGCAACTGCTCACAAGACATATCCTACAGTTCTTATTAGCTATGATGATGCTAATCATAAGCCTTTAGGTTCATTAGAAGATTGTAATAAGAGAACTATTAACCAGTATATTCACGATGAAGTATTTGCAAGACTTTCTCAGAGAGATGGCGTTGAATACGGTAGCTGTCAGTTAGCTATGGGTCTTACTAAGCTTGATGCAGGTTCTAACTGGAACACTATGCCATGTCATACACACGAGAGAAGAATGGAAGTTTACTTATACTTCGATATGGATGATGACAATGTAGTATTCCATATGATGGGTAAGCCAGACGAAACTAGACACATTGTTATGAGAAATGAAAGTGCTGTTATTTCTCCAAGTTGGTCTATTCACAGTGGTGTTGGTACTAAGGCTTATACATTTATTTGGGGTATGGTTGGCGAAAACAAAGACTATGATGACCAGGATTGGTTAAAGACTAGTGAATTAAAGTAATTAAATTATATCCATAAAATTATAAATATGCACCTTAATGTTATAAATAATGTTAAGGTGCATTATTTAGTTATAACTTATTAATATCTATTCAATGATAAATATTCTTACTACAAACTATAAAATCATATATTTTTATTTTAAATTTTAAATAGCTGATTATATTTCTGTTACACAAAAAGCTGTAAACATTAAAATTTAATAGAAATAATATTATAAATATACACCTTGAATAGTAAATTAAAAAATTTATAGCTAAATAACATTACAAATATAAATAAAAATATAAATATAAATAATAGGGTGTTTTTAAGAGTTCGTAAAACACAAGTTTTACGAAGAATTAACAAAAAAATTATATCCAATACCTTGTATTTCAACAAATTACTAACTATATTCTAAACACTAATTTTAAACTCATTAATATCGTAAATATTGTATTAATATTTTTATTTAATTATAAAGCTATTAATTAGCCCCCATTTAACTGTTCACCATCTAACTAAATATATTTTCTTTATATAAAAATTCTTTAGCCTAACAATATTATCTTGTATAAATCCCTTAATAATAATACCTGCATAAGTTCTACTATACTTAATATTTAACTAACTCTCTTATATATTATCATCAATTTCATATATTTAAACATAAGAAAAGCTTGTTATCTACATACCATTTAGTAAAATAGATAACAAGCTATCTCATTGATTCATCAATCATTTTATTCACTTTCTAAAATTATAAAACTTTTTTTCTTTTAATCAATTATACTTATTATTTTATTATGCTTAATTAACTGAACTGTTGCAGTTTTAATATAATTACCAGAATTAATAACCCTAATTATTAATTTACTTAATATTAAAATCCACACATTAGTTCACATAACTATCAATATTGAAACATTTTTGTTATTAAGTATAAATACACTTCTCTATAAATCCCCATTTATTACCTATAACAGTTATATTAAATATTGATTGATTGACTATAATTTTTATTCAATTTTTATCTTTGATTTATTATCCACAAAGCGTTAAAACATAATTAATATAAATAATTTATATTGCTAATAGTTAGTGTTTTTTACTACTTGTTTTACATCTTTTCAAATAAATAAATCATTTGAATATACAAACTATTTTTTAGTTGTATACAAAAATCCTTGTCATTATAATTATATTAAACTGTAATGTATATATGCTATTTTCTACACAATTACAATATTTATTTTTCATTTATTAAACAATGTCAATTTAGTGATAAATTTTACTAAATACTTTTGTAAATGTTACAGTTTTCAAACTATATGACTAAATACCGTTTCTGGTGGTCTCAGCTCCTTTCACATCTTGTATAACTCTTTAGTTATCTTATGTATATATAATAATCTATAATGTTAAATTTGTCAAGCATTATGATAATTTAATATTTCACAATTTTTATATCTGATTTTATAGCAAATTACACAAAAACCGTCACATATTAATTATGCAACGGTTTTTATACTAATTAAATAAATTCATTTGTTTAGGAAAATTATTAAAATCTTTATCAGAGTCATTTATAAAATGCCCTGTTCCTGGTATTTTAGTTGAACGATAATATTCAATATTTTCTGATTTAAAAGCATCTTTATTAATAACTCTTGTAAGTTTGCTATTTTTCTTTAATGTATACACATTAACACCAGCTGTAGACTTCGTTTGTTTTTCTGGAATAAGTTCAGTATTTAATAGCATTGCTTTATCATTATCTCTAACTAATACTATATCCATATCATCAGGTATATAAATTGCACTAACAAGGTTAGCTTTATCACTATAAGCATTAATAAGTTTCTTTCTCATTGTTTTAGTTTCGTAGCTAGACATTGTTACTTTAGCAATTTTACCATTTTCATATACAAAAAGCATATAGCCCTTATATTGATTGCTGTTAGTAATATATATTATTTTTTCATCAGCATCCATAACTAAAACATTATTAAGATAATCACCTATACTACTTGTTTTACATTCGGCTAAATCATAACATTTAATCTTATATACATTTTGTTTATCTGAAAACATAAGAAGTTCAGCTTTATTATTTACCTCAATAGTTTGAACTATTTCATCATTTTCTTTAAGTTTATGTTCAGCAGATACTCTCATTGAAGCCTGTAACGAAACCATAGTTATCTTTTTAAGATAATTCTCTTTAGTTAAAAATAGTGTTACTGGATAATCTTCAATAAAATCATCAGTATCCATTTTTTTAATTTCAGCCTCGTAAATAATATCTGTTTTTCTATCTTTGCCAAATTTTTTAGCAACCTGTTTTAAATCAGAAATTATAATTTTAAGTACTTTGCTTTCGTGATGAAGAATATCGTCAAGTTCTTCAATTTCATTTTTAAGGTCATCTATAGCCTTTGTTTGTTTTAATATATACTCTTTATTAAGATTTCTAAGCTTTATTTCTGCCACAAATTCAGCTTGAACTTCATCAATATTAAATCCTGACATAAGATTAGGTATAACCCTACTATCTTCTTCAGTTTCTCTTATTATTTTAATAGCCTTATCAATATCAAGAAGTATTTTTTCAAGTCCTTGAAGCAAATGTAGTCTATCGCCTTTTTTTACTAAATCAAAAGCAACCTGTCTTTTAATACAAGACATTCTAAATTCTATCCATTCGTCAAGTATACTTTTAATACCCATTGTTTTTGGCGAACCATTAACAAGTATATTAAAATTACAACTAAAACTATCTGTAAGTGGTGTCATTTGATAAAGTTTAGTCATAAGTTTTTCTGGGTCAGCACTTCTTTTTATATCTATCGCAATTTTTAAACCGTTCAAGTCGGTTTCATTTCTTACATCATTAATTTCCTTGATTTTATTTTGTTTAACCAAGTCAATTATTTTATCAATTATAGATTCAATATTTGTTGTATATGGTATTTCATATATTTCAATTATACCATTTTTCTTATCAAATCTATATTTTGCTCTTACTTTAAAGCTACCTTTGCCAGTATTGTATATTTTAGATATTTCATCAGCATTATATATTAATTCGCCACCTGTTGTAAAATCTGGTGCTTTTAAATACTCTTTTAAGTCTACATCAGGATTTTTAATATACTGCACTGTTGCCTCACATACTTCACGCAAGTTAAATGAACATATTGTACTAGCCATACCAACAGCAATACCCTTATTAGGTGTTACAAGTACATTAGGAAATGTTGTTGGGAAAAGCACTGGTTCTTTTAAAGAACCGTCATAATTATCTACAAAATCGACTGTATTTTTATCAATATCCTTAAATATCTCACTACATATACTATCAAGTTTCACTTCTGTATATCTTGACGCTGCATAAGCCATTGCTCCAGAATAAACCTTACCAAAGTTACCTTTACTATCAATAAAAGGATGAAGTAAGGCGTCATTGCCTCTAGTAAGTCTAACCATTGTTTCATAAATGGTAGCATCACCATGAGGATTAAGTTTCATAGTTTGTCCAACTACATTAGTTGACTTTGTTCTTGCACCGTTTAAAAGTCCCATTTTATACATAGTATAAAGAAGTTTTCTGTGAGCAGGTTTAAAACCATCAATTTCTGGTATTGCTCTTGAAACAATAACACTCATTGCATAAGGCATATAGTTAAGTTCAAGAGTATCAGTAATATGCTGTTCTATATATTTGTTATTAGCCATTATTAATACCCTCCTTAACTTAATTCTGTTAAATCAATATATTTATATCCTTCAGTTTCAATATGCTCTTTTCTACCTTGTAGGTTATCACCAAGAAGCAAATCAAAGGTATCAGAAGTCATTTTAGCATCTTCTGGCATAACCATAATTAGTCTTCTAGTTTCTGGATTCATAGTTGTTTGCCACATCATTTCTGGCTCATTTTCACCAAGACCTTTAGAGCGTTGAATTTTATAATTACCATTGATTTTTGTTAAAATGTCTGTTTTTTCTTTTTCTGTATAAGCGAAATAAGTTTTCTCTTTTTTACCTGAACCTGTAGTTATTTCATAAAGCGGAGATTCAGCAATAAATACTTTATGTTCATCAATAAGAGTTGGGACTAATCTGTAAATCATTGTTAAAACAAGTGTTCTAATTTGATAGCCATCAACATCAGCATCTGTACATATTATGATTTTATCCCATCTTAAATTATTTATATCAAAGCTATTTAAGTCTTTACTGGTATTATGTTTCGCTTTTAACTCAACACCACAGCCAATTACTTTAAGCAAATCAGTAATAATATCTGACTTAAATATTCTATCATAATTTGCTTTAAGGCAATTAAGTATCTTACCTCTTATTGGCATAATTCCTTGAAATTCGGCATCTCTACCAAGCATAACTGAACCAAGAGCAGAGTCACCCTCTACTATATAAAGCTCTCTTTTTGAAACATCTTTAGAACGACAGTTTACAAACTTTTCAACTCTATTATTCATATCAATTGAGCCAGTAAGTTTTTTCTTTATATTTACCCTTGTTTTTTCTGCTGTTTCTCTACTTCTTTTATTTACAAGAATTTGTTTAGCAATTTTATCAGCATCAGCTTTATTTTCAA
>URXK01000002.1 GCA_900551755.1 uncultured Eubacterium sp. | reverse complement strand
ATAGCAAGGGTAATTATTATTTTATGGATAAGACAGTTGATAATGCTGTTGAACTTGTAAAAATGCTTATGACTAAATACAATGTGCCGATTGCAAATGTAATAAGACATTATGATGTTACAGGTAAAAATTGTCCTGAACCTTTTGTGAGAGATATTAAGGCTTGGCAAAATTTTAAAGGTAGATTGGAGGAAAAAGTAGTGAAACAAAATATTAAAATAAATGGCAAGGTGAAAAGTGTTGATGCCATAAATAAAGACGGTTACACCTATATTAAAATAAGAGATTTATCTGATATTTTAAATATTATGTATGATAATAATACTAAGCTAATTAGTATAGGTATCAAATAATAAAATTTCTCACACCTTTGCAATATTTGTATAAAAATATATAAAAGGGTAATAATATCCAAGAGGTGATATTATGAGAAAGGCTATAAAGTATACTTTAATTGTAGCTAGTGGAATTATATTTACTATAATTGGTGGTATGACAGGCTATTTTTTTGCTTATACAAGTGAGGAAGGCACAGAATATGGTCAAGGGCTAGTAATGGCTGAAGCACAGCCATCAGATGTTATTAATGAGAACACAGTGCTTGAATTTGTATATAATTATTCAGACGGTTTTTCAGAAACTCAGCAAAATTTGCCTCAACAGTTTATGTACGGCTGGGATAGAGAAAAAACAAAGGCTGTATATAAAGACTGGCTTATGACAGAATTCAGTCCAGACAGAGTAGTGTTTAATAAAAGTATAAATGGTAATAGCACTCAACATTATATTATAAGAGAGGATAAGGGGTATATTGCTGTTTTTTATAGAGATTCTAATATTTTAAAGGAAGTAACATCTACGCCTATTGAGTCATTAAGTGATGAGGATAAAAAACTTTTTGAAAATGGTGTGGAAATTGATGGTGAAAAAAATTTAATTAAGTATATTGAAAGTCTTGAAACATAGATTTGTTTTGATTTTATCGGCAAAATGTATAATTTAAAACCACTAAAAATGTGATTTTTGCTTTAAAATTTATAGCTTATCGGTAAAATATACAAAAAATTGACAAAAAAAATTCTATGTTTGTGAACACTTATAACTTGCTCTCTGATATAATAATAACTGTGAAAACCCCTAAATATTTTCACATTACAGTTTATACATCCCTCAAATATGTAAATTAAACTGTAAACCCCATAAAAATACCTTCTCTTTAGGAAAAAGCAGCTGTTCGTTAGCTGCTTTTTTCTATTTTACATCAAAAATTATTGACAATTATGTTAATTTACCGTAAAATTATAGGTATCTAGGGCGGGATAGCCCAATTTGATGCCTATAGGCATAAGGAGGAATTTTTTATGAAGAAATTATTGTCAATGTTAGCAGTTACAGCTTTATCGGCTATGATGTTAGCAGGCTGTGGTGCAAGTGATAACAGTGCAAGCAAATCAGACACTTCTGAGTCAAGTGCAGCAGGCACAGCTATGGAAACACCTGTTGATATTGGTATTATTCAGCTTACTGAGCATCCAGCTCTTGACGCATCTAAGGACGGATTTATTGCAGCTCTTTCTGAGGCTGGTTATAAAGATGGCGATAAGGTTCATATTGAGGTTCAAAATGCTCAGGGTGACCAGTCAAATTTAAAGACTATTTCACAGAAATTTGTTTCTGATGGTAAAGATTTAATTTTAGCTATAGCTACACCTTCAGCACAGGCTATTGCAACAGAAACTAAGGATATTCCTATCCTTATTACTGCAGTTACTGACCCAGCTGAATCAGGTCTTGTTGATTCTAACGATAAGCCAAATTGCAATGTTTCAGGTACATCTGACCTTACACCAGTTAATGACCAGATTAGCCTTCTTACTTCACTTTTACCAGATGCTAAGAAGATTACTATTATGTATTGTTCTGGTGAGCAGAATTCACTTATTCAGGCAGATATGGCCGAAGAAGCTGCTAAGGCTTTAGGTCTTGAAGTTGAAAGAAAGACTGTTACATCAACTAATGATGTTGCTCAGGTTACTCAATCTGTTATTGGTACTTGTGATGCTATTTACATTCCTACAGATAATGTACTTGCATCAAGTATGCCTTTAGTAACAAGTATTACAAATCCTGCTGGTTTACCAGTCATTGTTGGTGAAACTGGTATGGTTAATGGTGGCGGACTTGCTTCTGTTGCTATTGATTACACTGAATTAGGTAAGCTTACTGGTAATATGGCTGTTCAGCTTATTCAGGGTGCTGATATTAAGACAATGCCTATCCAGTATACTAAAAATCCACAGCTTGTTATTAATGAAACTGCTGCTGCTGAATTAGGTATCACTATTCCAGATGATATTAAGGCAAAGGCAACTATTGCAAATACAGCTGCTGAGTAAATATAATTTTTTAAGTAAGGGTGCTTGATGAGAGTATGCAAGTACCCTTATATTTTGATAAATGGCATAGGCAAGGGATATTTTCTAAAATAATAATTTTTTGCCTATGCTATTTACTACATTTAGATAAGGAGTTAATAAAAATGGATTTTATTATTGATGCTGTTGCCCTAGGTCTCGTTTGGGCTGTTATGGCAATAGGTGTTTATATTACATATAGAATACTTGATATTGCTGACCTTACAGCTGAGGGCTGTTTTACTCTTGGTGCAGGCATTACTTGTAAACTTATTACAGTAGGTCTTAATCCTTTTGTTTCTACATTCATTGCACTTATTGGTGGACTTTTAGCTGGTCTTGTAACTGGTATACTTCATACTAAACTTAAGATACCAGCACTTCTTGCAGGTATTCTTACTATGACTGCTTTGTGGTCTATTAACTTAAGAGTTATGGGTCAGGCTAACATACCTCTTTTAAAGAAAACATCAATTATCACTATGCTTGAAAATCTTAATATGACAAAGAGTGTAGCTGCTATTGTTGCAGGTCTTATTCTTACTGTTGTTGTTATTATCTTTCTTTGGTGGTTTTTTAATACAGAGCTTGGTTATTCTTTAAGAGCTACTGGTAATAATAAAAATATGATTAGAGCTAATGGTGTAAATACTGACAATGCTACTATTCTTGGTATTATGATTGGCAATGGTCTTATTGCTCTTTCTGCGTCACTTGTAGCACAGTTTAGTAGCTTTGCTGATATTCAGATGGGTGTAGGTACTATTGTTATTGGTCTTGCCTCTGTTATTATTGGTGAGGTTGTGTTTGGCAACAGAACTATACTTCGTTCACTTATTGCTGTTGCTTTAGGTTCTGTGTTGTACAGAATAATTATTGCTGCAGTCTTTAAGTTAGGTTTAAGAGCAGATGATATGAAGCTTATTAGCTCAATATTACTTGCTGTTGCACTTTGTTTCCCAACTGTCAGAAATATTGCAACAAAGAATTTAAAGAACTCAGTTAAAAAGGGAGGCAGTGTAAATGCTTAAATTAGTAGATGTTCATCAGAAATTTGAAATTGGAACAGTAAATGAAAAGCACATTTTACGAGGTATTAACCTTAATGTAAAAGAGGGTGACTTTATTACTATTATTGGTGGTAATGGTGCTGGTAAGTCAACTATGCTTAATGCTATTTCTGGTTCTAATGCTATTACAAGTGGCAAGATTATTATTGATGATATAGATTTAACAAAATCTCCTGAATATAAAAGAGCTAAGTACATTGGTAGAGTTTTTCAGGATACTAGAATGGGTACAGCTTCTGACCTTTCTATTGAAGAAAATTTGGCTATTGCTTATAGAAGAGGTAAGCCAAGAACATTAAAGTTTGGTATTACAAGCAAAGAAAAGGAAATGTACAAGGAAATTCTTGCTAATCTTGATTTAGGTCTTGATAAAAGATTAAAGGATAAAACAAGATACCTTTCTGGTGGTCAGCGTCAGGCTCTTACTTTGCTTATGGCTACATTCCATCATCCAAAACTTTTGCTTTTAGATGAGCATACAGCTGCTCTTGACCCTAAAACTGCTAAGAAGGTTCTTGACCTTACTGTAAAGATTGTTGGAGAGCATAATCTTACAGCACTTATGGTAACTCATAATATGAAAGATGCCCTTAGAATTGGCAACAGAATTATTATGTTACATAAGGGTCAAATAATACTTGATATATCAGGTGAAGAAAAGAAAAAACTTGATGTTCCTGACCTTCTTGCTATGTTTGAAAAGGCAAGTGGTGAGGAAATGAATAACGATAGAATGTTATTGAATTAATTTTATAATTAATATAAAAACCTTACGGAAAATACTACCGTAAGGTTTTTTATATTATCGTCTAAAATTTCCTTGTATTTCTCTTACATCATTAACAATTACAAAGGCATTTTTATCAATGTCAGCCACAATTTCTTTCAATTTATTTATTTCTCGTGATGATACCACAATAAGAAGCATACCCTTATCT
This sequence comes from uncultured Eubacterium sp., assembly GCA_900551755.1. Lineage (GTDB taxonomy): Bacteria > Bacillota > Clostridia > Lachnospirales > CAG-274 > Gallispira. The sequence continues at coordinate 169,695 of URXK01000002.1, read as the reverse complement.
TCTTTTGTGTACATACCTTTGCAATCTATATAAGTAGCACCTCTTGAAAGTTGAGATGTTAATGTAAGACCTATAGTAGTGCAGTTAGATGATGTAATAAACACAGCTTTGGCAAAATCTAACCCCTCTAGCACAATGTTTATAGTTTTTCCCATTATATATATTGCAACAATAGCATAAAGGGCAGGTGTTATGCCTAGAGCAAATATACCAGCTACAACAATAAGTATATCAAGTATAAGCATTAGTCTAGCTGTAGGAATATGAGGGTAAAAGTGGTGCAATATTACAGCTAACAAGTCACTTCCGCCTGTTGTTGTGTTGCCTCTTAATATTAAGCCTACACCAATTCCATTTAGTAATCCACCAAAAATAGCAGTAAGTATAATATCAGTTTTTATTTCTGGTATAAATGCTGTTATTTCTAACATAATGGATAATAATATTGTAGCAATAAGGGTATCTCTTACAAATGAAAATCCCTTTATTTTTATGGCTAGTATAAATAGTGGAATATTTACAACAATATTTGTTAAAGAAAGAGGAATATTAAAAAGCTGCTTAAATATAATGCCTATGCCTGTTGCTCCTCCAATAACAATGGCATAAGGCTCTAAAAATTGAGTTAAGGATATTGACATTAGGAAAATTCCTAATAGTATAATTAACCATTTTTTCATTATTTTCCCCCTACAAATATAATTCTTGTTTTAGTTTGCCCATTAAATTTGTACTTATTTTACAAATATGTATCAAAACAGGGAAATTTAAAAATTTTTCTTGACTAAATAGCAATTTTACACTATAATAGGACTAGTGCTTGATTTGACTTTAAGTAAAATATAAATTTGTTAATAAGGAGGTGCTTTGAAGATGAAGATGACATACCAGCCAAAGAAAAGACAGAGAAGCAAGGTTCACGGTTTCAGAAAGAGAATGAGTACTGCTAACGGTAGAAAAGTAATACTTGCTAGACGTAAAAAAGGCAGAAAGGTTTTATCTGCATAATTCAAAGCCCGCTTTTTAAGTGGGCTTTATTTGTAGAATAATAATTATAGTATAATTACTATATAGGTATTAACCTTTAATACTAAGCTATAAAGCAGAGGGGGATAAAAATGCTGTTTACACAATCCCTTAAAAAAAATTATCAGTTCAGATATGTATATAACAGAGGTCGTTCCATTGCCAATAGATTACTTGTTATGTATTCAATCAAAAATGGAACAGAAGGTAACAGATATGGTATTTCTGTTAGTAAAAAGGTGGGTAATTCTGTTGTTAGAAGCAGAGTTACAAGACTTTTGAGAGAAAGTTATAGACTGTCTGAAGAAAATATTGTTCAGGGCTATGACATTGTGGTTATAGCAAGAGGTTCGGCTAAAGAGGCCAGCTATAAAGAAATTGAAAGTGCATTATTGCACTTATTAAAGAAACAGAGATTACTAAAGTCGGATAAAAATGATTGATATTTAGTTTTTAAATAAAAAAGAAGGTATTGATGTCATTGTGAAGAAAATAGCACTGTTTTTAATAGGCTTTTACAGAAAATATATTACGCCATTTACACCCAGGAGTTGTAGATTTGTTCCTACTTGCTCCGCCTATGCCTATGAGGCGATTGAGAAGTACGGCTGTTGGAAGGGTGGTTATTTGGCTGTAAGAAGATTGTTGAAATGTCACCCATTTCACGAGGGTGGCTATGATCCCGTACCATAAAGGAGGATACAGCGTTGTTGCTAAATTTATTAGCCGTTTCCAGAGATGTAATGAAAGACCCTGGTGTTATTGTTGGTCCTATTGCTTGGGTTTTAGGTCATGTTATTAATTTTTTCTTTAACATTATCTATAGCTTAGGTATCCACAATAATTCACTTGGTATATCTATTATTTTGTTGACAGTTTTTACTCGTTGCCTTTTAGTTCCGCTTTCTTACAAGCAGCAAAAGTCAATGTTTAAAATGCAGGCACTTTCTCCAGAGCTTAAGAAAATTCAGGAAAAGTATAAGGATAATAAGACTGACCCTGAAATCCAGAGAAAGATACAGATGGAAACACAAAAGCTTTACAGAGAAAACAATGTAAGTCCATTTAGTGGCTGTTTGCCTATGATTATTCAGCTTCCTATTTTCCTTGGACTTTATCACGTAATGCAGAACCCATTTAAGTATATTGATGTTATTAACGATGTTTACACTCAGTTATCTACTATCGTACTTACAGCAGCTCAGTCTAATTCTACTGTTGCTGACCTTGTAAGCACTTTTGCTAATTTAGGTAAGATTACTAGTGGTGGCGTTGATGTTAATATATTTAATAGAATTATAAATATTTTAGGACCTAATGAGGTTGGTCAGTTAAAGACAGCAATTGCTTCTGCTGACTTTGATTCAGTATGTGCTGCTAAGAACTCTATTGAATACTTTATCGGTCTTAACCTTACTGAAACTGTAGGATATGCTTTGACTCCAAAGCTTATTATTCCTTTCCTTTCAGGTCTTACAACATTCCTTTCTTCTTGGTTAATGACTAGAAGAAATAATAATTCTCAAATGGACCCAGCTATGAAGTCACAGCAGAGAATTATGAATGTTACTATGCCTTTAATGATGGCTTGGATTACTATATCACTTCCTGGTGGTATTGGTGTATATTGGATTGTATCTAATTTATTCCAGCTTTGCCAGCAGTTCTTCCTCAATAAGCATTTTGAAAAGACTGGTGCAGCTGATGTAATCGTGCCTAAGGAAAAGAAAAGTAAAAAGGGAGGCAGAAAATAATGAAGCAGATTGAAATGACAGGAAAGACTATTAATGAGGCTGTTGATAATGCTTGTACTAAATTAGGCGTTAGCCTTCTTGATGTTGATTACAAGGTTATTGATGAGCCTAGCAAGGGATTTCTTGGTATTGGTGCTAAGCCTGCCAGAGTTCTTGTTACTGTTATTGGCAGTGATGAGCCAGAGGTTAAACCAGAGCCTAAGCCTCAAGTTGTTAAGCCAGAGGTTAAGCCTGAACCTAAGGTTGAAAAGCCTAAGGAAGACTCTAAGCCACAGCCAAAGGTAGAAAAAACTGCTAAGGTAGTTGTGGAAGAAAAAATTGAAGTAGAAGAAGTTGTTGAAATTTCTGATGAAGAACCTGCTGAAAATGAGTCTGCAAGAGCAAGCCTTACTGATGAGGATAAGAATAATATTCTTGTAATTGCTACTGGATTTTTATCACAGGTTTTTGAAAAAATGAATATGTCAGTTGAGTTAAATGCTTCATTTAAAGATAACAAGCATATTGTTATTGATATGAAGGGTGACGATATGGGTACTATTATTGGTAAGAGAGGTCAAACTCTTGACAGTATCCAGTATCTTACAAACCTTGTAGTAAACAAGGGCGAGTACCCTTATATGAATGTTACTCTTGATACAGAGGATTACAGAGCTAAAAGACAAAAAACTCTTGAACAGCTTGCTTTTAATCTTGCAAAGAAGGCTAAGCATAACAGAAGAAATATTACTCTTGAGCCTATGAATCCTTATGAAAGAAGAATTATTCACGCAACACTTCAAAATGACAGATATGTTACTACATATAGCGAAGGTACTGAACCTTACAGATATGTTGTAATTGCTTTAAAGAATAATTATTCTAACAGAAGAAATTATAATAATTAAATTAATTAAGGGCATAGGCGGTATAGCCTGTGCCTTTTTTGGAGGTTGAATTATGCTTAAAGTTAATATTGATGATACAATAGCTGCCATATCTACTGCCACTGGTAATGGCGGTATAGGCATTGTTCGCCTTAGCGGAAGTGATGCCTTAAGTATTGCAGACAAGGTTTTTGTGTCACCAAAGGGCAAGGTCTTAAGTGAGCAAAAAAGCCATACAATCCATTTTGGCAATATTGTTTGTGACGGCAAGGTTATTGATGAAGTATTGGTGTCTGTGATGAAAGCACCTAATACTTATACTCGTGAAGATGTGGTAGAAATTAACACTCACGGAGGCTACAGAGCTGTTACAGCTGTTTTAAACACAATTATTAAAAATGGTGCAAGAATGGCTGAACCGGGTGAATTTACAAAAAGAGCTTTTTTAAATGGTAGAATTGACCTTACACAGGCAGAGGCTGTAATTGATATTATAAATGCTAAAACTGATGCAAGTCGTGAGGCTGCAATGCTTAGACTTGAAGGTAGGTTGTCTAAAGAAATACATCAAATTAGGGAAGATATATTAATGATGCTTGCCCATATTGAGGCTGGTATTGATTACCCTGAACACGATGACGAAACAATGACATATAATATGGTGGCAGAGAATACAAAAAAGGCTTTGGCTGCTGTTGATAAACTTATTAAATCTGCTGATACAGGCAAGATTTATAAAGAGGGTATAAAGACTGTTATTTTAGGCAGACCTAATGTTGGCAAGTCCTCTCTTTTAAATGCTATGCTTGAGGAGGATAGAGCCATTGTAACAGATATTCCAGGTACTACAAGAGATAGCCTTGAAGAAATGCTTAATGTTCACGGTATTCCACTTAATATTATTGATACAGCAGGAATAAGAGATACTAATGATATTATTGAACAAATTGGTGTTGAAAAGTCAAAAAGTCTTGCTGAACAGGCTGATTTGGTACTTCTTATGTTTGACGGAAGCAGAGAACTTTCTGATGAGGATAAGGGACTTATTGAGCTTGTTAAAAATAAGAAAACTATTACTCTTGTCAATAAATTGGATTTAGAGCAGAAAATAGATTTAAAGGCTATAGAGCATTTAAAGCCAATTAATATTTCAGTTAAGTCTGATATGGGTATTAATGATATATATGAAAAAATAAGAGAAATGTTTGCCTTTGGTGATATAAATATAAATAATGAGGTTTTAATATCAGGTGAGAGAAATAAGGAAAGTCTTGTTAAGGCTTATAATTATCTCAAAAATGTTATGGAAACTGTTGAAAATAGAATGCCAGAGGACTTTATTTCTATGGATTTAACAGAGGCTTACAGTGCTTTAGGTGAAATCACTGGAGAGGCTTTGGAAGAAGATATTATTGATAAAATATTTAGTGAATTTTGCTTAGGTAAATAAATTTTATATTTATAATCGGGAACTATTGCAATGGCAATAGTTCTTTTTTTACAGCAATAATAATGTTTGGCAATATTGATTAACCAAAACTCGTTAAAAAATTTATATAAAAACTTGTAAAAATTTTTATTAAAAACTATTGACAAAGTTTGGAGGGTGTGGTATATTATATTTAAAGTTAGCACTCGGGTTAAATGAGTGCTAACAGATAAAAGATAAATTAATGTCTTTTAATGGAGAGGTGATAATGTGAAGCTTAATGATAGAAAAATAAAAATATTGGAAGCTATTATCACTGACTATGTTGCTACGGCAGAGCCAGTTGGCTCTCGAACTATTGCTAAAAAATATGATTTGGGTATTTCACCTGCAACCATTCGTAATGAAATGAGTGACCTTGAAGAAATGGGACTTATTGAACAGCCTCATACTTCAGCTGGTAGAATACCTTCTCAAATGGGCTATAGAATGTATGTTGATAATATGATGCATAAAAGAGTTCTTACAAGCGAAGAAGTTGAATTTCTTAAAAATGCAATTTCTCTCAATGTTGATAGAATTGAGTATCTTATGCAACAGACGGCTAAGGCACTTTCAATGCTTACTAACTATACTACTATAGTTACTGAGCCAAAAAGTACTAGAGTTAAAATAAAGCATATACAGCTTGTCCCTATTGATAATAATACTGTTGCTGCAGTTGTTGTAACTGATAGCAAGGCAATTAAAAATCATATTATAAAGGCAAAGGCAATACCTGATATGGATGGCCTTTATAGTATATCTAATGAAATAAACAATATTATTATTGATTATGCTTTGGAAGAAATTGATGCAGAGGCAACAACTAAACTTATAAATAAGTTTAGTGATTATCAGGAGCTTATTGCTAAAGTATTTAAGGCTATTGTTTCAACGGTACAGCAGGAAGAAGATACACATCTTTATACAAGTGGTGTTAAAAATCTTTTGGGCTTTCCGGAGTTTAGTGATATTCAAAAGGCAAGAAATATTTTTCAAGCCTTTGAAGAAAAAGATATGCTCATAACTCTTTTAGGTAAGGGTGATGATACAACTGCTGATAAAATTCAAATATTAATCGGTGGTGAAAACAAAATGGAGGAGTTGAAGGATTGCAGTATTGTCAAGGCAAACTATAGGTTTGGCAGCAATTCAGTAGGTAAGATAGGTATTATCGGTCCTACAAGAATGAATTATTCACAGACGGTATCTGTATTAGATGAAATTGTTAAAAAGCTCGATACTATGATTGATGCTATGCTTGACAATGGAGATGATGGAGGCTATGATGGATAGTAATTTGGATAAAGAAAAGATGGAAGAAACTGTTGAAAATACAGAAGAAGTAAAAGAAGAAGCAGTAGAAACTGCTGAAGAAGTAAAAGATGAGGCTACTGAAACTGCTGAAAAGACTGAGGAGGAAACTCTTGAGGATAAGCTCGTTAAGGCTGAGGAGCAGGTTAAGGAAGCACAGGATAAGTGGTTAAGACAGCTTGCTGAATTTGAAAACTTTAGAAAAAGAACAAATCAGGAAAAGCAGGGTATGTATAATAACGGTGTAAGAGATACTATTGAAAAGTTCTTACCAGTTGTTGATAACTTTGAAAGAGCTGTTGCAGCTACTGAAGATAAGGAAAGCAGTACCTATAAAGGTATTGAAATGATATTAAAGCAGATGATTGATGTAATGACAGCTATGGGTGTTGAGGAAATACCTGCTGAGGGAGAACCTTTTGACCCTAATGTTCACGCTGCAGTAATGCACATTGAAGATGAAAGCTGTGATGACAATGTTGTTGTAGAAGTATTCCAAAAGGGATATAAGCACGGCGACAAGGTAATTAGACCTGCTATGGTTAAGGTTGCTAACTAGTAATTATTAACAACAATATTCAGAGGCTTTGCCTCTGTTGACATATAAAAAAGTGGTATATATTGATTAAAAAGGAGAGATAATAATGGGAAAGATTATTGGTATTGATTTAGGTACAACAAATTCATGTGTAGCTGTTATGGAAGGTGGTCAGCCAACTGTTATTACAAATTCAGAGGGTGAAAGAACTACTCCTTCTATTGTAGGTTTTACAAAGAGTGGTGAAAGATTAGTAGGTGAAACTGCTAAGCGTCAGGCTGTTACTAATGTAGATGGTACAGTTATTTCTATTAAAAGACATATGGGTGAAGATTACAAGTTTGCTAATGATGGTAAGCAGTATTCTCCACAGGAAATTTCAGCAATGATTCTTCAGAAGTTAAAGAAAGATGCTGAAGCTTATATTGGTGAACCTGTAACAGAGGCTGTTATTACAGTTCCAGCTTACTTTACAGATGCTCAGAGACAGGCAACTAAGGATGCTGGTAAGATTGCTGGTCTTGATGTTAAGAGAATTATCAACGAGCCAACAGCAGCAGCTTTAGCTTATGGTCTTGATAATGAACAGGAACAGACAATTATGGTTTACGACCTTGGTGGTGGTACATTTGATGTATCTATTATTGAGATTGGTGACGGTGTTATTGAAGTTCTTGCTACAAGTGGTAACAATCACTTAGGTGGTGATGACTTTGATAAGAGAATTATTGATTATTTAGTAAGCGATTTTAAGGCTAAGGAAAGTATTGACCTTTCTACTGATAAGATGGCTATGCAGAGATTAAAGGAAGCTGCTGAAAAGGCTAAGAAGGAATTATCTTCAGCTACAACTTCTAACATTAATATTCCTTATATTACTGTTGGTGCAGATGGTCCTAAGCATCTTGATGTAACATTAACAAGAGCTAAGTTTAATGAGCTTACTCACGACCTTGTTGAGGCAACTTTAGTTCCAGTTCAGACTGCATTAAAGGATGCAGATATGACAGCTAGTGAGCTTTCTAAGGTATTACTTGTTGGTGGTTCTACAAGAATTCCAGCTGTACAGGAAGAAGTTCAGAAGATTACTGGCAAGGAACCATTCAAGGGCATTAACCCAGATGAGTGTGTTGCTGTTGGTGCATCTATTCAGGGTGGTAAGTTAGCTGGTGAAGCTGGTTCAGGTGATATTCTTCTTCTTGATGTAACTCCTCTTACATTAGGTATTGAAACTGCTGGTGGTGTTGCTACAGCTTTAATTCCAAGAAACACTACTATTCCAGTAAACAAGAAGCAGATTTTCTCAACTTATGAAGATAACCAGACTGCTGTTGATATTAACATTGTACAGGGTGAAAGACCAATGGCTAAGGATAACAAGAGCTTAGGTAGATTCCGTCTTGACGGTATTGCTCCAGCTCCAAGAGGTATTCCTCAGATTGAAGTTTCATTCGATATTGATGCTAACGGTATTGTTAAGGTTACTGCTAAGGATTTAGGTACTGGTAAGGAACAGGATATTACAATTACATCTTCAACTAACCTTTCTGATGACGAAATAGATAAGGCTGTTAAGGAAGCTGAACAGTATGCAGAGCAGGACGCTAAGAGAAAGGAAGCTGTTGATACTAAGAATCAGGCAGACAGCTTAATTTTCCAGACTGAAAAGCTTTTAACTGATATGGGTGATAAGATTAGTGCTGAGGATAAGGCTAAGCTTGAAGGCGAAGTTGCTAACTTAAAGAAGGTAAATGATGGTCTTGTAGCTGAAAATATGAGTGAAACTGATGTTGCTACATTAAAGACTGCTTGCGAAACTTTAAACAAGGTAGTTCAGGAATTCTCAACTAAGATGTATGAGGCTGCTCAGGCTGCAGGTGTTGACCCTAATGCTCAGGGTGCTGCAGGCGGTGCAGGTGCTGATGATGACATCATCGACGGTTAATGTTAAGGTTAGTTAATTGTTGAATTATATATACAGAGAGTCAGAGCTACTGCCCTGACTCTTTGTTGTGCATTGTTGTTGAGAAATAAAGAGGTGAAATTATGGCTTCCAAAAGAGATTACTATGAGGTTCTTGGCATAAGCAAAGGAGCTTCAGATACAGAAATTAAAAAAGCATATAGAAAAATGGCTAAGAAGTACCATCCTGATGCCAATCCTGATAATAAAGAGGCTGAAGCTAAATTTAAAGAGGTTAATGAGGCCTATGAGGTATTAAGTGACCCTCAAAAGAAAGCTGCTTACGACCAGTATGGTCATTCTGCTTTTGAACAAGGTGGAATGGGTGGAGGCGGCTTTAGTGGCGGCTTCAGCGGTATGGATATGGGTGACATATTTAGTGGCATATTTGGCGACGGCGGTTTTGGTGGCTTTGGCGATATATTTGGCGGTGGTGGCTCTCGTAGGAGAGGTCCCCAGCGTGGTTCAGACTTGTATATGAATTTAACTATTTCATTTGAGGAGTCTATGTTTGGCTGCAAAAAGGATATTACAGTTAATGTAAGCGAAACTTGTCCAGATTGTAAGGGTAGTGGTGCTAAAGCTGGTACTACTGCTGAAACTTGTCCTCATTGTCAAGGTACTGGTCAAGAAAAGGTTACTACAAGAACACCATTTGGTATGGCTCAGACTGTAAGAAGTTGTTCTCATTGTAATGGTGAAGGTAAGATTATTAAAGAAAAATGCCCTAAGTGCGGTGGCAAGGGTAATGTTAATGTTAGAAAAACTGTTACAGTTGACATTCCAAAGGGTATTGCTCACGGTCAGTCTATTAGAAAGAGAGGTCTTGGCGGTGCTGGCTCAAGAGGTGGCGAAAATGGTGATTTATTTGTTCAAATCCTTGTTACACCTAGCAAGCAGTTCCAAAGACAGGGTAATGACCTTTACACAGATGTATCAATAGATATTGTTCAGGCATCTTTAGGTGCAGAAATTACAATACCTACTATAGATGGTGACGAAAAGTATACTATTAAGCCAGGTACTCAGCCTAATACTAAAATTACAATTAGAGGCAAGGGTGCATATAATGTAAGAAATGAGAGAGCTAGAGGTAATCTTATAGTTACATTAAAGGTAGTTGTTCCAACTGAATTAAAGAAAGAACAGAAAGAACTTCTTGAAAAACTTGGAGATAGTTTTAATGGAACAACTCACAAGAAAAAAGGATTTTTTAGCAAATAATTCTTTTATTAAAGGTGGTCTAAAATTTTTTGGACTACCTTTTTTTTATTTTAAAACTTGACATATCTTGTATATTAATATAAACTATAAGTGTATTTGTAAATTTTTGGTGAAAAGGGGTTAACAAAATGGACAAAATAGCAGTTTTAATACCTTGCTATAATGAAAGTAAGACAATTAAAAAAGTTGTTGAAGATTTTAAAAGAGTATTGCCAGAAGCAACAATATATGTTTATGATAACAATTCAACTGACGGTACTGATGAAATAGCTAGAGCTGCCGGTGCTGTTGTTAGATATGAACATCAACAGGGTAAAGGTAATGTTATAAGAAGAATGTTTAGAGAAATTGACGCTCATTGCTATGTTATGACAGATGGAGATGATACTTATCCTGTAGAGCCTGTGCCTGAAATGGTAAGAGAGGTTTTGGATAAAAAAGTTGATATGGTAGTTGGTGACAGACTTTCTTCAACATATTTTAATGAAAATAAAAGACCTTTCCATAATTTTGGTAACTCTATTGTTAGAGGCTCAATTAATATGCTTTTTAAAAGTGATATTAAGGATATTATGACTGGTTTAAGAGCTTTTAGCTATAGCTTTGTTAAAACTTTCCCAGTTCTTTCTAAGGGCTTTGAAATTGAAACAGAGATGACAATACACGCTATAGATAAAAATATGTTTATTAAAAATGTAGTTATTGACTATAGAGATAGAATTGAAGGTAGTGAGTCTAAACTTAATACTTATTCAGATGGTTTTAAGGTTCTTATGACTATTGTTAGACTTTATAAGAATTACAAGCCTTTTAAATTCTTTGGTATTATAGCTTTAGTTTTGATGCTGTTAGCTATAGGATTTTTTGTACCTATTGCTATTACATTTATGCAAACAGGTAAAGTTCCACATTTTCCAACACTTATTGTTTGTGGTTTTGTGGCTGTAGCTGCTATTCAGTGCTACTTTAGTGGTATGATTCTTTCAACTATTGTTAGTAAGGAAAAGCAGGATTTTGAGTATAAACTTATGACAGTATCAAGATACGAAAAAGAGTAAAGTACATATATTTAAAAGGTTGTTACAAAGTAGCAACCTTTTTTTGTGTTTTATTATACAATTTAACTATTGACTAATTCTTACAAAAATCTTAAAATTATATAGAAGTAAATAAAAATGAAAGGAAATTAAAAAAGTGTTTATTCCAAAACTATTTCAAATCATTAAAGAAACGCCAGGGGATTTAAAAGGCAAAAATCTTGTTACAGATATTATATCTGGTCTTATTGTAGCAGTTGTTGCTCTCCCATTATCTATTGCACTTGCTATTTCATCAGGTGTAGGTCCTGAGGTTGGTTTAATTACTGCAATTATAGCTGGTTTTCTTATTTCTTTTTTAGGTGGTAGCCGAGTTCAGATTGGTGGACCTACAGCAGCCTTTGTTGTTATTATATGTGGCATAATTGAGCAATATGGTATTGATGGCCTTGTTATTGCTACATTAATGGCTGGTGTATTTCTTATTGTTTTTGGTCTTTTAAAACTTGGTGATGTTATCAAGTTTATACCATTCCCAATTACTGTTGGTTTTACTACTGGTATTGCTGTCACATTGTTTTCTACTCAGCTTAATGACTTTTTAGGTATGAATATATCAGGAGTAAGTTCTGAATTTATACCTAAGTGGATTACATACATTGAGAATGTAGATAAAATTGACTTTGTAGCAGCTGGCGTTGGTGTTGCTAGTATTGTTATAAGTATTTTATGGGGCAAAATTAATAAGAAAATTCCAGGTTCATTAATTGCCCTTATTGTTACTACTGTTGCAGTTTACTTTATGCAGCAAAATGGTATTGGCGAGTCTGTTCAGACTATTGGTTCTAAGTTTGCTGACCTTAAGGGTGCAGTGCCTATGCCACATATTCCTAGTTTAAAGGGTGTTGATATTGGTGCTCTTATTCAGCCAGCGCTTACTATTGCTATTTTGGCTGGTATTGAGTCACTTCTTTCTGCTGTTGTTGCTGACGGTATGACTGGTGACAAGCACAATTCTAATCAGGAATTAATTGCACAGGGTATTGCTAATATTGGTTCAGCTCTCTTTGGTGGTCTTCCTGCTACTGGTGCTATTGCTAGAACTGCTGCCAATATTAGAAATGGTGGTAGAACTCCAATTGCTGGTATGGTTCACGCTGTTGTTCTTCTTGTTATTATGCTTGTGGCAATGCCTCTTGCTAAACTTATTCCTATGCCAACTCTTGCTGGTATTCTTATTGTTGTAAGCTGGAATATGTGTGAGTTTAAGGAGTTTGCAGAAATTTCTCATACAACTAAGAGTGATATTTCTGTTTTAATTTTAACATTTGTACTTACTGTAGTATTTGACCTTGTTGTTGCTATTGAAGTTGGTATGGTTCTTGCTATGTTCCTCTTTATGAAGAAAACTGCTGAAAGCTTTAATATTAACACAGTTTCTAAGGAACAGGAAAACGATACATACAAGTATATTAATAATGAAATTCTTGTCTATGAGCTTGCTGGTCCAATGTTCTTTGGTGCATCAACAAGATTTATGGATATTATGAAAGAAATGAATGTTAAAAGTGATGTACTTATATTAAGAATGAAAAATGTTCCTACTATTGATGGTACATCTCTTGACTCTCTTAAGTATGTTATTGACTATGCTAAGAAATATCATATACTTGTTCTTTATGCTGAGCTTCAGCCACAGCCTCTTAAGGTAATTAAACACTTTGGCTGTGAAAAGAGAATGGGTAAGTATAGATTTTTCGATACAATGGACGAGGCTTATGCTTTTGCTCAGGAAATTGTTACAATAAGTAAAGAAAACAGAAAAAAGAGAAAGCGTAAAAAGCCAATAGAAGATTAATAATAATATTGATATATTATAATTTATATGCCATAATATATATAACAACAAAACAATATTTGTTGCAGATACATTTATACAAGTGTAGGGGAATTATATTATTGAATTTATTGATATTTATTCAGTTTGTTTTTTAATGTAAGTGAAACTTTTTGTTTTCAGAGAGAATTTGTATATTGTATTTTTAATAGGGCGGTTCTTATTAAGAACTGCCTTATTTTGCTATTTAGGTATTTACAAAGTTAAAAAATTGGTGTATTGTATAATAGAGGTGATTTAGTGTTTAAATTTCTATATCCAAAAGAATATCTTAATTCAGTATTTGAAATCAATGTAGACAAGCTAAAGTCCTTAGGTTTAGATACTATTATTTTTGACATAGATAACACTTTAGTTCCATATTGGATTAAAGTGCCTGATAATAAACTTGTAACTTATTTTAATGCCCTAAAAGCTGGTGGAATTAAAATAGGAGTTCTTTCTAATAGTAAGGAAATAAGGAGCAAAACTTTTTGCACACCTGTTAATATTCCTTATGTTTTTAGAGCAAAAAAGCCTGGAGTTAAAGGCTTTTTAAAAATAATGGAAATTATGGATTCTCAGCCAGAAAAATCAATGATTGTTGGTGACCAGATTTTTACTGATGTGTGGTGTGGAAATAAGGCAGGAGCTTACTCTGTATTAGTTAAGCAGGTTAGCCCTAAAGATGAGCTTATAACTGCACCTAAGCGTCCATTTGAAAAAATAATTGTTAATATGTATTTAAAAAGTGAGGGTAAAAAATGAGTGATATATTTAACAGAGTAAAGGGTACAACTTCAGTATTTACAGTTATAGGCTGCCCAGTAAAGCACAGCTTTAGTCCTGTTATACATAATACAATGGCAAGTATAACTGGTAAAGATTTTATATACACAGCAATGGAGGTTCAGCCAGATTGCATACAGGGAGCAATTAAGGGTGCATATTGCTTAGGTATAAAGGGTCTTAATGTTACTGTTCCTCACAAGGTTGCTGTTATGGATTTGCTTTGTGATATTGACAAAAGAGCTAGAGCTATAGGTGCAGTTAATACATTAAAGTATACAGAGGACGGCTATGTTGGATACAATACCGATGTTATTGGTGTTGGTTATGCTATTAAAAACAAAGGCTATGATATTAAGAATAAAACAGTTCTTCTTTTAGGTGCTGGTGGTGCAGCTAATGCTTGTGCCGTTATGGCTTGTGATGAAGGCTGTAAAAAGCTTATTATTGCCAATAGAACTGTTGACAAGGCTAAAAGATTGGCTAAAAGTATTTCAGGTTATTACGATTGTGAAATAGAGGCTATAGCAATAGCAGATATAAATACTATTGAAAATTGTGATTTGGTTATTAATGCTACAACTGTTGGTTTTGGTGACAAAATTGGTTTAAGTCCTATTGAAGATAAAGGCTTTTATAAGGCTAAGGGCGTTGAATTTGTTTTTGATGCAATTTACACTCCTTGGGAAACTCAGCTTTTAAAAGATGCTAATGAGGCTGGAGTTGAAACATTAAATGGTTTTAGTATGCTTGTTTATCAAGCTGTTGCAGCTGAAGAAATATGGTTTGATGAAAAATATGATAAGGAACTTCAAGAGGAGCTTTGTAATAAATTAAGTAAGTATTTTAAGGAAAATTGTTAGTAGGAGATAGTTAAATGGAAAAAAATATTGTTCTTGTTGGATTTATGGGAAGTGGAAAAACAAGTGTAGGCAAAAAACTTTCTGTTGATTTAAAGAGAGAATTTATTGATATGGACGACTTTATTGTTGAAAAAGAAGGTATGTCAATAAATGAAATATTTGAAAAAAAGGGCGAAGCATATTTTAGAGGACTTGAAAAGGAATTATGCCAAAATTTTGCAGAAGCTAAGAGTAAAATAATAGCTACTGGTGGTGGTGTTATTAAAAATGATGCTAATGTAGAAAATCTTAAAAAAGGTGGCACCGTTATTTACTTAAAGTCAACGCCTAAACAAATTGCTTTTAATTTGAGATTTGACAATACAAGACCTCTCCTTGCTGGTGATAATAAAGAGGAAAAAATCGCAAATTTAATGGCTGAAAGAGAGCCAATATATAATAAGTGTGCTGATGAAATTGTTGATGTTAGTGGCTTAAATGTTGATGAAACAATGGATAAAATTAAAACAATAATGGGCATTAATTAATATCATAGAAATCACTTTCCTAACATAGTATAGAATATGTGAGTATTCCGTACTTAGGAAGGTGATTTTTTTGTATGAAAATATAGCGGAAATAAGTAAAAAATTTAATATTAAGCCTATTAATATTTATAAATGCAGATATTACTATGTGTTGAATTGTAGTAAGGGTGCTTTTGCTCTATCTGTAGCTAGACCTAAGCCAAACAAAATAAATGAGATAAATAGAGTAAAGGAGTGTCTTTTTGACTATGGTATTAACAATATAGATACCTATAGCTTGACAACAGAAGGATTGCCTTTTTGTGAATATGAGGGTAAGGTATATGTTGTTACAAGATATTTTGGCTCAAGTGAATTAGATTTTATGAGCAATACTCAAGTAAGCGTAGCCCTTAATGATATTGGTAGACTTCATAAGGGATTGGGGCTTATGAGTCAAGAAATGCTTTCTGTAGCAGGAGAGAGTAATCCAACATTAACTATGTATAAAAACAAGGCTAAAAATCTCGTTAGAATAAAAAAATTATTAACACAAAAGGGTAACAAATTTTGGAATAAAGATATGCTTAATGTTTTTAAAAACATAATTGATGATTGCTTGTGTCTTACACAAAGACTTGAAGATATGGAGTATGGCAGTTTTTCTACATATTGCCACTGTGGTCTTAAAGAGGGTAATATAATATACAAAAAGGGCAGGAGCTATATAATAGATTGGGATAATATGAAGTATCTTAATTATGTGGAGGATATTGCTTTTTTTATTAGGCGATATGTTCGTAAAAATTGTTATTATAGCAATAAAAATAATGTTGAGTATATGAAACTTGAAGATGTTTTAAATAAGTATTCTAAGTTTACATCAATTTCTGATTATGAATATGAGGCTATTAAAACTGTTTTATTATACCCTCATCGTTTTGTTAGTGCAATGGAAGATTTTTTTAAAAGCTCTAAAACTTTTTTGCCTTCTGGTGTAAAAAACAAAATTGATGAAATTGTGGAACAAAGAGAATTTATGAGAAGTTATATTGAAAATTAAAATACCAGAGGGCAAACTTTATAAGTTTGCCCTCTGGGTGTAAAAAGTAGAAATATTAAATTTTATTTATGCTTCAATCATATAATCAGGCAATTCACTTTTTGGGAAAATAAGTACCATTGTTGTACCTTTGCCTAATGTACTATAAACCTTGATACTGCCATCGTGAGCGTCCATAATTTCCTTAGCAATAGCAAGACCTAAACCGTTACCACCCATAGCACGACTTCTAGCCTTATCTACTCTATAAAATCTGTCAAATATTCTGTCAAGAGCTTCCTTAGGCATACCAATACCGTTGTCTTCTATTTCTAAATGGTAGAAGTTGTCAATCTCTTTAAGCCTAATATTAATAGTAGCACCTTTATCGCTATATTTCATAGCATTTGACATAATATTTGTTATTACTTGATTTATTCTGCTAGGGTCACCATATATATACATAGGTTTTTCTGGTGGATTAAATACTATTTTCTGATTTTTGTTTTCAGCTACAATTAGATTTTGTCTGCAACAACCAGATACAAGATTGACAAGATTTACATCTTCTTTATTTAACTTATTAACTTTGGTATCAAATCTTGACAAGTCAAGAAGGTCATCTCTTAATATCTTCATTCTATCAGCAGCAACATTTATTTCTTTTAAAAATTCCATTGCAACGGATTTATCGTCAATAGCACCGTCAAGAAGAAGCTCTGCATAGCCTTTTATTGTTGTAAGCGGTGTACCAATTTCGTGACTTACATTAGCAACAAATTCTTGACGCATATTGTCAAGCTGTCTATGCTTTGTAATATCGTGGAGAACTACAATAATACCACCAAGGCTTTCTTGCTTTTTCTTTTTTTTCTTGATTGTATATGGAATTATAGCAACAGATATATATTTGTCATTTTTGCCATTTACAACAAGTTCTCTTATGGCGTCTGGCTCTAGGTCTTCTGCTTTTATTTTGAGCAAGTCTAAAAGCCAACTAAGTGATATTTTAACATCATCAATTTCTAACATATCATAAGAGGAACGGTTTATGTGTATAAGTTGACCTTTATCATCAAAGGCAAGTATACCATCTGTCATATTGTGGAGAACTATTTCTAGTTTGTTACGCTGTTCCTGACTTTCTACAATGGTTTTTCTAAGCTCTTTAGCCATTGTGTTAAAGCTCTTTGTAAGTTGTCCTATTTCATCATTACCTTTAACAACAACTTTTTGGTCAAGTCGTCCCTTTGCCATAAGGTTTGCCTTTTTTGTAAGGGCTGCAATAGGTGTTGTAATTGTGTTTGCAAACAAAAGACCTAAAACAATTGTAATAATAATAGCAATAAGTGATGCAACAAGAATGGTTCTTGTTGTTTGAGAAATACTTTCTTCAATTGCTTCTGAATCCATTTGAACATAAACGATATAAGTTACTTTACCCTGTTTGTTTTTGCAAGGATAGGAGTAACTCATAACAGTTTTTTCTTGACCTAGTGAATCTGTAATTTTACTTTTAGCAAGAAAACTCTCTTTTCCGTTTAATGCTGAAATAATGGCAGAATTAGTGTATTGCTGAAAATCTGAGGAGTCATCAACAGTAGAACTTGCTATTGTTTCGCCAGTGTTGTTTAGAATATGAGCACTCATATTTCTTAATGTTGAACTGACAATTGATAAATTGACAAGACTATCTTGAAAATATCTGCTGTCATATTGTTCCACAACTTGTTCCTCAATATATACGGCACACTGCCTTAATTCTTCAGATGCTTTTCTTTGTTCTCTGCTTTCTGTGCTGACTATAATAAATGTACCTGTAAGTATCATAACTATAAATACAAGAGATAGATACATAAATACAAGTCGCCAACGAATACTTTTCATAATTTTTCCTCTGATAAATAGTAGTTTGTTAAGGAAACCCCTCAGTCAGCTAAAGCTGACAGCTCCCCTAAAAGTGGAGCTAAAAATTAAATACATCATATTAATTTAATTTATAACGAACACCCTAATTGTAGGGGCGAACATTGTTCGCCCGTTGTAGATGTTACAAAAAATATAATAGGAATAAAAATTCTTAAGTAGTCTAAAGCCGACAGCTTCTCTGCAAGTGGGGCTAAAAATTAAATACATCATATTAATTTAATCTATAACGAACACCCTAATTGTAGGGGCGAGCATTGCTCGTCCGTTATAGGTGTTATAAAAATACAATAGGAATAAAAATTCCTAAGTAGTTTAAAGCTGACTGAGGGGTTTATTCATTAAACATTAAAATAATATCCGATACCTCTTTTAGTAATAATAAATCTTGGTTTACTTGGGTCATCTTCAATTTTTTCTCTTAATCGTCTAATAGTTACATCGACAGCTCTAACATCGCCAAAATATTCATAACCCCACACTTTTTCAAGTAAAGTTTCTCTATTAAATATTTGTGTTTTTTGAGTTGCAAGAAAAGTAAGAAGTTCAAACTCTCTCATAGTTAAATTAATAACTTCGCCTCTCTTTTTAACTTCGTATCTGTCAAAATCAATAGATAAGTCACCAAATGTTTGTACATTGCCGTTTTCAGCTGGTATATCTTTTACTGTACTTCTTCTAAGATGAGCTTTTACTCTAGCCATAAGTTCCCTATTACCAAATGGCTTAGTAACATAATCATCAGCACCCATTTCAAGACCGATAACCTTATCAACTTCATCAGCTCTTGCTGTAAGCATAATTATAGGTACATTACTCTTTTCTCTAAGTTTACGGCATACTTCATAGCCGTCCATTTTAGGCATCATAATATCTAATAATACTAAGTCAGGATTTTCGCTTAAAGCTAGTTCAAGACCGTCTTCGCCATTTTCTGCAGTAATAACCTCGTACCCCTCTTTTTTAAGATTATATGCAATTATATTTACAATGCTGGCTTCATCGTCAACAACTAATACCTTTGCCATACAAAACACCTCCATATATTTATATATTAATTATAAGCAATTTTAACGGATTTATCAAGTGTTGATTGATATTATTCATTAATTGTGTTAATATTGATTATATATAAAATCAAAGGAGAACGCTTATGAAACTTCCGAAAAATGTGGATTTCATTTTAAAGGAATTAAATAAAAATGGATACGAGGGTTATATTGTTGGTGGCTGTGTAAGAGATTATTTAATGGGTACTGAGCCTCACGATTATGACATAACAACTTCAGCCTTACCAGAGGAGGTTAAGTCAATTTTTTCTCATACAGTAGATACTGGTATTCAACACGGTACAGTTACTGTAGTTATAGATAAAATTGGGTATGAAATAACAACATATAGAATTGATGGAGAATATAAAGACAATAGACATCCAGAGGAGGTTATATTTACTGATAAGCTTTCTGGTGATTTATCTAGGAGAGATTTTACTGTTAATGCTATTGCTTATAATCCATTAAATGGTTATGTAGACCTTTTTAATGGCAGAGATGATATAAATAAAAAAATAATAAGAGGTGTAGGAGTACCAGCTAAAAGATTTCAAGAAGATGCTTTAAGAATGATGAGAGCTGTTAGATTTTCTGCACAATTAGACTTTTCTATTGAGGAAAATACTTTAAAAGCATTGAAAGATAATGCAGATTTAATTGAAAATATAAGCATTGAAAGAATAAGAGAAGAATTTTTTAAACTTTTGTTATCTAATCACAATGAAAGATTAGATATACTTCTTAATTCTGGTATGACAGAATACTTTTTACCTGAAATCCTTAACAGAAAATATGATTATAGTAAAATAAATGGTTTGTCAAAAGATATAGTAGTTAGATTGTCTTATGTTTTAAGCCATATTGACAGTAAAAATGTTAGTAAAATAATGAAAAGACTTAAAACAGATAATAAAACAGGAGCAGCAGTAACTAATATTGTTAAATATGTTGATTACAAAATAACAGACGACTATTCTATGCGTAAACTTATTAATTTAACTGGTGAAAATACATTAAATCTTATTGAAGTAATGGGAGCATTAAATAATTCTGATACGATTAATGAAGTTAATATATATAACAGAGTTAAAAATGATTGCTGTACTTTAAAAAGTCTTGATTTAACTGGAAATGATTTAATGAGTATTGGTATAAAGGGTAAGGAAATAGGAGAAGTTTTAAATAAGGCTTTAGATTTGGTTATGAAAGAGCCAGATAAAAATAACAGAGAGGTACTTTTGAATATTATCAAGGAGGGATTTTAATGGCAACAGCTTTAATAACAGGTGCTAGTGGTGGCATAGGTAAGGAAATGGCTATTATACTTGGTAAAAAAGGATATAATCTTATACTTGTTGCAAGAAATGAGGACAAGTTAAAAGAGGTTGCATCGCAAATTGATACTCAGGTTACAATAATTCCTTTAGACTTAAGTGATAAAAGAAATTGCTTTAAGTTACATTCTATGGCTAAAAACATAGATATATTAATTAACAATGCCGGTTTTGGTCTTTGGGGAGAATTTTATTATTCAAGCCTTAGAAAAGAAATGAATATGATAGAGCTTAATGTTACAGCTCTCCATATACTTACAAAGTTATATTTAAGAGATTTTGTTAAGAAAAATAGAGGCTATATATTAAATGTTGCATCACTTGCATCTTTTGCTTCTGGACCTTTAATGTCAACATATTATGCAACAAAGGCTTATGTTTATAAATTGACTACAGCTATAAATGAAGAATTAAGACAGAGAAAATCAAAGGTTAATATTTCTGTATTTTGCCCTGGTCCTATTGATACAGAATTTAATAATAGGGCAAATGTAAGTTTTTCTATTAATCAAATGAAGGCTAGTGATGCAGCTAAAAGGGCTTTAGTTGGTATGTTTTTAAAGAAAACAGTTATATTGCCACGCCTTACTGATTATTTAATGATGTTTGCTTGTAAATTTGCTCCGTTGAGGGCTATGCTTATTGCTTGTTATCATATTCAGAAGGGTAAAAATCAATAAATTGTAGGATTTATTATGTTTAATTCATAGGGTTATATTAAATAATTCTTGCAAAATATACAGAATAATGTTACAATAGCAATAGTGCGATTTAATGAAAAACAATATAAATGGAGGTTGAAAAAATGAGTGGACATTCTAAATTTGCTAATATTAAGCACAAGAAGGAAAAGAATGACGCTGCAAAGGGTAAAATCTTTACTGTAATTGGTAGAGAGCTTGCAGTTGCTGTAAAGGCAGGCGGCCCAGACCCAGACAACAACTCAAGGTTAAGAGATGCTATTGCAAAGGCAAAGGCTAATAATATGCCTAATGATACTATTGATAGAAGTATCAAAAAGGCAGCAGGTAACCTTGATGCAGTTAATTATGAATCAATTACTTACGAGGGTTACGGTCCTAAGGGCGTAGCCGTTATTGTTGAGGTACTTACAGATAACAAGAACCGTTCAGCTGCAAATGTAAGAAGTGCATTTACTAAGGGTGGCGGTAATATGGGTACATCTGGCTGTGTAAGTTTTATGTTTGATGAAAAGGGTCAGATTATCATTGAAAAAGATGATGCTATTGATGCAGAAGCTCTTGAAATGGCTGCTATTGAGGCAGGTGCTGAAGATATTTCAGAGGAAGAAGATAGCTTTGAAATCATTACAGCTCCAGATGATTTTTCAGCAGTAAGAGAAGCTCTTGAAGCTGCTGGCTTTGAAATGGCTGAAGCTGAAGTTTCTATGATTCCTCAGACTTATACTGAGCTTACTGACGAAGACGATATTAAGAAAATGACTAGGTTACTTGATATGCTTGATGATGACGATGATGTTAAGAATGTATATCATAACTGGGACGAATAATTAATTTACAAATTTATATATTTTATTTAGAAATACCCATTTCAGTATAATTGAAATGGGTATTTTTGTGAGTAAATTTATTGTTTTAGTTTTTATTAGGTGGATAAAATGAACATTATTACTTTACCCACATTTGGAGTAATCGTCCTATATTTTTACAAAGACCGGCTTTTTCCACATCATTGTTAGCAATTACATTACATCTAGCTATTTCTTTGTTATTGCTATAATAAATTATTTCGCCAATTTTATCACCTTTTTTAACCGGTGCAATTATACCATTAGAAAATTCAACTTTATAGTCAATTTTAGCACTGTTTTCTTTTGGAGTTACTATATTTAATGGTGAAGCAACAGCACCTTTTACTGTGTCTGACATTCCTTTGTAAACGGAAGTTTCACCAACAATTTCCCCTACATCTTTGCCTTTTTGCAACTTATAATTAGCAAAGCCATAGTCTAAAAGTTTCATATCAGTTTGAAATCTTACCTTTGGGTCAGGGGCAGCCATTACAACAGCTATAAGTTCCATACCATCTCTTAAGGCTGTGCCAGATAAGCAATAAAGGGCTTTTCCAGTAGAGCCAGTTTTTAGTCCAGTAGCATCTTTGTACCATTTAATCAGTTTGTTTGTATTAGTCAGTCCAAATTCTGTTGTTCCCTTTTTAGTTGTGTGAGTAATAGTATCTTGCCAAGTTGTTGTGTACTTTTTTACATCGGGATATTTTGTAATAAGTTCACGGCTCATTAATGCTATATCTTTTGCACTCATTTTATGGCCCTCAGCATCAAGACCACAAGCATTAACAAATGTTGTATTTTTCATACCTAAACTTTTTGCTTTTTCATTCATCATTGTAACAAATCCATCTTCACTACCACCAATAAATTCAGCCATTGCAACAGCAGCATCATTGGCAGAGGCTATAGCTATAGATTTTGTTAGGGTTTCTACACTTTGTTGCTCATTAGGTTCTAAAAAAATT
The DNA here is from genome assembly GCA_900551755.1 of uncultured Eubacterium sp. Taxonomy (GTDB): domain Bacteria; phylum Bacillota; class Clostridia; order Lachnospirales; family CAG-274; genus Gallispira. Next base: position 146,598 of record URXK01000002.1, on the reverse strand, counting down.
TGTGAACCACCCATACTGGCTGCGTGTTCTGACACTGTTACCATATCATTCCATTTTATTTTTCCAGAATTAACAGCATCATATATTAATAGTAGTGTCATTATTTTGGTAACACTAGCAGGTGGAAGTGGCTCCTCAGAATTGCTTTCAGATAATATAGTTCCAGTTGATGCCTCCATAAGTATATATGATTTTGCGTCTATTGCTGGTGGTTCTGCAAAAACTGGCGTCACAAATGTAAGTGCTAGTGTTAGTGCTATAAATTTTTTTAACATAAAAAAATACCTCCTTATATGGAAGTATTTTTTGTTATTTATATTAAATTTATACAGATTAAAGAACATAAAAAATAATTGCAAAGAAGTGAGCAACACTTCCTAATACAACAAAAATGTGAAAAACATTATGAGCATATTTTTTCTTAAAGCTATATATAATAGCACCTATAGTGTATAACAAGCCACCAGCAACAAGAAAGGCTATTCCCATAGGAGCAAGACCTGCAATAAGGTATTTATAGAAGAAAATAATTGTCCAGCCCATTCCTATGTAACAAATCATAGACATTTTCTTAGTGCTTTTAAGGTCAATTGCTGTAAGAGTTGTAGCAATTGCTACAAGTGCCCATTCAATTCCAAATATAACCCAACACACAGCTAAACTTTGTTCTCTTATTGTACAAAATACAATAGGCATATATGAACCAGCAATCATAAAATAAATTGTACAGTGGTCAATAATTTGGAAAACCTTTTTAGCAGTTCCTTTATGTAAACCGTGATAAATGCTAGACATAGTGTAGAGTGCAATCATAGTTACACCATAGATACAAGAGGCAACAACGCCCCAAGGATTGTGATGTATAGCAGCAACAATAATACAAAGTACCATAGCAGCTATAGATAATGCACCACCTACAATATGGCTTACCATATTAAATATTTCTTCGCCTTTAGTATATTCTGGCAGTTCTCTATCTGCAAGTTTTGTTCTGAACATAATATACCTCCAATTAAAGATTTTAAAAGGGCTTTTGCAAAAGCAAAAGCCCTAGTTGCATATATTATAAATTTTAGTTTCTACCTCTTAAGAAAGTAGGAATGATTAAATCACTTGCTGAATCGTCATCATCGTTGTTAGTTGGTGCAGAAACTGTATTACGCATTGGAGTTGAAAAACTCTGTGTTCTGTATGATGGCTGAGCAGTTGTCTTTGCAGGAGCTGGCTCAACGGGCTTTTCTGCCTTCTTAGGTTCATCACCAGACACAAGACCTGTTGCAATAACAGTAACCTTTACCTTATCGCCCATAGTTTCATCAACTACAGTACCAAAAATAAATTCTGCTTCTGGGTCAAGAGCTTCAGAAATAAGTTCAGCAGCAGCATTAGCCTCAAGAAGGTTAAGGTCTGGACCACTAGTAAAGTTTACAATAACGCTCTTAGCACCGTCAATAGCAGTTTCAAGAAGTGGAGATGTAATAGCCATCTTAGCAGCTTCCTGAATGTCATCAGATTCGCCAATACCAAAGTGGGCAAGACCTTGATTAGCAATAACAGTACATACATCGGCAAAGTCAACATTGATTTCACCAGGCTTAGTAATAAGGTCTGAAATACCAGTAACACCCTGACCTAATACGCTGTCAGACATAGCAAATGCCTCACGCATTGTAGTAGACTTATCAGCAGTTTCAATTAACTTCTGATTAGGAATAACAAGTAAAGTATCAACATAAGCCTTTAAATTTTCAATACCCTGAAGGGCATATCTCATTCTCTTAGGACCTTCAAACTTAAATGGCTTTGTAACAACACCAACAGTAAGAATACCCATTTCTCTAGCGAGCTTAGCAACAATAGGAGCAGCACCAGTACCAGTACCACCACCCATACCAGCAGTAATAAATACCATATTAACGCCTTCAAGAGCCTGAGAAATTTCAGCAGCAGTTTCTTCAGCAGCCTTTTCGCCAACTTCTGGTCTGCCACCAGCACCTAAACCCTTAGTAAGTTTAGCACCAATTTTAATTTTCTTTTTAGCTACAGAATTTTCAAGAGCTATAGCATCAGTATTAACTGCAATAAAATCAATATTAGCTGGGTCAGATATTAACATTCTATTTACGGCGTTACAACCACCACCGCCTACACCGAGTACCACTATTTTGGCAACATCGTTCATTTCGTTGAGAACTTCAATCATAATATACCTCCTATGTATCCTCTATTTATAGTAAATAAATATTTTATCAATAATCACATTTTCACATAATAAATCAATTATATTATATTGTAACCTTTTTTATATCATATTTCAAGAGGAAAATAATATATTTTTTCAACTTTGTAGGTTTTACCTAAAAAAAGTCGCAATTCACAGATTTTTTAAACTTTTTTACATCATATATTCAAATGTAGCCTTGTCTGCTGTAAGATTTATTGTACCAGGAACACTTGTGTCAAATGTTTTTAGCACTTCTATAAGCATAAGCAATTTTCTGTTTGCATCATCAAAGCTACCAAATTTAATATCAACACTTCCTGTATATAGATGAATATCAGTTACATCTGTCATATCAACCCTTATAACATTTGACAAAAGGTTATATTTTTCAAAAAGTTTAGACAAATGAACCATTGTTTCAAATGTAGACGGATTGTCAACTTGCAATATTTCACCAACAGTAACATTATTAAATTTAAGTCCTTCAACGACTGGTAATGATTTTGTTATTTTCTTTTGAACATCTAAAACTCTGCCATCACCATCAATAAATAGGTAGCTGCCAGAATATGGTACATAGCCTCTAAGTTTGTATTCATTTACAGTTACATTAACTGATGATGGTAAAACTCTATTAATATCAACAGACTTAACAAAGTGGTTGTTAAGTATATTATCCCTAGATTTGCTCTTACTAAAAAGGAAAATATTGTCACCTTCTTTAAAGGTTAAATAATTTTTAACTTGGTCAGCTGTTAATGACTCATTTCCGCTAACATTTATTGTTTTAATACTAAAAAATGGCATCATAAAAAGTGTTATCATTATTGCCATTATAACCAAACAACAAAATGCAATAGGCATAGCGGAAGATTTCTTTTTTTTGTGTCTTTTTTCCATATAAATTCTCCTTATTTCAACATACATTTATTTTAATCTTTGTTTTATCTGTTGTCAATAGGTGGATTTGATACTTTAATTAAATTATGATATAATTAATAAATAAATGATAATGGAGATGAATATATGAAAGATTATATAAGAAAGGTCCAGTATTACGAAACTGACCGTATGGGAATAGTTCATCACTCAAACTATATTAGATGGTTTGAGGAGGCAAGAATATTTTATATGGAAAAAATGGGATATAGTTATAGCGAAATGGAAAAAACAGGCATAATGATACCAGTTTTAGGTGTAAATGCTGTTTATAAATCTGGTGCTTGCTATGGCGATACTGTAAGGATAAAAACTACAGTCAAAAGCATTACTCCTGTTAAATTAAGTTTTTCTTATGAAATAGTTGATAATAAAACTGGTGAACTTAGAGTAAAGGGTTCAAGCGACCACTGTTTTGTAAATTCGGCTTTTAAGCCTTGCAGTATTAAAAAGACTATGCCTGATTTTTATGAAAAGTGTATTAATATGGTTAAGGAGTAAGTTGCTTATAGGTCTTATAGGTTCAGAATATATTGACTTTTTGGCTTAAATAGGATATACTTTGATTATCAAAATAATTAGGGAGGCATTGTCTTATGGAAAGTACAATGGTTACTTTGAACAGACTTATAAGTGGTGCCTTTAATGATATGTCAAGAAGTGAGCAGACGGCTATCAAGGCTGAAGGCTTTGCAGATGTGTCCGTAAATGAGGCACACACTGTAGATGCTATTGGTATCTATCTGCCTAAAACTATGTCTGCCGTTGCAGAAAAGCTTGATATAACTATGGGAACTTTGACTGTAGCTATTAATCATTTGGTTAAAAAAGGCTATGTAAACAAAGTTAGAAATGAACTTGATAAGAGAGTTTTTATGCTTAGTCTTACTGAAAAAGGTAAAGAACTTTACAAAACTCATCAAAGGTTTCATTTTGAGTTGGTAAAATCTCTTGTTGTGGATTTGTCTGACTATGAGGCAACTATGTTTATTGAGGCTCTATCAAGCCTTAATCAGTTCCTTAAAAAAAGGTAAACCAATTTAAAAGATGAAGGAGAAAATTATGTTAAATACTGGTATTGTAGCTGCAGATTTTTATGTGCCGTCTGGTGTGGTTACAAATGATGATTTAAGCAAAATTGTAGACACAAATGATGAATGGATATATTCCCGTACAGGAATTAAAAAAAGACATTTGTCACAAGGTGAAAATACATCTGAGCTTTGTATAAATGTGGCTGAAAAACTTATTAAAAAATCAGGTATTGACCCTCTTGATATTGACCTTGTTATTGTGGGTACTATTACTGCTGATTATGCAACACCTAGTACAGCTTGCCTTGTTCAGGGAGCAATAGGTGCAACTAATGCTTTTGCTTTTGACATAAGTGCTGCGTGCAGTGGTTATGTTTATGCTTTAAGCATAGCAGACAAATTTATTAAGTCTGGCAGTTATAAAAAGGCACTTGTTTTAGGTGCTGAAACTTTATCTAAGATTGTTGACTGGAGTGACAGAGCTAGTTGTGTTCTCTTTGGTGATGGAGCTGGTGGAGCTATACTTGAGCCTAGAGAAAAGGGTGGTATACTTTGTGAGGATTTACACGCTAAGGGGCAAGACGGACTTAAATTGACAGCTAATGAAAAGCAACCTGAAAATATGTTGTACAAGCCTGAAAGAGAAAATAGCAAGTATCTTCAGATGGACGGAAAGGCTATATTTAATTTTGCAACAAAGGTTGTTCCTCAAAGTGTAAATACTATTTTAGAAAAAAGTGGTGTAAGCATTGATGACATTAAGTACATAGTACCTCATCAAGCTAATTCCAGAATTATTGATATAGTTGCTAGAAAGTTAAATGTACCAATTGAAAAGTTTTATTTAAACATTAGTGAATATGGTAATACTTCAGCAGCAAGTGTGGCTATTGCTCTTGGCGAAATGTCAAATAAGGGTATGCTTGAAAAGGGCGACAAAATTATTATTTCAGGTTTTGGTGCTGGTCTTACTTGGGGCAGTATGCTTATTGAATGGTAATTTTATATGAATATAAAGAGTGAAAGGATATAAAAGGTGAAATCAATGAAAACTAGAATTTGTGATATGTTAGGTATTAAATACCCTATTTTTCAGGGTGCTATGGCTTGGATTGCTGATGCAAGTCTTGCCTCTGCTGTGTCTAATGCAGGTGGTTTAGGTATTATTGCAGCAGGTAATGCTCCAGCTGATATTGTTAGAGAAGAAATTAGAAAGTGTAAGAAACTTACAGACAAGCCTTTTGGTGTAAATATTATGCTTTTATCTCCATTTGTTGATGATATTGTTGACCTTGTATGTGAAGAAGGCGTTAAGGTAGTTACTACTGGTGCTGGTAATCCATCTAAGTTTATGGATAAGTTTAAGGAACATAATATTTGCCTTATTCCAGTTGTACCATCTGTAGCTCAGGCTAAGAAGATGGAAAAGATTGGTGCTAGTGCTGTTATTGCTGAAGGTATGGAGTCTGGTGGTCACATTGGTAAACTTACTACTATGGCTTTAGTTCCTCAGGTTGTAGATGCTCTTAACATTCCTGTACTTGCAGCAGGTGGTATTGCTGATGGTAGAGGTATGGCTGCTGGCTTTATGCTTGGTGCAGAGGGTGTACAGATTGGTACTCGTTTCCTTGTTGCTGACGAATGTACTGTTCACGAAAACTATAAGGCTAAGATTTTAAAGGCTAATGATATTGCAACAGTTATTACTGGTAATATTACTGGTCACCCAGTTAGAGTAATTAAGAATAAGCTTGCTAATGCTTTCTTAAAGGCTGAAAAGGAAGAAATGGGTAAGGACGAGCCAGATATGGCTAGATTTGACCAGCTTGGTACTGGTGCATTACAGAAGTCTGTTAAACTTGGTGATGTTGACAATGGCTCTGTTATGAGTGGTCAGATTGCTGGTATGGTAAATAAGGAACAGTCTTGTAAGGAAATTATTGAAGAAATTATGGGTCAGTTTGACGAACTTGTAAAATAAGGAGATTATGATGAAAACAGCTTTTATTTTTAGTGGTCAGGGTGCTCAGTATGCCGGTATGGGCAAGGAGCTTTATGACAATTTTGCGTGTGCAAAGGAAGTATTTGATAAGGCAGATTCTGTACTTGATTTTAAACTTACAGATTTATGCTTTGGTGAAGATGAAAAGTTAAATGAAACTGAGTATACTCAGCCAGCTTTACTTACAATGAGCTATGCTGTATGCAAGGTAATGGAAGAAAAGGGCTTAAAGGCTGACTATGTTGCTGGACTTAGCTTAGGTGAATATTCTGCCCACGTTGCAAGTGGAACAATGGACTTTGAAGAAGCTGTTAAACTTGTAAGAAAAAGAGGCAAGTTTATGACAGAGGCAGTGCCAAAGGGTGAAGGTGCTATGTGTGCAGTATTAAGCCTTGCTGCTGATAAAATTCAGGAGGCTTGTGACGAAGTAGCTGAAATTGGTAGATGTATGATAGCTAATTACAATGCTCCAGGTCAGATTGTTATTGCTGGTGACAAGGAGGCTGTTGAAAAGGCTGCTGAACTTGTTAAGGAAAAGGGTGCTAAGAGAGCTGTTATGCTTAATGTAAGTGGTCCTTTCCATACTTCTCTTTTAGAGCCAGCTGCAATTAAGTTAAATGAAGAACTTAACAAAATTGATTTAAAGGATATGAATATTCCTGTTATTACTAACTTAACTGCTGAAGTTGTTGAGGATAAGAGTCAGGTTGTTGACATTCTTACTAAGCAGGTTATGAACCCTGTTAAGTGGGAACAGTCTGTTAAGAAGATGATTGAACTTGGTGTAGATACATTTGTTGAAATGGGTCCAGGCAAGACTTTATCTAGCTTTGTTAAAAAGGCTGCAAAGGAAGTTGGAGCTGATGTATCTATTTATAATGTAGAGGATTTAAAGACTCTTGAAAAAACAGTAGAAGGGTTGGGTTTATAATGAAGGATAAGACTGTTATTGTTACAGGCGGTGCTAAGGGTATTGGTAAGGCTATTGCTCTTAAGTTTGCATCAGAAGGTGCTAATATTGTTTTAAATTATAGAAGTACATCTCCAGAAGAAGTTAAAAATGAAATTGAGGCTATGGGTGTTAAGTGCCTTACTGTACAGGCTGATGTAAGTAACACTGAAGAGGCTCAGAAATTAGTTGATGAGGCTATTGCTGAATTTGGCGGAGTTGATGTACTTGTTAATAATGCTGGTATTACAAGAGATACACTCCTTATGAGAATGAAAGAAGAAGATTTTGACGCTGTTATTAACACTAACTTAAAGGGTTGCTTCAATATGATGAAGGCTGTAAACAAAATTATGATGAAGCAGAGAAGTGGTGCTATTATTAATATGTCAAGTGTTATTGGTCTTGCTGGTAACATTGGTCAGGTTAATTATGCAGCTAGTAAGGCTGGTGTGCTTGGTATGACTTATAGTGTAGCTAAGGAGCTTGCAGCTAGAAACATCACTTGCAATGCTATTGCACCAGGTATGATTGCAACAGATATGACAGAAGTTCTTTCTGACAAGGTTAAGGAACAGATTTTAGAGGGTATTCCTTTAAAGAGATTTGGTCAGCCAGAGGAAATTGCAGAAACTGCACTTTTCCTTGCTAAGTCTAAGTATATTACTGGTCAGGTAATTACTGTTGACGGTGGTATGGTAATAGGTAGATAGTATTAAGGAGGATATATTTAATGGAAAGAAGAGTTGTTGTTACAGGTATTGGTGCTGTTACTCCTATTGGTAATAATACTAATGATTTTTGGGACGGCTTAAAGAATGGTAAAAACGGTATTGGTTTAATTACTCGTTTTGACACAACAGATAGCAAGGTTAAGTGTGCTGGTGAGGTTAAGGATTTTGACCCAACAACTGTTGTAGACAAGAAAGAAGTTAAAAGAACTGATTTATTCAGTATTTATGCTATGGCAGCTGCTGATGAAGCTGTTAAAATGTCTGGCATTGATTTAGATGCTATTGACAAGAACAAGTTTGGTGTTGTTATTGGTTCTGGTATTGGTGGTCTTTGTACTATTGAAGAACAGGCTACTAAACTTGCTACAAAGGGTATGTCAAGAATTGCTCCTTTGTTTATTCCTATGGCTATTTCTAATATGGCTGCTGGTAATGTAGCTATTAGATACGGTGCTAGAGGTACTTGCTTTGATGTTGTAACTGCTTGTGCATCTGCTACTCACTCAATTGGTGAAGCATTTAGAAATATTAAGCACGGTTACAGTGACTATATTCTTGCTGGTGGTGCTGAGGCATCTATTTGTAAGTTAGGTATTGGTGGCTTTGCTGCTTTAAAGGCACTTTCAACAAGTGAAGACCCATCAAGAGCATCTGTTCCTTTTGATAAGGAAAGAGGCGGCTTTGTTATGGGTGAAGGTGCTGGTGTGTTATTTATGGAATCTCTTGAGTCAGCTCAGGCTAGAGGTGCTGAAATTTTAGCAGAAGTTGTTGGTTATGGTTCAACTTGTGATGCTTACCATATTACTTCTCCATTACTTGATGGTGATGGTGCTGCAAAGGCTATGGAGGCTGCTATGGCTGAAGCTGGTATTGAAAAGACAGAAGTTGGTTATATTAATGCTCACGGTACTTCAACTCATATTAATGATGCTGCTGAAACTCTTGCTATTAAGAAGGCATTTGGTGATTATGCAACAGAAATCAACATTAGTTCAACTAAGTCTATGACAGGTCATCTTCTTGGTGCAACTGGTGGTGTTGAGGCTATTGCTACAATTCTTGCTTTAAAGAATGGTGTTGTACCTCCAACAATTAACTATCAGGTACCTGATGAAGAGTGTGACCTTAACTACACTGTAAACAAGGCTGTTGAAAGAGATGTTAAGTATGCTTTATCTAACACTTTAGGCTTTGGTGGTCACAATGGCGTACTTTGCTTAAAGAAGTGGGAGGAATAATATAATGATGGATATTAAGGAAATTATGAATATTTTACCTCATAGACACCCTTTCTTATTAATTGATAGAGTTCTTGAAATGGAAGAGGGCAAAAAGTGTGTAGCTCTTAAAAATGTAACTATGAATGAGCCATTCTTTCAGGGTCATTTTCCACAGGAACCTGTAATGCCAGGTGTGCTTATTATTGAGGCTCTTGCTCAGACTGGTGCAGTTGCAATGCTTTCTATGGAAGAATTTAAGGGTAAGATTGCTTTCTTTGGCGGTATTGACAAGGCTAAGTTTAGAGGTAAGGTTGTTCCTGGTGATACATTACGCCTTGAGGTTGAAATGATTAAGATTAAGCGTAACGCAGGTATTGGTAAGGGTATTGCTTATGTAGGTGACAAGAAGGTTGCTGAAGGTGAGCTTACATTTATGATTGGCTGATGAGGTGCTTTAGATGAAATTATTTGAAAATATTAAGTCAGGCATTGAAAAAATAAGTGTTGATAGTCTTAAGGATAAGGTTGAGGCAATTAAGGACACAATGCCTAAAAAGGATAAGAAGGAAGAAAAGAAGGAGGAAACTCCTGCTCCTAAAAAGGAAGAAATACCAGAAGGCTGTATTAAGTGTCCATCTTGTGGCAACATTATGGAAAAAAGAGCTTTAGGCAAACTTAGAATTTGTCCTAAGTGTGCTAAGCTTTTTAGAATGAATGCTAAGGATAGAATTAAATATATTGTAGACAAGGATAGCTTTGAAGAATTTGATGTTAATATGGAATCAAAAAATCCACTTAACTTCCCAGATTATACATCTAAGGTTAAGAGCTTACAGGAAAAAACAGGTCTTAAAGATGCTGTAAAGACTGGTAAGTGTACTATCGGTGGTAGACCTTGTGTTATTGCTGTTATGGATAGTGGCTTTATGATGGGTTCACTTGGCTCTGTTGTTGGTGAAAAGATTACAAGAGCTTTTGAATATGCTACTAAAAATAAAATGGCTATTATTGTGTTTACTTGTTCAGGTGGTGCAAGAATGCAGGAGGGTATTATTTCTCTTATGCAGATGGCTAAGGTTAGTGCTGCTATAGCTAAACATTCAGAGGCAGGCTTACTTTATATTACTGTACTTACTGACCCAACTACTGGTGGTGTAACAGCTAGTTACGCTATGCTTGGTGATATTATTCTTGCTGAGCCTAAGACTCTTATTGGCTTTGCTGGTAGAAGAGTTATTGAAGGTACTATTAAGCAGAAACTTCCTGATGAATTCCAGACATCAGAATTTTTACTTGAACACGGCTTTGTAGATGCTATTGTTGAAAGAGAAAAACTTCCTGGAGTTTTAAAGAGAATTCTTAAACTTCACAATGTTAAGAAAGTAGGTGAAGAATAATGCCAGCTTATGATAAGGTTAAAATTGCCAGAAAGGTATCAAGACCTACTGCTCTTGATTATATTGAACACATTTTTGATGAATTTTTAGAATTCCACGGAGATAGAAACTTTAGAGATGATGAGGCTATTGTAGGTGGTATTGCTCTCCTTGGTCAAACACCTGTTACAGTTATTGGTGTTCAAAAGGGTAAGACTATGGAAGAAAATATCGAAAGAAATTTTGGTCAGCCTCATCCAGAAGGCTATAGAAAAGCCTTAAGACTTATGAAGCAGGCTGAAAAGTTCCATAGACCTGTTATTAATTTTATTAATACAAGTGGTGCTTATTGTGGTGTAGGTGCTGAAGAAAGAGGTCAGGGTGAAGCTATTGCTAAAAACCTTATGGAAATGGCTAATTTAAGAGTACCAACTATTTCTATTGTTATTGGTGAAGGTGGTAGTGGTGGTGCTTTAGCACTTGCTGTTACTGATAGAGTATGGATGCTTGAAAACTCTGTTTATGCTGTTCTTTCTCCAGAGGGTTTTGCTAGTATTCTTTGGAAAGACCCTAAGAGAGCTAAAGAAGCTGCTGATGTAATGAAGATTACAGCTGATGACCTTCTTAAACTTGATGTTGTTGAAAAGGTTATTAAGGAAGTTGACGGTGGTTGTCAAAATGATTTTGGCTTCACTGCAAATCTTTTAAAGGGTAAACTTGAAACTGAAATTGCAACTTTATCTAATAAGGATATTGATACTCTCCTTGCTGAAAGATACGAAAGATTTAGAAAATTTGGTGAGTTTACTGAATAAAATTAAAACTGTCACATTTGTGGCAGTTTTTTTTATGAAAATGATTATTTTGTAAGTTTAAAATTTATAGTTATAAATAACAGCCTATCTTAATATACTTAATTATATTTAAGGGAGGTTTGTGTAATGAATTATATAACTAATAACATAGTTGCTGATAAAATAGTAGGTTGTGAAAAGGCACAAATTATACAGGAAGGTGAAGTTATACTAAGTGAGGGACAGCCTGATATAGAAACTGTTTTGAAATGTGATGGCAGGATAATATGTGAGGAGTCTAAGGCAGAAGAAAATCGTTTAAGCTACAAGGGTAGGTTAATTATTAATATTCTTTATTGTGGCAAGGACAAGAATGTACATAGCATTTCAACAGAAGTACCTATTAATGATTTTATAAATATTGAGGGTGCTAATAACAAAATGCTTACATCAGTTGATATGTCTATTTCTAACATTGAGTGTAAAAAGCTAAATGAAAGAAAAGTTGGTTACAAAATAATGGCTGAAATAAAAGGTATGGTAACTGATACAGCCGAAATTGAAGCTATAACTGATATTTATGAAATTCCAAAGGACCAACAAATAACTAAAACAATTTCAACAACAAGGACTTTGTGTAATAAAAATGATAGTTTTACTTTAACTGAGGATATAACATTGCCGGCCACAAAGTTATCTATTGATGAAATATTAAGTGTAAATTGTAACATTACAAATACAGATTTTAAACCACAAGATGATATTGTAAATGCTAGTGGCGATGTATCAGTTACTATGCTTTACACAAGTACAGAAGGCGGTTTTCCTGAAATTTATGAATTTGATATTCCTTTTAATATTGCACTTGATGCTGAAAATACAGAGTCTTCAAGTAATGCTGATGTTAAACTTTATATAAAGGATTGTTTTTATAATGTTACAGAAAATGACGATGGTGAACCTAAAGTAATAAATATGGAAATAAATATTGGAGCTAATATACATACATCACAAGTTGAAGAAATGGAAATACTTGGTGATGCCTACGCTCTTAATAACAACATAGCTTTTGATATAACAACCCTTTGTTATTCTAATATTGTTTGTAGAAATAGAGGACAATGCCCTGTTAAAGAGGTTGTAACCCTTGATGAAAAAAATCCAGATATGCTACAGATTTTTAGAGCTACAGGTACAGCTTTTGTTGATGATGTAAATATATATGAAAATAAAATTGTAGTTGATGGTGCTATAAATATTGATATAATGTATATTACAGGTAATGATGAAATGCCTATTGCTAGTCATTCTGACTCAATACCTTTTACTCAAACTATTGATGCTAGAGGAGCTGTAGAGGGTATGGAGGCTGATATAGACGCTAATATTGCACATATTGGTTTTAATATGCTTTCTGATAGAGAGGTAGAAGTAAGATGTGCTTTAAACACGAATACTGTTGTAAGAAATAAAGAATGTGTTGATATTATTACTGACGCTGTTGTTACACCTCTTTTGCCAGAAGTAATTGATAAAATACCTAGTATAACTATTTATGTTGTAAAAAAGGGAGATACCCTTTGGAAATTAGCTAAAAAGTTTAATACTACAGTTAATAATATTGCAACTATTAATAATATTGAAAATCCAGATTTAATTTATCCTAATCAAAAGCTAATTATTGTAAAGAATGGTTAAATATATTGTTTTTGTAGCATAAAATTTCCCCCACAATTATATTGTGGGGGATTTATATTAATCTTCAACACACTTTAAAATTGTAACAGAAAGAGGAGCAAGTCTTAAGCCTATACTATTCTCTCTATGATTACACTCGATTTTTTCTGATTTAGCAGGAGTATTATTTACAACACCACTACCACCAAAACGAGTATCGTCACTATTTAAAATTTCTTTCCAAGTACCTTCAAAAGGAACAGCTACTCTAAACTCCTCATCAGCATTAGGAGTGAAATTACATATAACAACTAATGTATCTTCTTTAGTTTCGCCTCGTCTAATAAATGAATAAATACTTCTATCCTTGTCATCGGCATCAATCCACTCAAATCCAAAACCTTCAAAATCCTTTTCCCAAAGGGCATTGTTATCAAGGTAAAGGTGATTTAATTCCTTTACAAAGTCAAGTGTATTTTGATGATGGTCATATTCAAGCAAGAACCAATCTAAAGGTCGTTTTTCATTCCATTCAATAAACTGACCAAATTCGCCACCCATAAATAACAACTTTTTACCTGGGTGAGCCATAGCAAAACCGTAAGCAACTCTTAAATTAGCAAATTTTTGCCACAAATCACCGGGCATTTTATCAAGCATAGACTTTTTGCCGTGTACAACCTCATCGTGGCTTAAAACAAGTACAAATTTTTCACTATAAGCATAAGTTGAAGCAAATGTCATATTATAGTGATGATATTTTTTGTAAATTGGGTCAAGTTCAACATATTCAAGAAAATCGTTCATCCAACCCATATTCCACTTTAAAGTAAAGCCTAAGCCGTCTTCTTGAGCTGGAGTAGTAACTCCTGGCCAAGATGTAGACTCCTCAGCTATCATATGTACATTAGGGTGTTTGCCAGTTATTACTGAATTCATATGTTTCATAAATTCAACAGCATCAAGATTTTCTCGTCCACCGTATTTATTAGGCACCCATTCGCCTTCATTCTTGCAATAGTCAAGATAGAGCATAGAAGCAACAGCATCAACTCTCAAGCCATCAATATGGAACTTTTCAATCCAATAAAGGGCATTAGCAATAAGGAAGTTTTTAACTTCGTTTCTTCCATAGTTAAATATAAGAGTTCCCCACTCTGGGTGTTCGCCCTGCTTAGGGTCTTGATGTTCATAAAGAGCTGTACCGTCAAATTTAGCAAGACCGTGAGCATCTTTTGGAAAATGTGCAGGTACCCAGTCAAGAATAACACCTATACCAGCCTGATGACACTTATCAACAAATGTCATAAATTCATCAGGATTGCCATAACGGCTTGTTGGAGCATAATATCCAGTAACTTGGTATCCCCAGCTACCGTCAAAAGGGTGTTCCTCAATAGGTAAAATTTCAATGTGAGTATAACCCATTTCCTTTACATAAGGTATAAGTTCATTAGCAAGTTCTAAATAGCTTAAAAATCTATTTTCTTCGCTTTCAACTCTTTTCCAAGAACCTAAATGTACTTCATAAATATTCATAGGTGAATTATATTTATCTGTGTTATCAAGGTGCTTGTACCACTTGCTATCTTTCCACTTATAATTGTTAATGTCATATACAAGTGATGTTGTACTAGGTCTAAGCTCGGCAAATTTGCCATAAGGGTCAGATTTTTGTATTAATTCGCCACTTGCAGTCTTTATTTCAAATTTATATTTATCGCAGTTTTGAAGTCCTGGTATAAATATTTCCCATATACCGGAACTACCTAAAAGACGCATAGCATTTCTTCTGCCGTCCCAGTTATTAAATTCACCAATTACACTAACTCTTTTAGCATTAGGAGCCCATACACCAAATAATACACCCTTAACACCGTCAATAACAGTAGGGTTTGCACCTAATTTGTTATAAATTTCGTAGTGAGTACCTTGATTAAAAAGGTAAATATCCTGTTCTCCTATGCCTGGAGCAAATGAATATGGGTCATAAGTTGTCCAGCTATGACCTTCATAATCCTCAATCTCAAGCTGATATTTAAACCATTTTTTTCTGGATTTAATAACACATTCAAAAAATCCGTCCATATGTATTTTTTCCATTTTAAATGTTTTGTCTGGCTTTTTATCATCTATAACAGTAATAGATTTTGCTTGAGGTACAAATGCTCTAACAACAACACAAGCCTTGCCGTCAATAGTCATCTCGTGCATACCAAGGACTGTATGAGGGTCACCGTGTGAGGCTGTAATTATTAGTTGCATTTCGAGCATATTTAATGTTGTAAGCATAAATAGCACATCCCTTCTCTTTAAAAATAATACCTTATCTTTATTATAAACCATAATTAAAAATAATGCTAGTATAAAAACCATAATTGTAGTAAAATCTTTTGTAGAGAGAATTAATATAAATAGTGAAATGGAGGAATAATAATGGATACTGACTGGAATTTAGATAATATATATAAAGGTGTCAATTCAACAGAGTTTAAAGCTGATACTGAAAAATACAAAAAGGCTGTTGATGACTTTAATAATTGGTGTAAAGTCAATTTGGCTACAACAGATAATGCACAACATAAACTTGAAAAATACATTGAATTAAAAAACAATGTTATGTCTTATGATAAACTTATAATGTATGCTAATTTAGCACAAACTACAGATACAACTAATAGTGAAATTGGTAAAGCAATAGATGTCCTTGAAAGTATTGACTCTGAAACATCATATCAAAATACAGCTATTGTTGATTTTGTTAAGAATATAAGTGATTTAGAGCAATTAATAGATAATAGTCCTTTGTTAAAGGAACATAGCTTTTATTTAAGGACTGTTAAGGCTAAAGGTAGTCACACTCTTAGTTCTGCCGAAGAAGCTGTTATTTCTAAAATGAAAAATACAGGTTCACTTTTGTGGGAAAAACAGTGGAACCAATTATCATCAACATTAATGGTTGAATACAACAATGAAGAAATACCTTTATCACAAGTTAGAAATTTAGCTTATGACAAATCACAAGAGGTTAGAAAATCAGCTTATGAGGCAGAATTAAAGGCTTATAGCAAAATTGAACAGCCTGTAGCATTTTGTATGAATGGTATAAAGGGAGAAGTAATTACTCTTTCTAATATGAGAGGTTATAAGTCACCTCTTGATATGACATTAATTGAATCAAGAATAGATAGTGATATTTTAGAGTCTATGTTTGGTGCTGTTAAAGAAAGCCTTGATAAATTACAAAATTATTTTATTATTAAAGCTAGAGCTTTAGGTAAAAAAGGTACACTTCCTTTTTATGACCTTTTTGCACCAGTTGTTAATAGTCATAAGGAGTATACTGTTGATGAAGCAAAAGAATTTGTATTAAAGTGTTTTTATGGTTTTAGTGAGGATTTAGGCAACTTTGCTAAATCTGCTTTTGAAAATCGTTGGCTTGATATTATGCCAAAAAAGGGTAAAGTGGGAGGAGCTTATTGCGAAACTATACATTCAATTGGCGAAAGTAGAATACTTTTAAACTTTGGAGGAGCTTTTGATGATGTTATAACTATGGCTCACGAATTAGGTCACGCTTTTCATAATACAAGACTTTTTCATTTAAGTGAAATAAATAGTTTTTATCCTATGCCTATTGCAGAAACAGCATCTACTTTTTGTGAAAGTATTGTTGTGAACGAAGCCTTAAAGTCAGCTAGTGAAAATGAAAAAATAAATATTCTTGAAAATGATATTATGGGTTTAACACAGTGTATTGTTGATATTTATTCAAGATTTTTGTTTGAGGACTCTGTTTTTGAACATAGAAAAAATGGAACTCTTTCAGTTGATGAATTAAATAACTTAATGTTATCTGCTCAAAAAACTGCTTATGGAAAAGGACTTAATGAAAAATATTTGCATAAATATATGTGGGTTTGCAAGCCACATTATTATGATGGTGAATTTAATTATTACAACTTCCCTTATGCCTTTGGTGCATTACTTTCAAAATGTCTTTATAGTCTTTATAAAAAAATGGGCAAAGACTTTTTACCTCTTTATGATAAATTCTTGTCTGCATCAAGTACAATGCCATTAAGTGATGTAGCAAAAATTGCCGGCATTGATTTGTATAGTAAGGAGTTTTGGTTGACAGGAATTAATCAAATAATTGATGAAATTGACCAACTTGACAAAATGGTGTAAAATATATATGTAAAAAACTAAACAGAGGAATGAAGGAATATATATGTTGGAATTTAAACCAATAGAAATTACAGACAAAGCACTTATTGAAAAATATTATAAAAGAGAAAATCACTTTTTATGTGAGTATTGTTTTACTGATTTATTTATATGGGGTAAAGATTATAATACTCAATTTGTTGTGTACAATGACTTTATTTATTTAAGAAGTAATGGTGATAATGGAGTTCGTTGCTACACTGTGCCAGAGGGTGATGGAGATTTTGTTGAAGCAGTTAATGTACTTTTAGATTTTGTTAAAAAACAAAATGAGCCTTGGATATTTGTTTCAATATACAAGGAGCAAAAGGAAAAACTTGAAAAATATTTTCCTAATAAATTTGATTTTGAAGAAAATAGAGATAATGCAGATTATGTTTATTTGGCAGAAAAACTTGCTACTTTATCAGGTAAAAAACTTCATAAAAAGAAAAATCATACTAATAAATTTTATAAGGAATATGACGGAAGATGGTCTTATGAAGAACTTAATGATGATAATATAAGAGAATTTTTTAGTTATCAAGTAGAGTGGTGTGATTTTGATAATCAATTTTTAGGTGAGCTTTGTGCTGCATCTATTGCACTTAAAAACTATAAAGAGTTAGGAATTGTTGGTGGTATTTTAAGACTTGATGGCAAAATTATTGCTGTAACTTTAGGCTCTAAATCATTTGATGATACTATGATTGTGCATATTGAAAAGGCTGACCATAATATAAATGGTGCATATCAGGTTATAAATCAGCAATTTGTTTTAAACAGTTGTAAAGATGTTAAATATGTAGATAGGGAAGAAGATTTAGGTATTGAGGGATTGAGAAAGGCTAAGGAGTCTTATTATCCTGAATTTACTACACTTAATTATATAGGCAGGTTAAAATGATAAGATTTGCAAATAAAGAGGATATACCTAGCATTAAAGAACTTTGGAATATTGCTTTTCCAGAAGAACCAGATTTTAATGGGTATTTTTTTGAAAATATTTTTGATTTTAATAACACTCTTGTTTTGATTAAGGATAATAAAGTTGTTTCTATGGCTCAAATGATGCCTTATGAATTAAAAAATATTGGCAAAGTCACATATATATATGGTGCTGCTACAAATCCCAAATATAGAAAGCAGGGCTTAATGAGTAAACTTCTTAATAAGTCATTTGAAATTGATGTTGAAAATGGTGTTATAGCCTCAATTCTCATACCGGCTAATAAGCCTTTATATGATTTTTATGGCAAATTAGGCTATGAAACTTGCTTTTTTGCTAATAAATATACCTATAAAGCATTTGATAAAGTTGATGAAATAAATGAGTGTAATGATGTTAAAATACTTTCTCGAATTTATAATGGTGATATTGTAAGAAGTGATGCCTATTGGCAGACACAATTAAATATGTATAAGGCTCTTGGTGGTAAGGTATTTTGTTATAATAATGCTTATGCTATTGTTTCTGATAAGGTTGAAGAATTAATGTATCTTAATGATAATGACAAGGAAATTTTGCTTAATTCTATTTGCAAATTCCTTAAAGTAGATGCTGTTGAAGTAACTGAAATAGGCAATAGTTCTCCCGTTGGTATGATGAAAAAACATTGTGAATTTAACTGTGGCAATATGTATATGGGGCTTATGTATAATTAAATAATAATATTATTCTAGCTGTCGATAAAGTCGACAGCCTTGCAAGAAATCCACGCATTTCTTGCAGTAAGGGTACTATGTACCCACCTATGAAGCGACCAGCCTCGGTGAAAGTAAATTCCATCAAGCAACTTTGCTACGCAAAGCAAGCCCCGTATTCTTCGGGGTTTCAAACCTGCGGATTAAAGTCTGCGACGCTTTAAGTTTTTGTAATAACATTTTTATTAATTGCAAAATTTTTAGTTTTTTTACGAGCTTATGGGAGGATTTTATCCTCCCATAATTTTTATAAATGGTTAAAATCCATAGCCCTTAAAAATGTTTATATTTATTGTATATAATATATAATTCCCCTCTTGTAAATACCTAAAATATGTTGTAAAATTAATATAGATGCTTGTAAAGTAAACAGAATAGACGAAGGAGAAATTACTATGAAAACAATAGAAATGGCTAAAGTCAAGTCAATTGATTTTATAACTGACATAATATGTGATTTAAAATTATACTGTCCTAATATTGCAAAAGAGGCAAAAGCTGGACAGTTTGTTGAAGTTTATCCAGATAATGGAGTTAATCTTCTTTCAAGACCTATTAGTATTTGTGAAATTGATAAAAATGAGGGTACATTAAGACTTGTATTCCAGATAGTAGGCAAGGGTACAAAGTTATTTTCACAGTTAAAGCCTAATGATGAAATTAGACTTTTAGGACCTTGTGGAAATGGCTATACATTAGGTGAAGGCAAGGCAATCTTAGTTGGTGGTGGTATTGGTGTTCCTCCTCTCCTTGAAACTTGCAAACAGCTTAAGGGTGAAAAAATTGTTGTTCTTGGTTTTAGAAGTGGCTCTTTCCTTGTTGATGAATTTGAAAAACTTGGTGCTAAAGTTTATGTTGCCACTGATGACGGTTCTGTTGGATTTAAGGGAAATGTTGTTGACCTTTTAAAGGCAGAAAAGATTACAGGTGATATGATTTATTCTTGTGGCCCTAAGATTATGCTTAAGTTCCTTTCTATGTATGCTGCTGACAACAACATTTCTTGTCAGGTATCTATGGAGGAAAGAATGGCTTGTGGTATTGGTGCTTGTGTAGGTTGCGTTGTTCAGATTAAAGATGGCGATTCTTGGACATATAAGAAAGTCTGTAAAGACGGACCTGTTTTTGACAGCAAGGAGGTGTGCTGGTAATGAATACTAAGGTAAATATTTGTGGCGTTGAACTTAAAAATCCAGTTATGACTGCATCTGGTACATTTGGTAGTGGTAGAGAATTTTCTGAATTTGTAGACTTAAATAGACTTGGTGCTGTAGTTGTTAAGGGTGTTGCTGACAAGCCTTGGAATGGTAATCCTGCACCTCGTATAGCTGAAGTTTATGGTGGTATGCTTAATTCTGTAGGTTTACAGAACCCTGGTGTAGATTATTTTATTGAAAATGATATTCCATTTTTAAGACAATTTGACACAAAGATTATTGTTAATGTTTGTGGTCACGCCATTGATGAGTATGTAAATGTTGTTACAAAACTTCAAGGTCAAGATGTAGACCTTCTTGAGCTTAATATTTCTTGCCCTAATGTTAGTGAGGGTGGTATGGCTTTTGGTACTGACCCAACTATGGTTGAAAAGGTTGTTAATGAGGTTAAAAAGGTGGCAGATAAGCCTTTAATTGTTAAACTTAGCCCTAATGTAACATCTATTACAGACATTGCTAAGGCTGCTGTAAGTGGTGGTGCAGATGCTCTTAGCCTTATTAATACTCTTAATGGTATGAAGATTGATATTTACAAAAGACAGCCAGTTCTTTTCAGAAAAACTGGTGGTATGAGTGGTCCAGCTGTTAAGCCTGTTGCTGTAAGAATGGTTTATGAAGTTTGCAAGGCTGTTGATGTGCCTGTTATTGGTATGGGTGGTATATCAAATGCTGAAGATGCTATTGAGTTTATTATGGCTGGTGCAACTGGTGTATCTATTGGTACAGCTAACTTTATTAATCCTAGAGCAACTGTTGATACAGTTGAAGGCATTGAGGAGTATATGAAGAAATATAATGTTAATGATTTAAGTGAAATCAGAGGTATTATAGAATAGGAGTGGGTTTATGAAAAAATTCATTGGTATTTTAGCTATGGGTGTAATGGTGTCATCATTGTTGACTGGTTGTGATAATGCTAAGGGAACAGAAGCAGCCACAACAACAACACAGGCTCAAGATGAAACCAACAAAAGTGATGAAATTAAGGATTTTGCTAAGGAGCTTAAGAAATCAGCTAAGGAACTTAAGGATTATGTTGATGATGGCTACACAAAGGGTTACTTAGACCAAGAAAGAGTTGATGAGTATAACAACCTTTGTAGTAGACTTGATGAAATTATAGATAGTCCAGAAGATACTAAGGAAATTAGAAATGAGCTTAATACTATGCAGGATACACTTGCTGTTATTGCATCACAGTGTGCAGCTCCTAACGAAGTTGTTGATAAATTTACAACAGTTAATAAGTTGACTATTAATAATGCACAGGAAGAAACTCAACAGCCAGAAGATAACACAAAAGCTGTTGAAAACACAAGCAAAATTGATTTTCAAGAATTAAATGATAACTTTACTCAGCTTCTTAATGACGCATCTCAAAAGGTTGACAAGGGTGAAATAAGTGAAAATGATTACACTTCACTTATTGAGGCTGGTACTAGCCTTGCTGAAATTAAGGAAGATATAGAAAAAAATGGTGAAGTTGCTGATACTCAAACTAGACTTGCTAAGTGTAAGGAAGAAATACACGCTGTGGCTGTGAGTATGGGTTCACCTATGGCAGATAAGTTTAAGTAATAAATAGGCTGTTGCATTTATTTGTGACAGCCTTTAGATTTTATATAGAATAGGAAGTGCTTATATGAAAAAGATATTTTTAGCTTTTTTAGCTATTTTTGTTGTACTTAGTTTAAGTTCTGTTTATGCTGGTCAAAATGATATTTATGTTGAACATACTAAAAATGCAGCATTAAAAATAAGTGATTTTACTGTACAGCTTAATAGCTTTACAGATAATATGATTAGCTCAGGTAAAGCTACAACAAGTCAAAAAAGTCAGTATGATAAAAAAATAAGTGATTTTGAGAGCTACCTTAAAAATGATAAGTATATTGTATATCAGTATCAACATTCTGGTCCAGATGCTGAAAATGATATTTATTTAAACTATAACTATGAGCCTACTTCTGTAGATGCAAGTAGTTGGGACAAGAATATTAATATTACAAATGAAATTAATGAATATTTTAAGGCTATAAGAAGATACAGAATAAATGTGCTTTTATATACTAATAATTATAAAAATATTCCAGCTTATCTTGCTAATTATGCTAATAAGCCAGCAGGTACATATAGCCTTGACGGTATGGTTGTAAATGTAATAAACAAGGATTATGTTTCTATAGATATTAGTAATGCTAATTACACAATTTCAAATGGTGATGCTAATAGTTATTACTATGGTTATATTAAATTTACATCACCAAAGGGGAATACATATTTCTTCACAGGCTATTCACCTAGTGGTGATTGGAATGGTTATTTTGTGCCTACAGCAAGTGGTTTGGCTCTTAATTGTGAATATGGTGGCAGAAAAACATTTTTACTTAATACTGAAAAAAAGAGCAAACTTGTTGAAAATGAGTCTTTAATGCTTAGTGATGTATTCTTTAATAAATATCTTAAACAGGCAAGTGTTAATTACACTTATAAAGGTATAAAGTTTACTGGTAACGGGAATAAAAAATATACAATAACTATACCTAATTTATATCACAAAGAAGTATCAAATTTTGGAAAAATTAGTGAAAATTATAGCCAATCAGGTCAGAGTAGTAGTGGTCAATGGGAATGTATATCTGTAGGAAGTAATGGTTATTATTGGCTTAAAAATCAAAAAAATAGAGAAGCAACAAATGTGGCTATTGATGAAAAAAATAATATGACAATTACTTACAATGATATGACTATACAAATAAATGTAAATAAATAATACATTACAAAAAGGAATTAACTAGGTTACAAAATTAGTTAATTCCTTTTTTATTATTACATTAATATTATTATATAGAATAATTAGCAATACTTTTTTCCATATCCTTTGCAACATCAGCTAAAGTAATTTTACTAAGTTCTTTTTCTAGTGCTGTTTGAACTTGATTTAGCTTATTATCTAAAGCAATGTGTATATTATTACCAACAGGGCATTTAGGATTTGGATTGTCGTGGAAGTGAAAAAGTTTGCCATTATCAACACATTCTACAGCATTGTATATGTCGAGAAAAGTAATTTCATTTAATGGTTTTGTACTTGTAGCTCCTCCGCTACCTCTTTTAACCTCTATTAAATTAGCAGATTTTAATTGTGCAATTATTTTTCTTATTATAACAGGGTTTACATTTATACTAGATGCAAGAAAATCACTAGTTATTTTATAATCTTTTTCAAAAGTATCTATACACATAAAAATATGAATAGCAATAGTAAAACGGCTTGATATTTGCATATAAAAACTCCTTATATATTATTCATTTAAATAATTATACTCTTGTGAAGTTGTAATGTCAACTGTTACAATAAGTTTTTGATTAGTTTGCAAACTTAATTGATAAACTTGTAATTTTGTGATATTATAAATGTAGAAAATTGTATTTTTATGTTATTTGAAGGAGTGAATATAATGAACACTAGAGTAGAGGAAACTATAAAAAGACACGATAAGGGTTATAACTGTGCACAAGCAGTTGCCTGTACTTATGCTGACCTTGTAGGACTTGATGAAGAAACTTTGTTTAAACTTACTGAGGCTTTAGGTGCTGGTATGGGTGGTATGGAAGGTACTTGTGGTGCTGTTTCTGGAGCTTGTGTTTTGGCAGGTTTAGTAAATAGTACAGGTAATCTTGAAACACCTAATAGTAAGGGTCAAACTTATAAACTTTCAAGAGAAATTGTTAATGAATTTCTTGATAAAAATAGCTCTGTAGTATGTAAAGAATTAAAGGGAGTAACAACTGGTAAGGTTTTAAGACCTTGTGCTGATTGTATAAAAGATGCAGCTAAAATAGCTGAAGAAGTCCTTTTTAGTGATAAATAAAAGACCCTAAATGTTTTGAACCGACCTCCATTTGTTAGATTTTGGACTAACTTTTGGAGGTCGGTTCATTTTAGAATTTAAGGTCTTTTTTTATGTATTAAATATTACTTAGTGTTAAACTGATAGCTACTATCAAGTACCTTTTGAAGAATTTCAGCAACATCCATAGTTGTTACATTATCATTACCAGTAACCTTAGAATTTTCAATTTCTTCACTAGTCATATTTGTTGTTTCAGGTGATAAAACATAGTTTAATACTCTCTGAACATCTGTTATATCAATTTTACCATCACAGTTTGCATCACCCTTGCCACCATTACCATTAGAAAGTTCAATGTTGCTAAATACAGTACCATTATATTTAACAAGTGACATTGTATCCTGTGCTGCATCTGTAGCAAAACCTACATATACAGTATTTGGTAATGTTGTTTCGTAAGTGTCCATAGTATACCAATTAGAACCATCAAGAGATGCTGAAAGAGTAATTGTATTGCCACTTCTTGATATTCTTGCCCAACCCTTGTTAGGTTCAGCATTAACTCTTACTACAGGTATACCTAACATATTGTTAGTATATCCTATAGAGTTACCGTCAGCAGTTCTTACCATAGTTCTTATGTTCTTGGCCTTAATGCTGTCGCCAGTAATATCCTTAATGCCTTCGTAATCTTCACCCTTAATATATGTAAGAGATGCCATATAGAACTCACTTGTAGGGTCAAGGCTCTTTCTAACCATAAGACCTGATTGCTGCATATAGTCAAGTTTAGCAAGGTTATCAACCTTAGCTGTGAAAGTAAAGTTACCACTTATTTCTTTGTAATTAAAGTGGAAAGCATCAGGAGCTTGTGTTGAGCTTGTGTTAAGTATACCAATATGACCAGCACCAGTTGAAACAAGTGTATTTGATGTTGAATCATAATAGTCACCACCAGATGCCTTAACAGCACCAATATCTGTTGAAGTAAAGCCTTCTAAATTGCTGTTATTAGCACTATCAATAACTGTAACAGGTATAGCTGATGAAATTGCATCGCCCTTGTCACTTGTTACAAATAATGCTAAGTAATACATACCAGTGTTTTCATCACTAGGAACAGTAAATGTATCAGTATTTTCTGCTATTATCTTATCATTTAATAAAATCTTGTAGCTATTAACAGCACTTGTAACACTCTTATTAATTGTGTAAGTCTGTCCCTTTGTTAAAGTATAGTTTACATCACTATTATTAACTAATGTATCACCAGAAATACTATTGATTGTAGGAACAGGATTTTCAGGTGTTGTAAGAGTAATAGTGCTTTCTTTCCATTCGCCTAAAAGGTCATTAGCATAAACTTCAATATTAGTATAGCCGTTGTAAGACTTAGTTTCATCTGTTACAATAGCTGTTGCATCACTGCTGTCATTAGGATTTAAACCGTGACTAGTTTCCCATTCATCTGGAATACCGTCAAGGTCAGTATCCTTAGGTGCTGTAGCACTGTCATTAACAAGAATACCACCAGCTTCAAATTCGTTGTTTATAAATCTACCAGTACCATTCTTTAATTCGTTAATAAGTCTAGCATCTTGTGCATCTCTCTTATAGCTTGCACCAACAGAGTCAATAACCTTAGAATAAGCATCATTTGCTGAAGTTGCAGTATAAGGATTAGTAAGTTCAACAGGTGTTGAAAGAACGGCTGAATCAGTTACATCATAGAAACCAAGTTTATTATTTGCTGTAACTTCATCACTTGATGTCATAACATTGTCTTTAAAGAAATATTTACTTGTGCTACCGTCAATATCAAATATTCTTGTATAAGCCTTTTCTAAAGTATTAGGACCAGGCTTGTAGTAATTACCTACAATATTTGTGTTGCCTTTGCCTCTTTCACCACCGTAGCCAGAATTGTGACCCCAGTTGTAAATTACATTGTTAGCAAAGTCAATTTTGTTGCCATAGGATACGCCGTTGTATGTAAAGCCACCTTCAAATCTAGGATTTCTTGTACCGTGGTTAGCCCAAAGGTTGTGAGTATAAGATACATCAGAACCATTAAGAATAGAACCCATACCGTGCTTAGCTTCACTTTCGCCAGATGCAATTTCTGGGTCAGTGTTGTTTACACCAGTCTTGTTAGGGAAAGACATACTTGATGCAATAATGTTGTACTGAATACTAGAATTAATTATTTCTTTAGCAGTAAAACATTCGTCAACACCCCAGCTAAATGTACAATGGTCAACAACAATATTAGAACCAGTTGCAGTTGCAACATCTTGGTCATAGCCTTCGCCTAAACGGAAACGAAGGTATCTTGAAATAATGTTTTCACCATTAAATTTAATTGAAGAACCATAAACTGTAATACCTTCACCAGGAGCAGTTTGACCTAAAATAGTAGTATTACTATTTATGTTTAATCTTCTCTGGCTCTTAGATGCAGTAGGGTCAACATTAATAACACCGTCTACAGCAAAAGTAATAATTCTTGGATAGTTTTTATTGCCGTCTGTTCTATCTCTTCTTTCAAGACCATATCTTAAAGAGCCAGGTTCAGGATTAGATACAGAGTCTGTAAGATTAGTTACAACATAAACATCAGCCTTTTGAGTTGCTGAACCACGACCACCCTGAGAATAGATACCACTACCTTCAACTGTTGGGAAAGCAGGTGTAAGCTCCTTTGCCTTTGGTGTTGTAATAGTAGTTTCAAAAGTCTTGTATGGTGTTGATAATGATGCAGAATTTGAAGCATCATAAGCATTTACTCTAATGAAATATTTAGTTTCAGGCTTAAGACTTGCTGTTAAAGCCTCTGTAATTTGGTCCTCTAAGAAAAATGTGTTTTTCTTATCGTTAGAATATGTACCATCAGCATTAATTCTAGTTAATTTTTTGCCGTGATTAAATGAAGATGCAATGTGGTCCTGCTTCCAATTAATTCCGTCCTCAGAATACTGAACCTCATAAGCTGTAGCAAAACTTGTTGCTACAACAGTTGTATCTACATAGGCATTTTTAACAAAGCTATTATCCTTAGGGTCAAGTACAGCTACAGGATAATCAGTTTTTTTGTCAGTTAAACCGTATAAAACATTGTGATTAGTCTTGTTATCGTTTTTAACTGAATTGTGAGTGCCGTCTGGAAGCCAACCGTCATATTGAATAATCATACCTTGAGTTGGATTAGTCCAACCGGCTGTTGGATTACCAGTTGATGAACTTTGACCGTCAGCTTTTAAAGGATTGGCATTAATAATTTTGCCTGTAGTATCTACTGCTGGCCAAGTAATAACAACCTTTTCGTTATCAATAGTTGCCTCCAAATCAGTAGTTGACTTATATTCATAAGTATTAGTATCACTTGTATAACGGGCAAAACTCGTCACACCAAATGATGACATAGCCATTGTTAAGGCTAAGAAAGCACAAATAATTTTTCTTTTCATATTATGACTCCTTTCTGTAAGCTTGTTATAAACTTATCATTAATTCATATAATAGTATAACATATAATCAATGAAAATAAAAGTAATTTTTATACAATATTAACAATTAAAATTATAAGTTATATTAAAACTATATAAAAACATAAAATTACAGAATAATATTATTGGTGACTATATAAGATATGTTGATTTTGGGTATAAAAAAGCCCCATTTTTAATGGGGCAAAATAAAGTATATTTATTTTTATGCGTCAAGTTTAACAATAGCACCTCTTGGACACTCGCTAACACACTTGCCACACTGTACACACTTGCTATAATCAATTTTAGCAATCTTAGCAGGTGGTACTAAATTGCCAATTGTTGTCATTTCAATTGCTTCAACTGGACAACCCTTAGCACACTTGCCACAACCAATACAAGCTGTTGTACAAGCCTTCATAGCAACTGCTGCCTGGTCGAGAGAGTTACACATAACTCTTACTCTCTTAGCGTAAGGAACAAGGTCAATTAAGTGCTTTGGACATACCTTAGTACAAGCACCACAAGCTACACATTTTTCCTTATCAACAACAGCTACACCGTTTACAATATGAATTGCATCAAAGGCACAAGCTGCAACACAGCTACCGTCACCTAAACAACCGTGAGAACAGGCTTTGTGACCACCAGAAATAGATGCTTCAAATCTACAATCATCTTGACCATAGTATTCAAACTTTGACTTAGCCTTGTCACAATCACCTTGACATTTAACAAAGGCTGTCATCTTCTCTGCTGAACCAGCTTCAACACCCATAACAGCAGCAACCTTTTCAGCAACAGCAGCACCACCAACAGGACAAGCATTTACAGGAGCATTACCCTTAGCAATAGCTTCAGCTAAGGCATCACAACCAGCAAATCCACAGCCACCACAGTTAGCACCAGGAAGACATTCTCTAACAAGAGGAACTTTTGGGTCCTGCTCAACCTTGAAAATAATAGATGCAAAACCAAGAACTGCACCAAAAATCACACCCATACAGCCTAAAACAAGTACGGGAAATAAAATTGCATTAATATCCATTTTTAAACCCTCCTTATTAAAGCATACCTGAGAAGCCTAAAAAGGCCATAGACATAAGACCGGCAGTTATAAGTGTAATTGGGAAGCCCTGGAATGCCTTTGGAATAGGACATCTTTCAAGTCTTTCTCTAACACCTGCAAAGAGTATAATTGCAAGAGCAAAACCTACTGCTGCACCTACACCATTTACTAAAGACTTAATAAAACCATAGTTGCTTTCCATATTTGTTACTGTAACACCAAGTACAGCACAGTTTGTTGTGATAAGAGGAAGATAAACACCAAGTGCCTGATAAAGAGATGGTGAACTCTTCTTAATAAACATTTCTACAAACTGAACTAAAGATGCAATAATTAAAATAAAGGCAATATTGTATAAATATGAAAGGTTCAAAGGAACGAGTACAAAATTATACACAAGCCAAGTTGCAGCTGATGCAAGGGCAATAACGAAGATAACTGCAACGCCCATACCTGCTGCTGTTTCTACTTTCTTAGATACACCAAGGAATGGACAGATACCTAAGAACTTACAGAATATAAAGTTATTGACGAAAATAGCCGCCATTAATGTTATAAATAAATCCATTAGCTATCCACCTCCTACTTTCTATTTTTTACTAAATTAACTAATACCATAAGGAATGCAAGTGTAAAGAATGCTCCTGGTGGTAAAATCATAAGTAATGTTTTGCAAGTTTCTGGTAAAAGAGTAAGACCAAATACACTACCGTTACCAAGTAACTCTCTAACTGCACCAAGAATAGTAAGTGCAAGTGTGAAGCCTAAACCCATACCAACACCATCAAATAATGATGCAATAGGACCGTTCTTACCAGCATAAGCCTCAGCTCTAGCAAGGATAAGACAGTTTACAACAATAAGAGGAATGTACACACCAAGACTTGCGTTAAGTGATGGCACAAAACCCTTTAAAAGCATCTGAACAATTGTAACGAAAGATGCAATAACTACGATATAGCAAGGAATTCTTACTGAATCTGGAATTATCTTTCTAATTAAAGAAATAACAAAGTTTGAGCATATAAGTACGGCTGTTGTGGAAAGACCCATACCTACACCGTTAGTAGCTGATGAAGTAACAGCAAGTGTAGGACACATACCTATAACCTGTACAAAAGTAGGGTTTTCATCAATTATACCATTTTTAATTATTTTAATTGGATTCATTAATTAGCCCCTCCTTCCAAATAATTTTCTGTCACATACTGTATAGCTTCTGTTGCAGCATTAGCAACAGCTCTTGAAGTAATTGTTGCACCAGTAAGGGCTTCAATTTCGCCACCGTCTTTAGATACCTTTACTTCACCGCTTTTGCCAGTAAACTGACCATAGAAACTTTCATTTTTTGCATTAGCACCAAGACCTGGTGTTTCGTTTGAACAATCTACTACAGAAAGACCTGTAATAGCACCGTTTGTATCAATACCATACATTAACTTAAGACCTGCAGAGAAACCCTTTGTTGTAATAGCTACAGCATAACCGATTTCGTTGCCACTTTCGTCAAGGGCTGGTGTTACAGAAGTAATATCGCCTTCATTTACTTCTTTTTCATCTCCAAAGCTTGCAGCATCTGGTAAAACAGCTGTCATACTTTCTGTCTTAGCTTTTGCGTCCTGGTCTGCAATGGGCTTTAAAGTAATAGCATTAACATAGCCTAAAAGACCTGCAGCAATAATACAGATAATAAGAAGAACTGCAGCTGGCTTAATTATCTTTGACATATTACTTCACCTCCTTAACTTTAACAGGCTTAACATATCCAAACTTCTTAGGTGAAGTCCATCTATCAATAAGAGGAACGCAAAGGTTCATAAGTAAGATAGAGTAAGATACACCTTCAGGATAACCACCGAATACTCTAATAAGCACTGTTATAAAACCACAGCCAAAGCCCATAATGAGCTGACCTGTAGGAGTAACTGGTGAAGATGCGTAGTCAGTTGCCATAAAGAAAGCACCTAACATAAGACCACCATAGAAAAGTTCTGTAAAATCTCTGTTTGCAGCACCTTCTACACCACAGAATTTAAGAATGTATGTAAATACTAAAACTGTAGCGATGTATAAAACTGGAATTCTCCAAGAAATAACCTTTCTTGCAATAAGGTAAATACCGCCTAAAATAAGAGCGATAGCACAAGTTTCACCAATAGTACCACCTGTGTTACCAATAAGACCCTGAATTAAGTCAGCACCATAAGCACCGCCTTCCTTCATTGATGCAAGTGGTGTAGCATAAGATGCAGCATCAATGCCAAGGAACTGAGTTGGTTTGAAAGCAGAACCTGTCATTAATGTTGGGTAAGATGCTACAAGGAAAGCTCTACCAGCTAAAGCTGGGTTAATAAAGTTTTGACCTAAGCCACCGAATAATTGCTTTGCAACAACAATGGCAACACCTGTACCAATAATTGGAAGAACAAATATTGAAATAGGATGCTCGCTTAATGATAAAGCTGGCATATTAAATGCAAGTAAAAGTCCTGTAATAATTGCTGAGTAGTCCTTAACTGTGTTAGACTTCTTAGCTATTTTGTTATAAAGTGTTTCCCATACCATAGCTGCAATAATTGATACTGCAATAATAATGGCAGCAGATACACCGAAAAATACGATACCCATTATGCCTGCTGGCACAAGAGCAATAATTACATCTCTCATAACGCTTGAAACGGTTTCTTTTGAGCGAATATGAGGTGATGATGAAACCATTAAATTACTGTTCATATTAAAACACACTCCTTATTTCTTTCTCTTAGAAGCCATTACTTCGCCTCTGAATGCTATAATTGTTTGAGCCAAATGTCTTTTAGCTGGACAGACAAATGAACAAGAACCACACATAATACAGTCAAGACCGTTGTGAGCTTCAAATGCTGCCATATCACCAGCAAGAGCATCTTGATTAAGAGTTAAAGGCATAAGACCCATTGGACAGGCACCTACACATTTACCACATCTAATACAGTTTGACTCTGGTGGAAGCTCTGCTGACTTTTTAGTCAAGCATAAAAGAGCTGATGATGTCTTTACAAAAGGAACATCTGTTGAGAATATAGCCTTACCCATCATAGGACCACCAGCAATAATCTTGCCTGGTTCTTCCTTAAAGCCACCTATCTGCTCAATAAAATCGTTCATATTCATACCGATTCTAACCTGATAGTTGCCTGGGTTATTTACAGCATCACCTGTAAATGTTACAACTCTTCTCATAAGAGGTCTATCCTGTGCACAAGCTCTTTCAATAGCAAGTACAGTATCAACATTATCTACTATACAGCCTTCTGATGCAGGAAGCTTGCCTGACTTAACCTCTCTACCTGTTACAGCATAAATGAGCTGTTTTTCAGAACCCTGAGGGTACTTAGTTAAAAGGGCAATAACACTAATGTTATCATAAGCCTGACAGGCTGCACTAACTGCCTTAATAG
Source organism: uncultured Eubacterium sp. (assembly GCA_900551755.1). Classification (GTDB taxonomy): domain Bacteria; phylum Bacillota; class Clostridia; order Lachnospirales; family CAG-274; genus Gallispira. The sequence goes on along the minus strand of URXK01000002.1, from coordinate 114,665 downwards.
CATCTGGCTTATTGTTTTCAATAGCGATGTAACCCTTTGCACCAGGGTGAAGTGTAAGCATAATTGCAAGACCCTTAACAAGCCTGTCTGTTTTTTCAAGCATTATTCTGTGGTCAGTTGTAAGATATGGCTCACACTCTGCAGCATTGACAATGATTGAATCAATCTTGTCTGTTGCCGGTGGATTTAACTTGATGTGAGTTGGGAAACCTGCACCACCAAGACCAACTATACCGGCGTTTTTGATTTTATCCAAGATTTCCTCTCTTGAAAGATTTTCCCAGTCCTTGTTTTGACCGAGAGATGGGTCTTCTTCAAAAAGACCATCGTTTTCCACAATAATAGACTGTACCATAGCACCACTAGGAGTAAGCATAGGCTTAATATCCTTAACTGTACCAGATACAGATGCGTGGATAGGTGAACACATAAATGCTTCAGCTTCAGCTATTTTTTGACCAAGTAAAACTCTGTCACCCTTTTTAACAATAGGGGAGGCTGGAGCACCAATATGCTGACTCATAGGATAAACCATGAGTGCACCTTCTTTGGGCATAATTATTTCTATAGGCTTTTTCTCAGTTGCCTCTTTGCCCTCAGGTGGATGGATACCACCAATCTTAAAGGTTTTAAGATTCATAATCTGTTTCCTCCTTACTTAGTATAAGAACTGTAAAAGCAAATTTTTTGATTTTAGACAAAAAAATATTGCTGTTTACAATTTCTTTTAATTTACTATACCTTAATAATACAATATTTTTCATAAAAATACAAGTGAAATATTGTGCCTTATTGTGTTAAATATATAACAAAATAAGGCTTTTAAAGACCCTTTGATAAATTTATTATGCAATAAAAACATATAATGCTATTATTTTTATGCCCTCTTGTAATTTAAGGTGATTTGTAATAAAATATAATTAATAAAAATATTGATAAAAAGGAGATTTTATAATGAAGGTTGCAAGTTTTACTATAGACCACGATAAATTGTTAAGAGGTATTTATGTTTCTCGTAAAGATAAGGTAGGTAACGAAACTGTAACTACCTTTGATGTTAGATTTAAAAGACCTAACATTGAGCCTTGTATGGATATTGCTGCTATTCATACTTTGGAGCATTTAATGGCTGTTTATTTAAGAGAGGACAAGAATTGGGCTGACAGTATAATATATGTAGGTCCTATGGGTTGCAGAACTGGTATGTATATTATATTTAAGGGGGATTTAGAGCCTAAGGATGTTCTTGAGCCTATTACTAACTCTGTTAAATATGTTATGGATTTTGAAGGCAAAATTCCAGCTACTACATCTAAGGAGTGTGGTAATTATTTAGACCACAATCTTACATTTGCTAAGTGGGAATGTGCTAAATTTTATAATGAAGTTTTAAAGGATATTAAAGAGGAAAATATGGTTTATCCTAACTAAATATAAATTTGTGATAATAATTAGCATAATATATGCAGTAATTTACAAAATATCTTGAAAAATGGTGTAAATAGGTTTATAATTAAATTTATTTGATGAATTATAGCAAAGAGGTGAGTTTATGAGTCATATTGATGATACTAAACAGGTGGAACAGTTATACGATGAGCTTATGGCTGAAATAAGGAGATACCATCCTTCTAAGGATTTATCTCTTGTAGAAAGGGCATATAAACTGGCTCGTGAGGCTCACGGAGAGCAAAAGAGAAAATCTGGTGAACCGTATATTATTCACCCTCTTTGTGTTGCTAAAATTCTTGCAGAACTTGAACTTGATTTGGAAAGTATTACAGCAGGTCTTTTACACGATGTTGTTGAAGATACTCATTACACTTTAGATGAAATATCTGAAATGTTTAACCCAGATGTTGCTCTCCTTGTAGATGGTGTTACAAAACTTTCTAACATTGAGTATTCTTCTAAAGAAGAAATGCAGGCTGAAAATTATAGAAAAATGTTCCTTTCTATGGCTAAGGATATTAGAGTTATACTTATTAAAGTTGCAGATAGACTTCATAATATGAGAACTCTTAAATATATGCGTCCTGAAAAGCAAAAGGAAAAAGCACAGGAAACATTGGATATTTATGCACCATTAGCTGATAGACTTGGTATATCTAAGATTAAGACAGAGCTTGAGGATTTATGCCTTAGATACTTAGAGCCAGAGGCTTATTATGACCTTGTTGATAAAATTAATAGAAAACAGTCAGAAAGAGAAGACTTTGTAAACAAGATTGTAGAAGAAATAAGAGAAAAGTGTAAAGAGGCTGGTATTCAAAATTGTACTGTTTATGGCAGACCTAAGCATTTTTTCAGTATTTATAAAAAAATGCACACTAAAAATAAGAGCCTTGACCAAATTTTCGACCTTTTTGCAGTTAGAGTTCTTGTAGATAGTGTTAAGGACTGTTATGGCGTTTTAGGTGTTGTTCACGAGGCTTACACTCCTATGCCTAATAGATTTAAGGACTATATTGCTATGCCTAAGGCTAATATGTATCAGTCACTTCATAATACATTAATTGGCCCTGATGGTATGATATTTGAAATACAGATAAGAACATACGAAATGCACAGAACTGCTGAGTATGGTATTGCTGCTCACTGGAAGTATAAAAAAGGTATTACTGAAGGTGTTGAGGACAATGCAGAAGATGCTAAACTTTCTTGGTTAAGACAAATTTTGGAATGGCAAAAGGATATGTCTGATAACCACGAGTTTATGGATACTATTAAGACTGACCTTGATGCTTTTAGTGAAAATGTATTCTGTTTTAGCCCTAGTGGTGAGGTTATTTCTCTTACAGAGGGTTCTACTCCTGTTGACTTTGCTTATGCAATTCACTCTGCTGTAGGTAATACTATGGTAGGTGCAAGAGTAAACAATAGAATAGTAAATTTTGACTATGTTATTAAAAATGGTGATAGAGTTGAAATTGTTACTTCTCAAAATTCAAGAGGACCTAGTAGAGATTGGCTTAAATTTGTTAAAACAAGTCAGGCTAAGTCTAAAATAAATCAATGGTATAAGAAAATTAATAAGGAAGAAAATATTGTAAGAGGTAAAGAACTTCTTGAAAAAGAGGCTAAGAGAAAAGGCTACAATATTTCAGACCTTCTTTTCCCTAAGGCTATGACTGCTGTTCAAGAAAGATATAGCTTTAAAGATTGGGAGTCTGTTTGTGCTGCCGTTGGTCACGGTGGACTTAAAGAAGGTCAGGTTATTAATAAACTTAATGAAGAATATCAGGCTGAGGTTAAGCGTAATAAAACTGCTCAAGAACTTTTGAGAGAGCAGGAAGAAGCTATTAAGGCTCATATTGAAAGTGAAACAGCTGCACAGCAGGCTGTACAAAAGAGAAAGAGTAAAAGTGGTATTTATGTTCACGGTGTAGGTGATATAGAGGTTAGATTTTCTAAGTGTTGTTCTCCTGTACCTGGTGATGAAATTGTTGGTTTTGTTACAAGAGGTAGAGGTGTTTCAATACACAGAACAGATTGTATAAATATTATTAACTTGAGTGAAGAAGAAAGAGCTAGACTTCTTGAAGCTGAGTGGACTATTGACAGAGCTAGCGGTGGTGGCAAGTTTAAGGCAGATATTAGAATATTTGCTGATGATAGAGATGGACTTACACTTGACATATTAAAGGTTGTTATTGATGAAGGTCTTTCTGTTATTAATGTTAATGGTAGAAGTCTTAAAAATGGTACTGCTGTAGTTGATTTATCTCTAAAAATAAGTGGTACAGAACAGCTTGAAATTCTTTGTAAAAAGATAATGAATATAAGTGGCGTAGATGATATTGAGAGAGTGAATTCATAATGAGAGTAGTTTTGCAGAGAGTGGCTTACGCATCTGTAAAGGTTGATGGTGAAATTGTTGGTAAAATTGATAAGGGTATTATGGCTCTTGTTGGTATGAATACTGGTGATAACCAAAAGACTTTTGAATGGATGTTTAACAAACTTAAGAATATAAGAATTTTTGAAGATAGCGATGATAAAATGAATTTGTCAATATCTGATTTGGGCTATGGTCTTTTGCTTGTGCCAAACTTTACTATTTATGCTGATGCAAGAAAAGGCAATAGACCTAGCTTTGCTATGGGAGCTAAGCCTGATGAGGCTAGAGAAAGTTTTAATGCTTTTGTAGAATATGCTAAGGCTAATTATGACAATGTTCAAAGTGGCATTTTTCAAGCTGATATGAAAGTAGAGCTTTTAAATGATGGACCAATAACTATATTGCTAGATAGTGATAAGCTGTTTTAATAGGGTTAATAATTAAACTGATATATGTTTGTATAGCCTTAATAAACTAAAGGAGAATTAGGTATAATGCGATTAAAATTGTTTGTTTCCCCTGATATGGGCGAAAATTGTTATTTTGTTATTGATGAAGAAACAAAGGAAACCGTTATTATTGACCCTGGTGCTATGGCTGACAAGCTTTGTGGTATAATTGACCAACAGGGGTTTAATGTTAAGGCTATTTGTTTAACTCATTGTCACTTTGACCATTCTGGTGCAGCAGAGGAAATTAAAAAACATACTAATGCTCCTATTTGTATATGTCAAGGAGAAGAAGTTGTGGCAGAGTCGGCAGTTTATAATCTTTCTAAAATGTTTGGAAAGGCTTTTACTGTTCCTTATGACAGAGTTTTTAATGATGGTGAGGAAGTCACTTTTGGTAGTTTATCATTTAAGGTTATATCTACTCCAGGGCATACTCCTGGTGGCGGTTGTTTTTATTTTGAAAAAGAAGGCGTTTTATTCTCTGGCGACACACTTTTCTTAATGAGTGTAGGCAGAACAGATTTCCCTGGTGGAGATAGTAATGCTATAGTTGAAAGTATAAGAACTAAGCTATTTTTGTTACCTTATGACACAGTTGTTTATACTGGTCACGGTCAGCAAACAAGTATTGGATATGAAATGGAAAATAATGCTTTTGTAAATTAAATTGCAAATGTTTATATGGAGTTTTTTATGAATTATGTTTTAAATGGGCACAACTATATTGATGATGTTGTGTCCGTACTTATGATGTTTTATCCAAATGACAAATATATACAGACAGATAATACTTTAGATGGAATAACTGTTTTAAGCTCTTTAAATGGTAATACTGCCTACAGTGAGGTTTATTACAATGGTGAGCTTAAGGCTAAATCAGAGGCTATTGCTGAAAATGATAGCCAAAGAGAAATTAAAAGGGTTATAGGTCTTTCAATTGCAAAGGCTATAAATTCTATTTTAAACATTCCACTTCCTTGGGGTATTCTTACTGGTGTTAGACCTGCAAAGTTGGTGTCTGAGGCTTGGAACGAGGGCAAAACAACTGATGAAATTAGACATACATTTAAGGATAAGTATTTAGTAAGTGATGAAAAACTTAACCTTATGATAAAGGTTGCTGAAGAAGAAAAGAAAATAGTTGAAGGTGGCATTGGTAAGGCTGGCTTGTATATTGGTATTCCATTTTGCCCAACTAGATGCCTATATTGTTCATTTACATCTTATCCCTTAAAGCAGTATTCTGCTAAGGTTGATGCTTATATTGATGCTCTTATTAAGGAAATGGAGTTTTCAAAAAGGTATCTTGATAATGTTGAACTTGAAAGTCTTTACATTGGTGGAGGAACTCCTACATCATTAAATGAAAAACAGTTAGATAAACTATTGACTAATGTTGAAAAATGCTTTAAAATTCCTATGGAGTTTACTGTTGAGGCAGGCAGACCTGATACTATAACTGAGGATAAACTTAGGATATTAAAGGAACATAATGTTTCAAGAATTTCTATAAATCCTCAAACATTAAATAATGAAACTTTGAAACTTATAGGCAGAGAACATAGTGTTGAAATGTTTTTAAATGCTTTTGAAATGGCTAGAAAGGTTGGCCATAAGCATATAAACACAGATATTATACTTGGTCTGCCTAACGAGGGTGAAAAAGAGGTTGCTAATACTATGGAGGGGCTTTTAAAGTTATCTCCTGAAAGTATTACTGTACATACTTTGGCTGTTAAGAGGGCATCAAGATTGAAGGAAACTCTTGATAAATATGAAATGACAGATGCTGCTAAAATGGATAAACTTATTGGTATATCAAGACAGTATACTGAAAAAATGGGTATGTCCCCTTACTATATGTATAGACAGAAAAATATGGTAGGTAATTTTGAAAATGTAGGCTATTGTAAGCCTAACTGTCAATGTATTTACAATGTAGCTATTATGGAAGAAAAGCAGAGTATACTTGCTCTTGGTGCTGGTGGCTCAACTAAACTTGTAAATACTAAAACTAATCAAATAGAAAGAATATTCAATGTTAAAAGCGTTGATGACTATATAACAAGAATTGATGAAATGCTTGAAAGAAAAAAGAACATTTCATTGATTTAAAAAGGAGATAACTATGGCAAAGGATAAGGTAAAACCTAGAATATTAACTGGTTTTATGGAACTTCTTCCAGAGGACCAGATTTTATTTAACAAAATTTATGACACTATAAGAGAGGTTTATGAAAGTTTTGGCTTTTTACCTCTTGATACACCTGTTATTGAGCTTTCAGAAGTTCTTTTGGCTAAGGCTGGTGGTGAAACTGAAAAGCAGATTTACAGATTTAACAAAGGTGACAATGACCTTGCTTTAAGATTTGACCTTACTGTACCTCTTGCAAGATATGTTGCACAACATTCTGGACAGCTTACTTTCCCATTTAAGAGATACCAGATGAGCAAGGTATATAGAGGTGAAAGACCACAAAAGGGTAGATTTAGAGAGTTTTATCAGTGTGATATTGATATTATTGGCAATGAAGAACTTGATATTGCTTATGATGCTGAAATGCCTGCTGTTATTTACAATGTATTTAGAAAACTTGATTTTGGCAAGTTTACTGTTAGATTAAACAACAGAAAGGTTTTAAATGGATTTTTTGAAAGCCTTGGACTTGAAGATAAAATTTCAGACATATTAAGAAATATTGATAAGATTGATAAGATTGGTAAAGAAAATGTAGTTGAAGAGCTTAAAGAGCTTGGTATTGATGATGAAAAAATCAACAAGATTATTGACTTTATTTTAATATCTGGTAGTGATAGTCAAAAGATAGAGGCTTTAAGAGCTATGGCTATTGATAATGATAAATTTAATGAAGGTGTAGATGAGCTTGAAAAGGTTACTGAATATATGAGAGCCTTTGGCATTGAGGAGGACTACTTTACTATTGACCTTACAATTGCTAGAGGTCTTGATTATTATACTGGCACTGTTTATGAAACTGTACTTGATGATTACAGAGGTTTAGGTAGTGTTTGCTCTGGTGGTAGATATGATAATCTTACTGGTTATTATACTAACAACAAAATGCCTGGTATTGGTATTTCTATTGGTCTTACAAGACTTTTCTCTCAGCTTAAAGATGCTGGCATCATAAAGGCTGAAAAGGCAAGCCTTACAGATTGTCTTGTTCTTCCAATGAATATAGATTTATCTTATGCTTTAAAAACTGCTAGTGAAATAAGAAAAGCTGGTTTTACTGCTGACTGCTATTATGCTAATAAGGGTATGAAGCACAAAATGAAGTATGCTAATAAGTTAGGTATTCCTTTTGTTGCTGTTATTGGTGAAGATGAAGTTAATTCTAACACAGTTGCACTTAAGAATATGACAACTGGTGAACAGGTAACAGTTGAGCTTGAGAACATTGGCAATGAAATAAAAAAACAGATTGGAGATAATTAAAAATGGCAGAGTTAATGGAAGGTTTAAAAAGAAGCTGCTATTGCTGTGATGTAAACGAAGCAATGGTTGGCAAAGAAGTGACACTTATGGGCTGGGTAAGCCGTAAGAGAGAATTTGGTCACTTTTCATTTGTACTTTTAAGAGATAGAACAGGTATTGTTCAGGTTGTTGTTGATAAGGACAACAGCAGTGAAGATGTTATTGCTAAGGAAAGTGAAATTAGAAGTGAGTATGTAATTGCTGTAACAGGTAAGGTACAGGCAAGAACTCCTGAAAATATCAATCCTAATATGAAAACTGGTAAGATTGAAGTTAGTGTTGAGTCAATGAAGATTTTATCTGAGTCTGATACACCTCCTTTCCAGATTGAAGATAACATTAATGTAAGTACAGAGCTTAGATTAAAGTATAGATACCTTGATTTAAGAAGACCAAGTGTAGCTGAAAATATTATTTTAAGACATAAGCTTTGTCAGGCAGTAAGACAGTTCTTAACAGAAGAAGGTTTTATTGAAATTGATACTCCTATTTTAGGCAAGTCAACTCCAGAGGGTGCAAGAGATTATATTGTACCATCAAGAGTTCACCCAGGTACATTCTATGGTTTACCACAGAGCCCACAGCTTTTTAAGCAGCTTTTAATGGTATCTGGTTTTGATAAGTATTTCCAGATTGCTAAGTGTTTCAGAGATGAGGACTTAAGAGCAGATAGACAGCCTGAATTTACACAGATTGATATGGAACTTTCATTTGTTGAAGAAGAAGATGTTATGAGTGTAAATGAAAGACTTATTAAGAAAGTCTTTAAGGAATTAAAGGGTATTGATGTTCAGACACCTTTCTTAAGAATGCCATATTGTGAGGCTATGGAAAGATTTGGTTCTGATAAGCCTGATATTAGATTTGGTATGGAATTAAAGAACATTACTGATATTGTTAATGGTTCTGAATTTGGTGTATTCCAGAATGCTATTGATGCTGGTGGTTCTGTTAGAGGTATTAATGCAGAGGGTTGTGGTCACTTCCCTAGAAAGAAGATTGACTCTCTTGTAGATGTTGCTAAGACTTATGGAGCTAAGGGTCTTGCTTGGATTGTTTGCAATGATGATGGCACATACAAGACTACAATTTCTAAGTTCTTTGACAATGAAACTATCAAGAAGATTGCTGAACGCTTTGATGCTAAGGCTGGCGATTTAATTTTACTTTGTGCAGATAAGAATAAGGTTGTATTTGACGCTCTTGGTGCATTAAGACTTGAAGTTGCTAAGCGACTTGAAATTCTTGATAACAGTGAGTATAAGTTCTTATGGGTTACTGAATTCCCACTTCTTGAATATAGTGAAGAAGAAGAAAGATTTGTTGCTGTTCACCACCCATTTACTGCTCCTATGGACGAAGATTTACAGTATGTTGAGTCTGACCCAGGTAGAGTAAGAGCTAAGGCTTATGATATGGTTCTTAATGGTTGTGAACTTGGTGGTGGTTCTATTAGAATTCACTCTCAGGAAATACAGCAAATGATGTTTAAGCTTTTAGGCTTTACTCCAGAGGACGCACAGGAAAGATTTGGTTTCCTTCTTGATGCCTTCAAGTATGGTGCTCCACCACACGGTGGTTTAGCATTTGGTCTTGATAGAATGGTAATGCTCTTAAACGATACAGAAAGTATTAGAGATGTTATTGCTTTCCCTAAGGTTAAGGACGCAAGCTGTTTACTTACTAACGCACCAGATATTGTTGACGAAAAGCAGTTAGAAGAATTAGGTATTGAAATTTCAAAAACTGTTAATACTAGTGAAGAATAATTGAGGTGGACTATGTTAGATTTTAAGGCTGAACTTGCTAAATTTTCACCACTGCCAGAGAATAAAGATGTTCCTAGAGCAGTAGATACTAATGGTGTTGAGGATATTATGGATATTCTCAGAGATTTGAAAAAAACTATGTAAGGAGTGGGGTTATGCTATACACTGGCTCTTTACAAAAGAAAATTGTTGGTTTGTCTGCAACATATTACAATAAAGCTCTTGAGCTTTGTCGTGAGGATAGAATATCGGAAGCTGTAGGCGAATTAAGGAAAAGCCTTGAATTTGACAAGAAAAATGTAGACTCAAGAAATCTTATGGGTCTTTGCTATTACAGATTAGGCAGAGTAGCTAATGCTCTTATTGAATGGAGCATTAGCTATAAACTTAAAAATACTGATAACATAGCTATTGATTACATTGCTGAGCTTGAAAGTGCAAGAGAGGCTGATGCAATGTATGGAGCAATAACAAAGTACAATGAGGCTTTATCCTATGCTAATCAGGGTAATACTGATATGGCAATATTAAATTTGAAAAAGGCTCTTGAAAAAAATAAGGGACTTATTGATGCTATGAACTTACTTGCTCTTTGTTATATTGAAAGAGGTAAGGAGTCAGACGCTTTTAAAATGGCTGAAAAAGTGCTTAAAATTGACTGTACTAACCCAATAGCTATTAAGTATTATCAATTGCTTAAACCCGAAAAAAGAATACTTTTTAAGTCTAAATCTACAGGTTCAAAAACTAGGTCAAGACAAGGTGGTAGCTTTAGTTATTTTATATACGGTGTAGTTGTGTCTGCTGTAGTTTTAGGTTGTATGGGTTTGCCAGCTATTGCTAAAAATTACAGAAGTGATTATGACAAGCTACAAACAGATTATAATGTACTTCAAAATAGTATGAATACTGAATTAGAAAACAAAACAGCTACTATTGATAGACTTACTCAAGAAAATGAGGACCTTCGTTCTAAATTGCATACTGCTGATAATCAAGAAATTCAGCAAAGAGTAAAGTTATTAGGTGATATTAAAAATTACTATGATGAAGGTAGTGTTGAAGAAGCTGCTGAAAAACTTATTACATTAAGTACAGCAGGTTTTAATCAAGATGTTTTGAGTCAGTATTCAAACCTTTGTAAAACTGTTTTGCCTGCTGCTGCTAGTGAATACTTTAGTGATGGCAAAAGAGCAAGTAATAATGGTGATTATACTAGTGCTAAAGATTATTTTAATAAGGCTATTAAGTGTACTAGTGAGGGTGATGAAATTAGGTATAGCTCTATGTATCAGTTAGGTAAAATAGCTGATAAAGAGGGAGATACGGCTGCTGCTTTAAATTATTTTAAAACTGTGGCAGAAAAACACCCTGTGCAAAGTATTAAAAATGAAGCACAAAGATATATAGAGAATGCTAGTGAAAAAACTAGTGAGTAGTTAATAAAGGCAGGTTGTAATCTGCCTTTTATTTATTATGTTATTTAGTTAAATTGTAGAGGAAACCCCTCAGTCACTTTGTGACAGCCCCCCTACAAGTGGAGCTATATTGTGGATTTTTAGGTGTTCGTTTATTCCTATATAAGGACGAGTATCAGCATTTTTTCTACGGAAAAATAAATCTTTCTCTGCAATATGCTTGCCCCTACAAGTAATTTGTAATTTTATTATTACCCGTATGCTAAAATCTTATTTCAATAACATTATAAAATGTAACATTTATATTATATGAACAGGTATATTGTAGGGGCGACCATTGGTCGTCCATAGTAAATGGTGCTAGTATACAGTTTAAAAAAATTATTCCCTTACAAATTCAGGTGTTTTTATAAAATTAAACTAAAAGGAGAACTTATGTTTAAACAATACAAACAAGAAAAAATAGAAAACATAGGTACAGCCTATGTTTACAGCCATACTTCAGGCTGTAGGCTTATATATATTGAAAATGACGACAAAGACAGGGTATTTACAATAGGATTTAATACTTTGCCTGATAATGACAAAGGCATACCTCATATTGTAGAGCATAGTGTTTTATGTGGCTCTGAAAACTTTAATGTTAAAGACCCTTTTAACATACTTGATAAAGGCTCAATACACACTTATCTTAATGCTATGACTTACAGAGATAAAACTGTTTATCCTATAGGTAGTACAAATGAGGCAGATTTTAAAACCCTTATGAGGGTTTATTGTGACGCTGTTTTTAGACCTTTGATGTATAAAAATGAGGGTATTTTTAGACAAGAGGGCTGGAATAGTGATGGTAAAAATTACAATGGTATTGTTTTAAATGAAATGAAAGGTGTGTATTCAGACCCAGCTGTTGTACTTTCAGAAACACTTAATAAAAAAATATTTGAGGGTTGTGGTTATGCTAATGATGCTGGTGGAAATCCAGATTATATAACAGACCTTTCTTATGAGGAATTTTTAGATTTTCATAAAAATCATTACCATCCATCAAATGCTGTTATTTATTTATACGGTGATATTGATATTAATGAGTATCTTAACATACTTGATAATGAATTTTTAAGTGACTTTGAATATAAAGAACCTCCAAAGCCTAACAAGGTTGTAGTAAATGATAATATTGATATTAACATTCATTACAATACAAAGAGCAAAAATATTCTTACGGCGGCTTTTAACACAGGCTCAAGTAATGATATTACTAAGTGTACTATGTTAGGTGTACTTTCAACTCTCCTTTGTTATACAGAGGGAGGAAATATTAAAGAGGCTCTTTTAAATAATGGTTTAGGTGACAAGGTAAGCTGTGATTTTGATGATAGTGGTTTATCGACAATTTTGGAAATCACTGTGGAAAATTCAGATGAAAACAATACTGATAAATTTAAGAAAGTTTTAAATGATACTTTTAAGGATATAGCTAAAAATGGTGTTGATGATTATAAACTTAAGGGTGTTATAAACAGCATAAAGTTTTTCTTTAAGGAGGAGGACTTTGGTTATAAGCCAAAGGGCTTGTTTTATGGTTTGTTACTTATTAACAATTTCCTTAAGGGCAGGGAAAATTTTGAGCCAATTAAAATCAATGAAATATTTGAAAATATGGAAAAAATCAATATTAAAGATTTAATAGAGGAATATTTTGTGGATAAAGGCTCTTACGGCATTTTAATTGCTGATGAAAATGTTGTTAAAGAAGAAAAAAAGCCTGTTGAAGAAAATAATAAAACTCTTTTAGATTATCAAAGTCAAGAGGATAGTCCAGAAGAAGTTAAAAAACTTATGTCAACCAAAGTTAGTGATATATCTAAGGATAGTTTTAAGGTAAAGTACGACTCTGAAAATGAAAATATATTTGTCCCTCTTGAAAGTGGCGATATTATATATACTGATATTTATTTTGATGTTAGTAGTTTTGATAACTTAACTGCTTTAAGTACTTATAAAGCAATAGCTGATATTTATGATGAAAATCTTTCTAATGACATTGACTACTATACTGGTGGATTTAGCACAGAAGTCACAACATTGCAGAAAAAAGATGAATATAGACCGGTTCTTCTTTTTAGAATAAAGTGCCTTAAAGAAAACTTTGAAAAATCTCTTGATATTTTTAAAAGTGTTATTTGTCAAAATTTTAATGATAAAGATAGAATATTAAGATTAGTGTCTGAGGCTAAGCAAAATATTAGAAGTGGATATATTGAAGGTGGCAATAGTAAGGCTATTGGCGAGGCTTTAGGTCAAGTTTCAACAGCTTATTATTGGGATAGCCGAGCAAAGGGTACAGATTATTATACTTACCTTTCAAATGAAGTTGATATTATAGCTAATGATGTAAGTATGGTTAAGAGTGTATTTAATAGGGGCAATGCTTTTTATGCTGTAGCTGGTGCTAAGGAAGATAAGGAAAAAATTATTTCTCTTGTTGAAGATGCTTTAAGTGTACTTAATAGTGGAGGAAGTCTTAATGTTATAAGCTCTGATATTTTAGGTAATAGCAAGGGTATTATAATTGATGGTAATGTAAACTTTAATGCAGTGGCTTTTGAAATGGACTGTTCTGATGGTATATCAAGGGTTGTTCAGCAAATTATATCAAGAGAATATTTGTGGGATAAAGTAAGACTTGAAGGCGGTGCTTATGGTGGTGGCTGTAGCTTAGGTAAGAATTACAGCTATATGTATAGCTATAGAGACCCTAATTTTGAAAAAACTTATGATGTGTTTAAAAATGCTGGAAAGTATATTGCAGAAAGTAAGTATACACAATCAGATATTGACAGATTTATAATTGGTACAATAAATGACATTGATAAACCGATTAAGAAACATCTTTTAACAAGAATTGCAATGCGTAAAAAGTTTAATTCAGAAACAAAGGAAACTGTTTTAAAAAGACGAGAACAAATACTTTCAGCTACTCCAAAGGCTATTGCAGATTTTGGCAATAACCTTGCAAATGTTAAAATTAATGGTTTTTGTACCGTTGGATTGGAGAAGAATATAAAAAATTGTCAAATTTTTAAAGAATTGTATAGGATTGATTGACATTTTTAGGTATTTATTTTAAAATAGAAATATATGTATTAAAATCTAGTTGTATAATTTAAGGAGGATAACTATGGACTATAAATCAGCTGGTGTAGATGTAGAGGCAGGTTATAAGGCTGTCGAATTAATGAAAGGTCACGTTAAGAGTACATTTAGACCTGAAGTATTAACAGATATTGGTGGTTTTGGCGGTCTTTTTAGCATTGCTAAGGCTAAGGATATGGAGGAGCCTGTTCTTGTCAGTGGTACTGACGGTGTAGGTACTAAGCTTAAAATAGCTTTTGAAATGGATAAGCACGACACTATTGGTATTGATGCTGTAGCTATGTGTGTAAATGATGTAGTTTGCAGTGGTGCAGAGCCTTTATTCTTCCTTGATTATATTGCTTGTGGTAAGAATGAACCTGAAAAGATTGCTGATATTGTTAGTGGTGTTGCTGAAGGTTGTAGACAGTCTGGCTGTTCACTTATTGGTGGTGAAACAGCTGAAATGCCAGGTTTCTACCCTGTTGACGAATATGACTTAGCAGGTTTTACTGTAGGTATTATGGACAAGACTAAGTCTATTGATGGTAGCAGAATTTGTGATGGAGATGTTCTTGTTGGTATTGCATCAAGTGGTATCCATTCAAATGGCTATTCTTTAGTTAGAAAAGTGTTTGATATTAACAAGGAAAACCTTAATAAGTATGAGGAAGTTTTAGGTTCTACATTAGGTGAGGCTTTATTAACTCCTACAAAGATTTATGTTAAGGCTGTTCTTGAGCTTATTAAGCAGGTTGATGTTAAGGGTTTAAGTCACGTTACTGGTGGTGGCTTTATTGAAAATATTCCTAGAATGATGCCAAAGGGTACTAAGGTAAACATTGAAGAAGGTACTTGGGAAATTCTTCCTATCTTCAAACTTCTTGAAGAAAAGGGTAATGTTGCAAGAATGAGTATGTACAATACTTTCAATATGGGTATTGGTATGGTTGCAGCAGTAGCTAAGGAAGATGCTGAAAAGGCTGTTAAGGCTCTTGAAGCTATGGGCGAAAAGGCTTATATTATTGGTAATGTTACTAAGGGCGAAGGCATTGACATTAAGTTAAAGTAATTTATTATAAGGGCTGATTCCCATCAGCTCTTATTTGATTAAATGAGGTATACATTATGATTAAAATTGGTGCTTTAGTAAGCGGCGGCGGCACTAATCTTCAAGCAATTATGGACGCTATTGACAAGGGTGGCATAAATGCAGAAGTTAAGGCTGTTGTCAGCAATAAGGCTAATGCTTATGCTCTTGAAAGAGCTAAGGCTAAAAATATTGAAACTGCTGTAATAAGCAAAAAGGACTATTCTAGTTTAGAAGAATACGGACTTGCTCTTGCTAAGTATTTTAAGGATAGAGATATTGACCTTATTGTCCTTGCTGGCTTTATGGTTATTTTAGATGCAAGTTTTATTAATCAATTTGAAAACAGAATAATGAATATTCACCCAGCACTTATACCTAGCTTTTGTGGAGAAGGTTACTATGGACTTCACGTACACGAGGCTGCTTTAAAGGCTGGCGTTAAGGTAACAGGTGCAACTGTTCACTTTGTAACTGCTGAATGTGATGCTGGTCCTATTATTATGCAAAAGGCAGTTGATGTTTTAGATGATGATACTCCAGAGGTACTTCAGAAAAGAGTTATGGAACAGGCTGAATGGGTTATTTTCCCAGAGGCAATTAAACTTTTTGCAGATGGCAAGCTTAAGGTTGAAAATGGAATAGTAAAAAGGAGATAATATAGTATGAAGGTTTTAGTTGTAGGTAGTGGTGGTAGAGAACACGCTATTTGTTGGAAACTTTTACAAAGTCCTAAGGTAGACAAGTTATATTGTGCACCAGGTAATGCTGGTATTGGTGAACTTGCAGAATTAGTGCCTATTGGTGCTATGGAGTTTGATAAACTTGTTGATTTTGCTAAGTCTGAGGGTATTGATTTTACAGTTGTTGGTATGGACGACCCTCTTGTTGGTGGTATTGTTGATAGATTTGAGTCAGAAGGCTTAAAGGTATTTGGTCCTAAGGCTAATGCTGCTATTATTGAAGGTAGTAAGGCATTTAGTAAGGAATTAATGAAAAAGTATAATATTCCTACAGCTGGTTATGAAACATTTGACGATTATGACAAAGCTGTTGAATATGTTAAAAATGGCGATTTTCCAGTTGTTTTAAAGGCTGACGGTCTTGCTTTGGGAAAGGGTGTACTTATTTGTAATACTCTTGATGAGGCGTTAGAAGGCTTAAATACAATTATGGTTGATAAGAAGTTTGGCGAAAGTGGTAACAAGGTTGTTATTGAGGAATTTTTAACAGGTCAAGAAATGTCTGTTTTAAGTTTTTGTGATGGCAAAACTATTGTGCCAATGGTATCAGCTCAAGACCATAAAAGAGCTTTAGATGGTGACAAGGGTTTAAATACTGGTGGTATGGGTACTTTCTCTCCTTCAAGAGTTTACACTCCAGAGCTTGCAAAGGAGTGTATGGAAACAATATTTAAGCCTACAGTTGACGCACTTAATAAAGAGGGCAGAACTTTTAAGGGTATTATCTTCTTTGGTCTTATGCTTACGCCTAAGGGAATGAAGGTTATAGAGTATAATGCTCGTTTTGGTGACCCTGAAACACAGGTTGTTCTTCCTAGATTAAAGTCTGATTTAATGGAAATATTTGAGGCTTGTGTTGATGGTACTCTTGACCAAGTTAATGTTGAATGGGAAGATAATGGCACAGCTTGCGTTGTTCTTGCTAGTGGTGGTTATCCTGAAAAGTACACTAAGGGTTATGAGATTACAGGTCTTGAAGATGCTAAAAAGGCAGATAACATTGTTGTGTTCCACGCTGGTACTGCTTTGAAAGATGGCAAGTTTGTTACTAATGGTGGTAGAGTATTAGGCATTACTGGTATTGGTAAAAATCTTGATGAGGCAATTAAGATTGCTTATGAAGGTGTTAAACTTGTTGATTTTAAGGATAAGCATTTCAGAACTGATATTGGTGTAAAATAATATATTTGACTATAAAAGATGAAGTAATAACATTGCTTTATCCACAGAATAAAATCCCCTATGTTTTAAACATAGGGGATTTATTACATTTCAATCATACAAACTGCTTTAGAAGAAATACCTTCACCACTGCCAGTAAAGCCTAATTCTTCTTCAGTAGTAGCCTTTACATTTATATCATCAACCTTAATATTTAAAGCCTTTGCGATATTTTCTTCCATTTCTGCTATATATGGTCTCATTTTAGGTTTTTGAGCAACAATAATAGAATCAATATTAACTATTCTAATATTTTTTTTGTCCATTTCTTCTTTAACATATTTTAAAAGTGTTATACTTGAAATTCCTTTATACTTAGGGTCTGTGTCTGGAAATAGAACGCCTATGTCGCCTAATTTAGATGCACCTAATAAAGCGTCCATTATAGCATGAATAAGTACATCAGCATCAGAATGACCTAAAAGTCCTTTTTCATAAGGAATATCAACACCACCTATAATAAGTTTTCTATTTTCTGCAAGTTTATGCACATCATAACCTAAACCAACTCTCATTGACATAGTAATAACCTCCTAATAATGTGTTGTAAAATTTTACATTGGGTCATCAATTTCAAAATCATCTTCTAAAATGTTTTTGTTATCATTAATTTTAAGACCTGCTATTCTTGCAAGTTCCTTAATTGTGTTGACAGACACCTTTTTGCCTTTATATTCAATCAAGTTATCCATTTCTCCAGTAAATATGTCGGCTGGTGTGTATTTTTTAAGCACAATCATATCATTACTAGTAAATATTTCAAGAGCATCGCCTTCTTTTAGGTTAAAATTTGCTCTAAGTTCACTGGGCAGAACCATTCTACCTAATGCGTCAATTTTTCTAACAATACCCGTTGACTTCATTTTTACACCTCTTATATAATTATATCTTTTATTTTATGTATTTATATTAACAAATTTGGAAAATAATGTCAATATTGGTAATAAAAATGTAAGAAAAACTTTATTAATTATTTGTGGATAAAATAGTAAAGAAAAAGAAATTGAAAGTAAATTCTTGAACAAATATAATAAGAGAAAATAGTATTATTTTATGTAGATGATTGCTTTTGATAATATTAAAGGGCTGAAAACAGCCCTTTAAATATTATTATTATTTGCTTAAGTATTCATCAATAGCTGCTGCTGCGTGCTTACCAGCACCCATAGCAAGAATAACTGTAGCAGCACCTGTTACAGCATCACCACCAGCATAAACACCTTCCTTAGATGTTAAACCTGTTTCTTCTTCAGCTACGATACACTTTCTCTTGTTAATATCAAGACCTGGAGTAGTTGAGCTAATAAGTGGGTTAGGAGAAGTACCTAAACTCATTACTACCATATCTACATCCATAACAAATTCTGAATTAGGAACTTCAACAGGGCGTCTTCTGCCACTTTCATCAGGTTCGCCTAATTCCATCTTAACACACTTCATACCAGATACCCAACCGTTTTCATCAACAAGGATTTCAACAGGGTTAGTAAGTGTATCAAAAATAACGCCTTCTTCTTTAGCGTGGTGAATTTCTTCAGCTCTTGCAGGAAGTTCAGCTTCACTTCTTCTATAAACAATGTGTGCCTCTGCACCAAGTCTTAATGCTGTTCTTACAGCGTCCATTGCTACATTACCACCACCAACAACGGCAACCTTCTTGCCAGTTCTTACAGGTGTATCATATTCTTCATCAAAAGCTCTCATTAAGTTTACTCTTGTAAGATATTCGTTAGCTGATACAACGCCCATAGCTGTTTCGCCAGGAATATTCATAAACTTAGGAAGACCTGCACCAGAACCGATAAATACAGCATCAAAGCCTTCATCGCTTAAAAGCTGGTCAATAGAAACAGTCTTACCAATGATAACATTAGTTTCAATCTTAACACCAAGCTTTTTAATATTTTCAACTTCGTGTGCAACTACTGTATTCTTAGGAAGTCTAAATTCTGGAATACCATAGCTTAATACACCACCAGCTTTGTGAAGTGCTTCAAAAATTGTAACATCATAGCCCTTCTTAGCAAGGTCACCAGCACAAGTTAAACCAGCAGGACCAGCACCAATAACAGCTACGCTCTTACCCTTAGCCTCAGCCTTTGTAGCAAGGTCAATGTTGTTTTCTCTTGCCCAATCAGCAGTAAATCTTTCAAGTTTACCAATAGATACAGCATCACCCTTGTTGCCAAGTACACACTTACCTTCACACTGTGTTTCCTGAGGACAGACACGACCACAAACAGCAGGAAGGGCAGAATATTTAGCAATTTCTCTAGCAGCACCTTCAAAATCTTTTTCTTTTAAGTGACTAATAAAACCAGGAATATCAATGTTTACAGGACAACCCTTAACACACATAGGATTTTTACAATGAAGACATCTCTGGGCTTCAGTAACAGCCTCTTCTTCGTTGTAACCAAGACATACTTCTTCAAAATTTGTTGCTCTTACCTTTGGGTCCTGTTCTCTAACAGGGACTTTTGTAAAATTAATAGCCATTACTTGTCACCTCCGCATCCGCAACCACCATTTTTATGAGTGTTGCCTTCTTCAAACTTAAGTTTAGCCTGACCTTCTTCAGTCTTGTACATAGTTTGTCTTCTCATTGCACCATC
The DNA here is from genome assembly GCA_900551755.1 of uncultured Eubacterium sp. Taxonomy (GTDB): domain Bacteria; phylum Bacillota; class Clostridia; order Lachnospirales; family CAG-274; genus Gallispira. The sequence continues at coordinate 94,879 of URXK01000002.1, read as the reverse complement.
ATAATCTACCTTGTGACCATCAAACTCTGGACCGTCAACACAAGCAAACTTAACTTCGCCATCAACAACTACACGACAGGCACCGCACATACCAGTACCATCAACCATAATTGGGTTAAGGCTGACAATTGTTGGAATACCTAAAGCCTTAGTTGTCATTGAAGTGAACTTCATCATAATCATTGGACCAATTACAACAGCGTGGTTATATTCCTTACCCTGATTTTTTACTAAATCTTCAAGTAAGTCAGTAGCTCTACCAGAGAAACCAGCAGTACCATCATCAGTTGCTATGTAAACATTTTCTGCAACTTCCTTCATTTCGTCAACTAAAATAAGTAAATCCTTATTTCTTGCACCAATAAGTACATCAGCCTTAATGCCGTGTTGCTTTAACCACTTAACCTGTGGGTAAATTGGAGCGGCACCAACACCACCGGCAACAAATATAATATTCTTCTTAGCTAATTCTTCAGGACTTTCATCACAAAGGTCACTTGGGCAACCTAAAGGACCAACAAAGTCAGCAATATAATCACCTTCATTATATCCCATAAGTTCCATAGTAGACTTACCTACAGCCTGAGTTACAATTGAAACAGTGCCTTCAACAGGGTCATAATCAGAAATAGTTAAAGGTATTCTTTCACCTTTTTCGTCTATTCTAAGAATAATAAACTGACCTGGTAATGCAGACTTTGCAATACGAGGTGCTTCAATTTTCATTTCGAAAATTGTTGGTGTAAGCATCTGCTTCTTTACAATTTTGTACATAGTTATCCTCCTAACAAATAATTCTATCCTTTAATTATACAACAACTTCGTTAAAATTTAAACAATTTTTTTATTAAAAAAATATAAAAAATATTCTTTTGTGCAAATTTGCTAAAAATATTTTTAACTTTTATTAATATAGCATAAATGATAAATTGTATTCTTAAAATATATTTTATTATTTTAAAAAAAAGTCTTGTTATTTTTTCTGTTTGCCATTACAATATAGTATACGGAGCATTATGCTTACTATATTTATATTAGGAGTATTTATATGGCTAAGAATAAAAGCAAAAATGAATTAACTACTTATAAGAGAAAGAAAAGAGATGTTACACCAGCTGTTATTGTGTTAGTTACAGTAATTGGCTTGTTTGTAGGTATAGGAAGTTTTTCTGTTGTTTATACTTATATGATGGCTGATTCAGAGGGTGAAATATCTACTGATACATTCTCTGCCAATGATATTGCAGGTCAGGCACAGGCTAATTTGATTGGTTCTGATATTGATGCTGTTGTTACTGCTGTAAACACAAATGATGATGAAATACAGGTAACATTTAAAAGTCTTAAAAATGATACATCTAACACTGTTACTGTTACTAATAAGACTATTTTCCCTAAGGCCACAAAGGCTGAAGATATTAGTGTTGGTGATTTATATACTTATGTTTTTGATAAGGATAAAAATCTTGAAGAACTTAAGGAATGTGAAAATGCTTGGACATTTAACGACACTGATGCTAGAATAAACAAGACAGCTAAACTTGTTAAATTTGGTACAGATTCTAAGGAACATAAAGATGCGTCATATAAATATGATGAAAATACAATTTCTGTATCTGATAAAAATGGTAAGGCTCTTACTCTTGAAAATATAAGTCCTATGGATACTGTAAAACTTACAGGCTATAACAATGGAATAACTGACAAGGTTTATAGCATTGTTGTAGTTCAGGGGCACGGTACTCTTGAACTTAGAAATATTAATAATATTAAGAGTGCTAGAGTAAAGATTGATGGTAAGGATACAACAGTTGATATAGGCAGTCCTTATGTTACATTAGGCGAGGGTAGTCATACTGTAGTAATAAAGGGTAAGAATATATCAGATATAACAAAGGAAGTTTCTGTTTCTGCTGAAACACCTTATGTACTTGATTTATCAAAAGTTGTTGTTAGTACAGGTGCTTTAACTGTTTATTCTAATGTAAACGATTATACACTTTACATTAATGATAAGGAATATGATGAAAATGAGTCAATTCTTCTTCCTTATGGTGAATATAAGGTAAGAGCTACAAAAGATGGCTATAGTGATTTTTCTGGTAGTGTTACTATTGATGCTGACCAAAATACATTAAAGGTTAAACTTGATAAGGCTAATAAATCTGGTATTGTTAATTTGACAGCAACACCAAGTGATGCTGAAATCTATATTAATGATAAGTACATTGGCAAGGGTTCAGTAAAGGTTCAGCTTGCCTTAGGTTCTTATGTTGCAAAGGCTGTTTGTAATGGATATACTTCACAAAGCAAGCAGATAAATGTATCTGTTGATGGACAGGAAATTTCAGGTAGTTTTAATCTTTCAAAGGAATGATAATATGGTAAATATCAAAAAAGTTAAAAAATTTGTTTCAAGTATTATGCAGGCTGTGGATTCAACACCACAGCTTGTTACTTATAAGGCTGATATTAAGACTTTTTGCTTAATGATTATGGATTGGGCAAAGGGTGATTATAAACATATTTCAAAGAGAACTAGTGTTATTGTATGCGTATGTATGGTTTATATATTAAGCCCCTTTGACTTAATACCAGATTTTATACCTGTCATTGGTCAAATTGATGACATTGCTGTTATTGTGTTTATGCTTAAGGTACTTAAAAGGGAATTGGGATTTTATAGAATTTGGCTTGTTAATAAAGATAATGATGTTATTGATATTGATTGATTTGGATTGTTGTTGATTAATACAAAAAGGCACTTACATTTATTTTGTAAGTGCCTTTTTTCTGCCAATTTTATCTTATTTGAGTTGACAACATATTTATAATTAAATCTTTATGCAATAAGTTTGATAATAGTTTAATTTTCTTGTAGGTTCAAAATACCAATTACATCAAAAATATCAATCTTACCATCACTGTTTATATCAGCAACAGTACGAGCAAATTCAGTAAGTGTAGTTAAACCATTTATATACTTTAATACAAGTGCAGCATCGGTACTATTAACAATATTGTCGCCACTAACATCACCAGCTTTTTGGCTATTTTGATAAACATTATTATTTAAGAAAACAATCTTACCTCTGCTATCAGGAACAGGTCTGCTACCTTCAACAGATAAATTTTGTCGCCATACTACAGAGTTATCAGATAATGATTTGTTTAGTTTATAAGTAAGCATACCACTTGCTAAATCCTCATCACTTACTTTAGTACCATTTGAATAGACAGAAGTATTGGCATTATTTGCGACGATAGTATAATAGCAATAAGAAGAATTGCTATAGCTTATTGTATAGCATTTGCCTACAGAACCTTCTGGTATAGTTATCCTTGCGTAGCAATTATTAACTCTACCAGTACTATTATAATAGCAATAGGATATACCACCATAATAAGCACTGCTTTCGGTACCCTTAATAGAAACATCTGCGTAACAATCAGTTATAGTTCCATAATTATATGCTGCAACTGCACCCACATATTTTGAACCTTGTAAAGTGCTGTTTATTATACTAAGGTTCTTTATTGTACCATAATTGTAATAGAATAAGCCGGCATAGCTATTGTTGCAAGTCAAACCGCTTATGCTGTATCCATTACCGTCAAAGATACCATAAAACTTATTGTATGAATTACCTATAGGTGACCAATTTTCAATAGCTGATAAATCTATATCTGCCATAAGCCTACCATTAACAGTATTATCAATACTAACATATTCTTTAAACTTTACAAGCTGGTCAACATTATAAATTAGATAATAGTTATCCTCTAACATTAACTCACCACAGCCATTCTGACAAACACCATCTACATAATTATGGATAGGTTTTGAATCTTTTGAATCAGCAGTATTTGAATATGAAGATGCAATACACTTGCCACCATAAACTGCATATACAATAGGACCAGTTATGCTAGGCATAGGTACGCTATTATTAGCAGATAAATCCTGTCGCCATATTGCTGTATCATCAGATACGGATTTGTTTAACTTATATGTTAATTCTCCGTTTGCTACAGATTCATTACTTGTTTCAATAGCAGGAGTTTCATTAAAGGTAACATTTGCATCTTTATTAACTACTGTATAATAGCAATTATTAATATTACCATAACCGTAACTTATTGGATAATATCTGCCTGTAGAGCCACTAGGTACAGTTATTCTTGCATAGCAATTATTAAATTTGCCATTATCATTGCTGTAACCTGTTATACCACCCATATCAGCATAGTTATTAGTACCTTTGAGAGAAGCATCTGCATAACAATTATCTATAGTTCCGTAATTATTTGCAGCAATTATGCCTCCAAAAGATGAAGACTTTATTGTGCTGTTTATTACACTAAGGTTCTTTATTGTACCATAATTGTAACAGAATAAGCCGGCATAGCTATTATTGCAAGTCATACCACTTATGGTATGTCCGTTTCCGTTAAAATTACCATAATATTTATTTGAAGTATCTCCCATAGGAGTCCAGTTTGAAATAGATGATAAATCAATGTCTTTCATAAGTTTGCCATTAACATAATTATCAGCTTTAATATAGTCTTCAAACTTTAAAAACTGGTCGATATTATATATAAGATAGGCATTATCTTTAAAATCAAGTTCGCCACAACCGTTTGTACAAATACCATCTACAAAATTATGTACAGGTGTGTTTGAATATCCGCTTAATTTAGCAGAATTTGTATATACAGATACAAAACAGCTATTATTATATTTGCCATATACAATTGGACTGCTACTGTCAGGAATAGGTAGGCTATTATTAACAGATAAATCCTGTCGCCATACTGTAGTTTCATCATCAATATTGCTGTTCAAACGATATGTCACTTCACCACTTGCTAATTTTTTACTGTCTACCTCGACAGCATCATTCTGAGTGATTTCAACGTCTGCAGCATTATCTACAACATTATAATAGCTGTTTAAAAAATATTTATTGTTTGTGCCGTAATGATTACCAATAGAGCCTTCAGCAATACTTATCAAAGCTAAATTATTCCTTGTAGGATAACTGGAATTATTATTACAACTTATACCACAAACAACTGTATTTGATTTTGTACCCTTCAAAGTAACATTTGTACGACAATTTTGTATTGTTTTATTATTTTCTGTAGAAATTGGAGCAACATATGAAGTTCCTTCAAAATAACTATCAGTAATAATAAGATTTTCTATTGTTCCATAATTCTCAGCAAATAAACCTGCATTACTATTTATGCAATTTATACCTCTTATGGTATGTGAATTGCCATCAAATGTTCCATAGTATTCTCTTGCTGTATTTCCAATAGGCATCCAGTTATCAACAGAAGATAAGTCAATATCAGCCATTAGCTTACCATTAACATTACTGCTGGAACCACAATCCTTGCTGTACTCAGCAAAAGCTAAGAGTTGAGCCGAGTTATAAATTTGATATACATCATTTATTTTTTCAGGTGTATTACAACCATATTCACATATACCGTTGATAAAATTATGAACGGGAGTGCTGCTGTAGCCTGGTAATGAACTGTCATTAACATAGGTAGGTATACAGCTGTCTTTATACATAGCGTATACAATATCGCCTACTGATGTGTTATTTGGCATAGAATCTTTTGCTCCGATTGTCTGTCGCCATTTTACTGAGGATGATGTGGACTTATTATTTAATAAGTAAGTGATTTTACCACTTGCTATATCCTCGTTTGATGCTATTTTTGCATAACCCTCTTTTACAGCAACATTTGAAGGATTGCTATTAATTCTGTAGAAGCTGGCTTTAATATACTTATCAGCTATTCCATAATGGTCGCCTTTAGAATTTTCGCTAATATTTACATTAGCAAGGCAGTTTCTTACTGAGCCAGAATCAAAATAAACATAGGATATACCACAAACCTTTGTGTTATCTGTTAAGCCTTGTATAGTAGCATCACTGTAACAATCACTAACTGTTCCAAAATCAATTTTGGCTGTAATAGTACCACAGTAACTATGTCCTTTAAAATAACTGTCAACAACTCTAAGTCCATTTATTGAACCAAAATTTAGATTACCTAAAAAGCCTGCCTCGTCTGCTTCACACTTTATACCACTAATTGTATGTCCGTTTCCATTGAAATAGCCGTTATACTCACCAAAGCTAGTGTTACCAATAGGTCTCCAATTATCTATAGAAGATAGGTCTATATCAGCCATCAAATTGGCATAAACATAATCACTGTAACTACTAGTACAGTTTTTCGCATATTCTGCAAATGTTAAAAGCTGTGCCTTATCATAAATCTGATAATAGCTACCATTTTTGCTTGGTACACCGCAATTATTTGTACAAATACCGTCAACATAGTTATGCTCTATCTGAGAGGCTTCAGCTGTGCTGTTGGTATATATAGGTGCACAGGTATTTAAGCATTTGTAATATACTATAGGTGAAGGATTGTCACTTGTACCGTTAGGAACAGGTCTGCTGTTTTCAGAAGATAAGTCTTGTCGCCATACTACTGTATCCGCACTTGAAGAACCATTTATTTCATAGACAATTTTACCTTTAGCAAAGTCATCTTTGTAATATACATTATAAGTATAGTTGGAAAAATTAATGTCATCAGGAATATTTTTGAATACATAACGATTTGTGCTGCTAGCACTATAACTTATAGTATAATGTTTGCCTAATGAGCCTTTTTCAATACTTATCATAGCTATACAGTTTTTTACATAATAAGAATCACTTGAATAATAATTATAGCCACATACACTGCCAACATATGTGTCAGATGTAAGTCCACTTACAGTATTATCAGAATAGCAATATTCAATCACTCCATAATAATTATAGCCACATATACTACCAACATATTTACTGCCACAGAAGTATGAATCTACAATAGAGGTGTTTATAATCTTATTGGATAAGTATCCAATAAAGCCAATATATTCCTCACCAGAACAGTACAGTCCACTTATAGTATGACCATTTCCGTCAAATGTACCCAAATAACGGTTACTTGATGAAAGACCTATTGGCTTCCATTGAGTAACACTTGTTCTTTTAATAGTACCATCATCATTAAGAAGTCCTTGATTAACCGTAATATCGGCTGTGAGCTTTGCACAAGCATTCTTGTTTTGGTTAATCCCCTCTAGTGTACCATTTACAAGCCCTGCAAACCAGTACAATTCACCGACTGTACTTATCAGATATGGGGTACTTTTAGTACCATCACCCGCTGTAGGTTGTGAAACAGCAACAGTTGATGCTTCATTAATAGTGATACCACTATTTGTGTTAACTTCTGCTGCTTTTGCTGTCAGCAAAGAGTCAAATATGCCTGATGTTCCAATTGGAAGATTAATCATCATAGCCAGAATGACTGACAGCAAAAATGCAACTGATTTTTTGAGTTTTTTAATCATTAAATTACCTCCTTAAAATAAAATGTTTTTAATTATTTTAATATGCAATTTAATGAATTTCAATAGACCTGTCCTAAAATGACATTTAAACGGTACGAAACGACATTATACTAAATTTCAATAATTTTTATAATTTTTATTATGTATAGTGTTACTTAAATATAGCATTAGGGTTTTTTCAGCATCACCACTGTTTTTGGTAAATTCTATTTCTGATATATTAAATAGTATACAGCCACAATGCCCTTTAAATGTAGGAAAACATATTACTTTTAAATGGGTATCTATCTCAGGACTATAGTCTATAATCTCTAGAATTTCTCCATAAATAGTAGCTCGCTCATAGCTTTTGAACCATTTAGAATCTATATTATCAAAAAGGCTACGAAAGGAACTACCAATAAGTTGTTCTAAGGGTATTTTCTCTAGCTTTGCAAGGGCTGAATTGCCATATTTGAATATCCAATCTACTGCGTGGTTTTCCTCGTTAAATATCATTTCTATGTCAGTAAAGGCAAAGGGCATATTTTCAAAACTTATGTAATGTTTGCGATATTCCTCATATGTCTTTGGAATACCATTATTATCAAAGCTGTTTATAATATCCTTTTGCTTTATACGGAACTGGTTAATAATTTCATTTTTCTTTCTTCTGGTGTATATTAATGCCTCACCATTGCTAAGGTTAATATAATCGGTAATGTTATGTATTGCCATTACTGATACAAGACAACCTCTATGTGCCTTAATAAAGCAATATTCTAGCTCTTTTTCAAGGTTGCTGAAGGTCATTCTGGTTTTATATACTTTACCGTTGAAAAGATGTATCTCTGCAATTTTGCCTGTCATAATTACATATAAGATTGTACTAATATTTATTATTGCCTTTTTTCTGTTTGAAACAACAGTTATATAATTTGAGTTATACAAAAAAGTCCCCCCCTAATGTCATATTTATAATAAATAGAAATATTCATAAATAATAATTAAGCATAACCAACTTATTAAAAGTATACACCATTTATAAAATTTGTCAATTTAAGAAATTAAGGCTGTAGCTAGCATAAAAGGGATAAAGGCAGAATAAATTAATAGATGTGATAAATAAACTTGCAATAAAAAAATTAAATTATTTTAAAAAGATATTGACAAAACTTTATATGCTATGCTATAATACTTTTGTTATGCCGCACGAATAGGTTTAAAAGTTGATTATTCACACCAAATTCGGCGAGTTTTGTTTAAGGAGGTGTACAAGGGAATGTACGCAATTATTGAAACAGGTGGTAAGCAGTACAAGGTATGCGAGGGTGACATCATCACTGTTGAAAAGTTAGGTGTTGAGGCTGATGCTAAGTATACTTTTGATAAGGTTTTAGCTGTATGTGACGGTGACAACTTTAAGTTTGGTGCTGATGCTTCTGCTGCTACAGTTGATGCAACTGTTATTGGCGATGGCAAGGCTAAGAAGGTTATCGTTTACAAGTACAAGCCAAAGAAGGGCTTCCATAAGAAGAATGGTCACAGACAGCCTTTCACTCAGTTAAAGATTGAAAAGATTAATGGCTAATTTTTAAAATAATGATAAATGTAAATGTTATCAGAAATGCTGAGAACAAAATATGCGGAGTTAAGGTCCTAAATCACGGTGACCCTATAGTTTGCTCTGCTGTATCAATACTTTTGCTTAATACTTGCAATAGTCTTGAAATGTTTACATCAGCTCATTTTGACTTTGATTATTTGCCAGAAGGTGGCGATGCAGTTCTTACTGTATCTCAATTTGATGGTGAAGGCAAGGCAGAGCTTTTGATGGAAAGTCTTGTTCTTGGTTACAAATCTATTGAAGAAAGTTACAAAGACGATATAGTCGTTTATGATTAGGAGGTGCAAGTGATGTTAAGAATTAACCTTCAGTTATTTGCTCATAAGAAGGGTGTTGGTTCTACTAAGAACGGTCGTGACTCTGAGTCTAAGAGATTAGGTGCTAAGAGAGCTGACGGTCAGATTGTTAAGGCTGGCAACATTCTTTACACTCAGAGAGGTACTAAGATTCATCCAGGTATCAATGTTGGTAAGGGTGGTAATGATACATTATTCGCTCTTGTTGATGGTAGAGTTAAGTACGAGAGAAAGGGTAAGGACAAGAAGCAGGTTTCTGTTTACCCAGTAGCTGAGTAATTAATAATTAACAAAGTAGACTGACCTAAATAGTGTTTTTGGGTCAGTCTTTTTTCGGTAATAGTATTATGTAAATTTGTATTCCAGAGTATAACTGTTAGTTGTATTGTGGAATATAAGTTTGCATAAGCTGAATATTAGAAATAGTTAGAAAGTAGAGAGGGAGTGAATGTAATGTTTGTAGATAGAGCTAAAATCCACATTAAAGGTGGTAACGGTGGCAATGGTGCTGTAAGTTTTTATAGAGCTAAGTATATTACTAATGGTGGTCCTGACGGTGGTGACGGCGGTAAGGGTGGCGACATTATATTTATGGCTGATGAGGGTATGAATACTCTTATTGACTTTAGATATAAGAGAATGTTTAAGGCTGCTCCTGGTGTTGACGGTGGTAAGAGAAACTGTACTGGTGCAGACGGTGAAGATGTTATTATTAAGGTACCAGTTGGTACAATCATAAGAGAAGCTACTACTAACAAAATAATGGCTGATATGACTCACAATGGTGAAAAGAAGGTCATTATTAAAGGCGGTAAAGGTGGCAAGGGTAATCAGCATTTTGCAACACCTACTAGACAGGCACCAAGATATGCTGAAAGAGGTAGATTATCTAAGGAATATGATGTTATATTAGAGCTTAAGCTTATTGCTGATGTTGGTCTTGTTGGTTTTCCTAATGTTGGTAAGTCAACACTTCTTTCAATGGTAACTAATGCTAATCCTAAAATTGCAAATTATCACTTTACAACTCTTTCACCTAACTTAGGTGTAGTTAGAAGTAAGTGGGGCGATGACTTTGTTATGGCTGATATTCCTGGTCTTATTGAAGGTGCTAGTGAGGGTATTGGCTTAGGTCACGAATTTTTAAGACACGTTGAAAGAACTAAGGTATTTATTCATGTTGTTGACGGTGCTGCTCTTGAAGGCACTGACCCTATTGAAAATATTGAAAAAATTAAGGCTGAGCTTGAAAAGTATAAGGAAGGTCTTTCTGAAAGACCAACTGTAATTGCTGTTAATAAAATGGATATTCCAGAGGCACAGGAAAACTTTGAAAGAATTAAGGCTAAATATGAGTCTGACTTAGTTAAGGTATTTCCTATTTCAGCTGCAACTAATACTGGTCTTGATGCTATGCTTTCAGCTGTTGCAGACATATTAAAGGATTATCCAGAGGATATTGTATTTGAGGAAGATTATGACGAATACGATGCACTTGAGGCACAAGATGGTGGCGAACCATTTACTATTGAACAGTATAGTGAGCATTACTTTGTTGTTGAAGGTGTTGGTGTAGAAAAGATGATGGGTTACACTAATATTGAAACTGAAAAGGGTTTTGCTTTCTTCCAAAAGTACTTAAGAGAAAAGGGCATTATTGCTGCTCTTGAAGAAAAGGGTATTCAAGAGGGAGATACTGTTAAGATTTACGATTTAGAGTTTGAATTCTATCATTAAGGAGGAAATTATGACAAGTAAGCAAAGAGCATTTTTAAGAAAAATGGCTACAAAAATTGATTCAGTTGTATCTATTGGTAAAAACAGCGTTACTCCTGAGGTAGTTGCAAGCTGTGATGAGGCACTTGAGGCTAGAGAACTTATTAAGTGTACTGTACTTGATAATTGCTTTGATGAAGTAAAAGATGTTGCTTTTACTTGTGGCGAAAGAGCTAGAGCAGAGGTTATACAGGTAATTGGTAGAAAATTTATTCTTTATAGACCAAATAAGGATAAGCCAATTATTGAATTACCTAGATAAATTGATTTGTATAGGCTATGGTAGTACATATTTACTATCATAGCCTTTTATATTAAAAACTTAGTAACTAATAAATTAAGCAGTTACTTGAATATTGAGGGAAATGCTTGTAAAATAGTATTAATTAATAATGAAAAGAGGTTAATAAAATGAAAATAGCAGTTACTTATGAAAATGGAAATGTATTTCAGCATTTTGGTCATTCTGAGCATTTTAAAATATATGATGTTACAGACGGAAAAATTATTGGAGAACAGGTTGTTGATACTAATGGCAGTGGTCACGGTGCTTTAGCTGGATTTCTTAAGGACAATGGTGTAAATGTGTTAATATGTGGAGGCATTGGTGGTGGAGCTAAAATGGCTCTTGCAGAAGCTGGCATTGAACTTTATGGTGGTGTTTCAGGAGAAGCTGACAGTGTTGTTTTAGATTTTTTAAATAAAAAACTTAATTATAATCCTGATGTTCATTGTGAACATCATCATCATAGCCACGAAAATTGTGGAGAAAACAATGGTGGTTGCGTAGGTAATTGCTAATAAATTCATAAAAAAGATTAAGTTAAGTAATATTGAATTTACTTAACTTAATCTTGTATAATTAGTTGAGTCCGTTTCAAGTTTTGTGTAAACACTAAAAACTGATATATTTAATAACAAGGATAGACCCGCCTACGGTTGCCACCTTCCATATGAGGGAAGATAAATGGTGATAATCGCCCCTATGACCATTATTCGTAATAGTTACATTGGGCGAACACTGTTCGCCCCTACAAATAACTCGTTCATTATAAATAAAAGTAATTGTTAACCACCTAGCTCCACTTCTAGGGGAGCTGTCACGAAGTGACTGAGGGGTTTCTACAAGTAATAAGTAATAGATAATAATTAATATGTACTGTTTACTAGTATCATACAAATCGGACGACCAATGGTCGCCCCTACAATACCCCGTTCATATAAATATAATTAGAGAGAACGCCATCTAGCTCCACTTATAGGTGAGCTGTCACGAAGTGACTGAGGGGTTTCTACAATTAATAATTAATATGTACTGTTTACTTGTATCATATAAATCGGACGAGCATTGCTCGCCCCTACAAGTAAATTGTAATTTTACTATTATCTATATGCTTAAATAGTATTTCAATAATATTATAAAACATAACTTTTATATTATATATTAATGAATAGGTACATTGTAGGGGCGACCATTGGTCGTCCATATCAACTGTTATGAATAATTGTTGTGGGAGCAACCATTGCTAGTCTTTAAAAATATTTATTAAAACTTAAAACCTTTATTAATTTTTTTATTACTAATCTATAATATAATCTCTTAATCTATTTTCAGTTTCCTCATCAGCATAAAGCTCGAAATAATAGCCGTCTTCTCTATTTTCGCTATCAGTTATTTCGCAATTACCGTGAACAATAGAAAGGAGCTGTCCCATACTATAAGGAATAACAACCTTAATACTCTTTTTAAATGACTTAATAATTTCCTCTGTCTTTTGCAAAAGTGTGTTTATATTAAGACCACTTTTAGCTGATATAGAAATTGTTTCTAAGGCTCTTTTATCTGTGAAAAGTGGTTTTTCAACTTCTTCTTTATCAATTTTGTTATAAACTGTAATTACTGGTTTTTCATCAGCACCAAGTTCTTTTAATGTTTTATAAACAATGTTCATTTGCTCACTTCTTTTAGGATTTGAAGCATCTACAACATGAACTAAAATATCTGCATATTTTGCTTCCTCAAGAGTTGCCTTAAATGCCTTAATAAGGTTATGAGGCAGTTTTTGAATAAAACCTACAGTATCTGTGAAAAGATATTTAGCACCACTTTCTGTTTCTACAGCTCTTGTAGTAGTATCGAGAGTTGCAAAAAGCATATCTTCTGCCAAAACACCAGCACCAGTTAATGTGTTAAGAAGTGTAGATTTGCCAGCATTTGTGTAACCAACAAGGGCAATAACTGGCACACCTGTTTCCATTCTTTTTTCTCTTAAAACACCTCTATGTCTTTCGATTTCTTTTAATTCTCTATTAAGGTCTGATATTCTATCTGCAATATTTCTTCTATCAGTTTCAAGTTTCTTTTCACCAGGACCTCTTGTACCAATACCACCACCAAGTCTTGACATTTCCTTTCCTCGACCGGTTAAGTGAGCTAAATTGTATTTAAGCTGTGCAAGTTCAACTTGTACCTTACCTTCGGCAGAGCTTGCTCTTTTAGCAAAAATATCAAGTATAAGTAAAGTTCTATTCATTACTTTTGTATCAAGGGCATTTTCAAGATTTCTTATTTGATTGGGATTAAGTTCATCATCGCAAATTATACCAGTAGCCTCAACCATTTCAATATAATTTTTTAATTCTTCAATTTTACCCTTACCTAAATAAGTTGCTTTGTTTATAGCCTCTCTTTTTTGTATAAGTCTACCTACAACTTCAGCACCTGCTGTTTTAGCTAAATCACCAAGTTCATCAAGACAACTTTCTGCGTCAAATTCCCCGTCACCTGTGTCTATACAAACAAGTATTACCTTTTCTATTTCTTTTTCTGTTTCATATAACATATATTAAGTACCTCAATTTTGTGTTAATTTAATTTACTTTACTATTTATTATAAAGTATTATGTGAATATAGTCAAATAAATATAATTATATTAATGTTTAATCTTGAAGAAGTTTGTAAAATAAGGTATACTAACATTAAGATGAAGAATTACCAATGAGGTGTGTTATATGAACATTATTATTGTAGGCTGTGGAAATGTAGGTTATATATTGGCAGAGCAGTTGAGCAAAGAAGGTCACGAAATTACACTTATTGATACTAAAGCAGAAAGACTTAAATATGTTGTAGATACTCTTGATATTCAAGGTGTGGCCGGTAACGGTATTAGTTATGAAACTCTTATTGAGGCAGGCATAAAGGATACAGATTTATTAATTGCTGTAACTGATGAAGATGAGGTCAATATGTTAGGTTGCCTTATGGCTAAAAAATTAGGAAACTGCAAGACTATAGCCAGAGTTAGAAATCCTCAATATTATGAAGATATAAAATATATTAAAGATGAGTTAGGCCTTTCTATGTATGTTAATCCTGAAAGAGAAGCTGCTCAAGAAATGGCTAGACTTATACAAATTCCTTCGGCAATTGATGTGGATAATTTTGATAAAAGCCGTATTAATATGATTAAATTTAAAATACAGCAAGGTTCAATCCTTGATGGCACTTCAATATTTGAGGTTAAGCCTAAATTAGGTGCAAATGTTCTTGTGTGTGTTGTTCAGCGTAATGATGAAGTTTTTATTCCAAATGGTAACTTTGTGTTGCAAGCTGGAGATTTTATTTCTTTTGTAACACCTATGAGAGAGGTTTATAGTGTATTTAAAAAGGCTGGAGTAAAAATAAGACATATTAAAAGTGTTATGATTGCTGGTGGTGGCAGAATTTCTTATTATCTTGCATCTTTACTTATTAAAGCTAAAATTAAGGTTAAAATAATTGAAGAAAATAGAAAAAGATGTGAAGAATTAAGTGAAATATTACCAGAAGCTGTTGTTATCTGTGGCAATGTAACAAATCAATCATTACTAGATGAGGAGGGCATTTCTAAAACTGATGCCTTTGTTAGTGTTACTGATGTAGATGAAGAAAACATAATGCTTTCTTTGTATGTTAATAAAATTTCTGAAGCAAAGGTTATAACTAAAATAAAAAAGGTTACATTTGAAGAAGTAGTTCAGGATTTGAATATTGGCAGTATTATTGACCCTAAGAAAATTATTGCTGAAAGTATTTTAAGATATGTAAGAGCGTTACAAAATTCTTTTGGCAGTAATGTTGAAACTCTTTATAGACTTATTGATAACAAGGTAGAGGCTCTTGAGTTTAATGTAAATAGCAATGATGAAAGACTTATTGGCAAGCCTTTAATGGATATTAAATTAAAGGACAATTTGCTTGTTTGTTCAATTAAAAGAAAAGATAAAACTTTTATGCCAAGTGGTCGTGACACAATTGAATTAGGTGACAAAGTTATTATTGTTACAACAAACTTATGCTTAAATGATATTAATGAAATTCTTAGGGATTAAGGGTATATAATATGAATTATAGTATTATTTTTAATATAATCGGTTGGGTTATTAAGGTTGAAGGTTTTTTAATGCTTTTTCCAGCATTAGTAGCTTTAATTTATAAAGAAAATAATATTGGTATTTTCTTTGGTTGTGCTGCTGTCTACTATGCAGTTGGAAAATTGCTTACATTAAAAAATCCAAAAGATAGCAGATTTTATGCAAGGGAAGGCTTTGTAGCTGTAGCCTTAAGCTGGGTTGTTATGAGTATACTTGGTGCAATTCCTTTTATTATTAGTGGTGAAATACCTAGTTGTATTGATGCTGTGTTTGAAATTGTATCAGGTTTTACAACAACTGGTGCTAGTATTTTAGTTGATGTTGAGGCACTTTCACACTCTATGCTTTTTTGGAGAAGTTTTTCTCATTGGATTGGTGGTATGGGTGTTCTTGTGTTTATATTGGCTATACTTCCTATGGCTGGTGGTCAAAATATTTATCTTATTAAGGCCGAAAGTACAGGACCTGAGGTAGGTAAATTTGTACCTAAGCTCCAAAAAACTGCTGGATACCTTTATATAATATATGTTGCTATGTCTTTAATACAGCTTGTGCTTTTGTTGGCTGGAAATATGCCATTATTTGATGCTATTTGTGATGTGTTTGGCTCTGCTGGTACAGGTGGTTTTGGTATAAAGGCTGATAGTATAGCTGGCTACAGCACATACATTCAAATGGTAACAGCATTATTTATGTTTTTATTTGGTATTAATTTTAACTTTTATTTCCTTCTTATATCTAAGAGGCTAAGAGCTGCCTTAGGTATGGAAGAAGTTAAGTGGTATGTAATTATTTATGTTGTTGCTGTTGTTTCTATTGTATTTAACTTGTGGAAAGCAACAGGTGTTGTTGGCATAAATGTGAAAGATGCAATATTCCAAGTTTCATCAATAATGACAAGTACAGGATATGCAACAACTGACTTTAATAAATGGCCTGAATTTTCAAGATATATAATATGTGTACTTATGTTTATTGGTGCTTGTACTGGCAGTACAGGTGGTGGTATGAAAGTTGCACGATTTATTATTTATTTTAAACAAATTGGTAAGCAAATTGGATTTCTTATTCACCCACGAAGTGTAAAAATAATAAGAATGAATGGCAAAAAACTTGAACACGATACAGTAAGAATTGTCAATACATACTTGCTTGTCTATATATTTATTTTTGCTATATCTATGCTTATTTTGAGTATTGATAATTTTGACCTTATTACAACATTTACTGCTGTTTCAGCTACATTTAATAATATTGGTCCTGGTCTTAATATGGTTGGACCTACAGGCAATTTCTTTGAATTTTCTGTTTTATCTAAAATTGTTATGATTTTTGATATGTTGGCTGGCAGACTTGAAATTTTCCCTTTGTTGGTGCTTATGACACCTACTACTTGGAGAAGAAATGGCTAATTAAGATTTAATAAATAACCTCCTTAGTTATAAAATGACTAAGGAGGTTTTATTATAAATTTAATTAATTTGTTGGTCTTCTTATGCAATCATTAGCAACAAGACTATTATAAACAACTTCTGTTACAAGTTTATAGGCTTCATCATTTAGATTGCCATTATCAAGAAGTAGGCATTTAGGAACAATACCATTTTTCTGTTGTTCTAAGTCTGAATTTGTGAATTTAATACTAGTCTTTTTAAGGTCATAGCTTGTAAGGTATTTTCTTACATTAACATAATGAGAACCAAAATATTCGCTCATAATTTCATCATAATTTTCCATACCTTCGTTACTTCCTTTTGGAAGTCCCATTACTATGTATCTGCTTTTATTTTTACCACAAGAGTCTACAATTTTTTGTATATCTTCTGCTAAATCTTCAAAATCTGTCCAGTTATCATTTTCACCTATCCATATAATATGAACATAGTCCTTGTATTCATCGTCACAGCTAGTTTCAACTTTAGAGCCAGCGTGTATTGTGAAAGGTTCACCGTCTTCAGTTCTTACAAAATAGTGCTTGTTTTCACCTGTTGTTTCATCTTTTAAACTTTCACCACCTAGCATACCTATTTGACCATCAATTGTAACTGGATTAATATGTGCATTATCTGATGATACAGCAAGAGGCCAAACATAACCATCACCACTTGATTCAACCTTAATTTCAACAAGGTCAGCCTTTTCTGGTATTGTGACTGTTTCTTTAACAACAAAAGGAGTTATACCTAATCTGCCTAAAATAGTGAGATTATTTTCACCTTGAACAGCAAGATTTGTAATAGGAATTTTATATCCCTTGTTTGTTAATTTTGTTTGTAACTCAGTTGCAAGACTTGTTTTAATTGTACCTGTACTTGCCATAAGGTCAGAACCTATACATACAATACCTGGTATTTCAGCTGAAATAGCATTGTATTCATTTTCTAACTTTGTTTTTGTTTCAGCTGAAGTCTTTGCATAATTTTGAGCATTTTGAGCATTTTGCTCTATAACTTTATTAGTATTGCTATTTAATGTAAATATAACAATTGGTATAACTATAATAAGTAAAATTACCAATATTATTGAAATTTTATTTATAATTTTCACACAAGTGCCTCCTTAAACAAAAGGGTGTTGCAAATTGCAAACACCCTTAAAATTTAACATATTAGTTAGTTTTGTCTTCAGTTTTTGAACTATGATGATGGTGATGGTGTTTCTTATCTTTGTCATCTTTGTTTTCATCTTTATCATCGTATTGAGCACCGTAACCATAGCCATAACCATAACCGTAGCCATAGCCGTAACCATAACCATAGCCGTATTTTCTGCCATACTTAGCATTATTTTCTTCAACAGAGTTAATAACAACACCTAAAATGTTAACATCAACAAAGTTTATACTTTCAATAGACTTTTCAATTTCGTCATAAGTTGAAATATTCTGTCTAACTACAAGCATAATACCAGCAGACATTTTAGATAAAAGTAAGGCATCTGTAACGACATTAATAGGTGAAGTATCAAGTATTACATAGTCATAAAGCTTTCCAACTTCATCAAGGAACTTTTTCATATTGTTTGAACCTAAAAGTTCTGATGGATTAGGTGGCATAGGACCTGATGTAATAAGGTCAAGATTTTCATAAACACCCTTGTTAATATTACTATCAAGGTTATTACCTGTTAATATAGATGAAAGACCGTTTTCGTTAGATACTTCAAACATCTTATGCTGAGATGGTCTTCTTAAGTCACAGTCTACAAGAAGAACTTTTGCCTTAGTCTGTGCTATTGTAATAGCAATATTTGCAGCAGTTGTTGATTTACCATCACCTGAAAGAGGACTTGAAACAACAAATGCGTTACTATCGTGAGTAGACAATGTAAAGTTAAGGTTTGTTCTAAGCATATTATATGCTTCAGTAACAGAGAACTGTACTTTGTCTGTTAATATTGTACCCATTTTAGTTCTTGCCTGAGCATCTTTTCTTCTTAATGATGTAACATACTTATGTAAAAAGCTCTTTTTACTATGTGAGCCACCACCTGAAATATGGTACTTAGGTATTTCTGATAATACAGGTATTTTACACTTAGTTCTAAATTCATCACCATTGTTAATAGTTCTATTAAGCATATATCTTAAAATAATGATACCACAAATTAAAACAAAGCCTAAAAATGCTAAAACAATACTGTTTTTTGTAGCATTAGGACCAGATGGTGATAATGGAACTTTTGCCTGATTTACTGTTTCAACAAAACCTGTACCTACAACTCTGTTAATAACAGAAGGTGCAGTATCAGCAATTATTCTACATATTTCTGCTGAAACAGTAGGACTAGGAGTTGTAGCTGAAATTTGTATAACCTCAGTTTCGTTTACTGTGCTAAAAGATACATAGTTAAGTATGCTCTTTGGCTCAATTACTGTTGCTCCTTGGTCATTTACTGTTGTAGAAAAATATGTATTAAGCTCTTCAGGAGTACAAATACTTGTAAGTTTTTCTGCAACAACATCCATTACAGCATCATTTGATAAAATAACGATATAAGTTTCTGCAAGACTCTTAGATGCGTCAATTTCAGATAAACTTGCACTACTTATAACTGAACTTTTTTCATTACTTTTAACATATAAACAAGTAGATGTAGTATACTCAAGAGGCATACACACTTTTGTAAAAGTAAAACCAATAACACCGAAAATAAGAACTACTGCAACTATAAGCCATATATATTTCATAAGTTCTTGGAATATAAGGGTCAAGTCTAAAGTATATTCTTCTCTACTTTTTTTGCTTTCCACTGTAGTGTCCTCCTACTTTAGTTTTGAGAATCTGTTAATTCATCAACAGTTAACTCTCTTGCATCTCCCCAAATTCTTTCAAGAGAATAAAATTCTCTATCATCTTTGTGGAAAAGGTGAACAACTATATCTCCAAAGTCCATTAACACCCAATTTCTATTGTGAGTTTGTATGCCTTCTGTGTGCTTTAATACAAAGCCTGCCTTATAAAGTTTTTCATCTACAGCATCAGCCATAGCCTTAAGTTGATTTGAATTTGAACCACTAGCAATAACAAAGTAATCGCATAATGTAGAAATTTTGCTTATATCAAGCACTCTTATGTCTTCAGCAAGCTTATCATCTAATGCTAAATAAGCAAGTTTAGCTCCCTCAAGAGAATTTTTGTTACTCATTTTCTTCCTCCTTAATATACTCCAAGGCAGCAATGCCTAAAGGATGTATAATTCTATTTTTCTTTTTATTGTATTTTATAGTGCTTTCAAGTGAATATATTATTGCCTTATTGATATTTTGATATGCAAGTTCTCTAACCTTGTCAAGTCCTTCAAAATATTCTCTGTTAGGCTCAATATAATCAGCAATAAACACTATTTTTTCAAGCATAGACATATTAGGTCTGCCAGTTGTGTGATATGCAATAGCATCAAGAATATCATTGTCTGTTATTCCATATTCAGCCTCTGCAATTTTAGCTCCCAAAAAGCTATGAGTAAGGTCTGGCTGACTTTTTAAAATTTCGTCTAATACTAAATTGTATTTTTCGCATAATATTAGCTTTTCCTCATCGGTATAACACTTTGCACAGTCGTGCAAAAGTCCAGCTAAGTATGCTTTGTCTGGGTCAACTCCATATCTTTTAGCCAACTGTAATGACTCTTGAGCAACACCTTGAGTGTGCTTATATCTTTTTGGAGTAAGTACAGCGTGAAGTTTTGCATTTATTATATCTATTTCTGGTGAGTCTACTTCATCTGCACTGTATAATCCAAACTTAAGTATATACTCCTCTACAGTTGATGGAACTAGATATTTAATTGTTTGCCCAGCTAATACCCTATGTCTAATATCAGTTGATGAAATAGAAAGGGCAGGTATTTCTAAAAATGTAATTTTACCTTTGTAGTTATCTTTAAGATGATTAACTGTTTTTAAAAGCTCGTCCTTGTTATAACCAGGTCTTGTAACTGCTATAAACTCACACATAGACAAAAGCTTTTCAGGATTTTTCCATTTAAGTATTTCTTCAATAGCATCTGCACCTGTTATAAAATATATTTTACAATCTGGATTACAGCGAGTTTTAAGCTCTGTTATGGTATCAATAGTGTAAGTTAAGCCTATTCTGTCAATTTCAATACGAGATACCTCAAAATGAGGATTAGTAACAGTAGCCAACACAGTCATAAGGTATCTATGTTCGTTAAACATAGGATTACTGTTTTTGTGTGGTGGTCTGCCTGTTGGTATAAAAATTACTCTATCTACACCTAATTGTTGTCTTACTGACTCAGCAGCAACAAGGTGTCCGTTGTGAATAGGGTTAAATGTACCACCCATAATAGCTATTTTTTTATATTTTTTATAGTCTGTAATTTGGTTCATACATAAAATCTCCAAAGATAATCTTTAGCTTCTTCTGCATAATCTATGCCTATTCTTTTGCTTGAATTAATATGGTCTATATTTTCGCCTTCAGTTATATAGAGTGTATTACCAGTTAAATTTTCACCATCAAACTCTCTTGTAAGATTATAAGCCATACATAGCTTTGCTGGCCCGTTTGTAAAGGTTTTTAACTGATATTTACTAAGTTCATTTAAAGGCTTGTTATATCTTAATTTAGACATATATTCCATATCAGAAATTGGCTTAATACCTCTTATAAGTACGGCTGAAGGTTCACCCTCTACATCTGTTACAACATTAAAACAATGATACATACCATAAGTAAAGTATATATAAGCAACACCACCAGCTTTAAACATAGTTGATGTTCTTTTGGTAAGGTTGTAATTATATGCGTGGCAAGCCTTATCCATAGCTTTGTAGGCTTCTGTTTCGGTTATCATACCTACCATTTTATGACCGTCTATTTCTCTTACTAAATATTTACCAATAAGTTCTTTAGCAACAATTAAGGCATCTCTTTTGTAAAAGTCAGAATTAAGCTTCGTCATAGATTTTCTGTAAATATTCGCAGTCGCTGTGGTATCTGCCACCATTTGAATTTTCAATAAGCATTGTAATGTGTGGCTTAGATGCCTTTAATTCCTTAAATAAAGGAGCATAGTTAAATAAACCTTCACCAACCTGTTCAAAGGCTACATCACCATTTTCATCAAGTTTAAAGTCCTTAATGTGCATTACAGAAATTCTGTCGCCGTAGTACTTAAATGCCTTTGCAATAACAGCTTCCTGATTTTGATAGTTGTTTCTGTCAAGAAGATTTACAGGGTCAAGAATTACTTCAACATTTGGAGAATTAATATCATCTAAAAATCTCTGCATCATTTCTGGTGAGTAGAGAGTATGTGTAGCAACACCTTCAACACCTACAATAACGCCAAGTTTTTCTGCTGCATCAACGATTTCTCTCATTGACTTTAAAAGTCTTTGATAACAAGTTTCTGTATAAGTACCTGGTACAATGTTAAAGTCCTCGTCAAGTCTACCTGTTTCAGTACCAACCATATCAGCACCAATAGCCTTTGCATACTTTAAATGTTCAATAAATCTTGCAACTTCAGCCTTTCTCTTTGCTTCGTCAGGGTTAGTTGGATTAATATAGCAACCTAAAACAGCTACATGAATGTTGTTATCAGCAAGTCTTTTGCTAATAAAACGGCCTAAACCTGGGTTGTAATGACCAGTTGTAAAGTCAATATCCATAATTGACTTTTTAAATGCAAGCTGAATAGTGTCAATTTTATGTTCTGTAAGCTTATCAATAAGCTGGTCGAATGTTTGCTTTCCACCTAAATCGTGTGCTCTCATACCAAATGCCATAAATTTCACCTCATTAAAATTTAATTATAGTTAATTGTTTCAAAAAATATTTTGTCACATATCACAATTATAACAAAAATAAATAAAAAAAGCAACTATAACAATAGTTGCTTTGGTTAAAATATTTGATTATTCAACTCTGTTGCTTGATGATGAATCATTGTTAGAGTCATCAGTTGTTTTTGAATTTGCTCGTCTTATAGAATTAAGGAGCTTTTTGCCTTCTTCTGAATTAGAATTAATATAAACAAGTTCAGAAGGGTAAACCATATTAAGTTTTTCACGAGCTACCTTTTCTACAAATTCAGGACTATCCTGATTTTCATACTGTTTTGTAAGGGCTGCACTTTCAGCTTTAGCTTCAGCTATTTGTACATCAATTTCTTGTTTGGCTGTATCTAGTTGAAGATGTGCTACATATTGATAGCAAAGGGCAACAGCAAATATACATATTGTTATTATCATAACAAATGCCCACAAAATATTAAATTTTCTTTTTCTCTTTTTAAATGCAGCAGTCAAGCCAGTCACTCCCATAAATTTCTTTGCATTTGTATTCAAATTAATTTTCTCATATTTTACATATTTTTTCAAGTGTTTTTTCAAAAAAAATGCAATAGAGTTATAAATTTTAAAAAATGGATATAAAACCAGCTTAAATGGAGTGGAAATTATAGTTAATAGTAACAATAATATTTTCTTAATGTATTTAAAAATATAAAATATTATTGTGTCCATTGGATTTTTTATGGCTGTGTAGTAAATAATCATACCTAAAGTTGAGCCTAAAACAGCGAAGGGTCTTACCTCTCCGCTGTTAAATTTAAGCATAACAAGAAATAATATAACAGCATATACTGACCAGTAAATAATGTCTATTATGCCTTTTATTATTTTGTTAAGTTTAGTTGTCTTTGAAAGTATGTAAAAAATATGGTATAAAAATGCGTAAAATAGTCCCAGAGCTATTGTTAGCATAAATAGCTTACATTGGTATGTAAATGAAAGTATCATCTAAACAATCTGCTTAACAATCCGCCTTTAGAGGCTGATTCGTTGTCATAATTTATTCCAGATACATTGCCATCAGCAGTCAACACTCCTTTATCAAGGTTAAGGCTTGATATGTGAAGGTTACTGCCTCTTATTATGAGTATTCCGTCATTAGTCTGGGCAACTATTGCTTCTTCATCAAAACTTAGTATATCTGTAATGCCAGAGGCATTAAATTTTTCTCTGTTGTCAAGGGTAATGGAATGATTAGTGTTTTCCGTAATTATGACCTCCTGACTTGTCACTTTAAGCTAATTATATGTTTGATTAAAGTGATTTATACATTTCTTGTGCATTTTCTTTTCTAACAACTTCTTGAGTTGATAATACTTCGTACTTAGATTTGTTTGTGCCAAATGTAATTTCAATAATATCTCCAACTTTAATGTCAAGACCTGCCTTAGCAACTTTGCCATTTACCATTACTCTGCCGGCATCACAAGCATCATTGGCTACAGTTCTTCTTTTTATTATTCTACTAACCTTTAAATATTTATCTAATCTCATATATACCTCCAAAATATAAAAAGGTGTGGAATATGCCACACCTTTTTATTAATAAATTAAGCAATTAATTACTGGTTAACAGCATCCTTAAAAGCCTTACCAACCTTAAATCTAGGAGCCTTAGAAGCAGCGATTTCCATCTTTTCGCCAGTTCTTGGGTTTACACCTGTACGAGCTTCTCTTTCCTTAACATCAAATGTACCAAAACCAACTAATCTAACATCGCCACCGTT
Source organism: uncultured Eubacterium sp. (assembly GCA_900551755.1). GTDB lineage: Bacteria > Bacillota > Clostridia > Lachnospirales > CAG-274 > Gallispira. Next base: position 70,289 of record URXK01000002.1, on the reverse strand, counting down.
TACTAACTCTTCAGTTACAGTGTCAATGAAAGCCTTTAAAGCCTTTTCAGCATCTGCCTTCTTTAAACCTGCCTTTTCAGCCATCTTTGTTGCTAATTCTGATTTGTTCATTGAAAAAATCCTCCTTATATTTTAATCTGCAAATGTCTCCTCGGAACTTGTATCCTCATCAATTCCTCCAGCGGTTACATTAGCCTTTTCAATGTTCTCAAGATTATTTATATACATTTCTAACGCATTTGTCAAGGAAAATTCAGCATTTATTTGTAAAAAATATGAAATTTTTGATAAATTTAATATAAATTTACCAATAAATGTCATTTTTTCCATATTATCCAATGAATTTATGTTTTCAAGAGCTAATGACAATTTGTTATTTTCTGTTATTAATTCTTTTAAATTTAGGTCATCTAGTTTTGTTTTCTGTGCTTTTGATATTGTTTTTTCACTTCTCATTAGTGCAGGTAAAGATTTGGGAACACTTTTAATTATTTCCATATTACTTTTATATCCTTTTTCCTGCTGTTTTATGCTATCCCATTTTAAATTTATATCAGATATAGATGAATTTTTTTTGTCTGAAAAAATATGTGGGTGTCTATTTATCATTTTTCTTGTAATACCATCTACAACATCGTCAAATAAAAATAAATTTTCATTTTCAGCTAATTGGCTATGAAAAATTACTTGAAATAATACATCTCCTAATTCTTCACATAAATTGTCTTTATCATTGTTATTAATTGCGTCAATTACTTCGTAAGTTTCTTCAATAAAGTATTTTTTTAAACTTTGGTGAGTTTGAGCCTTATCCCAAGGGCAACCATTTTCACCTAATAGCTTTTTCATTACATTTCTTAAGTCATTAATATTATATTTTTTATCCATAATGTACCTCTTTAGTTATTTATATGTATAGTATCTCACTTTTTTTATTAAAATTCAATATTACTTTTAAAAACTATAATGTGTATATTGAAAATAGTACGAACTCGCACTATAATGAAATGGTACGAAAATGTACTATTTGGAGGTTATTATATGAATGAGAAGATTAAAGAGCAAATTCGTATGGTGAATTATGCAGTTGACGGCATAGTTTCAGTTTATGGTGCTTTAGCTAAAAAGTGTGGACTAAGCTATAACGGATTAATGGTGTTATATGTTATGGAAGAATATGAAAAATGCACTCAAAAACAAATTAGCGATATTTTACAATTGCCAAAATCTACTGTACATAGCATATTGCTTGAATTTATTAAAAATGAATATGTTATTTTGAAAACAGAGGAGCAAAATAAAAAAGAAAAAATAATTATATTTACGATAAAAGGTAAAAAATATTTAGAGGATATTATGGATAAAGTTCATAAGGTTGAAATTAATGCTATGAAAAAAATAGGAGAAGATATGTGCCTACAACTTGTAAAATCAAATACGGCATTTTGTGAGGCACTTAAAAATGAGGTGGAAAATGAATAACCCACTTGGAAAAAACTATTCCCTTTTGTCTTTATTTGCTTTTGCTTTGCCTAATATGATAATGATGATATTTTTGTCATTATATACTATTGTTGATGGTGCTTTTGTATCAAGATTTGTTGGTACTACTGCCTTGTCTGCTGTCAATATGGTTTATCCGGCTGCAAGCGTAATTATGGCAATAGGTATAATGATTGCTACAGGTATAGGCTACTCTCTTTCTGCTGTAGTAGGTTTAATTTATTTTGGATTTTTTAGGAAAAAACATTTATATTTTGTTAAGCCGAAATCTGAAGAAAAACTTTTAATTCGTACTTGTGCAAATGGTTCATCTGAAATGGTAACAAATTTGGCAAATGCTGTAACAACTTTTCTTTTTAACTATATTTTCCTTAAATACTATGGAGAAGATGGTGTAGCAGCTATTACAATTGTGTTATACCTTGAATTTGTATTTACAGCTATATTTTTTGGATATTCTAAGGGTATTGCTCCAATTGTTAGTTTTAAATACGGTCAAAAAAATATTGCTCAATTAAAGAAAATATTTAAAAGTAGTTTAATTATTGTAGTTGCTTTTGGATTTTTAGGCTTTGTGTTTTCTCATATTGTAATTAGTGATATACTAATGATATTTACACCGTATAAAAATAATGTTTATTATATTTCTTTATATGGTTTTAGAAGATATGCCTTTGCTTTATTATTTATGGGAATGAATATATTTGCATCGGCGTGGTTTACTGTATTATCAAATGGCAAGGTGTCTGCTATTATATCCTTTGCAAGGACATTTCTTTTCCTTGCTGGCACAATATTAGTACTTCCAGCTATTGTTGGAGCTGTTGGAGGTTGGTTAGCTGTGCCTTGTGCAGAAGTTTTAGGAATAGTGGTATCTATATATTATTTAAAGAAACTTAAAAAAGATTATAATTATTAGTAAGAATGAAAGGTGTGGCATTACTACACCTTTCTGGCTTTCGATAAAGTCGACAGCCTTGCAAGAAATCCACGCATTTCTTGCAGTAAGGGTACTATGTACCCACCTATGAAGCGACCAGCCGTGTTAATTTTACAGCAATTTTTGCTGTAAAATTAAGTCGCTGTCCTTAGGTTGCATAGGCGAGCAGTAAAACAAAGTTTTACGACCAGCCTCGGTGGAAGTAAATTCTATCAAGCAACTTTGCTATGCAAAGCAAGCCCCGTATTCTTCGGGGTTGCAAACCTGCGGATAAAAGTCTGCGACGCTTTAAGTTTTTGCAATTATTAAAAAATAAGTAATAATTCTTAATAATTATTAAACTTTACATACTTTAATATAAGTGATAAAATGTAGTAAACATTGCAAGATGGGAGTGGTATTTATGTATTGTATGCACTGTGGAAATGAAATATCAAATAATTCAAGATATTGCAAATATTGTGGTAAATTAGTTGCAGAAGACGAAATTATAATAGATGAAGAACAAGAAACTAATTTTGACCAAAGTGTAGCAACTAATGAGCCAGTAGTAGAAAATGATGTTGAAGAAGTAGTTGAAAATTCTACAGAGGAAGAAAAAGAGGATAAGGAAGTTGTAATTGATGATATTTTCTTTCAGCATTTATCAAAGAAAAAAAGAATAGCTTTATTTTTTATAGCTGTTTTAATGACAGCAGTAGTTGCTGTTATAGTGTTTGCTGCTTTCTTTCCTGAGTTAATATAAAAAAGCAATAAAAAAACTCTCGTTACACCGAGAGTTTTTTTATATTAAAATATTATAAGATTATTTTTGAAAATTAGATAGCACGAGTAATTGTACCCTTATGCATACCAGTTCTTAAACATCTTGTACAAATGTTAATAGACTTAACATTACCGTTTTCTTCAACAATCTTAATCTTCTTGATGTTAGACTTCCAAGTCTTGTTAGCTCTTCTTGAAACCTGGCTACGATTAATACTAATTCTGTGACCAGTCTGTCTTGTCTTCTCACAAATTTCACACTTTGCCATTGATTACACCTCCTTAGTCAATTACTCATCGTTACTTATTCTATCAGATATTTAATAGAAATGCAAGAAAAATTTTTATATTTTTGAAATTTTATTCAAGAGAGCTAAAAATCTTGCTAAAAATAGCAAAATAGTGTATACTCTAAACATTAGTTTTTATTATTTTTGTGTAGGTGATAGTATGAATCCTAGTGATAGTATTGATGTTGTTAAGAATATAGGAAAAACAAGAGCAGAACAACTTAATAAATTGGGTATAGAAACAGTTGAGGACTTAATTGAGTATTATCCTAGAGATTATGAGGACAGAAGTCGCTTTGTGCCTATTAATGAAATTGAAATTGGTAGTGTCAATACTATAAGGGGAAGGGTTTTGACATCACCTGAGGCTAGGAGAGTAAGAACAATCACTATTGTTGGTGTAAGAATAGCTGATGGCACTGGTTCAATTGAATGTGTTTGGTTTAATCAACCTTATGTGAAAAATCAATTAATAGTTGGCAAAGAATATACTTTTACTGGTAAGGTTATTCAGAAGTTTGGCAGAATACAAATGGAGTCGCCAGATTATGAGCTTGTAAATGCTGATAGTTTAAATACAGGTAGAATAGTGCCAGTTTATACTGTGCCTAAGAAAATGTCACAAAAGGTTATAAGAGGCTGTATTAAAGATGCTATGGATACTGTAGATGGCAGTCTTGATGAATATATGCCTGAAAGCATAATAAGAGAGCATAATTTGTGTTCAAGAGAGTTTGCAGTAAGAAATATACATTTTCCTGAAAATGATAAAGCATTCTTTAAGGCAAGAAGAAGACTTGTTTTTGATGAATTGTTATTTCTTCAAATGCACCTTTTAGAGTTAAAGGGAAATGTTTGTGATAAAAAAACATCTGTTGTTATTAATGATTTTGATGATAGTGAAATAAGAAATGCTTTAGGTTTTAGCCTTACTGATGCTCAAGAAAAGGTTTTAAATGAAATAAAAAATGACTTTACAACTGGTTTTGTAATGAATAGACTTATTCAGGGTGATGTTGGTTCTGGTAAGACTGCTGTTGCAATGATTAGTGCTTATATTGCTATTAAAAACGGTTATCAAGCTGTACTTATGGCACCAACTGATGTTTTAGCCAATCAGCATTATAAGAGCTTTTGTGATACTCTTGAGCCTTTAGGTATTAAGTGTGAGCTTCTTACAAGTGGTTTAAAGAAAAAAGAAAAAGATAGGGCTTATGACAACATTGCAACAGGTTATGCTAAAATGATAATTGGTACACACGCCCTTATACAAGAAAAAGTTAAATATAATAATTTAGGTCTAGTTATTACAGATGAACAGCATAGATTTGGTGTTAGACAAAGAGAAATGTTATCTGAAAAAGGTAATGAGCCTCATATTCTTGTTATGACTGCTACACCAATACCTAGAACTCTTGCTCTTATACTGTATGGTGATTTGGATATTTCTATTATTGATAAATTGCCACCAGGCAGAAAAAAGGTTGATACTTTTGCTGTTGACCACAGCTATTATCAAAGACTTTATGCTTTTATTAAAAAAGAGGTTGCAAAGGGCAGACAGGTTTATATTATTTGTCCAATGATTGAAGAAAACGACAAAATGGAGCTTAGAGCTGTTTTAAGCTATACAGATGATTTAGACAGAAATATTTTGCCAGAGTTAAGAGTTAGCTGTGTACACGGCAAAATGAAAAATGCTGAAAAACAAACAGTTATGGAAGAATTTGCTAAGGGAAATATTGATGTTTTAGTGTCTACCACTGTTATTGAAGTAGGTATTAATGTGCCTAATGCTTCTCTTATGATTATAGAAAATGCTGATAGATTTGGTTTATCTGCTCTCCATCAGCTTAGAGGTAGAGTAGGTAGAGGTAGTGAAAAAAGTTACTGTGTTTTAGTAAGTGATGCAAAAAGCAAGGTGGCAAAGGAAAGACTTAAGATAATGTGTCAGACAAATGATGGCTTTGTTATATCAGAAAAAGATTTGACATTAAGAGGTCCAGGTGACTTTTTTGGTACTAGACAGCACGGCTTGCCTGAAATGAAGATTGCTAATCTTTACAAAGATGTTGATATATTAAAAGAGGTGCAACAAACAGCTATATCCCTTTATAAAAAGGATAAAGAACTAAAATCTGTTGAAAATTCACGACTTAAAGCTAAAATTTTTGATATATTTATTACAAAAATAAAAAAAATTTGCTTATAATAAAATAAACTGTTTACTTAATTGCTTTTTTTTTGTATAATAAAAATATATGTAAAGGTGGAGGAATAGAAATGAGAGTAATTTCCGGTTCTGCCAGAGGACATAAATTGAAAGCTCCAGAAGGGCTTACAACTCGTCCAACAACAGACAGAATAAAAGAATCTCTTTTTAATATTATTGCTGGGGATTTGTATCAGTGCAAATTTTTAGATTTGTTTAGTGGCAGTGGAGCAATGGGTATTGAAGCTTTATCAAGAGGTGCTGACAAGGCTGTCTTTGTAGATAAAGATAGAAAAAGTGTGTCAGTTATTAATGATAATCTCAAAGCAACTCGTCTTGATGATAAAGCACAGGTTTTAAACTGTGATGTGTCTACAGCAGTTTCTAAACTTAAAAGCCTTAATGAAAAGTTTGATATTATATTTATGGACCCGCCTTACAATAAAGGCTTTGTAGAAAGCACCCTTACATACATTGCTAAGGCTGGTATACTGGCTGATGAAGGCTATATTATAGCTGAACAGTCACAAGAAGATAGTATACCACAAGTCGATGGTCTTGAAGTTTTCAGGATTAAGGACTATAAAATAACTAAAATGACTTTTTTGTGTTATAATACAAATGAGTAACTGGAGGACTTGAAATGCATATTGCCGTATATCCCGGAAGTTTTGACCCAACCACTAATGGTCATTTGGATATAATCACAAGAGCATCTAAGCTCTGTGACAAGCTTATTGTTGCTGTTCTTGAAAATCCATCAAAGACACCTATGTTTACTGTTGAGGAAAGGGTTGAGCATCTTAAGGCTATTTTAAAAGACTTTCCTAATGTTGAAGTTCATTCTTTTTCTGGACTTCTTGTGGATTTTGTAAGGAGTGTCGGCTCTAATATTGTAGTAAGAGGTTTAAGAGGCGTTACTGATTTTTCTTATGAATTTCAGATGGCACTTACTAATCGTTCCCTTGCTAATGAAATTGAAACACTGTTTATATCAGCTGATACTCAATATCTTTTCTTTAGTTCGAGTCAAGTTAAGGAAATAGCAGCATTTGGAGGAAACATTGATAATATGGTTCCTAAAATAATAAAAGAAGAAATAAGTAAGAAGTTAAATAAATAATATACATTGGGAGGAATAGAAATGGAATCATCTGTTTATACATTGTTGGAAAATCTTGAGGATATAATAGAAAAAGCTAAGCAGGCTCCTTTATCATCAAATGTAAAGGTGTCTAAGGAAGAAATATTTGAAATCATTGACGGTATTCGTCTTGCTCTTCCTCAGGAGATTAAGCAAGCACAGAGAATAGTTCATAATAGTGAAACTATTATTGATAATGCTCACGCTAGTGCACAAGGTATTATTAATGCGGCTAATGAAACTGCTGAAAAGATGACTATGGAACACGAAATAACAAAGAGAGCTCAGGAAGAAGCTGAGGCTATTATAAATGATGCAAGAACTAAGGCAGAAGATATGCGTTTAGGTGCTATTGATTATGCTGACCAGATGCTTGGTAATACTGAAAACCAGATTAAGGCTGTGTTAGAAAACTTTAGCAAGAGAACTGGTACTGTTCTTGACTTCCTTACTAAGGAAGGCGATGCAATCTTTAGCGAAAGAGAAGCATTAAGAGAGCTTGTTAAGCAGCAACCAGCCCTTATGTATAATGATGACTCAAATAATTAAATATTAGTACATTTTTTAAAGGGTGTCGATACGGTCTACTCCGTTTTCTATCGACACCCTTATTGTGCGTATAGTGGATACATAAAAAAACAGATTAAAAAGGCTAAAATACCTTGCAATATTTTAGATAATATGTATTTGATTGTTGATAAATCTGTTGATGATATATAGCCAATACTTTGTGAATGTATGGATAATCCACCAAAGGCAACTATTCCACTAATTAGGCTTAATGAAAGGCGATTTGTTTGTGTCAATTCTTTACAGCCGTTAGTTATTTCAAGTATGCCGTATATTAGTGCTTTTATGTATAAATTTATGTTATATTTTTCTAAAATGCTTTCTAATATTGTGCAAAGCATTGAAAAGAAAATAATATATCCACCAACAAGTACAATAGCTTCTAAGCTGTTATAAATGCTACTTTTTAACTCCTTGCCTAAATTAAATTTTAAGCTGTTATTTAGTTTGGTTATTATTGTTTTTTGTTTAGGCTGTATTATTCCGATAATTATTGCTGAAATATAATGAATTAATAACAGAAAATAGCCTGTGCTTTTATTTCCTAACAAGCCTGTGCCAACAGTGCCAACTATAAATAATGGACCTGAATTGTTGGCAAATGATAGTAAGTATTGGGCTTCATTTTTACATAGCTTTTTTTCAGTGTATAATTCGCTTATAATTTTAGCTCCTATTGGATAGCCTGAAATCATACCACTAACAAGTGAAAATATGCCAAAGCTACTTAATCCAAATAGCTTGTTTGTAATAGGACTTAGTATTTTGGATAAAAATAGGGGAAAAGGTGTAGCTTTTAATAAATTTATAGTTATCATAAAAGGCAATAAAGCTGGCAAAACAAAGTTAAACCACAAAAGTAGTCCATTTTTTACAGAATTCATAATTTCTTTTGGAAAGATTATTATTATTAGATTGAAAAATACAATAAAAATTGTTATAATGTAAATATGTATGTTCTTTTTTATATTAATCACCAAATTTCCATATTTTAATGCTGTTTGATATGTGTTATTTTATGCAGTGATTAAACTAATAAGAACAGATAAAATAAAAAAGGAGGCGTAATTGTGTTTGGTAACAAAAAAAGTTCTAAAAATAAAAAGAATACAAAAAACAATAGAAATACAGCGAATACTAAAAATACAAGAAATACTGTAAATTCTTTTAACACAAGATATTCAACAAATACTAAGCACAATAATGACAGAGGTTACAGTTCATATCAAAGCACTAGAAAACCACTGCCAGACCTGCCTAAGAGAAATCAAAGCTACAGTAATAATGATTATGGTTTCCCTACATATACCTATAAAAGTCCTTATAGTGACTTAGGCGGTAGTTCAAGGGAAAGTAGATACGGAAACAATAGAAGTAATAATAGAAATCAAAGCTATGGAAGTTCATTTAGAGATATGTATTCTACTAATAGTTATTCTAGTAGAAATCAAGGCTATAATTCAAATTATAGGTCTACACATAATGTTAATGAACACACTAAAAGTGGATATAGCAATTTGAACAATCAAAATAGAAAAGTTGAACATAAAAAAAGTACAGTTAAAAGAAGTGGTGGACTTGTTGGTACAGTAGGGGGAGCTTTTGGTGGCGTAATGTCATCTATTAAAGGTAGCCGAAATAGCGGTACTAGAATAGTCAACAACAAGACTGTTTCAGCTAGAAGAAATAGTGTAGCACTTCCGATATTTATATTTTTTATTATATTATGTTTTATTTATATAATTGGTTCATCTGTTAATTTCCTTACAAAAAAAATTGTAAGCTATGATGTTTTATCTTATGGTACAATTGATACACCTAAGTCTGCTAATGCAATTATAATAAGAAGTGAAAAGGTGTATAATACAGACAAAGCTGGCGTTATATCCTATAATGTTGCTGATAATGAAAAGGTTAAAAAGGGTACTGTAGTATGTAGCATTAAAGATGAGGCTGTTGTTGCTCAAATGCAGAAAAGCCTTGATGATATTAATGAACAGATAATGAAAATACAGTCAGAGCGAAAAGATATTTCTGTTTACTCTGATGATATTAAAAAGTATAATTCACAAATCAAGGATTTAATTGATGAAAATGCTCTTGATTATGCTTACTTAAAATTAGGCAATATTTATGAGCTTGAAAATACTGTTCAAAAGGAACTTGATACTAGAAATCAATATCTTCTTAGCGAAAATAGTGGTGAGTTGAAAGACCTTGTGGCTCAAAAGAAAGAACAGGAAAGCAAGTTAAATGAAAATATTAGCAATATTACTGCTGATGAAAGTGGTGTTGTTTCTTATTATATTGATGGTATGGAGTCAGAAATTACTCCTGATAATATGTCATCAATTACTAAGAGTCAAATTGCTGATTCTGTTAAGTCAGAAAGCAGTTTCAAAAGTAGTGCTAAGGCTAATTCACCAGCATTTAAACTTGTTACATCTAACACTTGGTATGTTGCTACTTATATTGATAAGTCATATATTGAAAATTGGGAAAAGGGTGAAACTCACTCTATATACCTTAAAGATGATGACGGAAATCAACATAAACTTGATGCTTATATTCAAGAACTTGTAGCAAATGTTGATAATAATGAAGAGTTTGTTATATTTAAAATAACAAGAGATATGGCAGATTTTATTAATGTTAGAAATATTACTGTTGAAACTGAAAATTCAGAAAGAGGTTTCAAGATACCAAATGATGCTATTGTTGAAGAAACACTTATGAAAATTCCAACAGCTTATGTTGATACTGATGGTAATGTAACTAAGGTAGAAAATGGCAATACTAAAAAGGTAGCAGTAAGTATTTCTGGAAATGACCCTGATGATGAAAAGTATTGTTATACACCAGTTCAAATGGGTGTGCTTAATGTTGGAGATTCAATAAAAGCTCCAGATAGTACAGATACATTTGTAATTGCTGATGTACTTAACACAAAGGGTATTTATGTTGTTAACACAGGTATAGCTGAATTCAGAACTATTGACCTTAAAAATGCTGTATCAAATACAACACATACAATTCTAGATCCAAGCTATAACACAAATATTTATGTTTATGATAGAATTATGACCGACCCTAGCAATGTTAAAAAAGAGGAAATGGTCTATGAATAGAGGTAATATAAATGAGTATTAAAGAAAATTTGGATTTGATTAATGAAAAAATTACAATTGCTGCTGAAAAAAGTGGCAGAAAAAGAGAAGATGTACTTCTCCTTGCTGTAAGCAAAACAATTGATGTACCTAGAATAAAAGAGGCTGTTGATTTAGGTCTTGTTGACTTAGGTGAAAATAAACCACAAGAGATTAATTGGAAATACTTTGAAATTGAAAATGTTAGATGGCATCAAATTGGTCATTTACAAACTAATAAAGTAAAGTACATTATTGACAAGGTTTGCCTTATTCATTCTGTTGATAGTCTTAAACTTGCTGAAGAAATTAGCAAGAGAGCTAAGGCTAAAGATATTACAATGGATGTTCTTGTGGAAATAAACATTGCTGGTGAAGAAGCAAAGAGTGGCGTACCTCTTAGTGAAGCAGAAGAATTGGCTGTAGAAATAAGTAAACTTGATAATATAAGAGTTAAGGGACTTATGACAGTAGCTCCTTTTGTTGAAAATCCTGAGGACAACAGAGAATATTTTAAGCAAATGAAAAAATTATTTGTTGACATTAAGGAGAAAAACTATAATAATATAGATATGCAATATTTATCTATGGGTATGACAAACGATTATGAAATTGCTGTTGAAGAAGGTGCTAATATTGTTAGAATTGGTACAGGTCTTTTTGGTGCAAGAGATTACTCAAAATAAAACGGAAGTATAAGAAATTTTAGGAGGATAAAATAAAATGGCTGAATTATGGGAAAAGTTAAAGACAATGGTGATGGGTACTCCAGATGATTATGATGAAGAATATGATGATTATGATGAAGATGGTTATGATGAAGAGTATCAGGAAACCAGAAGCTCTAAGCCAAAATTTGACTTTATGAAGAATTTTAGAAGGTCAAGTGCCAATGATGATGTTGAGGAAGAGGAAGAAGAAAGAAGCAGTAGCTCTTTTAGAAGTTTTTCATCAAGCAGAAACAGCAATGTAATTGATATTAATGCAAAGGTTAAAATGAGCGTTGTTGTTGTTAGTCCACAGACAATTGATGCAGCTTGTGAAGTTACTCGTGAACTTAGAAACAACAAGACTGTTATTGTAAATCTTGAAGGTCTTGAAAAGGAAATGGCACAGAGAATAACAGATTTCTTAAGTGGTGCTTGTTATGCCTTAAAGGGTTCTCTCAATCCTGTTTCTGGCAGAATTTATATTATTGGACCTTATGATGTTGATGTTACTGGCGAGTTTAAGGAAGAACTTGCTGCAAGTGGTATTAAACTTCCAAAGTCTGTTTTTCATAAGCGTTATTAATAACTATTAAGGAGATTATGTATGACTATTGCTAGTATTTTAGTTACTGCCTTAGGTATTTTTTATCAAGTATTAGCTTTTGCTATTCTTATTAGATGTATCCTTTCTTGGTTGCCTATAGGTAGAGATAACTTTTTTGTAAGAATAGTTGTTGCTTTGACTGAACCTATTTTAGGACCTATTAGACGACTTATAGCAAAGTCACCTTTAGGTGGAGGAATGATGATTGATTTTTCTCCTGTTATTGCATATTTTTTAATAGATTTTGTGTACAGAATTCTTATAAGAATTATAATAAGTATTTTTTAATTATGAATAGAAAAGATATTTTAAAAAACATAAGTGATAGTGATGAAAGGCTTGTTGTAGCTAAGGCTATGGATAAGCTTCAACTTTCACTTAAAACTTTTACACCGGAGTTTACAATATTTATGGACCCTTATAAAGCATATTCTATCAGGGATATGCTTTTAAACAATGAATGTAAAATTGTGGCTTATGGTGGTTATGATGATTGTGAAAGATTAAAACTTGGTTTTTTCCCTGAATTTACTGAGTGTGATTTTTCACAATTTCCTATTGTACCTATTGAAATTAGCTATAATGCTACATTTAGTAAGGCATTGACTCATAGAGATTTTTTAGGTTCAATATTGGGTTTAGGTATTACAAGAGAAAAAACTGGCGACATTGTAATAGAAGATAGTCGTGCTATAGCCTTTGTGGATAGTGATATTGCTGATTACATATTAGTCAATCTTGAAAGAGTTGGTCACACAAAGGTAAAAGTTAAAATTTTAGATAGCTTTACACCAAAATTAAAAGAGGCTGTTGAAAAAAGACTTACTGTAGCTAGTTTAAGAATTGATGCTCTCTTAAGTGGTGCTTTAAATTTATCAAGAGGAAAAGTTGCTGATTTGATTAAGGGCGAAAAAGCCTACATTAATTGGAAAAAAGTGACTTCGGTTTCCCATAGTGTAAATGAAAACGATGTTATTACTCTTAGAGGTGTTGGCAGAGTTAAGATAAATGAGGTTATGGGAACGACAAAAAAAGATAGGATTTTAATAAATATATCTGTCTTTAAATAAAATACAAAATAAAAGGAGGTCCTGCTATGGCTGCATTAACACCTATGGACATTGAAACTGTTGAATTTAAGAAAACCCCTTTTAAAGGATACTCTGCTGAAGAGGTTGACTTGTTCTTAGATAAAGTAATTATGGAGTTTGAAAGAATATATAAGGATAATGCCAAACTTCAAGATAAACTTGATGCTCGTGAAGAGGTTATTAAACATTATAAGGACCTTGAAGATACAATAAAAAGCTCTATAGTTAGAGCAGAAAAAACAGCAGATGAAACTGTTAAGAATGCAACTACTCGCTCTGAACAGCTTATTAAAAGTGCTGAAGAAAGAGCTAAAAATATTTTAACTGATGCACAAAATCAGGCACAGGCTATGCTTAGTGAGGGCAATGGAGAGCTTGCTGAAATTAAGTCACAGGTTGCTAGTGCTAAGGCTGAATATGTTAAAATAAAGAAATTAATTAGAAATATGCTTGAAACTCAAATAAATGTTCTTGATGAAACAACAGAGGATTTTGAAGTTGAGTCCAAGTAATGGGAGTATGGATATGAAGATTTTAAGTGTAGATACAGGCAAAACTGTATATCCTATTTACATAGATAATAATTATGATAGTCTTATTGATGCTTTTGACAAAGCTGGTTTAACTGGCAGACGAGTTTGTATTATTACTGATACAAATGTTGAACCTTTGTATATTAAAAAAGTGACTTCAATAATGGAAGGTCATTTTGATAAGGTGTGCTATTACTCATTTAAGGCTGGAGAAAATAGTAAAAATCTTGAAACTATTATGGATTTTTACAAATTCTTTATTGACAATCATTTAGATAGAAAGTCTGTTTTAGTTGCCTTAGGTGGTGGCGTTGTTGGTGATATGTGTGGCTTTGCTGCTGCAACATATATGAGAGGTATTCCTTTTGTTCAAATGCCTACAACACTTTTGTCACAGGTTGATAGTAGTGTTGGCGGTAAAACTGGTGTTGACTTTATGGGTAACAAAAATATGGTTGGTGCTTTTTATCAGCCAGAATTTGTTTACATAAATACTGATACATTAAATACTTTACCTTATAGAGAGGTTGCTGCTGGTCTTGCTGAAGCTCTTAAGTATGGTTATATTATAGATAAGGATTTTCTTAAGTATTTTGAGGATAATAAGTCTTCAATTAAGGCTCTTGATTCTCAAGCTATTAATGATGTTATTTACTTCTCTTGCAAGGCTAAGGCAGATGTTGTTAGTCAAGATGAAAAGGAAATGGGTTTAAGAGCTATTCTTAATTTTGGTCATACTTTTGGTCACGCTGTTGAAACTCTTTCTGATTTTACTATGCTTCACGGTGAGTGTGTTGCTGTTGGTATGCTTTCTGGACTTTATTTTTCTGCTGAAAGAGGTTTGATTAATAAGTCAGAAATTAATAGATGTGAGGAACTTTTGAAGTTCTTTGAGCTTCCTGTGAGAGTTAAGGACTATAGTGTTAAGGAAGTTCATAAGCAGATGTTTAACGATAAAAAGACACATAATGGTGTTATTAATATTGTTGCTCTTAATGAAATTGGTAAGGCTTATGTGGATAAGTCTGCTAGTAGTGATGAAATAGAGAGTGCTTTGGAATATATAATTGAGTAAATTGTAGTTCGTAATGGAAACCCCTCAGTCACTGGGTGACAGCTACCCTAAGAGTGGAGCTATGGATTGATTTGCAAGGGGTACTTAAAAAACATTATATTTGTAAGAACGAACAGTGTTCGCCTTTAAGAGTAATTACGAATAAGTAAATGTTTATAGAATAATAAATATTTTAATTAGAACCCTTCCGTCAACCTTTGGTTGCCACCTTCCCTATAAGGGAAGGTAAATGATTTAGCTCCACCTGTAAGGAAGCTATGGACTTGCTGGCAGAAGGGTACTTACGAAACATTATATTTGTAGGGGCGAACATTGTTCGCCATTATGAGCAATTACGAATAAGTAAATGTTTATAGAATAATAAATATTTTAATTAGAAGCCTTCCGTCAACCATTGGTTGCCACCTTCCCTATAAGGGAAGGTAAATGATTTAGCTCCACCTGTAAGAGAGCTATGGATTTGCTGGTAGAAGGGTATTTACGAAACATTATATTTGTAGGGGCGAACATTGTTCGCCATTATGAGCAATTACGAGTAAGTAAATGTTTATAGAATAATAAATATTTATAATTGGAAACCTTTCTGTCATTCTTCCCTATAATGGACAGTAAATAATTTAGCTCCACTTGTAGGGGAGCTGTCAGCTTTAGCTGACTGAGGGGTTATTTAACGATTTACAATTTATTTAACACTGGAGGATAAAATGATTATACTACCTTTATTGTTTTTTGCCATACTTGTAGGTATAGACCAAGGAATTAAGTACATTACACTTATAGGATTAAAGCCAATTAGCAACATAGATATTATAAATAATTTTTTTAGCTTAACTTATGTTGAAAACAGAGGAGCTGCTTTTGGTATGTTAGAGGGTGGCAAATGGCTTTTTGTGTTGCTTACAGTTATAGTTTGTGTTGGCTTAGCTATATATTATTCTAAATTGGCACAACAAAATCGTTTATTTATTGTGAGAATATCTATTGTGCTTATTTGTGCAGGTGCTGTTGGCAATGCTATTGACAGAATATTTAGAGGTTTTGTTGTAGATATGCTTAACTTTAATATTTTTGGCTATGATTTTCCTGTTTTCAATTTTGCAGATATTTGCGTTTGCGTAGGTGCATTTCTTCTTGTGGTAGGTATAATGTTTTTTGATAAAAATAAGGAGGAGCAGTAATGGATATTTATTCTGTTGAAATTGAAGATATTAACAAAAGAATAGACCATTATCTAAATGATGAACTTGAAGATATATCTCGTTCAGCATTGCAAAAATTAATAGAAAAAGGCAATATTACTGTAAACGGAAAAGCTGTTAATAAAAATTATAAGCTTAGACAGGGAGATACCATTGAAGTTGAAATGCCTGAACCAGAGGGTATAAATATTGAGGCAGAGAATATTCCTCTTGATATACTTTATGAAGATGATGATTTAATAGTTGTAAATAAGCCACAGGATATGGTTGTACATCCAGCACCAGGACATTATACAGGTACTCTTGTAAATGCTCTTATGTATCATTGTGGAGATAATTTATCAGGAATAAATGGAGTATTAAGACCTGGTATTGTTCACAGAATTGATAAGGACACAAGTGGTGTTCTTGTTATTGCTAAGTCTGACTTAGCACACAAAGGTTTAAGTGAACAGCTTGCAGAACATTCTATGAATAGAATTTATAATGCCATAGTTTACAATGGATTTGATGAAGATAGTGGCACAGTAAACACTCTCATTGGAAGGTCACAAAATGACCGAAAGAAAATGGCAGTATTGAGAACTGGTGGCAGAAATGCAGTTACTCATTATAAAGTTCTTGAAAGAATGGGTAAGTTTACTCTTGTAGAGCTTAAGTTAGAAACAGGCAGAACTCATCAAATAAGAGTTCATATGGCACATATTGGACACCCTCTTTTAGGCGACCCAGTTTATGGACCTAAAAAGCAGGTATTTAATCTTCAAGGTCAGGTGTTGCACGCAAAGGTTTTAGGCTTTGTTCACCCTAGAACTGGTGAATATATGGAGTTTGAAACTGAGTTGCCAGAGTATTTTAATAAGCTAATAGATAGGCTTAAAAATCAGCAGTAAATTGTTGAAAAAATGCTTGCATTTAATATTTTGCTATGATATAATAGTGAATTGGTAGTGAAAACGAATGGTCCGCTGGTGCGTCCAAAGGGTGGATTAAATTTGCATCAAGAACATTTATGACGAAAGGAAGGTAAAAGCCTTATGAATTACGAAGTAATTAGAGAAATTGAAAACAGCCAGTTAAAGACTGACATCCCTGAATTTAAGGTTGGTGATACTGTAAAGGTATACGCTAAGATTGTTGAGGGTTCTAAGGAAAGAATCCAGATGTTCGAGGGTGTTGTTCTTAAGAGACAGGGTGGTAGCTCAAGAGAAACATTTACTGTAAGAAGAGTATCTTATGGTGTAGGTGTTGAAAAGACTTGGCCATTACATTCACCAAGAATTGACCGTATCGAAGTTGTTAGATATGGTATCGTTAGAAGAGCTAAGCTTAACTACTTAAGAGACAGAGTTGGTAAGGCTGCTAAGGTTAAGGAAGATATTACAAGAAGAACAAAGTAATTTGATTTACCTTAATTCCCCTGACTGTTTTAGTCAGGGGTGTTTTCATATATAGAATAAGAAAGGAGATTAATATGAATATACAGTGGTATCCTGGTCATATGACCAAAACGAGAAGAATGATGCAGGAAAATATTTCTCTTGTTGACATTGTTATTGAGCTTTTAGATGCTAGATTGCCTTTAAGTAGTAAAAATCCAGAAATTGATAAATTGGCAGTTAATAAAAAGAGAATTGTTATACTTAATAAAGCTGACCTTGCTGATGAAAAAAAGACTAAGGAATGGGCTGAATATTTTAGAGCAAAGGGCTTTGAGGTTATTGAAGCTAATTCAACAACTGGTAAAGGCATTAAGGAGATTACACCAGTTGCTAAGGAGCTTATGGCAGAAAAGGTTGAAAGACTTAGAAAAAGAGGCAGAATTTTTGTGCCAACTAGGGCTATGATAGTTGGTATTCCTAATGTTGGAAAGTCTACCCTTATTAATAAATTTGTAGGCAGAAATATGGCAAAAACTGGTGATAAAGCTGGTGTAACAAGAGCAAAACAATGGGTGAAAATTAAGAAGGATTTTGAACTTTTAGATACTCCAGGTATTTTGTGGCCTAAGTTTGATGACCAAGCTGTTGGTTTAAGACTTGCTTTTACTGGTGCTATTAATGATGATATTATGGATAGTACAGTTTTAGTTACACACCTTATTGAATATTTAGATAAACTTTATCCAAATGCTATTAAAAATAGATATGGCATTGAATATGATGAAAATACTCCTGTTCACGAAATTTATGAAAAAATTGCTGTTAAAAGAGGTTTTCTTAAAAAGGGTGGAGAAGTTGATTACAAGAGAACTGCTGATATTGTTATTGATGAATTTAGAGCGGGTACTCTTGGCAAAATGACACTTGAAAGTGTAAGTGATTTGGAAAAAAATGAAAATTAGTTTTGTTGTATAAAAAATTATGATTTGACCATAATAATGTTTGTAAGGCAAATATGTCTTTATATTTATTAGGAGGTCACATATTATGAACAACAGAAGTGAAAGAAATTCAAACTGTAATCAGAGTGAAAGAAATTTTGAGAGAAACTCTGAAAGAAACTCTAACAACAATTCAAATAGAGTAGAGTTTGCTAATGAAATTAGTCAGGAAATGGATAAGAAGAGTAATAACTCTAACAGAAATACTAACAGAAACTCTAACAATCAGAGTCAGAGAAGTTAATAATTAAGTGACTAAAGAAAGGGCTGTTGCGTTTTGCAACAGCCCTTTAACTGATTTTATTAGTTTTTTAATCTTCTTGTTAGTTTTAAATATTTGTATTTAACATTAAAAAAGTGTCTATGAAGAAAATTCTTTTTCATTACAGGATAAGCCATAAGCAATATTAAGCAAGTTATCCAAATAGCTTTAATTCCAAATGTTAAAGAACATACTGTGCCTAATAAAGCTCCTAATATAAAGAACATAATAACGCCAAAGTAAGTAAATGACTTTCTTAGAAATTTTTTATCCTTAGTGTTTAAGTATTGAAAAAGGTTTTCTGTGCAGGAACGAAGGTTGCCTGTACACATTGTTGTGGCACAAGGGCAGTCCCAAACTTTTTTAAAGGTTGCCACCTGCATTGCACATACAAATGATACTAATATATTGACTAGGTGATTAAGAGCCTCTGGCATAAATCCTACGCAAAAAACAATAAGTATTTCAATTGTAATAATTATGTGACGCCAATGAAATACGGAAATGTCTCTAAACCTTCTTCTAATAAGTCCTATAATAAATACACCTAAGGCAAATGCTAATATTGGCACTAAATAGTTAATAGCATTTTTAAAATTGCCAGTTGCAATATTAATACCTAAGAGAACTATATTACCAGTTTCGGCATTTGCAAAAACTTCACCTCTTAAAATGTAGGTATATGTATCCCAAAATCCTCCGGATATTGCCAAAAGTATGCCTAAAGTAAAGGACTCGGAAGGTTGAAATCTTGTCTTTCTCATTATTCACAACTCCTTTGTTTATTAATATAGTAGTATTCTATCACAATTTGAAAAAAAATCAATGATTTATCAAAAAAATTCTTGACAAGAGTTGGTATATGTAGTAAAATAATTTTGTTTGAATATCGACTGTATGCGTTAGCCCCGCAGCAGTTTGATTATATATTTGGTCAGGACTCCTTTTCGGACATTTGGGGGAAGTGACAATTTGGTAATTATAACTTTTTAAATTTTCGGAAGGAGATTTTCAAATGAGAACAACATTTATAGCTAAGACAGCTGAAATAGAGAGAAAATGGTATGTTGTTGATGCTGAAGGTCAGACTCTTGGTCGTCTTGCATCTCAGGTTGCTGCAGTTCTTAGAGGTAAGAACAAGCCTATTTATACACCACACCTTGATACAGGTGATTATGTAATCGTTATCAATGCTGATAAGATTGCTGTTACTGGTAAGAAGTTAGACCAGAAGCTTTACAGAAGCCATTCTGAGTACACTGGTGGTTTCAAGGAGACTACTTTAAAGGAAATGATGAATAAGAAGCCAGAGGAAGTTATTAAGCACGCTGTTAAGGGTATGCTTCCAAAGAACACTCTTGGTAAGAATATATTAAAGAAGTTACATGTTTATGCTGGTGCAGAGCACAATCACGAAGCTCAGAAGCCTGAAGCATTAGAGATTAGATACTAATAAGGAGGTTCCATCATGGCAGAGGCTAGATATTATGGTACAGGTAGAAGAAAGAGCTCTGTAGCTAGAGTTTACTTAGTTCCTGGTACAGGTAAGATTACAATTAATAAGAAGGATATTGAAGAATACTTTGGTCTTGAAACATTAAAGCTTATTGTTAGACAGCCATTAGAAACTACTGGCACTAACGGCAAGTTCGATGTTATCGTTAATGTTCAGGGCGGTGGTACTACAGGTCAGGCTGGTGCTATCAGACACGGTATTTCAAGAGCTTTATTAGAAGCTGATGATGATTTCAGAACTCCTTTAAAGAGAGCTGGTTTCTTAACAAGAGACCCAAGAATGAAGGAAAGAAAGAAGTACGGCTTAAAGGCTGCAAGAAGAGCTCCTCAGTTCTCAAAGAGATAATTTATATTATTTCATATACAACCCTCGGTTTGTCCGAGGGTTTTTTGTTTAACAGCATAAATTGTTTGACCTTAGTTTATTACAATATAAGTAAAAATTGCCTAATATTAAATAGTCCTTTTTGTTGACATTATCTAATTAAAAATATATAATGTAACTTGTAATAATATAAATAGGAGTGAGTTATATGAAAAAATATATTGTACTTGTAGCTTTGCTTGCCTTTACTGGTTGCGGTGGCTCTGCTGACAAGGATTTAACTGAAACTACAACAGAAATAACTTCTGAAACAACAACAGAAGAAACAAGTGAAACAACAGAAACTACATCTGATGAAGAAACTGACTTAGATTTTGAAGAAACTACATCTAACATAATTATACTTAAGCCAGATACTCCAAGTAAGCCTCAAGGTGAAAAAACTACACAGGCTCAATCAAGTAGTTCAAATTTTGAAGGTAGTAGCACCTACAATAGCTTAAAGCAGCTTGCATCTGGTGCTGGATTTGATATGAGTTATAGTGGTAATCAAGTTGTGTTTAAAAAATATATAACTGATGATACTATTGACTACATTAAGTCTAAAGACGAAACTTACAAGAGTAAGTGGGAAGAAAATTGCGGACTTTATGAAGAATTTGGCTCAGAGGCTATAAAAAATGTAAAAAATGGTGGGGAAAATGTAAGCGTTGTTGTTGAAATAGTTGGTAGTTCTGACAACCAAGTTTATTTTAAGAGTGAAAACGGCACAAATGTTTATGATGCTTATAGCGAGTAAATACCAGTAAAATAAGTTGTAAATAATGTAAAAATATGATATACTTATAAATAACTTTTAACTTTAATAAAGGAGAATGATTTAATAATGAAAAAATTTATATCAATTATGGCTGTTGCTTGCCTTACAATGGGTATGTTTACAGGTTGTGGCAATGATAGCAAAACTAGTGAAAACACATCATCAAATGATATGATAACTGTAGGTATTGCTCAGTTTGCACCTCACGGGTCTCTTGATAATTGTGTTGAGGGTTTTAAAGAGGGTATGGCTGAAGCTGGTTATGTTGAAGGTCAAAATGTAACTTATGACTTCCAAAATGCACAAGCTGATATTGCTAATGCAAACCAAATCGCTCAATCTATGGTTGCTAATAAGGAAAACCTTATTTGTGGTGTTGCAACTCCTATGGCTCAGGCTTGTTACAATGCAGCTAAGGGTGAAATTCCAGTTATTTACACTGCTGTAACTGACCCAGTTGGTGCAGAGCTTGCAAAGGAAGACGGCTCAAGTGTTGGCAACACAACAGGTACAAGTGATAAACTTGCTGTTGATGCACAGCTTAAAATGATTAGAGATTTTATGCCAAATGCTAAGAAGATTGGTATTTTATATAGCACAAGCGAGGCTAATTCTGTTAGTGCCATTGCTGAGTATAAGGAACTTGCTCCTAATTATGGCTTTGAAATTGTAGAAAGTGGTATAAGCCAGTCAAGTGATATTCCACTTGCTGCAACTGAACTTGCTGGAAAGGTTGATTGTTTATCTAATCTTACAGATAATACAGTTGTTTCTGCTCTTGCTACAGTTCTTGATGCTGCTAACAAGGCTAAGATACCTGTATTTGGTAGTGAAATTGAACAGGTTAAGTTGGGTTGTGTTGCAACAGAAGGTCTTGACTATGTTGCATTAGGAAAGCAGACTGGTCAAATGGCTGCAAGAGTGTTAAATGGTGAAAAAGCTGAAAGTATTCCTTTTGAAACTATTTCAGAATATAGTCTTTACATTAATTCTGCTGCACTTGATAGCTTAGGCTTATCTTGTCCTGATGATTTAAAGGCAAATGCAATTGAGGCTAAATAAGCCTAGTAAGGAGTAAAATAATGGCTTTGGTTTTAAGTGTACTGGAGCAGGGCTTTATATATGCAATACTTGCTCTTGGTATATACATTACTTATAAAATTTTGGATTTTCCAGACCTTACAGTAGACAGCAGCTTTCCTTTGGGAGCTGCCGTCTGTGTTGTTATGATTAAGGCTGGCATTAATCCATATATTACACTTCCAGTTGCTTTTGTGGCTGGTGGTATTTCTGGTTTGGTAACTGGTATTATTCACGTTAAATTTAAGGTTAGGGATTTGCTTTCTGGTATTATTACTATGACAATTCTCTATTCAATTAACTTACATATTACATCTGGTCAAGCTAATGTACCGATTTTTAGCGACAACACTATTTTTACAATATCTCCTATAGCAAATAGTACAGGTGATTTTAACGCAGTTATAGTTATTTTTGTTGTTGCTCTTATTTGTAAAATAGCTATGGACTTGTATTTAAAGACTAAGTCTGGTTTTCTTCTTAGAGCTGTAGGTGACAATGATTCTGTTGTTACTTCTTTAGCTAAGGATAAGGGAACTGTTAAAATTATTGGTCTTGTTATAGCAAATGCTCTTGTTGCCCTTGCTGGCTGTGTAATGTGTCAGCAACAGAGATTTTTTGATATTTCTATGGGTACTGGTACAATGGTTATCGGTCTTGCATCTGTTATTATTGGTACTAATGTTTTTGGTAAACTTAATTTTATTAAAACTACTACAGCTGTTTTAATAGGTTCAATAGTTTATAAGGCTTGTGTAGCTTTGGCTATTTCTGCTGGTTTAAAGGCTATTGATATGAAACTTGTAACAGGTGTGTTATTCCTTATTATTCTTATTATAAGTAGTTTCAAAAAAGGAGGTGCCGATAATGATTAAATTGACTAATATTGATAAAATCTATAACAAAGGTACTGTAAATGAAACTCAGCTTTTTAATAAGTTTAATATGGAAGTTAAGCAAAATGAGTTTTTGAGTATTATTGGAAGTAACGGTTCAGGAAAAACTTCAATGCTTAATATTATTTGTGGTTCAATGCCTATTGACGGTGGAGATATTACAATTAATGGTAAGTCTATTGTTAAAATGAAAGATTTCCAACGATATAAGAAAATTGGTAGAGTTTATCAAGACCCGTCTATGGGTACTTGTGCATCAATGACTATACTTGAAAATATGTCTTTAGCTGATAACAAAGGCAAAATGTTTGGCTTATCTAGCGGAACTAATAAAAAGAAAGTTAATTATTACAAGGAGCTTCTTTCACAGCTTAATCTTGGTCTTGAGGATAAGTTGGGTGTTAAGGTTGGTCTTTTGTCCGGTGGACAAAGACAGGCTATGGCACTTTTAATGTCTGTTATGACTCCTATTGATATTCTTATATTAGATGAGCATACAGCAGCTCTTGACCCTAAAACAGCTGAAATAATTATGGAACTTACTGACAAGGTTGTTAGAGAAAAAAATCTTACAACTATTATGGTTACACATAATCTTATGTTTGCTCTTAAATATGGTAATAGACTTGTTATGATGCACGAGGGTAATGCTGTTATGGACCTTAATGCAGAAGAAAAGAAAAATGCAAATACAGATGATTTGCTTGAAGTATTTAATAGAATAAGCCTTGAAAGAGGAAATGCTTTATAAAATAGTATTAAAAAAACAGATGGTTTGACCATCTGTTTTTTGCTTTTGATTATAATTTTGAAATATCTACAATATTACTTAATTTGTGAGCAACTATATACTTAGCAGTCTTAATACACACCATATTTTGTGAATTGCCACCTATAAATTCGCCTTCAAAATCAGCATTAGCAGTTGTAGTTATCTTAATTTTCATACCTCTTGTAAAAGTAATACCGTGGTACTCTATTTTGTCAAGAGGAAAGAGAGTATAGCATCTCTCCATAACTGATGCAATATCTTTAGGTCCGCTTACATGTATTGATGTGGACTTAAGGAGTTTTCTTATTTTTATTGCGTTATTAATAAACCAAGTAATACAAAATGCTAAAAGTGCAGCATATATTAGCTCTTCTAAGCTTATTGGAAAATTATTCATTTACAATCCCCCTTTACAAACTTATGTCTATATAGTATAACACATTTAATATTTTTTTCAAGGGGAATTTACAAAATATTTAACTTGAATGTTATTAAAATTTTATGAATTACCTTATTTTACAACAAGAATTTCATCATTATCAACACCTATGACATCTACATCTAATTTTTGCAATGTTTCAATTTGCTCAATATGACTTTTAGTCAATACCTCACCAACAGATACAATTGGTATTCCTGGAGGATATGCCATAATTATACTAGCTGGTATTCTGCCTTCTCCTTTATCAATAGGTACATATTCTTTTTCGGCATAATACACATCTCGTGGTGTCATTTTAGGCTCTCTAACAGGAGCTATTTCAAGAGGAAGTTTATCTATATATTTTCTTTCCAATTTTTTATCAATATCTCTTATGGCTTTTACAAACTTTTTAATACCCTTCGGGTCATCAGCTACAGATGTCATAGCTATAATATGATGAGGCCCTGCCATTTCTATCTGAATATTGTATTTATTAAGTAAAATATCAGATAATTCCTTACCTGTCATTTCTGTTCTCACCATAATAGTAAATTTGCTAATATCTAAATCAAATATATCATTTTCGCCTTTAATACTGTCATTTACTAGTTTTAAAACCTTGCAGTGAACAAGTTCGTGGCGAGCTTCTGTTATTGTTTCAATATATGATGTAAATAAATTTTTATCTGTAGTAAGTATATGCCTTGCATAGTCAATAGATGCAAGTATTGGATATGATGGACTTGTTGTATTCATCATAGAAACAGCTTCCTTTATCCTTGCCATATCTACTCTTTGAGATTTAACACTTAAAACAGCAGCTTGATTTAAACAAGGTAAAGTCTTATGCCAACTATTAACAACAACATCAGCACCTTCAGATAATGCTGAATGAGGAAATGCCTCTGAAAATACAAAATGTGCACCGTGACACTCATCAACAATAAGTGTAGCATTGTGCTTGTGTACAATATCTGCTATTACTTTTATATTACAAGTAAATCCTTCATAAGTTGGACTTGTAATAATCATTGCCTTAATATCATATTGGTCAAAGGCTCTAAACATATCCCTTATACTAATGCCACCACAAAGGCTTTCTTCAGTCATTTGTGGTGAAATATATACTGGCTTTACTCCAGAAAGAACTAAAGCGTGATATATACTTTTGTGGCAATTTGTGGCTACAAGTACGTGGTCACCAGGATTACAACAACCTAAAATAGATGCTACAGTGCCACTAGAACCTCCATTTACAAGGTAAAAAGATTTGTCAGCACCTAAAAGCTCTGCCATAGCGTTTTGAGATTCTGCAATTATTTCTTTTGGGTCGTGGAGATTGTCTACTTCGCCAGTTTCAGTTATATCCATTGTTCTGAAATCATAAGGCATAAAATCAAGATTACGCTTATGACCAGGCATATGGAGAGGATAGGCGTTTTTTTCTTGAAGTTCAAGTAATTTATCTAAAATATAAGCTGACATAGTATGACCTCCTATTTACAGTAATATAAGCCCCATAAATTTAAGGTTAATTATAACTGAATTATTGTTAAAAGTCAAATCAATTTAGCAATATGTAAAAATCATTTACAAATATTATACGATTTATGTAAGAATTTAACAATAAATATAATAAATTGTTTAATTAGCACAATAAATAATTTTTTACAAATGGGGGAATATTTATTGTAGTGAAAATAATAAGGAGGTTAATAATGAGAAGATATATTAAATTATATGCTTTTATATTTTCTATTGTGTTTTGCTTAAGCGGTTGCATCAGCGGAACTAATGGAAAGCGAATAGTGAGAATTGCACATTCCCAAAGTGAAACACACCCTGACCATATAGGTCTTATGGCTTTTGAAAAATATGTTGAGGATAGGTTAGGCGATAAATATGATGTACAAATTTATCCTAATGAGCTTTTAGGTTCGTCTGTTAAAACTATTGAGCTTACTCAAACGGGAGCTATAGACTTTGTTGTGTGTAGTACAGGTAATCTTGAAACCTTTGACACTATTTATTCTGTGTTTAGTATACCTTATTTATTTGATAATACTACAGCTTATTACAAGGCTATGGATGATAATATTATTAGAAATCAAGTATTTAATGCAACAGAAAGTTCTGGATTTGAGGCTGTAACTTGGCTTGATGCTGGCACAAGAAATTTTTATGCTAGAAAACCAATTAATACTCCTGATGATTTAAAAGGTCTTAAATTGAGAGTACAACAAAGTCCTTCTAATGTTAGTATGGTTAAGGCTTTTGGTGCAGCAGCAGCACCTATGTCCTTTGGCGAGGTTTATACAGCTATTCAACAAGGTGTTATTGACGGGGCAGAAAATAATGAGCTTGCTTTAACAAATAACAAACACGGTGAAGTTGCCAAATATTATATTTATGACCAACATCAAATGGTGCCGGATATGCTTGTTGGTAATATTAAGTTTTTAGATAGTTTAAGTGATGAAGAAAGACAGGTATTTAATGAAGCTGCACAACTTTGTAATGAGGTTGAAAGAAAAGAATGGATTGTAAAAGTAGATGAAGCAAAAAAGCAAGCAGAAGCTATGGGTGTAGTTTTTTCAGATGTAGATGTTAATAGTTTTAAGGCAAAAGTTGTTGATTTGCAACAGCAAATGATAAATGATGACCCTAAGTTAAAACCCGTTTATGAAAGAATACAAGAAATTAATAGGGAGGTGGGTTAATGAAAAGTATTATAAATATATTTAACAAATGTTTAGAGGCTATTTGTGTTTTAATATTTGCTTTTATTGTTGTTGTTGGTTCTTATCAGATTATAACAAGATATGTATTTAATTCACCTAGTACAAAATCTGAAGAACTTTTAACTTATTCTTTTACTTGGTTAGCTATGTTAAGTGCAGCTCTTGTATTTGGAAAAAGGGACCATATGGCAATGACTTTTGTTTATGACAAAATGTCACAAAGTACAAAAAGGGTATTAAGTATAATAAATGAAGTATTTGTTTTAATATTTGCTATTGTTGTTCTTATTTATGGTGGTATATCTATTACTAGTCTTACAGCTACTCAGCTTACGGCCTCACTTGGTGTGCCAATGTCTTATATTTATGTTATTGTACCTTTAAGTGGATTTATTACAGCTTTATATGCTGTTTTAAATATTGTAGAAATTTTAAAGGAAGGTGAATAAATGAGTACGGCTCTTTTTTGTGGTTTAATCATAGCTGTTGTGTTGCTTATTATACTTCTTATGGGAGCACCAATAGCTATAGCCATAGGTATTTCTTCTATAGTAGCTATATTGCCAGTTCTTGATACTAATGCAGCATTTTTAACTGGAGCACAAAGAACATTTTCTGGCATTTCTGTGTTTACTCTTATTGCTATTCCGTTTTTTATTCTTGCTGGCAACATAATGAATAAGGGCGGTATTGCCATAAGACTTATTAATTTTGCTAAACTTTTAACCGGTAGAATACCTGGTGCTTTGGCTCATACTAATGTTTTAGCTAATATGATGTTTGGTGCAATATCTGGTTCAGGTGTTGCAGCAGCATCTGCTATGGGTACTATTATTGGACCAATTGAGGATAAAGAAGGCTATGACAAGGACTATTCAGCATCTGTCAATATTGCATCTGCACCTACAGGTTTGTTGATACCTCCAAGTAATGTGCTTATAACATTCTCCCTTGTTAGTGGTGGTACTTCTGTTGCAGCTCTTTTTATGGCTGGTTATGTTCCAGGTATTTTATGGGGTCTTGGTTGTATGATTGTTGCCTTTTTTATTGCAACCAAAAAAGGATATAAAAGCAGTGAACATTATAATGGCAAAGAAGCAGTAAAAATTGTATTTGATGCAATTCCTAGTCTTTTACTTATTCTTATTGTTATTGGAGGTATTGTTAAGGGTATTTTTACTGCAACAGAGGGTTCAGTTGTTGCTGTTGTTTATAGTCTTATATTGTCTTTGTTTTTTTACAAAACTATAAAATTTAAGGATTTGTATGATATATTTAAAGCTAGTGCAGAAACTACAGGAATTATTGTTTTGCTTATTGGTGTGTCTAGTATAATGGCTTGGGTAATGGCTTTCACAGGTATTCCCTCAGCTATATCTACAGCTCTTTTAAGTGTAAGTAATAATAAAATAATAATACTTTTAATAATCAATATTGTTTTGCTTTTTGTGGGAACTTTTATGGATACTACACCAGCTATTCTTATTTTTACACCTATTTTTCTTCCAGTTTGTGCTGAACTTGGTATGGATTCAATTCAATTTGGTATTATGCTTGTGTATAATTTGTGTATTGGTACAATTACTCCACCAGTTGGTAATATTTTGTTTGTAGGTGTTAGAGTTGCTCAGAGTAAAATTGAAGATGTTATTAAACCCTTGCTTTCTTATTATGGCGTTATTTTTGCTGTGCTTATGCTTGTAACTTTTGTACCTGCTGTGTCTTTGTGGTTGCCTAGATTGTTGGGGTATTAATAGATGTGAGTAATGGATAATATTTAAAGTTGTATATATAAAATAATTGGATATAATGGTCTAAAGGACGAGCAATGCTCGTCCTTACAATTCATTAAGTTCTTTTTCAATATCAGCTCTTTTAACTGTGCTAAGGGCAGAAATATAACCGCTATTAGCCTTTTCAAAATATTCCTTAGCCTTTATTTTATTTCCCTCTGCCTTTGATATTAAGCCCATATAATAAAGACTTTCAGTCATACCTTCTCTAAATTGCAATGCTTTTTCAAAGTATTCTTTAGCCTTAATATTGTCACCTTTTACATAATAAATTTGACCTAAATTATCCCAAGCTGGGGCATATTCTTTATTATCACTAAGGGCTTGATTAGTAAGTTCTTCAGCCTTGTCAAATTCCTTTTTTAACAAATAAAAATATGCAAGAGTTGTAAGTGTATTAGGGTTAATATAGTTAAACTTGTGCTGTAATTCTTCAATGGTTTCAATAGCTTTGTCAATATCACCAAGTACCCAGTAACAACTTGAAATAGCAAGAGGGATTAGTTTGTCAAAAAGAACCTTAGTATTTATTTTTTCAGCTCTTTTAAATACAGTTAATGCCTCATCGGCTTTACCCTCGTGGAGAGCATCAAGAGCATAGTTATAGAGTGCTTTAACATTTCTTGTATTTCTTTTTACAGCTAATGTATAGAATTCTTTTGCTTTATCTGGCTTTCTAAAAAAGTAGTACATATTGCCTATCATACCTAAAACATAGTTGTGGCAAACAATAGCACTCATTAATAAAAATATCAAAACTGCTGGTATAAGATACCATTCAGACAATTTTAAAATATGAACAAGTATAATAAATGCAAGCATAAAATAGCCTAAAAGCATACCTTTCCAGTATTTTACAAGGTCAAGTTTTTGTTGTTTTTTGTTCATTTCTTTTTCTTCCTTCTTGCCTTAGTTTTTTTCTTTTCTACTGAATAACCAAATTTGCCAAACTTTTTACCAAGACCAAAATATTCGCCGTGAGAATAGCATATAGGTCTGGATTTTTCAAAATTAAATTTGCCACTTTCGTCCATATATTTTTCATCAGCTAATACACCAACAACTTCGGCTAAAAATGCGTGGTGAGTACCTAATTCAATAACTTCTTTTACCTTACATTCAATAGAAATTGGGCTTTCAGCAATAATTGGGCAATTAAGATGAGGTGCTTTTTCTTTAGTAAGTCCCATTTCCTTAAACTTGTCATAGTCTTTACCACTTCTTACGCCACACCAATCTGTAGCCTTTGCCAATTCCTCTGTTGTAACATTGATTACAAATTCACCTGTTTTTTTAATTATGTCATAGGAATGTCTACTAGGGCGAACGGAAATGTATGTCATAGCTGGGTCTGTGTTTATTGTGCCAGTCCAAGCTATAGTTATAATATTACTGTTTTCCATATCTCCACAGCTAACCATAACAACTGGGACTGGGTAAAGTATTGTTCCTGGTTTCCAAATTTGCTTTGCCATATATACCTCCAAATTGTTTTTATAATAGTATACAATATTTTTTTTGTATTTTCAATTGATATTAACAATATAAAATGTTAAGATATAATAAAGATAATAATAAAAAAGTAAATGAGGAAAAAATATGAATTTACCACAAGAATATACGGAAAAAATGAAAAAACTCTTAGGTGACGAATACGATGCCTATATTGAAAGTTTTAATCAAGAAAGATTATATGGTTTAAGAGCTAATACTCTCAAAATTTCACCAGAGGATTTAAAAAGTAATGTTGATTGGGAACTTACACCTGTTCCTTGGTGTAAAGAAGGCTTTTATTATGATGGTGAAAATATAAGACCAGCAAAACATCCATTTTATAATGCTGGATTATTTTATATTCAAGAACCATCAGCTATGTCAACTGGTGCTATGTTGCCTGTTGAAGAAGGTGACAGAGTTATTGACCTTTGTGCTGCACCTGGTGGCAAAAGTACACAAGTTGCTGCTAAATTAAATGGAAAGGGTATACTTGTTAGTAATGATATTAGCACATCAAGATGTATGGCACTTCTTAAAAATATTGAAGTTAACGGTGTGTCAAATGCTATTATTACTAATGAAGACCCAACTAAACTTGCTGATAGATTTGAAGGATTTTTTAATAAAATTATTGTTGATGCCCCTTGTAGTGGTGAAGGTATGTTTAGAAAAGATGAGTCAGCTGTTAAGAGCTGGGAAACACACAAAACAGAATTTTGTTGTGAACTTCAAAGAAGTATATTAAAGGCTGCTGCAAAACTTTTAGCAGGTAACGGAATAATTGCTTATTCAACTTGTACATTTGCTCCAGAAGAAGATGAGGGAATGATACAAGAATTTCTTAATGAAAATCCTGATTTTGAGCTTATGGATTTTGATAAAAGTGGTGGTTTTATTGATGGTAGACCGGATTGGGTAGAAAATGGTAGTGATGAATTGAAAAAATGTGGCAGACTTATGCCTTATAAGGTAAAAGGTGAGGGTCATTTTTTCTGTCTATTACATAAAAAGGGTGAAGATATAGTTAAAGAACCACCAAAAGATAAAACTGCTCCTAAAAAACTTTTGAAGGATTATTTTGAGTTTATGAAAGAAAATATGAATATAGATATTAGTGATAATCTTGTTCTTCACAAGGAAAGTCTATTTTCTGTACCATATTGTCTTGATTTAAGTGGTTTAAGAGTAAAAAGAAGTGGCTTGTATTTAGGTGATTGTAAGAAAAATAGATTTGAGCCAAGTCAGGCCTTTGCTATGACTCTTAAAAAAGAAGATGTAAAAAATTCTATTGATTTTGAACTTGATGATGAAAACTTAGCTAGATATATGAGAGGCGAAAGTTTTGCTGTAGATTGTAATGACGGTTGGGCTTTAGTCTGTGTTAAAGGCTATCCTTTAGGTTGGGGAAAAGTTCAAAAAGGTAGATTAAAAAATAAATATTTGCCTAGTTGGATGAATTAAATTGTAGCCTCTCAAGTAGTTTTTTCTAATTGAGAGGCTGTTTTTATAATTATTATAATTCTTTTCTTATTTCAAGAGTAGCTAAAACTAAATTTTTTAAGCTAGCTACAGTTTCAGGAACACCTCTAGTTTTAAGACCACAGTCAGGATTAATCCAAAGTTTATTAATATCAACTTTATCAAGCATTTTATATATAGCCTTTTTAATTTCTTCAACAGACGGTACTCTTGGTGAATGAATATCATAAACACCAGGTCCAACTTCTGTCTTAAAATTATTTTGATTAAGTGTGTCTAAAAGCTGTAAGTCAGAACGAGATGCTTCAAATGTAATAACATCAGCGTCCATATTGTCTATATCTTTAATAATATCGTCAAATTCACTATAGCACATATGAGTATGTATTTGAGTTTCAGCTTTAACACCACTATGAACTAGTCTAAATGCGTCAATAGCCCAATCAAGGTATTCTGTATGCCAATCTTGTTTTTTCAATGGAAGTTTTTCTCTTAAAGCAGCTTCGTCAACTTGAATAATGTTTATACCATTCTTTTCAAGGTCAAGAACTTCATCTCGCACAGCAAGAGCAATTTGCAAAGCACATTCCTTTAAGCTAATATCTTCACGAGGAAATGACCAGTTAAGTATTGTAACAGGGCCAGTAAGCATACCTTTAACAGGTTTATCAGTAAGGCTTTGTGCATAAACTGCCCAATCAACAGTTATAGGATTTTTTCTTGAAATATCACCCCATATAATTGGAGGCTTAACACATCTTGTGCCATAGGACTGAACCCAAGCCTTTTCTGTAAATAAAAAGCCTTCAAGATTTTCACCAAAGTATTCAACCATATCATTTCTCTCGTATTCACCGTGTACAAGTACATCAATGCCTAAATCTTCTTGAAGTTTTATACAATCAGCAATTTTACCTTTATTAAATTTAGTATACTGTTCAGCTGTTATATCACCTCTTTTAAAGGCACTTCTGTTTGTTTTTACATCTTTTGTTTGTGGAAAAGAACCAATAGTTGTTGTAGGTAAAAGAGGAAGATTAAATTTAGCTTTTTGTATTTTTTCTCTTTCATCAAAGGCTGGAAGTCTTGTAAAATCATTACTACTAATATTTTTTAATCTTTCTTGTACAGTAATATTATTACACAATCTTTTTTCATCAAATAAAGCCTTATTGTTTTTGTACTCATTTGAATTATTTATATTATCTAAAAGTAATATACTTTTTAACTCCTTTAACTCTGTTAGCTTTTCTTCGGCAAATGAAAAATATTTTTTGTAATCATTGCTAAGTTTTGTTTCATTATTTAATGTATAAGGTGAATGAAGCAATGAGCAAGATGTACTTAAAACAATATTGTTAGTAAATTTCTTTAATTCAGATAATATTGAAATTGTGTTGTTATAATTGTTTTTCCAAATATTTTTACCATTTATTATACCAGCAAAAAGCACTTTATTATTAGGAAAACCAAATTTTTGTATTAATTCAATAGATTTTTTGCCTTCAACAAAATCTATGCCTATACCGTCAAAATCAAAGTTAATAATATCATTATAGCAATCTCTTATATCACCAAAATAGCTTTGAAGTAATATTTTCACATTGCCTTTATTTGATAATATGTTAGTGTATAATTTGCTAAATAATTCAAAATCTTCTTTTGAAACATCTTTTACAAGGTAAGGTTCTGCAAGCTGTAGCCATTTTGCACCTAATAAATCAAGTTTATTTATAATTTCAATATAGGCATTAGCTAAATCTGTAATTATATTTTCGGCTTGTTTTTTGCCTGTAAATCTTAAAAGTTTTACAAAAGTAAATGGACCAATAAGGGTAGGGGTTGTATTTATGCCAATATTTTTTGCTTCTGTAAATTCATCAAATATTTTTGTTGCTCTAATTTTGATAGTAGTATTATCCTCATATTCAGGCACCATATAGTGATAATTTGTGTTAAACCATTTTTTCATAGCAAGGGCTTTAACATCACCTTTATCTCCCTGATAACCTCTTGCCATTGAAAAATATGTATCAATATCAGACAAATTAAGTTTGTTATATCTTTCTGGAATTATATTAAGCAAAAATGCAGTATCAAGCATATTATCATAAAATGAAAAGTCATTTGATGGTATAAAATCAATATTATTTTCTCTTTGTATAAGCCAGTGCTGTTTTCTAAGTTCTGCGGCTGTATTTTTTAATTCTTGTTCTGACACTTCATTTCTAAAATATTTTTCTGATACAAATTTTAATTCTCTGAGTTTACCTACTCGTGGATAACCGATTACTGCTGTTTTCATTTTTTCTATCCTTTCCTGTTGTGTTTTATTTTGTTATAGTATAACAGCAGTTTATTTTTTAGTAAAATACAAAAAAACAGTGATTTGATATAGTTTAAAACTATACCAACCACTGTTTTAGCAATTTTAATTATAAATCACCAAATATTACTGGTAACTGTGTTTTTAAATCATCAAGAAGAGCAGATGCAATTTGTCTAATCTGTGGGTGAGCTGCTGGTGCAGTTCTGAGCTTAAAGAAGTTTCTCCAAGACCTTAAATTCATTGTTACAACAATTTCTGTTTTTAAGCTATTTGGTAAAATACTTCTTGCTTCTTCTGGCTTAGCACCAAGAGCAATTAACTGATTATATTCATCTTCAATGTTCTGCATTGACTTTTTCCAAAGCTCCATTTTTGCCTTGCCGTCTTCAGTTGTTTCATCCCAAAAACAAGGCTTAATAAATGTAAGCTCGTTACCAAATTTATCATTAGCATAATTGCAATAACGGGTGCTTTCTTGTGAATAGCTTGCTATTCTATGTCTAACAATTTCGTGAGTGACACCTCTGTCACATATAAATCTAACTGTAATTTTTTCGTGTTCAATTACAGATTCGTGACCTCTTTTTATAATACTTGCAATAAATCTTTCAGCACTACCGTCACTTATATTATGCTCGCTTTTGTAGCAAGTTCTGCCGGCACGCTCAATAGTTTTCATCATTGCTTGAGGATTAAGTTCGTCCTCAATAATATATGATGGCTCAATTATTCTCATATATTTTCTCCTTTACTTTACATTTCACTTCTGCCTTCTAAGGCTCTTGACAATGTAACCTCATCAACATATTCTAAATCACTACCAACAGGTACACCGTTAGCAATTCTTGTTACTCTAACACCAAGAGGCTTTAAAAGTTTGCTTAAATATACTGCTGTTACATCACCTTCAACTGTAGGATTAGTGGCAATAATTACTTCCTTAACAGTATCATCAAGTCTTGCTATAAGTTCTCTAATTTTTAAATCCTCTGGACCAATTCCTTTTGTAACAGCAATAGCACCGTGAAGTATGTGATAAAGACCATAGTATCCTTTTGTTTTTTCGTAGGCTGCCATATCTCTAGGATTTTCCACAACCATAATTATGTCGTGTCTGCGTTTAGGGTTAGAGCAAATACTGCAAGGGTCGCTGTCAGTTAAATTGCAGCACACAGAGCAATATTTAACCTCGGTTTTAGCAGAAACAATACTTTCTGCTAATGCCTGAGCCTCGTCTTTAGGCATATTTATTATATAAAAGGCAAGTCTTTGAGCAGACTTGCCTCCTATACCTGGCAGTCTTGAAAGTTGTTCAATAAGTCTTGAAACAGACTCACCATAATAGTTCATTTAATCTATCTCCAGTTCTTAGAAAAGACCGTTGCCTAAACCGCCTGTAATACCACCCATAGCAGTGTTAGCTGCATCGTCAGCCTGACGAATAGCCTCATTTACAGCTGTCATTACAAGGTCTTCAAGCATTTCTACATCATCAGGGTCAACTACATCAGGATTGATGTTAATTGACTTAATAACCTTTTTACCAGTTATAACAACCTTGACAGCACCGCCACCACTTGTTACTTCAAATTCCTTAGTTTCTAAATCCTGCTGAGCTTGCTCCATTTGCTTTTGCATTTTCTGAGCCTGCTTCATAAGATTGTTCATATTCATACCGCCGAAGCCGCCCATACCGCCAAAACCTTTAGCCATTTTTATGTCCTCCTTAAATTTACTTATTAATCTAATAAATTATATTATAAATCTGTAAAAATATCAATATGTTTTTAATCTTCAAACTGAACAAAGTCACCGAACACATTTGTAAAATCTTCTTTTTTTAGTACATTAAGTTCAGGGTCTTTAGCACCATATTTTTCAATGTGACGCTTATTGTACTTGTCTTCAGTCATTATTCTTATTTTAAATTCTTTGTTATAAAATTTAGTAAAGTAATCATTAACTTCATTAATATGGCTTTCAAGCCACATTAATGGTCCGTTATTAACAGCTACTAAAGTAAGATAGTCATCTTCTAAATAAGCAGGTCTTGTTTGTGTTGAAATTACTGACCTAATCATATTACTATCTATAGACTTTGCAAATTTATTCCAGCTAGTTATTACTTCTTTAATGTCGTCAGGGACAGCCTTTTCAATAATAACTGTTTCTTCTGCAACTTGTTCTTGGTTTTGTTTTTCAGCTTCTTGCACAACAGGTTTATTGTCTGGAACTGGTGCAGCAGCTGGTGTATAAAATTCGCCTTTTTCAAGTTTACTTTCTATATTTTTTAGTCTTTTATTTACACTACCTAAGTCGTAAGATACAACTGGATTGCAACCTTTGATGGCACAAACTTCTAATAATATTCTAGGGTTTGCACTAAATTTAATTTGGTTTGCTAAGTCAGCAAAGGCAGTAATTAAGCTCAACACATATTCATAACCTATAGCTTTACCTTGTAGCTTAAGTTTAGCTACATAGTCCTGAGAATAATCAAGAGCCTTTGTTTCTCCGTCAATAGATACAGCAAGCAAAAGATTTCTAAAATGAGTAATCATATCTGCTACAAACTGACCTATATCACGACCTTGTAAAACAATTTTGTCTATAATATCCATACATTTGCTACCATCACTATTGTTCATAGCATCAGTAAGTTCAAAGAATACAGACCTATCAACAGAACCAGTTATTTCCATAACTTTGCTTGCTGTTACTTCTTGGTCAAAGTAAAAACTTATACATTGGTCAAGTATACTAAGGGCATCTCTCATTGCTCCATCAGATAATTCGGCAATGTATTCAATGGCATCATCAGTTACTTGTGCCTTTTCTTCTTCCATATATTCTCTTAAAACATTGACCATTGTTTCTTTACTTATTCTATGGAAATCAAATCTTTGACATCTTGAAAGAACAGTTACTGGCATTTTTTGAGGGTCAGTAGTTGCAAGTATAAATACAACATATTCAGGTGGTTCTTCTAATGTTTTTAAAAGGGCATTAAAAGCACCTGCTGAAAGCATATGTACCTCATCAATTATGTATACTTTATATTTGCAATCTGTTGGTGGATATTTAACTTCTTCTATAATATCTCTTATGTTGTCTACACCATTGTTACTAGCAGCATCAATTTCAATAACATTTACACTTGTGCCGTTTAGTATAGGTTGACATACAGAACATTTATTACAAGGTTTACTGCCTTCTCCAATACAATTTATTGCTCTTGCAAATATTTTGGCAGTAGTAGTTTTACCTGTACCTCTTGTACCACAGAAAAGATAAGCATGGTTTATTCTGTTGTTTTCAATTTGATTTTGTAATGTTCTAATAATATGCTCTTGACCAACAACATCTTCAAATTTTTGTGGTCTTAATCGTCTGTAAAGAGCTTGATAAGCCATACTTTATTCCTCCTACAATTCAGCTAATATAATAGCCTCTTGTTTTTTGATATTCTTAAGTCCGAGATATAGATATGTAATAAGAAGTCCCCAGTAAAGTATTGTACCTCCGGCAAAACCTCCAAACCCAATAACTAGTATAAATATACTAGGGAAAGTTCTGGCATAAACAGATAGTTTAAATGTATCACCAAAGCCTATGTTTGCCTTAACAAAACATACATTAATGCACATAGCAAATATACTGAGCATAACTACACTGAAAAAAGTGCCGACAACCATTGAAAGTAAGGCAGAAATAACAACTATACTAAAAATAGCTGCTTTAACCTTGGTACTACCAAAAAATTCAATAAGTTTGTCTTTATTAATATAATCATTTCCAAACTGACTAAAATTCATAACACTTTTTTGCAAAGTGTTGCCAATAATCATTTTATCCTTATCAGCTAAAACATATAATTCTGTATTTGAAACATCAATATTATTTACATCTTCGTTATCATCAATGTATATTTTTACTCCTAATACATCATTTGTGTAGTCAATATGCTTACAAGTAAATGTGCCGTTATTAATTGAAAAATCAGGTACATATTTTTCAATTGCACCAGTTACACCGCCCATTTTTTTGTAACTAACAGCAAAAGGAATTGAATTAATAATAGCTATAATAATTGTAAACAAAATTAAGTAACATACAACTTTACTCATCTTTTGAATAATAAGCTGTGGATAACTTTGAAACTTGTAAATAGCTGTAATCATTTGTTTAAAAAAGCTCATAAAACCCTCCATATTTTTTTATTCACTATAACAGTATACTACAAAACTTAATATTTTACAAATATCTTTCTTTCAGATTTATTAAATCCATCAGCTTTTATAAATGAGTAGCCACTATTTATATATTTTCCTTTTTTGTTTAATTCGTCTAGTACCCTATTTGAAACAATAACATTGTCATCTTTTACATAAGCAATGTAAGGAGATTTGCTCCAATATCTATTTGAGTTAATAACAGATACTCCGTTTTTATAGGCTGCTGTAATCATTGGATTTTCTGTTATTCTACAATTTCTTATTACAATACCGTTATCTTTTTCTATTGTGCTTAAGTAGTTAATAGCACCTATGTTACTAAATTCTAAGCCTAAGTAATATAGTCGCTCTATTTCATCACTAGCCTCTTTATACACATAATTGCATCTGTCTGTGGAAAAGTTAGGCACACTTATATTAAGCATAATTGTTTTATCTTTAAGATAGGTACACCATTTAGCTACATTTTCATATTGTGAAACAATGTAGCCAGAACTAATTTTTTCACTTATATTTATTCCAACCCAGTCAATATAATTGTATTTTGGAAATTTAAAGTCAGATTTATCTACATTTATAGAGTATACAAGTACAGATTTTGGAGCATAAGTTCTGAAAATATTAGCGATACATTCATAAGATGTTATATCGTTGCTGTCAATTTGTACAAACATAGATATATTCATACTTCCGCAAGCCTTAGCAATAGAAGTTGCCTTGCTTATGCCTATATCTTTTTTTAGTATGAGCATAGGTATTTTGTTTTTAGCATAGCAATTAACTATATCTCTTGTTGGTAAATCACTATCTTTTGTTATTACACTTACATATATGTCATTACTAACACCTGTGTATTCTTCAAAACTTTTTATATTGCTATAATTATTTTCATCATTAATATATGCACCTTTCATACACTTAGCTTGTTCTAATGGTGCAGTATCTTTTTCGTTGTGTATATAAATTTCATAGGGTATATATTTATTGTTTATTCTTATGTTATTTTGAGTTGTTGTTAGTAGACTAAGGCACAAAAATAGTGAAATTATTTTCACAGCTATTCCTCCTGAAGATAAGTATTAATAGCCTCCAGATAGTGAACAGGGCAACCGTTTTTGTTATGAACCAAATATTTTTTTTCAAAAGCAGAATAGGGAATAGATTTTCTTCCACCATTTTGAGCAGCTCTCCAATATTTTTCCATTACTTCAAAAGGTAAAAAATAATATTCCTCAGTATCAGAACAGTGTACTAACAAAAAAGCAACACCACCGTGTTTTTGAAACTGTTCCATAAAATCTACTTGGTGAGGGTGTATATTTTGCAATGGAAGTCTGCCTTGTTTAGTTTCTTTGGCATCAAAACAAATAGGTATACCTTGTGCAGCACCTATATAATCAATAGTTGATTTTTGGTCAAAATATGCAAGAGTTATAACATTTTTGCCTTTATCTAAATTTATAGGTGTTATAGGAGTTGGTATCTTTTGTATTATAGCCAGTCCTCTTTCCTTATATACATTGTTTGTCATATTTATCATTTCTTCAAAACTTGAACCTCTCAAGCCTCTGGAATTCCAATAACCCATATTATTCTCCTTAATTTGTCTTTGTTATAACATTTTAACACATTTTCAATAATTTGTAATCAATTTATACTTGCTTTTGTAATGAAATTCCATTATACTTTATAAATAGGTTAAATATACAGAGATAAAGGGAGTGTGCTTGTCTATGCCACCAAGAAATGATAGACCATTGAAATTTAAGAGCAAAAGCTCTAAGCCTATGCTTTTTCCATTACACCCAAGTAATATGCCAAATAATAGAGTATATAATAAACGCAGAAGAAGAAGTATAAATTTAAGACCTGTTTTGTTTTTACTTCTTGCTGTTGCAGTTATTTCTCTTATTGGTTACTTTGCAGTGCAAAAAAATGCTTTGGCTGTTATGGTAAATGATGAAGTTGTAGGATATATTAAAGAAACTAGAACAACTGAAGAAGAATTAAATAATCTTGTTCTTGCTAAACTTAAACAAGATATAGGCAACAATATTGAAATCAAAGATAAGATTACATTAAAATCTGCCGGCGGATTTTTTAAGAAAACTGAAAATCCTGAACAAGTAGTAGCTAAGGTTTGCCAAAAGGTTTCATATAATCAGGAGGCAACAACTATTCTTGTTGAAGGCAAGGAATTTTGTACTGTAGCTAATGTTGAGGCTGCAAGAGAGGCATTAAATAAAACTCTTAAAGCATATAAAGTTCCAGAGGGAACAGCTCAACCAGAATTTGCTATTCAGATTAATACAGGTAAAGTTTTTGTTGATAACAGCCAGGTAAGTAGTGTTGATGAAGCTGTTAAACTTTTAAGTGCTACTCAAACTGTTGATAAAACTTATACAGTGGCAAAAGGTGATACATTTGCTACTATAGCCAACAAGGTAGGTATGACAGAGGCAGCTTTATTAAATGCTAATCCTTCTGTTACTGATAAGACAAGCCTACAGATTGGTCAACAGCTTAAGGTTACATCAACTGAACCAGTGCTTCCAATAAGAACTTTTAAGTGGACTACTGAAGAACAGCAAATTGAATATGAAACTGTTACACAAAGAAATAGAAATAAGCCAGCTGGCACTAGAGAAGAAATTCAAGAAGGTCAAAATGGCGTAAAGCAGGTAATTAAAAAGATACCTTATGTAAATGGTGAACAGGTGGGTGAACCACAGATTACAGAAAAGGTTATTAAAGAACCTGTTAATAGAATAATTGAAAGAGGTACTTACACAGCTCCGTCTAATGATAATGACGATGACTCAAGTTCTTCTAGCTCATCAAGAAAATCAAGTTCATCAGATAGTAGTTCTGATGATGAATAAACAAAAAATAGCTTCTGACATTTAGTCGGAAGCTATTTTTATATGTTAATTATTCGTTTCTTAAATTTTTTCGTGTTTCTCTAAATTCTTCTGGTATTTCATCAAGTGTCATTGTTTGTGGAACTTCCACAGTTCCAGCCTTTTTGGCTGTTTCATAGTACCAACATTTAAAATTAAGCACATCCATTGCACATTGAAGTTCAGCCATTTGTGCTTCTAAAGCCTTACGCTGATTTTTAAAAAGCTCTAATCTTTCGTCAATAGTTCCGTCACCTTCCATAGCAAGGCTTATATATTTGCGAATATCTTTTAAAGACATTCCTGTCTTTTTTAAACAGCTAATTATTTGTAACCATTCGTAATCTTTTTCGTGGAATACACGAATACCATTTGATGAGCGTTCAACAAAAGGAAGTAAACCTTCCTTGTCGTAGTATCTAAGTGTTGAGCTAGGAACTCCTAAGCATTTTGCCATTTCTCCAACAGTATATATCATATATATTATCCTCCAATTGCAAAAAAAATTATAAAATTTCAAAAAAAGGTATTGACTTAAAGTTGGGTTTAACTTGTATGATAAACTTGTAATTAAAGATAGTATATCACTTGTTTAGTGATTGGTCAATTATTTTTAAAAGGAGGACTTACATTATGAAAACAATGAATAAAGAGGAATTTGAAAAATTAAATGTATTTGGCACAGGTGTAGCAAATACTGGATATGCACAGTATTTTACAGGAGAATCTTTTTTAAATCCTTTAACAAATCCAAAGGAAAGTGTTTTTCTTGCAAATGTTACTTTTGAGCCAGGTTGTCGTAACAATTGGCATATTCACCACGCATTAAAGGGTGGCGGTCAAATTTTAGTATGTACAGCTGGTGAAGGCTGGTATCAGGAAGAAGGCAAGGAGGCTGTTAGCCTTGTTCCAGGAACAGT
Organism: uncultured Eubacterium sp.; assembly: GCA_900551755.1. GTDB lineage: Bacteria > Bacillota > Clostridia > Lachnospirales > CAG-274 > Gallispira. The sequence goes on along the minus strand of URXK01000002.1, from coordinate 28,136 downwards.
AATTACAATTCCAGCAGAAGTAAAGCATTGGCACGGTGCAAAGAAGGATAGTTGGTTTTCTCACATTGCTGTTGAAGTACCTGGTGAAGAATGTTCAAATGAATGGTGTGAGCCAGTATCTGACGAAGAATATAATAAATTATAATAAGGAGTAATATAAAATGAAAAGTTTAATAATATATTATTCTTATTTAGGAAACACTAAAGGAATTGCTGAATTAATTCATAGTAAAATTGGCGGAGATATTGCAAGAATTGAAACTGTTGTACCTTATGAGGGAAATTACAACAAGGTAGTTGACCAGGGTCAAGATGAAGTAAATAGGGGTTATTGCCCAGAAATAAAGCCATTAAATATTGATTTAAAAAATTATGACACTATTATTATAGGAACCCCTGTATGGTGGTATACTTTTGCTCCTGCTATACATACTTTTTTAAATGAGCAAAATTTTGAAGGCAAAACTGTTTATCCATTTGCTACAAATGGTGGCTGGATTGGTCACACTTTTAAAGATTTTGAGAATGGTTGCAAGGGTGCAGATGTAAAGGCAGGTTTGAATGTTCGTTTTGACCAGTCAACACTTCGCACAGCAAAAAAAGATATTGAAAGCTGGATTGATAAAATTAAATAATTGCAAAATTTGAATATAAATTTGCTTAATTAAACTAGCACTGTTGCCTTTGTAACAGTGCTAGTTTATAAATAAAGAGCTGTATATTTTTTTATAGTTATTAATTTCTTTTTTTATACTCATATCCCCTATATTATTACACTTCAAAGTTTTATAAGTATATAAGGTACGATATAAATAGTTCTTATTCTCCTAAATTTACTACTATAGCTCCATTGTTTTTAGAAATGACTAATCCTTTTGGTGACTCATCAATAACACCATTAAATGGGGTATTATTTTTTAAGGGGTCTAAGGCAACATTCCAACATAATGGACCAAATCTACTGTCATCTTTTACACAAAAATCATCTGCAGAATAATCTTTTTTATATAATTGCTTATATATTATTATGGCAACATTTACGGCATAATCTTCATTATATTGTATTTCTTTAGTAGTATAAGAAACTGTATGTTTTCCAAAAAATTTATCTAAAGAATTGTTTTCAAACAAATACATATTTCTTTTAAATAAATATATGTTTATTAGTAATAGTATTATAAGTATAATAGAAGTAACTATAAGTGTTACTTTTTTCATTTCTGTTTCCTCCTTTCTATTGCATTATGGATATGCTATAGTTTAATTAAAAAAGTTTTAAAAAAATTTGCTTTTCCATATAGTTCTTTCTTTATGTTTATCGTGAAAATTATATGTAGTATTTGAAAAATATATTAAATTTGTTCTTTTGCCAAATTTAGGTTTATAAAATACACTATCTATAAGTATAATAAATAAAATTAATATATCATAATAATCACTTAAATAGTCTGCCACAAAATATAATTCGTTCATAATAATTTTTCCGTCTGTGTTAATCAAAGCAATTTGAAAATTATCTTTCATAACAGAAAAATAGTTGCCTCCGTGGGAATATATTTCGTATTTATCGCTATTCAAATTTATTTTAATTGTATTACTAAATATTGTATGTTTTACACTGCCTACTACATTATTTTGGATATATATTTTTGATATATCATATAAGCTCCATATATAACGAAATAAGAATATTATAATAAATAATAATAAAGTTAGTTTTATATTATTTGAATAAATAATTGTAATAAATATTGATAAATAAAAAATAATATTTACATAGCTTTTTAAAAGTATTTTATAGTTTGAAAATTTAATAACATTTATAAAAATTTTGTTTGTTATTTTGCCTATTAATGTATTTTTATTATAATATTCATAATTAATAAACTTTGTTTTTCTACATATTTTTAACATAAATTTACCTCTACTATTATGTAATTAATGTATGATAAATCAATATTTTACATTTTATCCCAGTTTCTAGAATAAACAATATTTTAAAATGAACAAATATTTCTATAATCAGTATAATGGATTTTAAAAAAATTATCAACTACAAATGGAATTTTTTTAATAATTACTTAGTTTTGAATTTTTTAATTATATTTGAAATAACACAATATGCGATATTTTGTATAAAATTTCAAATTAGACAAATAATAGTATCACAATAATGTAATTAAGGAGGAGTTGTTTTGAAGGCAACTGGAATTGTCAGAAGAATAGATGACTTAGGTCGTGTTGTGATACCAAAAGAAATTAGAAGAACATTAAGAATAAGAGAAGGTGACCCTTTAGAAATATTTACTGACCGAAATGGTGAAATCATATTAAAAAAATATTCGCCAATAGGTGAACTTGGTGCTTTTGCTAAGGAATATGCAGAAAGTTTGGCTAAAAATGCAGGGCATATTACTTGTATAGTAGACAAGGACCAAATAATTGCTGTTTCTGGTGGTGGCAAAAAGGAATTTATGGAAAAACACATAAGTCCTGAACTTGAGGAAGTTATTAATAACAGAAACACTCATATTGCCAATAGAAGTGATAGTAATTTTGTACCTATTATTGAAAATGACAGTGATATTTACAATCACGAACTTATTACACCAATAATAAGTGAAGGTGATGTTTTAGGTGCAATTGTTATGTTAAGTGATAACCAATCAATGGGAGAAGTTGAAGGAAAACTGGCTCAAACTGCTGCTGGTTTTTTAGGAAAACAGATGGAACAATAATTGCTTTTAGGGCTTTTTAGCCCTTTTTTAATTGCTTATAAAAAATTTATGTGATATACTTATACATAAATAAATTTGAAAGGAGCAAAAATATGAGAAGAAGTGACAGAGAAGTAACAGATAATAATAAAATCAATGATATAATTAAAAATTGCGATTGTTGCCGACTTGGATTTAAAGAAGAAAATGGTGTATATATTTTGCCCTTAAACTTTGGATATACTGAAGAAAATAATAAAAGGGTTTTATATTTTCACGGAGCTAATGAAGGTAAAAAAATTGATTTAATTAATTAATGAACAGAAGTGTGTTGGTTTTGAAATGGATTCTTTTCATAAGCTCGTTTCTGCTGATATTCCTTGTGGATTTTCTTATAAATATCAAAGCATAATAGGCAAGGGAAATGTAAGTTTAGTAAGTGATACAAATGAAAAAATTGAGGCTTTTAAAATAATAATGGAACATTATACTGGTAAAAAGGAATGGGAATTTCCTATAGCAGTTGTGGAAAAAACAGCAATTATTAAACTTGAAATAACAGAATTAAGCTGTAAAGAACATAAGTAATACATAAGTTTGGAGGATAGTTATATGATTCAAGATATTGCACCACATAAATATCACGTAGAGTTTGAAAATAATGAGCCTAACAATGAAGATATATTAATTGTTTTTAATGGCAATCAAGTTTTAGTTAGAGAGGCTTATGGAAGAACTTGGTTTCCTGCTGTAGGTGAGCTTAATATAAAAGGAAAAATGGAATTTCTCTTTAAAATGGACGAAACTAATTTGTTTATGGCTGAGAGTAACGAAGAATTTGAAGGCTGGCATTATGTTAATCAGGAATATTTTAGAACTGCTTACCCAATGTGGAAGGCTTTTGCTGGTGCTACTGCAATTCAAATCCACAGATGGTATAGTGAAAACAAATTTTGCTCTCGCTGTGGTGGCAAAATGAAAAGAGGTAAACAGGAGCGTTCAGTAATATGTCAAGATTGTGGCAAAACTGTATATCCTAATATTTCTCCTTGCGTTATAGTTGCATTAACTGATGGTGATAAAATCCTCCTTACAAAATATAATCAAAAACATAGTAAATATACCAGATATGCTCTTGTTGCTGGCTATACAGAAGTTGGTGAAACTTTTGAAGATACTGTAAGACGAGAGGTTAGGGAAGAAGTTGGCTTAGAGGTTAAAAATATAAAATATTATAAAAATCAACCTTGGTCATTTACAGATACTCTCTTGATGGGATTTTTTGCAGAAGTTGACGGAAGTAATAAAATTGTGAGAGATGAAGATGAGCTTGCAGAGGCTTTATGGTTTGATAGAAGTGAAATACCCATTAATAATTCAGCTATAAGCCTAACTAATGAAATGATTGAAAAATTTAGAAATGAAAAGTAATAAGAGGGGCTTTCAAGCCCCTCTATTTAGTCAAGATTTAATTATTATTTTGACCAATTGGTAATTGAACTAATATAACTGAGGCAAATACAACAGCACAACCTATAATTTGTCTAAATGTTAATGTTTGGTCGACATTTAAGAAACCTATTTTATAAGCAATTACTCCAGCGATTGCAGCAATTACTGATTCTAAACTAAGTATAATAGCAGCTGTTGTTGGATTTACGCCTTTTTGTCCTATTATTTGAAATGTGTAGCCTACGCCACTTGATATTATACCTGCATATAAAATTGGAACTATACCTGATTTAAGCTGTGATATAGTTGAATTATCAAATATCAATGCTAATAAGCCACATATTACAAAACAGACGAAAAATTGAATACAGGATATTATAACACCATCGGTTTTAGCTGAAAAGTAATCAATAATAAGTATGTGTATAGCAAAGGCTATAGCACAGAAAAATACCATTAAATCACCTTTACTAATACTAAAACTTTCTGTCATAGTTAAAAGGTACATACCAAAGGCAGCCATAATGGCACATATCCAAACAATAAAAGGTGCTTTTTTACCAATGAATATACTTAATATTGGTGTGAAAATAATATAAAGTGTTGTTATAAAACCAGCTTTACCAACGCTTGTAGTAACTATACCGTATTGCTGAAAAAGACTACCACAGGTTAGAGCTATACCACAAGCAATGCCACCAATAATTGTAATTTTCCAGTTAATCTTTGTATTTGTATTACTCTTTCTTCTATAAAATATAATAGGTAAAAGAACTAAAGCGCCTAAAATATTTCGACTTGCTGTAAATGTAAAGGGTTGCATATACTCCATACCCTTTGATTGGGAAACAAAGCCAAGTCCCCAAACAAATGCTGCCATAAAAAGAATAATACAACTTTTTAATTTATTCATACTATTTAAGAACTGACTGTATAAATGAGCGTGTTCTTTCGTGTGCTGGATTGTTGAAAATAACATCTGGTGTGTTTTCTTCAAGAACTACTCCACCATACATAAACACGATTTTATCAGCTACCTCCTTTGCAAATCCCATTTCGTGTGTAACTATAACCATAGTTATTCCTTCTTTTGCAAGGTCAGCAATTACATTTAAAACTTCTCCTGTAAGTTCTGGGTCAAGAGCTGATGTTGGCTCGTCAAAAAGTATAATTTCTGGATTTCTCATTAATGCTCTTGCTATAGCTACTCTCTGCTTTTGTCCACCAGAAAGTGTAGAAGGCATAACATCTAATTTATCCTCAAGACCAACTTTTTTAAGCATTTCAACTGCCATTTTTTCAATTTCAGCTTTGCTTGCCTGTTTGTTAAGAAGTGGGGCACACATAAGGTTTTTCTTAATTGTCATATGTGGAAATAAATTAAAGTGCTGAAAAACCATACCAGCTTTTGATAGTATTTGTGATTTTTCTTTATTGTGAGGATATTTGCCATTTTGACATAAATATTTGCCAGCAATGGAAATATCGCCATCATCAACTACTTCTAAATCTATAAGACTTCTTAAAAATGTACTCTTGCCTGAGCCTGAAGGTCCAAGTATGGCTACAACTTCACCTTTTGAAACATTAAGACTTACACCTTTTAATACTTCAAGGTTTCCAAAGCTTTTTTTGATATTTTTTGCTTCTATTTCGTACATACCTTTCCTCCTAAAATTCAAATTTCTTTTCTAACTTTTTAAACAATACAGATAAAAGATAACTTATTATTAAATAAAAAGCTGCGGCAACTGCATAGGCAGATACATTTGTTGTTCTATTTACAATGTTGTTTGTAACCTTTAATAAGTCTGAAAGACCAAGGGTAGTTATTAATGCTGTATCCTTTAAAAGTATTATTGTTTCGTTTGCAACTGCTGGCAATGAAATTCTAAACATTTGAGGTATAACAATTTTAAATTTAGTTTGCATTTCATTTATACCAAGTACCTTAGCTGCCTCGTATTGACCTTTATCAACAGAAAGTATACCGCCTCTAAATATTTCGGCAAAGTAAGCACCATAGTTAAGTATAAATGCTATAGCACCAGCTGTAAATCTGTCACTTATGACAAGGTATTTTCCGATAAAAGGTATATAAGGTAAACCAAAATAAACAAAGAATATTTGTAAAAGTAAAGGTGTACCACGCATTATAAGTATATACAAACCTACAATATTGTTTATAATTTTATTTTTTCCAGTATATAAAAAAGTCAAAATTAAACCTAATGGAATTGACAAAACAATAGTTACCATAAAAAGGGAAATTGTCAATTTACAACCGGTCATCATTTGACCAATCCAGGATAGTATATCCATTTTTTCACTCCTTAAAATATAACAAAGAAAAAGGGCTGTTGTACAGCCCCTTTAGCTTACTTAATTATTTGTTGTGCACTACAATATCTTCACCAAACCACTTTTTAGAAATTTCAGCAGAAGTACCATCTTCTGATAATTCATCAAGGGCTGTTTGAAGTTTGTCAACTAATTCAGTATTACCCTTCTTAGCAGCAATACCATAAACTTCTGAACCAAAGTCATCATCAAGAATAACAAATTTTTTATCTGGATTTTGAGCTAAATAATATCTAGCTACAACCTGGTCAGCAACTACTGCATCAACTCTACCAACTTCAAGGTCAGATAATGCTAATATATTTGTGTCATAAGTTGGCATTGAAGCAAATTCATTATGAATGTCATCGTTTTCAACTGCATCTACAGCAGAAGAACCGTCCTGAATACCTACATTTTTGCCAGCAAGGTCAGCCTTTGTCTTAATATCAGAGCCTTCATTTACAATAATAATCATTTTGTTATCAAGGTATGGCTGAGTAAATTCCATAGTTTCTTTTCTTTCATCAGTAATTGAAAAACCGTTCCAAATTAAATCAATTTTACCTGAATTAAGTTCAAGTTCCTTACTATCCCAATCAATAGGCTGGAATTCAACATTTACACCCATTTTTTCACCAGCAGCCTTTGCTAAATCAATATCAAAGCCTGTAATTTCGTTGTTTTCATCTCTAAAGCCCATTGGTGGGAACTGGTCATCAAGACCAACAATAATTTTGTCCCCTGTTGTAGTGCTGTCTGCACTAGCTTCAGATGTTGCTTCACTTGATGAGTTGTCATTGCTTGATGCAGTTCCACAACCAACTACAGCAAAGCCTAAAGACATTGCAAGTAAAACGCTTAAAAATTTTTTCATTAAAATCCGTCCTTTCAAATATAAAATTGCAGAACATACGCTCCTTTGTTTCTGCACTTGTAATGATAATATATCATACTTTAACAATTCTGTCAATTAAAGTAGTAAAAAATTTATATTATTTACTTTGACTATTCTCTATAATAATGGTATAATAAAAAAATAAAATTATACTAGAAATACATTGGAAGGAATGTTAAAATGAAAAAATTATTTTGTGGGGCTATTTTAGCTTTATCTATAATATCAATGACAGGCTGTGGCTCTGAAACTGTAAAGTCTGATAGTTTAGGAGTTGAGGTTACATTACCTGGTAATGGCTGGGAGAAAACTTCTGATGATGGTGAATCTTTTGTAATAGCTAAAAATAAGGATATGGTTACATACAATGTTAATGATTTGCCAGATGGATATACTTTATCTAAGACAGAAGATGAGCTTAAAAAAGCCTTAGGCGATGATGTTATGGCTGTTAGTAAAATTTCAGATTTTGATTATTCTGAAAATGAAGATGGCACTGTTAAAAAGTTGTTTTATGTTCAGGTTTTAGAAATTGGTGGCACAAAGACAGCAATGATTAATAGCTTTAAGATACAAAATAATAAACTTGTAACAGCTAATGCAACTTTAACAAATGCAAGAGATAGCAAAATAAAAGAAATAACAGAAGTTGTAAAGGGATTATAATAAAATGGGGGCGAGGTTTCGCCCCTAAAATTTTAAGAGGTTAAAAATTGAAGCAAATAGATAATGATATTAAATCTGGTGTTTATAAAAGTGCGTATTTAATATATGGTGAAGAAAGTTATTTAGTTAAGAAATATACAGATTTATTAAAAAATAGTGTTGTAAGTCAAGAAAATGCTATGATGAATATGGATATTTTTGAGGGAAACAACTGTGATATTAATAAGATAATTAATGCCGGAGATACTGCTCCTTTTTTTAGTGATTACCGACTAGTAGTTGTGGATAATTCTGGACTTTTTAAAGATGGTAGAAAAGCTGATACTGTTGCTATGGCTGATGCTATTAAAAATATTCCAGATGGCTGTGTATACCTATTTACTAATGAAAATGTTGATAAAAGAAATTCACTTTATAAGGCTGTTAAAAAGGTTGGATATTGTTGTGAGATTAACTATCAAGACATAAGAGAATTGACAGAGTGGGTAAGAAAAGAGTCTAAAAACAAACTTGATAGTAATACAGCTAATTATTTTGTTAGAAATATTGGCAATGATATGAAACATTTAAAAGCTGAGCTTGATAAGCTATTGGCTTATGTTGGTAATAATAAAGTAGAAAATAAAGATATTGATATAGCTTGTACAAAATCAGTAGAAGTCAACATATTCAATATGGTAGCAGCTATGGGTAATAAAAATATAGATAAGGCTCTTGAAATATATAATAATATGATATTTGAAGGAGAAGAACCTATAGGTATATTGGCTATGATTGCTAGGCAGTTTAGGCTTATGCTACAATGTAAGTATTTGCAGAGTAAAAAGAATTATAATAGCAGACAAATAGCGGCAGAGCTTAAGTTAAGAGATTTTGTTGTAAATAATTGTCTTAGTCAGGGAAAGAATTTTAAGTTGACAGTCCTTATGAAAGCATTGGAAGATTGTGCAGATTGTGACAGTAATATAAAGTCTGGTGTAATGACAGCTAAATTAGGTGTAGAATTAATACTTTTAAAATATAGCAAATAAATTTGACAAATGCTTGTAATAGTTATATAATCATAGTATACCAATATGAATTATAAATGAATGGAGGTGTAATATGAAGATTTCGACTAAAGGAAGATATGCCTTAAGATTGATGCTTGATTTAGCATTAAATAACACAGGAGAGTATATCCCATTAAAATCAGTAAGTGAAAGACAAGAAATTTCAGTTAAGTATTTGGAACAGATAATTACTACATTAGTTAAAGCTGGTTTTGTAAAAGGACTTAGAGGTTCTAAAGGTGGTTATAAATTGGCTAAAGAGCCAGATGAATATACGGTAGGTATGATACTTAGACTCACAGAGGGCAGTCTAGCACCTGTAGCCTGTCTTGATGACGAGGTTAATACTTGTGACAGATGTGATGATTGTATTACTTTGGAACTTTGGAAACAACTATATAGTGCTATTAATAATGTAGTTGACAATATAACCCTTGCAGACTTAATTGAAAAGTATAATTCTAAAATAGGTAATGATTATAATATTTAGACTTGGAATAAATTTATATTTCAAAGTTTAACAATATAAGTTACCAATATTATTACAAAGATTAAAGCCTTGTATAACAGTGGTTATATGAGGTTTTATTTTTTATAAAATTTATTATTTTCCTATTGACAAAGTATGAAAAGTATGATATATTATTTTCATCAAAGGAAAACATATCAATCTAATATGAAATATATGAATAGCGAAAGGCGGTTTTTAATATGGCAAAGATTTATAACAGTATGACAGAATTAATTGGTTCTACACCTATTTTAAAGTTAAATAACTTCAACAAGAAGGCAGGCGTTGACAATATTTATGCAAAGCTTGAATATTTTAATCCTGCTGGTAGTGTTAAAGATAGAATTGCTCTTGCAATGGTTGAAGATGCAGAAAAGAAGGGTCAGCTTAAGCCTGGTGCTACAATTATTGAACCAACAAGTGGTAACACTGGTATTGGTATTGCAGCAGTTGCTACAGCTAAGGGTTACAAGGCTATCCTTACAATGCCAGAAACAATGAGTATTGAAAGAAGAAATTTACTTAAGGCTTATGGTGCTGAAGTTGTTCTTACTGATGGTGCAAGTGGTATGAAGGGTGCTATTGCTAAGGCTGATGAGCTTAACAAGGAAATTGAAAACTCAATTATTCTTGGTCAGTTTGTAAACCCAGCTAACCCAGAAGCTCACAAGGCAACTACTGGTCCTGAAATTTGGAAGGATACAGACGGCAAGGTTGACATTTTTGTTGCTGGTGTTGGTACTGGTGGTACAGTTACTGGTGTTGGTGAATATTTAAAGTCACAAAATCCTAATGTAAAGGTTGTTGCTGTTGAACCTAAGACTTCTCCAGTTCTTACAGAAGGTCACGCAGGTCCTCACAAAATTCAGGGTATTGGTGCTGGCTTTGTTCCAGAAACTCTTGATACAAGTGTTTATGACGAAGTTATTCCTGTAGATAATGACGATGCTTTCAAGATTGGTAAGGCTTTTGCTAGAAGCGAAGGTGTTATCGTTGGTATTTCTTCTGGTGCAGCTCTTTGGGCAGCAGTTGAACTTGCTAAGAGAGAAGAAAACAAGGGCAAGAATATTGTAGTATTATTACCAGATACTGGTGATAGATACTTATCAACTCAGTTATTTGCTGATTAATTTAAAATATTTGTGGGGCATACTATATGCCCCTTGCAAAAATGACAGAATTTGATATAATTATAGAAGGTATTTATACTTTTAGAGAAAGAATGAGGTATATAAAATGAGTAAAAAGACTAGAAGCGAAAGAAATTTTAAATTTGAAACTTTACAGCTCCACGTAGGTCAGGAAAGTCCAGACCCAGTTACTGATGCCAGAGCTGTACCTATTTATCAGACATCTTCTTATGTATTTAGAAATAGCGACCACGCTGCTGCTAGATTTGGCTTAGCTGATGCTGGTAATATTTATGGTAGACTTACTAATCCTACTGAAGATATTTTTGAAAGAAGAATTGCTGCTCTTGAAGGTGGTGTAGCTGCTCTTGCTGTTGCATCTGGTGCTGCAGCTGTTTCTTACACTATTCAGAACCTTGCACAGAACGGTGACCATATTGTTTCTGCTAAGAATATTTATGGTGGTACATACAACTTATTAGCTCATACTTTACCACAGTACGGTATTGACACTACTTTTGTTAATATCTTTGACTATGATGAAGTTGAAAATGCTATTAAGGATAATACTAAGGCTGTTTATATTGAAACTTTAGGTAATCCTAACTCTGATGTAGTAGATATTGAAAAGATTGCTGAAATTGCACATAAGCACAAGATTCCTCTTGTTGTTGACTCTACATTTGCTACTCCTTATTTAGTAAGACCTATTGAATATGGTGCAGATATTGTAGTTCATTCTGCAACTAAGTTTATTGGTGGCCACGGCACAACTATTGGTGGTGTTATTGTTGATAGTGGTAAGTTTGATTGGGAAGCATCAGGCAAGTTTGCTTCTTTAACTGAACCAAACCCTAGCTATCACGGTATTAGCTTCACTAAGGCTGTAGGTCCTGCTGCTTTTGTTACTAAGATTAGAGCTATTTTATTAAGAGATACTGGTGCTACAATTTCACCTATCCATTCATTTATCTTCCTTCAGGGTCTTGAAACACTTTCTTTAAGAGTAGAAAGACACGTTTCTAATGCCTTAAAGGTTGTTGAATATCTTAATAATCACCCACAGGTTGAGGCTGTTCATCACCCATCTGTATCTAATGACCCAGAACAGCAGAGACTTTATGCTAAGTACTTCCCTAACGGTGGTGGCTCTATATTTACATTTGAAATTAAGGGCGATGCACAGAAGGCTAAGGACTTTATTGATAACCTTGAGTTATTCTCACTTCTTGCAAATGTTGCTGATGTTAAGTCACTTGTTATTCACCCAGCAACAACTACACATAGCCAGTGCACAGAAGAAGAACTTTTAGACCAGGGTATTAAGCCTAATACTATTAGACTTTCTATTGGTACTGAAAATATTGATGATATTATTGAGGACTTAGAGGAAGCATTTAAGGCTGTAAAGTAATTTGAATAATTAAATAATATTTTACTAAAATAGCATAATTTTATTATTATTTTAGTTTATGAACAATATTAGCAGTATGCAAGCAATCTTGCATACTGCTTTTTTAATCTAAACTTGATTATTGTCGTCTTGTGTAGTATAATTAATATGAATTATTATGTAATGTGAGGGCTAAATATGGACTTTATTAAAAGTAAAGACTTAAAATATGAATATACAAAATTTGATGATGAAAACAACAAAAAAGAAGTTGTTAAGGCTCTCAAAGGGGTAGATATTACCGTTAAAAAAGGAGAGTTTGTTTCTGTATTAGGTCATAATGGTTCTGGCAAGTCCACTTTTGCTAAACTTGTTAATGGACTTAATATGCTTACTGATGGTACACTTTATGTTCGTGGACTAGATGCCTCTAATAGTGAAAATATATGGGATATAAGACAAAATGTTGGTATGGTATTCCAAAATCCAGATAACCAAATTATAGCTACAGTTGTTGAAGAAGATGTTGCTTTTGGCCCTGAAAATATTGGTATGCCTCCAGAAGAAATTGTTAAAAATGTTGATATTGCTCTTAAAGCTGTAAGTATGGAAGAATTTAGAAAAGCAGCACCGGCTTATTTATCTGGCGGTCAAAAGCAAAGAGTAGCTATTGCTGGTATTCTTGCAATGAAGCCTGAGTGTATTGTTTTAGACGAGCCTACAGCTATGCTTGACCCTTTAGGCAGAAAAGAAGTAATGGATACTATAACTAGATTAAATAGTGAGGAAGGTATTACCATTGTTCTTATTACTCACTATATGGAGGAAGCTGCTTTAGCTGACAAAATATATGTTATTAATGATGGTGAAATTGCTATAGAGGGAACTCCTAGGGAAATATTTAAAAATGTTAATAAAATGAGAGAGCTTTATTTAGATGTACCTCAAATTACTGAGCTTTCTTATTTAATAAATAAAGAAAATGAAAAAATGCCTAATGATATTTTAAGCATTGAAGAATTTGTAAATAAGGCTAATGAAATTGGTTTTGTTGATAATTTTAAATATGAAAAAAATCCTAAGCCAATTAAATCATCAGAGCCTATACTTGAGGTTAAAAACCTTACTCATATTTATGGAAAAGAAACAGCTTTTGAAAAAGTTGCTCTTAAAAATGTAAATATTACTATTAACAAAGGTGATTTTGTTGGACTTATTGGTCATACTGGTTCAGGCAAATCTACACTTATACAACACCTTAATGCTTTAGTTAAAGCTAATGAGGGTGGTGTTTATTTTAAAGGTCAGGATATTAATGCTGATAAAAGCAAGTTAAAGTTTATAAGACAAAATATTGGACTTGTTTTTCAGTATCCAGAGCATCAGATATTTGAAAGTACAATATATGACGAAGTTGCTTTTGGTCCTAAAAACTGTGGCTTAAGTGGTGACGAACTTGACAAGAGAATAAAAGAAGCTCTTGATTTTGTAGGTATGGGAGAAAGTTTTTATAAAAAATCTCCTTTTGATTTATCTGGTGGTCAAAAAAGACGAGTTGCTATTGCTAGTGTGTTAGCAATGAAGCCTGAAATTCTTATACTTGATGAGCCTATGGCTGGTCTTGACCCTTATGGCAGAGATGAAATACTTGGCAATATTAAAAAAATGCACAATGATTTAGGTATTACTATTATACTTGTATCCCATTCAATGGAGGATATTTCTAACATTGCTGATAAAATTCTTGTTATGAATAAGGGACAAGTTGCAATGTATGATACAGTTGACAATGTGTTTAGTCAAGCTGATGAATTGACTAAAATTGGACTTAATGCTCCACAAATGACACTTTTATTTTTAGAACTTAGAAAAATGGGGCTTAATGTGCCAGTTAATATTTATAATGTAAAGGAGGCAGCAGAAATACTTGTTTCTGCGTTAAAGAAATAAAATGAATTTGACAATAGGACAATATTATCCTGCTGATTCTGTAATACACAAACTTGATGCTAGAACTAAAATATTGGCTACAATTATTTATATTGCTGCTTTGTTTTTGGCTAAAGGTATTGTTGGCTATGGACTTTGTATTTTACTGTTAATTGGAATTATTAAACTTTGCAAAGTTCCTTTTAAAATGATGCTTAGCGGTCTTAAAAGTATTATAGCTATTATTATTTTTACTGTTGTTCTTAATATGCTTTTTATTAGGACTGGACAAGTGGTTTTTGCTCTTGGAATAGTAAAGGTAACTATGGACGGTATAATAATTTCTGCTAAACTTTGCATAAGACTTGTTATGCTTGTGCTTGGTTCATCTGTTCTTACTCTTGTTACATCACCTATTGCTCTTACAGAGGGTATTGAGGCTCTTTTAAAGCCAACTAAAAAAATTGGCGTGCCTGCCCACGAAATAGCAATGATGATGTCAATAGCTTTAAGATTTATACCAACCCTTATTGATGAGCTTGACAAAATTAAAAAGGCTCAAATGGCAAGGGGTGCTGATTTTGATACTGGTGGTCTTGTGGCAAAGGCTAAAAGTATGATACCTTTGCTTGTGCCACTTTTCGTGTCAGCATTTAGACGAGCTGATGAACTTGCTATGGCTATGGAGGCTAGATGCTATAGAGGAGATGTAAACAGAACTAAAATGAGACAGCTTAAATATGGTAAAAACGACTTTATTGCTTATGGTATTGTTGTTGGTGTTACTGTACTTATTGTGTTGTCAAGATTGTTTTTAGGAGCGTAGTTTATGAAGGTTTTACTTACAGTTGCCTATGATGGCAGTAGCTATTACGGTTGGCAAATTCAAAAGGATTTTGTAACAGTACAACAAAAGGTTGAGGAAGCTCTTTCTGCCCTTTTGAAGAAAAAGGTTGAAGTAAGAGGTGCGTCAAGAACTGACACTGGAGTACACGCAATGGCTCAAGGTGTGGTGTTTAATGAAGAAATGACCATACCTGTTGCAAAATTGCCTTATGCTATTAATTCTTTTTTGCCAGATGATATTGTTGTAACTGGTGCAAGAGAGGTTGACGAAGACTTTCACCCTCAATACAGTGTTATTGACAAGACTTATGAATACAAAATATTAAATGCTGAATTTAAAAATCCAAAATTAATTAAATATACTGATTTTGTTAGATACAAATTAGATATAGACAAAATGAAAGAGGCCTGTAAATATTTTGTAGGTGAACACGATTTTAAAGCATTTTGTGCCAGTGGCTCAACAGCTAAAACAACTGTAAGAACTATATATTCTCTTGAAGTTGAAAAACAAAAAGATATTATATGTATAAGAGTTTGTGGCAGTGGGTTTTTATACAATATGGTAAGAATTTTAGCTGGAACTCTTGTTTATGTTGGTTTAGGTAAAATTAAGCCTTGTGAAATTGAGGACATAATTAAATCAAAAAATAGGGCAAGGGCAGGTAAAACATTAGTACCAAATGGTTTAACTTTAGTGGAGGTTAATTATGGCGAGTGACAGAAGAAAACCTAAAAATAAACGAAAGAATAAAAATAATAGACCTGTTATAGTAATTGCAATTCTTGTGGTTATAGCTGTTATGCTGACAATATTTGCTGGAAAAATGCTTTCAACAAATATTGGTGTTGGTTCGCCAGAGGATAGTATTACAGTGGATATTCCAGAGGGTTCTAATGTAGAAGATATTGCTAAAATATTAGCTGATAATAATGTTATTGACAGTGCAGGTCACTTTAAGTTTTTGTGCAAAACTAAGGAACAGGGTAGTGAATTTAAGTTTGGTAGCTATGTTTTTAATGGTGATATGACATTTGACGAAATCGTTAATATGTTAAATAGTGGCGAGTCAGAAGATAAGTCAATTCATATTACTGTTAAGGAAGGTATGTGGCTTAAGGAAATTGCACAGGCTGTTGAAGATAGTGGACTTTGTAGTGCTGATGAATTTATAAAGGCTGCTAATTCAAGAGATTATGACTATGATTTTGTAAAAGAAATACCAGATAGAGATAATTTGCTTGAAGGATATTTATATCCAGAAACTTATTATATTATGCCAGAAACAAGTGCAAAAGATATTGTTAATATGATGCTTAATCAATTTGATAAGGTTTGTACAAATGAGGGTATATATGACAAGGTTAAAAATTCTGGCAAAACTCTTGATGATATTGTTATAACAGCTTCGCTTATTGAGTCAGAAGTTAAGGTAGAAGATGAAAGACCTATTGTTGCTTCTGTTATAAATAATAGAATTAATAAGGATATGAAACTTCAAATAGATGCGTCAGTTATTTATGCTATTGGAGAAAGAGTATCAAGAGTTTATTATAAAGACCTTGATAAGGCCGATAATCACAATACTTATTATGTAAAGGGATTACCAGAAGGTCCTATATGTTCACCAAGAGGTGCATCTTTAATAGCTGCTGTTGAACCGGCTGACACTAATTATCTTTATTATGTAGTTGAAGATAAAAATACAGGTAAGCATTATTTCACAGCAGATTATGATGATTTTTTAAGTGCAAGTGAAAAATATAAAAGCACATTAGAGTAATGGGAGCGAAAATATGAGTTTAGTAGAAAACTATTTAGCAGAATATATTGATAAAATGCAAACAGATTGCAATGGAGATTTGGGAGAACTTCAAAAATGGGCTTATGAACAAGGTCTGCCTATTATACCTAAAGATGTAGTTAAACTTTTAGGCTTTGTTTTAGGACTTAAAAAGCCTAAGGCTATACTTGAAATTGGTATGGCTGTGGGATTTTCAGCAAGTTATATGTCCCAGTATTTACCTGAAGACGGTTATATTAAGACTATTGATAGATACCCTCTTATGATTGAAAGAGCTAAGGCTAATTTTAAGAAATTTGGTCTTGAAGATAAGATTACTATTTTAGAAGGTAATGCAAACGATATTTTGCCAACTATGGATGAAAAATTTGACTTTGTGTTTATGGATGCTGCAAAGGGTCAGTATATAACTATATTGCCAGAAGTTTTAAGACTTACTAAGGTTGGTGGCGTAATTATGGCTGATGACATTTTGCAAGAGGGTAGAGTAGCTCAAGACTACTTTGAAATTCCAAAAAGACAGAGAACTATTCATAAAAGGTTAAATGAATTTTTGCAGGAAATAACACATAATGAAAAGTTGAGAACATCAATATTGACTATTGGTGATGGTGTAGCGTTAATTGAAAAGTTAGAGGATTGATAATATGAACAGAAAAATTGAATTACTTGCTCCAGCAGGAGATTTGGAAAAACTTAAAATTGCTGTGCTTTATGGTGCCGATGCTGTTTACTTAGGTGGTACAAGTTTTGGACTTAGAGCTAAGGCTAAAAACTTTGACTATGACCAGATGAAGGAGGGTGTTGAGTTTGCTCACGCCCACAATGCAAAGGTTTATGTCACTTGTAATATATTTGCTCACAATGAGGACTTTGCAGAACTTCCAGCTTATTTAAAAGAGCTTGAAGAAATTGGTGTTGATGCTATTCTTGTAGCTGACCCTGGTGTTTTTGCAGTAGCTAGAGAAACTGTACCTAATATGGATATTCATATTAGTACACAGGCTAACAACACAAATTATCACACTGCTCTATTTTGGCAAAATCTTGGAGCAACAAGAATTGTAATGGCTAGAGAGCTTTCATTAAATGAAATAAAGGGTATATCTGATAATATTCCAGAGGATTTAGAAATTGAAGCCTTTGTTCACGGTGCAATGTGTATTAGTTATAGTGGCAGATGCCTTTTAAGTAACTATTTAAGCGGTAGAGATGCTAACAAAGGTGCTTGTGCTCACCCTTGCAGATGGCAGTATTATGTAACAGAAAAAACAAGACCTAATGAATATATGCCTATTGTTGAAGATGATAGAGGTACTTATATATTTAATTCTAAGGATTTGTGTATGATTCAGCATATTCCAGAGCTTATTGATGCTGGTATTATGAGTCTTAAAATTGAAGGTAGAATAAAAACTTGTTTCTATGTAGGTACTGTAATTAGAGCTTATAGAGAGGCTATTGATGATTATTTAAAAGACCCTGCACTTTACGAAAGCAAGAAGGACTATTATTTACAGGAAGTTGCTAAGGCTAGTTACAGAGGCTTTACAACTGGTTTCTACTATGGCAAGCCAAATGAGGAGGACCAAATTTATACTACAAGTTCTTATATTAGAACTTATGATTTTATTGGTATGGTACTTGATTATAATGTTGAAACTGGCTTTGCTACAATTGAACAAAGAAATAAGTTTGTTGTTGGAGATAAGGTTGAATTTTTAAGACACAATGGTGAAGTGTTTGAAATGACTGTTGAAGAAATGTACAACGATAAGGGCGAAAGAATAACAGAAGCACCTCACCCACAGCAAATTATTAAATTAAAGGTGGATAAGGCTGTTGAAAACTTTGATATGATGAGAAAAGAAGCTGAAAATCCTGTTACCCTTCAATAACCGTTGAAAAGAATAAATTAATATGTTATAATTAAGCATATTTATAAAATTGGAGGTATTTTTATGCTAAAGAAAATTTTTGCAGGAGCTTTGGCTGCTGTTATGACCTTTGCTATACCTATGGTTAGTTTTGGTCAAGAAACTATGGATATTGACTGCGTTGTAGATAATAGCAGTGTTAAAGTTGGCGATGTTTTTTATGCTGATTTTAAGATTAACAGTAACCCTGTTGGTTATAATGTTATGCAGTGTTTTGTTGACTTTGATTCATCAAAACTTCAAGCATTAGAATGTGAAGTAGAGGATATACCTAGTGATTTAATTATTTACCGTGATTCAAGTAATGTAGCTCATTCAATGTTTCCTTATTTAATGGTTAATGAAAGAGCAAACTTTGTTCCTAGTGCTGGTGATGTAGATTATTTAGGTAAGGCTGATGGCAAAAAAACTGCTGGTGAAATAGGCAGATTAAAACTTGTTGGTCTTTTAAATATTGTTGAAGATAATAACAGCCGTGTTAATTATACAGGTACTGGTACAGTTCTTAGAATGAAGTTTAAGGCTATTGGTGCTGGTACATCTGAAATTGCTATGAATGATGTTATTGCTCAGTATTCTTATGCTCAAACTATTGATGACATTAACTGTAATGTAAATAATGGAAGCATTACTATAACTGGCAATGGTGGTAATAGTGAGCCTACAACAGAAGCAACTACTGCTCAAGTAACAGAAACAACTACTAAGGCGTCAAATAGTTCTAGTGGTGGTTCAGGCGGTGGTGGCTCAAGTTCATCAAGTGCTACAACAACTACAACTGAGGCTACAACAGAAGCAACAACAAGTGCTGCTGTAATTGGTGGCAATGATGCTTCAACTGATATTAGTGTAGTTTCTTTCAAAGATGTTGAAGATGATTTCTGGGGTCACGATGCTATTATTGGTTTAGCTACTAAGGGCGTAGTTAATGGTTATCCAGATGGCACATTTAAGCCTAATGATAATGTTAAGAGAGCTGATTTCTTAATTATGCTTTTAAAGGGTCTTGGTATTGATATATCTGCTAATAATAGTACAACTAACTTTACTGATGTAGAAGCAGGTGCTTATTATGCAAATGCTTGTGCTATTGCTAAGGATATGGGAATTGCAACTGGTAATCCAGATGGTTCATTTGCTCCAAATAGTTTTATAACAAGACAAGATATGATGATTTTAACTAAGAAAGCTCTTGAAAACAAACTTGATACAACTTTAAGCGGTGATACTTCAGTTCTTGATAAATTTAATGACAAGGCTGATATTTCTCCTTATGCTGTAGATAGTCTTGCTGCTATGGTTGAAAATAATATTGTAAATGGTATGGGTAATGGTATTGCACCTAAGGCAAATACTACAAGAGCTCAGGCTGCTGCAATTATTTCAAAGGTTATAAACTTTAATAAGTAATAAATATTTTGAAAATATATATGGTGTAATTGATGAAAATATCTATCAATTACACCATTTTTTTGATGTTTTTTAGTCATATAGGCTATTACTTATGTTTGATATGTTCATCAAAATAAGAAGGTTTGCTATTTAATAAGCATTTTTAACAAAAAATAATGAACAATTATTAAACAGTGCTAGTTTTCACAAATATTACAACTTGAGTTTTTGGTTGTTTTTTATCCACAAACATAGTATAATATGCTTGTAGATAAATTAACGATATTTATCTTATCACTGCTGTTTTGTAGAAAATGGGGTATGTATTATGAGTAAATATTTGAATGAATATAACAGTGTAATGGAAAGTGGCATTAAGGCCCTTAAGATGAATGTGGAAAAGTTGACAAACAAAATGGCTCTTGAATCTATTTTAGATATGGATAAGGATGACCTTAAGGTTTATGCAAGATGTAATAGTATACTTTTTGATTTTTCTGGGTATACAAAATTTAATTATGCTTTAAAAGCTATTGATGCTTGTGAAAAGTATTTGGCAATTGATATTTCTGATGAAGAAATGCAGAGAGCATATATAAATATGCTTGAAAACATTGGAAATATTGAAGGTGCTTATACCTGTGTTAAGGCTTGGCTTAATAATGAAGTTACTAAGAAAACAGCTGAGGCTTTTCTTGGTAGTGGTATAAGTAGATATGGTGAATATATGACAACTGAAGAAAGAGAAAAATTCGACTGTCTTTACAGTGATATTTCTTGTGCTTATTAATTCAGCAGTGATTGAGAGCTGTTGCAAAGTTAATCTTTGCAACGGCTCTTTTTTTGTTTCAAAAAAATTTATTATACTTAAAAAATTTTGGCTGTAATTTCAAGGTTTTCATATTTAGTATTTTGGCAATACTATTACAGCAATAAAAGATGATTAAATTTGGGGGTTGCTATGGGAAAATTTATAGTAGAGGGTGGAAACAATATTAATGGTTGTGTAAATATTTCTGGTTCAAAAAATTCAGCTCTGCCTATACTTGCGGCAACATTACTTATTTCGGATACTTGTGTAATAAATAATGTTCCAAAATTAAGTGATGTTTATACAATGCTTGAACTTTTGAAATATTACGGTGCTTATGTTGAGTTTGACAATTGTGTTAAAGTTGATTGCAGTAATATAAAAAATAGATTGCCTAGTGAAAAGGTTAGAGAAATTAGAGCCTCATTTTTGTTAGTTGGAGCTTTACTTGGCAGATTTAAAAATGTGTCAATGTTTATGCCTGGTGGTTGTAACATTGGTCAGCGTCCTGTGGATTTGCATTTAAAAGGTTTTTCTAAACTTGGTGCAGAGCAATGTCTTGATGGTGGAATAATTGAGCTTTTTGCAAAATATCTTAATGGTGGAGAAATTTATTTGGATTTTCCTAGTGTTGGAGCAACAGAAAATATTATTCTTGCTGGAGTTTTAGCAAGAGGAAAAACCGTAATTAGTAATTGTGCTATTGAACCAGAAATTGTAGATTTAGCAGATTTTTTAAATAAAGCTGGGGCTAAAATATCTGGTGCTGGCAGTGATACTATTATTATTGAAGGTGTTGATGAATTAAAGGGTGTTAAGCATAAAATAATTCCAGATAGAATAGAGGCTGGCACTTTTATGATTGCAGCAGCAGCAACTAAGGGAAGGTGTAAAATTAATAATGTTGTTACAGAACATATTAAGCCCGTTATTTTAAAACTAAGAGAAATGGAGGTAGAAGTTAGTGAAGAAAATAATTCTATTATAGTTGAGGCAGATAAAAGAATTATCAATACAGATATTAAAACTATGCCTTATCCTGGTTTTCCTACAGATATGCAGGCTCAATTTACAGCACTTATGGCTAGTGGTACTGGTACTGGTGTAGTAAATGAAACTGTGTTTGAAAATCGTTTTATGCACATTGGTGAGTTAATTAAAATGGGTGCAAACATTACTGTTGATGGTAGAACTGCTGTAGTTAGAGGTGTTGATAGACTTATTGGTGCTGAAGTTGAGGCAACAGATTTGCGTGCAGGTGCAGCTCTTGTTATATCCGCCTTAACAGCAGAAGGCATAACTGAAATTAATAATATACATTTTATAGATAGAGGGTATGAGGGTTTTGAAAGAAAACTATCTGATTTAGGTTGCAATATAAAAAGATTAAGTTGTGATAGTTAAAATTTAGGAGGTTATTTTGAAAAAATATATTTTTTTGGGAATTTTGGCAATGTCTATTTTTTTGCCTATAGTTATAAGCGAAGGACAGGTTATGCCAGCTTGTAGCATTATTGAAGAAAAAGTGACAAATGTTGATAACTTAACAAAATCTGTTGATAAGGAGCTTGAAGATTATGTAATAGGTGTTGTGGCTGGTGAAATGCCTTATAATTTTCCTCACGAGGCATTAAAGGCCCAAGCTGTTGCTGCTAGAACTTATGCAGTAAGACAAATAAGGGCTAATCCTAATATAAAATACAAAGATATTGCTCAAGCATATATTAGTGTTGATATTATGAAAAAAAGATGGGGTAAAAATTTTGAAACAAACTATAATAAAATAAAAGATGATGTTTATGCAACAGCTGGAGAAATACTTGAATATAATAATGAGCCTATACTTGCTACATTTTGCTCAACGACTAATGGCTATACAGAAGAATGTCAAAATGTTTGGACTCAAGATTTACCTTATTTAAAAAGTGTAAAATCTGACGGTGATGAGTTATCACCATATTTTAATGATAGAGTTTCTGTTACAAAAGATAGCTTTGCAAAAATATTTGGAGGCAGTAATCCTGTTATAAGTGAAAAAACAAAGGCTGGTTATGTTAAGGCTGTTAAAGTTGGTGAAAAAACTTATACTGGAAATGAAATAAGAAAAACTTTTGGCTTGAAATCAACATCATTTACAATTTCAACTGACAAAAATAATATTGTTTTTTCAACTAAGGGTTATGGTCACGGCGTTGGTATGAGTCAATATGGTGCTTGTTATATGGCTAATAATGGAGATAATTATAAAACTATTCTTAAGCATTATTATACAGGAACAAATATTAAAAATTTATAAAATAATTGTATAAGTTGTTGTAAATTAACGGTTATTGTTATAAAATAAATGTAATGGAATATTTAGGAAATTTCCATAAATAAAAAAAGGGAGGGTCAGTTATGGATAATAACCGTAATGATAACAATAAAAATAAATCTGGTAAAGGTAATTCTGATTCTAAAACATTTATAAAAATTCTTATTGTTTCTTTAGGCTTAACTTTCTTGTTTAATCTTGTGTCTACAACAATGATGATGAGAAGCCAAAGTGAACTTAATTACAGCGAATTTGTAAATTGGGTTGAAGAAAATAAAGTTGAAAAAGTAGAGTTTAGGTCAGATAAACTTGTTGTTTACCCTTATGCAGATAAGCTTGGTGAAAATGATAAAAAACTTGTTGCTGGTAACGACAAGTTTTATGTAGGTAAAATTAGCTATGATGAGCTTGTTCCTATTTTAAGAAAGCATAATGTTGAATTTTACTCTCCAATACAGTATAATTCTCCAATTTTATCATTCTTTACTAGCTGGATATTACCTATTTTAATTATGTATCTTGGTTTTATGTTCATTATGCGTTTTGCCGTTGGCAAAATGGGTGTTGGAGGAATGGGCAAATCTAATGCTAAGGTATATATGGAAAAGGAAACAGGTGTTACTTTTGCAGATGTTGCTGGTCAAGATGAGGCTAAGGAATCTTTGAATGAAATTATTGATTTTCTTCATAATCCTGAAAAATATAAGAAGATTGGTGCAAAGCAACCAAAGGGTGCATTACTTGTTGGACCTCCAGGTACTGGTAAAACTTTACTTGCTAGAGCTGTTGCAGGTGAGGCAAATGTTACATTTATGAGCCTTTCAGGTTCAGACTTTGAAGAAATGTTTGTTGGTGTTGGTGCATCAAGGGTTCGTGAGTTATTTAAGAGTGCTCAAGAAAATGCTCCTTGTATTGTGTTTATTGATGAGCTTGATGCTGTAGGTCAAAAAAGAGATAATAGATTTGGTTCAAATGACCAAACTCTTAATCAGCTTTTGTCTGAAATGGACGGCTTTGATTCATCAAAGGGCGTAGTTATATTAGGTGCAACTAATAGACCTGAGGTTCTTGATAGAGCTTTATTAAGACCTGGTAGATTTGACAGAAGAATTATTGTTGAAAATCCTGATTTAAAGGGTCGTATTGAAGTATTGAAAGTTCATATTAAGGGCGTTAAACAGGGTTCTGATATTGACCTTAAGAAAATTGCTCTTGCTACAAGTGGTGCAAGTGGTGCTGACCTTGCTAATATTGTTAATGAGGCTGCTTTGCGTGCTGTTAGACTTGGAAGAAGTGAAATTTTGCAAGAGGATTTAATGGAGTCTGTTGAGGTTGTTATTGCTGGTAAAGAGAAAAAAGATAGAATTATGTCTGACAAAGAAAAGAAAATTGTTTCTTTCCACGAAGTTGGACACGCTCTTGCTGCTGCATTGCAGAAAAATGCTCAGCCTGTTCAGAAGATTACTATTATACCTAGAACTATGGGCTCACTTGGTTATACAATGCAGATGCCAGAAGAAGAACGCTATCTTATGAGTAAAGATGAAATATTAGCTAAAATTGTTGTTTATCTTGCTGGTAGAAGTGCAGAAGAAATAGAATTTGGTTCTATTACTACAGGTGCTAGCAACGATATTGAAATGGCAACTAATTTAGCTAGAAATATGATTAGTCTTTATGGTATGAGTGACAAATTTGATATGATGGCACTTGAAAGTGTTCAAAACAAGTATCTTTCTGGTGATAAGGTTGCTTTAGTTGGTGAAAGTACAATTGCTGAACTTGATAGAGAGGTTCTTTCTATTATTAGAGATTGCCATAAAAAAGCTAAGGATATGCTTTTAGAAAATAAGGAAGCATTAGAAGAAATTGCTATGTTCTTATATGAAAGAGAAAATATTACTGGTGAAGAATTTATGGAAATTTTTAGAAAGTATAATAGTGTAGAAAATGAAAATGAATCCACTAGCGACAATATTTAATGATATATTATCTCTTATATATCCTAAGCGATGTATTGGTTGTAATGAAATTTTAAACATCACAAGCAAAGAAAATTTTTGTAATAATTGTTTGCCTCAATTTAAAATTAAAGAGGTAAGAAGATGCAAAATTTGTGGGCGAATAATTTATCATAACGGTAATTGTAGAGCTTGCAATAGTAATAGCTTTTATTTTGCTAAGGGATACTCTGTTTTTGAGTATAAGGGTGCTGTTCGTGATAGCATTCGTATATTTAAGTATAGGGGATTGTTTAGTAATGGAAAAGTTATAGGTAAAATTATGGCTGACTATGCCATTGATAATATTAAATTAGAATATGATTATGTAACTGCTGTACCCCTGCACCCTAAAAGAAATAGGAGCAGGGGCTATAATCAATCTGAAATATTGGCTAAAATTGTAGCTAAAGCTATGAATATTAAATATTGCAGATTATTAGAAAGACATATTAATACTAATCCTCAAAATTCTTTGAATAAAAAAGAAAGGTTGGAAAATATCAAAGGTGCTTTTAGATTGAAAAATGGAGTAAATGTTGAAAATAAGAAAATTCTTATTATTGATGATATTTTTACCACTGGTTCAACTATAAATGAATGTTGCAAGGTTTTAAAAAAGAATAATGCTTTATTTGTAGATTTTTTCACATTTAGTTGTTTGGGAGAAGATTAATCAACAGGTATTTTAAATGTACCTATTAACTTTTTATAACAATCTTCGCACAAGTCAAAATTGTGTTCTATATTGTCAAAGCTACTATTATATCCCCATCTTTTGCTGACAGATAAATAATCGGAGGAATATCCGTTAGCATCAGAAGTTATTTCGTTACCACAGCAATTACATTTTACTTTATCTATTTTATTTATTACTGTAATTTCGCTTTTGTATATTTTCATAGGGTAAACCTCCTTTTTAGAATGTTAATTTAATTATAAAGCATTTATTTTGATTTGTATACTGATAATTATTAGAAAGGCTGATATAAAATGGCAAAATATAAAATTGATATGCACACCCACACTATATCTAGTGGACACGCATATAGCACTATAACAGAAAATGCTCACTATGCGGCATCTATAGGTATTGAGTATTTAGGTATGACAGACCACGCTCCTAATATGCCTGGTTCTTGTGGACCGTTGCATTTTTTAAATTTGAATGTAATTCCTGATTATATAGAAGGTGTTAGAATATTTAAAGGTGCAGAGTTTAATATAATGGATTATGAAGGTAAGTTGGATAAGTCAATAAGGAAGAAGATAATGAAGAAATTCGATATTGCTATTGCAAGCCTTCATATACCTTGTATCAATCCAGGTACAGAAGAAGAAAATACAGCAGCATTAATTAATGTTATGAATAATCCTTTTATAAATATAATAGGTCACCCAGGAGACCCAAGGTATCCTATTAATGTAAAGAAGGTTGTAACAACTGCAAGAGATACACATACTTTATTGGAACTTAATAATTCATCATTTAATCCTGCTAATGGACGAGCAGGAGGTGAAGTTGTAGCTATAGAAATATTGAAAGAGTGTAAAAAGCAAGGATTACCTATTATTTTAGGTAGTGATTCTCATTACCATACTTATATTGGTAATTTTGAAAGATGTGAAAAACTTTTAATGGAAGCTAATATGCCAAATGAGCTTGTTATAAACTATGATACTAAGCAATTTGATGAGTTTATAAGCTTTAAAAAAGAAATTTGCAAAAATTTATAAAAAACTGTTGACAAAAGGTTAAAGTTGTGGTAAACTATCATTCGTTGCTGATGAAATGGCAACGAAATATTACTTGATTAAATATAAATTTTAAAAAAGTAAAAAAAGTTCTTGACAAATGTTAAGAAATGTGATAAACTATTGAAGTTGTCACTTCTGGCGAAGCAATGACAACATTCGATATTAAATCTAAATAAGTTTGAAAAAACTTAAAAAACTTCTTGACAAAGTCAACAAGATATGATATAATAATCAAGCTGTTGACGAAAAAGGTCAAAACAGTAAGAACTAAAAACTTTGAAAAAAAGTTAAAAAAGTTCTTGACAAAAGCTAAAAGATGTGATATACTTAATAAGCTGTCACATTGATAGCGAAACAAATCAGAACATTGAAAACTAAATAACTTAACGAATAAAACTCAATCCCAAACAATTCAAGTTGAGAAAACAACTATAAAAAACAGCTAGCAGATTTTAGAGCTGCAAACTTTTTAATGAGAGTTTGATCCTGGCTCAGGATGAACGCTGGCGGCGTGCCTAACACATGCAAGTCGAGCGATGAAGCTTTTAAGATTTCTTCGGAATGATTATAAGTGGATTAGCGGCGGACGGGTGAGTAACGCGTGGGCAACCTGCCTTATACTAGAGGATAGCTCCTGGAAACGGGTGGTAATACTCTATAAGCTTACGACAAGACATCTTGATGTAAGAAAAGGTTTACTGGTATAAGAGGGGCCCGCGTCTGATTAGATAGTTGGTGGGGTAACGGCCTACCAAGTCAACGATCAGTAGCCGACCTGAGAGGGTGATCGGCCACATTGGAACTGAGACACGGTCCAGACTCCTACGGGAGGCAGCAGTGGGGAATATTGCACAATGGAGGAAACTCTGATGCAGCAACGCCGCGTGAAGGAAGAAGTATTTCGGTATGTAAACTTCTATCAGTAGGGAAGAAACAAATGACGGTACCTAACTAAGAAGAACCGGCTAAATACGTGCCAGCAGCCGCGGTAATACGTATGGTTCAAGCGTTATCCGGATTTACTGGGTGTAAAGGGTGAGTAGGCGGTTATGCAAGTCATATGTGAAATGTCGGGGCTCAACTCCGGCCTGCATAAGAAACTGTATAACTAGAGTGCAGGAGAGGCAAGCGGAATTCCTAGTGTAGCGGTGAAATGCGTAGATATTAGGAGGAACACCAGTGGCG
>URXK01000001.1 GCA_900551755.1 uncultured Eubacterium sp. | reverse complement strand
ATTTGTAGGGGCGACCATTGGTCGTCCGATTTATCTGACAAGTAAATAGTACCTATTAATTATTATTTATTACTTGTAGAAACCCCTCAGTCACTTCGTGACAGCTCCCCTTACAAGTGGAGCTATGTGGTGTTCTTCCTAACTATATTTATATGAACGGGGTATTTGTAGGGGCGACCATTGGTCGTCCGATTTATCTGACAAGTAAATAGTACCTATTAATTATTATTTATTACTTGTAGAAACCCCTCAGTCACTTCGTGACAGCTCCCCTACAAGTGGAGCTATATGGCGTTCTTCCTAACTATATTTATATGAACGGGGAATTTGTAGGGGCGATTAGTAATCGCCCGATTTAACTAATTGTGAATACCTGTGGGCGAACACACCATTTGCCTTCCCTTATAGGGAAGGTGGCAACCGCAGGTTGTCGGAAGGGTTTCCAATACTTATTACCTACTATTCCACCTTTTCAACTTCATCAATTGACTGAGGTGTTGCATTTTCATCAGCGTCATTTACTTCATCATACACAAGGCTATACAAAGTATAAATTGAACCCTTATCCATAATTTCTCTTGGATTTGCATAATTTGGAATAACATCACCCCATAAGTTCATTAAAGCTGCTACACTTTCTGAAGCATAAGGCTTTAACTCATCTAACTTACCAAGTTTATTAAGAACTGTTGTATCCTTATTAAGTTCAACACCTGCAACATTTAAAGCTCTAGCAGTTATAGTACACATTTCCTGAAAACTAATTGCCTTATTAGGATTAAAATTGCCCTTATTATCACCATTAACAATGCCAAGTTTTTTAGCAGTAGAAATAGCTGTAGTATCAATATCTAACACATCAACATCTGGAAAACAGCTTTCTGCCTTGCCAGCATAATCCTTGCCAATAAGTCTAACTATTTCGTATGTAAATTCTGCTCTTGTTACACTATTTGGTGTACTATTTTTAAATGTTACAAAATTGCCAATACCATTTACTTTTTCAAGCTCACCAGCAATAGCACAAGCTACCTTGTCAGCACCAAAGTGATTTAAGTGAGTATCATCGTGACCCTTATTGCCCTTTTCAGTATCCTTATAAATAGCGTGATACATTGCTGTGCCATCAAAGCCAAGCTCATTGTACATAGCCTCTGTAATCTTATTAGCATCAACTAAAGGTACTTGAAGTTCAGTTGCAAGCTCTCTAACATCATCATCATAAATGCCGTGAGTATCTTCAACCTTACCCTGTTCATCAAAAGAGCGTCTAACAATAGGAGTAAGAAGAATTGGATTAGCACCCTTTTCTTCTGCAACCTTTACATAATTTTTATAAAGCGAATTCTTAAATGAACCATCTGTATCCTTGTCACCATTTGGGTCAGTGTATCTATTAGCTAAATCCTCTGGCTTAGTCTTTTTTGCATCATTGTGACCAAACTGAATAATAAGGTAGTCACCCTTATCCATATCATTTAAAAGAGTTTTGTACTCATCTTCAACAGTAAAGCTCTTAGAGCTTCTACCAGATATAGCAAGGTCAACAACCTCAGCTTTTCCATCGTCAATATACTGCTGGAGATACATACCCCAACCAGCTCTAGGCACAGCATAGTTGTCATCACTGCCATAAATACAAGCAGTTGAGTCACCTACAATAAATATCTTTGTTTTTTCATCAGCAAAAGCCACACTGCTAAAACAGCCACACAGCATAACAGCTGATAACATACCAGTAAAAATTCTTCTTAATTTCATATTTGCCTCCATATAATATTAAAAAAAATAGGGCTGCCAATGACAGCCCCCACTTTATTATTCTTCTTTTGACTCCTCAGATTTTTCTAAATCTTCATCATCATACTCATCTTCATAATCGTAGTCATAATCTTCATCTAAATCATCAAAATCGTCGTAGTCGTCATACTCGTCAAAATCATCTAAATCGTCATAGTCATCATAATCCATATCATCAAGCTCTGACCAATCATCATAAGCAACACCCTTTTTGCTCTTAAGCTTAGATAACACAAGAACAATTGCTCCAACAACAATTGCAACACCAGCAACAACTACAACAATAGTCTTAGTTCTATTGTTTTTTTCATTTCTTTTCATTAACTTTCTGATTTCGTCTAATGCGTATTCTGCTTTCATATTTATACCCCCTTAGTATCATTTTTTGATTTTTGTTGGTTATTTTTATAATCATTATACTCCATAAAGGCTCTTCTCATCATTTGCTTTTCATCGTGAAATTTAAGCAAGTAATAAGCCTCATGTTGCTTATAAAAGCCAGCATCAGCAAAAAATTCTTCTGCCTGTGGCTTACAATAAAATGAATCAGTAATCATTAAATACCAATGAACAGTCTTGCTAACAATATCATTAGTACCTCTAAATGTATACTGAGTTTTGCCGATATATTTTACAATTTCAGCACTAGAGTCAGTTTCCTCTTTTACCTCCCTTAGGGCAGTTTGCTTATAAGTTTCGCCACTTTCAACAGTACCTTTAGGCAAAACCCAGCCCATATATCTTCCATTTTGGTTTTTATAAAGCAACAGAACCTTGCCATTATGGATTACTACGCCTCCGCAGCTAACTGCTTCTATCATAGTTATACCTCCGATTCTGTCTGGTATCAAATTATTAAATTGATTACCTATATACCACTATAATTGGTTATAGTATAACATATCTTTGATATAATTTCAATAGATAAAAGCCAAATTAAACAAATAAATATTTATTTTTATATATTTTTTGTTAAATATTGTTAATGCATTCGTAAATCGTTACCAATAAACTTAAATATCTTAAAATTACCTACAATTCTCGATACAATTCTTTCGCTATAAGTTCTGTTAAGGTCACCTAAGTCAAGATTAGCAGATATTAAAGTTGACTTGTTGGCTCTAAGTCGTGTATTGAGTATATCAAAAAATTCAGCATTAGTACTATTGTTTGTACCCTCAGTACCTAAGTCATCAATAACAAGCAAGTCACATTCCTGCAATAGCCTTGCTGCTTCCCTTTCATCAGCTGTAGCATTGTTAAATCTAACATTTGTCATAGTTGTAAACAACTTGTAAGCACTCATATAAATAACAAAGTAGCCAGAATCAATAAGAGCCTTTGCTATACAGTTGCACATATAGCTTTTGCCTAAGCCTGAATGACCGTAAAAAAACATATTTAAAGGTACATTCTCTATATTTTCAATAGCAAACACAACATCTGTAGTAATTTTTCTTATGTTATCATAAGGTGACACATTATTATCAACAGGAGTTTTAGAAAATATACTATAATTAAACTTATCAAAATTTTCTCTTTTTAATATATCGCCTAAATTTGAAAGCTGATAATATTTTTCAGCAAGTCTTTTGTTAAAGCAGCCACACTTTTTAGTCCCTATCATTCCAGTATCCTTGCATATTTTACACTTGTACTGAGGTTCAAGAGTATCTTCACTCATACCCATACTCTTTAATATAGTTTGCCTTTCAAGCCTTAATATATTACTAGTATTTTTAAAATCTTCAAATTTTTTTGAATCTCCACCACGAATTACGCTTTCAAACAGCTCAATACCCTTAGCACTTATTTCCTTGTCAATTTCACCTAATCTAGGTACTTTTTCATATAACCTTTGTTTTAATCTTTCAGCACTTTTTTCAGCAAATGCTCTATCTCTATCATAATCTTCAAATATTTCAGAATATACATTATTTTTAAGCATTACTGTTAATTTCCTTTCCTCTTAACTATTTCCTCAAGCTCCTCATTGCTATAAATTCGCTGGTTGTAATTATTGAAAGTACCCTTTGGCTGTTTAGGCATATCCTTTGGCTTATTATTTTTATTTATATAATTAGCCTCAGCACTTTCAACCTCACCAACATTGGTATAGCCTGCATTATGCCACTTTTCCAATATTTTGTTGCAATAAGAAAAGGCAGCCTTTCCCGTATTGGCAACAGTTCTGTTTGCAGCCAATTCAATGAGTTCAAAAGGCATTTTCCATTCATTTATCCACTTATCAATATAAACCTTTTCATTTTGTGTTACAGCTCTTTCAGCTACTCCAAAATACTTTAATACCTTTCCATAATTGTTATAAAAACTCAAGTATCCACTAGCTGCCTCAGTAGTCAATATACCCTTTTCAATCCAGTCCAAAGCAGTTTTTTCCATATATCTTGGTGGTTTATTATTTTTATAACAAAAACTTAAAAGCATAAAAATAACCTCAAATGGAAGTTCGAGGCTTTCATACATCCATACAATAATTTCTGTTTCTTTAGAAGTAATAGGTTTGCCCTTTTGTCCCTCTGCCGTTCTTAACAAATCTCCTACTTCTGGATTTTTATTAAGTATTTCAGTAATGTCACTAGGATTAAACACTGGCTTTGAAACAACAACCTTTACATTGTTATCTTCAACAGTTGCTACTTCTTCAACTTTATTGTTTTTATTGTTAGGCTTTAAAAATTGTATGCAAGGATTTTCTTTATTGCCTGATGTGTCAATAAGTCCAACAGACTTCCAATATTGCCACGCCTTAATAACATCACTTTCTAATATTTTAAACTTTTTGGCTATGTCGCTGTTAGATACAGTAGCACCAAACATTGCACATCTGTAAGCATATATATATATTAATGAAAATATAGGACTTGGAGCATCTGCCATATAATCATCTATAAAATTGTTGTCAATAATAGTGGCAGATAAACTGCCTGTAAAGCTAATATTGCTCACATTAACACCTCTTAAACTCTGTAATAAATAAGTCTTTTTTGTCTTTTAATGATACCATAATTCATCAATATTTACAAGTTAGAATTTATAACAAAAAAGGAACTATCCTCATTTTGTAGAATAATTCCTTGTTTAAAA
This sequence comes from uncultured Eubacterium sp., assembly GCA_900551755.1. Lineage (GTDB taxonomy): Bacteria > Bacillota > Clostridia > Lachnospirales > CAG-274 > Gallispira. The sequence continues at coordinate 379,636 of URXK01000001.1, read as the reverse complement.
TATTTATACTCCATTTAACTATGTAGCTTTTCTGTATTAACGCCCTCTAGCTTAAGCAAAGCAATTTTTTTGTCAATACCGCCAGCATATCCATTTAAGTTACCATTTGCACCAATCACTCTGTGGCAAGACACAACTATAGATATAGGATTGTGACCAACTGCTCCACCAACAGCTTGTGCAGACATTTTGTCAATGCCTTTTTTACTAGCAATTAAATTAGCAATTTGACCATAAGTCATTGTTTGACCATAAGGTATACTTTGCAATACTTGCCACACAGCCATACGAAAAGGTGAACCTTCTAATAAAATTGGTATATTAAATTCAGGTACTACGCCCTTAAAATACATATCTAGCCATTTTTTAGTTTTAATAAATATAGGTAATTCTTTATTTACATAATCACCATTTAGAGTTGAGGCAAAATATTTTTGACCGTCAAACCATAAGCCAGTAAGTTTTTCCACCGTCACTAGCCATTGTAATATTTCCTAATATAGAACTGTAACAATCAATATAATACATAAATGCCTCCTAATTTAATTCTTGTGTATGAACTAATTTTGCATAAGGACCATTTGAATTAATAAGTTCAGTATGAGTACCAATTTCAACTATTTTACCATTGTCTATTACAGCAATTCTATCAGCATTTCTAACAGTTGATAACCTATGTGCAATAATAATAGTAGTTCTACCCTCTGCCAACTTTTCAAGTGTTTTCTGAATTTTAGCCTCAGTTACACTATCAAGAGCTGATGTTGCTTCATCTAAAATAAGTATTGGTGGATTTTTAAGAAAAATTCTAGCAATAGCTATTCTTTGTTTCTGACCGCCTGAAAGCAACACACCTCTTTCACCAGTATTAGTTTCAAATCCATTAGGCATAGCCATTATATCATCATATATTTCTGCCATTTTTGAGGCCTTTACAATATCTTCAAATGATGAATTTAAAGAGCCATAAGCAATATTTTCTTTAATTGTTGTAGGAAAAAGAAAAACATCTTGCTGAACTATGCCAATATTTTTGTGGAGAGATTTTTGTGTTACTTCTCTAACATCAAAACCATCAATATTAATTGAACCTGATGTAACATCATAAAATCTAGGTATAAGTTGGCTCAATGTAGTTTTGCCACCACCAGACGCTCCTACAACAGCAATAGTTTCGCCTGCTGAAACATTAAGTGTAACATTTTTAAGTACATTTTCATTATTTTTGTAAGAAAAGCTAACATTATTAATACTAATATCACCTTTAACATTTTTAAGCTCTATAGCATTAGGCTTGTCAATTAAGCTAGGCTCTGTATTCATTATTTCTGCAAATCTATGCAAACCAGCAGTACCATTAGCTATAAGTTCAGATGTAACAGCTAAACGCCTAATAGGATTGACAAAAGCAGTAATGTACAAACTAAATGTTATTAAGTCAATAACGTTTAACTGATTATTCATAATTAAAGCTCCACCAACAGCTATAACTATTGCTGATAAAATACAAAGGAAAAATTCCATTGCCCCATTAAAAAGACCCATAGCACTATGATATTGATATTTAGAACTTTTATAGCTTAGGTTTGCTTTATCAAAAGCCTTATATTCCTCATCTTCATTAGCAAAAGCCTTTGCTGTCCTCATTCCTGAAAGTCTTGCTTCAAAATTTGTATTCATTACTGCTGTTGCTGACTTAACCTTTCTCGAAGCATCTCTCATATTTTTACGACATTTCCATACAACAGACATAAACACAGGTATCATAATGGCAATAACCAAAGCTAGTTTCCATTGAATAGTGAACATAATAATTAATGCACCTACAATAGTAACTGCTGACACAAAAATATCCTCTGGTCCGTGGTGGGCAAGCTCTGTTATGTCAAACAAATCTGTTGTAAGTCGGCTTATTAACTGACCTATACAACAATTATCAAAGTATTCAAAACTTAATTTTTGAATATGCTTAAACACATCTCGTCTTATATCTGTTTCTACAAGTATACCAAAGTTATGACCAATATACCAGATAATATATGTAAAAATAGAGCGAAGTACATAAGCAAAAAGTATAATAGACATAACTATCCAAAAAGCTTTCCACAAATGGTCTGGAATAAGTTTATACATACACCACCTTGACGCAAAAGGAAAGGCTAAATCAATCATTGCAATAGTTAATGCACACATTAAGTCCAAAACAAACCACTTTTTATGAGGCTTAAAATAAGAAATAAATCTTTTAAATTCACTTTTATTGTTATCATTAGTCATAGTATTCCTCCTATTTATTTTTTGGAGCATAGTCTTTCATACCCTCTATTGCTCCACCAGAAACTTTCCAAATATACAAACTAGCAACACTTCCATAAGGGCTAAACCTTTTGCGATATTTTTCAAAAAGTTTTTTATCTATTTTTCTGTGATGATAAATCATACGAAGTCCTCGTTGTATAGCTAAATCATCATAACTAAAAATATTAGGTCTTTCCATATTTAAAATACATTTTTTCACCACCTATTGACAAATATTTTCAATGACTCTATAATATTATCACAATATTTTATTATATTCTATCACTATATTACTAAAAAATATCAAAATATCGTCAACGAGGTTTTAAAATGAATAATAATTATATTAATTCTGTTAATATTAATAACAACACTAACTTCCCTTATTTAGTTCTAAATATAATTGATAATCAAAGCTATCCAGTAAACGCTGGCTTTAGAGTTATGCACTGGCACGAGGATATACAGTTTATATATGTGCAAAAAGGCACAATAATTTTAAAAACACTTGATGACAATTTAAAGATTAAAGCTGGTGAAGGAATTTTTATAAATAAATATGTGGTACACAGAATTATACCTATAGAACTTTGTAATTATAATAGCTTTATTTTCCCTGATTATTTTCTTAAATTTTACTTAGGAAGTCCAGCAGAAACCTTTGTTAATAACATAACAGATATGAAGAATTTGCCTACAATTCATTTTACAAATAAAATAAATTGGCATAGTGATGTTTTAAATTTATTAGATAGGCTAACTATTATAGAAAAAAGTAAAACAGATACTTATACCTATGAAGTGTTAGTTGTTCTTTCAACTATTTGGCTTGAATTAATAAAAAATATAAATGTAAAATCTATAAAAAGTGAAAATATAACTAATATTCGTATGCAAAAATTTCTTACATATATTAACGAACATTATTCCGAAGAAATATCATTAGAGAATTTGGCTAAAAGTGCTAGTGTTAGTAAGTCAGAGTGTTTAAGATGCTTTAAAAGCTGTTTGGATACTACGCCTTATAAATATATTGTTGAATTTAGATTGTCTAAGGCTGCGAATTTGCTAAAAAACACTAGCATACCTGTTAGTAGTATAGCTAGTGCTGTTGGCTTTAATCATATTAGTCATTTTGGTAAATGCTTTAAAGAAAAAACTGGTGTTACACCTAAAGAGTATAGAAGAACTGAAAAAGTGTAGAAACCCCTCAGTCACTTCGTGACAGCTCCCCTACAAGTGGAACTAAATGGTTATACCTTAGTTATGTTTTTCATATAATGAACAGGTACATTGTAGGGGCGATTAGTAATCGCCCATTTTTTATATAAATAAATATAATGTGATGATGTACCTCTAATTATTTTCTTATGTAAATAAGGACGAGCAATGCTCGCCCCTACAGATAAGTTGCAACTTTACCTATTATTACAGGAATGTTGTGGTATAATAATAGTATTCAACATTACAAATAATAAACAGTTGAATGTAGGGGCGACCATTGGTCGTCCTTTTTAACTGTTGTGAACAGATTATTTGTATAACAACACCATTTACCTTCCCTCATAGGGAAGGTGGCAACCGTAGGTTGTCGGAAGGGTTTCCATTTTTCCTATTACTTATTCCCCATTTAAACCAGCTTCATTATCTCCTTTCTAAGTCTACCAATTATCTTTTTTTCCAACCTAGAAATATAAGATTGACTAATACCCAATATATCAGCCACCTCCTTTTGAGTTCTTTCCTCTCCCCCATTTCTACCAATGCCAAATCTAAGTTCAATAATTTCTTTTTCTCTACCGTTCAACTTTTGTATAGCAGTTCTTAAAAGTTGTTTATCAACCTCCTCCTCAATTCCTCTATATATAATATCAACATCAGTTCCCAAAATATCAGACAACAAAAGCTCATTGCCCTCCCAATCAACATTTAAAGGTTCATCAATAGAAACTTCCGTCTTTGTTTTAGTAGTTCTTCTTAAGTGCATTAATATTTCATTTTCAATACACCTTGAAGCATAAGTTGCAAGTTTAATATTTTTTTCTGGCTTAAAGGTATTAATAGCCTTAATAAGACCAATAGTTCCAATAGAAATTAAATCTTCAACATTTATACCTGTGTTTTCAAACTTTCTTGCTATGTACACAACTAGTCTTAAATTTCTTTCAATCAAAATATCCCTAGCTGTTTCGTCATTATTATCTACAAGCCTTTTTAAAAGCTCGCCCTCCTCATTAACGCTTAGTGGTTCAGGCAAAATATCATTTCCACCTATATAAAAAATTCTGCCACACTCTGCAAATTTATGAAAAAACTTTTCCAAACAACCCTTACTATCCATTTATATACCTCCCAAATGCTTAGGACTAAGCAACGCACTATACAAGCCATTTTTACTTAAACTAAATCTACAAATTCCTATTATTGGCTTATTAATTACATTATCGTTTATTTTTGCACTATCAGCCACAAAGCCAATCATCATTCCCCTTTCTTTTCCAACGCTTTTAAAGGGGATAATTCTTATACTTTTTCTAAAGCTATCTTCTGATATTGCAGATATAATTTCCATTAAATTACTTTCATTTTTGTTTTCATATATTTCAATTAGCTTACAAGGCAAAATATCTTTCAAAGCACTATATTCAGCCACAATAACAGGCTTGTTGCTTATAGGCTCAACAAGAGAATTGCCAGTATCAACTAATGCCCTAATACTAACTATTTTGTCACTACATTTAATATTAATTTTGTAATAAACTACCTCTTTATTTAATATATTTAATACAATGTAAGATAAATAGGTAACAATAAAACTAAGTATTAACACCCAATAACTAAACTTATTTTTAATATAATTAGTTAAAAACAACACACAACTATTTGTACCAAAAGACACCAGCTTAAATGTGACACTATATTTAAAGCAATCAGTAAAGGATTTAGGCTTAAAAAGAAATATAAGTTCAGCTGTATTAAGTATAACTATAGTAAAAATATTAATATATACCCTTAAGCTAGTAACAACAAAAAGAGTATAAACAAGAGAAGTACAAATTCCAGCTATAGTTTCTCGCCAAATATTTACTTTTAGTTTTAAAATTCTTTTTGCAATTTCTATTATTGCAATATTGACTATAAAGTTAATAAAAAACATTTCATCAGCATAAATATTAACTGTCATTTTATCACCGCCTTAATTTATAAATTAATTATAAATATTTATGCTGTATTTTTTTGTATAATTAGGCTTGTTATAAATAAAAAAATTGCGACAATATTGCCGCAATTCAGTTTGTCAATTATTTAATTGTAATTTTGTTTGTACCAATTTATAAAATATTTATCAGCAATTTCAACACCACTATGATTTAAGTGGGCGTCATCTCTAAAATTATTATTTTCAAAAAGAGTTTTATCCTTATTTACAATATTATAATCAAGATATTTTATACCATTTTTATTAGCTATATCCTCAACATAGTTATGAATATAATCATAATTTTGAATATAATCAAGAGAAACATTTGCAACAGGAGCTGTAACAAAAGTAAGCCTAATACCCTTTTCATTACAAAGCTCAATTATTTTATTAAGGTACTTAAGCTGTGATGAACTAGCTTTCCACACTTTGCCGTCAGTGTTTTTAAACTGATTAGTTTTGTCAAATTCATCTGGCAACATATTGTAATTACAATATGTATAGCCTTTAGACCGATATTTTTCTATACCCTCCTGCTTTGCCCTTGCTGGAGTAAAAAAGCCATAGTTATTTTCTAGCTTTTCCTTAAGTTTAGTATTTCTATAAGCAAAATAATCTGCCTGGTATCTAAATATATTTACATTATACTTTACCTTTTCACTTAAAGGGAATACTGTCTTAATATATTCCTTTTCAAGGTCCTTATTTTTCATTACTTGAAATAAATAACCAGCTTGAGTAAGCTCAAAATCATCATCAAGCATATCCCAATAAACCTCAAGAACTACATCTTTAGGACTTTGATAATTAAGCACCTCTCTCAATGTATAATAAGTTGAGTCTAAATGCTGTAAAGGCATACCCATTTGATAGCTATTTGTACCTAAGCCACTATCTACAATTAAAGGGTCAAATGTACAGTAAGAATGAGAAGAACCTAAAAACACCATATCAATAGTATTTCTCGGCTGTTGATAAAACTCATTCCATCTACTTTCATTATAGCTATTTATTTTGTTTTCAGTTGAAGCAACAGAATATTTGTTGCCTAAGAAATAAATAACTGGCAAAACACAAGCCACAAAAACAGCAATTTTAATAACAAAAATCACAATTTGTTTAAAACTGGAAGTATATAAATTGTCCTCCACCAGAGAACACCCCCATTCCAAAAATAATAATAACAAGAATATAATAATATACAAATCTAACAACTAAAGGAGCTTTATTCATAAGTAAATGAATATCCATTTTGTAACTTATAACCTCACTAAAAATAAGGAAACAAATAGCACAAACTACCAATATAATTTCAAAAAGCTGCAATCCCATATTATTTAAAAGTTCATAAATATACTGCATATTAGTTATATTGCCAATATCATCAAAAAGATGTGCCACAATATAAAAGCCATCACTTATTGTATTAGCTCTAAAGAAAATCCAAGCAAAAACAACTAAAATAAATGTAATAATCACTCTAAATAAATTAATAAAGCAGTTATCCCACTTAGGCAAAATCAAGTTTTTAACATCACCCACAATTTGATACAAGCCGTGAAGTCCACCCCAGAAAACATAAGTCCAGTTTGCCCCGTGCCACAAGCCACTTGCTAAAAATGTAACCATTATATTAAAGTATTTTCTTAGTCTTGAACAGTGACTGCCACCTAAAGGAATATATACATAATCTCTTAACCAACTTGAAAGTGAAATATGCCACCTTCTCCAAAACTCCTTAATACTTTTAGAAAAATAAGGTCTGTCAAAGTTATACATTAAATCAATTCCTAGTATTCTGCCACAGCCTCTAGCTATGTCTGTGTAACCACTAAAATCACCGTAAATCTGAAATGTAAAAAACAAACTAGCCAAAATAAAAGAAAGACCACTATGTTCTGTTGGATTATTAAAAACAGTATCAACCAAAACAGAAGCTCTGTCAGCAATAACTATTTTTTTAAAATAACCCATTATCATTAGCTTAAAGCCTTCAGCAAAGTTATTGACATTGAACCTTTTTTTAGTAAAAAGCTGATTTAAAAGTCTATCAGCTCTTTCAATAGGTCCAGCAACAAGCTGAGGGAAAAATGTTACAAAAAGAGTAAATTTAAAGTAATTTTTTTCTGGAGCATATTCATTTCTGTAAATATCAATAGTATAACTAGCAGCTTGAAAAGTGTAAAAAGATATACCCATTGGCAAAATAATATTAAAATCATTAATAGGATAATGCCAGCCAAAGTAGTTATAAATATCCATAAAAGTATGATTAATAAACATCATATACTTAAATATAAAAAGCAAGCCAAAATTAACTATTAAGCTAAATATAAGGAGCTTTTTGCCCTTATTTCTATGCTTGTCTATTAAAAGTGATACACCCCAATTCAAAAATGTTGAAAACAAAATAAGAATAATTAGCTCAGGTCGCCAGCACATATAAAAAATACAGCTTGCTATTAAAAGCATAATCCATCTTAATTTGTGAGGTAAGGTATAGTGAAGAAAAACAACTACAATAAAAAATAAAACAAAATCAAGGGAATTAAATAACATAATCTTCTCCTATAAAAATAATCTGCATTATCTATTATAAATTATATCTTAACATAATTCAACAAAAGACTTGAAAAGAATTATCTTTTCTATTAAAATATAGTTTATACAATAGAAAGGACGATACTTATGAAAAATAAATCAAATGTTGTATTTTTGCTTGTTTTAATATCTGGCTTAATCATAGGCAGTTTTTTAGGCACACTTACTGCAAAAGCTCCAGATTGGCTTAACTGGCTTAATTATGGCAAAACTATTGGGCTTACACAGCCTTTAACTATTAATCTTGATTTTATTTATGTTCAGTTTGGCTTTCATATTAGCTTTACTATTGCTGGCATTATTGGTATGCTTATTGCTGGCGTTATATACAAGAAATTCTTTTAGGAGGAAATTTTGATGGATATTATATTAGCTTCTGGTTCACCTAGACGCTCTGAATTAATGAAACAGGTAGGCTTTGATTTTAAGGTTTCAACTTGCAATACTGACGAAAGCTATGATGAGGGTATGACACCATCTGAAATAGTTATGGAGCTTTCACTTAGAAAAGCTGATGCTGTATTTGACAAAGAAATGCCTGAAAAAGATACTGTAGTTGTGGCAGCAGATACTATTGTGGCAATAGATAATGAAATTCTTGGTAAGCCAAAGGATAGAAATGATGCCATTAGAATGTTAAGTGAACTATCTGGTAAAAAGCATCAAGTTTATACCGGTGTTACTCTTTATTATTATGTGGCTGGTAGAGTTTTTATTGAAAATTTTGCTGATTGTGCTGATGTTTATTTTAGAGAGCTTTCACAGGATACTATAATAAGCTATGTTGATAGCTGGGAACCTATGGATAAGGCTGGTGCTTATGGTATACAGGGTCTTGGTGCAATACTTGTTGATAAAATTGACGGGGACTATTATACTATTGTAGGTTTGCCTATTGCTAAGGTTTATCACTCTATAAAAAATAATGAGAAATTAAGCTAATTAAAATACCCCATTAGCTCCCCTACAAGTGGAGCTAGATGGTTAATCTTTTGTTATAGGTTGTTAAAAAAATTCTTTCATTATACCTACCTCTAAAACAAAATGACGACCACTGGTCGCCCCTACAAATAAGATGTACTTTAATATGTAAGTATACGCCACTTACCTTCCCTCATAGGGAAGGTGGCAACCGCAGGTTGTCGGAATGGTTTCCAATTTATTTATTAATTATTAACTATTATTTATTACCTAAAAATAGAAGCCCCTCAGTCACTTCGTGACAGCTCCCATAAGATTGGAGCTAGATGGTTAGTATTTAGTGTACTTGTAATTGCTACGAACGAGTTATTTGTAGGAGCGATTAGTAATCACCCGATTTTACCAATAAATTTTTCGGTGCAATATAGTCGCCCTTTGTAACTTCTATAAATCAATACATTTGGGCTACCCCCTTTGCCTTCCCTCATAGGGAAGGTGGCAACCGTAGGTTGTCGAAAGGGTTTCCATTATTAATCACTATTCCATTACCTTTTCAAAATACACAGTCTGCTCTTTAATAGAAATTTTACCCACTTTATAACCATATTCCAAAAGTTCTTTCTTAAACTTTAAAAATGAATGGTCTATTGGCAAACCTGCTATATTCTCAATTTCAGCATAAGTCAGCTTAAAATTATCTGTTCCATTTTCTTTTATCCATTTCCACAATGAATCGAATTTACTCATAATCTACCCTCTCGATTTTAAAATAATTACTTACCACTAAACACAGGGAAAAAGCTATATTCGCCATAATCCTTCATAATATTAAGCACCTTTAATTCTTCCATATCATCAGCAGAAATATTAAAATTCAAATCTACATTATCCTTCATATGCACAGGATTTGATGTTTTAGGCAAAGCGACCATTCCAAGATGAATTACATATTGTATACACAACTGTGCTACAGATACATTATATTTATTTGCCATATTTACAATAACATCTTTCTTTAATGCCTCACCGTGAGCTATTGGCGAATATGCTTCTGTTAGTATTCCATTTTTATTGCAAAAATCAATTAAATCAACAGGTGTATTACCAATATGAGTTAAAATTTGATTTACCATAGGTTTTATTGTACAGTCAGACATAATGTTTTCCAAATCATCTACTAACATCTGTTACCTTAAGTTAAGGATACAACTTAAACTTGACTTTAGGTCAATACCTTTTTTCAGATTTTTATAAAAATATCATAGCAATTACTTTTATTTAAAACTATTAAACACTATTTTACCAGAGCTACTAAGTTCAAAATCACTTAAGCCGTCAGAAGCATTTGCACCTTTATTAAGAGCGGCTGATGTTTCATCTTTATCACACAATGACCAATTGCACCAGCTTATCTTTTTATCTGCCATATAATTAAGCCATTTATTTGTTTCCTCAACAAAGACACCACCGTTACCATCAGCACTACTTGTTCCCCACTCACTTACAAAAATCGGTATGCCATTATTGAGAGCATTTGTAATTTTATCCCTTAACCACTGTGTATGAGTACCTGCATAGAAATGGCAAGTGTACATAATGTTGTTACCACTTAATCTATCCGCCACAACGCTGTCAAGGTCTTGGTCCCACTGAGGATTTCCTACTAAAATAATTGCATTATTATCATAAGCTCTTATAGTATTTATAATTTCTGTAGCATAAGGCTTAACATCTTTGCTCCAACTAATATTTCCATTAGGTTCATTACATATTTCATATATAACAGCTTTACTAGCCTTATATTTTTGAGCCATTTCAGCAAAAAATTCCTTTGCTTCACTTTTATAGGTCATAGGATTTCCGTCACTTAAAATATGCCAGTCAATAATGGCATACATATCATTTGATATAGCATTATCAACAGCCTTTGTCAATGTATTCTTTATAGAATGATTTGAAATATAGCCATTTTCGCTAGTATACATAGCAAAACGCATTACATTAGCTCCCCTCGCTCCAACAGCTTTTATGTAATCAGAGCTTACAAATTGAGGAAACCATTGAAGTCCGTGGCTACTCATACCCCTTAACACAACAGCCTCTCCTTTTTCATTGCATAGCTGAGTTCCAACCACTTTCAATTGCCCATTCTCACTTACGCCTCCACTAACAGCCACTATTTCTGTAGTATGTTCATTTTGAGGTTCTATATTGACAGTTCCTAAATATTTATCCATAGCTTTTTTTATAATTGTACAAGCCTCAGCCCTTGTAAGTGAGGCTTCTGGTCTAAACATACCACTTGAATTTCCAGTTAGTATTCCGTCAGCATAGGCTGAAAGTGTTGTGTCATAGTATCTGCCGTTAAGGCTACTAAAGTCCTTTATTTTAGCTGACTCTACATTGTAGTCATACTGAATAGGCTTTGCCATAGCTTTCATAACTATCTTAACAGCAAGTTGCCTTTTAATAGGCTTGTCATACATTTCGCCAGTAGGTGGATTTTCGTCATAATCATACCAGCCCTTATCCATAGCTGTTTTTAAAATAGGTGCTGCCCAGTGACTTGTAATTATATCGTTAGAACCACTAATTCCCATAATTCTGCCTATAACTGATGTAAATTCAGCTGATGTAATGCTTGCGTTTGGCTTAAAACTTCCGTCACTGTAACCTGACAAAATACCCTTGCGAGCCATTTCCATAACAGTGTTGTAATACCAATCATCTACATTAACATCATTAAAAACAATATTATTAGTAGTGTTGGTTTCAGCATTTGCAATACCTGCATTATTTACGCCAGCACAAAACATACTTGCAATAATAATTGTTGATATAAAAAATTTAATCTTCATAAAATCCCACCTATTTCTTATATAGTATATAACTAGTATATCATAATAATTTATATTGTTAAATAATATTGCTAATTTTTATATTAATATAAATTTCGCCTTTTCCTTTTAATATAATCTATGGAGGAAATAATAAATGACAGCAAGTAACATTCTTATTATTTTTGCTTGAGGTCTGGCTAAGTCTTATTTATTAAATAAGGCTTTTATTTTTATTGCTTAAATTTAGGTATACTATTTAGTAAAATTCAATTTAAACCCATACTATTAAAAATATTTAACTATATAATTTATAACAAAAAAAGAGTTTATGAAAGATTTTACTCTAACATAAACTCTTATTTTATTAACAATTAATATTTATGCTTGTTTTTTTCTAAAAGCTATATAATAAACTAAAGGTACTAAAACCAAATTAACAAGCATAGCAAAGAACAAGCCCACAAGCATAAGCACAGCCATTGGTATAAACAATAGGTCACCAAAAAGTGCAAGTGGAAGCAAGCCTAAAACTGTAGTCATTGTACTCATAAGTATAGGTCTTAATCTTTGACCACCAGCAGACTTACAAGCCTCCTCTATGCCAAGTCCACTATTAAGCTCATTTGTAATACAATCAATAAGCACAATAGCATTTGCCATAACACAACCTATAAGACTTACGCCACCAATAAGAGCAAACAAACTTATTGGCTGACCTGTTATTTTAAGTCCAAGCATACCTGTTGCAAGACCAAATGGTACTGATATAAATACAATAGCAACTTTCTTAATTGAACCAAACTGAATAAGAAGAAGTATAAGCATTGCAATAACTGCAACTGCTGCTGCAATACCGATATTGAAAAGAACATCTTCCATAAATGGCTTTTTCTTACCAGAGTTTTCAATAGTAACACTACTAGGGAACTGGTCAATATTTTCAGAAATCATTTTTTCAAGCTCATTTTGTACAGAAATTTCACTTACTTTTTGGCTTGTGTAACAACCTACAGCTCTGCCTCGTCTACCATCTATTCTTGAAATTGAAGTTATTTCTGGCTTTAAAGATACATCAGCAAACTGTGCTACATTGTACTTAGCACCCATTGTTGATGACTTAACCTTAAATGCCTTAATCTGGTCTCTCGAATCAATGTTAGTATCAAGAACAACACTATATTCCTTGTTGCCACTTCTGTATGTAGATACATCTCTGCCCTGCATAGCTATACTAAGTTCATTTTGAGCCTCAGCCTGAGTAAGTCCCAAAGTATTAAGCTTCATATTATCCATTTTTACATAGTAATTATATGTTGCAAGCTCATTTTTGTTTTGAATACCCTTAGTGCCTTCAAGCTGTGTAAGCATATCATTAACAAGCTCTGATGCCTTGTTTAAGTCATCAACATTGTCAGAATAAAGTTTAACTTCAACTGGCTTAGTATTAAGTGTAAATATACCAAGCTCATCAACCATTACAGTTGCTCCGCCTATGTGGCTATTCATTTCATTTTGAAGAAAGTCAACCATATCTGATGTTTTCTTAAAACGCTTACCGTTTTTAAGATTAATTTTAACATAAATATCACCAGTGTTATCAGTATCAGCCTTAGGCAAAATAGCATAGTCATAACGAGGTATACCTAAGCCAACACCACTTAAATAATATTCAGTTTCAGGCTGTTCATCAAGTATTTTTTCAACATTATTAACTATTTCTCTAGTTCTTTCAACGCTGTTTTCATCATTTGCAGATACATCAATTGTAATAATATCATCATTAGCTGTTGGTACAATCTGCATATCAATGCTAAATACTGTTGATGCACACAAAAGCATTAAAACTATTGAAACTATTATTGTTGATGCCTTATGCTTAAATGCGTGATTAAAAGCCCAATTATATAACTTTCTTGATGGTGGCACTTTACTATTGTTGCTTTCTTTACTCTTTCTTAAAAGGAAACAACTTGTAAGTGGAGTAACAATCATTGATACTACAAAAGAACAAACAAGAGAAGTTATAATAACTATTGGGAATGAAATTGAAAGCTGTCTATATGCACCTGGAAGCACAAATATAGAACAAAAGGCTATTACAGATGAAAGCATAGACACAAATACTGGCAATGCAACTGATGCAACACCCTTAACAGCAGCATCTTTATTACTCATTCCTGCATCAATATTCTTTTGTATAGCATCACTAACAACAACCGAGTTATCAACAAGCATACCCAGTACAACTATCAAAGACGCAAGTGATACAAAGTGAATTTCAAGTCCCATAATGTGATTAAACAAGAAATTCATTAATATAGATAATGGTATTGCAATAGAAACAACAATTGCATTTCTAAAGTTCATACCAATCATAACTACAATTACAACTAATATTATAGACTCAAGAAGATTAACAACAAAATCATTTATAGAGTTAGATACTTTATCTGGCTGCATAAATATTTTATTAACACTTACGCCCTCTGGCAATGTTTCGTTATAATCATCAATGACCTTATTAACCTTGTCACCTAAACTAACAACATTTAAGCCACTTTCAAAATAAACGGCAAGAACAGTAGACTTTTTATTATTAAAAATATAGTAACCTTCATCATCAGGTACTTCCATTCTAACATCAGCTACATCTGAAAGTTTAGTAATAATATAGTCATCGTTTGATGCAATAACAATGTTTTTAATATCATCAAGACTTTCAAATTGACCAGAAGCATTAACCTTAATATTGTTGCCATCAACTTTTATTGAACCTGTAGGCAATGTTGAATTGTGATAGCCTATAATTTTAGCAAGTTCAGCAAGGGATACATTTGTATCATTAAGTTTATCAATATTTACTGTTATCTTAACTTCTGATGGAACATCACCGTGTACAGATACCTTCTTAACACCCTTAACAAGTCTAAGCTGGTCGGCAATTTCCTTACTTCTTTGTGAAAGCTCATCATTAGATATATTGTCGCCTGTTACAGCAAGAATAAGACCAGCTGTATCCATAACATCATCATTAACTGTTATTGATGTTACACCTGATGGCAAGTCTGACTTAAGTGTATCCATTTTATTTCTAAGTTCGTCCCAACGGTCATCAACTTCGCTTTGTGATAAATCCATACTTAAATTTATACTAGTTACACTATAATTATCGCCAACTGTAGACTCACACTTGTCAAATCCGTCAAGCTCCATACAAGTATGCTCAACCTTTTCTGACACAAGCTGTTCCATATCTTCTGCAGTTGCACCTGGATAAACAACTGTAACTGTTGCAACTGGAAGGACTACCTTAGGGAACTTTTGCTTAGGCATCTGTATATATGAAAATATACCAGCAGCAAATACCATAACAACAAGCATTATGATTAATGACTTTCTTTCAAGGAGTCCTGCAAAGAATTTTTCCTTACCATTCATATTATCAGCCCTCCATTGTTACAAGGTCATTTTCTCTGAGATTTTTAACACCCTCTGTAACTACTATTGCTGAAGGGTCATCAATTTGTACTTCAACCTTATCTCCTGAGAATTCGCCTAAAACAACCTGTTTTTTGTATATTCTGTTTTCAGCATTAACAGCATAAACATAGTCAACACCGTCACTATTAAATACAGCATCAATTGGTACATAACAGCCACTAACATTGCCTGTAACTATCTTAACATCAACAGTTTCACCAATTGTGTAATCACCGTCAATAGCAATATCTACTGCATAAGTTCTTGTTTTTTCATCTGGATACTGAGCTATTGTATCAATTCTGCCTACTGCCTTACCATTTATAAGAGCTGTGCCACCAACTTTAATATTGCTATATTCATCATCAGATGCACCAACTGTAACAACAAGCTCCTTGCTCTTAGCTACAACAACAGGATAACCAGCAGCTATAACTTCACCCTCTTTATAAGGAAGCTCCATTACATAGCCGTCACTATCAGCCTTTATTGTTGCATCATTAATATTTTTATCAACTATACTCTTAGATGTGCCAGCACTATCTACACTAGCTTGAGCAGCAGCAACATCTTTTGCCTTTGAAGTATAAAGATTGTTAAGAGTTGTAAGGGCTTCACTCTTTTTAGCCTTTGATGCTTCAAGTTCAGCCTTTTTGCTTTCAAGGGTTGCTTTGTTACCCTCGTGAGTTGCCTTTGCTGCCTCTAACTCAGCAGCCTTAGTCTTGTACTGACTTTCAAGCTGTTCCAAGTCCTTATCAGCATAGCCACCTACTGCATTAATTTCTCTAGCAGCATCAAGTTCACCCTTTAATGTATTAAGAGCATCTTCGCCAGCTTCAATATTTTGTGACTCTGCATTAAGTCCTACAACAAGAGCATCAATACCCTTTTGACCAGCAGCAATAGCCTTATCAAGGGTTTCAATTTGTGACTTAGCATTACTAATATTTGTGTCATAAGTGCTTATAGTCTTTTGCAAAGTTGCCTGAGCCTGTGACTCTGTATTTTGACTTATAGACGCCTGATATTCCATTGATGTGGTGTCAAGTTTTGCAAGTACATCACCTTTTTTAAACTGCTGTCCCTTTTCAACACATATTTCAGCAATTTTGCCAGCAGCAAGGAATGAATAATTTTTTGTTTCCTTAGCCTTAACAATACCAAGATAACTATAACCTGATGTGACACTTTCCTCTGCCACAGATTGAGTTTTTACAATTTTAGGTGTAACTTCAACATTAGCTGTATCATCTTTACCACAGCCTGCTAAACCTAATATTAAAGATAATGCCAATATTGAACAAAGCATTCTCTTTTTCATATAATCGCCTCCTAATTGTACTTTAATCTAATATTAATTTTATTCTAACATTTTAATAAAATAAAGCAATGGTCAATATCGGACAGAATATATAATAATATACATTTTTTCTTTTTTTGTTTCTTATTCTACAAAATTTATTGAATTTTTTTCCTTTATATAGTAAAATATAGTATATAAATTAAGGAGCAAGATTTATGGAAAAAAAGACGGATTTAAGAATTATTAAAAGTAAAAATGCTATTAAAAATGCCTTTTTAGACCTTATGGAGGAAAAGGGGTACGCAAATATAACTATTACTGACATAGCAAAAAAAGCTATGATAAATAGAAAAACTTTTTATATTCATTTTGAAACAAAAGAAGCCCTTTATAATTCTATTTCAAACGAATTATTAAGTATACTCTCTCCCACATTAAACAAGTTGCAAAATCTTGATGGCAAGGAGCAAAGACAATATGTTATTAATATGCTATTGCACTTTAAGGAGCATAAGGATATATTTAACATACTAGTAAAAGACAAGACTAATCCTGATTTTTTAAATAAATTAAAAGAAAAGCTAAAGTATGACCTTTTTTCAATAAGTCAAATCAACAAAAGAACTGAAGGCACAAATTTTACACCAGAACTTTTATCTGAGGCATTTTTTTCACTTTTTGTAGTTTTAATACAGTGGTGGTTAAATGAATCTACACTGCCAGTAAATGATGTTATTGATATGATAATAGACTTTTTCTCTAAAAAGACTTTAGAAGTGTTAGGTATAAATTTTGATTATAAATAAAACATTCCTCCCAAACACAAAAGTTTGGGAGGATAAAAAAGAGATAAAAAAGATAAAAACTATAACAATTTTTCGTTTTTATAGTCACCAGTTTCAGAAAATTCAATCCACTCACATATATTTTCTGCGTGGTCACCTATTCTTTCAAGATATTTAGCAATCATTAAGAAATTAATATCCATATCACAATTTTTAACATCAGTTTGCAAACTTAATGATACATCAGATTTAACCTTTTCAAAAAGTTCGTCAACTATGTCATCTTTCTTTATTATTTCTCGTGCTGCCTCCATATCATTATTTACAAAAGCAGCAATAGCTCCGTGAACCATTGAAACAGCAGCCTCTGCCATAGCTGGAATATGC
The DNA here is from genome assembly GCA_900551755.1 of uncultured Eubacterium sp. Lineage (GTDB taxonomy): Bacteria > Bacillota > Clostridia > Lachnospirales > CAG-274 > Gallispira. Next base: position 361,819 of record URXK01000001.1, on the reverse strand, counting down.
TCAATAGCTTTATACTTTAAGTCTGATTTAAAGTCCATTACAAGTTCAGCAATATCTGCTGCTTGGTCCCCTATTCTTTCCATATCAGTTACCATTTTTAAAGCTGTAGAAACAACTCTCAAATCGCAAGCAACAGGTTGTTGTCTTAATATTAATGATAAACATTTTGCTTCAATATCTTTTTCCATATCATCAATAACTCTATCTTGGTCTACAACCTCTTTAGCTAGCTTATCATCATTATTCTTTAAAGCAATTATTGCTGAATTAATAGCATTTTCAACAATAGCACCCATTTTAATTAATTCCACATTAAGGTCCTCAAGAGAAGCCTCAAAAGTTTTTCTTGGCATATCCTACCTCCATAAAAATATATTATAATTAAGAATATCATCAACAAAAAGTATCAACCAAATCTACCAGTAATATAATCCTCTGTTCTCTTATCCATTGGTCTTGAGAATAATGTTTCTGTTTTATTCATTTCAACCATTTCACCAACAAGGAAGAAAGCTGTGTTATCAGCAATTCTTGTAGCCTGCTGCATATTATGAGTTACAATAACAACTGTGTAATTATCCTTAAGCTCTGCCATTAATTCCTCAACCTTTAATGTTGAAATTGGGTCAAGAGCAGAAGTTGGTTCGTCCATTAAAAGTACATCAGGCTTTACAGCTAAAGCTCTAGCAATACATAATCTCTGTTGCTGACCACCAGAAAGACCTAATGCTGACTTCTTTAATCTATCCTTAACTTCATCAAAAATTGCAGCACCTCTTAAAGAAGTTTCAACAATTTCATCAAGCTGTGACTTATTTTTGATACCGTGTATTCTTGGTCCATAAGCTATGTTGTCATAAATACTCATTGGAAATGGATTAGGCTGCTGAAAAACCATACCTACTTTTTTTCTTAATAATGTTGTGTCTACATCAGCACTATATATATCCTCACCATCAAGTAAAACCTTGCCATCAATTCTGACACCATCTACAAGGTCATTCATTCTATTTAAAGTTTTTAAAAATGTAGATTTACCACAACCAGATGGTCCAATAAAGGCTGTAACCTCCTGCTTTGGTATTTCCATACTAACATTTTTTAAAGCGTGGTTTGCACCATAATATAAATTTAAGTTTGATACGCTAATTTTAGATTCCATTTTATTACCTCTTTCTTTAAGCAGACTTTTTCATATTGTTAGTAATAACCTTTGTTAAAGCATTGATAAAAAGTACAATAACTACAAGGACAAGAGCTATACCAAAGGCATTGTCAAATTCTCCTCTTTCCATACTTAAATACATCTGTATAGTAAGAGTACCACCTGACTTAAGAGCGTGTGAGAATAAATGCTTTGGCAAATAGTAACCAGCACCAGCAGTAAATAAAAGTGCTGCTGACTCACCAACAATTCTACCAACACTTAATATAACAGCTGTAACAATACCTGGTAATGCACTTGGTAAAATAATTGTTCTAATCATATACCACTTTGTTGCACCAATACCTAAAGCACCTGTTCTATATCCTAAAGGAACAGTTTTTAATGACTCCTGTGTTGTTCTTATTATAAGAGGAAGAACCATAATTGTTAAAGTAAGACAGCCACAAAGTATTGATGTTTTAAGTTTAAGTGTTATACCAAAAAATGCCATACCAAACAAACCATATATTATAGATGGAATACCAGCAAGAGTTTCTGTTGTAAATTCAATCATTCTTACAATTTTGCCAGCCTTAGCATATTCTGTCAAGTATACAGCAGCACCAATACCTATAGGGGTTGCAATAACTAATGATATAACAATAATATAAAGAGTGTTTACAATGTTACCAATAATACCAAATGTGCCATTTAATTCAGATGTAACACTTGATAAAAATTCCCAACTAATTGAGCCAAAGCCTCTAAAAGCTACATAGCCAATAATGCCAATAAGTATACCAACTGAAATGGCAGCAGAAAGATAAATCAAAAATCTTAAAATATTGTCACTTACTCTTATGTGTTTTTGACAAATACTATCTCTCATTATCTTCACCACCCTTTAAAATCTTGTTAATAACTATGTTAATAATCATAATAAATGCAAACAATACAAGGCCTATAGTAAACAATGCCTGTCTATGAAGTCCCTCAGCATAACCCATTTCTGATACAATACCGGTTGTAAGAAATCTAACTGAATTAAATGGTAATGGAACATTTACAGTATTACCAGATACAAGTACAATAGCCATTGCCTCACCTACTGCTCTACCAACGCCTAATACTACAGCTGTAATAATACCAGACTTTGCAGCAGGTATTGTTACCTTAAATATTGTCTGTGTTGGAGTTGCACCAAGAGCAAGACTAGCTTGACGCATATGTACAGGTACTGCTCTTAATGCAGTTTCTGAACTATTAATAACTGTAGGTAAAATCATAATTGCAAGAACTAAAACGGCTGAAATAAGGTTTGCACCACCATTCATAATATGAGTTTTAGAGTTTGCAAATATTGCCTTTTCAATACTTCCCATTAAAGGGTTAATAAGCAACAAACCAAGTAAACCATATACAATAGATGGAATACCTGCAAGAAGCTCAACAGCTGGCTTAACTACCTTAGCAACCTTAGGTGTTGCAACCTCAGACATAAATACAGCAGTTAAAAGACCAACAGGAACACCAATAACTATGGCAGCAGCTGTACCAATAATAGAAGTAAGTATAATATAAGCAATACCAAAACTTGGTTCAGCAGCAGTAGGTGCCCACTCTGTGCCAAAAAGCATTTCAGCTATACCTACCTTGAATATTGCAGGAACGCCAGATATAAGCATATATACAGTAATAGCAATTACAGCAGCAACAGCAGTAAAACCACATACAGTAAATATAATTTTCATAAATTCCTCTGAAAAGGATTTACTTCTATTTCCACCTTTAATTGACATATTTTTTACAGTAGTTGAGCTGTCGACTTTACTAGCGACAGCCCTCTTACTGCTTAATGTGACTGTTTTTTCCATACTAATTCACCTCAAGCATTTATCTTAAATCACTTCATTACTTTGTTGTTACTAAACCAAGCTTAGTAATAATTGTCTGACCTTCTTCACTTTCAAGCCAGTTAAAGAAATCCTGTACTGTCTGGCTCTGCTCTGTAATAGCACCCTTAGTTGCCATTACAAATGGTCTTTGAATAGAATATGTACCATTTTTAATATTTTCTGCTGTTGCTTCAACACTATCAACCTTTAAAGTAGATACTGTATCATCAATTACATCAAGAGATACATAACCAATTGCACCAGGAGTAGAAGCAACCTTTGCCATTACAGCACCTGTTGAACTAATTTCCTGTGCATATACACAAGCGTCTTCAACACCTAAAATTTCCTCAAAAGCACCTCTTGTACCAGAACCAGCTTCTCTACCAATAACAACGATTGGCTCATCAGCACCGCCAAGCTCCTTCCAATTCTTAATCTCACCCTTATAAACCTTAGCAAGATTATCCTTAGAAATATCAGCTACTGTGTTTGCCTTGTCAACAATAATACCGATACCATCTAAAGCAACAATGTTTTCAGAAAGACCCTTTGCCTTTTCTTCATCCTTTAATGCTCTTGATGAGTTACCAATATTAACAGTACCTTCTGAAACAGCCTGAATACCTGCACCAGAACCAGTAAACTGAACATCAATTTCAACACCAGTCTTGTTCATATATTCTTCCTTTAAAGTGTTGCAAAGCTTTTCCATTGATGTTGAACCACTCATTGTAATTACATCATCAGAGCTTGAAGCTGCCTCACTTGTGCCTTCATTGCCACTGTCAGTTGTTCCTGTGCTACCACAACCTACTAACATAGTTGCTGCTAAAACTGCAGATACCATTAATTTAATTGTCTTTTTCATCTTTTTTAATCTCCTTCAAAAAATGTATTCTTTTTGTTTACAATAGAGATTATATATAAAACAATGTTTTTCTTCTATCAGCTTTGAGTTATAAATTTGTAAAATCTTAGTAAAACAAAAAAACCGATGACATAAGTTAAATCACTTAATATCATCGGTTAAAATTATTAATTATTTTATTGATTACAAATATTTTCTATAAAATATTTATGCACATCATTACAGCCAGTTAATTCTGGGTGAAATGCTGTAACAAGCATATTTCCTTCTCTTGCTGCAACAATTTTATCATCTACTACTGAAAGCACTTCAACATTATTATCATCAACACACTTTATATAAGGAGCTCTTATAAATCTCATAGGTATTTCACCTATTCCCTTAAATTCACTAACAGTTTCAAAGCTACCAAGTTGTCTGCCATAAGCATTTCTTTCAGCTGTTATATCCATTAAGCCAATGTGCTGTCTGCTATCATTTTCAATTTTGTGAGCCAACAAAAGAAGTCCTGCACAAGTACCAAATACAGGCATACCACTCTCTATCTTTTTCTTTAATATGTCAAACATATCAAGCTCTCTTAAGAGTTTGCCCATAACAGTGCTTTCTCCACCTGGAAGAATAAGTGCATCAAAGTCCTTTTCACAATCAGCCTTTTGTCTTAATTCAAATGCCTCAACACCTAAGTCATTAAGCATTTTTTCGTGTTCAATAAAAGCACCTTGTAATGCAAGTACAGCTACCTTCATATTACTTACCTCTTTCTGCCATTAATAATTCAATTTCGTCCTCGTTAATACCAACCATAGCTTCGCCTAAATCTTCAGATAATTCAGCAAGCATTTTAGCATCGTTATAATTTGTAACAGCCTTAACAATAGCCTGTGCTCTCTTTTTAGGGTTACCAGACTTAAAGATACCAGAACCTACAAATACACCTTCAGCACCTAACTGCATCATTAAAGCAGCATCAGCTGGAGTTGCAACACCACCAGCAGCAAAGTTTACAACTGGAAGTTTACCATTTTCGTGAACATAAGCTAAAAGCTCATAAGGTACACCAAGTTTTTTTGCATTGTCAAAAAGCTCGTCCTCGCTACAATTAGCAATTCTTCTAATTTCGCTCTGCATCATTCTCATATGTCTAACAGCCTGAACAACATCACCAGTACCAGGTTCACCCTTTGTTCTAATCATAGATGCACCTTCAGCAATTCTTCTTAAAGCCTCGCCTAAGTCCTTAGCACCACAAACAAAAGGTACATCAAACTTAGTCTTATCAATATGATAAACATCATCAGCTGGTGATAAAACTTCACTTTCATCAATGTAGTCAATTTCAATAGCCTGTAAAATCTGAGCCTCTGCAAAATGACCAATTCTACATTTAGCCATAACTGGAATAGAAACAGCTTCCTGAATACCCTTAATCATTTTAGGGTCACTCATTCTTGATACACCACCAGCAGCTCTAATATCAGCTGGTATTCTTTCAAGTGCCATTACTGCACAAGCACCAGCTTCTTCAGCAATCTTTGCCTGCTCTGGAGTAGTTACATCCATTATTACGCCGCCCTTTAACATTTGAGCTAATTCACAATTTAATTTATATCTTGACATTTTAAGTCCTCCTATTGATTTTTTTGTTTGATATGTGTATAATTATACATAAAACTGATATGTTTTTAATACTCAGTTTTAAATTATTTTATAAGGTCAGATTATTGATTATGTTTACATACTTACTTGATTACAAAAGCAAAGTTCCAATTTACCAACAGCTTTATGAAAATATAAAAAACGATATATTAAATAAAATAATTGTTCCAGCAGAAAAGCTACCTTCTAAAAGAATGTTAGCAAACCACCTTAAAATCAGCGTTATGACAGTTGAGTCAGCTTATGAGCAGTTAATAAGTGAAGGGTATATTTATTCAAAACCTAAAAGTGGCTATTTTACAAATGATATACAAAATTCAGTTTCTATTACTGCATCTGACATTAATCCAATACCAGTTAGAGAAAATTTGACAAGGTCAGATTATATATATGAGTTCAAAACTAACGCTGTTGACACTGAAAATTTTCCTTTTTCTGTTTGGACAAAACTTTTGAGAGAAGTTATACGAGATAAAGATAAAGAACTTCTTAACAAAAGTGAGCCAAAAGGCTTATATTCTTTAAGAGCTGAAATATGCAAATATCTTAAATCCTATAGAGGTATAAACTGTCAGCCTGAACAAATTATAATTGGCTCTGGTTCAGAATATCTTATTAATCTAATCATACAGCTATTAGGTGAAGACAAAAAATATGCTGTTGAAAACCCAGGCTATCACAAAATAGCTAAAATATTAAAAGCCTACAATATTAATACAGAGTATCTACCTCTTGATGACTATGGTGTAAGTATGGAACATCTTATTTATTCAGATGTAAATGTACTCCACACCTCACCTTCTCACCAATTTCCAACAGGAATTGTAACACCTGTTAGCAGAAGATATGAACTATTAAATTGGGCAATTGAAAAAAATGGCTATATAATAGAAGATGACTATGACAGTGAGTTTAGATACAGTGGTAAGCCTGCACCAGCACTTCAAAGCCTTGATAACAACGGTAAGGTTATATATATGAATACTTTTGCAAAAAATTTAGCCCCTTCTCTTAGAATAAGCTATATGGTGCTTCCTTGGAATTTAGTATTTAGATTTGATAAATATATGCAGTTTTACTCAAACACAGTGTCTTGTTTTGAACAATATACTCTTGCAAAATTTATGGCTGGTGGATATTTTGAACGACATATAAACAGAATGAGAAATATATATAAATCCAGAATAAGTACAATTAAAGATTGCCTAAACAATACTAATACTAAAATCAATTTAATAGGAGAAAATATTGGACTTCACATAGTTCTTGAATTTGAAAAAAACACTAATGTTAATGAAATAGTAAATAAAGCTAAAGAAAAAGGCATATTAATAACTAATATAAATAACTACTATGTAACAGGCAAACACCCTAAGCCAGCTTTGGTACTAGGCTACACAGGCATTACAAACGAAAATATTATAAAAGCCTTTGAATTGCTTAATAATATGTGGTAAAATATTAATATAAAATTCAGAAATATATATTCCTATTTTAATTATTATGAATTATACTTATAATAAGTAAAACCTACAAAGGAGGAAATCAATATGGAATACAAAATATTAGTTGCTGATGACGACAAAGAAATATTAAATGCAATAGAAATTTACTTAGCTAACGAACAGATGACAGTATACAAGGCTCACGATGGCGAAGAAGCCTTAAAGGTTCTTGAACAGCACCCAGATATTCATTTAATAATAATGGATTTAATGATGCCTAAAATGGACGGTATTCAAGCCATACTTAAAATAAGACAGGACAAAGAAATACCTATTATTGTGCTTTCTGCAAAATCAGAGGACAAGGATATTGTACTTGGATTAAACATCGGTGCTGATGACTACATTACTAAGCCATTTAACTTCCTTGAACTTATAGCAAGAGTTAAGTCAAACTTAAGAAGATATACAAAGTTTAGTAGCTTCCAGCAGACTAAAGACGAGCTTCTTATAAGAGGATTGTACCTTAACAAAAAAACTAAGGAGGTTAAACTTAACGATACTCCTATTAAACTTACTCCAATTGAATTTAAAATTTTACAGCTTTTAATGGAAAATCCTGATGTTATATTCTCTATAGAAGAAATATATGAAAAGGTATGGAATGAGCCATTTATAAACAGCGAAAATACTGTAGCCGTTCATATAAGAAGAATTAGAGAAAAAATAGAGGTTAATCCAAAAGAACCAATGTATTTAAAGGTGGTGTGGGGAATTGGATACAAAATCTCAAAATAAAGTAGTATCAATTTTTACTATTTGCTTAATTGTTATATTGACAGCAGCATCATTTATGACTTGTGCTGAAAAAAAGCTGGATTTTGATGAAAACTCTGTTTCCTACTTTAAGGATAGTGCTGAAATCAACAAAGAGGTCATAAGATATGCTAAAAATCTTCAAAGATACTACATTTACTATAGTAGCTTTGATGTAGATAAGGCAACATTAAAACTTTCTGAAATAGATAATTACATTTCAACAGGTGAGGCTGTTCCAAAGCCTAAAAGTTTTGATGCTAATATTAAGCCATTTTCTACCGAAAACAATACTGAAAGCGAAACATCAACAGATGATATAACTGATAGTTACACTATTGAAAATCCAGAAGATTTATACAACTTTAATGTACAAAATTCAACAGTTGATAATCTTATAACTAGGCAAACAGAATTAAGTGACGCTATTAATAATTATAACTCAATTGAAAATTATCTTACATCTAATGAGGATTTTCATTATTCTATATATAGCAATGTGCTTTGCCGAGTAATTGCAACAAATACCAATGATTTTTACAAAGAAGGCAGCTATGAAACAATAAATATTAAAGACCCTATTTTCTCTATTAACTTTAATAACAAAATGCTTAATACTTCTTTTGAAGACCACGGTATTAATTGTGATATTTCAATACCAGTTACAACATCTGTTGCTATAAGAACTCAAATGCTTATGCTTACTGATGAAATAAAATACAACTCTGTATTATCATCACCATTATTGCCTCTTTGTCTTTTTGGTATAGTTGCTTTGTTAATTTCTTACTTATACCTATATCACAAGGACACTACAAAAGCAATATTGGAAAATGTATTTCATCATTATGTTAAAATACCAACGGTATACACTACGCCTTTAGCAATTATTCTTATTGTATTTATTATAAAATACAGTAGTTTAAGTGCTAACATTATTACAATGGGCCTTGTTAAGGGAATACACTTTGGTATGTTTACTGTGTTGATTATTTCAAGTTTTATTGTTGTATTTTTCTGTTTATATTTTTGTCAAGTTGTGTCTTATTTCAAACACCCAAGACAATTATTTAAGTCTACAACATTTAAAATAATATCAAATGCAGCCTTAGATATAAAATTAGCTCTCCAATCAAAAAAATATATTTTAACAGGTTTGCTTATTTTTCAAACAGTAATTATTATTTGGACATTTGGTGCAATGTATATTTCGCTTTTAGGTGCAAATATGCTTTTAAGAACATTTTTACTTTATGTTGGTCTTACAATTGCATCTCTTGTTTTTGCTGTTATATTTAAGGCTATTGTTGCTGAAATTAAACTTAGATACTATATTCAAGAATTAGCCGACGGCAAAATGGATACAATTCCTGAACAAAGTGGTCCATTTACAACTTCTATTAATAATATAAATAAAATTAATAGTGGTTTGCAAAGAAACTTAAATGAGATATTAAAAAGTGAACGACTTAAAACCGAACTTATTACTAATGTATCTCACGATTTAAAAACACCACTTACTTCAATTATAAGCTATGTATCTTTACTTAAAGGACTTAACATAAACAATGATATGGCTAATGAATATATATCAGTAATTGACAATAAGTCTAAAAGATTGAAAATATTAATTGATGATTTATTTGAAGCCTCTAAACTTTCAAGCGGTCAAATGAAATTAGATAAAATGTATTCTGATATTGTTGCCCTACTTGACCAAACTTTAGGCGAGCTTTCTTACAAAATAGAGGAGTCTGATATTGAATTTATTGTTTCAACAAGCACAGACTCAATACTAGTTAATATTGACGGTCAAAAAATGTGGAGAGTATTTGATAATTTAATTAATAATATACTTAAATACTCTGCTAAAGGCACCAGAGCCTATGTTGACATTACAGAAGAAGAACACGATGTTGTTATTACTTTCAAAAATGTTGCAAACTACAATATGGACTTTGATGCTAATGAATTGTTTGAACGATTTAAAAGAGGTGACCCATCAAGAACTACTGAAGGTTCTGGCTTAGGTCTTTCAATAGCTAAAAGTATTGTAGAACTTCACGGTGGCATTATGAACATAACTACTGACGGCGATTTATTTAAAATAGTAATTGTTTTACAGAAATAAAAAAACTAGCTGACACATAAATTTGTATCAGCTAGTTTTTTATTATCAATTATAATAAAGGTGAAATAAGCCTTGCAAAAGACTCTTTAATCTTTTGAATAATGCCTCTTTTTTTATAATTTTCCAATGTAATTTCAGTACAGTCATTTATGTCAATATTAAATTGTTTATCAAATTCTGCTGTAACATCATTATTATATATAAAAGCATTAACCTCAAAATTTAGCTTATAACTTCTTATATCCATATTAGCAGTACCAACAGAAGTAACTATGCCGTCCATTGTCATTACCTTTGAATGAATAAAACCCTTTCTATATTCAAAGCAACGCACTCCTGACTCTAAAAGTTCACCAATATAACTTAAGCTACAAGAATGAACAAAAAAATGGTCTGGTTTGGCAGGAATAATTATTTTAACATCAACACCTGATAATGCTGCTGTCTTTAATGCCTCAAGAAGTCCATCATCTGGAGCAAAATATGGCGATTCAATATAAACATTTTTATTTGCCTCTGTTATCATTCTAAAATAACCATAAAATATATTGTCGTGGCTTGTATCTGGACCACTTGAAACAATTTGCATATTTATATTAGTTTTATCCGATTTAATTTCAGGGAAATGCTTATTTTCTATTACAATTTTTTTGCCCTTTGTAAAGTTCCAATCCATTATAAATCTTAACTGCAAGTCATATACTGCACTGCCCTCAATTCTAATATGGCTATCTCTCCAAAATCCAAATTTTTTTTTAGCCCCAATATATTCATCACCTATATTTAAGCCTCCCACATAACCAATTACACCGTCAATAATGGCAATTTTTCTATGATTTCTGTAATTAATTCTAATACCTCTAGGTGGCAAAAATATTCTAGCCTCCCCTCCAGCCTTATTTAACTTTCGTCTGAAATTAGGCTTGTTTCTATAATTTCCTATGCCATCATATAGAACCTTAACCTCAACACCCTCTTTAGCCTTTTCAACTAAAAGGTCCATAATAATGTTGCCTAATTTATCATCGTGCATAAGATAATATTCCATATAAACATATTTCTTTGCATTTTTAATATCTTTCATTAAAGCCTTAAATTTTGAATTACCCTCGTGATATGCAGTTATTTTGTTATCCTTTCTATAAATACTGCCACAACTATTATAATTCATTCTTATAAAATCATTTAAGTGCCAAGTATGCTCTATAGGCAAAATGCGTTCATTAAAATTATCTGGTAAATTTCTTTTAACAAGGTCTGGAAACTTCTTTTCAAAATCCTTTAAAATAGCTATATCCTCGTGTCTTTTTTTGTCAAACCACTTATGCTTTCTGCCCTCAAAACCAAATATAAGATATATAATAAATCCCACACAAGGTATAAAAGCTAAGACCATTAACCACGCCCATATTACAGCAGGATTTTTCTTTTCAAAAAATACCACAAAAACACCAAAGAGTAAATTGACTACAAACAATATAGCTAAAAATATATACCAAAACTCTCCAATCAAGCTATGCAATAATAACTCCCACCCTTCTTATTTATTTTATCCCCAATGGAATAATTATACCACATATTGGCGAATATTGACATTAAATTTTATTGACATTAACATAATTAAGAATTATAATAAATTTATAGGTTATAATAAAATATACTGGAGGAAATAAAATGGAAAATTGTTTATATTGCAAGAATAAAGAAAAACTTGACTCTCTTATGATTTATATTGCAGATTTAAAGGTTTGCAAGCTCTATTTATTTAAGGAGCAGACTTACTATGGTAGATGCGTTATTGCTTACAAGGACCACAATGTTGACTTTACAGAGCTTAGTCCAGAGGACTCTGCTGCATTTATTAGTGATATGCAGACTGTTGGCAAGGCTATTATGAAAAGTGTAAATCCTGCAAAGGTAAACTATGGTATGTTTAGTGATACACTTCCACATTTACATGTACACATTGTTCCAAAGCAGAAAGACGGTTATGGTTTCGGTGGTACATTTGAAATGAATGTAAACCCACCAAAATACCTTACTGATGAAGAATATGCTGAAATAATCAACAAAATTAAGAGCAATCTTTAATAATAAAAAGACAGGTTCTCATTTAGAGAACCTGTTTTTTTAATTACATCTTTCTTTAAAAATATCAAAAACTCTGTTAATAACCTCATCATTTAAAACATCATTATATGTTGCTGTTGTTCCATCATCATTTGGTACTTGCTCCATAATCACAACTTCATCAGAGCCGTCCTCTGCCATTACAACATATTCATAACCCTCATATTCAATAAGGTCTAAAAACTCCATTTCTATTTCATTACCCTTACTATCTGTAAGAATAATTAAATTCTCTTTATCTATCATAATTTCACCTACTTTTCATTTTTAAAACACATACAAAGAAGAACAGGAGCAATAAACATAATAGGAAGTCCATATCTCATTGTATTATTAGCCGGAGATGCCACACAAATAAGCAATGTTATTAATGCTGGTATATTATAAAGAACAAATTTTTTATCCTTTTTATAAAGAATAAAATAAATCATTACAAATATATCCATCCATACAAAAAATCCTAAGCTACAGAACAAACCTATAACAGGCATTTGTCTAGTTTTCATATTAAAATTACAAAGCCATTCTGACGCTGCCTTTAATCCCTCTGATGGACCTATTTTATTCTCATCAACACACTGTGTCATAAAGAAAACATCTTTGTAATAACCAACATTTTCAGGATAAAAATAGCCATAGGTGTTACTAATTGTTGCTTCAATACCATTTAATGGGTGTTTAAAGAACATTTTAAACCAAACACCTAAATATCTTGAAAAATCTTCCTTTGTTGACTCTGTTCTAAATGTATTTTTAACAGGGTCACATAATTCTGGAGAATATAAACCTGCCATTTGATTATAATCTAAAACAGCATCTATAGCCTCTCTTTCCTCACTAGTTACTTCAGCACCAAAGTCACGAACATATCTAGCGGTCTGCTGGAAAGGAATTGAATATATTTCCTTAGTATCATCATTGCCTATATCCAATACATTTTTAATAATATATTCTCCCTCAAAATAAACACCACTTCCTATAACAATAGCAGCAAGTATAATGAGCAGAGATTTTACATTTTTTCTTAAATATAATAAAGTAAAAATAGATGTTAATATTACAAGATGAATACCATTCTTTCTTGAAAAACAAACAAATAAAATAGTTAATATCCAACCTACAAATATTAATATATTACTTTTTACCTTGAAATTATATAACTGTTCCTTTGCATCAATAGTTTTCATAAGTAACCAAACCATAAATAACACAAATAAGGAATAGTTAGAGTCCTTACAAACAGCAGTTGAATATCTAGGGAACGCTGGTGTAAGAGCAAATATAACAAATACAGCAAACACCATTATAACTGGGTAGCCCTTTTTATAAACATAGTCCAATATTAAAGCAATAATAAATGTGCCGTACAAATATTGAATTAAAGCATAAAGAAAGACACCAACATTATAAGAACCAAAAACATTATAACCAAAGTCTACAAAACTGCCCCATATTACAGTTTGAACAACTGGGTGATGATTAAAAAGGCTGTTGTTCCAATACTCACCAAGCATAACGCCAGAATCTGCGTGAATAATAGCTGGGTAATTAATTATAATATAAGGCAACCAGCAAATCATCAATACAATCCATATTTTCAATAAACTTTTAGACTTAAGAAAATTCTGTATGTAATTGTTAATAGCACTTAAAAAGCTATTTTTTGAAACAATATCATTGCAATTATCTATAAAGTTAATAAATATAGAAATTGCATAGTAATAAATAATTCCATAGCCTGCCATAGAACAAATTGATGCTAAAAAGCCAGATATAGAAGTAAATATATATCCCCAAGAAGCTATAGACTCAAAACTTTTACCAAACACAGTAAATACAGAGAAAACTATACCCAATACAATTGATAATTTTCTTTTACTTTTATCCTTTGTTGTAAACTTATCCATAAAAGCAATAAGCAACAAAATACCAAAGAAAACAACAGCACCCTTTTCCATTTCTAAGTGCTTTGGCAAATCTGCAACCATTGGTGTATATATTTCATTATCCTCTGTAGTAAATGTTATAACATAAGGAAACATTGCTAACACAGTAGCAATAAAATAGAAAAATCCCTTTTTCCACTTGTCATTAATATTATTTTTTATCTTTGTAGCCATTTTCCCCTCCAAATAAAATACTAAAAGCTCTCTATTGAAACATCAATAAAGAGCTTTAAACTTACATAAGTAAAATGATTACATTACCTTGCAATTCTTAACATTAGTCTGCTTAACCATTTCAGCACCAGACTTATTGTTCTTATTGATACAGTTGTTTAAAACAATATCTTCACTGTTTTCAATTTCAAATGCAGGTCCATCAACACCAACAACAGTTACATTATTAAACTCAATGCCTCTTGTATTGCACATATAGAAGCCCTTTTCCTTAACTTCTTCTGCACCAACAAGCATAGCTGGAATACCTGGTACAGCGTCCTTAGCGATTTCAATATAAACATTTTCAAATGTACAATCTTCAACATACATTTCAGCTAAGCCATAGAAGTAACCAGCAGCAGCATTAACATTCTTACAAGTCATATTAGCAAAATGTAATCTTCTAAATGCTGGAGTATCATCAGTAACAGGAGCTGGGTTCTTGTCACAAGTTTCTGGATCCATACCTCTAGGTCCCCACATATAGTAAAGGTTTGCAATAAATGGGCAAAGAACATTTTCCATAATTACATTATTTACTCTAATATCCTCTACTACACCGCCTCTAAATCTTCTTGACTTAAGTCTAATACCTCTATCAGTGTTTTCAAAGATACAGTTAGAAATTGTTACATTAACAACACTACCAGTCATTTCAGAACCGATAACAACGCCACCGTGACCGTGAACCATAGTACAGTTATCAATAACAATATTCTTACAAGGTATTCTTTCTTCTGTATCTTCAGTACCAGCCTTAATAGCGATACAGTCATCACCTACATCAATATGGCAGTTACTAATATGAATATTAGTACAAGACTCAGGGTCAATACCGTCTGTATTTGGTGAATCATAAGGGTTATTAATAGTAACATTGTCAATAGTAATATTGTCACAAAGAATAGTATTAATAGTCCAGCTAGGAGAATTCTTTAATGTTACACCCTGAATAAGTACATTCTTACACTCATAAGGAGCAATCATCTTAGGTCTAGGATATGTATACTTTTCATAATAAGCAGCCTTATCCTTAAATAAATCCCACCAATACTTACCTTGACCATCAATAGTACCTCTACCAGTAATAGATACATTTTCTTCATTATAAGCATTAATAAGAGATGCAAAGCACTCTCTCTTAACACCTTCCCAACGAGAATTAACAACTGGATAGTCCTTCATATCAGCAGAGAATAATAATGTTGCACCAGCCTCAATATTTAATTTCATATTACTCTTTAAAAAAATTGGACCAGTTAAATATGTACCAGCAGGAACATAAATAACACCACCGCCTAATTTTTTACACTGCTCAACAGCAGAAGCAATAGCATTTGTACATAATGTCTTACCATCACCTACTGCACCGCAATCTAAAATATTAATAATTGCCATAAACAAAAACCTCCATATATTTATTTACTTATATTGTAACATATTACCTACAGCATTTGCAACATTTTTTATAAGATATAGACAAGTTTTACAGAAAATTTATACATTGTATATAACATTATTTTGTAGATAAAAAAAGAGCCTTTGTTTTGCAACAAAAGCTCTAAATAAACATTATTCCTTAACAGCACCCATAGTTACACCTGTCATAAAATATTTCTGACAGAATGGATAGATAAACATAAACGGTACTATGGATACAATAACTGCTGCACTCTTAAGAGTGTTGACATTAATTGCTGTACCACCAGATGCGTCCTGCTTATCCTGGAAAAGGTCTCTTAACTTATACTGGAAGTTATACTTGTCAGTTGACTTAATATAAATTACATAATGGAAGTACTCTGACCAAGCAGCAACGGCAAAGAATAAACCGATAGATGCAAGAGCAGCCTTTGACAAAGGAAGTACAATCTTAATGAAAATACCCATTGGAGTACAACCATCAATTTCAGCAGCCTCAAATAAACTTGTAGGTATACCTTCAAAGAAACTTCTCATAAGTACCAAGTTATAAACATTCATAGATGTTGGGAAAATAACAGCCCATAAAGAGTCAAGTAAGCCAACCTTCTTCATTACTAAGAAAGTAGGAATAAGACCACCATTGAAAATCATAGTGAAAAGTAAAAGGTAGCCAAATAACTTAACACCAGGCATATCTCTCTGAATAAGTACATAAGCACCTAATGTAGAAATCAACAAACCTAAGAATGTAGTCATCAAAGTTGTATAAATAGAAATAAGGAATGGCTGATACAATGAAGGGTCAGTAACAATTCTCTTATAAGCTATTGTGTTAAACCAAACAACTTGATTAGTTTCTGGGTCAATACCTCTAGGTAAAAGATTAAGACCATAAACAGTCTGATTAACCATAGAGTCTGCAAAAATCTTAAATATTGGTACAATCATTACTGCCATTAAAGCAATAAAGAAAAGTGAGTTAAACAATACGAACCAAGAACGGGCAGCGTACTGTGGATTAAACAAGCTAAATTTCTTTTTCATAATTCCTCAAACGCTCCTTTCTTATACAATACCGTATCCTCTAACCTTCTTACTGATAATATCAGAAGCAGTAACAAGGATAAGAGATATAACAGACTTAAACAAACCAATAGCTGTTGAATAACCGTAGTCATTACCAACAATACCGACTCTATATGTGTAAGTCTGAATAACATCAGATACATCGTAAACAAGAGAGTTATAAAGTACGAATACAGATTCAAACAAGTTCATAACCTTAGCAAGATTAAGAATAAATACTACTAAAATTGTATTCATAAGTGAAGGAATTGTTATGTACCAAGTCTGCTTTAATCTGTTAGCACCATCAATTTCAGCAGCTTCATATAAATCAGGACTAATGCTTGATAAAGCAGCCAAATAAATAATAGTACCCCAACCTGTTTCCTTCCAACGGTTCATAATATACCAAACTCCACGCCAACATTTACTTTCTGTAAGGAAATCAATTGGCTTGTCAAGTATACCAAGAGATAATAAAATTGCATTTACAAAACCTGTATTACTAGTATCAGCACCAGTAGCATCAGTACCAGCTGAAAGAATCAACATAAATATAGATGCTGCAACTACCCAAGAAAGGAAGTGAGGAAGATACAATACAGTCTGAACAATCTTTTTGCCCCAAGTATGATTAATTTCGTTAATCAAAAGAGCAACTACTACAGTAAATACTGTAGCAAGAAGTAAGTTAATAATACTCAAAACTAAAGTATTTCTAAAAGCAGAGTGGAATGGGTCAGATGTAAGCAATCTTTCAAAGTTGCCCCAACCAATTGAATAATCTGGACCAGTTCTTAAAGTAATCTGCTTTAATTTATAAGTTGACCACGCATATCTTACACCAAACATTGGCCAATAGAAGAAAATACCTAATATAACAGCTACAGGTAAAAACATAAGATAGAACCATCTATATTTATACATACGCTGTCCTACACTGGGCTTTTTAACTATAATGTGATCAAAATTCATATTATTATTATTTGCCATTTTTAACCATCCTTTCGAGAAAAATTACTGCTCACTGCTAGAAGTTTCCTCAGCACTTGAACTTGCATTTTCAGCCTCTAAAGCCAAATTAGCATCACTATTCAAGTCCTCAAGGATAGCATTGGCATAATAACTGCCCTTTTCGTTGTAATACTGCATAGCTTCTTCAACAGTCTGTTTGCCAGTAACAGCATTAGCAATAACCTGATTTTTAACTACATTAAGGTCTGCTAAGTTCTGTGAAATAATATCAGTTACAGTAGGAACAGTAGCAAATACTCTGTTTTCTCTAAATGTTTCAAGAGAAGTCTTAACCATATCATTAAGAGGAATTGGGTCATTCCACTTAGTAATTGTAAGCTCTGGAGCATACATAGACTTCTCAACCTTAGTATCTGGGTCAGAAAGTGATGGTAATGATTCGCAAGAACCATCAGCATTGTACTTGTAATGTACATCTTTTACACCGTGAGTAAATAACATCTGACCTTCTCCACCATCGTGAGAATACATAAGGAAATGTTCAAAAATAGCAGCTTTATTTGGTGCATAAACTGACATTGCCATAGCACTAGGTACTCTTTCAGTATATCCACCAGTTTCCTTTATTGGAGGAATAGCAACAAGCTGACCTTCATTCATAGATTTCTGAAGCTTAAATGACCACATACCAGCCCAGTAGTTGAAAGCACCAACTAAGCCAGAGCCAAGCTTATCTCTACAAGTTGAAGTTTTGTTAGTAACGATTTCAGCATCAATAAGACCTTCCTGATAAGCATCTCTAAGTCTTGTAATAGCAGCAACCATACTAGGCTGAGCAAAACCATCTACATACTTGCCAGTTGATGGGTCCTTGTAAAAATCAGGCTTTGCATCTTGATAAAATTCTCTAAGGAAAATATCATAAGGTGTATCACTATTAATAAGACCAGCAGCAGTAAGAGGAATTGTACCATTGCCTCTTGCCTTAAAAGCTCTAAGCATTTCAATAAATTCGTTATAATCCTTTGGAGCATCAAGACCTGCTTCATCAAGCCAATCCTGTCTTACATAAGTAATAGGGCCATTACCAGCAGCCATAGGGAAACCATAAAGATGACCATTAATCTTTAAAGTATCAACATAGTCTTCATCAACAATTTTTTTACAATTAGATGTTGTGTTATTCCAAGCATCTGTCATATCCCAAAGAGCACCAGAGTTAGCTAATTCAGGATAATAAGTTGAACCCATTTCAATAATATCGGCTGGCTCCTCACTAGCAAATGAAAGAGTAACTTTCTCATAATATTTAGCGTGGTCAGGCTTTTCAATTTCAAGCTTTATACCAGTTTGTTTTTCATATTCATTACATACCTGCTTAAGTCCATTTTCTTCGGTCATAATGGTATCAGCCATCATTGTAATCTTTTCAGGTTTATCATTAGGGTCGCCACCATCAAGATTTAATGGTTCTTCACTACCTGCACAGGCTGCAAGGCTAGTAACCATAAGCATTGATAATCCAAGAGCTGAAATACGCTTAAAAACGTTCTTTTTCATGGAAATCCTCCTTTTTATTGTATGTTAATTTATATAGCTTAATCTGCAACAATAAAAACAAAAAAATCAGAATACTAACTTTTGGTCAATATGCACACAATAGACTGTAACTTTCTTTAATTTTTTCCAGAAAACCACCAATCTACCCCTTGCCTATTGTAATAATTACCAAACAAAGTACTCTGACACCACAGGCAAACTATATTATTAATCTTTCTAAACACATTATAGCACATTTTATTAGTTAATGTAAAGGTTTTTTTCCAATTTTTTTAGCAGTTTTAACAACAAAACCATTTATTAATTATAATCTATATCAAATATAGACTAAATATAGCCGGATTTATTGTAAATATTGCCTATTTTGTGCAACTTTAAGTATATTATTACAAAAAAATTTACCGAAGCAAAATAGTTTTCTATTTCACCCCGGCTTTTTCATTTGCTCTAGTGCTGATTGCCTATTACCATATTGTCGCTGTTGATTTTACCATAGGTTGTGATTGAATATAAACCAGCAAGTCCAACTATGGCATATATTATTCTACTTATTATTGATGTTTCTCCTCCAAATATTGTCGAAATAAGGTCAAACTTAAAAAACCCAATTAGACCCCAGTTTATTGCACCAACAATAACTAATGTTAGTGCTGTAAAATCTAAGGCTTTCATATTCATAAATTATTTCCTCCTTTCGTAATATTAACTATGATTAATCATTGTTGCAATATTATTATTTGCAATTTATTAAATTTATTTCTGCCTATTTTAGACAAAAACATTAGAAAAAATTTTTTAATTTATATAAATAAAACGGTGTAGAAATAATTCTACACCGCTAAAGTTGCATTTTATAAATCACATCAGTTGATAAATAATCAACTATCACTATTTATTTTACTACACTACAAAATAACATTACTCTCAAACGGAGCTTTTTAAAGGTCAGAAATAATATCTGTTTTACTACACTACAAAATAACATTACTCTCAAACCCTAGCGAGTATTGTTGTAACATAAAACTTGTTTTACTACACTACAAAATAACATTACTCTCAAACCACTTACTGTTAAATCACCATTCATACCCTGTTTTACTACACTACAAAATAACATTACTCTCAAACTATTGTAAATCTATTTCTTTTGTTTCTTTTGTTTTACTACACTACAAAATAACATTACTCTCAAACATAACTGGAATACCAACTTGCGTGATTGTTGTTTTACTACACTACAAAATAACATTACTCTCAAACAATATACGCACAATATACAAACTCCCTATGGTTTTACTACACTACAAAATAACATTACTCTCAAACTCATTATTGTTTTAAAGTTAAAAATGCAGGTTTTACTACACTACAAAATAACATTACTCTCAAACATATAGCGACATGGTTCAACGATTCGTAGAGTTTTACTACACTACAAAATAACATTACTCTCAAACTCGTTAAGCCCGACCTTTTTTTCTTCAATGTTTTACTACACTACAAAATAACATTACTCTCAAACAGTTTTAAATTGTGTAGGAAATGATAATTTGTTTTACTACACTACAAAATAACATTACTCTCAAACCGCAATATTCAAAATAAGATTAAAAATATAGTTTTACTACACTACAAAATAACATTACTCTCAAACAAGTGTACATACAAAGTTAAGACAAAAGGGTTTTACTACACTACAAAATAACATTACTCTCAAACATGACTATGGGTTACTATGCTTAAAGCGAAGTTTTACTACACTACAAAATAACATTACTCTCAAACCTCAAATTCGAGAAAAGTGCATTACCCACCCATATTATTTGTAGCACTTACATTATAATATATATTAGAAAAAAATTCAATCATATCTCACAAAAATCTTCATCTATAACCCTTTTATTTATTTTAGTTCCATATAAACAATCAATATTTTCAATAATAAGCAATGGAATTCTATGGTTAATCACAGTGTCAATAAATAGATTGAATTCTTCATCAGAAATCAAAGAACACACTCCAACAAAAATAAATACTTTTATTCCACACAGTTCCCTCATATTTATCATATATTCAAATATTTTTTCACTAAGAGTTGAATATTCATCCAAAAATCTTAAATTAATAGCTTTTAATAATCCCTTAACATCAAAATCATTATCAAACTCAAGCTCAAAATCAAATTGTTCGCACAGTTTTAGCACATAGCTTTGAAAAACAATTTCAAAGCTATGTGTTTCAGACAACATATTAGCATCAACAGCCTCTTTGGATAATTTATCATACAGCTTAGTTAATAACTTCTTATTATTTAATTCAAAGGGAATAAAATTCATTAATAAATCAGCATAATTTGAAAATTTAACTGGAGAGTCATTATCAGATAAAATTATATCATTCTGTTTACCTGTGCTTAAATCATACAAATCACTTATAAAACCATAAAACGCTTGTTTATTTTCTATGCACAAAAAATTAATTTTGTCATTTTCAATTTGTAACGGTTTCATAAATTCCTGTTTCACAAGCTTCATAAAAATATAATCCTTTCATCATTATCAATCATATCACTTTCAAACTCACCAGTTAAAAACTCCATCCTTTGAAATTGCTTTTCTGTCACTACCAAAATTTGAACCAACCCTTTAGGAGGCTTATTTTTTCTTAGATTAGATAATACATAATCTGCTGTGGTTCTATTTAATGCCATTCTTGTATAAACTGATTCTTGCATCATAATAAAGCCCTTATTCAATAGTAGTTTTCTAAATTTTCTATATTCCTTTAAATCTCCCTCCTCAATGGTAGGTAAGTCAAAAAATACAATAATTCTCATAAACCTATAACTCATTATACCTTTAATCTAAAAACTCATAAAATCTGATATTTGAAATATCATTGCTATTAAGCACCTTCAACACTGCTTTACAATACACCTTAATAGCATTAGGAAAATACTCTTCCCTGCCATCTATATTTAATGTATAATTCAATAAATTTGTTATTAAAAGATGTTTTTCTTCTTTTTCAAATATTCCAACTTTCATCTCATATACTACACGGTCAACAACAACTCTAAACGGTTCCATTAAATCACAACTAAAATTAAAAAAATTAAACATATTACTATGAAATAGCCCTAATTTAGTAGTGTAACCATTTGCAACAATTTCTCTATTTACTATACTAAGTAAAATACTATAGCCATAGTTTAATGCTGCATTTATTCCTATATCTTGTGTTCGTGAAAAATCTTTTCCAAAAAGTGCATTAAAATAAACCTTTGCACTATGTCCTTCTCTATTGGTACTGTCATTAAGCTCTAATTCAGATATATACTGTTGCAACATATTTGCTTCTTCGTTTTTTGATATTTTTAAAAGCATCTCCGATTGCTTTGATATTTTTTCAGCCACAATACTAGTCCACACTTCAACTTTTATATCATTACGCCATTGTAGTTGAGCTTTAAGACGAGCCGAGCAATCGTGTGAGCCATATAGAGGTACTAACTCAAAAGCAGGATTTCTTGATTCGTCACAAAATATAAGCTTGATTTTTCTCTTTGATATTTCATTCAACAAATATGCAGTTATTGATACAGCTGTATCCTCTATTATAATTACCGATACTTCGTCCAAGCGTATTCTACATATCTTATCTGAACGAACCACCATATTTCCCATTTTAAAATCAAGCTTACATCTATGACTTATAACAACCGTTCTCCAACTCATAGCTCTAATAAATTGGCTGATATTTTTTCATACAACCCTGTTGGTGACTGGTCTATAATTCGTATTGAACTAACATTTTTGATTTTTGTCAATTCAGAATTAATGGTAATAACAGCTGCTGATTTTACATCTCCAATAAGTCTAAGGTCACATCCCATTGACCTACCAGATTTTAAAATACTAATTACATTTGCTAATACTTCTGTCTGTTTATCAAGACTAAGATTACAGAAAGTTTCTCTTCCTTTATCTAATTTAGTTGCAATTTTTGAAAACATAACACTATATATTTTATTTTTTAACTTCAATGTTATCAAATCATATATTTTTAAATTTTCAACCGAATTTATTTTTTCAGTTTCTTCAGATATTTTTGATATAGTACCTGACTTTAATTTGTTATAAACAGAAAAAACTTTTTTGATATAATCGTAACTTTCCTTATCAACTATTAATGATAAGCCTAATCCCAAAACAACAGTTTTTCCTTTATTTGATTTTTGTAAAATATTTACTCTAAAACCATCTATATCTATAAGAGTATTGATTTTTATTAATCTTCTACCTAATGGAAATTCTATTTGCTTAATAAATTCGCCTTTCTTTAATGACACTATATCATTCAACATTCTTTTTGCATAATCTGTGGCAAAAATAGCATCAGTTTTAAATTTATTTGCATACATTAACTCTAAAGGCATTAAAACAATTCCTTTATTTTTTTCTGTAATATACTTTAAAACAACAAAGCAAGTTGCACTTGTAGAATTATATCCTCCATACTTTTCAGTAGGCAAATCCTTTTTAATCCTAGCAAGCCCTGCTGAAGCCCTTTCTGCATTTTGATTAAAAAATTCACCCTTTCTACTATAACAATACCTTACATATCTTATGTTGTTTTTATTCATATATTTTTTAACAAGAGCCAAGGTTTTTCCATCGCCCAACCAAGCAACTTCATCATTTCTTGATATATTATGCTTTAAAAGTGATGTAAGTTTCATAGAATAAGCATCTTTCGTTTTCAGTTCTTTAATATAATTATAAGGATTTTTTGTAAACTTAACATTATAAACATTTCCCATCACTACATTAAGATATGCGTCTTTTGCGTGATGATAGTCATTTATCTCTCTGCATTTAAGCATTTCAAAATCGTGTCTAAATTCTGAAGCAAGCCCTGCTTTAACATAAACAATCTCTGTTTCAGGCATCATCTCTTTTAATATAGAAGCAATAGCTTTTGTTGATTGTCTTGTTTCAACAAGTTGTCTGTTTATAAATTCAGCAAGCTCATTATCTGTGAATTTTCTATCTCTAATAAGTCTTGAATATTTCTTATCACTAATCATACCCTTAGAATGTAAGACTTCCCATAGATTGTGCATTTTATTTCGTATTGATTTATCTATAGGATAAACATCTCCCTTATTTCCATTAAGCTCAGATAAAACAAGAACTCTATTATCTATACTATCATCTTTAACCTTGCATTGTGGAAATATATGGTCAATATCATAACTCTTTGATGAAAGTTTATTTATATCAATATCTGTACCTGAGTACATACATCTACCTAACTGCATAAAATAAAGATAAAGTTTATCCCCTCTTAGTTCGTCGTCACTTTTAGATTCAAGCTCTTTCAATAGCCTCTTAATATCTCCAATCTCACCATCTTCAAAGCTATTAAGGTATTCTCTTATTCTATCCTTTCTTGATTTTGTTCGCTTACCTTTATTATCAGTAGACTTGTCTCTTGCCATTTCTATGAATATCTTTTTAGGAGGTTCATTCTTGATATGCAAAATTTCTTTAACTATATCTAATGTTCTAAATATAGGTCGTTTAACAGCGTTTGAAATATACATATCATCAAGCATACTTCCAACAGTTTTAGGATTATTTGAATAATATTCTGAATTAATACTGTTAATTTTATCCATATATCCATAATTACCTGACAAAAGTTCCATTAAGTTATTGTTAGTTTCCCATAACATATTGATAATGCTAGGTCTAAGTATCTCTCCAGTATTTACATCAACATCTAATATTTCAGTCAAAAATTTACCTGAAAGTCTACCAAAATCCTTGTAATTTAATCCTGCAACATACTTAATGTCATCTTTATTAAGATTGTAATTTTTTTCAAGCCATAATTTTAACCTAGCCTTATCTGTAGTAAATGTAATTCTCTCAATAATATGTTCTACATCATATTCAGTCAAAACACCATCTGTAATTAATTTTCTAAAATCGTGATAACTCTTTAGAGAAGAATTAATTTGTATATCAATTCCCTCCAGTTTATCATCTGCTGTCATATACCCATTTGAAATAAGATAATTCTCTATATGCTTTCTTTTAACCTTTTTATACTTTTTAAACACATTATTAAATACTTCTTGCTTAACAGAAACAGTAATTTTCTCACCGTTAATTTTTATGTTATTTATTTCATTAAGAACAACAAATTTGCTATATAATAATGAAT
This sequence comes from uncultured Eubacterium sp., assembly GCA_900551755.1. Taxonomy (GTDB): domain Bacteria; phylum Bacillota; class Clostridia; order Lachnospirales; family CAG-274; genus Gallispira. Next base: position 336,304 of record URXK01000001.1, on the reverse strand, counting down.
ACTTAGGTAAAACATCCTCACCAGCTAAATAAGTGCATTGACAAGTCATCCTTCTTATAAATTCATCTTCGCATTTATCCTTATCTACCATATCATCAAAATTCCACGGTAATATTCTTCCCTCAGCCTTTCTAACTAGCCAAGCAAATTTACTCCTACTATTATCCACCAAAGGTCCTACATAATATGGTATTTTAAATGTCATTATAGACAATATTTTATCAACAACACTACCGTATTCATCTTCTTTATTTAATTCTGGTATGTACTTTCTTGCATTATTTAATATTTGTTTAAGCTCAGTATAGTAAAGCTGATAAGGAATAACTCTATTATCTGTATTTACCTGTTTAGGACAAAGCTCACCATTTTCTACCCTTGTTAATAATAGTTCAAATTTCTCCTTATCTTCCTCACCAGGTACAATGTCTTTTATTATACTCTTAATATATTTACAAAAGTTATCTCTATCTCTTTCCTTTGTAAATCCACTATAATCATATTCAACTGATGATTTAACATTGCCAGAATATTTAGTATAATTATTGATTTTACCATTTATTGACCTAAAAACATTATTATATTCATTATGTTTATACTTACTTATAATATACTTTAATAGCTTTAAATCCTTTTTATGAGTTTCGTAAATAGCAATCTTTGCTTCTGATATACTATCCTTGCCTTGTAAAATATCTGAAAGTAATGACCAATCATATATTCCTTTCATTGCAACTATAAGCTCTAAATCTCCATCGTTCAACTCTGATGCTAAACTACTTAACTTTTCGTCAAAATCTCCTGTGTTCAAAGCTATTTCATTATTATCAATTCCATCATAATTCTCATTTTTAAATAAAGCTGAAAGCTTACCCTTTCCTCCTGATATAAGTTTAAGCATAACCAATCTATCAATAGGATATTCACTATCATCAGGCTTTTTACCACCAAATAGTAAATCCTTAAATGCCTTTTCTCTTGCCTTTATTCCTTTATTGCATTTTAAAATTCTGCCAAAATCCTGTGCTGAACATTCAAAAGGAGTATTATATTCAAATGAATAGAACCACCCCATTAATTTTTCATAAACATATTCAATATCCTTTACCTCTGATATATTATCCTTATCCACTTCAATAAGAAAATGTCCTCTATGTTTTAATATATAAGCACAAGCTAAATAAACAAGCCTTACATCAAATTGTTTTTCACCTTTCATTAAATCACATATTAAATGATGTATAGTCGGATATTGCTTATGGTAATCCATATCAGTATAATTATTATCATTAAATAAATTATAAACTTCATCTATGCTTTTATCCTCTCTATATAACCTACTTTCATATAATCTCAAATAAAAATCTTTATCTACACGATTTATTATAGGTGCAAACAATTCCTGTAATATTGTAATTCTTTGCTTGCGTCTGTCAGAACGCCTTCTGTTACTTCTAAATGTTCTACAATCATTAGCTTGCTTAGCCTCATCAAATAGATATACTCCCCACATAGCATTGCCTTTAAATTTTAAAACATTGTATAACAAATCTGTTACTGCCCATCCAACAGAATTTGTACCTATATCTAATCCAACATAATATTCCATATTGACACCTGCCCTTTTTTATAATATAATAATATATGTAGATATTACTACCTACAAAACATTACGAGTTCAAATAAAAATTATTTCTAATCGTTCGGTTTTCCGTTCGCACAAGTGTTGTGCTTAAAAGCCTTTTTTAAGGCTTTTTTTATTTAATAAAAGTATATCATATAGTTAATATAATGTCAATTTATATACTATTTTAGACAAAAAAAATAAAACTGTCTGAAAATTCAAACAGTTTTATTTTTTATATTTTTAATTATTCTTCAACTTTTGCCTTTTTTTCTGGCTTTGGAAGACAATCTTTTCTTGAAAGATTAATTCTACCCTGCTGGTCAATTTCAATTACCTTAACTTCGATAACATCACCAACATTTACAACATCTTCAACATTAGCTACTCTTTCGTGAGCTAACTTAGAAATGTGTACAAGACCTTCCTTTTCTGGAGCAATTTCAACAAATGCACCGAAATTCATAATTCTTGTTACTGTACCTGTATAAACTTTACCAGGCTTAGGACCTTCATCAATGAGCTTAATCATATCAACAGCCTTCTTTATTGCAGCAGCATTAGCAGATGCTACATAAATCTTGCCTTCGTCCTCAGTATCAATCTTATCTACACCAGATTCTTCAATAATTCTATTAATTACCTTACCCTTAGAACCAATAACCTCAGCCATCTTATCTGGGTTAATCTGAACAAACTCAATCTTAGGAGCAAATTCAGATAATTCCTTTCTAGGTTCAGCAATAGCCTTAAGCATAACTTCATCAAGGATATAATTTCTAGCCTTGTGAGTATTTGCAATAGCACCCTTAATGATTTCTGGAGTAAGACCCTGAATCTTCATATCCATCTGAATAGCTGTAATACCTTCGTGAGTACCAGCTACCTTAAAGTCCATATCACCAAAGAAGTCCTCAAGACCCTGAATATCTGTTAAAAGAATAAAGTCATCATCAGTTTCACCAGTAACAAGACCACAAGAAATACCAGCAACAGGTCTCTTAATAGGAACACCAGCAGCCATAAGTGAAAGTGTAGAACCACAAACACTACCCTGAGATGTTGAACCGTTTGAACTTAATACTTCAGATACAAGTCTGATAGCATAAGGGAACTCGTCCTCACTAGGAATAACTGGTAATAAAGCTCTTTCTGCTAAAGCACCGTGACCAATTTCTCTTCTACCAGGACTTCTTGAAGGCTTAGCTTCGCCAACAGAGAAACCTGGGAAGTTATAGTGGTGAATATATCTCTTAGTTGTTTCAGCCTCATCAAGACCGTCTAACTTCTGTACATCAGACATTGAACCAAGAGTTGTAACAGTTAATACCTGAGTCTGACCTCTCTTAAATAAGCCTGAACCGTGAACTCTAGGAAGTACATCGACCTCAGCAGATAATGGTCTAATTTCGTCAAGCTTTCTACCGTCTGGTCTCTTATGCTCTCTTAAAATCATTCTTCTTACAGTTTCCTTTTCGTACTTGTAAATAGCCTCGCCAATTACAGCCTCAAATTCAACCTCGTCATCATTACCAAACTGCTCAAAAAGCTTTTCACAACACTCAGCTTCGATTTCAGAAATTCTTTCATCTCTAACCTGCTTCATATCAGTGAAAACAGCTTCTTCCATTCTCTTATCGCCAATTAATTCCTTAATAGCATCATATAAGTCGTGGTCAACAACGTGTTCTTCATAGCTATGCTTTTCTTTGCCACACTCTGCAACAATACCGTCAATAAACTTACAGATTTCAATATTCTGAGCGTGACCAAACATAATTGCATCATACATTTCGTCATCAGTTACTTCATCAGCACCTGCTTCAATCATCATAACCTTTTCCTTAGTTGATGCAACTGTAAGGTTCATTCTGCTCTTTGCCTTCTGCTCAGCTGTTGGGTTAATAATATATTCGCCATCAACCATACCAACAGATACAGAACCTGTAGGACCGTAGAAAGGAATGTCAGAAATTGAAAGTGCAATTGAAGAACCAATCATAGCACAAATTTCAGGTGCACAATCCTGGTCAACAGCCATAACCATAGCATTAATAGAAACATCATTTCTATAATCCTTAGGGAATAAAGGTCTAATTGGTCTATCAATAACTCTAGCTGTTAAAATAGCGTGTTCAGCTGGTCTACCTTCTCTTCTTGTAAAACCGCCAGGGATTTTACCTACAGCATACATTTTTTCCTCATAATCAATTGATAATGGGAAAAAGTCAATGCCAGCTCTTGGCTTTTCAGATGCAGTAGCAGTAACTAAAACAACAGTGTCACCGTATCTTACAATACACTCACCATTAGCTAATTCAGCAACTTTACCAATTTCAACTGAAAGCTCTCTACCAGCTAAGTCCATTTTGTAAATCTTACTCATAAAATTTTCCTCCTTGATAAAAAATATATATTAAAGTGAATCAAGGCAATTTTTAGCTTAAAAACAGGTTTATAATTATAAACATATTTTTAAACTAAAAATATCGCCCTTACCACTTAAATAACTTACACAAAATAAAGCGTGGTGAAGCACCACGCTTTGAAAAAAATTACTTTCTTAAACCTAAAGCAGCAATAAGTTCACGGTATGCAACAACATCCTTAGACTTAATATAGTTTAAAAGACCCTTTCTCTTACCAACCATCTTTAAAAGACCTCTTCTAGAGTGGTGGTCCTTCTTATGCTCCTTTAAGTGTTCAGTTAAGTGATTAATTCTTTCTGTTAATAAAGCAACCTGTACCTCTGGTGAACCAGTGTCAGCTTCATTTCTACCAAACTTTGCGATAATTGTTTTCTTATCCATTTTAAAATCCTCCTAAAATTATAATCTCCTTATGTTAAGAGAAGGTCGGAGTTTCCGAACTCTGAACATAGGATAAATAGTATTGTGTAACACACAATAGATATATTAACATATTTAAAGCCACATTGCAAGCACTTTTTTGTATTATTTTAACTTTTTTTAATACCAGCAAATATATATGACAAATACTTGATTTTACTCAATATAAATATCAACAAAATTGATGTAATTGATGTAATAACAAAAGTTTCAGCAACTACTGTAATGCTATGATTTTTTAAGCCCCACTTATTTAAAAGCTCTATAATCACATTATGGCTAAGATACACACCATAAGATACTGACGAAATCAAAGCAATGATGCTGCCTAAAAAATTAGGCACAGTTTTTATTTTACACAAAAGCATAAATACTGAACTTGACAAAATTACAACAAATATACTTCTATAAGATTTATATGTTTCTGTATAAAACTCATTATGATTAGTTACCGCCTTTGTGCCTACTGATATAAACATTATTGACATAATAGCAATCAATAAAAGCCACCAAAAAGATATTTCAATTTTACTGTTAAATATATACCAACCAAGTAAAAAATAACCTAAATAGCCACTAATAAATCCAATATTATTAATAAAGCTTACACTAACAATTATTTTTTGATTATCTCCTTCAAGTATACCACCAAGGGTTAAGGAAATTATATGGAAAAGCCAAAGTATCAAAATATATTTTACAACATTTTCCTGAACATTATCAACAAAAGCCTTTAAAGCCGGAGAAATCAAGTACATTGGAATAAGATAATACATAAACCACAAATGTACAGCTACTGGTTTATAAAAAAAGTGAACAGCCTTATTATAAAAATTTCCAGCTGTTAAAGCCAAATCCTTATCTGCATAAAGTCCCACAATTATAGCAATAATAGACCATAAAACCATAGGAATAAATAGTCTTAAAATTCTTTTCTTTAAGGTATACTCAATGTTTAGTGTATTTTTACTATTAAGTATCAAAGCACCTGAAATCATAAAGAACATAGGAACACCACAAGTTGCAAAAGCTGTAAGTACATTAACTATATCCCAACCTGTGCTATCCATATCTACTCTCAATCTGTTAGAAGCACAATGAAGAAAAATAACACAAAACATTGATATAACTCTAATTACATCTATATTTAAAAATTTATTGTTATTTTTCACATTAAGACCTCTCAGTTAGACTATATTCACTTAATAGTCCTTCTTCAGCATACTTTCTACACTCAGCCTTGTCATCATTAAGCTGAGCCATTAAGTCTTCCATATTTTTAAATTTTCTTTCACTTCTTATTCTCTTGTAAAATCCAACCATAGCTACTTTGCCATAAACAAATTCGTCAAAATCAAAAATATGAGTTTCAATTTTTCTGGCTTCACCATTAAATGTTGGATTTAAGCCAATGTTAGACATACCGTTGTATACCTTGCCATCAAGCCAAATCCTAGAGAAATATACACCATCAGGTGGAAGAAGTTTTTTAAGTTGAGGAAGCATATTAATAGTAGGAAATTTCATTACTCTTCCTCTTTCATCACCGTGTACAATTTCGCCCATTGAAAAATATGGCTTATTAAGGAGCTTAGTTACAGTTTCCATATCACCATAATTAATAAGTCCTCTAATTCTTGTACTACTTACTCTAACATCGTGAATTTTAACTCTAGGAATACCTATAACTCTTATTCCTCTTTCTTCACCTAATTTTTTAAGTGTATCTATATCACCACACTGGTCCTTGCCAAAATGATAATTTTCACCAACTACAAGAACCTTACAATTAGTTTTTTCAACTAAAAGATTCATAAATTCATCAGGTGACATTGATGAAAATTCTCTATTAAAAGGATATTGTATAAGTGTATCAACACCTAAACTGTTAATAATATATTTTTTTTCTTCTACAGAAAACATTGTTTTAAAACCACTTTTTCTGCCAAAAAATTCTACTGGATGAGGCTCAAAAGAAAAGACAATACTTCTAAGTCCCTCATTTTTGGAACACTCCAACACTGTTTTAATAAGTTTTTGATGACCTAAATGAATACCATCAAAATTACCTATTGTTACAGCAGAAGGTTCTTCTATTTTAAATTGTTCAGTTTCAATAACCTTCATTTTTATCACCTTAAATCAACATTGTTATAGGTTTTATAAAATCCCCTAATACCTCGTATACTCCTACTACTCTATTGTTAAACTTAGCAACAACCTTAGTTTCTTTTATATCTTTCTCATCTATATATGAAACACTTATTTTGTTGCCATTTAATACAAACTTTTCAGCTTTTGAGTCAATATTCACAGTTTTATAATTTGACAATACTTTCTCAACTGGAAGTAAAATCTCATTTAACTTGTTTTGAGAAACCATATCTTTAAAATCATTGATTTTTATACTATCTTCAATGTAGAAGTTACCGCTTCTTGTTCTAGTTAAATCAGACATACAGCCACCACAGCCCAACTTTTCACCAATATCCTTGCAAAGAGTTCTTATATATGTACCTTTAGAGCAAAGAACATAAAATTCATATTTATTATTACCAAGAGCTTTAATATCTCTTATTTTATAAATATTAATAAGTCTTGTTTTTCTTTCTATTTCTTTACCCTCTCTGGCAAGCTCATAAAGTTTTTTGCCATTTACTTTTATGGCAGAATACATTGGTGGTGTTTGATTATATTCACCTACAAAGCTATTAATAGCAGACTTAACTTCTTCTTCACTAGACTCAACAGCTCTTTTTTCAATAACATCGCCTGAAATATCCTCTGTAGTTGTTGTAATACCTAAAGTTATTTCAGCCTTATATTCTTTAATATCTGCAGCTATATAATCAGCAAGTTTAGTTGCCTTGCCAACACAAATAGGTAACACACCTTCTGCATCTGGGTCAAGAGTACCAGTATGTCCAGTTTTAACTCTGCCTAAAGTTTTTCTAACAATATTTACAACATCGTGAGAAGTAAATCCCTTTTCTTTATAAATATTAATTACGCCTATAATTGAATTATTATTAGTCATTTTTCGCCAATCTTTTCTCTACTTCATTAACAGCATTTTTTAAAACATCATCAATATTGCCATTTACAGATGCACCAGCAGCCAAAATATGACCACCACCACCATAAAGCTGTGCAACTTCGTTTACATTTAATTCTTTTGACCTAAAGCTAAGTTTTGTAATGCCACCATCTCTTTCACTAGCAAATATAGCAACCTTAGCATTTTCAGTATTTAAAAGGTAGCCTACTACAGCGTCTAAATTCTTAGATGTTGCATTACATTCTTCCATATCCTTAGCTGTTATAAATGTATAAGCAATGCCATTTGCAAGAACCATTTTACTAATAGCTCTTGCAAATATTTTGGCATCAATAAATGTATGCTCCATTAAGATTTTAGTATGAATTTCTGGAGTATTAACGCCAGCAGAAACAAGTTTACCTGCTATCTGATGAGTTCTTTCAGAAGTACAATTATGTCTAAAACAACCTGTATCAGTTAATAAACCAGTATATAAAGCTGTGGCAATATCCTTATCAATATTAACAAATTTACTTGCTATTTCATAAACTACTTCACAAGCTGATGAAGCATTACCATTTACAATATTAACCATACCATAATTAGTGTTGCTAATATGGTGGTCAATATTGTAAGTTAATTTTGCTCTTTCATAGACAGTTTTGGCATTACCCAATCTGTCAATATCACCACAATCAATAGCAAACATTACATCTGGAGATAATTGGTCATAATCCCCATTATATATATATTCACTACCTTTTAAAATATTAAACTTTTTTGCATAATCTTCAAGAAGTATTACAGGAGTTTTGCCCAGCTTTGCCATAATTTGTGCAAAAGCAAATGTTGAACCAATACAATCACCGTCTGGATTAGTATGACCTGTAATATATATTGTCTGTACATTTTCAATATCCTTAACTATGGAATTTTCGTACATACAATTACCTCCTTAATTTTCGCTGTTAATTTCCTTAAGAATTTTATCAATCTTAAAGCTATAATCTAAAGAATCATCAAGTATAAAATTAAATTCTGGTGTAATTCTTAAATTAATTCTTCTAGCTATAAGTGTTCTAATATAGCCAGCTGCACCCTTAAGAACAGACATAACCTCATTCTTCTTTTCATCATCACCAAGAACACTTATATAAACCTTACAATATTTAAGGTCGTTAGTTGTTTCAACCTTTAAAACTGATGTAATAACACCAACTCTAGGGTCTTTTAAATCAGCTCTTATTATTTCTGAAAGTTCCTTTTTGATTTCGTCATTAATACGAATCATTCTGTTATTGGTTTTCATTAACGCTTAATTTCCTCCATAACAAAGGCTTCTACAATGTCGCCTTCCTTAATATCATTAAACTTGTTAAAGAGTAAACCACACTCATAACCTGCATTTACTTCCTTAACATCATCTTTAAATCTTCTAAGAGTAGCAAGCTCACCATCGTAAACTACAATACCATCTCTTACAATTCTTACCTTAGCATTTCTTACAAACTTACCATCAGTTACATAAGAACCACCAATAGTACCAACGCCACTAGCCTTGAAAAGCTGTCTAATTTCTGCGTGACCAACAATCTTTTCTTCGTAAACAGGGTCAAGCATACCCTTCATAGCTGCTGTAATATCTTCTATAGCATTATAAATTACTCTATATAATCTAATATCAACCTTCTGGTCCTCTGCAACATTCTTAGCAGATGCTTCTGGTCTTACATTAAAGCCGATAATAATGGCATTAGATGCACTAGCAAGCATAACATCAGATTCAGTAACAGCACCAACACCACCGTGAATAGTTCTAATTCTAACTTCATCATTTGAAAGTTTCTCAAGACTCTGCTTAACAGCCTCAACTGAACCTTGTACATCAGCCTTAATTACAATGTTAAGTTCCTTAACGCTACCACTTTGAATTTGGTTAAATAAATCATCAAGACTTACCTTCTGTGGAGTATCCTTAATAAGTTCTTCTCTGCCCTTTGCAATTACAGACTCTGCAACCTGTCTTGCCTTCTTTTCGCTTTCAGCAACATAGAACATATCACCAGCCATTGGAACTTCATTAAGACCTAAAATCTCAACTGGAACTGATGGACCAGCCTTCTTAACTTTCTGACCCTTATCATTCATCATTGCTCTAATTCTACCATAAGATGAACCAGCAACAATTGGGTCACCTACATTAAGAGTACCACTCTGTACAAGTACAGTAGCAACAGCACCACGACCCTTGTCAAGCTGAGCCTCAATAATGTTACCTCTTGCTCTCTTATTAGGGTTAGCCTTTAATTCCTTCATTTCAGCAACAAGAATAATCATTTCAAGAAGATTATCAATACCTTCCTTGCTTACAGCTGAAACTGGCACACAGATAGTATCGCCACCCCAGTCTTCAGATACTAAGCCATATTCTACTAATTCCTGCTTAACTCTATCTGGGTTAGCACCTGGCTTATCAATCTTATTAATAGCTACAATTATTTCAACACCAGCAGCCTTTGCGTGATTAATGGCCTCAATAGTCTGTGGCATAACACCATCATCAGCAGCAACAACAAGAATAGCAATATCAGTAACCTGAGCACCTCTCATTCTCATTGCTGTAAAGGCTTCGTGACCTGGAGTATCAAGGAAAGTAATTGGCTTATCATTAATTGATACAGTGTAAGCACCAATGTGCTGAGTGATACCACCTGCTTCTCTAGCAGTTACGTGAGAATGTCTAATTGCATCAAGGAGAGAAGTTTTACCGTGGTCTACGTGACCCATAACTACAACTACAGGAGGTCTTTCTTTTAAATCGGCTTCGTCATCAACTTCTTCTCTAAATGCTTCTTCAAGAAGGTCAATTTCTTCAGCTTTTTCCACAATAATATCAAATGTTTCACAGACTTTTTCAGCTGTTTCAAAATCAATTTCCTGATTAGCTGATGCCATAACGCCCATTTTCATAAGTTCCATAATAACAGCAGATGGAGCTTTGTTAATCTTTTCAGCTAATTCCTTAACACTAATGCTGTCTGCAATCTGAATTTCAAGAATTTCATCTTCAACATTTTCCTCAACTACTGGAGCTGGTGCTGGCTGATTAAAGTTCTTGTTCTTCTTATTTTTCTTATTCTTTTTCTTCTTGCCATTAGGGTTGAAGTTGCCATTATTATTATTATTATTGTTGTTGTTGTTATTTGCAGGGGCTTTCTTCTTATTGTTTTCTGGCTTATTTGCTGGCTTATTATTTGGCTTTTCGTCCTGCTTTTTATCAGCCTTAACTTCCTGCTTTGGTTCATTTTTAGGCTCTGGCTTTGGCTCTACTTTAGTTTCAGCCTTTACTTCTACCTTAGGTTCTGGCTTAACTTCTGGCTTTGATTCTACCTTAACTTCTGCCTTTGGCTCATCATTCTTTTTACCTAACTTTTCAAGAGCTAAATTAACAGCATCTTCATCTAAACCGCTTGTGTGGCTTTTAGCCTCAATACCTATTTCCTTAAGCTTTACAAGAAGCTCCTTATTACTAATTTCTAATGTCTTTGCTAATTCGTATACTCTAGTTTTTGACAACAGAAACACCTCCTATAATCAATATGGATAAACCATTTACTACATTTACATCATATCACTAAGCTCCATTCTAAAAGAAATCTAATAAATCCTAATTAAATCTATTGTTCTAAATTAATTAGCACTTCCTTTATTTTTTCTGCAAAATTCTGTTCTGTTATTGCATATACCGACCTATTAAACTTGCCGATACAATTGCTTAGTTCTTCTTTTGAGTAGCAAATACAATATGGAATATTATAGTATTTGCATTTATTCATAAATTTATTTTTAGTATTTTCGCTTGCATCTTCTGCTATTAACACAAGAAGTGCAGCTCCAGATTTTATATTAATTTCTACTGTATCTTCACCTGTAACAATCTTACCAGCTCTCTGACAAAGAGAAAGCATAGACTGTAATTTTCTATTCATTACATTCCTCCAGCTGTTTTTTCAGCTCCTCATATAAATCCTTAGGAACAGCAGATTTAAAAGACCTTTCAAGTCCCCTATTTTTGCAAGCCTTTTCAAGGCATTGGCTATTTCTACATACATAAGCTCCTCTACCTGGCTTTTTTCCTGTAGCGTCAAGGGAATATTCGCCCTGGTCATTTCTGACAACCCTTATAAGGTCTTTTTTATTTTTCATTTCAAGGCAACCTGTGCATTTTCTCATAGGAACCTTCTTTTTAATCATCAGGATTAACCTCCCTACAAATTACTCCTTATCATCAGTATCAACTGAGTCAAAATCAATAAAATCAGTAGCTCTTGCCTGAGATTCACTCTTAATATCAATCTTCCAACCTGTAAGTTTAGCAGCAAGTCTTACATTCTGACCTTCCTTACCAATTGCAAGTGAAAGCTGATTATCAGGCACAACAACCTTTGCACTCTTTTCTTCTTCGGTTTCTGCGATTTCAACAGCAAGTACATTTGCAGGTCTTAAAGCAGCCTTAATATACTCTGCTGGGTCTTCACTCCAAGGTATAACATCAATTTTTTCGCCATTAAGCTCATTAACAATAGCATCAACTCTAGCACCGTTTTGACCAACGCAAGCACCAACAGCATCTACGCCATCAACTGTTGAATATACAGCCATCTTTGCTCTTGAACCAGCTTCTCTAGCAATACCCTTGATTTCAACAGTACCGTCAAATACCTCAGGTGATTCAAGCTCAAACAATCTCTTAATAAGCTCATAATGTGTTCTTGAAACCTTAATCTGTGGGTCTTTACTAGTCTTAACAACCTTTAAGATATAAACCTTAATTCTGTCATTAACATTGTAAGTTTCACCAGGAATTTGCTCTGTCTGCTGTAATACTGCATCCATTTTACCAAGTTTAACAATAACATTACCTCTGCCATCAATTCTTTCAACAATAGCAGTGTCGCAATCTCTTTCCTTAGCAGCAAATTCATTGTAGATTTTTTCTCTTTCAGCTTCTCTAAGCTTCTGAACTACAATCTGCTTTGCACTCTGAGCAGCACTTCTGCCAAAGTCATTTGGTGTAATGTCATTATCAACAAAATCACCTAATTCATAAGTAGGATTTAATTCTCTTGCTTCCTCAAGAGAAATTTCTATAAAGTCATCAACAACTTCTTCAACAACTTCTCTCTGAGCAAAAGCTCTCATTTCGCCTGTTTCTCTGTTGATTTCAACTCTCATATTAGAGTAGTTACCATAGATTTTCTTACAGGCAGTTACAAGTGAATTTTCAACGGCTTCAAAAATAACTTCGCTGTCAATACCCTTTTCCTTACTAACAACTTCCAAAGCCTTAATTAATTCAACACTATCCATTTTTAATATATCCTCCTATGTTAAAAAATTACAACCAATCTGGTAGAAGCAACATCTTTTTTATTAAATTCAAGTTTATTTCCACTTTCATCTGTTATGACTACATTGCCATCAATAAGACCTTCAAGTTCTCCTCTAAATTCTTTTGAACCATCTACAGCCTTAAAAAGTTTAACATCAACTAATTTGCCTTTGTATTTAGTATATTCCTTATCTCTTTTAAGCACTCTATCAATACCAGGAGAACTAACCTCCATAGTGTATTTTTGCTCAGTAAGGTCATCGCCTAACTTTTCATCTAATGCTCTACTAACATATACACAATCATCAATACTAATACCGCCCTCTTTGTCAATGTACACTCTTAAGTACCAATCTGGACCTTCCTTGACAAATTCACAGTCAACAAATTCAAAATTTTTGCTTTCAAGAATAGGCATAACAGCCTCTTCAGTCAATTTTACAATATCCTTAGCTTGCAAAGAAATACCTCCTTTTATCTAATTAATGTATACATAAAAGGAGAGTGGGCATAACCCACTCTCAACACGAAACATCATTTAACAAAGTAATTATAACACTAATATAAGTGAATTGCAAGCAATTTTTATATTAGTTTGAATATTTTTATTTTTTTATATTAAAATAGTAATATAGTTTAACTTAAGGAGTAATAATATGAAAATTTATAAAAGAAAGAAATGTTCCAATTTCAAACCTATGCCAGATGTTCCAAGCCGTTTTATTGATGAACCAAAATGTAGTCATTGTGCATATTTTTCAACAAAAAATTGCAAGGAAAGCTATTTGGATAATATAGATTATCCTGACGATGATTTGTAAATTATATACTTTCACTATTACATTTATTACAGTATAAGGGCGAATAATTTCGCCCTTATACGCCCTTACATAAACAATTTAATGCTCACCAACTACAGCAAAAAACTTCAAGTCCTTATCACTATCATTAATAAGACTATGACTATGACCCATTGGACAATAATGCACATCTCCAGCCTTAAGTGAAATATATTCACCGTCATAAAGGACTTTACCTCTGCCCTCTAAAATAAGAATAATTTCGCTGTTACCTTCGTGTGTATGCAAGCCAATTGATGCACCTGCTTCAAGTTTACCTCTCATAATTTTATTATTATCATCAGTAAACATTTTAACATTAAAAGTCTTTTCGCCACCTTTAAAATGTTCTAAAGATTGTTCTCTAATTTCATTATAATCAATAACCATATAAAACCCTACTTTCTATAATCTGTTTCGTGAGGATACAATTCCTTATCATTAGATACAATAGCCGTACCAATACCAAATACAGTAAAGAATTCCAAAAGAACACTATGTTCAATAGAACCATCTACAATATGTGCTCTATGAACACCGTGAGTAATTGCATCAACAGCACAAATAAGTTTGTTAAGAGTTGCTACATCAAGAGCAGCATTTTCAACAATTTTTTTAGCTTCATTTACAGTAAGCATAGCCTTTGGCACTTCGCTATCGCCAATTGGGTGAATACCATCTTCTCTTGCAAGGAATAAAAGTTTTTCAGCCTTTACAGCCTTAGCAACAGCTCCTGCAACATCATCAGCTTTTAAATTATAGCTTTCATAATCATCACTTATACCAATTGATGATATTACTGGTATAAAATCTCTATCAATAAGGTCATCAATAAGCTCTGTATTAATACTTTCTATTTGACCAAAGTAACCCATATCTTTGCCTTCTACAAGTTTCTTTGACACTCTTATTGTTCCACTATCCTTACCACATATACCAACAGCCTTAGCACCGTGCTTTTCTATCATCTGAACTAAATCCTTGTTGATTTTGCCAAGAACCATTTCAACAATTTCAATAGTTTCTTTATCAGTTACTCTGCTGTTATCATAATATTCAATATCCTTGCCAATAGCCTTAAGCCATTTATTAATTTCATTACTGCCACTATGTACAATAATTGGTTGCATACCAATAAGTTTAAGAAGAACTATATCTTCCATTACACTTTCTGCAACCTTTTTATCCTTTAATACTTGGCTACCATATTTAATAACAACCTTTTTATTACGGAAATCTCTTATATAAGGCAAAGCCTCTGTAAGCAATTCAGCTTTGTCTACAACCTTATCTAATTCACTCATTTATGTCACCTCTTATTATGGAAGAAGATAGCCCTTTTCAACACTATCATTTAATAAATCCAATACAAATTTTCTTATTCTTTCATCAACTTTTCTTGTTTTCCACTTGCCTTTTTCAATAACTTGAGAAATGTGTACTTGATGTTCTTTCCACTTAGCCCCTTGTGTTAAATAATTCAAAAGCAACGGTTGAAGTCTATCGAGAGTATTAGCAAATTGAGATTCAAGACTTTCATTTGCCTCAAATTCATACCACAAAGCCTTTAAGTCTTCACCCTGCTTACCTAACATTGCGTACAACTTTTCAGCAGCAGCTTGCTCTCTTTTAGCCTTATCCATATTACCTTTTTCATCATATAAATAAGTATCTCCTGCATATACCTCAACTAAATCGTGAATAAGCATCATTTTTATACATTTAGAAATATCTGTACCCTTAGGTGCGTATTCATCTAAAACCATAGCATACATACACATATGCCAGCTATGCTCTGCATCATTTTCTCTTTTAAGCTGTCCGTTTTCAAAATAAACAGACTGTCTATATATGCTTTTCATTTTAGATATTTCAATAAGAAAATCCATTTGTTTTTTTAATTTATCCATATCTATCACCTTGATTAAAAATAGCACAAAAAGCGGAGGTACGCCTCCGCCTTTTATATTACTTATTTAAAAGTTTTACAGCCTTGTCAACTACATTGTCAACAGTGAAGCCATAGTGCTTGAAAAGAACAGAATATGGTGCAGACTGACCAAATTCAGTCATACCAATAATTTCTCCATCAAGACCAACATATCTATACCAAGACATATCAAATGATGCTTCAACAACTATTCTCTTAGTTACATTCTTAGGAAGTACAGAATTCTTATATTCTTCTGACTGGCTTTCAAATACTTCAACGCAAGGCATACTTACAACCTGAGCAGAAATACCCTTTTCCTTTAATACATCATAAGCATCGTATACAAGACCAACTTCAGAACCTGTTGCAATAAGGATAATATCTGGAGTTTCCTTAAATGACTCTCTTATTACATAGCCACCCTTTAAGGCTTCTCTACCGTCAATACCAATATTCTTAGTATTCTGTCTTGTAAATACAAGAGCAGTTGGAGTAGTTTTTTCAGTTGCAGCACTATACCAAGCAGCAGCAGACTCGTTAATATCACAAGGTCTCCATACATTAAAGTTTGGTGTACTTCTGTAAGCTGAAAGCTGTTCAACTGGCTGATGTGTAGGACCATCTTCACCAACACCGATACTATCGTGTGTAAGAATGCTAATAACTGGAAGACCAGAAATAGCAGATACCCTTAAAGCAGGCTTCATATAATCACTAAATACAAAGAAACTTGCAATATATGGTCTAACACCACCGTGGTAATACATACCATTAGCAATAGCAGCCATAGCTAATTCTCTAATACCAAAGTGCATATTTGAACCAAGTCTATTATCCTTAGTAAAGAAATCTCTTTCCTTCATTATAGACTTGTTAGATGGTGAAAGGTCAGCTGAACCACCAAAGAGATTAGGCATATTCTTTGAAAGCATATTTAAAACCTTTTCTGAGCAAGCTCTTGTTGCCATTTCGCCTTCATTTAACCAGAAACTATCATCATTTATTAAATCACTTACAAAGTCATCATTAAGCCAAGCCTCATATTCCTTAGCAAGTTCTGGATATTTAGCCTTATAATCTGCATAAAGCTTATTCCACTCATCTTCGCCCTTAGCAAGATTAGCCTTAACTTCTTCCATATTAGCCTTAACTTCTTCAGGAACAAAAAATTCTTCATCATAGTTCCAGCCAAGATTAGCCTTAGTAGCCTTAACTTCTTCTTCACCTAAAGGAGCACCGTGAGAAGCATTGCTACCAGCCTTATTAGGAGAACCATAACCAATAACTGTCTTAATTTCAATAAGTGTTGGCTTGTCAGTTACAGCCTTAGCTTCTTCAATAGCCTTGCCAATAGCATCAATATCTGTACCATCTTCAACAAAAAGTGTATGCCAATTAAGAGCCTCAAATCTAGCTCTTACATTTTCAGTGAAGGCTAAATCAGTAGAACCTTCTATAGTAATGTTATTTGAATCATATAAAACAATAAGCTTACCTAAACCAAGTGTACCAGCAAGTGATGCAGCTTCATAAGAAATACCTTCCATCATACAGCCATCACCACAAAGTGCATAAGAATAGTGGTCAACAATCTTGCAATCTTCTGTATTAAACTTAGCAGCAAGATGAGCCTCAGCCATAGCCATACCTACAGCATTAGCAAAACCCTGACCTAAAGGACCAGTACTAGCATCAACGCCTATAGTATGCTTATATTCTGGGTGACCAGGAGTCTTAGAGCCAAACTGGCGGAAATTCTTAATATCGTCAATTGTAAGACCATAGCCAAAAAGATGAAGTAAAGAATATAAAAGCATAGAACCGTGACCAGCAGAAAGAACAAATCTATCTCTATTTACCCACTGAGGGTTGCTAGGATTATGCTTTAAATGCTTTGCCCAAAGCTCATAAGCCATAGGTGCAGCACCCATAGTAATACCTGGATGACCTGACTTAGCTTTTTCAATAGCTTCAGCAGAAAGCACTCTCATACAGTTTATTGTTAACAACTCTGAAGAATTCATTTTTTAACCTCCGAAACATTTTATTACAAAACTTCTGATTTTTTGCATAGAAACGCATTATTTATAGTATACACCATTTTTTTTGTCATTACAAGACAAAATATATTTTTTTACATTTAATGAGCTTTTTTTACATTTGGGTCATAATTTTTAGCAATTATTATAAATACTACTTTATTTTTTGCAAAAATTGTGCTATTATTAATAATATAAATATATAATAAATTTAGGGAGGTGCTTTTTTTATGTATGTACAAGAAAGAATGACAAGAAGACCTACTGTTGTTTTACCAGATTATTCTGTGGCTAAGGCTTATCAGCTTATGCAGGAAGGACGATATTCTCAGCTTCCAGTTGTTGATAGCGACAATAAACTTATAGGTCTTGTTACAGAAAAGTTACTTGCAGAGGTCAACCCTTCAAGTGCAACATCACTTAGCGTCTATGAAATAAATTATTTACTTAGCAAAACAAAAGTAAAAGACATAATGAAGACTGGTATTTTCAAAATTGACAAAAATGCCCTTCTTGAAGATGCAGCTCTTTTAATGAAAGAAAACAGAATTAGTTCATTGCCTGTTACTGACGGCGAATATCTTGTTGGTATTATTACAAGAACAGATATATTTAGAGCTTTCATTGATATTATGGGTGTTAAAGCCGATGGTACTAGAATTGCAATTTCTACTCCAGATAGAACTGGTGTATTTGCTGAAATTACTCAAATATTTGCTTCTCACAACATAGATATTAGAAATATCAGCAACTTTAATGAAAACGGCAAATTAGAAATGGTAGTAAAGGTTCGTTCTCACGATGTTAAGGCTGCCATTGAAGATATTAAGGCTAAAGGTTGCTATACAATTGAATCTATAACAGATGTAAGATAAAAAATCTAATTTTATAATATTTGGTGTAATTACAAAAATTGCACCAAATATTTTTTACAAAAAATATAGACATAAGCTCCGCCCTATTTCAAAATTAAAGTAACAATACCTTTTCGAAAAGCAGAACTTATGTCTAATACTAATTTACATTTTTATAATTAATATATATTTCTATGTTTAATAATCATCGCCAAGCTCATCTATTGCATCATCTACACCGTCTGCATAGTCCTTATCGCTACTATATCTGTCATCATCATAATCGCCGTCCATATAAATATCATCATATCCATCATCATAAGAAGCGTATGGATTGCTCTTTTTTGTGCTACTAGTGCTTCCAGAACTTTTATATGTATTATTAGAACTACCAGAGCTTTTATATGTATTACTAGAACCTGTAGAGCTTTTGTATGTGCTACTATTACTAGCAGAATTCTTCTTTGTTCCACTACTATATGATGAACTTCCTGTACTTCCAGACTTATTACTGTAACTACTAGAATAAGAATTTGAATACTTTGAAGAACTACTACTTGAGGAACTACTACTATATGATTTATTGCTCGAAGATTCACTCTCAGAAGATTTATCAGATTTAGACAAATTATTATGTGCTGATGTTATATACGCAGAAGGTTTATGTATATAGCAGTAACTGCTATTTGCTTCTCGCTTATTATAGCAACCTGATTTGGCACATTTTGTTCCAATAGCATTGCCAATTACACCTATAATATAGAAAACGCCAACTAATACAAGAAACATTACTAATGCCTGTCCCAAATACTTTTTCTTCATATTGTGCCACCTACCTTCTCCCACTGCTTTGACGACAACTAAGCTATTTCACTATAATTTTTTAATAACAATTAACATTTCAACAATATAAATGTCATTTTAAATTTATTTTGTACTTTTGTTATATTTATCAATATAAAAACGGATTACATCTTATACCCAGCCTCAACAAATATATCCTTATTATCTCTTATTTCCTTATCATAAACCTGTTCTTTCCAATTCTCAGGCTCATAATCAGTTACACTAACAGATATGGCAGTTGGTTTTACACCATTTTTAACTAAAACCTCTGCAAGTTCATTAGCTATTTTATCCTTTTCTTCTTTAGTTCTGCCTTTGTACATTTTTAAACTAATATGTGGCATACTATCACTTCCTTTTATATTTATTGTATACTATATATACCATTATTGTCAATTACAATTTTAATTTTATCACCTACAGCAGCATTATTATTTTTTATTTCAAATTTTCTTATACCTCCTGGCACCTTAACTTTAACATATTTGTCATTAGCATCAACAACTTCAAGATTATCAAATTCATTAATAGTATTAATGCTTTTTAATGCAACTATAACCCTATTATTGACTATAGCACTTACTTCATTAGCACTTGTTAGCTTTTCGTTGCCGTCATAATATGTAAGTCCCAAATCAGTTATAACAAAATTATCTCCCAGTTTTTTACATTGGTTTTTATCTGCATACACTTTAATAGTTTCTGTCTTTAACTTTTCAGTATTCATATCTTTTTCAAAAGCTGTTACCCATATATTATAAGGTATAGGTTTATCTTTATCCTCTGTTCTATATTGCAACTTCACTCTATTTTCAGATTTAATTTTATCAAGCAAAAATTGTGCTTGTCTTAAAGATAAATACTCATCAGGTGCAAAATTTTCATTATCAACACCAGCAATCAAATTAGCAGTATATGCCGCATTTATATACTTATCATACCACTTATTTATGTCTGTATCTTTAAATGTTATTTTTCTTTCAAGGGAATTAATTTCCTCTATATTATAATTATTAAGAGCTACCATTCTAGCAACCTCTGCCCTAGTTATAGGTTCATTTTCACCTACAATTCCTGTTTGCAAAGTGTTGCTTTTATTTCCACAGCCAACTAAAGCTAGTACCAAAATTACAATAAAAAAATTTCTGAACATAACACTACCTCCCAATAAAGGTATATATGCTCAGAAATTATAAAATATAACTAAAAAATATTTATTCTTGGTTTGAATTAATTGCTTCAAGTTTAATAGTATAAACCTTGCTTTCTAATTCTTCATCTTCATTGACTTTTACTATTTCGTAATAAAATTTTTCACCTAAATTAAGTACATTTTTTATCATTGTATCTTCAGTATGAGGACCTCTCAATCCCATAAACGCTGGTGTATATTCTGTAAAAGGACTCTCTGGCAATTTATAAAATCTATAGCTTTGACAAATAATAAAAGAAGTTTTAAAAGCATTTGCAATATTTGCATTAAGAACATCAAGAGTCATATCATCTCTGACATTCATTGAAAATTTACGATTACTCTTGTTATCACTTACTTCAAGAGTATATATAGTTAAGTCAGGCTCATAAATTTTCATAATCTTTTCTTTTACATCGTCTAAATCATAAGCAACGCCTTCAAAAATTTCATCAGCTGACATTTTCCTAAACAACTCTGGCACATTTTCATCAATTGGCAATTCAAAATATTCTTTACCTAAATTAGTAGTGCCAAAAATTGTGCAAGGAGAGTAAACAGCCGTTTCAAAAGCAGACTCATCACCAGTTTCTTCTGCTACTATTGATGCGTTAATTAAAAACATCATTTCATCATAGAATGAATATTCAAACATATATGTTAAATCTATAAATTTAAAATAATAGCTAAAAGGTGTTAATAACCATCTATCAATTATCACACCCCTAGCATAAGCCTTAGCCATAATATGCCTTTCCATTTCGTCCATATTATCCACTAAAAATGAGTCTGACATTTCAATAGCAAGTTCGCCATAAGTGTTTTCAAAAATTTTATCCACAGGAATTGGATTTTTAATCCACTCTTTAACCTTTTCACTTGAAACAATATATTTTTCGCCTAAAAAATCATCACTTAAATAAGTTGCAGCAATTTTAAAAGCAGTATCAACCAATTGATTTAAAAGTTCTCTATTGCTGACATTACTCAATTCTCTAGCCTTTTTAGACGCACAATACATAGTAACACCCAAAGACGGCATTTTTTCAACAAAGTTCAAATCAATAGCTAACATTATTAAATATGAAATATATTCCATATCATAGGAAGAAATATCTCCTATTTTTTTAATATCAGCAAAATCCATTTGTAAATCATCATCTAAATGCACGCCTTTGTTAAAATATCTAACAACCTTTCTAAAATCAACACACATTGGGTGATTATCTAAGGTATATTTAAGACAGTTAATCTCATAATTAACAATTCGGCTAACAGCCTTACACTTTAAAACAGGATAAATATTATCCTCTTTACTTGCATATTTTGCAATATATGAAGGAGTAATAACTGTGTCTTCTATAAATGTTGAATAATACCATTTTCTAAAAAATGATGAAATATACTTAATTATAACATTTTTACCTGTTATATTTATATCTTCATATAAAAAGCGAAATTCAGTCATAAAATATGAATTAAGTTTTTCCATTATGTCATTTTCTACTATTTTATAATTAGCCATATAAACCTCTTTATCTATTGATGCAAAACTACACCAAAATCAATTTCTTATTTTATTATCTTATAATATCCACTAAGTTAATATTGTAAACTACTTTTAAGCTTAAGTCAAATATATATAGGATATTTTTTTAATAAAAAAAATTTTCATAAAAAATTTTAAATTTAATGTTTACTAATTCGTCAAAACTTGTTATAATAATGATAGAATATTTTGCGACCTGCATTATATTTATTTACTAAAAAGGGCTAACCACCCACAATTTAATTCTTAATTAAGGAGGATTTTAAAATGTCAAAGGTTATGAAAACTATGGATGGTAACCAGGCAGCAGCTGAAGTATCTTACGCTTTTACTGAAGTTGCTGGTATTTATCCTATTACACCATCCTCTCCTATGGCTGAACATGTTGATGAATGGGCAGCTAAGGGAAAGAAGAATATTTTTGGTCAGACAGTAAAGGTTGTTGAAATGCAGTCTGAAGCTGGTGCTGCTGGTACTGTTCACGGTTCATTAGCATCTGGTGCTTTAACTACTACATACACTGCATCTCAGGGCTTACTCCTTATGATCCCTAATATGTACAAGATTGCTGGTGAGTTACTTCCATGTGTACTCCACGTTAGTGCTCGTTGTTTAGCTAGCCACGCTCTTAACATTTTTGGCGACCATTCTGATGTTATGGCTTGTCGTCAGACAGGTTTTGCTATGTTAGCTTCTTCTTCTGTTCAGGAAGTTATGGATTTAGGTGCTGTTGCTCACCTTTCAACTATCAAGGCTAAGGTTCCTTTCCTTCACTTCTTCGATGGTTTCAGAACTTCTCACGAAATTCAGAAGATTGAGGTTCTTGACTATGCTGACCTTGCTAAGCTTGTAGATATGGACAAGGTTAAGGAATTTAAAGAGCACGCTCTTAATCCAGAGCATCCTTGCACTAGAGGTACTGCTCAGAACCCTGATATTTTCTTCCAGGCTCGTGAATCTTGTAACCCATACTACGATGCTACTCCAGCTATCGTTGAAGAATATATGGGCGAAATCAATAAGCTTACTGGTAGAGATTACAAGTTATTTAACTACTATGGTGCTCCTGATGCTGAAAAGGTTATCATCGCTATGGGTTCTATCTGTGATACTATTTCAGGTACTATTGACTATCTTGCTGCTAAGGGCGAGAAGGTTGGTCTTGTTAATGTTCACTTATTCAGACCATTCGTTCCTGAGAAGTTATTAGAAGCAATCCCTGCTACAGTTAAGAAGATTGCTGTTCTTGACAGAACTAAGGAACCTGGTTCTTTAGGCGAACCTTTATATCAGGATGTATGTACTGCATTCTTCCACAGCGACAGAACACCTGTTATCGTTGGTGGTAGATTTGGTCTTGGTTCTAAGGATACTACTCCTGCTGATATTATTGCTGTTTACGAAAACCTTGATTTAGATGCTCCAAAGAATGGCTTTACTTTAGCTATTAATGATGATGTTACTGGTCATTCATTAAAGAGAGGTGCTGCTGTTGATGTTACTCCAGCTGGTACTAAGAACTGCTTATTCTGGGGTCTTGGTTCTGATGGTACTGTAGGTGCTAATAAGAACTCTATCAAGATTATCGGTGACCACACTGATATGTATGCTCAGGCATACTTTGCTTATGACTCTAAGAAGTCTGGTGGTATCACTAATTCTCACTTAAGATTTGGTCACAAGCCTATTCGTTCACCATATCTTATTGATACAGCTGACTTCGTTGCTTGTCATCAGCAGTCTTACTTAAATAAGTATGATATGACATCTAACTTAAAGGATGGCGGTAGCTTCTTATTAAACACTATTTGGTCTGATGAGGAATTAGATACTCATTTACCAGCTAATGTTAAGAGAGATTTAGCTACTAAGAATATTAACTTCTACACAATCAACGCTGTTAAGATTGGTGCTGAACTTGGTTTAGGTAGCAAGTTTAATATGGTTCTTCAGTCTGCTTTCTTTATGATTACTGAAATCATTCCTAAGGATGATGCTATTAAGTATATGAAGGAATTCATCGTTAAGTCTTACGGCAAGAAGGGTGAAAAGATTGTTAATATGAACTACGCTGCTGTTGATGCTGGTTCTACTGGTTTCCACAAGGTTGAAATCCCAGCTAGCTGGGCTGATGCACAGGATGCTCCTGCTGCTGCAACTTCTGAAAGACCAGATTTCATCAAGAACATTGTTGATGTAATGAACGCTCAGAAGGGTGATACTCTTCCTGTATCTGCATTCAAGGGTATTGAAGATGGTACATTCGAGCACGGTACTGCTGCTTACGAAAAGAGAGGTATTGCTATTAATGTTCCTACTTGGGACCCAACAAGCTGTATCCAGTGTAACCAGTGTGCTTTCGTATGTCCTCACGCTTGTATTAGACCATTCCTTTTAACTGAGGAAGAAGCTAAGAACGCTCCAGCTTCATTAAAGTCTGTTGCTGGTAAGGGTAAGGAAGCTGGTTACAACTATGTAATGCAGGTAGATATTATGGACTGTACAGGTTGTGGTAACTGTATCGCATCTTGTCCATTAGCTGGTAAGAGTGACCCACTTAAGATGGTTCCTATTGATGATGCTAGAGACCAGGTTGAAGCTTGGGATTATGCTATCGCTCTTGCTCCAAAGGCTAACCCAGAGGATAAGTACTCTGTTAAGGGTTCTCAGTTCCAGCAGCCATTACTTGAATTCTCAGGTTCTTGTGGCGGTTGTGCTGAAACAGCTTACGCTAGATTAATTACTCAGTTATTCGGTGATAGAATGTACATTGCTAATGCTACAGGTTGTTCTTCAATCTGGGGTGGTTCTGCACCTTCTACTCCTTACACTACTAATGCTGATGGCCACGGTCCAGCTTGGTGTAACTCATTATTCGAGGATAATGCTGAATTTGGTTATGGTATGTACACTGGTGTTAAGCAGCAGAGAGAGTTACTTGCTGAAAAGGTAACTAACATTGTTGCTAATGCTCCAGAGGGTGATGTTAAGACAGCTGCTCAGGCTTGGTTAGATACTATGTTTGACGGCGAAGAGTCTAAGGCTACTTCAGCAGCTTTAGTTGCTGCTATCGAAGCTGCAAATCCTGATTGTGATGATTGCAAGTATGTACTTGCTCACAAGGATATGTTAGTTAAGAAGAGCCAGTGGATTTTCGGTGGTGACGGTTGGGCTTACGACATCGGCTTCGGCGGTGTTGACCATGTATTAGCTTCTGGTGAAGATGTAAATGTATTCGTATTCGATACAGAAGTTTACTCTAACACTGGTGGTCAGGCTTCTAAGGCTACTCCTACTGCTGCAATCGCTAAGTTTGCTGCTTCTGGTAAGAGAGTTCGTAAGAAGGACTTAGGTATGATTGCTAAGAGCTACGGTTATGTATATGTTGCTCAGGTTTGTATGGGTGCTGATAAGGCACAGTTAATGAAGGCTCTTAAGGAAGCTGAAGCTTACCACGGTCCATCATTAATCATTGCATACGCTCCTTGTATCAACCACGGTTTAAGAACTAACTTCCATCTTGAAGCTAAGAAGGCTGTTGACTGCGGTTACTGGCAGTTATACAGATACAATCCAGTTGGTGAAGTATTCACATTAGATTCTAAGGAACCTACTGGTGACTTCAAGGAATTCATTAAGGGCGAAGTAAGATATACTTCACTTGTTAAGGCATTCCCAGATGTAGCTGAAGAGTTATTCGATAAGTGTGCTGCTGATGCTAAGAGAAGACTTGAAGGTTACAAGAAGTTAGCTGCTGAAAACAACTAATTTGTATTTGATATATTAGCTTAATATAAATTTAGGGGGCTGTTTATACAGCCCTCTTTTTTATGTTAAAAAATGCGACTGGAGTGTAATATTTATGAATAAAAATAAGATAACAAAAGCATTTAAAGCTGCTTTTCCCCACACTATTCCTATTTTTGCTGGCTTTTGGTTTTTAGGACTAACTTACGGCATTTATATGAATGTGTCTGGCTTTAGTTTTTGGTATCCTATGGTTATGAGCCTAGTTATTTTTGCAGGTTCTATAGAATTTATAACAGTTAATATGTTGTTAGGAGCTTTTAACCCTATTCAAGCCCTTGCAATGGCTCTAATGATTAATGCAAGACACTTATTCTACGGTATAGCTATGCTTGATAAATATAAAGGGACTGGCTGGAAGAAGTTATACTTGATATTTGGTATGTGTGACGAAAGTTTTTCTATTAACTACACAGCAAATATTCCTAAAGATGTGGATAAAAGTTGGTTTATGTTCTTTGTTACTTTTCTTAATCATTTTTACTGGGTTTTGGGTGCAACATTAGGCGGTATATGTGGTTCACTTATTAAGTTTAATACAAAGGGATTAGATTTTGTTATGACAGCTATGTTTGTTGTTATTTTTATGGAACAATGGTTAAAGGATAAAAAACATATTAACTCTATTATAGGAATTGTAGTATCAGTAATATGCCTTATTGCCTTTGGAGCAAATAACTTTATTATTCCTGCAATGATTGGTATTATTGCCCTGCTCACCTTAGGCAGAAAGACATTAGATAAGGAGGAATTGTAATGACATTAACTCAACAAATTATTACTATAGGAATGGTTGTCTTAGGCACTATGATTACTAGATTTCTTCCTTTTATAGTATTTCCTGCTGGCAAACCTACACCAAAATACATACAATATTTAGGCAAAGTTCTTCCTGGTGCAGTATTTGGTATGCTTGTTGTATATTGCTTAAAAAATTTAAGTATTTTAGGTGGTACTCACGGTATACCCGAGGCTATTTCAATTATTCTTGTTATTTGCCTTCATCTATATAAAAGACAAATGCTTTTATCAATTGCTGGTGGAACAATTTGCTATATGCTTTTAGTACAATTTGTATTTAATTAAAAAAAGATGGACTGTGCCATCTTTTTTAAAAATTACTACCATTCCAGCCCCAATTTTCAACTTCTTCATACTTAATATATATTTTAGCTGGGTCAATATTAAGCTCCTCATTATATATTTTGCATATCTTAACAGTAAGATTATTAAAAGCATCTTTGCTTGCTTTACCATAAACCTTAACTTCAACAAAAGCAATTAAACCATCATCGCTACCCTTAAAATATAAAGGTACATTTTCTTCAAAACCTACCATAAGCCAGGCTTCACTTTTTCCTGGTATTGCTGTAATTGCTTGACCTAACTTACTCTTAATAGTATCTCTTTTTTCTTTTGTTAATGTTGTATTTATTTTAGTGTTAATAAATGGCATTTATTTTCCTCCTTATACAATAATAAGTGATAAGATAAAATCCTACCACTTATTATATAATCAATTTTTATTTTTTTGTATATTATCAATAAACAAAACTACTCAATCACTTAATTCAAAAAGTGATTACATCATACCCATTCCTGCACCACCTGCTGGCATAGCTGGCTCTGGCTCTTTAATATCTGCAACAACAGATTCAGTAGTAAGAATAGTTGAAGCAACACTATTAGCGTTCTGTAAAGCACTTCTAGTAACCTTAGTTGGGTCAATAATACCAGCTTCAAACATATTTACATATTCTTCAGTAAGAGCATTGAAACCATAACCGTCCTTGCTATCCTTAACATTATTGATAATTACTGCACCCTCAAGACCAGCATTAGCACTAATCTGACGAAGTGGAGCTTCAAGTGCCTTTAATATGATACTAGCACCAGTCTTTTCATCACCTTCAAGGTTCTTAGTAGCTTCTTCAACTGCACTAATACAGTGGATATAAGCAGAACCACCACCACAGATGATACCTTCTTCAACTGCAGCCTTAGTAGCAGCAAGAGCATCTTCCATACGGAGCTTCTTTTCCTTTAATTCCATTTCAGAAGCAGCACCAACCTTAATTACAGCAACACCACCAGCTAACTTAGCAAGTCTTTCCTGTAATTTTTCCTTATCAAATTCAGAAGTTGTGTCTTCAATCTGAGCCTTAATCTGACCTACTCTAGCAGCAATTTCATCCTTGTCACCAGCACCGTCAACAATAATTGTATTTTCCTTGCTAACAGTAACGCTCTTAGCCTTACCAAGCATATCCATTGTAGTTTCCTTTAATTCTAAGCCTAATTCGCTTGAAATAACAGTACCACCAGTAAGAGTAGCAATATCCTTTAACATTTCCTTTCTTCTGTCGCCAAAACCAGGAGCCTTAACAGCTACACAGTTGAAAGTACCTCTTAACTTATTAACGATTAATGTAGTAAGAGCCTCACCCTCTACATCTTCAGCAATAATTAAAAGTTTACTACCAGACTGAACAATCTGTTCAAGAATTGGTAAAATTTCCTGAATGTTAGAAATTTTCTTGTCAGTAATAAGGATATATGGATTGTCAAGGTTAGCAACCATCTTATCCATATCAGTTGACATATAAGCTGATAAATAACCTCTATCAAACTGCATACCTTCTACAAGGTCAAGTTCAGTCTTCATAGTCTTAGATTCTTCAACAGTAATAACACCATCATTAGAAACCTTTTCCATAGCATCAGCAATCATATTACCAACTTCTTCATCAGCAGCAGAAATAGAAGCAATCATAGCAATATGTTCCTTACCAGCAACCTTCTGGCTTAAAGTCTTAATCTTTTCAACAGCTGCATCAGTAGCCTTAGCCATACCCTTTCTTAAGATAATAGGGTTAGCACCAGCAGCAATGTTCTTAAGACCTTCCTGAATCATAGCCTGAGCAAGAACTGTAGCTGTAGTAGTACCATCACCAGCAACATCATTAGTCTTAGTTGCAACTTCCTTAACAAGCTGAGCACCCATATTCTCAAATGGGTCTTCAAGTTCAACATCCTTAGCAATAGTAACACCATCATTAGTAATAAGTGGAGTACCAAACTTCTTGTCAAGAACTACATTTCTACCCTTAGGTCCTAAAGTAACCTTTACAGTATCAGCTAACTGATTTACACCGTTTTCTAAAGCCTTTCTAGCTTCAACACCATATTTAATCTGCTTTGCCATAATACAACTTACCTCCTAAATTTATCAACAATTATATTATAAATTACTCTACAACAGCAAGAATATCGCCCTGCTTAACAATGATGTATTCTTCACCATCAAGCTTAACCTCAGTGCCGGCATACTTAGAATAAATAACCTTTTCGCCAACCTTAATTTCCATAGGAACTACCTTACCGTCAACAACAGCACCAGGACCAACAGCGATTACCTCAGCATCCTGTGGCTTTTCCTTAGACTGAGTAGTAAGAATAATACCACCCTTAGTAGTTTCTTCAGCTTCTAACTGCTTTAATACAACTCTGTCACCTAATGGTCTTAAACTCATAATACAATTCCTCCTTGAATATTAACATAAATAAATTTCAAAATCTCCATTTGTTAGCACTCATTTATATCGAGTGCTAACCTATATTCATAATATACCACAACAACTAAAATTTGTCAACTGTTTATAATAATTTTTTTTACGAGTTTTATTTATAATTAAATCAATTAATTAAATATATTATGCCATAATAAATTACTGGAACAACTACAGCAGGAAGAAGATTACCAACATTAATTTTCCTAATACCTAACATATCTATACCTATTCCTGCAATTAAAATGCCACCTACAAGAGAAATCTCTCTCATAATATCTCCTGTTAAATAAGGCTGGGCAAAACCAGCAAGAATAGTTATTGTACCCTGATATAAAAACACAGACACAGCAGAAAAAGCAACACCAATTCCAAGAGTTGATGCAAAAATAACAGAATAAAATCCGTCCATAATACTTTTAGTGAAAAGTATTGCGTAATCGTGATTAATTCCACTTTCAATTGACCCCATAATAGCCATACTGCCTGTGCAATATAATATACTTGCAGCTACAAATGATTTTGATATTGCACCTTCTCCACCCTTGCACTTACTTTCTATAAAGTCGCCTATTTTTTTCATCTTTCCTTCAATATCTATTAAAGTTCCAATTATGCCACCTATTACAAGGCTTGCAACAAACAAAACTGAATTGCAAGGTTCAAATAACATTCTTTTGAAAGCCGTTGAAAGTCCCACAATAATTACAGCAAGGCTAGTCGCCTGATTAGTTATGTCTTGAAGCCTTTTGTTAAATCTTCCCTTTATTATTAAGCCTAGAAATGCACCTACAATAATTGAAACAGCATTTACAATCGTTCCTAACATTATTTTTTCTCCTTATCTGTTCCTATTTTCAAACTTCTTGCATAATAGAACAAATATTGTTGTGCATAGCCAGCTAAATCTCCCCACTTTTCTTTAGCAAAGGCGTGTATTACTTTAATATTAGTATCTTCACCGTTAAAATACAAATGCTCCATTACTCTTTTTACCCACACATCAGTAGGAAAAACCTCTCTCCTGCCCATTGAAAAAAGCATTGAACAATCTGCTACCTTTTGACCAACACCCTTTATTTTAAGAAGTAATTTCAAAAGTTCATCAGTTGATAAAGTATCAGTAATGCTTAAATCAACTTCTCCAGATGAGAGTTTATCTAAGCAATCTCTTATGTACTTTGCTCTAAATCCCATTCTTAACGCAAACAAATCTTCCTCTGTAGCAACATTAAGCTCCCCTAATGTTGGAAATAAATAATCATCACCAACTTTTTTACCATATTTTTCTGCCATTCTGCTTATTATACCTTTTATTCTAGGAATATTATTGTTTTGAGAAATAATAAAGCTCAAAAGGCACTCATAAGGTTCTTGATTTAATAATCTTATTCCGCCAGCATATTCAACGGCTTTTTTCATTATATTATCACTATTAGCAAGCTCCAACTTAATGACATTGTAATCTGTTGACATATCAAAATAATTAAACCATATATTTTCAAAATCTGCCACAGTGCAAGGATACATTTCAACTGTACTGCCACTTTGCTTAATATTAAGCACCTTACCCATAGCAACAATTTTATATTCTAAGTCATCAATTTTTTCAAATCTAAAGCACTGACCACATTCCAATATTTCTTCTATATTAAAGGACTCTAAATCAGTAATTGTTAATCTATTGTTAAGTTCTGAATATTTCATTGTATTTTCCTTTCAATTTTTACTCATTAATGTTATAATCACATTGAGGTGATATAAATGAAAGAACAGATATATACTATTCCTGTTAATGATGGATTTGAGGAAGGTGGAGAATGTCCTTTCTGCAATATGTACAATAGGCTTGAAAAAGAAACTCTTGACTATATGCTAGGTTCATCATATATGGACGATAACATTCGTATGGAAACAGATAAAATTGGCTTTTGTCAAAACCATTATTCAATGATGTATAACAAGCAAAATAGACTAGGTTTAGCCTTAATGGTACAAAGTCATATTCAAAAAATAAATGCTGATATTGAAAGCCTTTCAAATAGCTTAATTTCTAGCAAAAAGAAAAGTTTATTCTCTAAAACTTCAGAAAACAAAGTCACACCTTACATAAATAATATAGCAGAAAGCTGTTATATTTGCAATAAAATAAAATCAAGTATGGACAGGTATTTTGATACATTTTTTTATATGTGGAAAAAAGATAATGAGCTAAAAGAAAAGGTTAAAAATTCAAAAGGCTTTTGTATCAATCATTTTGCAACACTTGTAGATATGGCAGATAAAAAGTTAAATAATGCTGAATATAAAGAGTTTATAAATATAATAACTCCCTTAGAACTTGAAAACATAAAAAGGCTAGAAAGTGAAATTAATCATTTTATAAATAAATTTGACCATAACTACAAAGATGCCCCTTGGGGTACAGCTAAAGATGCACTTCCTAGAGGAATTGAAAAAATATCATCACAAAAATTGGAGGAATAAAATGACATACAAAGATTTAGATACTAAAGGCAAAATTGAACATATATGGATATACTATAAATTACACATATTTATGGTTATATTTGTAATAGGTATAATTGCTTCACTTATTTATACTATTTTTATTAAGCCCCACCCTGACCTTTATTGTGGTGTGGCAATGTATGACCAATTTTTGTCAATGGAGGACATTGAAAGTCTTACATCAGAGCTTAATACAGAATTTAATTTAGACCCCAAAAAATATACTGTTGATATAGAAAGTTTTTACGCTGACAGCACCGATGTAATGGTTGAGGCTGAATTAAATCAAAAGTTTAATACTTATATCTATAATGCACAATTTCATTTACTTATGAGTGATAAAGAAAAAGTGCAAATGTTTATTGATGCTGAATATATGACGCCTTTAAGTGACTATTTATCACAAGATGTAATTAATAAATTAGATAATGAAGGTAGAATAATGTATGCTATTGACCCTTACTCAAAAGAAAATAAGCCAATGGCTATAGATATTAGTAAATCATCATTATTAAAAAAGTATAACCTATATCAAGATAAGGGGTGTTATGTTGGCTTTGTACCTATGCCAGATAACAATGATAAGACATTAAATGTTTTAAACGCTTTTTTAGCAGAATAATATTTTTTTACTTTGTAAAATTTTATATTATAGTGTGTTATTAAATTTATATAAAATTATACAAATAATTATTCTCTATTTATCCATAATATTTATGAGGTGATATTATGGATAAAGATAAAGAAATGGAATTAAATGAAAAGAAAAACCTTGAAAAATTTAACAATGTAACCCAAAGTGTAAAACCAGTAAATCAAAACCAAACTCACAATCCAAGACCTGAATCTGTTGAACCTAAAATTAGACAAGTGTAATATTTATAGCAGTATTTAATATTATGTTAAATACTGCTTTTACATATAACAACTAAAAATTACAATAATGCTTGAATTTTCCTCTATTAAGGTGTATAATATTTAATTAATATTACTATGGAGGAAATATTAAATGAGCACAAAATACAATTATAAAGAAATTGAAAAAAAATGGCGTGCCAGATGGGAAAAGGAACCCGTTAATCCTACTAACACTGACAAGCCTAAATATTACTGCCTTGATATGTTCCCATATCCATCAGGCAATGGTTTACATGTAGGTCACTGGAGAGGTTATGTTCTTTCTGATGTTGTCAGCAGATACAAACTTTTACAGGGTTACGAAATTCTTCACCCAATGGGCTGGGATGCTTTCGGTTTACCTGCTGAAAACTATGCTATTAAGACAGGTACTCACCCATCTGTTGCTACTCAGAAGAGTATTTCTAACATTAAAAGACAGGTTAATGATATTGCTGCAATTTATGATTGGGATAGAGAAATTAATACTACTGACCCTAACTACTATAAGTGGACTCAGTGGATATTTATTCAGATGTTTAAAAATGGTCTTGCTTACGAAAAGGAAATGCCTCTTAACTGGTGTCCTAGCTGTAAGTGCGTTTTAGCTAACGAAGAAGCTACTAACGGTGTTTGTGACCGTTGTGGTTCTCAGGTAACAAAGAAGAATTTAAGACAGTGGATGCTTAGAATTACTAAGTATGCTGAAAGATTATTAAATGACCTTGACAAACTTGAATGGCCATCAAAGGTTAAGAAGATGCAGACTGACTGGATTGGCAGAAGCTATGGTGCAGAAATCGACTTCCCAGTTGATGGCACTGACAAGTCAATTAAGGTTTACACTACTAGACCAGATACTCTCTACGGTGCAACATTTATGGTACTTGCTCCAGAGCACGCTATTATTAAGGATATTACTACTCCAGAAAATAAAGAAGCAATGGAAAAGTATATTTATGATGCAAGTACAAAGTCTAATGTATCAAGAATGACAGACAAGGAAAAGACTGGTGTATTTACTGGTTCTTATGGTATCAACCCATTAAATGGTGCTAAAACTCCTATTTGGGTTTCTGACTATGTTTTAGCTGATTACGGTACTGGTGCAATTATGTGTGTACCTGCCCACGATGATAGAGATTTTGAATTTGCTAAGAAGTTTGACTTACCTATTATTCAGGTTATTAGTAAGGACGGTAAGGAAGCTGAATTAACAGAGGCTTATACTGAACCTGGTATTATGATTAATTCTGGTGAGTTTAACGGTATGAAGTCTGAAGAAGCTAAGGCTAAAGTTCCAGATTATATGGAAGAAAAAGGCTTTGGTAAAAAGACTGTAAACTATAAACTTCGTGACTGGGTATTCTCAAGACAGAGATATTGGGGCGAGCCTATTCCTCTTATCCACTGTGAAAAGTGTGGCGTAGTTCCTGTTCCAGAGGAAGATTTACCAGTTATTCTTCCTAATGTTGAAAGCTACAAGCCAACTGATACTGGCGAATCTCCACTTGCTGCTATTGAAGATTGGGTAAATGTTAAGTGCCCTTGCTGTGGTGGCCCTGCTAAGAGAGAAACTAACACAATGCCTCAGTGGGCTGGTTCTTCTTGGTATTTCTTAAGATATACAGATAACCACAATGATAAGGAACTTGCAAGCAAGGAAGCTCTTAAGAAGTGGATGCCTGTTGATATGTATGTTGGTGGTGTTGAGCACGCAGTTCTCCACTTACTTTATGCTAGATTTTACACTAAGTTCTTACACGATATTGGAGTAGTTGACTTTGATGAACCATTTAAGAGATTGTTTAATCAGGGTATGATTACAAAAGATGGTGCTAAGATGAGTAAAAACAAGGGTAATGTAGTTTCTCCTGATGAAACAGTTGAAAACTATGGTTGCGACTCATTAAGAATGTACGAATTATTTATTGGACCACCTGAGTTAGACTCTGAATGGGACGATAATGGTATTGATGGTGTTTATAGATACCTTAATAAGGTTTGGAAGTTTGTTGATGAATATAAGGATAAGATTATCGACCCTACTCCAGCCCTTGAAAAAGCTAAGAACAAGATGATTTATGAAATCACTAATAGACTTGAGGCTCTTACTCTTAATACTGTTATTTCTGGTTTTATGGAATTTACTAACAAGCTTATTGCTGCTGCTAAGGAGTCTAATGGTGTTGACCAGTCATCACTTGACGCTCTTGCTGTTCTTCTTTCACCATTTGCTCCTCATATTGCTGAGGAAATTTGGGAAGTTATTGGTCATAAGGAATCTGTTTTCCGTTCAACTTGGCCAACTTGCGATGAATCTAAACTTGTAGAAGATTCTGTTAATATTGCCGTTCAGCTTAATGGTAAGGTTAGAGCAAATATTACTGTAGCTGCTGATGCAGATAAGGATACTGTTCTTGCTGCTGCTAAGGAAGCTCTTGGTGACAAGATTACTGGTAACATTGTTAAAGAAATTTATGTTCCTGGTAGAATTTGTAATATTGTTGCTAAATAATTGATTTAATGTGGAGTTGTTACAATGTAGCAACTCCTTTTTTGATGCAAAAAAGAGTGCCGAATAATCGACACTCTTAGGCTGTACTTGTAAAGTGATTGAGGGGGTTCTATCTTCAAATAATAGGTAATACTGGAAACCCTTCCGTCAATCTTCGATTGCCACCTTCCCTATGAGGGAAGGTAAATGGTACACACATACAGAATTAGTAAATAATAAATAAATAAATAAATAAATAAATATAAATGTTTATTTGTAGGGGCGAGCATTGCTCGTCCTTAGTTGTATTTCTATTGTTGGAAACCCTTCCGTCAATCTCCGATTGTCACCTTCCCTATAAGGGAAGGTAAACGATATTGACCCGCATATAATTAAATATACAAAAGTACACCTTAATTGTAGGGGCGAACAGATTGCACCGAAAGATTTATCGGCAAATCCAAAGGATTTGTTTTTGCGTAGTAAAAATGCTGATAATCGCCCCTATGATAATTATTCGTAACTATTAAAGGACGAGCAATGCTCGCCCCTACAAATAACCCATTCGCAGTAATTACAAATATACTAAGAATAACCACCTAGCTCCACTTCTAGGGGAAGTATATGTCTTATATTACCTACCCAATAATTTTCTTCCTAATCTAAAATTTTACCATCAGTAGAAATAGTAACTACATTCCAAGGTAAAAACTTACCACTATCCATTAAAGCTCTTTTTACAGCATTTTCAATACCACCACAACAAGGGACTTCCATTCTTACTACAGTGACACTCTTAATATCATTATTTCTAATAATTTCAGTAAGCTTTTCAGCATAATCAATATCATCAAGTTTTGGGCAACCAATAAGAGTAACCTTATTTTTCATAAAGTCGTTATGAAAATTACCATAAGCATAAGCAGTACAATCAGCAGCAATTAACAAATTAGCATTATTAAAATATGGGGCATTAATAGGAACAAGTTTAATTTGCACTGGCCACTGTCTAAGCTGACTAGAAATAGAAATTTCCTCTTTATTAATTTCAATTTTTTCACTTTCTCTATTAATAGCCTTTGCCATAGAGCCTGGACAGACAAAACCAGTTTTATTCTTAGCCATATTTTCTTTAACTGCTACCTCATCATAAGGTAAAGCCTCTCTTTCAACAAATGAAATTGCATTAGTAGGACAAGTTGGCAAACAATCTCCCAATCCATCACAATAATCATCTCTAAGCAAAACAGCCTTACCATCAACCATACCAATAGCACCTTCGTGACAAGCTGATGCACAAGCACCACAACCATTACATTTTTCACTATCTATATGAATAATTCTTCTAATCATTTTCTTTTCCTCCTTGAATTTATGCTCTTATTATAATATAATTAAATTATAAAGTCTGTTGTATTTGCAACAAAAGGTGATTAATATGAAAAAATATGCTGAAATTTTAAAAAAATCTCAATTATTTAATGGAATAGCTAATGCTGATGAAATAATTAAATCTTTAAATATAAAAGAAAAAACTTATGAAAAAGGAAATTATATTTATCATCGTGGTGATAGTATGCCTTGCCTCAATGTTGTAGTTGAAGGAAAGGTTCACATTATAAAGGAAGATTATTGGGGCAACACAAGTATACTAACAGAAATAGGTGTTGGCGAATTGTTTGGTGAAACCTATGCTTGCCTTAAAAATATACCAATACAAGTTAGTGTTGAAGCCATAAAAAATAGTACAATACTGGAAATTGATATTGATAGTATAATTAATATGGGATTAATTAAAAACCTTCTTTTTGTTTTGGCTAACAAAAATTTTATGCTTACAAATAAGTTAGAGGCTATGTCACAAAGAACTATACGAAACAAAGTTATGACTTACCTTTCACAACAATCACAAAAAGCTAAAAATAGCGAATTTGATATTCCTTTTAACAGACAACAACTAGCTGACTATCTATCAGTAGACAGAAGTGCATTGTCAAAAGAAATTAGTTCAATGCGAGCTGACGGAATAATTGATTTCAATAAAAACCATTTTAAACTAAATTAAGGTGAAAATATGAATACTAAAAATACTATAGGCCACATTACAGCATTATTTACTGTTGTAGTGTGGGGAACAACTTTTATATCTACTAAAATACTTTTAGATGTATTTAAGCCAGTAGAAATTTTATTCTACAGATTTGTAATAGCTCTCATTTTACTGTTTATACTTTATCCTCACTTTTTACCCATCAAAGAGAAAAAAAGAGAGTTATTGTTTATAGGGGCAGGAATTAGTGGCGTTACATTATACTATCTACTAGAAAATATTGCTCTTACATACACAATGGCATCAAATGTTGCTGTTATTGTTTCAACTGTACCATTTTTTACTGGAATAATATCTCGTATATTTTTGAAAGAAAGTGATAAGTTAAAATCAAACTTTTTTATTGGTTTTATTTTAGCTATAGTTGGTATATTTTTGATTAGCTTTAATGGAAACGA
Source organism: uncultured Eubacterium sp. (assembly GCA_900551755.1). Lineage (GTDB taxonomy): Bacteria > Bacillota > Clostridia > Lachnospirales > CAG-274 > Gallispira. The sequence continues at coordinate 298,358 of URXK01000001.1, read as the reverse complement.
TGTAAAACTAAATCCAACAGGTGACATACTTGCCCTACTATCAGCCATAGTTTGGTCATTTTATTCAGTAATTACAAAAAAAATAAGCTCTTACGGATACAACACAGTTCAAGTAACTAGACGAATATTTTTGTACGCTCTTGTTTTTATGTTGCCATTGTTGCCTGTTTTTCACTTTAACTTTGATTTAAGTCAATTTAGCAACAAAATCTATTTAGGCAATATTTTATTTTTAGGCTTTTTAGCATCTGGTATATGTTTTGTAACTTGGAACTATGCTGTCAAAATATTAGGAGCTGTTAAAACTTGTATATACATTTATATTCAGCCTGTTGTTACTATTGTTACTGCCTTTATTATACTAGATGAAAGATTTACTTCACTTGCTGTTATTGGTACTGTTTTTACTCTTTTAGGACTTGTTATATCTCAAAGAAAAAGTAAATAATTTTTTAAATTAGTGGTGTTTTTATTAAGAAAAAAGAAGTTTATAAGAAGTTTTAACGACTTATATATTTTTAATTATACTATTAAAAGAAAAACAATTAAATAATGCTAAAATAGGTTTGCTATAGTTTAAGGCTATATCAAACCTATTTTTTTATGTATTTTACTAGTAAAAATCTGTATGCTATAATTTAGAAAAAACATTGGAGGACAAAAAATGAGTAAACAAAATACACCATTTAGATATGATTATGTTGGTAGTTTCTTAAGACCAGAAAAACTTAAAGAAGCTAGAAAAGATTTTGAAACTGGTAAAATAACAAAAGATGAATTAACAAAAATTGAGGACGAACTTATTATTGACCTTGTTGAAAAGCAGAAAAAAGCTGGTTATAAGGTTATTACTGACGGTGAGTTTAGACGAGCAACTTGGCACCTTGACTTTATGTGGGGCTTTAAGGGTGTAGCTCACAAAAAAACAGAAAAAGGTGTTTTATTCCACGGCGAACCTGCTCTTATTGATGATACTTGGTTGACAGGCAAAATTGAAGCAGATAATCACCCATTTGTTGACCACTTCAAGTTTGTAAAAGCTCTTGAAGACGAAAACACAGTTGCAAAGCAGACTATACCTGCACCTGCACAGTTTTTCCAACAGATGATTATTCCTGCAAATATTGAAACAACTAGAAAATTCTATCCTACTGATGAAGAACTTATAAAGGATATAGCTAATGGTTATAAAAAAGTAATCAAAGACTTATATGATGCTGGTTGTCGTAATATTCAGCTTGACGACTGTACTTGGGGTGTACTTGTAGCTGAAGGTAGTGTTGAAAGATACGGCAAAGATGCAAACCTCGAAGAAATTACAGAAAAGCTTTTGAAAGTAAACAATCTTGCTATTGAAGATAAGCCTGCTGACCTTGTTATTAATACTCATATTTGTAGAGGAAACTATCATTCAGCATATTTTTCAAGTGGTGCTTATGATGTAATTGCTGAACCACTTTTTGGCAGAGAAAATGTAGATGCTTACTATCTTGAATTTGATGATGAGCGTTCTGGTGGTTTTGAACCTTTAAAATATGTGTCAGGTAACAAAAAAGTTGTTCTTGGTCTTATTACATCAAAATCTCCTAAACTCGAAGATAAGGAAACTATTATAAATAGAATTAAGGAAGCAACAAAATACATTCCTCTTGATAGACTTTACTTAAGTCCTCAGTGTGGATTTGCTTCTTGTGAAATTGGCAACAAACTTACAGAAGAAGAACAATGGGCAAAGTTAGCTCTTGTTAAGGAAATTGCAGAAGAAGTTTGGAAATAATAACAAAGGTGTGTCTAAAATGACACACCTTTTAAAATAATTAAGAATTGGAAACCCTTCCGTCAACCTTCCCTATGAGGGAAGGTAAATGGTATTAACCTACATATTATTAATATATAAAAGTACGGCTTGCTTGTAGGGGAGCTGGCACGCAGTGCCTGAGGGGTTTTCTTATTTTACACATTCAATCTTTTTCTAATAGCAGTACCAACATACATAGCTAAAATCATTTTAATTAAGTCAATAACAATAAATGGTGCAACGCAAGCCATAAAGCCTTCTAAAAGAGATGTTTTCATAACAAAGCAGAACCAAAGAACAGCAAGTGTATAAACAACAATAGTACCAATAATCATACCAATCATTTGCATAATTTTGTTATCTTTAAATTTACTAACAAAAATACCACTTATAATAGTCATAAAGAAAAATCCAATAAGACAACCACCAGTAGGTCCAACAGCTTTACCAATTCCACCAGTAAAACCAGAAAACACAGGTAAACCAACCAATCCCAAAAGGTAATAAATTGTGTAGCTATAAGTAGCACGCTTTGTACCAATCACATAAACTGCAAAATATAAAGCCAAATTAGTAAAAGAAATAGGTATAGGTCCAATCTGTATTGACAAAGGTGCAAGAATACATATTACAGCGGCCATCAAAGCTGTATATGTCATATTTTTAATATTCATTTAATTATCCTCCTTAATTGTAGAAATATCAAAACCATTATTAACAAACATATCTTTATCCATTTTTATTGTACTACCAGTAGTAGTCAAAAAATCACCAGTAATAGTTGAATTTGCTCCAGATTTAAAAGCATCAATACCATTATTTTTTAATTTATTTCTACCAGCAGCCATTCTTATATCAGCCTTAGGGTTAATAAATCTAAAAATAGCAATAGTCTTTAAAATTTCTTCTTCACTTAAAGGTTTTTCATTTTCAAGAGGAGTATTTTTAATTGGATTTAAAACATTAATAGGTATAGAATTTACATTTAGTTCAGCTAATGTAAATGCCATATCAATTCTATCCTCCATTGTTTCTCCCATACCGATTATACCACCAGAGCAAATTTCAAGTCCTGCCTTTTTAGCACTGTTTATAGTATCAATTTTATCTTTAAAGCTATGTGTTGTACAAATATTTTTAAAATAGCTTTCAGATGTTTCTATATTACAATGGTATCTATTAACTCCACTATTTTTAAGCTCTTTAAACTGTTCGTAACTTAAAAGTCCGTGTGATGCACAAAGGCTTATGTTATTACATTGGCTGTGCATTTTGCTATAAGCTGATACAGCCTTTTTGAAATCTGTACCACCTAAAGCTCTTCCTGCTGTTACAATAGAATATCTATGTATACCTGCATCTCTATGTTTTTTGCAATCCTCAACAATAACATCTTCATCTAAAAAACTATAACATTCTGCCCCTGTACTATGATACTTAGATTGTGCACAAAATTTGCAATTTTCACTACAATTACCACCTCTACCACTTATGATAGAACACAAGTCAATTTTGTTGCCACAAAATTTTTGTTTGATTTTGTCTGCACTTAAGCATAAATCTGTTACATTACATTTAATTATAGTTAAAGCCTCTGTTTTTGTTATTTTTTTACCTTTTAATATTTTTTCAGTTACTTGATTTAACAAACTAACACCTCCAAACTAGTTAATATAATAGCACCTTTATATATAATTGTCAACCATATATTATTTATAGGTTTACAATTATATATAAAAAATACCCTTATGACAAATGCCATAAGGGTAACAAAATTAATAATTTTCTGCTTTAATCTGGAAATAACTCTTAGGATGATTACAAATTGGACATACTTCAGGAGCTTTTTGACCAATAACAATATGACCACAATTTGCACACTGCCAAATCATATCACCATCTCTTGAGAACACAAGACCATTTTCAATATTACTCAAAAGTCTTTTATATCTTTCTTCGTGTTCTCTCTCAATAGCAGCAACACCTTCAAAAAGAGCAGCTATTTTATCAAACCCCTCTGCTCGAGCTTCTTCAGCAAAAGTCTTGTACATATCAGTCCATTCGTAGTTTTCGCCTGCTGCAGCATCTTTTAAATTAGTTATTGTATCAGGAACACTACCATCGTGTAAAAGTTTAAACCAAATTTTTGCGTGTTCCTTTTCATTAGCTGCAGTTTCTTCAAAAATATCTGCTATCTGCTGATAACCATCTTTTCTTGCCTTGCTTGCATAATATGTATACTTATTTCTTGCCTCAGATTCACCTGCAAAGGCAGTCTTTAAATTAGCTTCAGTTTTAGTTCCCTTTAAATCCATAAAAATACCTCCTTTAATTAGGCTGTTACTTATATGTAACAGCCATAATTTTTATTTATCTTGGATATTTAATTTGAGCCTGTGCAGCTGCAAGTCTAGCAATAGGTACTCTATAAGGAGAACAACTTACATAAGTAAGACCAACTCTATGGCAGAACTCAACAGAAGATGGGTCACCACCGTGTTCACCACAAATACCTAATACAATATCAGGTCTAGTAGACTTACCTAATTCTGCAGCCATCTTAACTAACTTACCAACACCTGTCTGGTCAAGTTTAGCAAATGGGTCAGACTCATAAATTTTCTTTTCATAATAAGAATCAAGGAATTTGCCTGCATCATCTCTTGAGAAACCAAATGTCATCTGTGTAAGGTCATTAGTACCAAATGAGAAGAATTCAGCCTCTTTAGCAATTAAATCAGCAGTAAGGGCAGCTCTAGGAATTTCAATCATAGTACCAACCTTATACTTTAAGTCAACACCAGCTTCCTTAATAATAGCGTCGGCTGTCTTAGTAACAACACTCTTAACATAAGCAAGTTCCTTAACTTCACCAACTAAAGGAATCATAATTTCTGGAACAATATTCCATTCTGGATGAACCTTACTTACATTAATAGCAGCCTTAATAACTGCTGTTGTCTGCATTTTAGCAATTTCAGGATAAGTAACAGCAAGACGACAACCTCTATGACCCATCATTGGGTTAAATTCGTGAAGTGATGCTATAATATTTTTAATATCCTGTACACTCTTACCCTGTGTCTTAGCAAGAAGTTCAATATCTGCTTCTTCAGTAGGAACAAACTCGTGTAAAGGTGGGTCAAGGAATCTAATATTAACGTGCTTACCTTCCATAGTTTCATAGAGTTTTTCAAAATCACTCTGCTGCATTGGTTCAAGTTTATCAAGAGCAATTTCTCTTTCCTCAACTGTATCTGAACAAATCATCTCTCTTATAGCTGAAATTCTATCTGGGTCAAAGAACATATGCTCTGTTCTACAAAGGCCAATACCCTCTGCACCAAATTCAACAGCCTGCTTAGCATCTCTAGGAGTATCAGCATTTGTTCTAACCTGCATTACTCTAAATTCATCAGCCCAGTCCATAATTCTACCAAATTCACCACTAATAGATGCTGGAACTGTAGCAATAGCTTCACCATAAATATTACCTGTAGAACCATCTAATGAAATCCAATCGCCTTCGTGATAAACCTTGCCAGCAAGTTCAAACTTCTTATTAGCCTCGTCCATTTTAATTACACCACAGCCAGATACACAACAAGTACCCATACCTCTTGCAACAACGGCTGCGTGAGAAGTCATACCACCTCTTACAGTAAGTACACCCTGAGCATAATTCATACCTTCAATATCTTCTGGAGAAGTTTCAAGTCTAACAAGAACAACCTTTTCACCAGACTTAGCCCAAGCTACAGCATCATCAGCTGTAAATACAATTCTACCACAAGCAGCACCAGGTGATGCAGCAAGAGCAGATGCAACTGGAGTAGCAGCCTTTAATGCCTCTGTATCAAACTGAGGGTGAAGTAAAGCATCAAGCTGTTTAGGGTCTATCATACAAACTGCCTCTTGTGGAGTAATCATACCCTCATCAACAAGGTCACAAGCAATCTTTAAAGCTGCGGCGGCAGTTCTCTTACCATTTCTAGTCTGGAGCATATAAAGATGCTTATCTTCAATAGTAAACTCCATATCCTGCATATCTCTATAATGGCTTTCAAGTTTTTTACAAATATCAACAAACTGTTCATAAGCCTCAGGCATAACTTCTTTAAGCTGAGCAATTGGTTGAGGAGTTCTAACACCAGCAACAACATCTTCGCCCTGAGCATTCATAAGGAATTCGCCATAAAGTTTACTTTCACCAGTTGCAGGATTTCTAGTAAAGGCAACACCAGTACCAGAAGTTTGACCCATATTACCAAATACCATAGACTGAACATTAACAGCAGTACCCCAAGAGCCTGGAATATCATTCATTCTTCTGTAATATATAGCTCTAGGATTGTTCCAAGAACGGAACACAGCCTTAATAGCACCCATTAACTGTTCCTTAGGGTCAGTTGGGAAGTCTTCACCAATTTTAGCCTTATACTCTACTTTAAACTGTTCAGCAAGTGTCTTTAAATCATCGGCATCAAGCTCTGTATCAAGTTTAACACCCTTCTTTTCCTTCATATCGTCAATAAGCTGTTCAAAATATTTTTTGCCAACTTCCATAACAACATCAGAATACATCTGTATAAATCTTCTGTAAGAGTCATAAGCAAATCTAGGATTTCCTGTCTTTTTAGCAAAAGCTACAACAACCTCATCATTAAGACCAAGGTTAAGAATAGTATCCATCATACCTGGCATAGATGCTCTTGCACCAGAACGAACAGAAACTAAAAGAGGATTTTCAAGGTCACCAAACTTTTTGCCAGTGATTTCCTCCATTTTGCTTATGTATTCCATAATTTGAGCCTGAATTTCATCATTAATTGTTTCATTATCCTCATAATACTGAATACAAGCCTCAGTTGTAATTGTAAATCCTTGTGGAACAGGCATACCTAAGCTAGTCATTTGAGCTAAATTAGCACCTTTGCCCCCTAAAAGCTCCTTCATATTTTCATTGCCCTCTGAAAATAAGTACACAAATTTCTTGCCCATTTCAATCGCCTCCAGTTGTACATCTTGCACAATTATTTTTTATATCTTACATCTATTATAGCACAAAAACCAAAAATTTCAAGTTTTATTTTAAACTTTTTAGCCAAAATGTCATAATATATCAAAAAAACAGAGGATACACACTAATATATGTATATCCTCTGTAAAATATAACACAAAATTTTATAATTCTTAATTAGAATTCCATCTTCTTAAGTAAGTAATCCTTTAAATCAGCAATAGCAATTCTTTCCTGCTCCATTGTATCTCTATCTCTTACAGTAACGCAACCGTCATTTTCTGTATCAAAGTCGTAAGTAATACAGAATGGAGTACCAATTTCGTCTTGTCTTCTGTATCTCTTACCAATAGACTGAGCATCATCAAAGTCACAAGGAAATTCCTTAGAAAGCATAGCATAAACTTCTGTTGCCTTTTCAGAAAGTTTCTTAGATAATGGTAAAATAGCAGCCTTATATGGTGCAAGTGCTGGATGGAAACGAAGTACAGTTCTTACATCGCCACCTTCAAGTTCTTCTTCATCATAGGCTTCACAAAGGAAAGCAAGTGTAACTCTATCAGCACCAAGTGATGGCTCAATACAATATGGAACATACTTTTCATTAGTAGTTGCATCAAAGTAGTCCATAGCTTCACCTGAATGTGTAGCGTGTGCCTTAAGGTCAAAGTCAGTTCTTGATGCAATACCCCAAAGCTCACCCTTACCAAATGGGAACATATACTCAATATCAGTTGTTGCATTACTATAGTGAGCAAGTTCAGCAGCCTCGTGGTCTCTTAAAACAATGCTAGATTCCTTAATATTAAGGCTTAATAACCAATCAGTACAGAACTTCTTCCAGTAAGCAAACCACTCAAGTTCAGTACCAGGCTTACAGAAGAATTCAAGTTCCATCTGTTCAAACTCTCTAGTTCTAAAAATAAAGTTACCTGGTGTAATTTCATTTCTAAAAGACTTACCAATCTGACCAATACCAAAAGGAATTTTCTTTCTAGTTGTTCTCTGAACATTCTTAAAGTTTACAAAAATACCCTGTGCTGTTTCTGGACGCATATATACAACATTTTTAGCATCTTCAGTAACACCAGCGTGAGTTTTAAACATAAGGTTAAACTGTCTAATATCAGTAAAGTTGTGAGCACCACAGCTAGGACAAGGAATATTCTTTTCCTTAATATAATCCATCATCTGCTCGTTAGTCCAACCATCTGCATTAGCATCAATACCGTTAGCCTTGTTGTAATCTTCAATAATATTGTCTGCTCTAAATCTTTCCTTACAATCCTTGCAATCCATAAGAGGGTCATTGAAGCCACCAACGTGACCTGATGCAACCCATACTTCTGGATTCATAAGAATAGCACAGTCAACACCTACATTGTAAGGACTTTCCTGTATAAACTTCTTCCACCAAGCTTTTTTAACATTGTTCTTAAGCTCTACACCTAAAGGACCGTAATCCCAAGAGTTAGCAAGTCCTCCGTAAATTTCTGAGCCAGGATATACAAAACCTCTAGCCTTTGCTAATGCTACAACCTTTTCCATTGTCTTTTCCATTTTGAGTTATCCTCCTTAAATGTATCTTATTATATATTTAATAATTAGTTGTCTATTATATTATCATCTTCAGGCATAATTAACCAAGCAATTAAATAAGCCCAAAACAATCCACTAAATGAGCAAATTACAAGAATTGCCACAACAAGACGCACAAGAGTTTTGTCAATTCCAAAGTAATTGGCAATACCAGCACATACTCCAGCAATCATTTTATCATTTGTATCTCTGCAAAGTTTTTTCATAATTACCCCTCCTATTTGTACTTCATACCAAAATATCTATTTTTAGCAAAACTAAAATTTTTATCACCACATATAATAATATGGTCAATTAACTTAATTTTAAGTGATTCTAAACCATCACTAAGTGCTCTTGTTATTTGATAATCTTCAGTTGATGGCTCACAAAAACCTGATGGGTGATTATGTCCTATTATAACAAAACTAGCCTTATTAAGTAAAGCCTTTTTTAATATATTGTCACAACAAAGTGAAACTTCTACTGCATTTCCATCATTTATCCTATCTATTGATATAACCTTTTTAGCTATATCCAATGAAACAAGATAAAATGACTCAAAGGGTTGAGCCTTTAAAAGTCCAGAAAATAAATCTACAGCCTTTGAAAAGCAATCAATAATTCTACCTTTTGAATAAAAGCTCTTAGTATATCTTCTCATTACACTAGGAAACATACTAATATAAATTGCCACATTCTCGGTAAGTTTTGCTTCTTGAACAAGCTGTTCAGGTTCAGTATTTAGAACATTATGTAGTGACCCATACATTGATATAAGTTTTTTGGCTATAGGCTTAGTATCTTTCATAGGATAAGCATAAAACAACATCATTTCCAAAACTTCATAATCTTGAAAGCTATCCATATTGCCATCATTTAAAAATCTTTCTTTGACCCTTTGTCTATGTCCTTTATTTGGATTTTCTTTAGCATCTGCCATATTAGACCTCATCAATATACTTTGTATACTCATTAAATTTGCCGTTATATATAATATTAAGCAGCTTGTCTACTCGTTCTGTTGCCTTAATTATAAGGTCAGTAGTTATTATATTTTCTTTCAAGGCTTTGCCAACTTCATCTAAATCCACTACTTTAACAAAGCCGTTAGAATAAACTATAACATCAATAAGCAAGTCATTAAAAGTATAGTTTTCTTTTTTATCATCGATTTCAGTTTCAATAATATCACAATACCAATAAAGAAGGTTGTTGTCATCATCAAGGAATTTACTAACTTTAAAGCCGTCCTTTATAAAATAGCAGGAAGCACCGTGAGTAAAATCGTGACGAGGTGTAAGCACATTCCACTTTGTAACAACCTTTTCATCGTCAATACTTATAATTTCATCATTTTTAAGGCATATAAGCTCGTTTGGTATGTATCTTCTACGCCAAAGAACAACTTTTTCCATTCATATCCCCCTTTTCTTACTAACAACAGACCTTATGCCAGAGTAAAGCAACTTAATGTTAGTTCCTCCTACTCCTTTTGAGTACATTTCAATAATGCCAGCACATTCTAATTTTTTTAGTCCATTTATTATTATTGAGCGTGTTATGTTATATTTTTTTGAAATATCACTTATTATAATATTTCCACTATTTTTATCAACACTATCAAGAACTGCACAAATACCTTCAAGTTCCTTTTGTGTAAGTCCATTAACAGCAGAATTAACTACATTTTTATAAAGGGCTGTCATTTTTTCAAGAAGTATTTTTTCTTTAATTATTTTGACAGCAAATGAAAGATAGCTATAATTAGCCTTTAAAACATTGTATTCTGAACAGAGTACAACACCATCTATTTTTATTCTTGATGTATACAAATCACTGCCATAAACTTTTTTATTAGATATTACAACAGTTATTCTTGAATTAATTTCACTTTCAATTAAGGAGAAAAGTTCATAAGACGAACTTTCTCCTACTTTTTCTATAAAATCAGCTACTCTATCAGTATACTCCTTCATTTCAAGACCTCTTAATTAGCTTCTTTATCCTCATTTTCAACTACATAGTTGCACTCAGTATTGCTACACATTACCTTTATTTTCTTAGTTCCCTTTTCTACTAAAGCAGAACCACATTTAGGGCATTTATCACCTGTTGGCTTATCCCAAAGCATAAGTGAACACTCTGGATTGTTCTCACAACCGTAATATTTTCTACCCTTTTTAGTCTTTTTAATAAGGACTTTTCCACCGCATAATGGACAATTTACACCAGCCTCCTCAAATAAAGGCTTTGTATTTCTACATTCTGGGAAACCTGGGCAAGCAAGGAATTTACCAAACTTACCATACTTAATAACCATATTTCTGCCACATTCCTCACATATTACATCAGTAACAACATCAGGAATTTCAACATTTTCAACCTTACTTTCAGCTTCTTCAAGAAGGTGCTTAAAAAGAGGATAAAAGTTTCTAAGAACTTCTTTCCATTCCATTTTACCTTCTTCAACCTCATCAAGAGCAGCCTCCATATCAGCAGTAAAGGCATTGTTTATTATTTCTCCAAAATTATTTTTAATAATTTCATTAACTATTTCACCAAGTTCAGTAGTATAGAAAACCTTGTTTTCCTTTGTAACATAGTTTCTTTGCTGAATTGTAGTGATAGTTGGTGCATAAGTTGATGGTCTACCTATGCCAAGCTCCTCTAATGTCTTAATAAGCATAGATTCTGTGTATCTAGCTGGAGGCTGAGTAAAGTGCTGGTTAGGAGTAACGCTTACAATATCAAGCTTATCTCCTGCTTCAATTTCAGGTATAGCACCTTCATCATTCTTTTCCTCATTTTTCTTGTAAACAGCAAGATAACCATCAAACTTAATCTTTGAGCCTGATGCTCTAAAAATATATTTATCAGACTGAATATCTGCACTTAATGTCATATATTCAGCTGATGACATTTGACTAGCAACAAATCTTTCCCAAATAAGTTTATATAATCTGTACTGGTCTCTTGAAAGACTATCCTTAATTGAATCTGGTGTTCTTAATGAAGATGTTGGTCTTATGGCCTCGTGAGCATCTTGAGCTCTTTCATCAGTTTTGTACTTTCTTCTTTCCTTAATATAAGTATCACCAAAATTATCAAGAATGTAACCCTTGACTTCTTCATAAGCCTCATCAGCAATTCTTACAGAGTCAGTTCTAATATAAGAAACAAGACCAACTGTACCCTCACCCTTAATATCAACACCTTCATAAAGCTGCTGTGCTATTCTCATTGTTTTTTGAGAAGCATAATTAAGGAGCTTAGATGCCTCCTGTTGCATTGTACTTGTTGTAAAAGGAGCTGGTGGATTTTTCTGTCTGCTACCTTTTCTAACAGTTTTAACCTCAAAGCCAGCCTTATTTACAACATCAACTACTTGCTGAGTTTCTTCCTCTGTATTAAGCTCCATTTTGCCATTAGTATCGCCATAAAACTTTGCTGGAAGCTTTTTACCCTTTTCAGTTTTAAGCTCAGACTCTATTGACCAATATTCCTTTGGTATAAAATTTTTAATTTCTTCATCTCTATCACAAATAAGTCTTAAGGCAACAGACTGAACTCTACCAGCACTTAAACCTTTTTTTACCTTTTTCCAAAGTAATGGACTTATTTTGTAACCAACAATCCTATCTAATGCTCGTCTTGCCTGCTGTGCATCAACAAGGTTCATATCTATTTCCCTTGCTTCTTTAATAGACTTTTTAACTGCATTTTTAGTAATTTCATTAAATGTTATTCTATATGTTTTAGCTGGGTCAAGTCGTAAAGCAAAGAGTAAATGCCAGCTAATAGCTTCTCCCTCACGGTCAGGGTCAGTTGCCAAATAAACTTTGTCAGCTGTTTTTACTTCTTTTCTAAGTTTAGCTAAAAGCTCGCCCTTACCTCTTATTGTAATGTACTTTGGTTCAAAATCATTTTCTATATTTATACCAAGTTCGCTTTTAGGCAAATCTCTAACGTGACCAACAGATGCTTCAATTTTATAATTAGGTCCTAAAAATTTTTTTAATGTTTTAGCCTTAGCAGGTGACTCTACTATTACTAAATATTTCTTTTTCGTCTTAGTTGCTTTTTCAGCCTTTTTAGGCTTATCAGCCGCTTTAGAACTTACACTATCACTCATTTATATCCTCCTAAAGACTGCGTACTACCTTTTGACCAGACAATCTTCTTATACAGCCCTTAAGCTCTAACATTGTCAAAAGGCAGGTAACCTCTCTTGTATCCATACTCAATTTTTCAACTAACTCATCAGCCGAAATCGGCTCATAACTTATACAATCATATAACATTTTCTCGTCTTGTGCAAGAGGAATTAAATCTTTTTCAGATTTTTTTAATTCCTTCTTTACTATTTTAATACCTAAATCCTCCAAAATATCTTGTGTGCAAGTTACTGGAGTACAGCCCTTTCTTATTAAATCATTACAGCCTTTGCTTAGTTTACTTGTAATATTACCAGGAACAGCCATTACAATTCTACTATTTTCAATAGCTCTATTGGCAGTTATTAAAGAACCACTTTTTTCAGCAGCCTCAATAACAAGAGTTGCCCTAGATAAACAAGCAATCAACCTATTTCTATAAGGAAAGTTTGCCTTAAAGGCTTTTGTTCCTAAAGGAAACTCACTTATTAAACAACCCTTTTCTTTTATTTCATTATATAGATTTGTATTGACTGCCGGATAACACACATCAACGCCAGTACCTAATACTGCAACAGTTTCACCACCAGCATCAATAGCTGCCTTATGTGCAATAGCATCAACACCCATAGCCAAACCGCTTACAATACCAACTCCAGCCTCAGCCAATTCTCTTGATAAACTGTTACACACAGTTGCACCATAGTCTGTTATTCGCCTTGAACCAACAATGCTAACCATAGGATAAGAATTATCTGGCAATTTACCTACAACATAAATTCCTAAAGGAGGTTCATTCATTGCTGTAAGAGATTTTGGAAATTCCCTATCATTTGGTGTAAGGAACTTAGCATCTGACTTATATAATTTTTCAAGCTCGTCATCTATATCATATCTATATCTACTTTTTATAATAGATTCTAGTGCTTTATCTGACAAAATCTTAGTAGCTGCTAAAGTTTTTCTGTCAGCAAGCCACACATTTTCACAACTTCCAAGAGCTTTTATTAATTCAGATTTGGCATCAACACTTATACTCATTAATGAACTAAGCCACATTATGTAATTATTTTCTGTATACATAAGCACCCCACTAATGTAAAAACTTTCTATCTAAATTTCTAAGTTGAATAGCCTCTGCAATATGATTAACCAATATATTTTCACTACCATCAAGGTCAGCTATAGTTCTTGCCAATTTTAACAATTTATGATAAGCTCTAGCACTAAAATTAAGAGTATCAAAAGCATTTTTTAATATAGTTTTTTCCATATCGCCTAGAGGACAATATTTTTCAATTTGTGCTGCATTTAACTGAGCATTAAAGTATATATTTTCATTTTTATATCGTTCTTGCTGTATTTTATGAGCAGAAACTACCCTTTTTTTAATATCAGCCGAACTTTCTCCCTTTTTATCCTTTGCTAATGACTTATAATCAACAGGACCGGCTTCAACTTGAATATCTATTCTGTCCAATAAAGGTCCACTTATTCTGCCCATATATTTACTAATTTTATTTGGTGTGCAATTACATTTATCAGAATATCCATAATATCCACAAGGACAAGGATTCATACTTGCAACAAGCATAAAGTCAGCGGGATATGTCATTGTTCCATTCACTCTTGAAATATTAACAACACCATCTTCCAAAGGCTGTCTTAATTCCTCTAAAACATCTCTGTGAAATTCTGGAAGTTCATCTAAAAACAATATAGCATTATGTGCCAAACTAACTTCACCAGGCTTAGGCACTCTGCCACCACCAACCATAGCCGAACCAGAAATTGTATGATGAGGAGAACGAAAAGGCCTTTTTGTAACTAAAGCACTTTTATTTCTTATTAAACCAGAAACAGAATATATTTTAGTAATCTCTATACTTTCTTCAAATGTAAGGTCTGGTAAAATAGTAGGGAGTCTTTTTGCCATCATAGTTTTACCTGAACCAGGAGGTCCTATCATAAGTATGTTATGCATACCAGCTGCAGCAATTTCTAATGCTCGTTTTACATTTTCTTGACCCTTAACATCAGAAAAATCGTTATCGTAGCTTTCACTTTGTGAAAAAAGAGCATCAATATCTACAGTTATAGGCTCAACAGGTATATCACCATTTATTATATCCACAAACTCATCAACTCTCCTAATGCCAATAACCTCAATATCCTTAACAAGGGCAGCCTCTTGCACATTATCAAAAGGAACATAACACCTTTTAAAGCCATTTTCCCAAGCTGAATAAACCATAGGAAGTATACCGTCTACGCTTTTAACACTACCATCAAGAGATAATTCGCCAATAATAATACTGTCTGCCACTTTGTCTGCTTTAATTTTATCAACACAAGCTAAAATACCCATAGCAATAGGTAAGTCAAAAGCTGGTCCTTCCTTTTTAGTATTGGCAGGAGCAAGATTGACTGTAATTTTTTTTACTGGAAATTCAAAGCCTGAATTTTTAATAGCTGTACGAACTCTTTCCTTTGATTCCTTTACAGCATTATCTGGCAAACCAACAATATCAAAAGCAGGTAGACCTTGACTAACATCTACCTCAACTGACACTGTATACCCATCTATTCCCCTTAATGCAGCGGAATTAATTTTACCTAGCATAAAATACCTCCCGTTAATATTTGAATTATATCCAAACATTATCTTTATCTTATATCAACGATATTAGCACCTTTTGGTATTATTTGCAACATAAAATTTAATTTTTATTCATATTTTTTATTTTTATACATAAATAAAAAGTGCAACGCACAAGCATTGCACTTTCAGTTTTTATTTACTTTATAACTTTATTTCTAAATTGAGCAAGTATTTTTTCACTTTCATCTTCTTCAACAAAGTCAAAGTCAATAGTTCTAGTTTCAAGACTTGCTCTCACAAGTACAACTCGCACCTTGTCACCAATTGTATATGTCTTGTGAGTATTTTCACCAATATATCTTAAATGTTCTTCATCATAGTCATAGTAGTCATCATCTAAGTCCTTAACAGAAACCATACCTTCAACAGTATTTGGAAGTTCAACATAAATGCCCCAAGAAGTTACACTTGAAATAAATCCATCAAATTCTTGACCAACCTTATCCTTCATATACTGAACAATCTTATACTTATCAGTATCTCTTTCAGCATCGTCAGCTCGTCTTTCATTTATAGAACAATTATTTGCTACTTCTGTCAAAATCTTTTTATAATGTCTAATTCTATCTTCATCTAAAGTACCATCAAGATATTCACTAATTATTCTGTGTATTTGTAAGTCTGGGTATCTTCTTATAGGTGAAGTAAAGTGGCAATAATAAGTTGCAGCAAGACCAAAATGCTGTCCGTTATCAGCAGTATATTTAGCTTGTTTCATACTTCTTAATGTCATTCTGTGTATAAGCATTTCTTCTGGCTTACCCTTAGTCTGTAACAAAAGCTGTTGATAACTCTTAGGGTGCTTAGAACTGCCCTTTAAAGCATAGCCAAGTGGAGCAACCAACAATTGAAGTTTCTCATACTTTTCCTCATCAGGAACTTCGTGAGTTCTATATACAAAAGGAGTTTCAAGCCAATAAAAATGTTCTGCAACAGTTTCATTAGCTGCCAACATAAATTCTTCAATTATGCTTGTGGCAACATTTCTTTCTCGTCTAACAATGTCAATAGGCTTTCCATTTTCATCAAGAACAATTTTAGCTTCTTCACTTTCAAAGTCAATAGCACCTCTTTTTTGTCTTTTCTTAAGGAGGATATTTCTCAATTTTTCCATTTCCTTAAACATTGGTACTAAATCCTTATACTCCTCATAATATTGAGAATTATCATTAGTAAGAAGGTCATAAACAACTGTATAACTCATTCTTCTGTTTACATTAATAATTGCCTTTTTTATATCGTGAGCAACAATATCACCCTTGTTATTAATTTCCATAATACAGCAAAGACTAAATCTATCTTCGCCAGCATTAAGAGAACAAATACCATTAGAAAGTTTATGTGGCAACATTGGTATAACTCTATCTACAAGATAAACACTAGTACCTCTCTTGTATGCTTCTTTGTCAAGAGGAGATTTTTCCTTAACATAATGAGATACATCAGCAATATATACGCCTAATTTATAATTTCCATTTTCCAGCTTTTCAACAGAAACAGCATCATCAAGGTCCTTTGCATCTTCACCATCAATAGTTACCATTGTAACATCTCTAAAATCTGTTCTGCCTGTTTTATCCTCATTATCAATGGTTTCATCAATAGTTTCAATTTGATTATACACAACCTCTGGAAATTCTGTTGGCAAATCGTACTGCATTATAATAGAAAGAATATCTACACCAGGGTCATTAATATGACCTAATATTTCTGTTACTTCACCTTCTGGATTATCTTCCGCTGTAGGTGCTTTTGTAATATGAACAAGGACTTTATGTCCATCTACAGCACCTAAATTTTTGCCTGACGGAATAAAAATATCATCACACATTTTCTTGTCATCTGGTATAACAAAGCCATAATTTTTAACCTTTTCATAAGTACCAACAATATGCTTCATACCGTGACCAAGAACCTTGACAATTTCACCCTCAGCTCTCCTATTAGTCTGATTTACAATACGGCATATAACCTTGTCTTTGTGCATAGCACCATTAGTTGCACTAGCTGGAATAAAAATATCTTCTTCCATACCCTCAACAGTAACAAAACCAAAGCCTCGGCTATTACCAGTAAATGTACCTGCATACTGATGTAAACTTTCAGCAGAAACAATTTTGCCTTTTTTTGTAGTAACAATTTTTCCCTCTGACTCAAGTTCATCAATAATATCATAAAGAAGCTGTATTTCGTTGTAAGGAACTCTCATAAAAGCAGCTATATCCTTAACCCTCATAGGTCTGTATTCCTTATCCTTAATAAAAGAAAATACAGTATTTTTTCTTTCTTCATATAAATTAGTATCCTTTTCCATATCCATAAAAACACCCCTTTTCATAATTTATTTTTTTCTATGATTTTATTATACACCTTTTATTGAAATTCTACAATTATTTTATTAAAAAAAGACTGTTGAAAACTCAACAGTCTAAAAAAATTACTTTACAAAATTACTAACAAGAATAAGGATAGCATAAACAACAGCTACAATCTTAGTATAAAGCTCTAACTTACCTTCCATAGAATTCTTCTTGTTTTTATCCCAATAGCTCTGACCGCCTGTTGAACCCATACCGCCAATAGCACTAGTAAAACCAGCTGCCTGCTTCTTCTGCATAAGAATTAAAGCGATTAAAACAAAGCTAGTAATAGCAATTAAAATACAAATAATGATAAATGGTACGCTCATAGTTACACCTCCTGAGAATATAATACATCTTTTTAACTATATCACACAATTACCTAATTTTCAAGTATTTTTTCAACTTTTTACATTAAACTTGTAGCCAACGCTCCAGATAGTCATAATGCTCCAAGGGTCATCTTGATTTAACTTTTCTCTTATTCTCTTAATATGAACATCAACAGTTCTAGTATCACCTACAAACTCGTAACCCCAAATTTTGTCAAGAAGTTTTTCTCTTGTAAAAACTTGATTAGGATTTTGAGCAAGGAAACTTAAAAGTTCAAATTCCTTAGGAGGAAGCGAAATATCCTTACCGTGGTATGTAACAAGGTATGTTCCCTGATTAATAACAAGATTAGGATAAACTATTTTCTTAACCTCATTTTCCCTCTTAGTATCATATCTTCTTAAAACAGCCTTAACTCTTGCAACAAGTTCCTTAGAATCAAAAGGTTTAACAATGTAATCATCAGCACCCATTTCAAGACCAAGTACCTTGTCAAAAGTTTCACCCTTAGCTGTAAGCATAATAATAGGTGTATTGCTAATCTGTCTTATTTTTCTACAAACCTGATAACCATCTATACCAGGAAGCATAATATCAAGAAGCACCATATGAGGGTCAAATTTCTTAAATGCTTCAATAGCACCGTCACCATCGTGTGCCTCATAAGTTTCGTAGCCCTCTTTTTCCATATATAATGAAATAAGCTCAGCAATATGCACATCGTCATCTACAATTAAAACTCTTAACTTACTATTATTATTATTGTTACTATCCATTTCACACTTCTCCTTTTTTATTTCATTTCTACTACAGTTACACCGGCCTCCCCTTCACCGTACTGTCCAAGTCTATAGCTCTTAACTCTAGGGTTTGTTCTTAAATACTCGTGAACAGCCTTTCTTAAAGCACCAGTTCCCTTACCGTGAATAATGGTAACTGGAGAAAGACCTGCAAGATAAACATCATCTAAATACTTATCAAGTTTATCAAGAGCCTCAAGAGCCATCATACCCCTTAAGTCAACTTCAGCTGAAACATTACTTCTTTTTCTTCTAGAAATATTGTTTGCATATTTTTTAGGCTGATAAGTAAGCTGTTCTTCATTAGTATCAAGGGATAAATCCTTAATATTAACTGTTACAGTCATTATACCAGCTTTAATTACAACATCACCATTTTTGTTTGGTGGCACAGATACTATACCACTTTGATTAAGAGAATGTATCTTAACTCTATCGCCCTTAACAAGTTTATCAGGCACTTTATAATTCTTTTTATCAACAAGCTTGCTTTCGGCTTTGCTCATTTTTTCCTTAAGTTTGCTACGCTGTTCTTCAAGAGTTTTTGCATTAATGCCCTCTTTCTGAAGTTTACGCATTTCCTTAATTATAGCATCAGCCTCATCTTTAGCATCGCTAATAATAGCTCTTGCCTTTTCATTAGCCTGTCTTATTATTTTTTCTCTTTGTTCGTCAAGTTTATTTCTCTGCTTTTGAGCCTCACTTCTTAATCTTTGAGCCTCTTTTCTATATTCTTCAGCCTTTTCTTGTTCAATAACAAGAGATTTACGGCTAATTTCAAGGTCAGTTATTACATCTTCAAACCTTATATCCTCGTGACTTAATACTTCCTTAGCCTCATTAATAATGTACTCTGGCAAGCCAAGTCTTTGAGATATAGCAAAAGCATTACTTTTACCAGGAACACCAATAAGGAGTCTATAAGTCGGTCTTAAAGTTTCCACATCAAATTCACAAGAGGCATTTTCAATGCCGTCTGTTGTGAGAGCAAAAACCTTAAGCTCACTGTAATGAGTTGTAACAGCTGTTCTTGCTCCAAAAGCGTGTAAATACTTAATAATAGATATTGCAAGAGCAGCACCCTCTGTAGGGTCTGTACCTGCACCAAGCTCATCTATAAGTACCAATGAATTTGGTGTTACACTATTAAGAATACTTACTATATTAGTCATATGACCAGAAAATGTACTTAAACTTTGTTCAATACTCTGTTCATCACCAATATCAGCAAAAACATCATCAAATACAGCCAATTCAGAATTATCAAAAGCTGAAATATGAAGTCCAGCCTGACCCATAAGAGTAAAAAGACCTAAAGTCTTTAAACTAACAGTCTTACCACCAGTATTAGGACCAGTAATAAGTAATGTGTTAAATTTGCCACCAATATATATGTTAGTTGGCACAACTGTTGCACTATCTAACAAAGGGTGTCTAGCCTTTTTAATATTAACATAACCCTTAGTATTAAACTTTGGTTCAGTACCATTCATTTTTATAGAAAGCTCAGCCTTAGCAAAAACAAAGTCAATGTGAGCTAAAATATCAGCATTAGCTAAAATAACATCACCATTTTCTGCAACTTTAGCTGACAAAAGAGCTAATATTCTCTCAACTTCAATTTTTTCTTTATTGTGAAGTTCTTTTATTTTGTTATTAAGCTGAACAATGCTTATTGGTTCAATAAATACTGTTGCACCTGTTGCTGACTGGTCGTGAATAAGACCAGCAAAAGCATTCTTATATTCCTGCTTAATAGGAACACAGTATCTTTCATTTCTAATAGTTATAACAGCCTCTTGAAGCATATTTTTATAAGTATTAGAATGTATAATTGAATTAAGCTGTTCTTTAATCCTGTCGTTAGCTATTTTTATATTTCTTCTTATTTCCCTTAAGGCTCTTGACGCATCATCAGCCACTTCAGTTGGTGAAGGAATACAGCGTTCAATTTCTCTTTCTAAATCAGCTACAGTTTCAATAGAATTAAACTGAGGTTCAAGAACTGGAAAGCTATCATTTTTGCTTTCGCTTTTAGCATAATCTTTAGCTCGTCTTGATACTCTAAGAAAATCACCAATATGAAGAAGTTCCTCAATGTTAAGAACACCACTTATATTAACTCTCTTAATGTATTCTCCAACATTTCTTAAACCACCTAGTCCTAAAGACCCTTTTTTAAGAATCATTGAAACAGCCTCAGAAGTTTCTCTTTGATTTAGCTTAATTTCATTAATATCTGTACTTGGTTCAAGTTTATCAACAATAGCCTTTCCTAAATCAGATGAAGCATACTGTCTTAATTTATCAATTATTTTATTGAATTCCAGAACTCTAAGAGTCTTACTATTCATATAAACATACTCCTTTTTAACGCTATGTAATTATTATAACATACAAATGTCAAAAAATGCAACTAATTATTAAAAATATAAATAAAGTAACAATAAAATAAAGGAAATATAAACTTACAAAAAAAGAGGCTACACATTAAGTAGCCCCCTTATTATCAATAACTAAAGTTTATTATATTAAATTTTTAACTTACATTAGTGTTTAAATATTCAACAACAGCAAATATGTATTCGCTATTAGTTGGACGCCTATTATCATAGTTTTTAGCAAAGCCCATTTTGTCATAAAAGCCGTTGCCTCCACATTTGTTCCAGGCTGACTCAATGGCGTGTCTAATAGCTCTTTCCACTCTATCTGCACTTGTATTGTTTTTCTTTGCAACAACTGGATATAAATATTTTGTTATGGCATCTAAGGCCTCATTGTTAAAATAGCCTTCAATAATAGCCTCTTTCAAATATTTATATCCCTTTAAATTAGGAAGTATGCCGGTACTATTAAGAATTGATGATGTTATTCTTTCAGCTCTCAACTGTCTTTCTCTTTCATTTTTTTCTTTTTCTTCATCAATAATTACACCAGTTGCTTGAAATTCAAGAACACGCATTACAACAGTTTCAGCAGAAACAGGTCTTACAAAAACATAACTTATACCAAATCTAAAGGCAGCAGAAACAATAACATCATTTTCCTTATTAACAAAAAGAACAACTTTAATATCTGGATTATTTTTCTTAATATCATTGATTCTGAAAAACATCTCCATAACATTGCGTTTAAACAACTCTAAATCAATAATAACAATATCCACATCATTTTCTATTGCCAAATCCATTGCCAAATTAACATCTTCTATACATTGCACACCAGTAATAGATTCATTAGCCGAAAAAGCCATTTCTAATGCACTTTTTTCCGTACCTCTATCTAAACAAAGTATAACATTCATATCTATTCCTCATTCCATATAGTATCCATATTTTCACATCTCTATGCTATGTTTTAATTTTATCACACTTTTTGTGTATGTCAAGTGTTTTACATCATATTTTCCACAAAAATTCCATAACCTTTAGTAGGGTCATTCACAAAAACGTGGGTTACTGCACCAATGAGCTTTCCATTTTGAACTACAGGGCAACCACTCATTCCTTGAACTATTCCCCCGGTCTTTGCCAACAATCTTTTGTCTGTTATAGTTAAAACAAAGTTTTTGGTATCATTTGTATTATACTTATTAATACTATCTATATGAATACTATATTCTTCGACAATTTTCCCCCTTAAATTGACAAAAATCGACGCATTTCCCCTTTTTACATCATTTTTATATCCTATTGGCATTTCTATTCCATCAATTTCATCGCATAGCTTTCCAAATACCCCATTATCTTCATTGCTATTTATATATCCAATGGTTTTATCAAAGTCAATTTCTCCAATTAACGCACCTGGTGTGCCTGCCTGACCTTTTTCTGCTTTCAATATTTCTGCATCTAATATTTCTCCACCGTCTATTTGCATTTTTTCACCAGTATCCACATCATTAATAGGGTGACCAAGAGCTGCAAAACTGTTATTTTCCTTATCATAATAGGTAATTGTGCCGATACCCTGCGTACTATCTCTTACCCACAAGCCAAGTTTATAATTATTATCATCTATAGACTTAATTGGACTAACTTCAGCATTAAATACCTTATCTTTTCTCATAACCTTTATATTTATATGAGTTTTATTTTTAACTGCACTTACCAACTCCTCTTTATTGCTTATTTTTTTATTATCAATTTCTAAAATAATATCTCCAGACTTTATAACACCTTTACAAGGCGTATATTCCTTACTATCAACAGACTTCACCTGACCTACACCTAGCACAAGTACACCCTTTGTATCAACACATATTCCCACAGTTCTTCCAACAACTTCCACCTTTTTTTCAGGCATAAAACATAACTGTACTTTTTTAATAGGTAAACCTAATAATTTTACATTTATATCAGCAACAGTATCTATATCTGATTTCATTAAATTATCATTTGACAAATCTAGCTGTATATTATCTGTCACTTTTTTATTATTAATACTTAAAACTTCATTGCTTTCAATTTCTCCATTAAAAGGTGTAGAAATATTGACAACATAGCTTTTACCTGTAGTCATATAAATATTTTTAGGTATAAAAATATACTCAATTACAAAATATAATAAAACAAACACAAAAAATATTAATACTAAATATAATATTTTTTTATTTTTCATTTAATTCACCTCACAATATTAAAATCCCCTTGCAAGATGTAATTATACTGTCCTATTTAGACAAAAAAAGGAACAGACTTGCATCTGTTCCAAATATATCCAATTATAAAGTTTTTAAATAATTAATTTCCTTTTCATTAAGCTCTCTGTACTTGCCTTTTTCCAAAGCACCAAGCTCAATATTGCCTAAAGCAATTCTTTTAAGTTTAACAACATTACAGTTAATGGCAGCACACATTTTTCTAACTTGCCTATTTCTGCCTTCGTGTATTTTGATTTCAAGAGAAGTCAACTTTCCTTTTTTTATTATTTTTATTTTAGCTGGAGCAGTTTTTCTGCCGTCAATTATAATGCCACTTTCAAATCGTTTCATATCTTCTGCACTAGGCTCTCTATCTACATCAGCAACATAAGTTTTATCAACATTATGCTTAGGGTGAGTCAATTTATATGTAAGCTCACCATCATTAGTAAGTATAAGCAGACCTGATGTGTCATAATCAAGTCTACCTACAGGATAAATTCTTTCTTTAACATTAGATACATAATCAAGAACACTTTTTCTGTCAAACTGGTCCTTAACTGTTGTTACACAACCTTCTGGTTTATTTAACAAAATATACAACATTTTCTCGCAAATTTCGACAATTTTCCCATCTACCTTCACTATATCGACTTCGCTTTCGACTTTTGTCCCAAGTTCTGTAACAATTTTATCATTTACACTAACTCTACCAGCTAGTATAATTTCTTCTGACTTGCGTCTTGAGGCAACTTGTGCCTCTGCAAGATATTTTTGTAATCTTATTAGCATATTAATTGTATCCAATCCTTAATTATTTTATTAAAACTGTTTCCAAGACTATGTCTACTTACATTTTCACTAGCAACTATATCAATATCTGCCACCTTATAATTATCAATGTAAACTTCACCTACACCAATTTTACTATCTTTATAAATTGGTGCTTCTATTATAGATGGAACTTTATTTTTAAATGTTACTGAATTTTTCTCATTTTCATTTAAAAGAAGTTCTACACTATTTTTATACTTAAGTGTTGTTTTATTAACCTTAGCCTTGTCAACATATATATCAACATTATCTCCTATTATACTATATTTTTTGTAATTATCAAAGCCATAATTTAATATTTTAACAGTATCACTCCATTTTCTAGCTTTACCAGCCGTTCCCCAACCACTAGCCAAAACAACAGATACAAGAGTTATGTCGCCCCTTTTAGCTGCACCAACAAAACAATGTCCTGCCTTACCTGTAAAGCCAGTTTTTATACCTATTGCTCCATTGTAAGAATTTAAAAGTTGATTTTTATTAACTATAGAATAACTTTTTTTGTTAGAAGAAAAGGAAATATTTTTAGTATTGCTTATTCTTATAAATTCGCTATTTTTTATGGCATAAGCACCTATTAAAGCCATATCATAAGCTGTTGAATGATGATTTCCTTTATCAAGTCCATTAGGAGTGACAAATTCTGTATCTGTACAGCCTAATTCCTTTGCTTTATTATTCATCATTTTACAAAAGTTTTCAACACTTCCCCCTACTCCTTCAGCAATAGCTACTGCTGCATCATTTGAACTTTGCATTAAAAGTGCATACAAAAGCTGTTCAATAGTAAGTTCTTCACCCACTTGAAGGTGCATCTTCACTGGAGGTGCAAGAGTGGCATTTTTAGATACAGTAATTTTTTTAGATATATCAGCATTTTCAATAGTAACAATAGCTGTCATTATTTTTGTTGTGCTAGCCATTGCCATTGGCTCATTTTCATTTTTTCCCCATAAAATTCTGCCAGTATCTCCATCAATTAAAACAGCTGATAAAGCATTAACCTGAGGTTTTGTATTTTCACCATAGCAATTGACTGTTAAAATTAAGCAAAAAATAAAAATAAATCTTTTTAACAATAATATCACCTCTACACTATAATTTACATAAATTGCAATTTTTATAAAACAATCTTAATATTTATGTAATTGCTTTTTATATTTTTATATATTATAATTTATGTTGAAAGGAGTTGTATTATATGAAAAAGAAATTATTAGCAACTTTAGCACTTACAGTATCTATGGCAGTATCTGCATTTGCTGGCACAGCAGTTACTATTAATGGACAGGCTGTAGAAAACGCACAGGCTATTGTAGAAAATGGGGCAACTTATATTGCTGTTAGACCAATTGCTGACGCTTTAGGTTTAAATGTTGAATGGAAGGCTGATACAAAGACAGTTATTGTTACAAACGGAGGTCCTTTATACATAACATTTAAAATTGGCGTAAATGGTTATACTTTTGCAAAAACTGCACCTATGGAATTAAGTGGTGCTCCTATTGTAGTTGATTCAACAACTTATGTACCTGCTGATGTTTTCACAGATTTGTTTGAATACACAATAACAAATGAAAACGGTACAGTAAATATTGTTACAGAAGATAAGGAAAGTGCCGTTGGTTTTGGTACAGTAACAGAAGTTTCTGCCGATGAAATCTTATTTAACGATGAAATAAAAGGTGATGTAAGATTAAGTAAGGGTGATTCTGTTAAGGTAACTGATGAAAACGGTAATGATGTTGATATTAATTCAATTACTGTTGGCACAAAACTTACAGTTGAGTATGGTGACGCTGAAACAATGAGTTTACCACCATTAAACAATCCTGTTTCTATTATTGTACACAAATAGTATAAATATTAAGGCTGTCAATGACAGCCTTTTTTCTTTACCCATTATTAACATTACTATGAGAGATATTTTTACAATTTTGTCATATAATATCTTAATACAAAGACAAGAAAGGAATAAAATAATGGCTAAAGAAATAACCTTTAATGAAATTAAGAAAAACGAAATGATTAATCACTACATTGATAGAGCAAATTTTGTAACAGGTGCAATGGGCTACACAGAACATTCAAGAGCTCACGCAGCTTTAGTTGCTGAAACTGCTGGTAGCATATTAAGAAAGCTAAACTATTCTAAAAGAGAAATAGAACTTGTTAAGATTGCTGGATATATGCACGATATTGGAAACACAGTAAATAGAAATGACCACGCACACAATGGTGCAATAATGGCTTTTCAAATATTAACAAATATGGGTATGCACTACAAAGATGTGTCCGTAATATGTTCTGCCATAGGTCAGCACGATGAAAAAACAGGCACTGCAATAGACCCAATATCTGCTGCTTTAATATTGGCAGACAAAACCGATGTAAGAAGAAACAGAGTTTGTACAAAAAAGAAATCTGACTTTGATATTCACGATAGAGTAAATTATGCTGTAACCGGTTCAAATTTAACAATAAATACTCATAAAAACACTATACAGCTAGACCTTACTCTTGACTACAATATTTGCACAGTTATGGACTATTTTGAAATATTTTTAGGTAGAATGATTATGTGTAAAAGAGCATCAGAAGTTCTTGGACTTAAATTTAGAGCTAAGGCTAATGGTACTAAAATTTGTTAATTTTTCCCCTTGTCATTTATTGATAAGGGGTATTTTTTGCAATAAAAAAGAGTGCAAACACTATGCTAGTATTCACACCCTAATATATACTGCCGCTGACCGGACTCGAACCGGTACGAGTTGCCCCGCTTGATTTTGAGTCAAGTGCGTCTGCCAATTCCGCCACAGCGGCAAGTTACCTGTAACATTAAATATTTTAATATAAATACATATAAATGTCAAGATAAATTTTAATTAATTACATCTATTATTGTTAAAGTGTCAATGATTGGTTACACTTTAACAAATAAATATTTAATCATTCGTTGACGAACAGACTTAATCTGTGGTAACATAGCATTGTAAGGTTCTACTTTTCTTTAATTGTTTGTGGTAATTCAATTATATCATAAAAAGTTGAACCTTACTTTTTTATTTTTTGTATTACTTGTCTATTATACCTCAATAAAGCCGTCATAGACAGTGATTAAAATCTTTTAGTTCAAAAATCTAAGGATATAAAAAATCACTTAAATTTTAAAAAATGCGACAATTAAACTTGCAATTTTTAATTTTTACACACAACTCAATAAATCCTTGACAATTCTACAACACAACTGTATAATTATAATAGTTATGCACCCATAGTTAAACGGATATAACAAGCCCCTCCTAAGGGCTAGTTATGGGTTCGATTCCCATTGGGTGTATATTTTTTTGTCTAAAATAATTAATTTTGAAAATTTATATTTTGATTTCTAATTAAATCATAACTAATTAACTTATCACCATTCAAATCTACCTTATTCATATCAACAGCATTTATTTGATGATTATTATATGTTGTGTAGTAATAAATTCCCTTTGTTCCATTACAGCAAGATGTATACTGTGTAAATTCATACTCTCCCTCTCTAACTTCACAACAACCTTTTTGCTGATTTACAGAGCCTAATATATGAAAAAATTGACTTACACTTTCATTTTCACTTTCACCAGAAATTGAATTAATTTTAGTAAAAGCAACTCTAGCAAATCGTGAAGCCGATGACAAATCACCTGGCAAACCTATTGCTCCCATACCTCTACTATAGGTATTTAATTCTAAATTTGGTGCAAATAAATTTTTAGGTTGTTTTGGTGAAAGTCCAATGTAATTATTTAATTGGAACATCTGTTGTTCAAAAGGAGGATTATTTGTCAAAACACCAACAGTATTATCATAAATATGAATACCATCTTTCATAGACTCAACAGTAATTGCCTCATTAGCATCAGCTATTATCCAATGAAGCTGAGAACAAGGTAATTCAGAGCTAAAATTAGTATTAGTTATATTAATACTATTTAATTTTTCTCTTGCATCATTAACGGAAGAACATTGACCCAAAATATATGGTATAAATTCAAATTGAGCAACATTTATTTTGTTATCCATAGGTTCGGAATAAAAAGCATTTCCAACAAAATTAAGTCCTGCTATTCCTAGACCTTTTTCATTAATAGCATCAAAATAAAGTGGATAGTTTTCTGCAATATGTGCCATACCAATAATAGCATAATGACTTTGAACACTATCCATAAAACGATAATCAAACTGGTAATTTCTTGGTGTTATTGCAATTTTTTCACCAAAAGAACATTCATAATCTAATGTTCTGCCAAAGTAAAAATCTTTTGTTTTGTATGTTACTGCTGTACACATAAAATTTACCTCCATAATAAAACTTACACTTCTATATTAACCAATATTAACACAAAATACCTAATCTTTTCAATAAAAATAATATTAATAAAAATGCAAATTATTACCTGATTGACATATTTCACTTTTTATTGACTTATACATAAATATGTTTTATAATAGACCAAGGTGATAAAAATGGATAATATTATAGTAAGACAGGCTCAAAGAAATGATGTGCCTGCAATAAACAATATATTAAATTATGCAATTGTAAATACAAATTATAATCTTAAAGAACAGCCATTGACTATTGATGATTCTAATGAATGGTTTGATAAACATATTGGTGCTGGCTATCCAATACTTGTTGCTGAATTAGACGGCACAGTTGTTGGTTGGGCATCATTATCTCAGTTTAGAGAATACACTGGTTACAACTGTACAGCCGAAGTTTCTGTATATGTAGCTCAAGGATATGGCCATAGAGGCATAGGAACAAAACTATTAAATGAACTTGAAAAATACGGACAAAAGTTTCATACTCTTATTGCAGTTGTTACAGATTCTAATGTTGCCAGCCTATCTCTCCATAGTCGCTGTGGTTTTGTACCTATGTGTACATTTAAAGAATTGGGCAAAAAAAATGGTGAATATGTAGATATAACATTTATGACCAAAATACTAAATAAATAATATTGTTTTAATAAAAAAGGTTCTTTATCAACATAAGTTTGATAAAGAACCTTTTGTTAGTTATTTTGTTTATAAATTAAAACATAGGTACTACAGCACCGTCATACTTCTGCTCAATAAATTCCTTAACCTTGTCACTTTCAAGAGCAGAAACTAAAGCCTTAATGTTTTCATTATCCTGATTGCCATCTTTAACTACAAGAACATTTGCATAAGTCTTAGCTGCCTCTGAATCCTGAGCCTCAACAGCAAGAGCATCAGATACCTTTAAACCAGCATCAATAGCATAGTTACCATTAATAACTGCAATATCAACATCAGATAAAGTTCTAGGAAGCTGTGCTGCTTCAATTTCCTGAATATCAAGATTCTTAGGATTTTCTACAATATCAAGCTTAGTTGCCTTAAGACCAGCACCATCTTTAAGCTTAATAAGACCCTGAGCCTCAAGAAGAAGTAAAGCTCTAGCTTCATTAGTTGTATCATTTGGTACAGAAACCTTAGCACCGTCAGCAAGAGCATCTAAACTAGCTGTCTTGCCAGCATAAATACCAAATGGCTCATAATGAATAGCTGCTACTGAAACAAGGTGAGTTCCATTTTCTTCATTAAAATCATTTAAGTATGGAGTGTGCTGGAAATAATTTGCATCAACTTCACCACTCTCTGTTGCTGTATTTGGTATTACATAATCATTAAATACCTTAATATCAAGGTTGATACCCTGTTCAGCAAGAACTTCCTTTGCTACTTCAAGAATTTCTGCGTGTGGAGATGGACTTGCTGCAACTGTAATAGTATCACCATTAGCTGATGCACTGCTATCAGTTGAAGCTGTTGAACCACAGCCAGCTAATAAAGCTGTTGAAAGTAAAGCTGTACCTAAAATTGTTAAAAGTTTTTTCATTTTGAATTTCCTCTTTTCTTTATTTATTTGCAGATATTCTGCATTATTTAATTCTTTTATCAGTTATCCTTGTTGCCCTAAGTCCAATTTCTTGGAAAAGTTGAACTATAATAACAAGGAATATAACTGTAACAAGCATTACACCTGTATTATATCTATAATAACCATAGTTAATAGCAATAGCACCTAAGCCACCACCACCAACAAAACCTGCCATAGCTGAATATCCAAGTATTGTAGTTACTGCAATAGCACTGCCTACAAGAAGTGATGGTTTAGCCTCTGGCACAAGAACCTTAGTTATTATTTTAAATGTAGGTGTACCCATTGATTCAGCTGCCTCAATTTTACCTGCATCAACTTCCTTAATAGAAGATTCTACCATTCTGGCTACAAATGGGAAAGCTGAAACTACAAGAGGTACGATAGTTGCTGTTGAACCAATTTTTCTGCCAACTACAAATTCTGTAAAAGGCATAATAGCAACAAGCAAAATAATAAATGGTACTGAACGAAGTAAATTAACAATAAAACCAACTATAGAATTAACCCATTTACAAGGACAGATACCCTCTTTGTCAGTTACACAAAGAAGTATACCTATAGGCAAACCTATAACATAAGAAATAATGGTTGAAACAAGAACCATATAAAGAGTTTCACCAATACCCTTGCCAATTTCTCCAGAATACTTTGTAAGCTCGGCAGCTAACAAACATATATTATACATTATTTATCAGCCTCCTCATATCTTATATTGTTTTTAACTAAATAAGCTCTTATTTTGTTATCAATTTCTTCATTGCTTGTTTTTTCAATTACCATTTCACCAACTGCATTATCCTTAAGCATTTCAAGAGAGTCTGCATATATAAGATTAATTGGATAATTACATTCAAGCACAAGTTCTGAAAGTATTGGCTTATGTGTTGTGTGACCATCAAATATAATTCTGAAATAGCTTCCAGATTTAAGAGTTCTAACAATACTTTCCTTAGGTATAATAAGCTGTTTAGCCATATCTGACTTAGGATTTGCAAATATTTCTTTTACTTCTCCACACTCTACAATTTGACTCTTATCAATTACTGCAACCTTGTTACATATTTTTTCAATTACGCTCATTTCGTGTGTAATAATAATAACTGTAACATTCATTGTTTTGTTTATTTCTTTTAAAAGGTCAAGAATTGACTGAGTAGTTGTTGGGTCAAGAGCTGATGTTGCCTCATCACAAAGAAGTATTTTAGGCTCTGTTGCTAAAGCTCTAGCAATAGCTACTCTTTGTTTTTGACCGCCTGAAAGCTGGCTAGGATATGACTTTTCTCTATCAGCTAGTCCAACTATTTTAAGAAGTTCCCTTGCTCTTTCCTCTGCTTTTGCCTTTGGTACACCAGCAATCTCAAGGGGATAACAAACATTTTTAAGAGAATTTCTCTGTTCAAGCAAGTTGAAATTCTGAAAAATCATTCCCATAGACTGTCTAGCTTTCAAAAGTTCTTTTTTAGTAAGACTGCCTAAAGCCTTACCTTCAAAATAAACATTACCCTCTGTAGGCTTTTCTAAATAATTTATACACCTTACAAGGGTTGACTTTCCTGCACCACTTAAACCAATAATACCAAAAATATCGCCTTGTTCAATACTTAGGTTAATATTCTTAAGTGCATTTATATCACCATTTTTGGTATGGAAAGTCTTGTAAAGATTTTCAATTTTTACAATAGACATTATATCTTCCTTTCTCCTTAATTCCTATTGATTTACTATGATTATTGCATAATTAATCAATTTTGTCAATAGGATTTCTGTATTTTTTATTTTAACATATAAAAGCCTCTTATTCAAGTAAAGACTTGATAAGAGGCTTCATTATGAAGAATAGATGTATTTGATTTTAATTATTTAATTATATACTTATATATTTTATCCCGTTTAAATTTACGCCTTTATAGTTCCTACTTTCTAATTGTTATAGATTTAACTGTTGTTCCGTCTTCATCATACTGAATATCTAAAATAGTACCCTCTTTAATATCAGATACAGAACCAGCTACTTTTTCACCACCCTTTTCACCTTCTGCATAAAGTTTAGAAGTATCTATAGTTAAAGTCTTTGTTTCAGTACCAAATGTCATTTCAGGCTTTTCACCATTTTGTGGCTGACCTTCTGCATTAGTTTGTGGTTCTGTCATTGTTGTGCCTTCACCACTTCCCTCTGGCTTTGCTGGTGGCTGACCGTTTGTTGTGCCTTCACCACTTCCTTCTGGCTTTGCCGGTGGCTCTCCATTATTATCTGGCTTTTCACCATTCTTTCCCATTTCTGCTGTTACAAATGTTATTGCATTTTCATTTACTGCTGTTACTTTTGCTATTGTTCCGTGTGGAGCTTGATTTTTATCAGGCTTTTCCTGACTTTCCTGATTTGTTGTAGTTGTTGTTGCTGTATCAGCACTTACTGCACTACAAGCTGTCATTACTGCTACTAAACTTAACGCTGCTAAACTTACTAATTTTCTTTTCATATTAATCACTCCTTAAAATTATTCTGTAGCCTTGCTACAATGTAAATATTACCAATTAAACATTAAATAAAAAGTAGTATTTAATTAAAATAAAATTAGAGATAAAAAAGAAAAATCTAAAATAGAGTTTAAATGATGTTTGTAATATGTTATAATCTAAACTAGAAAAAAATTGTATGTAAAGGGGAAATTGTTATGTTATTTGTTGAATATCCTAAATGCTCAACTTGTCAAAAGGCGAAGAAATGGCTTATTGACAATGGTTTTTCATTTGAAGACAGACACATTATTGAAAACAATCCAAAAAAAGATGAATTGAAGTTATGGCTTGCAAAAAGTGGTATGCCACTAAAAAAATTTTTTAATACCAGTGGTTTAAAATACAGAGAGTTACAGCTTAAGGACAAACTTCCTACTATGAGCCAAGATGAAGCTCTTGATATACTTGCAAGTGATGGTATGCTTGTTAAAAGACCTATTCTAGTTGGTGATGACTTTGTACTAACAGGTTTTAAGGTAAAAGAGTGGGAGGAAAAACTTAAAATATGATGACACTGGATAAATTACAACTAGGAAAAGATGCTGTAATTGAGGCAGTTAATTGTGATGAACCAGCTTTGCGTCAACATATTTTAGATATGGGGCTTACTCCAAATACAGAGGTTACACTTGTTAAAACTGCACCAATGGGCGACCCTATAGAACTTAGAGTAAGAGGGTACGAGCTTACAATAAGAAAAGCTGACGCAGCTATGATTACTTTAAAGAACATACACGATATGCACAGCTACAAAAAACAGCAACGACCAGCAACTATAGTAAAACACCCAGGTGTAGGCGAAGATAAAAGCTACAAACCTAAAAAGAGTGGAACAGAAATACCAGAAGGCTATCCAATAACATTTGCTCTTGCTGGCAACCAAAATTGTGGTAAAACAACTCTATTTAATCAGTTGACAGGTTCAAACCAACACGTTGGCAACTTTCCTGGCGTTACTGTAGATAGAAAAGACGGAGCTATAAGAAATCATTCAGAAGCAACAGTTACAGATTTACCTGGTATATACTCTCTTTCACCTTATACAAGTGAAGAAATTGTAACTAGAGAATTTATACTTAAAGAAAAACCTAATGGCATTATTAATATATTAGACGCAACAAATATAGAAAGAAATCTGTATTTGACAATGCAGTTAATAGAGCTTAATATTCCTATGGTACTTGCTTTAAATATGATGGACGAAGTTAGAATTAACGGTGGCACAATTGATATTAATGCTATGGAAGCAACTTTAGGCATACCAGTTATACCAATATCAGCATCTAAAAACGAGGGTATTGATGAACTCGTTGAACACGCAATTCATGTAGCAAGATATAACGAAAAACCTGGACGACTTGATTTTTGCAACGCAAGCAATGAGGACGGTCCTATACACAGATGTATACACGCCGTAGCTCACTTAATCGAAGACCATTCTAAAAAATATGGTATTCCTTTAAGGTTTGCTGCAACAAAACTTGTTGAAGGCGACAAACTTATTTTAAATGCCCTTCACCTTGACGAAAATGAAATAGAAACTCTTGAACATATGATTGTTCAAATGGAAGAAGAAAGTGGCAAAGACAGAATGGCTGCCCTTGCAGATATGCGTTTTAGCTTTATAGAAAAACTTTGTGACGAAACAGTCGTTAAGCCAAGTGAAAGTATTGAACATAAAAGAAGTGTAAAGGCAGATAAAATACTTACTGGAAAATATACTGCTATTCCTGCCTTTGTTGGAATATTAGGATTTGTATTTTGGGCAACATTTGGTCCATTAGGTGGCTCTTTATCCAATCTTATGGAAATAGCTATTAATTATATCACTAATTTATGCGACAAGGCATTAACATTATATGAAATAAACGATGTAGTTCATTCACTTATTATTGACGGTATCTTTGCCGGTGTAGGTAGTGTCCTTAGCTTTTTGCCTGTTATTGTTGTGTTATTTTTCTTTTTATCTATACTTGAAGATAGTGGTTATATGGCAAGAGTTGCCTTTGTTATGGATAGTATGCTAAGAAAAATAGGTCTTTCTGGCAGAAGTTTTGTGCCAATGCTTATAGGCTTTGGTTGTTCTGTTCCTGCTATAATGGCAACAAGAACATTACCATCAGAAAGAGATAGAAAAATGACTATTTTGCTTACTCCTTTTATGAGCTGTTCTGCAAAATTGCCAATTTATGCTTTTTTCACTGCTGCCTTTTTTCCAAAATATAAAGTTGTAATAATGATTTCAATGTATTTGATAGGTATTGTAACTGGAATTGTATTTGCACTTATACTTAAAGGTTCAGCATTTAAAGGCAACCCTGTACCTTTTGTTATGGAATTGCCTAATTACAGATTACCAAGTTACAAAAATGTATTTAGACTTATGTGGGAAAAAGCAAAGGATTTTATAACAAAAGCCTTTACAATAATTTTTATTGCAGCAATTGTAATATGGTTTTTACAGTCTTTTGACAGTAGATTAAATGTTGTTACAAATTCATCAGATAGTTTATTGGCAATGTTAGGTAACTTTATTGCTCCTATTTTTAAGCCATTAGGATTTGATGATTGGAGAATTTCAACAGCCCTTATTACTGGTTTCACAGCCAAAGAAAGTGTAGTTAGTACACTTACTGTACTTTTAGGTGGAAATGTTGAGTCATTAAAAGAAATGTTTAACACATTTTCAGCTTTTGTTTTTCTTATTTTCACCCTTTTGTATACACCTTGTGTAGCAGCTATTGGTGCTGTAAAAAGAGAAATGGGCAGAAAAGGTGCTTTTATTGTGGTAATTTGTCAATGTGCTATAGCTTGGTTAGTTGCATTTTTAGTTTATTTAATAGGCAGTTTTATTGGATTTTAGTCTAAAAATGTTGATTTTTATACTAACTTATAAAAATTTGTTATATTTACACAAAATATTTATATAATTTTTTATAAATAATTAGATTTACATATTCGACAAAATGAGGTATAATAATTAATATTTCACTTTTAAGAAGGTATTAATGTTATGTACAAGTCTAACCGATTGGTCGCAGAAAACAGGTTAATAATTCTATATTTGATGTATCAGATGGATATGCCCCTATCTTGGGAACATTTATACAATTTTGCAGTTAATGATTATATGGACTATTTTGAATTCCAAACTTATATAACAGAAATGGAGCAAAATGGTATAATAGAAACAAACAAAGACGATAATGTTACATACTACAGTTTGACTGATGACGGAGAAAAAACAGTAAACACTTTTTCTAAGCTTATACCTGAATCAAAAAGAAAAAGTATTATATCCTATGTTCGTAAAAATAAGGGTGTAATTAAAAAGGAATATGCTGTATCAGCCAATTATTTTCAATATGATGAAAACGAATATATTGTTAAATGTAGCTTTATTGAGGACGATGTAACTCTTATGGAGCTTAATCTTACTGTAGTTACAAAAGATATGGCTAAACAAGTTAAAAAGAATTGGAAACAAAATGTAAGCACTATTTATAACAACTTACTTCAATCACTTTTGAGCGATGATAGCACAGATTCTAAAGTTGATACAAATATTGAAGTTAAAGAAACTGAAAACTAAAATTCATTTAAAATTCTTCCCTTAAATTGGGGAAGAATTTTTTATATTTATATATCAAATAAATATTTTATAATAAAGAGGAATTATTTATGTTTAGAAAAGCAAATTCAGATGATATTAACTCTATTGCTGAAATATACAAAAAAATACTTGAGCAAGAAGAAAAACAAATCACTCACATTGGCTGGTTACCAAATGTTTATCCTATTAAGGATACAGCTATTTCAGCATTAAACAGAAATGACTTATTTGTTTATGAAGAAAATGGCAAAATACTTGCCTCTGGAATTATAAACCATATACAGCCAGAAGCATATACAAAAGGCAACTGGAAATACACAGCAGACAATAATAAAATTATGGTTTTGCACACTTTAGTTGTTTCACCTGAATATGGAAAAAGTGGCATAGGCAAAAAATTTGTTAAATGTTATGAGGAGTACGCATTGGAACAAGGTTGTTCATTACTTCGTATAGATACAAACAAGAAAAATACAGTTGCTCGTTCTTTTTACAATAAATTGGGATATGAAGAAATCGGTATTGTATATTGTAATTTTAACGGAATACCAAATGTAAATCTTGTTTTACTTGAAAAGAAAATATCTAATTTTTAAGATTGCATTTAAAATCCCCTTAGTCAATTTAACTGACTAAGGGGGATAATTTTTAATTAAAAAGCCTATTTAATCTAGCTCTAGCCCTATCCATTCTTTTTTTTGTTTCTGCTTCATCAACAGACCAAACACCATTATCACAAAAAACAACAGCACCATCAGAAACAGCACCATTTATTTTATTTACATCAACATTAAAATGTTTGCCCTCATCGTCATAAATAACAGCTAACCCTTCTTCTATTCTATCAACAATAAACATAAAATACCTCCTCTATTAAATGTTTAAGCCTTTTCACCAATTAAATAGAAAGTCTTACAATCAATAATCTTAACATCAAATATTTGACCAATCATTGACTTGTCGCCCTTAAAATGTACAAGAGAATTATCCTCTAATCTACCAGTAATATAACTAGGGTCATTAGCACTTACATCATCTGCCATTACCTTGTATGTATTACCAACCTTAGCACAGTTTAAGTCATAAATAATAGGATTTAAAGCATCAAGAACTCTATTAAAGTTTGATTTAGCATCTTTTTCCTCAACCTGATTATCCATAGTTGCAGCAGGTGTACCAGTTCTCTTTGAATAAATAAATGTAAATGCACCATTAAACTTAGCCTTCTTAATTACATCAATAGTATCATCAACATCTTCTGCTGTTTCACCTGGGAAACCAACAATAATATCAGTAGTAAGAGCAATATCAGGAATTTCTTTTCTTATTTTTTCAACAAGGTTAAGATAATGTTCCTTTGTATATTTTCTATTCATTCTTCTAAGGATTTCATTGTTACCAGCCTGGAAAGGTAAATGAATATGATTACATACCTTGTCACAATCTCTCATAGCATAAATAAGGTCATCACTTAAATCCTTAGGGTGTGAAGTCATAAATCTAATTCTTTCAATGCCATCAATTTCATTAACCTTTCTCAAAAGGTCAGCAAAAGTAATATTTTCTTCAAGACCCTTGCCATAACTATTTACATTTTGACCAAGGAGAGTAATTTCCTTAACTCCATCATTAGCAAGTGCCTTAATTTCATTTATAATTTCAAATGAGCAACGACTTCTTTCTCTACCTCTAACATAAGGAACTATACAGTATGAACAGAAATTGTTACAACCAAACATAATATTTACACTAGCTTTATACTTAAAATGTCTAATAGTTGGTAAATCTTCAACAATTTCACCGTGCTCTTTCCAAATATCAAAAACAGGTGAATTAGTTTCAATATTTGTATACATAAGCTCTGCAAGTTTATACAAATTAAAAGTACCAAAAACAATATCAACGTGCTTATATTTTTGTCTAATAGTCTGCAAAACAACATCTTGCTGCATCATACAACCACATAGAGCAATCTTCATATTAGGATTTTCTTTTTTCTGATGCTTTAAGTAACCTAAGTTACCATAAACCTTATTTTCAGCATTTTCTCTAACACAACAAGTATTGTAAATAATAAAGTCAGCCTCTTTTTCCTCGTGAGTTTCCTCATAACCCATTTCTTCAAGCATACCCAAAAGCTTTTCAGAATCGTGAGCATTCATCTGACAACCAAAAGTCTGAATACAACAGCGTAAAGGTCTGCCAATTTCTTCTGACTTTTGCTTAACTATTTCCTTTATTTTTCCCATAAATTCCTGCTGTCTTTTAAGTTCTTCAGCAGAAACATTGTTGTTTCTCTCCAACTTTATTTCCTCCATAAAACAAAATTATCCACAGTAGCATTTGATATTATAACATATACTTAAAATTAATGCAAAGGAAAATATAATAAATACAAATTTTAACATATAATTACCTTTTTACTGCAATTTTTCTATAATATTACAATAAAGTTTTGACAAATCATTAAACTTGTATTATAATTGAAAGTAAGCAATGTGCTTAATAATATTTGGAGGTATAAAAAATGAGCATTGATTTTTCATTAAACGGTAAGATTGCCCTCGTTACTGGTGCATCTTATGGTATCGGTTTTGCTATTGCTTCTGGTATGGCAAAGGCTGGTGCTACTATCGTATTTAACGATATTAAGCAGGAATTAGTAGACAAGGGTTTAGCTGCTTACAAGGAAGCTGGTATTGACGCACACGGTTATGTTTGCGATGTTACTAACGAAGAGCAGGTAAACAATATGGTAGCTACTATCGAGAAGGAAGTTGGCGTTATTGATATTCTTGTAAACAACGCTGGTATCATCAAGAGAATTCCTATGTGCGAAATGACTGCTGCTGAGTTCCGTCAGGTTATTGATGTTGACTTAAATGCACCATTCATCGTTTCTAAGGCAGTTATTCCTTCAATGATTAAGAAGGGTCACGGTAAGATTATCAACATCTGTTCTATGATGTCTGAATTAGGTAGAGAAACAGTTTCTGCTTATGCTGCTGCTAAGGGTGGTCTTAAGATGCTTACTAGAAATATCTGTTCTGAATATGGTGAATTCAATATTCAGTGTAACGGTATTGGACCTGGTTACATCGAGACTCCTCAGACTGCTCCTTTAAGAGAAATCCAGCCTGATGGTTCAAGACATCCATTTGACCAGTTCATCATCGCTAAGACTCCAGCTGCTAGATGGTTAAAGCCAGAAGAATTAGCTGGTCCTGCTGTATTCCTTGCTTCTGAAGCTTCTAATGCAGTTAACGGTCACATCTTATATGTTGATGGTGGTATCCTTGCTTACATCGGTAAGCAGCCTAAGTAATTTAAAAATTACTTATATATATAAATTTAGCCTGTCCGTAATAGACAGGCTTTTTTTATTAATTAAATTATAAATACGCTATTATTAAAACAATTTAACTAAATCTTCAAACTTTTCAATTTTATAATCATACCCATTAACACTACCAAAGCCGTATTCAGCATAAACAAAAGGAATACCAGCATCAACGGCAGACTGTTTGTCACCTTGAGTATCACCAACATATATAGGATTTTTAAGGTTATTTCTTTCAATAATTATTTTATTATTTTCACCTTTTGATAAACCAGTTTCACCAGCACTAAGTTTATCAGTAAAATACTTTTCTAAATTATGACCTTCATAAAAACTTTCAATATATCCACACTGACAATTACTAACAATGAAAAGTTTATACTTTTCACTTAAAGTTTTTAATGTTTTTTCAACATTTGGGTATAAATTTCCGCCATCTTTAGCAAGATATACACATTCAAGGTCACAACACTTATCCATTAATTCTTTTCTTAATTTTGCATTTACATTTTTAAAAAGCCTTTTACCAATTTCATCAAGTTGAAGTCCCATACAACCCTCAAGCTCACTAACTGTAATTGGCTCATTTCTAACACCACTATAAGACTTTAATATTATATTCCAAGTTTTGCATATAACCTCAGTTGCGTCCCACAATGTTCCATCTAAATCAAATATAATTCCATCAAACATATACTCACCTTAAAATTCAACATTATTAAAATTAAATTCACTACAAAGTTTTTTAACCCTATCCAAATCTTTATGAATTTGTGCTGTAGGTTCTTTAAGCCAATGCTCCATAACATCAGCATCTTTCAATATTTCATCAAATTCTGTATTAACTTGCTCCTTGTTACTGTGGTAATAAATAGCCTCATATATAGTTTCAATTTCTATTTCAGATAAGGATTTGCAACTTTTCAACAATTCTTTAACAGCTTTTGCACTTTTTCTTGCGTGGTCCTTACCTATGCCAGTTCTATACTTTTCATAATCGTGTAAAAGTCCTGCCATATAAGCAAGCTCAGCATATTCCTTGCCGTGACCTCTTTTTAAAGCAATTGTACTAGCAAAATCAGCCACACCATATAAATGAACATATCCATTACGCCTATCTGCAACATTTTCAATACCTATTAGCATATTATCAACTAAATTTTTAATATCTTCAAGTCTGCTCATTATAGTACCTCTTAGCAATAATTGTAAATCTAGTACATTTTAACACACTATATTAAATTATTCAACAAAAAACTTATTTTATACATAGCTTAAACACATATTATACATTAATTTTAAATATTATTTTTGTACTAAAATATTTTTTTGACCTTTTAAAATAAACAATTTATTATCACAAATTTTGTTAAATTTTCTATGAACCGCAAAAGAAATTTAATTTTTAAGGTAGACATTATTAAATTTATGTGTTAAAATATATTAAATCTTTATTTTTTTAATCGTTTACAATTATAATTAATATATAAGGAGAAAATATATGGATAGTATAGATAAGCAAATAATTGATATGCTACAGCATAATGCCAGAACACCATTAAAAACTATAGCAGAAAAGGTATTTTTATCTTCTCCTGCTGTGTCTACTAGAATAGAACATCTTGAAAAACAAGGAATAATCAAAGGTTATACTGCCACAATTGATAAGGAACAACTTGGCTACCACATTACAGCTTTCATTAATCTTGAAATGGAGCCTATTCAAAAACAAGATTTTTATCCTTGGATAAGTGAAGTACCTAATGTACTTGAGTGTAATTGTGTCACAGGCGACTATAGTATGCTTTTAAAAGTTGCTTTTCCTAGCACCGTTGACCTTGATGTATTTATTGGCAAACTTCAGCAGTTTGGTAAAACAAGCACTCAAATTGTGTTCTCAACTCCAGTTGAACATAGAGGCATTAAAATAACTCAGTAATAAATTACTAAAAAACACTCTTGATACTATTTTTATCAAGAGTGTTTTTTTGTATTTCTTTTTATTTCTTTTTTATTAATGATGTATTTCTAGCAAATGGTTTGCTAAAATCTAAATCACCACTATATTCATTTATCTTTTCACCTTCAATAAGGAATTGTACCCTATTAACATTGTCAAATTCTGTAAGTGAATTAACAATTGAATAAATGACTATAGGCTCACTTATGCCGCCATTTTTCTTAATAAAATCACGAGAAAGATTTACATAACATATTCCTTCTTCAGTTTTTATATCTCTTATTTTTGTATCACTTGGCACAGTCTGTTGCAAATGGTCACCTTGACTATTGTCAGGTCCATCAATAAGCTGTTCCACTATTTGATACTCTAAAGATAAACTTTGCTTAACTTCCATACCTCTTTGTTGACAAACAAGTTTTTCACCACTTTGGTCAGCAAAATAAAGATATATAACCTGCCAATTAGTTTTTTCTGGACTTACAGTTGGATTATTC
Source organism: uncultured Eubacterium sp. (assembly GCA_900551755.1). GTDB lineage: Bacteria > Bacillota > Clostridia > Lachnospirales > CAG-274 > Gallispira. The sequence continues at coordinate 256,282 of URXK01000001.1, read as the reverse complement.
ATAACATTTTCACGATTAAGCACAGCTTGTTTTTCATTATTAGCGTCCATAATAGCTTTACCATCAACGCTAACACAGACATTATCTATAAAGTCAAGGTCAGTAAGGGTATAAACAAGCGAACCCATTGACAATATCTTTAAGTAAGATGGTATTTCATTATAATCACTCATTAAATCAATATAAGCGGTTCTATCTTTATAGCTCTTATTTTTAACCTTAAATTCCTTAGGCAAAACAAGACTTAAATTAGTATTCTTTGAGCCAGCAAAATATTCTTCCACAACTGTATTAAACATTAACTTTTGGTCACTTACTGAATTTATGGCTCTTTGTTCTATTTCCAATGTATTAGTATTAAGATTAATATAATACATATTAAAAGAGTCTGTTCCCTCTGCCATTTTAATATTTTTAGTATAAACAAATATACCCCAAACAATACTAATAGCTATAGCCACAAGGACAAAATACTTAAAATATTTAAAAAACTTTTTTCTTTTCTCCATAAATTATCCCTCTTTTCCTTCTAGTGGCAATCTAACAATAAAAGTAGCACCTTCATTTTCACCACTTATAATTTTAACAGAGCCATTATGGAGCATAATGACAGAATGTGTAATTGCAAGCCCAAGACCTGTTCCTCCAGTTTCTCTGTCACGAGTTTTATCAACTCTATAAAATCTCTCAAATACCTTGCTTTGTTCTTCCTCTGATATACCTATACCTGAATCCTGAACAGTAATAAAGCAATCCTTATTATCAGCATCAAGAGAAACCTTAACTGTTCCGCCTTGAGGTGTGTATTTAATACCATTATCTACAAGATTAGATATAGCAAGGCTAAGTTTAACCTCATCACCTTTCAAGACAACATCTTTTGTAGCCTGAAATGAAAGGTCAATTTCCTTATCTGTTGCAAGAGGTGACAATCTTTTAACAATATCTCTAAGCATTTTGTTAGCATCAATATCTGTAATATTTAACTTAGACTCATTAGGGTCATTTCTAACTAAAGCTAAAAGGTCATTAACAATATCAGTCATTCTATCAATTTCTGAACTTATATCCTGCAAAAATTCCTTGTACATTTCAGCAGGCACATTTTCTTGAAGTAAAAGGGATTCACTTAAAACTTTAATAGAGCTTAAAGGAGTTTTAAGCTCGTGAGATACATTAGAAACAAATTCCTGTCTTGATTGGTCAACTTCCTCAAGTCGCTTAGTCATTGTGTTTACTGCCTCACCAAGTTCAGTAAATTCATTTTTACCCTTTAATTCAATTCTCTGATGAAGCTGTCCTGCTGAAATTTTCTTAATTGTAGCAAGAACATTTTTTAATGGTCCAAATATAATTTGAGACATAAAAATAACAAGAGCAATAACTATAATAATAATAAAGAAAGTAACAATAATCCACTTTTGAGATATTTCTCCAATAAGTGCAGAGGCTTCTGAAAAAGAAGAAACAACCAAAACTGCACCTATTTTGTTGGAATTAAAATCCTCAATATAAGCAGAAGCATATATTGCTTCCTCATCTTTTCTCAAGTTAGCTTCATCTCTACCAGCTAACGCCACTACAATTTCTGGCACAATAAACATTCTGCCAGTTACTATGCCATTTGTGTCAGCTACAGCATATCCATTTTTATCAACAACAATAATACGACAGTTTTCTTCAATACTTCTATCGTCTAAATCTTGCCAAAACTGCTCTTGTTTTGACTTGTCATTAAGATAATCAGCTTTTTGAATATTACCAGCAATTTTGTTTGCCTGATAAAGGACTTCCTTTTCATTATTATCTTCAAAATATTCCTGCAAAGCCTTTGTTGTGTTAAAAGAGAAAAAAAGTAACGGAACTATACCTATAATAAGGTATGTAATAAGCATTTGAAATTTAACACTTCTTAAATCAATGCCTTTTAACCAATTTAAAATCTTACTGGAAATAGTAACCAACTCCCCACTTTGTATGGATATACTGAGGGTCACTTGGATTAGCCTCAATCTTTTCTCTTAATCTTCTTACGTGAACATCAACAGAACGAGCATCACCAGGATAGCCATATCCCCACAATGTATTTAAAAGGCTATCTCTACTATATACCTTGCCTGGATTTTTAACAAAAAGTTCAAGCAAGTCAAACTCTTTTGCTGTAAGATTTTTTTCTTTGCCAGCAATAAAGCATCTTCTGCTTTCAAGGTCAATTTCTAAATCCTTAGCCTTTATTACATTTGATTTAGGTTCTTCCTTAACAACTGAACGAACGCTTCTTCTTAATATAGCCTTTATTCTAGCTTTAAGCTCAAGAATATTAAATGGCTTAGTAATATAGTCGTCTGCACCATATTCAAGTCCCATAATTTTATCCATATCTTCGCCCTTCGCAGTTACCATTATAATAGGAACATTTGAAAACTCTCTTATCATTTGGCATACTTCAAGACCATCAATTTTAGGAAGCATTACATCAAGAAGTATAAGTGAATAGTTTTGTGTTTGAGCAAGTTTAAATGCTTCTTCACCATCATAAGCTGCATCAACTTCCATACCCTCTTGCTCAAGGCTAAACTTGATACCCTTAACAATTAACTTCTCATCATCAACAACCAATATTCTATGTGCCATAGCTAATCCTCCAATGCTATTCTATCCTTAATTTTATTAAATGACTTTTCACCAATACCTTTTACTTTCTTTATATCTTCAATATTAGTAAATTTGCCATTTTTATTTCTATATTCAATTATTTCTAATGCTTTTTTATTGCCTATTCCAGTAAGTTTAGTTAGCTCATCAACACCTGCTGTATTTATATTTATTAATGCAAGTTTTTGATTTTCAACTTTATTAACAGTCTTAACAGCTTCAATTTCTCTTAAATTACTATTTAACAAAATACTATTAGAATAACAATTAAAAAATAATATGCCCATTAACAATAAAAGTAATAAACATATTAAATAATAAAATTTTTTCATAAGCAAATACCTTAAAAGCATTATTTTATAAATTTTAATCATTTTTCCCTTGATTGAAAAACTATTTTATATTATAATGTAATAGTTTGATTTTAAACCAAGGAGAACTATTATGCTTAATAAAACAACTCTTTACCATTTTATCACATTTTTATTACTATTTACAATGTTTTTTTCTAATAATTGTATAGAAATTTTTGCAGAAACAGAATCTGGTGTTTCAAGTAATGTTGAATCATCTACAGAAACAACAACAGATGCTCCTTCTGACATAAAAAATTATGCAGAAGAAGGCAAAACTTTAGAATTAAACTCTAGAGCAGCTATATTAATTGATGCTAAAACAGGAACAGTAATATATGAGAAAAATGCTCACGAAAAACACTACCCTGCAAGTATTACCAAAATCCTTACTGCCTACATTGCTTGTAGTCAGGGAAACTTTGATGACACAATTACAGTTTCACAAAGTGCCATAGATGGTATGGGTGTTGGTGGCAGTAACATTGGACTTGTGCCTGGCGAACAAATAAACTTTAAAGACAGTTTGTATGGCGTTATGCTTGAGTCTGCTAATGAGGCTTGTATGGCAATAGCTGAACATATATCTGGCTCAAAAGATGCCTTTGTTCAAAAAATGAACGAAGTTGCTCAATCTATTGGCTGTAAGGAAAGTCATTTTGCAAATCCTCACGGTTTCCACGATGACAACCATTACACAACAGCTTATGATATGGCACTTATAGCTAAAAAAGCTATTACAAATGAGGACTTTAACCAAATTTGGGGCACAGTATCTCATCAAATTCCTGCAACTAATCTAAATGTTGCTAGATACCTTAACAATAAGGATAAAATGATTAAACCGTCATCTGAATATTATTATCCATATTTAGTTGGTGGCAAAACTGGCTTTACTGACCAAGCAGGAAATACTTTAGTAAGCTTTGCTGAAAAAGACGGTGCTTCTCTTATAAGTGTAGTAATGAAAGCTAACGGATATGACAATACATATAAAGATTCTACAGCTTTATTAGATTACGGATTTTCTGTGTACAATCCAGAACAGACAATATTTAATGCTAAAGAATATTCTACATCAGCTAAGGTTATTCAGGACTACAATGGCAAAACTTACACTTTAGGTACTGTTGCTATAAGTGGTTCAACTGATGTTAAAATGGCATTACCTAAATTTATTGATGCTTCAAATATTACTATTAAACCTACAATAGAAGATAAACTTAAAGCACCAGTTAAACTAAATGATATTGTTGGTAAAATCGAAATATACTCTGGCGATATGCTTTTAGAAACTATTGATGCTGTTGCTACAACAGATGCCCCTGCTCTTTCTGATAAAGCATTGGCAAAAAGAGCTTTAAAGGATAACTTAAGAAAATATGTTATGATTCCTTTAGGCATATTAATTGTTTTATTTGTATTAATTCTTGTAATTATATTTGTTAAATCAATAATAAGAGCTATAACTGGAAATGGTAAAAAGAAAAAGAAAAGAAGAAAGAAAAAAAGACCTAATTCTAACAGAAAAAAACCTAGCTCTAACAAAAAAAGTAACAATAAAAAAAGGTCAAACAGACAAAGAAAAGTAAATCCAAATAATCAGTAACAAATGTAAGGCAAATTGCTATAGTCAATTTGCCTTATTTTTTATTTTATTTTAAGAAATTAATATTGATTTTGTGGTAATTTTATAGTATTATAGTATTAGGAATTAATATTAAATTATAAATGGAGGTCAATCCAATGGAAAAATTAAACAGACAACTTTTAACAAATGGCTTTAAGTTCAATGATGACTTAGCTATTGGCAGAAAAACTGCTGATAAGCTTCCTGAAAGAATTATTCAGTTTGGTGAAGGTAACTTCCTTCGTGCATTTGTTGATTATATGTTTGATGAAATCAATGCTCAGGGTTTATTTGAAGGTGGTATCACACTTGTTCAGCCTATTCCTGGTGGTGACTTTTTAAGAAATATTCTTAATGAGCAGGAGGGTCTTTACACTCTTATTGCTAGAGGTCGTGAAAACGGCGAAAAGGTTGCTGCTAAAAGACTTATTACTTGTGTAAACAGATGTATCAACCCTTATGTTGACTTTGAAACTTACAACAATTGTGCTAAGAATCCAGAACTTAGATTTGTTGTATCTAACACAACTGAAGCAGGTATCTCTTGGGAAGAAGAAGATATGGTTGAGGGTAAGCCTCAGGATTCTTTCCCTGCTAAGGTTACTAACTTCTTATACACAAGATTTAAGGAATTTAATGGCGATAAGAGCAAGGGTCTTATTTTCATTCCTTGCGAACTTATTGATGACAACGGTAAGACTTTAAAGAAGTATGTTTTAAAGCACGCTGAAAACTGGAAGCTCGGTGCTGAATTCACTGACTGGATTGAAACTGCTTGTGTATTTACAAGTACTCTTGTTGATAGAATTGTTACTGGTTATCCAAGAAACGAAGCTAAGGAATTATGCGAAGAATTTGGTTACGAAGATAACGCTATTGATACATCAGAAATTTTCCATACTTGGGTTATCGAAGGTCCTGCTGAACTTGCTGAAGAACTTCCATTCCCTAAAGCTGGTCTTAAGGTTATCTTTACTCCAGATGTTAAGCCTTACAAGAAGCGTAAGGTAAGAATTCTTAACGGTGCTCATACTTGCTCTGTTTTAGGTGCTTATCTTGCAGGTTACGACATTGTTCGTGATGTTATGAATGATGAATTATTCTACAAGTATCTTGAAGATGCTTTAAATAACGAAATTATTCCAGCTATTACTAGTGAAGAACTTACACACGATGACTTAAAGAGTTTTGCTGATGCTGTATTTGATAGATTTAAGAATCCATTTATCGACCATAAGCTTCTTGATATTTCTCTTAACTCTACATCTAAGTTTGAAGCTCGTGTACTTCACACTATTCAGGAATTCTATGCTCAGAAGAAGGAGCTTCCTAAGATTCTTACATTCTCATTTGCTGCTTACCTTGCATTCTACAGAGGTACAGAAATTAGAGAAGGTGCTTTAATTGGTCACAGAGGTGACGATGAATACACTATCAAGGATAGTGCATCTGTTCTTGAATTCTACAAGGATGCTTGGACAGGCGTTGATGTAACTGACAAGGCTGCTGTTGCTGAAGTTGTTAAGAAGGCTTGTGGCAATACTGAATTCTGGCTTGGCAGTGACCTTAACACTGAATTAGGTAACTTCCCTGAAGTTGTTACTGAACATTTATACAACATTCTTAACAATGGCGTAGTTTCAGAAATTAAGAAAGTTTTAGCTTAATTACGCAAATTACGGAGGATAATATGAATACAAACAATGCTATTAAAATAAATGATAATGATAACGTTGTTGTAGCCCTTCGCAACATTACTGCTGGTGAAGAAATCTTCGGTGTAAAGGCAGTTGAAAATATCGACAGGGGTCATAAAATGGCCCTTGTTGACATTAAGGAAGGCGAAAACATTATCAAGTATGGCTACCCTATTGGTCATGCAACTACAGAAATTAAGGCTGGTCAGTGGGTACACACTCACAATATTAAGACTAACTTAAGCTCTACTCTTGAATACACTTATAACCCTAAATTAAAGGATATTCCTGTAACAAGACACGAAACTTTTATGGGCTATGTTCGTAAAAATGGCGAAGTTGGTATCAGAAATGAAATTTGGGTTATTAACACAGTTGGTTGTGTAAACGGTGTTTCTAATGCAATTATCAACGAAGCTAACAAGAGATTTGGCGATAAGATTGATGGTATCTACAACTTTGTTCATCCTTATGGTTGTTCTCAGCTTGGTGAAGACCACGAAAATACTCAGAAGCTTTTAGCTGGTATGGTTAATCACCCTAACGCTGCTGGTGTTCTTGTTTTAAGTTTAGGTTGCGAAAACAATAACTTAAATGAATTCAAAAAGGTACTTGGTGACTATGATGAAGAAAGAGTTAAATTCTTAGTTACTCAGGAAAGTGATGACGAAATCGAAGATGCTATGACTAAGATTGGCGAACTTGTTGAATATGCTCAGCAGTTCAAGCAGGAAGAATGTCCTGTATCTAAGCTTGTTATTGGTCTTAAGTGTGGTGGTTCTGATGGTTTATCAGGTATTACAGCTAACCCACTTATTGGTAGAATTTCTGATATTGTTGTTGCAAATGGTGGTAAGACAGTTCTTTCAGAAGTACCAGAAATGTTTGGTGCTGAAACAATGCTTATGGATAGATGTAAGACTCCAGAGCTTTTTGAAAAAACAGTTCACCTTATTAATGACTTTAAGGAATATTTCTTAAGCCACGGCGAGCCTGTAGGTGAAAATCCTTCACCTGGTAACAAGAAGGGTGGTATTACAACTCTTGAGGATAAGTCTTTAGGCTGTACTCAAAAGGGTGGTACATCTAATGTTATGGGTGTTCTTAAGTATGGCGAAAAAGCAACTGCACAGGGTCTTAGCCTTTTACAGGGTCCTGGTAATGACATCGTTGCTATTAGTGGTATGATGGCATCAGGTTGTCACATTATTCTTTTCTCAACAGGTCGTGGTACTCCTGTAGGTTCTCCTGTTCCTACTGTTAAGATTGCTACAAACTCTGCTTTAGCTCAGAAAAAGCCTAATTGGATTGACTGGAATGCGGGCAGACTTGTTGAAGATAAGCAGATGGACGATTATGCTGAAGACTTCTTTAAGTATATTCTTGATGTTGCATCTAACAAAACTAAGACAAGAAATGAAATCAATGGTTATAGAGAAATTGCTATTTTCAAAAATGGCGTAACATTATAATAGTTTAATATCATTTATATTAATGGGGAGTTACCCTCCCCATATTAAAACTTATATTATTTTTGGAGGAAACTAAAAATGGGTTTTATTGATGAAAACTTTTTATTAAAGACTGAAACTGCAAAGAAGTTATTCCACGACTATGCAAAGGCACAGCCAATTTATGACTTCCATTGTCACCTTAACCCACAGGAAATCTACGAAAACAAGAACTTTGAAGATATTTCTGATGTATGGCTTGGTGGTGACCACTACAAGTGGAGAGCTATGAGATCTTTAGGTGTGCCTGAAGAAGAAATCACTGGCAAGAATGCTGACAAGCTTAATAAGTTTGTTAAGTGGGCTGAAACTATTCAGTATGCTATTGGTAATCCTTTATATCACTGGACTCATCTTGAATTACAGAGATACTTTGGTATCCACGAACCATTAACAAAGGATAACGCTGTTGAAATCCACGACAAGATTAACGAAATGCTTGCTAAGCCTAATTTCAGAGTTAGAGAGCTTATTGTTAAGTCTAATGTTAAGGCTATCAATACTACAGATGACCCAGCTGACTCATTAGAATGGCACAAGAAGATTGCAGCTGAAGAAGATAGATTTAAGGTATATCCAGCTTGGAGACCAGATAAGGCTCTTAATATTGATGCTCCTACTTATGCTGACTATATCAAGACTCTTGGTGAAGTTGGTGGTAAGGAAATCAAGACTTTTGCTGACTTAAAGGCTGTTCTTTTAGATAGAATGGATTTATTTGACGAATTAGGTTGTCGTGCATCTGACCACGCATTTACTTATGTTCCATTTAACAAGGCTACAGAAGCTGAAGTTGATGCTATTATCGCTAAGGCTCTTGCTGGCAACAAGCCAAACAAGGAAGAATGCGAACAGTACAGAACAGCTCTTATGTTATTCTTAGGTGCTGAATACCACAAGAGAGATTGGGCAATGGAAATCCACTTAAACATTAAGAGAGATAATAACACTAGAATGTTTGAAAAGATGGGTCCAGATACTGGTTTCGATTGTATTTCTGACTGGTCAACTGTTGAAGGCTTAACAGGTCTTTTAGATGCTCTTGACTATAACAACAATTTACCAAAGACATTATTATTTGCAGGTAATCCAGCTGATAATCAGGTATTTGGTACAATTCTTGGTTGTTTCCAGGGTACTGAAGCTGCATCTAAGATTCAGTTCGGTACTGCTTGGTGGTTCAACGATAATAAGGACGGTATGGAAGCTCAAATTAAGGCTCTTGGTAACCTTGGTGTACTCGGTAAGTTTGTTGGTATGCTTACTGACTCAAGAAGCTTCTTATCTTATCCAAGACACGAATACTTCAGAAGAATTCTTTGTAACATCTTAGGCGATTGGATTGAAAACGGCGAATACGCTGATGATATTGCTTTCGCTGGCAAGATTGTTGAAGATATTTGCTACAACAATGCTGCTAAGTATTTTAATCTTGATAAATAATTAAATATAATTAATTAGATTATTTGAGAGAGCAGTTTATCTGCTCTCTTTTTGTTTTAAAGAGGGGTGATTTTTATGAAAAATTTTTCATTTAAAAGTTTTATTTCTGGTGTATTAGTATCAACTGTTGTATTAGTTCCTGCCCTTTCATTTGGTGCAAATAGTCAAACTATAGATGTCATATTTGGTAAAATAAAACTTATAGTAAATGGCAACAATATTAATGAAAACACATTATTATATAACGGCACTACATATTTGCCTATAAGAGCCATTGCTAATGCTATTGGTGCTGATGTAAGCTATGACAACAAAAAATATCAGGCAACTTTAACAACTACTACTCAATCTGACCCACAAGCTACATATTGGGCAAACAAAGTGTATATTTTAGCAACTAGTGGTGATATAGATGCCAACAAACTTATAATAAGTAATGTAACAACATCTACATTTAATTATGAATTTAGAAAAGATAATACAAGTATAGTAACTGGTACAGCTAATATTTCTGGTTATTCTGCTACTTCTAAAATTTCAGATATATATGGCATAAACTTTGAAATTCACGGTGACGAAATAACTGTTACTGAAACAGGTAAAGCTCAAATGTATCCTAGTTCTATAGCAACTTATGTACATAAAACATCAATGAGTACAAATACTAATACCAAAACAAGCTCTACAACAAAAAATGACCCTTATACTAACTTTAAAGCTGGTAAATACTCTGCTGGTTCTTCTGCTACTGCCAAAACATTAATCATAAGTAATGTTGTTGCTGGAAAAAGCTTTAAATATCAAGTTATAGCTGGCAATGGCAAAGATATTGTAACAGAAGGTACAGCCACTATTACATCAGAAGGTAATGCTGAATGTATTTTCTCTGATGATTATAAAATAACTTTTACTGATTTGAAAAATGATGTAATAGAATTGAAAGAGTCAACACAGAAGTTATTTGCTTATGGTGGTATTAAGTTTTATACTATTTAGTTAAAATGAAGTTGATTGAGGAACCCCCTCAGTGAATGAGGGGGTTCTATAAAACTACACTTTAATTGCCTTTCATATAGTAATCATACGGATTTAAATATTGATTATCCTTCATTATTTCATAATGCAAATGAGGTCCTGTAGAATTACCTGTACTACCAGTGTGAGCTAAAACCTGTCCTTGCTTTATTTTCTGATTTTTTTCAACATCAACTGATGTAAGATGGGCATACATTATAACATAATTATCATAAGTTTTGTATTTTACCCAATTACCATAACTACTAGAATATCCTTTATCAATTACTACACCACTTTTAACAGCCCTAGCCTCACTATTAGTAGCTACACCTATATCTATTCCCTTATGATTTTCATTCTTGCCTGTTACTGGGTTATTTCTGCTGCCAAAAACATCAGTAATTGTACCATCACTAACCGGTTTTTTCCACATTTCACTAGGTGCTTCATTTTGACTTTCAACTTTTTTCTGCTTATTATAGTAGGAATTTTTTTCTAAATTATTTATATATTCTATAGACTCATCATCTAATATAAAATCATCACTATTAAAAAAGCCAACACTTTTTGCATCTATAACAAATTCCTTAATACCCTCTGCACTACTTTTAACAGTGTCAGCTGATGTATTTATTGTTAAATATGACTTTATTTTACTTCCAATACTTGGATTTAACTGAAAAATACCTATTAAAATAATTGCTATACCTAAACATATATTAAGTCTTAATATAAATGTAGATTTATCATTATTTTTATCACTTTTTTTATTAGAATATCCTCTTTTTATTCTTCTGTGCCTTGCTGAATAGTATTTTTTATCCATAAAAATTCACCTCTTCTTATTTATATGAAGAAGTTGCCAACTTTATTACACTATCTAGGTAATAAGGTAAAAGAAATAAGCATAAACCCACCTAAAATATAAAGCAATGGGCTAATCTTTTTATTGTGCTTAACAAAAATATGAATAAAAATATAGCTTATAATTCCTACACTTACACCAGTTAATAAGCTATTAGTTAAAGGCATAATTATCATTGTGAAAAAAGCAGGAACAGCTTCTGTTATATCTTCAAAATCAATATATTTTAATACTCCCATCATTAACACACCAGCAACAATAAGAGTCGTAGCTGTTGCTGATGACGGAATAAGGGTTACAAAGGGTGTAAATGGCAAAGTACATATAAACAGAATGCCTGTAACTACAGAAGTAAGTCCAGTTCTGCCACCTTCAACTATACCAGCCGATGACTCAACATAAGTAGATATACTTGTCGAACCAATTAAAGCTCCAATTGATGTAGTAACAGCATCGACCTCAAGTATTCTTGGTATATTTTTGTTACCGTTATTCTTTTTTCTGCAAAAGCCAATATAATTATCCATTGCAATAAGCATAGACATTGTTTCAAAAATATCCATAATACACAGAGAAAAAATAATTACAAATATGCTAAGCAATGTCATAAATATTGTATTTCTATTGCTAAAATCAATTAACCCATTAAACTCTGGCTTTAAAATCCAACCTCTTAAATTTATGCCAAAATTAAACCCATCACCTTTCAAATGAACAAGACCTAATGGTATAGCAAAAATTATACACAATATCTTACCAATAAATACAGAGCCGTGTATATTTCTTTTAAGCATAATAACTATAATAACAACCATAACAATTGTAAGCAAAGCACTAACATTATTACTTTCATTAAGATTTGTTCCAAATATAGTGGCAAATCCGCCATTAATATTATGCTCTAAAATATGTGCCTTATAAAGTCCAGTACAAGCTATAAAAAAGCCTATGCCAGCACTAACAGCATACTTTAAATTATTAGGTATAGCTTTGTGCAGCTTTTCCTCTACTCCTGTAACGGCCAACAAATAAAAAATTATTCCAGATATAAATATTATTGCCAAACCTTGATTATAACTATAGCCAAAGCCCTTACAAATTGTAAAAGTAACAAATGTAGCAATAGCAACACTAGGACCTTGTACAAAAGGCATATTTACAAACAAACCCATAAAAATAGATGCGATACCAGCTGATAAAAAAGAAATAGCCGTAAGGGCAACAAATATATTGTCAATAAAATCCACATTATAGCTATTTCTAAATATTTCTATAAGTATTTCAGGAACAAGTAAAACAGCATAAATAATTGTAAAATAATTAGTTATACCAGCCAATACCTCTGTCTTAATACTTGTATTGTTTTCATTTAACTTAAAATACTCTTTAAATTTGTTATTCATAAATCTATCCACCTATTTATATATTATGAAACTTCAAACCTATATTGACATATATTAATATATATTATTAAGGAGCAATATATGGCAAACAAAACCTGCTATCCAAAAGCTATAGCAATTATAAACGGTAGTAACAAATATCCTAAGATTTCAGGAACAGTTCAATTTTATCAATGTAATAATGGCACATTAGTTACTGCTCGTATATTTAATTTACCCAATTCTACAGAAAAATGTAACAATAATATTTTTGCTTTTCATATTCATCAAGGTGAAAGTTGTACAGGAAATGAAAATGACCCTTTTGCTGATACAAAATCTCACTACAATCCTAATAACTGTATTCACCCATATCATTCAGGAGATTTGCCTCCCCTTTTTGGCAATAATGGTCACGCATATATGTCGGTGCTTACAGACAGATTTAATGTTGATGAAATAATTGGTAAAACTGTTGTAATTCATTTAATGCTTGATAATTTTAAAACTCAACCTAGTGGAAATAGTGGCGAAAAAATTGCTTGTGGCGTAATTAAGGAAATATAAAAACAAAAAAGCTATTGAAAACTTTTATCGTTCTCAATAGCCTTTACTTTTTTAATTATTTACCACTACTGCCTAATTTGCCACTACCTCTTTCAGATGGTATAGCCTGCAATTCATCATAGCTTATTTCTTCTCTTTCAAGCTCATTATGAACATTGTGAACTATTCCCTGGAAAAGTGCCTTTGTGTAAGGATAAACAATATATGCCTTTTCAATAACTTCCTTAACACTTGATGGAATACTATCCATATTAAGTTTACTTATTAACACTGGCTTGTCATTAGTGTTAGTTGTTGCTAAAAACCACTCACCTCTGTAGCTTGAATCAATTACACCAGCACTATACTTAATGCCCTTGCTACCTGATGAACCTCTTTCGTGAATTTGTATGTAATAATCAACAGGTATAGCACTTGCAATTCCTGTTGGCACAAGAGCTGTACTATGAGGTTCAATTATCATATAATCTTCATCAAAACAAGGGTAAATATCTATACCTGCATTCCAAATTTCTCTTTCTGGAATTTTTGCATCTTCTCTAACCTTTGCAAAATAAATTTTGTTATCAGTCATTTTATTTTCTCCTTAATCTTCAAAAAGAACAACTTCGCCCTTTTTTAATGTTGCTGGTACATTAATAATTCTTTGGTTGCTTGAACCTTTCCAATGTAACATATTGTCCTTTAATTCTTCAACAAACTTACCATCTACAATAACATCAACATAATTAACTATTTCAAGGTTGCTTATTTGCTCCCATAAATAGCCTGTGTAAAGCCATATATTCTTGTTAGGATATTTCTCCTTAACCTTTTTAGCTAATCTTGTTATTTCATCTCTATTTGATGTGTGTAGAGGGTCGCCTCCACTAAATGTCACACCTTCAATATATCCTGGTGCAAGACATTCAAATAGCTCTCTTTCTGCATTTTCATCAAAAAGAAGACCACCGTTTATATCCCAAGTAATAGGATTTTGACAATTATTACAGTGATGCTCACAACCACTTACCCAAAGTACAGTTCTTAAACCTTCACCGTTTAACATATCATCGTGAGTTATATTATGGTATCTCATTTTTCTTCTCCATTGCATTAAACAAAGTACGCCGTAGCGTACTTGTTTAGTTTGTGTTTTTATTTTAAATAGGATAACAATGTTTATCCTTTTTTAGTTAGTAAGTAAAATACTTATATACTATTCTTATTTTCTTTCAGCATATCTCATCTTTTTTGCTTATATGCTCCGCATATTAGATTTCTCTTTGCGATACTTCCTATCACTACAAAAAAGACTCGATAAATCACCTCGGCGACAAATCGGAGCTTGCTCCATTTGTTCGCCTTCGGTGATTTACATGCTTACTCTGTCAGCTATTTCAGCCATCTTAGCCTCATTAAGTCTAGTATCACCACTAACTCTTGAATAACTTAAATATCCATTCATTCTTTCAATCTTAGTAAGGTTTGTACTTCCACACTTAGGACATACATCCATATCAAGCTCCTGATGACCACAATCATCACAATAAGAAAGGCTCAAATTAACACCCTCATAGAAGCCCATATCCATTGCTCTTTCAATAAGAGTAATTATAGCGTCCTTATTATAAGAAATAGGATATTTAACATACTGTATCTTGCCACCATTCATTAAATTCCAAAATCTCTTTTCAAGGTTTTGCTTCTGAATTGGAGTAATATCCTCCTTAACATGGCAATGGAAGCTATTTGATACATATTCTCTATCAGATACATTAGCAATTATACCAAACTTCTTTCTAAACTGCTTAACCTGTAAGCCACAAAGACTTTCAGCTGGTGTACCATAGAGAGCATATAAAATACCGTCTTCTTCCTTATACTGGTCAACCTTTTTATTAATATATTCCATTACTTCAATAGCAAACTGGCCATCTTCAACAAGGCTCTTTTGGTTATAAAGCTCTTGAAGTTCATTAAGAGCAGTAATACCAAAGCTAATTGTACAAGACTTAAGTAATGGCTTAATTTTGTCATTTGGCTTTAAATGACCGCCATAGAAACCACCCTCACAATAAGCAACAGGGTTAGTTGATGCCTTCATTTCGCCTAAATAATCAATAGTCTTTTTATGGAGAGTTCTAATCATCTCAAGGTAATAATCTAAAACTTCATAGAAATCTCTACTTTCAGACCTAGCCTTTGCCAAAATCATTGGTAAATGCAAACTTATTGCACCAAGGTTAAATCTACCTACAGTAACAGCCTTATCATTAGCATCAGCAGGCTTCATACCACCTCTTTCAAACCAAAGAGAAAGAAAAGCTCTACAACCCATAGGGCTAATAACAACACCGTACTTTTTATAAGCCTCGGCAACATAGCTATCACCAGAAAGGCTAAGCCAATCTGGATACATAGTCTTTGATGAACAATCTACACCAGCAAGGAAAACATCATAAAGTTCCTTACCTTCGCTATGAAGTTCCTTATCATAAAGGAAAACAATCTTAGGGAAAAGAACAGGCTTTTTGTTGTCTTTTCTACCCTGACCACCCTTATGAACATCAAGAGCTGTAATTGCAGCCATTTTACCAAATCTATCTTTAGCAAGACCAAGAGTAATAGTAATAAATGGATAATCACCCCTTGAAGAACCTACAGAGTTAAGTTTATATTCAATACCCTGAAATCCCTGCTCAAACTCTCTTCTTACCTTTTTACAAGCTACTTCATCAATATATTTTAAATCTTCAACAGAAAGTTCATCACAGCCCTTAATATCCTTAACATAAGTTTTTAATTCCTGACAGTATTTGTTATAACTTTTCTGTGCATAAGGAGATAAAATCTTATCAATTTCTGGCACTGTAAATCCGCCGTACTGCTGACTAGCTGTTGATAAAACAACATCACCAATAACATCAAAAGCAACTGGTAATGAATTAGGCTCATTGTACCAAAGGTTACCCATTTCAAAGCCACCCTTAAGTACAGCACCCATATCAAATAAACAACAGTTCATTGTATCTCGTCTAGCAGACATATCATGTATGTAAATATAACCGTCCTTACAAGCCTGTTTTTCTTCAGTAGTAAGGAAGAATTTTTGATAAAGTTCCTTATTAAGATGATTATAAATAAGGCTTCTCTTTGTTGCTACTAATGCTGAATCAGTATTAGAATTTTCTTTATCACCAATATACATTATACTTTGTGCTTTCTGATAAACATCATCAAGCATATGAACAAAGTCTTTCTTATAATTACGATAATCCTTGTAGCTTTTAGCTACCTTTGGCTCAATAGCCTCAAGAGCACTTTCAACAAGGTTGTGCATAGTCTGAATAGGAATATTCTTAGACCCGCTTTCATCAATATGTGACTCTACCCAATCAACAACATTTTCATACTGTTCCTGAGTAAAAGAGAACATTACTCTATTGGCAGACTTAGTAATAGCTGCCACAATCTTTGTGGAATCAAAAGGCTCTAATGTGCCATCTTTCTTTATAATACATATATCTTTCATATCTATTTCCACTTAAAACACCTCCTATATTTAGTGGCTAGAGTTATTTTACACCACTATATCTAGTATGTCAACAAAATCTACTTGCAATTTTTGCACAAATAACTACTGTTAAATTTAGTAAAATTTCTACTTGACTACTGAACGCCTTAATTTTGGCTGATTTTGTGTTGTAACATTACTGTAATATACTTTGTGCAGTTTTACTATTGATTTTTTATTTTATTGTGCTAAATACTTATAAATTGCACTAGCCAAACCATCATTATCAACAGTGTCAGTTACATAATCTGCATATTTCAACAGTGATTGAGAGGAGTTGCCCATTGCTATACCTATGTTAGCAAATTTTAACATTTCAGCATCATTACCCCCATCACCAATAGCTATAGTATCTTTAACTTCTCCGCCAAAATATTCTAACATTTTAATAATGCCCTTTTCTTTAGTAACACCCTTTATATTTATTTCGCCACTGTTGTGACCAAACTCTTTAATTGTGTAAGGAATAATGTTGAATTTGTTACCAACCCTATTTCTCATATCAGCAATTAATATATTGGTATCATAGTATAGTATTTTATTGACATTTGCCATACTATCAAAGTTTTCAACCCTTGTCATCATATTATAAAATAAATCTGTTTCCACATCTCTACCCAAATTTGTAAAAACAGATTTTAAAAATTCCTGTGTTTCACCATTATTAAACACACCATTATCAGTTTCAATAGAAAATTTTATTCCCTCATTTTCAAGAATATTTATAATAGTGTCAGAGTCAGCCTTTGACATAGCATTACTCTCTATAACCTTGCCATTAGCCTCAACATAACCACCAGCAGCACCAACAATACCGTCAAATCCAATTTTAAGTATATAATCAAATATTTCACACTTTGACCTACCTGTAGCAAGAAATACCTTATGACCCTTTTCTCTTGCCCAATTTATAGCCTGTACTGCACTTAATGGCACTTTGCCATATTTATTAGTCAAAGTGCCATCAATATCAATAAACAAATATTTCATTATCTGTTGTCAATTTTTTCTGGATAAAGGTCGTGGTTTGCAAGTCTATTCCAAGCAACCTCTTCCCACTTAGTACCTTTCATACCATAATTGCAGTAAGGGTCAATAGATATACCGCCTCTTGGTGTAAACTTACCCCAAACTTCAATATATTTAGGGTCCATAAGCTTGATTAAATCCTTCATTATAATATTCATACAGTCCTCGTGAAAATCTCCGTGATTTCTAAAGCTGAATAAGTAAAGTTTAAGACTTTTACTTTCAACCATTTTTTCATTTGGAACATAGCTTATATATATTGTAGCAAAGTCAGGCTGACCAGTAATAGGACAAAGACTTGTAAATTCGGGACAATTAAACTTAACAAAATAATCATTGTCTGGGTGCTTGTTTATAAATGTTTCAAGTACCTCTGGTGCATAATCACTTTTGTAAGCAACACCCTTATTGCCTAAGAGAGTAACACCCTCAAGTTCGTTTTTATTTCTTCCACTCATAAATAATCCTCACTAATAATATTTTAAGCTGACAACAAGCCTGTAATACCTAAGTATGCCAACCCAATAATAACACAAAAAATTATAATCATTACAACAGCTGAAACTTTATCTCTTTTCCAAACCTCTTTAATAGATGATAAAAAAACAGCTGCAAAAATAATTACTCCAATAATTCCTATTATTCTCACTATATCACCTTACCTATTTATAAATAGGGTCCTTAACTCCATTAAGTTCAAAGGCTTTCTCTCTATCAATGCAAGTACCACACTTGCCACAAGGCTTATCTCCACCTTCATAACAGCTCCAAGTAAGCTCATAAGGCACACCAAGTTCAAGACCTAACTTAACAACTCCAGCCTTATTCATACCAACAAAAGGAGCTTCTACTGTAAGCTGTTTGCCACTACCTTCATATATTGCCATATTCATAGCATCATTAAATGCCTTGCTACAGTCTGGATAAGCATTGCCAGCACTATCATCAGCGTGAGCACCATAATATATTTTACTGCAACCCTTTGAAAGAGCAATACTAGCAGCACTTGAAATAAATAAGCCATTTCTAAAAGGTACATAAGTAGTTACAGGACTGCCATCAGTTTTCTTAATCTGTTCAGCATAGCTTTCCTTTGGTATTTCTTGATGAGAATGAGAAAGCAATGAACAATCACTATATTCAAACATTTTGCTTAAATCAAGTTTAATATGTTCTACATTATAATACTTTGCTAAAGCATCAGATGCTTGAATTTCCTTATCGTGTTTTTGACCATAATATATAGAAAGAGCTACTACATTTTCACTTCCATATTTATTAACAGCTAAGCCAAGACAAGTTGAAGAATCAACACCACCACTTGATAAAACAAGAACTTTCACAACAATTACCTCCTTATTCTCATTTGTAACATAGCATCATTTTCAAATCTACCTCTTAATGTTTCAGTATATGTTTTTGATGCGTTTTTCTTAATTCCTCTTGCTGTCATACAACTATGACAACCTTCAATCATAACAGCAACATCATCAGAGCCAGTTACTATAGAAATAATTTCAGCAATATCATTGCCCAATCTTTCCTGTAACTGCAATCTCTTAGCAGCCATATCACATATTCTAGCAATTTTGCTTAAGCCAACAACCTTACCCTTAGGAATGTAAGCAACTGAAACCTTCATATCATACATTAAAGCCATATGATGCTCACAATAACTAAATACTTCAATATCCTTAACTATAACAACATCATTTGAACTTGAACGAAAATCCTCACTAAATGTTTTGTCAAACATTTCAGCAATTTCTTTGTTAGTATAATTCATACCTTCAAAAACTTCTTCGTACATTTTTGCAACTCTCTCTGGCGTTTCCTTTAATCCCTCTCTGTCAGGATTATCACCCAAAGCAATTAATATACCTCTTATATGTTCTTCTATAGCCTTAGTATCAATAGCCATAATTACACTCCTTTCTTGTTAGGGTCCCAAATATATTTGTGCATCTGTAACTGCATATTTACACCATTCATATTGTTTTTTATCATAAATTCAACAATAGCCTCAAGTTTAATAGCACCAAAAATAGGACTAATATATACAGCACATTTTTTAGTTAAATTATATTTATCTATAATTTCTTTAGCCTTATTAAGGTCATCTTGAGAGCCACAAACAAATTTAATAGTATCTTTACTGTCAATGTAATCATAATTATCCATTAGCATTTTATCACACATACCACTAGATGGTGACTTAAAATCCATTGTAAGGCTTGGACAATTTGGAATAGCCTTTACCCAACTTACATCAACACTTCCGTTAGTTTCTATTTCAATATAAAGTTCTTTATCTTGTGCCAATATTTTTAAGAGCTTATCCATATCCTTTTGTAACAAAGGCTCGCCACCAGTAAGAGTAACATTTGTAACTCCTGTTGACTTTATGTAGTTATAAATCTCATCTGGTGTCATTTCATCAGCTGGACAGGTATTGACATTTGCCCACTTAGTATCACAATAACTACAGTCAAGGTTACAGCCTCTAAATCTTACAAATACAGCTAACTGACCAGCTCTCCTGCTTTCACCATTTATACTAACAAACTTTTCAACAACAAACATAAATTACACCTCATAATAAGTAGCACAATTGTTAGGTGTTTCATAAACAACAGCCTCTTTTACACTATAACCTTTTTCCTTAAACTTGTCATAAAAATATTTAGAAAAATTTTCAGCTGTTGGTCTAAAATCCATTTCAATTATTTTAAAGCCTTCTTCATTTAAGGCTTCCATTGTTTTTGCTTTTAATGTATTTTTTTCAATAATTAATGCGTGGTCTAAAGCATCAACCTCTGCCTTAAGCTGTTCTTTTAATGTGCCAAAGTCTACAATCATACCTCTTGTCTGACCTTCTGTATCTACTTTTTCTCCACAAACTTCCACAATCACTCTCCATCTATGACCGTGAATATTGCTACATTTGCCATTATAACCACTTAAAAAGTGTGCTGAATCAAAGCTATGCTCTGTTTTTAAACTATACATAATACACCTCAAAATAAATCAAATAACCTTCCTCATTAAAACTAGTCACTTTGTTAAACACAAAAAAAGGACGCACTACGCCCTTATAAATAAAGACCTAGTTTTGTTTTAGGACAGGAGGGTTTCGAACTGTCCTATTCAATTATCCTAAAAATTATAACACAATAATATCATAAAATCAACAGTTAAATCTATTTTAAAACAAAAAATAAGGGTGCTTACACACCCTTTCGGCTATCGACTTTATCGACAGCTCTAGTCTTAAATTTGACAATATTCTTCTTCTCTAAAAATTTATAAAGAATTAATGTAACAACAAAAGCTGAAAACACACCAGCAAAATCAATCCAAACATCAACAACAGAACTAGACCTACCCTTTGGAAATAGCTGAATAGTTTCATCAATTACAGCAACCAAAAGGCCAGAAAATAATACTTTATTCCAATAATATTTAACATCATAGTAAAAAAGTTTAAAATCTGTTGTAAGTAAAAATGACAAGCCAGCATATTCAGTAAAATGAGCAGTTTTTCTTATTAAATGCTCACTAAATTCTTTTTTGAAACCAAGGCTCATTATAAATTTATTTATTGCTCCCATTACACCACCACTTACACCTGATGACTCAACGCCATCAAGTGAAGAATTTATCCATATAAAAGATAAACAAGCAATGGTTAGAATTATAAAAATAACTTTAGCTTTTTTCATATTTATTTTTTCTTATTATAAAGGCTAATGTAATATGACTTCTTTAAAGTCTTTTCACTTTCATAAGAGCTTTTCATTGTGTCAACAACAGAAGTATCTGCACCTATAGACTCAAGTTTTCCCTTTAACTCACTTAATAAAGCATCAACCTTGCTATCAGCCTCACTTTCAAGAGATGCTGCCTTGCTTAAATAATTAGACATTAATTCCTTAGCACCAGAACCATTTTTAAGGTCTGTCTTAGCCTGGTCAATCAAATTACCAATTTCACCAAGATATGTAGCCTTTAATGTATAAAGTTTAACAGCATAATCACTTATAATAGCTGAACTATCAGAGTTTTTACTTTGAGTTCCTGTACTACCATTATTTTTATCACTAGTAGATGAACCATTATTTTGATTATCACTAGCTTCAACATTACTTTCGCTTAAAATCTTGCTAACTGCCTCATCAACTGTCATTTGACCTTTTCTAATAGCCTCTTCTTCCTCAAAAGTAAAATCTCTTAAACCCTTAACATCATACTGTTCAAGTTCAGATTCAACAGTTTTCTTTGAGTCTGAAATTTGTTGTTGAATATCTTCATCACTATATTTAGTAGCATCTACAACAGCTGTAATATTTTCTCTTTGCCAAACTAGTAAAGCAGCTGCACCTATAATCAATATACATAAAACAACCAAAATAACCTTTAAAGCCTTATGTGACTTTTTAACATTGCCTTTAATAATAATTCTCCTCTCTTAAATCCCAATAATTTCTTTACTTAACTCTATCATATTTTCAATAGGTTCATTACCTAATTTTTTAGATATAACACTACAAGCATTGCCTAAATTAGGTGGTCTTTTTTCCATATTGTGCATATCTGAACCAAGTAATCTAATTACACCACTTTCAATCCACTTAATAGCCTTGCCCTTAGTAAAAAAGCTTAATAAATTTTCACCATTCATTTGAGGTATAACCTTCATACTAAGCAAATGCTCAATATTATCTGTTCCCTTTTGAAAACCAACAAATCTTTCTAAATGAGCTATAATAGGAATTAATTTGCAATTATAAATTAAATCCTCTACCTCTTGAAAAACTCTACTATTCCATTGATTAAATGGCATCTCTAAGAGTAAATATCTACTATTATTAATAGCAAGCTTTTCTATGTTTTCCATTTTACTTATACCATTAAAAAAATAGACTTCTGCACCTAAATATATATCAGGAATATTTTCTTCACCTTTAACAAAATCCATAAGTTTGTTATAAGCATCTGTCCTTTTTTCTAAAAAACTATCTATGGTATTTTCCTTAATATAAAAATGTGGTGTTGCCACAACAGTATCTACACCCTGTTTGTAGCTTTCTTTAAGCATTGCCAAAGACATATCCACACTTTTGCTACCATCATCTATTCCTGGCAGTACATGAGAATGTATATCTATCATAAAATCACTCCATATTTTTATCCCTTTGTAATAACTTACATACTCATTAACAGAGTTATTTCATATTATACAACATTTTAAATATTAAATCAAGGTACATATATAGGCTTACTTATTAAAAAATGCTTTAAATAAAACACGAAACATTTTCACAAATGTTAATTTTTTTATAAATCAAAAAGGATACCCAAATTAAGGGTATCCTTTAAAATAATGTATGTATTAGCAAGTACCGTCTTCTTTACAGAATTCAACCTTTTTGCCATCTAAAATCATATTAGTAGTTCTAACAGCACACATCTTACCACACATTGAGCAAGTATGTCTTTCAGCTGGTGGAACACTTTCATAATATTCTCTAGCCTTCTTACCATCAACAGCAACTTCAAACATCTTTTCCCAATCAAGAGCGTGTCTAGCATCAGACATAGCATTATCTAAATCTCTTGCGTGAGGAATTTTGTTTGCAATATCAGCAGCGTGAGCAGCAATCTTACTAGCAATAATACCTTCCTTAACATCCTTTTCATCAGGAAGTCTTAAATGCTCAGCAGGTGTAACATAGCAAAGGAAGTCAGCACCATTAGATGCAGCAATAGCACCACCAATAGCAGAAGTAATATGGTCATAACCAGGGAAAATATCTGTTACAATAGGTCCTAAAACATAGAAAGGAGCATTGTGACATAATCTCTTTTGTAACTTCATATTAGCAGCAATTTCATCAATAGCCATATGGCCAGGACCTTCAACCATAACCTGAACATCTTTTTCCCAAGCTCTTTCAGTAAGGTAACCAAGTTCAATAAGTTCTGAAATCTGACCAGCATCTGTAGCATCATCATTACAACCAGGTCTTAAAGCATCGCCAAGAGAAATAGTAACATCGTAC
Source organism: uncultured Eubacterium sp. (assembly GCA_900551755.1). GTDB lineage: Bacteria > Bacillota > Clostridia > Lachnospirales > CAG-274 > Gallispira. Next base: position 232,515 of record URXK01000001.1, on the reverse strand, counting down.
TTTCTTAAAATTTCAAGAACATCATCATAATATTCAAAGAAAGGATTTTCGTTGCCAGTCATTTCCATCCAAGCAAAAAGAAGTGAACCACCTCTTGAAACAATGTTCATTCTTCTCTTATCTCTCTTGAAAGCCTCAACAGCTCGTCTGTTAATACCTGCGTGAATAGTCATAAAGTCCACACCTTCCTTAGCGTGAGCCTCTACAACCTCTAAAAATTCCTTTGCAGTAATTTTCATTAAGTCCTTTTCAAGATAACCGATAGCATCGTACATAGGTACAGTACCAATCATAGCTGGTGACATAGCAACAAGTTCTTTTCTAAAAGTATTAGTTTTACCGTAGTTACTAAGGTCCATAATAGCCTCTGCACCATACTCAATAGCCATCTTAACCTTGTTCATTTCCATTGTGTAATCCTTACAGTCACCAGAAATACCAAGATTAACATTAATCTTAGTTCTCATTCCCATACCAATACCCTCTGGGTCTAATGCTGTATGATTAATGTTGGCTGGAATACATACAACACCCTTAGCTACAAGCTCTCTAACTTCTTCAGGAGTTTTGTATTCCTTCTTAGCTACAATTTCCATTTCCTTAGTAATAATGCCTTTTTTAGCGGCATCCATCTGAGTTGCATAATTTCTCATAATCTTTCCTCCAAAAAATCGAATAAAATTAATTAATAAATATATGCAGAAAAAAAGACCCTCGGCAGAAAGCCAAGAGTCATTAGAAACCGTTTTTGCTCCCTACCACGGTATTAACCGTCAGGTTCAAAGGGTATTTCTCAACCATAATGGTACCCCTGCAACATATTCATTTTAAATTATTATAATACCTTTGACAGTTTTTGTCAACAAATATATCAAATAAAGATTTTTATTTAATATTACAACACCTTATCAAGAAAGGCCTTTAATCTATCACTCTTTGGATTTGTAAAGAACTCATCTGGTGTATTTTCTTCAAGTATTTTACCATTTTCCATAAATATTACTCTTGAGCCAACCTCTCTAGCAAAGCCCATTTCGTGAGTAACAACAACCATTGTCATATTTTCCTTAGCAAGTCCTCTCATAACTTCAAGAACTTCTCCAACCATTTCTGGGTCAAGAGCAGATGTAGGCTCATCAAAAAGCATAACATCAGGCTCCATACATAAAGCTCTAACAATAGCTATTCTCTGTTTCTGACCACCAGAAAGCTGATTTGGATAGCTATTTGCTCTATCTCCAAGACCTACTCTTTCAAGTAATTCCATAGCCTTTTTTTCAGCTTCATCTTTACTCTTTTTAAGCAACTTCATAGGACCAATAGTAAGATTTTTCATAATAGTCATATGCGGGAAAAGGTTAAATTGCTGGAAAACCATACCCATTTTTTGTCTATGCTTATTAAGGTTATTCTTAGGGTCAGTAATATCTATGCCTTCAAAATAGATGTGACCTGATGTTGGAACTTCAAGAAGGTTAAGACATCTTAAAAATGTAGACTTACCTGAACCAGATGGACCAATAACAACAACAACTTCACCATTGTAAATATCGTTATTGAGATGGTCAAGAGCAAGGGTTTTGTTGCCAAAATCCTTTGTCAAATCTTCAACCTTAATTAACGGCTTAGTATTATCTTTCACCTGAACTTAACCTCCTTTCAAGACGAGCAGAAATACTTCTTAATATAGAAACAATAATAAAATATATAATTGCTACTGCTAAAAGTGGCAAGAAGAAATCATAAGTTCTACCCTTTATAAGTAAAGCCTTAGAAAGAAGGTCATCTAATGAAACCATACTTGCAACTGATGTTTCCTTTAAAAGAACTACAAGCTCATTACAAAGAGCTGGAAGTGAACTCTTTAATGCCTGTGGTATAACAATGTAAATCATTGTAGAAACATAGCCAAAGCCTAAACTTCTGCCTGCTTCCATTTGTCCTTTGTCAACACCATTAATACCACCTCTTATTATTTCTGCAACATAGGCACTGGAATTAATAGTGAAACCAAGAATAGCTACACCAACTTTGTTTGTAGAATTAACCAGAATAACAAAGTAAATCATCATTATCTGCACAATAGTAGGTGTACCTTGAATAATGTTAAGGTAGAGCTTACATATAGCATTGAAAAATCCAAGAACAGACCTACCTATCTTTTGTGATGTACTTTGTGTTGGAGTGTCAATTCGTCTATCATAGCTTACTCTAACAACAGCTATAACCATACCAATTAAAAGACCTAAAATAAAGGCAAAAAATGTAAGCTTAATTGTAACACCTAAACCCTCTACAAGCCAAGTCCATCTGTCATCTGTTATAAAATCTGCCTCAAAATTGTTAGCAAATCTTAAGGCTTGTTCAGGTGTAGTGAAAAATTCAGCTATTTTATAAATTATATCTTTCATATCAATTTTCCTCAATAATAAAGGTGTGTAAAAACACACCCTTATTCATTAAATTACTTATTCAAATACTTATCTAAGATAGCCTGTAATTCGCCGTTTTCCTTCATTTCATTAAGAGCAGTATTAATAGCATTTAAAAGTGCTTCATTATCCTTAGAAACAGCGATAGCATACTGTTCAGAAGTTAAGTTTTCATCAAGTTTAACAAGACCCTGAGCATTTGAAGCAATCTTCTTAGCTGGTTCGTTATCAATAACTACTGCGTCAATCTTACCTGCTAATAATGACTGTGCAGCATCTGGACCATTAGAAAATCTTTCAACATTTGCTACACCAACGCCATTAGACTCGTCAGAAAGATAAGTATCACCAGTTGTACCTCTCTGAACACCAACAACCTTGCCCTTTAAATCAGCCTTAGACTTAATGTCAGAACCTTCCTTAACAATAATAGCCTGACCAGCCTCAACATAAGTATCACTAAAGTTTACATTGTTAAGTCTTTCTTCGTTAATAGTCATACCTGCAAGACCAATATCAACCTTGCCAGATGTAACTGCTGGAATAATAGCATCAAAGTCCATATTTTCAACCTGTGCTTCAAGACCAAGCTTAGCTGCAACAGCCTGAGCTATTTCAGCATCAATACCAACAACATCGCTACCTTCCATATATTCATAAGGTTCAAAAGCTGCATTAGTACCCCAAACAAGCTTGCCTTCCTGAACAGTCTTAATTGCACCAGAATTAGCTGAACTGCTGTTATCACTAGTAGTTCCACAACCCACTGCACCAACAAGCATAGTACCAGCAAGTAATAAACCCATTATCTTAGTAAATTTCTTCATTGAAATTCCTCCTTAAATTATAGTTATATTAATAATATCAAATTTTTGTAAAATCGTCAAGGAATATGACAGAATGTTATCAATATTTTTTAAAAATAAAAGGAGCTAATATCAAAAAACATTAGCTCCTTCTATTTATTATATTTATTTACTAAATTATGCGTTTAAAGCCTTACCTAATTCTTCACACTCTGCAACAGCATCATCACTTGGAGCATCTGTGCAAATTACACTAGGTACAAGATTTGCACCAGCGTTCTTGCAATCTTCTTCCCAAGTTCTCATCCATTCGCCGTCACCCCAGCCATAAGAACCAAAAAGACCAATCTTCTTACCACTAATGTCACAAGCATCGAATACTGGCTTAAATTCGCCATCTTCAAGTTCTTCAGCACCCATTGCTGGACAGCCAAAAGCAATAGCGTCATAATCAGCTACTGTAGCTGGAGCAAAGTCACTAACAGCAAATACAGAAACTTCTGCACCTGCATCACCAGCACCCTTAGCAACAGCCTCTGCCATAGCCTGTGTATTACCTGTACCACTCCAATATACAACTGCAATCTTACTCATTTTTTCTTTCCTCCAATAATTTAATATTTTATTTAATTTATAATTTATGCAGAAATTGTAAGTCTTAATATTGATAAGCCTTCATTCAATTTCTTGCAGTAAATATCTGTACATTTTTTATACTTTGCAAATGTTTTCTTAGCCTCACACTCATTGCCATATACTTTCCAGCAACCAACACATTTACAATTTTTACCTTTATTCGAAATAAACCCCTTAATATCCTCAATAGGATAGCCTAAAAACAAACCAATTTCGTGAGGAAATTCTGAACACTTTTCAATTCGTTCTGACAAGTGTTTAATATCACCATATAAGCTTTTTCCCTCATAACCTGTTTTATTCAATAATTCATCTGCTTCCTTGCATCTTAAATCCCTTATTAATTTGCTAGGTCTGAATACATATATTAATGCCCTTTCAGCCCACAATTTAAGCAAACACACATACACGCCCTTAGAATTAAGCATATTGTTCATATATTCGATTTTATTCTTTAATTCTGCCACACTTTCAACTTTGTAACTAAACAAATTGCCAGTTTTCAATCCTGCAAGTGTAGGTGAACAATGACGAACAATTAATTCATCAGACATATAAATACCCTCCTTAATTAACAATGCTGGTCTAAAATAGACTTTAAAGCTGTCATAGAGCTAGAGTGTGAACGAGCAATAATAGTATTTTTGCCCTTTGTTTCGCTTATAGCACAATGTATCATCTTGTGTGAAACTGTGCCAGTAAAGAGTACCAACAAGTCTGGTGCACCAATTTTATTCTTAAGTGTACCTTTCATCTGAGTATACACTTTAGCTCTACATTTATATTCTTTACACAAATCTTTGTATTTAGTAACCATACAATCATTACCACCAATAATTACAACACTCATTTTAAACCTCCTTTGGTTAGTTATGTCTAACTCTATATCTAAAAAAAATATAACACGATTTATTAGCAAAGGCTAACTCAATTTCCTTTTAAAAAAGTTAGCCTTAACTAACTTTGCTATTATTTTACTATATCTCCATCTATTTGTCAATAGGTATTTTGTATTTTTTATAAATTTATTAGTCTAGGCTAACTAAAAAGTTTTTATGCACAAAAAAACTACCTCATTATAAAAACGAGGTAGTTTAAAAAATTTATTTACTTGTAATTCTAAGTCTATTCATTGCTCTAGACAATGCAGCCTTAGTATGATAATATTCATTGGTGCTTTGATGCTGACGCATTCTTTCTTCTGCTCTTTCCTTAGCTCGTTCAGCTCTCTTAACATCAATTTCATCTGGCCATTCAGCTGTGTCAACAATAATGACTACGCTTTCTGGCTTAATTTCAGCAAATCCTTCACTGACAGCTACTTCTAAAACCTTACCATCTACAGTAATATCAACTTCGCCTGTAACAACAGCTGTAACCATTGCTTCGTGTCCGTATAATACACCATATTCACCGTCAATGCTCGGCAATATAAGACTTTCAACTTCACCGTTAAAGAAGTGTCTGTCACTGGCTATAATATCAAGCTTAAATTTATCTGCCATAAGCTACACTCCCTTTATTCCTTGTCCTTTATTGCCTTTGCCTTTTCAATTACATCGTCAATTGTACCAGCCATAAAGAAAGCCTCTTCTGGATACTCGTCCATTTCACCATCAATAATAGCCTTAAAGCCTCTTATTGTTTCCTTAATTGGAACATACTTACCCTTAATACCAGTAAACTGCTCACCTACTGCAAAAGGCTGTGAAAGATACTTCTGTATTTTTCTTGCTCTAAATACAGCAAGCTTATCTTCTTCATCAAGTTCTTCCATACCAAGGATAGCAATAATATCCTGAAGTTCTTTATATCTCTGAAGAATTTCCTGTGTCTTTCTAGCAACATCATAATGCTCCTGACCAACAATATCTGGCTCAAGAATTCTTGAGTTAGACTCAAGTGGGTCAACAGCTGGATAAATACCCTGTTCAACAATCTTTCTTGATAAAACAGTTGTTGCATCAAGGTGGGCAAATGTTGTAGCTGGAGCTGGGTCAGTAAGGTCATCAGCAGGAACATAAACGGCCTGAACTGATGTAATAGAACCATTCTTTGTTGATGTAATTCTTTCCTGAAGCTCACCAACTTCGTTAGCAAGTGTAGGCTGATAACCTACGGCTGATGGCATACGACCTAAAAGGGCTGATACCTCAGAACCTGCCTGTACATATCTGAAAATATTATCAATAAAGAGAAGTACATCTTGATGCTGTTCATCTCTAAAATATTCTGCCATTGTAAGACCAGTCTGTGCAACTCTCATACGAGATCCAGGTGGCTCATTCATCTGACCAAAAACTAAAGCTGTTTTTTCAATAACGCCAGATTCCTTCATTTCGTTCCATAAGTCATTACCCTCACGAGAACGCTCACCTACACCAGTGAATATAGAATATCCACCGTGCTGTGTTGCAATATTGTGTATAAGTTCCTGAATTAATACAGTTTTACCTACACCAGCACCACCAAAAAGACCGATTTTACCACCCTTTGCATAAGGGGCAAGAAGGTCAATAACCTTAATACCTGTTTCAAACATTTCTACTACTGGGCTTTGGTCCTCAAAACTAGGTGGGTCTCTGTGGATAACCCACTTGTCATCACCTTCAACAGGCTCACCGCCGTCAATAGCCTCACCAAGTACATTAAACATTCTGCCTAATGTTGCATCACCAACTGGTACCTTAATACCACTACCAGTTGCAATAACTGGCATATCCTTTTCAAGACCTTCGCTGGCTGCAAGCATTATACATCTTACTATATTGTTACCCATATGCTGAGCAACTTCCATAACCTTATTTTTACCGTCAACTTCAACGGTCAGAGCATCTTTAATAAGGGGTAATGAACCATTGTCAAACTGAACATCAACTACCGGTCCCATAACCTGAACAATTTTACCTTTATTCATCACAATCTATGCTCCTTTCTATATACTTTTTTTATTAAGAGATTTAGCACCACTAACAATTTCTGTTATTTCTTGAGTAATGGCAGCCTGTCTAGCTCTGTTATAAACAAGTGAAAGCTCTTTAAGCATATCCTTTGCACTTGATGTTGCAGACTCCATAGCTGTCATTCTTGCATTTTGCTCAGTTGAGAAAGCTTCAACTAAAGCTGAGTATATGATACCCTTAACATAATTAGGTGCTAAATTGTTAAGTACCGCCGATGGTGACGGATAAAATGTGTTAAGCTCCATATATTCATCAATACTGCATTGCTTATCTATTCTTTCAAAAGGAAGAATTTTAAGTACATCTGGTTCAGCAGTAGTTGAATTAATCATTTTGTTATATATTATGTAAACTTCATCAATATGCTTTTTAAGGTAAAGCTCAATAACACTGTCTGTAATATTTCTTGCAGCAAACAAAGTTGGGTTCTGAGCTGTATATAAGAACTCACAGTCAACAATCTGATTATTTTTTCTAAAGTAATTTCTACCCATTTGTCCAATTAAGAACAAAGTGTTATTGTCGCCCTTTGCAAGAAATTCATCACTTTTCTTAAAAATGTTGTGATTATAAGCACCTGCAAGACCCTTATCAGCAGTAATAATAATATAAAGTCTCTTTATACTTCTGTCATCAAAAGTATCCTTACCTTTATTGCCAACATAGATATTATCTGTTTCTGGCATATTTGTAAGAATATCCTCAATTGTACTATTAAGGGCATTAAAATATGGCAAAGTCTTATCAAGCTTCTTTTTAGCCTGCTTAAGCTTAGATGAAGATATAAGATACATTGCATTGGTGATTTTCATAGTATCCTGTATACTTTTCATTCTGGTACGAATTTCTCTCATATTCGCCATATTATCACCTGCTCTTAAATTCTTCTACATACTTTTTGATTTCCTCAATCATTTCATCACTAACAACCTTTTCCTCATCAATTTTCTTAACAAGTTCAGGTGCAGCGTTTTCAATATAGTCAAGCATATCTTGCTGGAACTGCTTTAATTCCTTAACTGGAACATCCATATACATTCTATTGTTAGCAGCACAAAGAGAAATAATCTCTCTATGAAGATTCATTGGATTGTATAATGGCTGCTTTAAAAGCTCTACAAGTCTATGACCGTGGTCAAGAAGTTCCTTAGTAGACTTATCAAGGTCAGAACTAAACTGAGTAAAGACTTCCATTTCTCTAAACTGAGCTAAGTCAATACGCAATGAACCAGCAACCTTCTTCATAGCCTTAGTCTGAGCAGCACCACCAACTCTTGATACTGACAAACCAACATTAACAGCTGGTCTAATACCAGAGAAGAATAATTCACTTTCAAGGAAAATCTGACCATCTGTAATTGATATTACATTTGTAGGTATGTAAGCAGAAACATCGCCTGCCTGTGTTTCAATAATTGGCAATGCAGTAATAGAACCACCGCCAAGCTCGTCACTTAATCTTGATGAACGCTCAAGCAATCTTGAATGAAGATAGAATACATCACCAGGATATGCTTCTCGTCCAGGTGGCCTCTGTAAAAGCAATGACATTGCTCTGTAAGCTACAGCGTGCTTTGATAAGTCATCGTATATAATAAGAACATCCTTACCCTTGTACATAAAATATTCAGCAATTGCTGTACCTGAATAAGGTGCAATATATTGTAATGGTGCATAATCACTAGCTGTAGATGAAACTACGATTGAGTAGTCCATAGCACCATATTTAGTTAAAGTTGAAACAATCTTTGATACTGTTGATGCTTTCTGACCAATAGCAACATAGATACAAATAACATCTTTGCCCTTCTGGTTAAGTATAGTATCAATAGCAATTGAAGTTTTACCAGTCTGTCTATCACCTATAATAAGCTCTCTCTGTCCTCTACCAATAGGGAACATAGAGTCAATGGCGAGAATACCTGTTTCAAGAGGTACATTAACTGACTTTCTATCAACAACACCTGGAGCATCGTTTTCAATTGGTCTGTATTCTGTAGTGTTGATAGGTCCTTTACCATCAATAGGAGCACCTAAAGCATTTACAACTCTACCAAGCATTTCGTCACCAACAGAAATACCAGCCTTCTTGCCAGTTCTTACAACTCTTGAGCCTTCAGTAAGACCTCTGTCAGAACCTAAAAGAACGACGCCTATAGTTTTCATCTCAAGATTCTGTACGATACCTCTAACACCGTTTTCAAATTCAACGATTTCACCGTACATAGCGTGATTTATGCCATAAACAGTAGCGATACCATCACCAACCTGTATAACATAACCAGCTTCTAATACTGCAGATTTTTCATCATAGTTATCAATTTCACTTTTAAGAACTGATATAATCTCATCAGGATTAATATTACTCACCTTGCTCACCTCCACTCTAATTTTTTAACAAGGTTATTAAGTGAACTTTTCAAGCTTCTGTCGTACTCATCATCTCCAACTCTAAGTACAAAGCCACCAATAAGTTCAGGCTTTTTAATAACCTTAAGCACAACATCATCTTTGTTGTACATTGTCTTTATTTTGTTTTTAATACTCTTTATTTCATCTTCAGTTGGCTCAGTTACACAAAGGTACTCAGCCTCAATACCACCTTTACTCTTAAGCAATAAATTGCTATAAGAAGTATAAATGTCATTTATAATACTAATTATTCCATTATCGCACACATACTTAATATAATCTCTAACTTCACTAGGGAAAATTTTGTCGATAACATTATGCTTTTCTTTGTTAGAAACTGCTGGGTTATCTAACATCATTTTAAGTTTCCTACTGCTGTTTATAATATTAATTGTGTTGTCTACAACAGATTTGTCAATATTTTCTTCAAACAAAACCTTTCCGTAGCTATCTGCAATTAATGATGTTATCATTTAGCTCCACCTGCCTCAGAAAGGAAATCGTCTAAAAGCTTTTTATTGCTTTCGTTATCTGTTTCCTTTTCAACTATCTTAGATGCAGCAGCAATAGCAAGAGATGCAATTTCATTCTTTGCACTTCTTACTGCCTTTTCCTTTTCAAGTTCAACAGCCTTGCTAGCATTTTCAACAATAGTCTTAGCATCTTTATCAGCAAGCTCTATTTTCTTTTCATACTCAGCTTCAGCTCTAACTTTAGCATCTTTAACAATAGTGACAGCCTCATTTTTAGCATTCTTTAAAGCAGTTTCATACTGATTTTTAAGTTCTGCCGCTTCATTTTTGCTGTTATCAGCATCTTTCAAAGCTCCTTCAATAAGGCTTTTTCTTTTTTCCATAATGTCTGTAACAGGCTTAAAAAGGAACTTCTTTAAAAGCAAAAACAGAACTATGATATTTATAATATTATAAATAACACTGAGGTTTATATTCAACATATATATTCACCTCTTTTTCTTTTATTATTTTACAAATAAGATTAAAACTGCAATAACGAAACCGTAAATAGCAGTTGCTTCGGCAAGAGCAGCACCAAGAAGTAAGTTCTTAGTAATCTTACTTTCTGCACTAGGCTGTCTAGCTATAGCGTCCATTGCCTTAGAAGTGGCAATACCAATACCTAAACCTGCACCTAAACCTGTTAATACTGCAATACCTGCACCAATTGCTGTCATCATAATTAAACATCTCCTTAAAATATAATTTTTAATTTTTTTGATTATTCAATAGCTTCCTTTAAGAAAAGTGAAGTTAAAAATACAAAAATGTAAGCCTGTATAAGACCGTCAAATACATCGAAGTAAAAACTAAATGGTATTGGCACAAATAACGGAACAACTATCTTAATTAATTCCATTACTATAAATCCGCCTAAAATATTACCAAATAATCTCATACAAAGTGAAAGAGGTCTTATAAAAATCTCTAATACATTAATAGGTGCTACTATTGCTATTGGTTCTGCAAAACTCTTTAACCATTTTTTAGGTCCTTTTGCAAACAATCCACCAAATTCAATAAGTACAATACTCATTATTGCAAGAGCAGCTGTTGTATTGAGATCTTTCGTAGGCGGTGTAATACCAAATATACCTATAACATTTGAACAGCCCAAATAAATAAGAACTGTGCCAAGATATGGTATAAATTTCTTACCTTCTTCTCCGAGAACACTCTCAAAGAAAGAATTAATAAAGCCTACCAAAGCTTCAACATAAAGCTGAGGCCCCTTGGGGACTATCTTAAGATTACGGGTAAATATTATAGAAACCACCACTACAAAAGCCATTATACACCAAGTAACCACAACCGACTCTGGAATTGGAATACCATTTCCAATAGGTATAGTAAAGGCGGTGCCATTATCCAGTGTTTTAACTAGCTCTTCACCTAGTGACTCCATAAATCCTCACCTCCATATCAATTTTGCTTTATTTTAGAACTTTGTTTAAAATTTGTCAAGTAGTAAGAATAATCAATCATAATATAACATATATAGATATTTTTTATTACTTTTTTCTTGAAATTTTGATAATTATTATTACTTATTGGTATTTTATGTCAATTTTTACCATATTGCACGCCACTTTTTAGCAATGTTCAACAACATATTTATTTATTTTTAATCAAAATATAAGGCAATTTTTAAACAATTAATTTTTTGTGAAGAAAATATTTCTAACATATTAATTTTGCAAAAACAATTCTAAAAGTGTATAAGTTATATAGTATATGACTTAATTATATTTAGCTAACCTATTTATTTTAAGTTATGTATTAAAGTTATTTCTTGTTTTATAAACTTTTTTACTAGTATTTTATTAAAAACAAACAAAAAACAGACTATGACCCAAAATCATAGTCTGTTCATAAGTTAATCATCAGCCACCTAAATAAGCCTTTTTAACTCTATCATCATTAAGAAGTTTACCAGCATCACCTGACATAACGATTTTACCTGTTTCAAGAACATAGGCTCTATTTGAAATAGATAAAGCCATTTTTGCATTCTGCTCAACAAGGAGAATAGTCATACCCTCATCATTACAAGTCTTGATAATTTCAAAAATATCCTTAACAATAATAGGAGCAAGACCCATTGATGGTTCATCAAGCAAAAGCATCTTAGGCTGGCTCATTAAAGCTCTACCCATTGCAAGCATCTGCTGCTCACCACCAGAAAGAGTACCAGCAAGCTGTTTTCTTCTTTCCTTTAATCTAGGAAAAAGTTCCATAACTCTTTCATACTCATTCTTTATAAAGTTTTTATCCTTTACAGAAAAAGCACCAAGTTCAAGATTTTCGTGAACTGAAAGCTCTTGAAATACTCGTCTACCTTCAGGAACGTGACCAATACCAAGTTTTACAATTTTATCAGCTGTTAAGCCTGTTATATTTTTGCCTAAAAATTCTACAGAACCTCCACTTGATTTAAGTAAACCAGAAACACTGTGGAGAGTTGTAGTCTTGCCAGCACCATTAGCTCCAATAAGAGAAACAATTTCTCCTTCATTAACTTCAAATGAAATACCTTTTATAGCGTGAATAGCACCATAATGCACATTCAAATCATTAACCTTAAGCAAACTTCTCCACCTCCTTAATCACCTAAATAAGCAGAAATAACTCTAGGATTGTTAATAACCTTTTCAGGAATATCATCACATATTACTCTGCCGTATTCAAGAACAACTATTTTTTCACAAATACCCATTACAAGAGACATATCGTGTTCAATAAGTAAAATAGAAATTTTAAACTTATCTCTTATAAGAGCAATAGTATTCATCAATTCTTCAGTTTCAGCTGGGTTCATACCAGCAGCAGGCTCATCTAAAAGCAATAACTTAGGATTAGTTGCTAAAGCTCTAGCTATTTCAAGTTTTCTTTGCTTACCATAAGGCAAGTTGCTTGATAAATAGTCAGCTTCACCATCTAAATCAAATATCTTCAATATTTCCATTGCTTTTTCTGTCATAAGTTTTTCGCCTGACTTATGCTTAGGCAATCTTAAGATACTATCAAAAACTGAATAATCATACTGATTGCTTAAACCAACCTTAACATTGTCAATAACAGACATTTGAGAAAAAAGTCTTATATTCTGGAATGTTCTAGCAATACCACTTTTATTAATCTGAATTGGAGATTTGCCAGACATTTCTTGACCATCAAACTTAAATGAACCATCTGTTGGCTTATAAACTCCAGTAAGTAAATTAAATATAGTAGTTTTACCAGCACCATTAGGACCAATAAGACCATAAAGCTGACCGTCTTCAATAGTTAAATTAAAGTTATCAACAGCTCTAAGTCCACCAAAGGAGATACCTAATTCTTTAACCTCTAATAAAGCCATAATTACTTACCTCCCTTTTTCTTTTTTCCAAATAATCTCTGTCTAAAGGCAACAAGAGTTGGATTTGAACTAAATAACATCATTATTATAAGAGCAATTGCATAAAGCAACATTCTATAATCTGCTAAAAATCTTAATACCTCTGGCAATATTGTAAGTATAATAGCAGCAATAATACTACCAGGAATATTACCCATACCGCCTAATACAACCATAACAAGAATTTCTATAGACTTGTTAAAGTTAAATGTTGCAGGCTTTAATATAGCTAAATTGTGACCATATAAAACACCTGCTACGCCAGCAAAGAAAGCTGAAAGAACAAAAGCAAGTATCTTATAATAAACAACATTAACACCTACAGACTCTGCTGCAATTACATTATCTCTAATTGACTTGATTGCTCTACCGTGCTTAGAGTTAATAAGATTACCAATTACTAACACAGTAATAACAACAAGAACATAAGCCATAATATAATTACTTGATTTTTCAATACCCTTTAAACCACCTGAACCACCTAAAAAGTCAAGGGAGTTAAATACTGAACGAATTATCTCGCCAAAACCAAGGGTTACAATAGCAAGGTAGTCACCCTTTAATCTAAGAGCTGGAATACCAATAATAAGACCAAAAACTGCTGCAACTAAACCACCAATAATAAGAGCTAATGGAAGCTCAACCATAGTTGGCAAATTAGCGTGAACTGTAAATAAACAGCCTGCATAAGCACCAACTGACATAAAGCCAGCGTGACCTAATGAAAGCTCACCTAAAAAACCAACAATAAGATTTAATGACACAGCAAGCATAATATTAACACCAATAGGTACTAATAAGCCCTGATATTGTCTACTTAACACTCCTGCTTCAACTAAGGCAAAAAGGGCTATAAATACAACTACTGTAATAATTGCATAAATAATATTCTTTTTATTCTTCATAATAACCACCCTTTATTAAACCTTTGTTATTTTCTTTTTGCCAAGTATACCAGTAGGCTTAACAAGAAGCACTACAATAAGCACACCAAATACAATAGCATCTGATAAATTAGTTGAAATATATGCCTTTGACAAACTTTCAATAACACCTAATATTACGCCACCAAGCATAGCACCAGGTATTGAACCAATGCCACCAAGAACAGCGGCTACAAAGGCTTTAATACCAGGTAACGCACCTGTATATGGGTCAACATAACCATAAGAACTAACAAAAAGTACACCTGCAACAGCAGCTAAAGCTGAACCAATAGCAAATGTAAGTGAAATTGTTGCATTAACATTGATACCCATTAATTCAGCTGCACCTTTATCCTCAGATACAGCAAGCATAGCCTTGCCCACCTTAGTACAATTAATAAACAATGAAAGTCCAATCATAATAAGTATTGTAACGCCAATGATAATAATAGCAACACCAGATAAATCAACATTACCTATCTTAATACTATTAAGTGAAACAACTGGTGGCACTTTTTTGGCATTTGAACCAAATATAAGCAAAGCAACACTTTGTAAGAAAAAGCTCACACCAATGGCTGTAATAAGAACAGCAAGAGGTGATGCACTTCTCAACGGCTTATAAGCAATTTTCTCTATAGTAACACCGAGAACTGTACATATAACTGCACTAGCAATTACAGCAATTACAGGAGAAAGTCCCATTGTAGTGCAAACTACAGACACTGTATATGCACCAACCATTATAATGTCACCGTGAGCAAAATTAAGCATTTTAGCAATACCATAAACCATAGTGTAACCAAGAGCCATTAAGGCATAAACACTGCCTAAGCTCAAACCATTTATAAACTGTTGAATAAATGTAATTAAACCTTGCAATTTATTTCCTCCTTTCTAAAATTAAGATAGCATTGAAGAAAAACTCCAATGCTATCAATAATAAAACAAAATATTATTAATTACTCTACTGTGTAAGCACCGTCTTTAATAACAGCAAACTTAGCAGACTTAATTGGCTCACCATTTTCATCAAATGTCATTTCGCCAGTAAGACCATCAACAGTAATCTGAGTCATAGCTGCAATTAAAGCTTCGCTAGAAGTATCTCCAGCCTTCTCAATAGCAAGCTTAATAGCATATACAGCATCGTAGCTATCTGCTGCGAACTGATCAGGCTCAGCATTGTATAAAGTCTTATATGTTTCTACAAACTTCTTAACCTTTTCATCTGGGTCAGTTGAAACAAAAGGTGTTAAGAATGTAGCACCATTAATCTTAGAAGTATCACCATTTAACTGCTTAATAACACCATCCCAACCATCACAGCCAAATAAAGGTAAAGTCATACCTAAAGCTGCTGCCTGGTCAGTAATATAAGCAACTTCTGTATAATAAATTGGTAAGAAAAGACAATCAGCACCAGATGACTTAATCTTTGTAAGCTGAGTATTAAAGTCTACATCACCAGAAGTGAAAGATTCGTCAGCAGCAATATTGCCACCAAACTCCTTAAACTTAGCAACAAAAGCATCGTGGATACCCTTACTGTATTCATCACCATTATCATAGATAATTGCAACATTCTTAAGGCCTCTATCTGTCATAGACTTTGCCATTGTTTCACCCTGTACTGGGTCAGTAAAGCAAATTCTAAATGTGTTAGACTCCTTAGTACAATCAGCTGCAGAACCACTTGGTGTAATCTGGAGAATACCATCGTTTACACTAGCTGCACTTACAGCAATAGAACAAGCACTTGTTGTAGCACCAACAATAGCATTAGCACCCTTGTCCATAAGTGTATTGTAAGCATTTACAGACTTTTCAGCATCACACTGGTCATCTTCAAACATTAATTCAAACTTCTGACCATTTACACCACCTGCTTCGTTAATTTCATCAACAGCAATCTGTGCACCATTCTTAACAGAAGTACCATAACTAGCAGCATCACCAGTAAGAGGTCCAATACCACCAATCTTAAATGTAGAAGCATCTGCACTGTCACTGCCACCTGTTGAACCACAACCAGCAAAAGACAATGTCATTAAACCTGCAGTTAATAAAGCTAAAACACGATTTAACTTCATTATTGTCACTCCTTTAAAATATATAGTTTTTTAAAAGTTACGAGAAAATTAATTACTCAGCATCTTCAGCCTTGTTAGCCTTAGCTGGCTTTTCAAGAGTTTCCTTAATGCTTAAGCTAATCTTCTTAGCATCTAAATCAAGCTCAGTAACCTTAGCCTGAATTTCCTGACCAATAGTTAATTCGTCCTCAGGCTTTTCAACGTGCTTGTAAGCAATCTGAGAAATATGAACTAAACCGTCAACGCCTTCTTCAAGCTCAACAAAAGCACCGAAAGGAACCATTCTTACTACCTTACCTGTTACAACATTGCCAACAGCGTACTTAGTAGCAGCATCCTTCCAAGGGTCAGCGTTTAAATCCTTAAGAGATAAAGAAATCTTACCCTTTTCTGGGTTAACATCAAGAACTGTAACAGTAACATCATCACCAACGCTTAATACATCAGTAACCTTCTTTACTCTACCCCAGCTCATTTCAGAGATGTGGATAAGACCGTCAACACCACCAAGGTCAACAAAAGCACCGAATTCTACAATTCTGCTAACCTTACCATTAATCTTGTCGCCAACCTTAATTGCAGAGAATACTTCAGCTCTCTTAGCATCAATTTCCTTCTGAGCAAGAGCCTTTCTACCTACAACAATTCTTCTCTTAGACTTGTCAAATTCAAGAACTTCAAAATCAAATTCCTTACCAATGAAAGAAGATAAATCTTCAACATATCTGTTAGAAATCTGAGAAGAAGGAACGAATACTCTAGCACCGTTAACGATAGCAATTAAGCCACCCTTAACCTGCTCAGTAACCTTACCCTTAACAGGTGTACCATTGTTAAATGCTTCTTCGATAACAACATAGTTCTTGTCAGCATCAACCTTCTTCTTAGAAAGCTGAACATTACCGTCGCCATCATTAACTCTAACAACGAATACTTCAATTTCGTCACCAGCCTTAACAACCTCAGCTGGATTTACATTTGCATCATCAGAAAATTCTGATCTAGCAATTATACCATCAGACTTATATCCTAAATCTACAGCAACCTCACCTGTAGCTGATACACTGATTACCTTACCCTTAACAATTTGACCAGTTCTTAAAGTAACTAAAGAACTATCAAGCATTTCTTCAAAAGATTTGTTTTCCATTTCACTCATAGCGTTTACTGCCTCCTTTATTATAACCGATGGCGTAGATGCACCGGCGGTTATTCCCATTGTACCATTATTTTTTATTTTTTGCAACTCTAAATCGCAAATTCTTTCACATAAATAGACATTTTTGCAATATTTTTTGCTTATTTCGTATAATTTTCTTGTGTTAGAGCTACTTTTGTCGCCTAAAACTATCATTTGGTCAGCAACTTTAGCAATCTCAACAGCCTCTTTTTGTCTATCGCCTGTGGCTGAACATATTGTTCTAAATATTTCAATATTATCACTTTTTTTATTTAAGCAAGCAATAATACTTTCAAACACATCAGTCTGAAAAGTTGTCTGAACAACTAAGGCATAATCAACTCCCTTTTCAATTTCAGCATTTTCTGCTTCTTCAAGAGAATTAATAGTAATGGCAGAATTTTTACACCAACCATTAATACCTATAATTTCAGGATGTGACTTGTTACCCACAATTATTATTCTCTTACCCTTATTATAGTTATCTTTCACTATATTATGAATTTTTTTAACAAAAGGACAAGTGCAATCAGTATATTCAAGGCCTCTTTTTTCTAAAGCCTCATATACACTAGGTGGAACACCGTGGGAACGAATTATTATTTCACCAGATTTTACATCATCAAGGTTTTCAATTACGTGGACACCCTTTTTATCAAGGTCACCAGTAACCTCCTTATTGTGTATAATAGGTCCATAGGTATATATATCACCTTTTCCAGCCTTGCTGTAAGCATAATCTACAGCCCTTTTAACACCAAAGCAAAAACCGGCAGACTTAGCAAGAATAATTTCCATAATTACCTCCGTTATTTGCTCTTTATAATCTCCAAAATTTTATTTTTAACCTGCTCTATTGACAAGCCCGTTGTATCAACAACTACAGCATCACCTGCAATTTTAAGAGGATTTGCCTTTCTGTTTTTGTCGTGTTCATCTCTCTGGATGATTTCTTTTATTATATTATTATAATCGAAGGAAATTCCCTTCTCGCTAAGTTCATTACATCGTCTTTTGGCTCTTTCCTCAACTTTAGCATCAAGATAAATTTTTACCTTAGCATTTGTGAGTACATTTGTGCCAATATCTCTGCCATCCATAACAACTTTTTTGTTAGCGGCAATCTTTCTCTGTAGGTCTACAAGTAACTTTCTAACCTCTGGTATAACAGCAACCTTTGATGCTGCCTCTGCAACAGGCTGAGTTCTTATTTCATCTGTTACATCATTAGAGTTTAAAAATATTTTTTGTATTCCACAATCAAACTCAATATTTATATCAATTAAAGGCAAAGCCTTAACAATACTTTCACAATCATCAAGATTAATTCCATTGTTAATGCAATATAAACCAACTGTTCTATACATTGCACCAGTATCTACATATATATATCCTAATTCCTTAGATATTAACTTAGCAACAGTGCTTTTGCCTGAACCTGCTGGTCCATCAATAGCGACAGCATCAATTTTACTTTTTTTTACTATATCTGGTCTTAATCTTTCTGCACCCTTTAAATAGATATGCTTCATATCCTTTTGCTTTTTATCAGTTTCAACATTAACAGCAACTCTTATGCACATTTCAAGGCTTCCCTTAACATAAAGTTCCTGAACACACATTAATGCAGCATCTACAATACCAATTTCTCTAGCAGCAACAGCAGGATATGCCTCATCTAAATCCCTAGTGCAAGTAAACAATATAGACACAATATCGTCAATATTCAAATTATTTTGCTCAATTATTTCATTAAGCATTATTTTGGTATTTTCCCAAATACAAGCCTTACTGTTTTCTTCAGCAGTAATAGCCCCTCGAATACAACAAGTCATTTGTATTCTCCTCCTTAGCAATTAGTTCCGGCAAGATAACCCGTTGAAAAAGCAATTTGAAGATTAAAACCTCCCGTAAAACTATCAACATCAATAACCTCTCCGGCAAAATACAGACCACTTACAATTTTAGACTCCATAGTTGAAGGGTCAATTTCATCAACAGAAATGCCACCTCTAGTAACTACAGCCTCATTATAACCATTTGTATCTGTAATATTTATTGTAAGATTTTTAATTAGCTCCAAAAGCCTAGTTCTTTCCTCTTTAGTTATACTATTTACCTTTTTGTTTTCATCAATAGCTGATAACTTAATTATAACTGGAATTAACTTTTGAGGAAGAAGGTCATCAAGAGCATTTTTAAAATCTTTATTTACATATTTATGAAAATCTTTTAAAAGTCTACTATCTAATTCTTTATCACTTAAAGCTGGTTTCAAATCTATGTGTATAACAGGCTTTTCATCTAATCTATCATTTATATATCTACTAGCCGAAAGTATAACTGGACCAGTTACACCAAAATGAGTAAACATCATTTCGCCAAAGTCAGAATATACCTCTTTATTATCAATAGTGACTTTAATGCTAATATTTTTAAGACTTAACCCCATTAAATCACTTATCCACTTTTCACTAGCCTTTAAAGGAACTAAAGACGGATAACATTTAGTAACAGTATGCCCAACTTTCTTAGCAAATTTATAGCCATCACCAGTTGAACCAGTCATTGGATAAGAAAGTCCACCAGTAGCAATAACAATACTATCACAGTCTAAGATTGTGCCATTTTTCAATTTAACGCCTTTAACACAATTATTTTCAATAATAATGTCACTAACTTCTGTTTCGTACATTATTTTACCGCCACTTTTTTTAACAAAGTTTTCCATAGCTCTTACAATATCATTTGATTTTTCAGACTTAGGGAATACTCTGTTACCTCTTTCAACCTTTACTGGCACTCCTTGTTGTTCAAAAAACTCCATAGTGCTATCACTAGTGAATGTGTAAAAAGCACTATAAAGGAAATATGGATTACCTGGTGTGTTAGCAATAAGACCTTCTGGGTCAGAAGCATTTGTTACATTACATCTGCCCTTTCCTGTTATGTAAAGCTTTCTTCCTACTCTATTCATTTTTTCAATAAGAGTAACTGTGTTACCTCTTAAGGCTGCTTGACCAGCTGCCATCATTCCTGCTGGTCCACCACCTATAACTATAACTTTTTTCATAACAACACCTATAAATATTTCTTCTTTATATTAGAAGAATAAACTTTATACTCACCCCAAAGGTCCTCAAGTTGGTCAAGACCCTTTGCTATATAATCTTTTCTCTTCATACTAACAGCTGCAAGTAAAGCATTAATAAGACTTAAAGGTGCAACTAAACTATCAATAAAACTTAACATATCACTACTAGCAATAAGACTTATGCTAGCTCCCTTAACAAGAGGTGACTGCTTACTATCAGTTATAGCAATAGTTTTCGCCCCTCTGCTGTGGGCATATTCAATAGCTTTAACAGTTTTGTTAGAATATCTAGGAAAACTTATACCAATAAGCAAATCTCCTTCTTCTATTCTAAAAATATGTTCAAAAGTTTCAGTAACTGCACCTGTAGACGCATTAATAACATTATCTCTCATTAAGTTAAGATAAAAATCAAAAAAATGAGATAAGGCAGATGAACTTCTACCACCTACAATATAAACTCTCTTTGCATTAACAATATAATCAACAGCTTCATCAAATTCTCTCTGATTAATATTTTCAAGAGTAGCAGAAATTCTAGCAGAGTCACTTTCCAAAACAGTTTTCAAAATATGTTTATCAGTTTTAGCAATTCTATCAGAGGAAACTTTCATTCTTTGAGATGCAGTAAGCTCATTTTTAACAAGCTCCTGCAAAGCCTCTTGAAGTTTAGGATACCCGTCAAAGCCCAATTCAATGGCAAATCTAACAACTGTAGATTCACTAACTCCAGCAATTTCACCAAGCTTTGAGGCAGTCAAATAAACAGCATTGTCATAATGCTCTTTTAAGAAATTAGCAATTCTTTTTTGACCTTTACTTAAGCCACTCATTTTTTCGTCTATAATTTTTAACAAATCGTTGCTTTCTGCCATATATCCTATCCTACTTCATACTTTATTTGTAAAAAATTGACTAAAACTCCCACATAATATCTATTAATCAACTTTTGTTACACTTTGCATAATATTATAACCATATATTATCACAGTTTATTTTCTTAGTCAATAAAAAAGTCAACTACTGTAATAAAATTTCATATAATTATAATTGACAAATATGTTAAAATATGTTAAGTTAAACATACAAGATATATGGGGAGTAATCGGCATAATTTATTATGCAGTAAAATCAACAAGCGTGAATGTTTTTAACATTCTGGTTTTACTTTAAACGACCAGACCAATATCCCAAATGGGATATTGGTCTTTTTTTATCCCCAAAATAAAGGAGGCATAAAAATGGAATTTTTATTTGAAGGAATTTTGACAGTTACTTGGCAACAAATAGTAATGTATTTTGTAGGCTTACTACTAATATATATTGCTATTAAAAAACAGTATGAGCCAGCACTTTTGTTGCCTATGGGCTTTGGTGCAATATTGGTTAATTTACCTCTTTCTGGTGTTATTGACAGAGTAACAGACGGTGTAGGCGTAAGCCACGGAATAATTCAATGGTTATTTCAAGCTGGTATTGAAGCATCAGAAGCCTTTCCTTTACTTTTGTTTATAGGTATCGGTGCTATGATTGACTTTGGACCATTGCTATCTAATCCTAAAATGTTTTTATTTGGTGGTGCAGCACAGTTAGGCATATTCCTTACTATAATAATTGCTGTATTATTAGGTTTCGATATTAAAGACGCAAGCTCCATAGGTATAATAGGAGCTGCTGACGGCCCAACATCAATACTTGTATCGCAGGTGCTAAAGTCAAATTATATAGGAGCAATTGCTGTTGCAGCATATTCCTATATGGCTCTTGTACCAATTATTCAGCCTTTTGCAATAAAGCTAGTAACAACAAAAAAGGAAAGATTAATTAGAATGGAATACAATCCAACAAATGTTAGCAAAACAACAAGAATTATATTTCCTATTGTTGTAACATTTATTGCTGGCTTTGTTGCTCCAGCGTCTGTTGCCCTTGTAGGTTTTCTTATGTTTGGAAATTTATTAAGAGAGTGTGGTGTCCTTAATTCTCTGGTTAAAACAGCTCAAAACGAACTTGTAAACCTTGTTACACTTTTATTAGGTATAACAATATCATTTTCAATGAGTGCTGATAAGTTTGTAAATGTCAACACAATTATGATTATGGCATTAGGTCTTATTGCATTTATACTTGACACAATTGGTGGTGTAATGTTTGCTAAATTTTTAAATTTATTTTCTAAGAAAAAGATAAATCCAATGGTTGGTGCTGCTGGTATTTCAGCTTTTCCAATGTCATCAAGAGTGGTTGAAAAAATGGGTATTCAAGAAGATAAGCAAAACCACCTTCTAATGCACGCTGTTGGTGCTAATGTATCTGGGCAAATTGCCTCTGTTATTGCCGGTGGTATAATATTAGGTTTCTTTATGTAGGGAGGAATAAAAATGAGTGAAAATTTAATTCAAGCTATTAATATGCTTTGGCAAGGTATGTTAGGTGTAATTTTTGTAATGGCATTAATTGGAGGCATTGTTTATTTAATTGGAAAAATAACAAAGTAAATTAAGTTAGTTATAAAATTACAAAAGAGCAATAAATAACAGGGTGAGCCGTTATTATTTTTAAGCTCACCCCTATTGTTCATAACAAAAAACTGCCTTGAGAATAAATCTCAAGACAGTCAGTTTTAATTAGCTTTAGAAGATTTAGCGTATTCAATTGCTCTAGTTTCTCTGATAAGATTGACCTTAATGTTACCAGGATATTCCAATTCATTTTCAATCTTTTTGGCAATATCTCTAGCCATTAATACCATATCATCATCAGATACCTTTTCAGGTACTATCATAACTCGCAACTCACGACCAGCCTGAATTGCGAAAGATTTTTCAACTCCATTAAATGAGTCTGCAATTCCTTCAAGAGATTGCAAACGCTTAATATATGTTTCAAGAGTTTCACTTCTAGCTCCGGGTCTAGCAGCAGAGATAGCATCAGCAGCCTGTACAAGCACAGCAATAATACTCTGTGGCTCAACATCACCGTGGTGAGCTTCAACAGCATTGATTACTATATTTGATTCCTTGTACTTTCTGCAAAGTGCAGCACCAAGCTCAATATGTGTACCTTCCATATCTTGGTCTACAGCCTTACCTATATCGTGAAGTAAACCAGCTCTCTTAGCTAAAGTTACATCTTCACCAAGTTCACCTGCCATAACACCGCACAAATGAGAAACTTCGATGGAATGTTGTAAAACATTTTGTCCATAACTTGTTCTATACTTCATCTTACCTAAAAGACGAATTAATTCTGGATGAAGTCCGTGTACGCCAGTTTCAAATGTAGCATTATCACCAGCTTCTTTCATAGCAACTTCAACCTCAGTTTTAGCCTTATCAACCATTTCCTCTATTCTACCTGGATGAACACGACCATCAATAATAAGCTTTTCAAGAGCAATTCTTGCAATTTCTCTTTTCATAGCTCCAAAGCCTGACAAAATAACAGCCTCTGGTGTGTCATCAATAATAAAGTTAATGCCTGTTAATTGTTCTAATGTTCTGATATTTCTACCTTCACGACCAATGATTCTACCCTTCATTTCGTCATTAGGTAAATTAACAACAGACACAGTTGTTTCAGCAACGTGGTCTGCAGCACAACGCTGAATTGCGTCAGCGACTATTTCCTTAGCCTTTTTATCAGCCTCAGCCTTAGCCTCTGCTTCCATTTCTTTAATCATTACAGCAGTTTCGTGTTTAACATCACTCTTAACACTTTCAAGGATATACTCCTTAGCTTCTTCAGTAGTTAAGCCGGATATTCTTTCAAGTTCAGCAAGCTCTTTATCCTTAATTTCCTCAACACTTTTAAGCTGATTATCGACAGCTTCAATTTTACTATTAAGCTGTTCTTCCTTTCTTTCGAGAGAGGCAGCCTTTTTATCAACTGCATCTTCTTTTTGAGTGATTCGTTTTTCAAGACGCTGTATTTCGTTCTTTCTATCTTTACATTCCTTTTCAACTTCATTCTTAGTTTTTAATGCTTCTTCCTTAGCCTCAATAAGGACTTCTTTCTTAGTAGCCTCTGCATTCTTTCTAGCCTCTAACTTAATGTTTTCAGCTTCTCTTTCAGCAGAACCAATTTCAGCTTCAGCAAACTTTTTTCTGATATATTTACCAACAGTTATACCAATAATAAGCGAAATCAAAATGGAAGCAAAGACGATACATAACCAAATTAATGTATTCAGTCTAGACACCTCCTATTAAATTATCAAAGTTCAAAATACATAAAGCACCAGAAAAGCAATCCTTAGCAGCTAATTAAGGACTGGGTTTCTGATTACTTTAAACATTAAAAAGAATATATGTAATAATGCACATATACATATATTCCTTCATTGCTACACATCTATTTTATTACTTTTCAAGTAAATTGTCAAGTAATAGATACTCAAATTCGACTTTTATCTATTTCATAATAATCAAACCTTGATGTATTTATTATTTCAAAATTTATTTTTGCATTATAATTGTTTTCAATTAGTTTGCAGCCATTATTTATTGCATTAATAACAGTAGCATTTGAACGAATTGTAATAGAATTATAAATAGTAGAATTAACAATATTTATAACTATGTTATTAATACTATCAGCTAAATAAGATACATCTTTAACCCTGCCTGTACCATCACAATAAGGGCATTTATGATAAATATATCGGCTTAAAGGCTTTCTTTGTTTTTGCCTTGTTAATTGCATTAGTCCAAGCTCTGTCATACCAACAATGTAAGTCTTTATTCTGTCCTTATTAAGTTCTGTTTTTAATACCTTATAAAGACGGTCATTATCTTCCTTATTATCCATATTTATAAAGTCTATGATTATCATTCCATTGAGATTTCTTAGTCTAATTTGTCTAGCAATTTCAACGGCAGCTTCTTCATTTACCTTATAATTATTTTTAACATTAGTTGACTTACCACTATTCACATCTATAACAGCCATAGCTTCAGTTTCATCAATAACTATATATCCACCACAATCAAGCCAAATTTTACTATTAAATAGTTTCTCAATTTGACTTTCAATAGCATATTCCCAAAATAAAGGCACCTTTCCTTCATAAAGTTCAGTATTGTTATATACCTTTTTTAGCTTTTGATATTCATTCTTATCATTTATTACTATGCTACACTCATCATCACACAAATCCCTAATAGCCTTTATTAAAGGACTAACCTCTTTGTATATAATAGCAGGAGCTTTTGTATATTTGCCCTTTTCTTCAATATTAACAAGAGTATCAATAATACCCTTTACTTCATTTTCAACCTCATTAATATCAGCATTTTGACAACCAGTTCTCATAACAATGCTGTAGCCATTTTTTACATATTTTTCAGCAATTTTTCTTAGCTTATCTCTAAGGTCACTATCAGTTATTTTTCTGGAAACACCAATTTCACCATTATCCTTAACAGCAACACTATATTTTCCTGCTCTACTTATGTTAGTTGTAGCAACAGCCCTTTTTTCATCAAAGGCTTCCTTAGTTATTTGAACTAAAATTTCTTGACCATTTTTTATATTTTTGGTATTAAAAAGTTCAGACTTGTTATTTAACTGCAAAAATACTGGCTTATCTTCGCCAATATTTACAAAAGCTATACCTGTAGGCAGAATTTTTTCAACTCTGCCTACATAAATATCTCCCACCATAGCTTTATTTTCTTTATCTTGAAGTATAAGCTCTGTCAATTTATTATTTTCAACTAAACCAGCTCTATAATAAGGCGAATAGCAATCTACATAAATTCTTCTTCCAAGCATAATGGCAACAATTCTCCCTTATGGTCAGTGTACAATGTACCTCTTAAAATATCAACCTTTTCAAATCTAAATTCAACACTCATTTTTTTGTAAATATAATCAAGAAGTACATCTATTTTAAGATTACCTTGACTACCTGTTGCAATGTTGGCATATATTTCTGTTTTATCCCCATCATTATCAACAACTATAGACTTAATAAATGGTCTAATATTTACTATTTTAGTTTTCTTTTTAACAGTTCTTTCAATATTTATTTCTTCTGCTGACAATACTTCATTAACAACTTCATTTATGTTGTTATACTTATTATCAAGAGTTACACAATAGTCAGCATAATCTACTGCTGCGGCACAATTTTCTGCACTAAATTCAAGTTCAACCACCTGCAAAATATCAATACCTTCTGGAAGATTATTATTAAGGGTATCTTTAATAACATCACAGTCCATTTTTTCTGTAAGCTGAATGTCAAGAATTTCACCAACACTACTTACACCAAGAGCAAGAGGTACAGCAAAAGTTGTGAGCTGATGAGGATTAAATCCCCAAGAATGACCAATAGGTATACCAGCACGCTTAAAAGTTCTTTGAAAAAACTTAAGCAAATCCAAGTGACCAATAAACACCATTCTATCTGTTTTTGAAAATTCCAATCTATATTTAATATTAGTATTTACAACTTCACCACTATTCAAAGCAAACACCTCCACCGAATTGAGCAGCACCACAGCCAGCACATTGTTTTCTACAATTTAGTGTTACAGTTTCAGCCTTAGCTCTTTCCATTTCTTTAATAAAGAAATCCTTTGTTACACCAATTGAAATGTGGTCCCAAGGTAATATTTCATCATAGCTTCTTTCTCTGTTAGCATAAAATTCCTTAGAAATACCAGTATCTTCAAATGCCTGCATCCAAGAGTCATATTTAAAAAGCTCTGTCCAGCCATCAAACTTTGCACCAAGTTCCCAAGCTCTATATATAACCTTGCCAACTCGTCTATCACCTCTTGCAAGAACACCCTCAAGAGAGCTTAACTCAGGCTCGTGGTAGTTATACTTAACCTGTTTTCTATTCATACTTGTTTTAACAAACTTTTGTTTTCTCATAAACTCATCTACTGTTGACTGAGCAGTCCACTGGAATGGTGTAAATGGCTTAGGAACAAAACAAGCAGAACTTACAGTAACAGAAATTGGTCTACCCTTTCTTTCTTCCTTAGGAATTTCAAAAAACTTTTCAACAATAGCATTAGCAAGTTTAACAATACCTAATAAATCCTCATCAGTTTCAGTAGGCAAGCCAACCATAAAGTAAAGCTTAACTCTTGTCCAACCACCAGAAAATGCCAATGCACAACCATTAAGTATTTCTTCTTCTGTAATGCCCTTGTTAATAACATCTCTCAATCTTTGAGTACCGGCTTCTGGAGCAAAAGTAAGTCCAGACTTTCTAACAGCCTGCACCCTTTCCATTAAATCAAGAGAAAAGGCATCTATTCTTAATGATGGCAATGATATACTTACGCTATCTTTTGAATAATTGTCAATTAAGCCATTAGCAAGTTCAACAAAACTTCTGTAATCGCCTGTTGATAAACTTGTAAGACTTATTTCTTCGTGACCAGAATTTTTAAGTAATGAATCAGCAAGACCTAATAATTTGCCACAGCTTTTTTCTCTAACAGGTCTATAAACATAGCCAGCTTGACAAAATCTACAACCTCTTATACAACCTCTAAAAACTTCAAGAGTTACTCTATCGTGAACAGTTTCAATCAAAGGCACAAGCTGTTTTTCAGGATAAAAAGCTGTATCCATATCCTTAACAATTACTTTTTTAATAACCTTTGGTGCATCAGGGTGGTTTGGCGTAAATGAAGCAATTTCGCCATTTTCCTTGTAAGTAACATCATAAAACTTTGGAACATAAATACCCTCTATTTTAAGACATTTTTCAAGGAAATCCTCTTTAGTGCCACCATTTTTCTTCATTTCCTTGTATAAATCAAGAAATTCATCATAACTTACTTCGCCTTCACCAATGTAAAAAATATCTACCATTTCAGCAAGAGGTTCTGGATTATAAGCACAAGGACCACCAGCTATAACAATAGGGTCATCTTCACTTCTGTCCTTTGACCAAATAGGTATACCAGCTAAATCAAGCATATTTACAATATTTGTGTAGCTCATTTCATACTGTAATGTAAATGCCACAAAATCAAATTTTTTAAGGCTATCACCAGTTTCAAGAGCAAAAAGAGGAATATTGTTCTCCCTCATTTTTTCTTCCATATCGTACCAAGGTGCAAAACATCTTTCGCAATATGTGTCCTCTCTCCTATTAAAAAAGTAGTACAAAATCTGAAGTCCTAAATGGCTCATACCTACTTCATAAACATCTGGAAAACAAAAAGCCAGTCTAATATCTACATCTTCTGGCTTTTTGACAACCATATTTATTTCATTACCTATATATCTTGCAGGCTTTTCAACCTGTAGTAATATTTCTTTAAGCATTACTTGTCCTCCGTTTAAAATTTAGCTGTTGGTTATTATAACATATAAAAAACTTAAAATAAAGATTTGATTAAGTTCTTTATCTTCCTATGAGTTCTCTCATTTCATTTATAACTGCTCTCATATTTTCTCTACCACTAGTAGCATTTATTTTTACACGCATTTCAGCACAATGAGGCAAACCCTTAATATACCAACCAATATTTTTACGCATTTCTCTTACACCAATAACTTCGCCCTTATAATCAACAAGCATATCCAAATGTCGTTCTGCCATATTTAATCTATCTTCCCAGCTAGGTTCTGGTAAAAGCTCACCACTATTTAAGTAATGTATAGTTCTTTTAAATATAAAAGGATTGCCCTGACAACCTCTGCCAATCATAACAGCATCGCAACCAGTATAATCAAGCATTTTCTTAGCATCTTCTGGTTCAAATATATCACCGTTTCCAATAACAGGTATAGTTTTGACCTCATTTTTAACAGCCTTAATTATATCCCAATCAGCTTTTCCTGCATAATACTGTTCTCTAGTTCTTCCGTGAACAGTAACAGCAGCAGCACCATTATTTTCAGCTATTTTTCCCATTTCAACAGCATTAATATGGTCATCGTCAAAGCCTTTTCTAAACTTAATTGTAACAGGTTTATTAGATGCTTTTGAAACAGCTTCAACAATTCTTGCCACAAGGTCTGTATTTAATGATAAAGCTGAACCTTCACCATTTTTAACAATCTTAGGAGCTGGACAACCCATATTAATATCAATAATAGCTATATCCTCATATTCATTTAATTTTCTTGCCATATCAGCCATAGTTTCTGGTTCAGAGCCAAATATTTGAATAGCACAAGGCTTTTCACTAGGGTCAACTTGTAAAAGTTGAGTTGTATTTTTGTTGTTATACTTCATACCTTTGGCACTAACCATTTCAGAATAAACAAGACCACAACCCATTTCCTTGCAAAGGGTTCTAAAAACCTTATCTGTAACTCCAGCCATTGGAGCTAAAAAAACATTGTTTTCAAGTTCAATATTTCCTATTTTCATTTTATTTCACCTAAAATAAAGGTTTTGTACCACAATGAAAGAGAGTTAAAAAGCTCCTCGTTATCTCTTTCAACATAGCCAACCTCAAGTTTTGCACCAATTTCATCGTAAAGATAATCCTCTGGCTGATTCATAACTTCAATATAAACATCAGCACTATCCTTATAAAAACCTATAATAGCAATACCCTTTGTTCTTTCAGCTAAACAAACTGTAATTACTCTAAGCTCTCTCTTAATCTGCTCTGGCAATTTTTCAAACTTATCCACAAGCAAATAACCGTGCTTGTAATATGACGCAGAACATAATATATCCTTATTATCTTCCATAATTTCCTCCTAAATATATTTATCGTTACTTAATCTTAAAGATACTTCACCAGCAAAAACTGTTTTAGGACCATTATCAGTTTCAATAATAAGTTCTCCCTTTGAATCAACACCCTTTGCTATACCTTGAATTTCATTTTTTGACCCAACTGTTTTAACTTCTTTACCTACATTAGCACAATTTTTGTTATACTCATCTTTAAAAGCCTCAAAGCCTTTTTCACAAAAAAGGTTGTAGCTAGGCAAAAATTCATTTATAAATTCATTTATAACATCTTTTCTTTTAAACTTTTTACCAGTTTCAATAAACATTGATGTTGCTTTATCCTTAAGCTCACCGTCATAGCTTTCAGTATTTACATTAACACCCATTCCCAAAACTATGTAGTTGACCTTTTCCATTTCGGCACTCATTTCAGTAAGAATACCAACAAGTTTTTTACCATTTATAATAATATCATTAGGCCACTTAATTTTAACATCACAATTAGTCATTTTTTCAATAATTCTTCTCAAAACTATGCCAGCCACTAAAGTAATTTGAGGTGTTTCTGGTGGCATAATATTTGGTCGCAAAACCATACTCATATAAAGTCCCTTGTTACTGTCAGCAGACCAAGACCTACCAAGCCTGCCCTTGCCAGCAGTTTGATTGTCACAAGTTACAAGTAAACCAGATTTACAGCCATTATTTGCTTGTCGCTTACATTCCTCATTAGTAGAGTCAAGTTCAGCTTTATATATAATATTGTCATAATTTATTTCATACTCATTAACAACATCGCCGTCATCAATAAGTCTATAACCTTTGTTATTTACAGACTCAATATTATAGCCCATATCTTTGAGCTTAGATATATTTTTCCAAATTGCAGTTCTTGAAACTCCAAGAAAAGCACCAATTTCTTCACCAGAAACATAGTCATTTTTATTTCTAAGAAAATTCAATATTTTATACTTCATCTTTTCACCTTCCATTATAATATCATATCAAAAGTTTTGTGTTATTGCAATTATTATTATTGTTTTTTACTAATTATTAAGTTATACTAAAATAAAAGGAGGTATTTGTATGATTAAAGGAATAGGCACAGATATAATAGAACTAGATAGAATTAAAGAGGCTGTTAAAAAGCAGAGTTTTTTGGATAAAATATTTACTAAAGAAGAACAAAAGCTATATCATAATATAAATCCTCAAACCCTTGCTGGCAACTTTGCTGTAAAAGAAGCTGTTGCTAAGGCTTTAGGCACAGGCTTTGCTGGTTGTTCGCCAATAGAAATTGAAGTTTTAAGAGAAAAAAGTGGTAAGCCTTATGTTAATTTATATGGTAATACTCTTGAAATATTTAGGCATATTAATGGAAGTAATATTCATATTTCAATTAGCCACAATAAAACAAGTGCAATAGCTTTTGCAATAATAGAATAAGGAAGTGTTTATATGTACTTATTAAGTAATAGTGAAATGAAAGAGGTTGAAAGAGTAGCTATAGAAGATAAAAAAGTTCCATCATTAATATTAATGGAAAATGCTGCTAGAGGTGCTACTGATGTTATTCTTTCATACAATCCTAAAAAAGTAATTGTTTTTGCAGGAAAGGGAAATAATGGTGGTGACGGCTTAGCTATAGCTAGAATGTTAATTGCTAATAACATTAATACCAAAATTGTTTTTATTGGTGATAAAGAAAAGGCAACCACTGATTGTAAAACAAATCTTGAAATATTAGAAAACTATAATAGTGACATTGTTTATAGTACAGAAAATATAAATATATTAGATTACGATATAATAGTTGATGCCTTAATTGGTACTGGATTGACAAGACGACTAAATGAAAAATACGAAAATATTGTAAATACAATAAATAAAGGCAAATTTATTGTATCAATAGATTGTCCTACTGGTGTTGACAGTAACAGTGGCAATGATTATGGTATTGCTGTAAATGCCAATGTTACTGTTACATTCCATTTACCTAAAATAGGTTTGCTTTTATATCCAGCTTACTCCCATATAGGTAAGCTAGTTGTTAAAAATATTGGTGTACCTTATATTGGTAATTTTAAAACATTTTTACTTGACAATCCTATTGAATTTTTGCCTAAAAGACAAGAAAATTCTAACAAAGGCACTTATGGCAAAGCTATGTTTATATCTGGCTGTGATACAATGTCTGGTGCAGCCGTTATAAATGGAACATCAGCTTACAAAGTTGGTTGTGGACTTGTAAATATATGTTCAACTGAACACACAATCAATGTTATTCACAACACTTTGCCAGAAGCTGTAACAACAAAAAGAGATAATATTAACTTATCTTATGGCAATGTTATTGCTATTGGTTCTGGTTTAGGCATAAGCGAAGAAAGCAAAAATATTGTTGACTTTGTTTTAAAAAATGCTAAATGCCCAGTTATTGCGGATGCTGATGCTCTCAATATAATATCAGAAAATGAAGAATTAAAACATTATACATCTGCTATAACTCCACATTTAAAAGAAATGTCAAGATTAACAGGAAAAAGTGTAGAATATATAAAAGAAAACTTAATAGAAGTAGCAAAAGAATACGCCAAAGAATATAATACAGTTGTTGTTTTAAAAGATGCCCATAGTGTAATTGCCTCTCCTAAGGGTGATATTTGCATTAATATTACAGGAACTTCTGCTATGAGTAAAGGTGGTAGCGGTGATTCATTAACTGGTGTTATAACAGGACTTGTTGCTCAAGGTATTGATATATATAATGCTTGTTGTTTAGGTGCTTATATTAATGGAAAAGCCGGAGAAGTAGCAGAAAAAAAGACTAGTAAATACAGTGTTCTTGCTCTTGATATTTCAAATTCTATAGGTGATGTTTTAAAAGAGATTGTAGAAAATTCATAGTGACATAAATTTAAGGGTAGTAAACCTACCCTTAATAATTTAACTTCTTTTAGCTATTTCTGCTAAACATATAAATCAATCTAGCTGCGTGGTTTTGTTCATCAGTAATAATTTCTGTCAAATAATTTTTAAATTGCTGATTTTCAAGAGAAAAAAGTATTGGTCTATAAGCCTCAACGCCAGCAAGCTCCCCATTTATAGCCCTTTCAATATTATTAATAATATTGCTATCAAGTGTCTTAAATTCAACATTTTTAGGTGTATACTCCTCACCTGTTAGCTTTTTCAAAATATCCATAAACATTTCATAATGCTTCATTTCATCAAGGCTCATTTGTTCCAAAGTTTTTTTATCATCAACATCTTTAACAGCCTTAGCTAAGTCAGAATAAAATCTATTATCAGAAAGTTCATCATTTATAGCGTCCTTAATTAATTCTAAAACAAATTGATTAGAATACATAATAATCTCCTTTAGGCTTTATATATCTATATGAAAAAAAATAAAAAATGTGCATTATACATAATGTCGATAAATGGAATAAAAAAGGTTACAAAAAATATGGTAAAAATTGGTAAATATGTTATAATTATACCATAACTTTGGGAGGTAATAAAAATGAGAAATAAAGGATACAATTACGAAAATAGACTTGTTTACTTGCCTGTAGATAAAATATTGCCTAATCCCTATCAGACTAGGTCAAATATAGACAAAGGTAGTTTAGACCAACTAGCTAAATCAATTAAAAATTACGGAGTGCTGCAACCAATAGGCGTAAGATTAATAAACAAAAAAGTCTATGAACTTATATTTGGAGAACGCAGGTTAATGGCTTGCAAAATGGTAGGCATTGATAGTATACCAGCAATAGTAACTGAAATTGGGGATAGAGAAGCAGCTGCACTAACAATAGCCGAAAATGTACATAGAAAAAGTCTACACTACATAGAAATGTCAGAAGCAGTAAATATATTATTTAAAGGATTTGGCTATAACAATGATGAAATAGGTCAAATACTAACAATGCCAATAGATGATGTAGATATGTACATTAAACTCAATACATTTGCTAGAACTATTAAAACTATGCTAATCAGAGATAATATATCATTAGAAAAGGCTAAATTACTGTCAAAAACAAACGATAGTCAAATACAAAAGGAGATAATAGAAAAAGTGAAAGAATATAATTTAAACACAGAAAAAACTGAAATATTTGTTAATAGTGCTTTAAAAGAAAAAATGATTGGCAAAGTTGAAAGTAATCACAGAAATATGAGAAAAAATTTTACTGACCTTAGATTATTTACCAACACATTGAAACAAGCTATCAATTTAATTAATGCTTCTGGTATGACAAGTGATTATGAAATAGAAAAAGATGAAGATACTTATAAAATTTCTATAAATATTAATGTATAATTTTAATAAATATTGTAAATTATTAAATAACTATGACAAATTTTCCTTGACTTTGGTAAATAATGCAGTTAAAATAAAAGAAAAGTAGGTATATTTTGTTAATTTTTTTAACTATTTTTTCCATTGGAGGTATTTTATGTCGATTATAAGAGGTATTTTTGAAAGTGAATTTGGGTACCTAGCCACGCTAGCTGTTATACTTTTATCAACAAAGTTTTTTGGACTTGTATCAAGAAAAGTTCAAATGCCAGCCGTTGTAGGTGCGTTACTTGCTGGTATCATACTTGGTCCATCTTGCTTAGGTGTAGTTCACGAAACTGACTTTTTAAACAAAGCTGCTGAAATCGGTGTTATTATTCTTATGTTCCTTTCTGGACTTGAAACAAATTTGGACGAGCTTAAAGAAAATGGCGTTGCCTCATTTATAGTAGCAGCTATTGGTGTAGCTGTTCCTCTTTTATGTGGTTTCTTTACCTACTATTTTATGAATCCAGAAGGTTCGTCATCAATTGATGTACTTAAGGCTGTATTTGTTGGTGTAACATTAACAGCCACATCAGTTAGTATAACAGTTGAAACATTAAGAGAACTTGGTAAGTTATCTGGAAGAATGGGTACAACTATACTTGGTGCAGCCGTTATTGATGATATTATAGGTATTATTGTTTTAACAGCTATAACTAGTATGAGTGGTGGTTCTAATGTATCTCTACCTGTAGTTCTTTTAAAAATAGTATTATTCTTTGTTTTTATTATTATAGTTGGTATAGTTGTATTTGTATTTAAAAGAAAGTTTTTACTTAATTTAAGAATGAGAAGAAGAATATCCATTACCGTTCTTGCTTTCTGTTTTATATTAAGTTTTTGTGCTGAATATTTCTTTGGAGTGGCAGATATTACTGGTGCATATTTTGCTGGTATTGCCCTTTGTGTATTTGGTGCTAAAGAATATATTAATCAAAGATTTGATGTTTTAGGCTTTTTATTCTTCTCACCTATTTTCTTTGCAAGTATCGGTATAAAGACTAATTTAGGCGAACTTGCTGGCAACAGTAGCATAATAATGTTTGCTCTTGTATTAATGATTGTTGCTATTCTTACAAAAGTTATTGGTTGTGGACTTGGTGCTAAATTATGCAAGTTTGATAACAAAGAGGCTTTAGCAATTGGTGTAGGTATGGTATCAAGAGGTGAAGTTGCACTTATTGTGGCTCAAAAGGGTGCAAACTGTGGCTTACTTGATTCAAAAATGTTCCCAGCTATAGTGTTTATGGTTGTTGTTACTACTCTTATTACACCAGTTCTTTTAAAAATTATTCTTGCAAACAAAAAGAAATAATTACATATAAAATACCCCAGTTTCTAAATTGAAACTGGGGCATTTATCTATTTACTCAATATTTCTATAGCTTTTTTAAGCTGAGCATCATTTGAAGTGTCACATTCAGCCTTATCACTATTAAGGGAATTTAACACAAATCCTTCAGAATTATCAACAACAACATCTGGAGCAACTCCTACGCCATCAATACAAACACCCTTTGGTGTATAATATTTAGCTGTAGTCAATTTAACGGCACTGCCGTCTTTAAATGGGAATGTTGTCTGAACAACACCCTTACCATAAGTATTTTTGCCAACTATAGTACCCTTATTAGTATCTTTAATAGCCGCAGTTAAAAGCTCTGAAGCTGATGCACTATTTTCATTGACCAAAACAACTAAAGGAATATCAAGTTCACCCTTTGTTGAGTTAATATACTCTTTTTCTCCATTTTTATCTTCTGTATAAGTTATAACACCTTCAGGAATTATATCATCAGCAACTTTAGTAACAATATCTAAAAGTCCACCTGGGTTATTTCTAAGGTCAATTATAAGACTCTTAATGTTTTGTTTTCTAAGATTATCATAAACAGCCTTATACTGGTCATAAGTTACAGACTCAAATCCTTCAATTTTAATATAACCAATAGAATTGTTAATAACAGTACCACCAACAGTTGGCACATCAACATCTTCCCTTGTTACATCAACATTAAAGACATTTTCTCCTCTTTTAATAGTAAGAGTAACCTTTGACCCCTTTTCTCCTCTTATGTTACTAATAGCCTCATCATAGTTGTCATAATTAACAGCTACATCATTGACCTTTACTATTTTATCATTAGGCTTTAAACCTGCTTTAGATGCTGGCGAATTTTCGTAAAGTGAAACTATGTAAATAGAATAATCATCAGCATCAATAGAAGTTTTACAGCCAATACCAGCATAATTACCACTTGTACTTATTTTGTAACTATCAAAATCTTCTTTGGAAATATACCTTGAATATTTATCAGTAGCTAAAGCAACCATACCAGTGTACATACCATCAAATATTTTTTCATTATCCAAATCACCTACATATTTATCCTCCATAAGATTATATATAGTTTTTGCTTTGGACTCATAACTATAGTCCTTTTTTATAAAAATCTTGTAGCTAAGATTGGCTATATTAAAGATTAAAAGAACTACAATAGTTGACATAATGCCAATTACAATACCTTTTTTAGTGTCAGAACTCATTTTTTTAGTTTTTAAATTATCATTTAATTCATCATTGTTCATATTACACTCTCCTTTTATATTATTGTATTAGCCCATTTCAATTTAAGAACTCTAGCCTCACTAAAGAACATTTTTACAAACTCCTCCATATAAACCATTGCAAAAGTGCAATAAATAGGTAAGCCTAATATCATTGAGCCTAAAAATGCCATAGGAACACCAATTAACCAAACACTACCCATATCAAGTATAAGTCCAGCAAGAGTATCCCCTCCACTTCTTAAAATACCTACAATATTATTATAATTAATATTTTTAATAACTATGCCTACAGCTACAATATAAAGCATATACAAAGCATATTTTCTTCCTTCATTATTAATGTCAAAAAGTCCCACAATTAAGTGAGCAAACAATGCAAGAATTATGCCAGATGTAATAGAAAAAATATTTGTTATTATTTTAGACTTTTTAGCATAATCTATAGCTCTATCTCTATCACCAGCTCCCAAAGCATTGCTTAATATAATACCTGAGGCAGCACCAACACCAAAACCTGCTACAACAAAAAGATTTTGCACAGAACTTGCAACCTGTACAGCTGCTTGAGCCACAGTACCACTATATTTGTAAGCAACATTGTAAGTTGTTGTACCTAAAGCCCAAAAGAACTCATTTAAGAAAACTGGCATTGCAATAACAAAATATTTTTTAACAAATGAGCTGTCAGCACTAAAGTAGTCATTAACACAACCAATAATAGGCAATTTTCTGCTAAAAACAAGTATTAATTGCACTATCATCTCGGTACTTCTTGCACATAATGTACCATAAGCAGCACCCTTTACTCCCAAACCAATTTTAAATATAAAAATGTAGTTAAATATAACATTTAATACTAACGATATAAAGGTAGTAACCATTGGCTGGCTTGCTTTTCCAATTGCTTTAAGTGATACATTAACTACATTGACAAAGGCAGTAATCAAATAGCTTACAGCTACAATTTCTAAGTATCCTTTACCTAATTCAATAACATTGGCATCATTTGAGTATATACTAAGTATTTTTTCTGGCATAAATCGTGCAGCCAAAAAGAAAATAAGAGCAAAGGTTTCAACAAAAATAGTTGCCATACCTAATACTCGCCTAACACCTTTTATATCCTTATTGCCCCAATATTGAGCCATAAATATTGTTGCACCACTACATATACCAAAGCTACAAAGATTGAATAAAAAGAAAATCTGATTACTCAATCCAACGGCAGTTACACTTTCAGCTCCTAACTTACCTGTCATAAAAGTATCCATAATGTTAATAAGTGAGTTCAAAAGCTCATTTATTATTATAGGCAGAGCTAATGCCGATAAGTTTTTTAAAAACACCTTATCTTTAAATAGTTCCTTCATATTTCTATTTTCCCCTTGCAAATTTATTTACTATAAGCTATCATAACACTATAAGGATTTTTTTGCAATAGATAAAATATTATAAAAGAAGGGAAGAATTTTTATGTTAGGTAACAAGACAGTTTTTGTAACTGGCTCATCAAGAGGTATAGGTAAAGCCATAGCTACAATATTTGCTGTTGAAGGCTATAATGTGGCTATAATGTGCAATCACTCTAAACAAGAACTAATGGAAACAGAAAAGGAACTTAAGGTTTATAACCCCAATATTCTTGCCCTTGTTGGTGACTTAGCAGACTATAACACAGCTAAAAATGCTGTAGCTCAAATTGAAAAAAAGTTTGGCTGTATTGATATTCTTATTAATAACGCTGGCATATCTTATATTGGACTTTTTAATACAATGCACCCACTAGAATGGAAAAAAATTATTGATACAAATTTAGGCTCTGTTTTAAATTGTACACACTGTGCTGTTCAAAATATGATAAGAATACATAGAGGCTCTATTATTAACATTTCATCAATGTGGGGAGAATTGGGAGCATCTTGCGAGGCTGTTTACTCTGCTACAAAAGGAGCTGTTAATACATTTACTAAGGCTATGGCTAAGGAGCTTGCACCTAGTAATATAAGAGTTAATGCTATTTCCTGTGGTGTAATTGATACTAAAATGAATTCTTTTTTATCTCCTGCTGAAAGAATGGCTTTGCAAGAAGAAATACCTTTAGGTAGATTTGGTACAGCAGAAGAAGTTGCTAAACTTGCTCTTTATTTAGCTGAAAGTGATAGTTCTTATATTACTGGTCAAATTGTAAGTATTGATGGTGGTATGAGTTAATTAGTAAAACATAATTTCTTAAAATTCCTCAATCAGCTAAAGTGGAGTTTGGTTATTAACTCTTACTTTTCATATATGGACGAGCAATGCTCGCCCCTACAAGCAAACTGTACTTTTATTGATTATATTTTTAAACTGTTTGGTAAAACCGTTTTACATTCCCTTATAAATGAAAGAGCGTTTAGTATTAAAAACATCAATATTACTTTTAACTATAGCGAATAGGTAAATTGTAGTGGCGAACATTGCTCGTCCGTAGTATAATTATTCGTTACCGTTACAAGGGGCGAACACTGTTCGCCCCTACAAATAACCCGTTCCTAACAGTGATAAGTATAACTAAAGATTTGCCACATAGCTCCACTTATAGGGGAGCTGTCAGCTTGCTGACTGAGGGGTTTCCTAAACTAACAATTTTCAAAAATATTATTTCACAAATTTAAAGCATCGCAAACTTTACAGTTGATAATTACTTTCGTCAAAGCAAGTTGCTTTATACTACGGCAATAAACACAAAATTTTCTTACAATGCCATATTTTATAAAAAAAGTGCTATGTAGCAACACCACATAGCACTTAAAATTAATCTTCAATATTTTTATTATAATATCCTTCTAATCTATAAATAGGCATACCCTTTTCTGAAAACTTCTTCTCATACTCAGTCATAACATTACCCTCATAATCGCTATTGTGCAAATCAAGAGAAATATTATGTAATCTCCAACCCTTATCAGCAATTTCATTTAAACTAAATTCAAATAAAATTTTATTATCAGTTTTCATAAAAAGTTCGCCACCCTTTTCACCAAAAAGGGTTTCATATAAATTAAGAAAATTTTTGTGAGTAAGTCTTCTCTTAGCCCACTTTCTTCTTCTATGCCAAGGGTCAGCAAAATTAGTATAAATTCTTGTTACTTCACCAGTGTCAAATATTTCAAGACAATTAGCTACATCTTCACAAAAGAACTTAACATTATTGCCTACTTCAAGCTCACGGCTTTTCTTTAAAGCAGATACAATAATTTGTTCTTCTCTTTCAATACCAATGTAGTTAATATCTGGATGAAGTTTACTCATTTCACTTATAAAATTACCCTTGCCGCAGCCAATTTCAATATGGATAGGGTTATCGTTTCCAAAAACTTCCTTCCACTTACCCTTAAACTGTCTAGGATTTTCAATAATAGTCTTATTACTTGCAAGCTCCTTTTCAGCCCAAGGCTTTTTTCTAATACGCATTTTATTTTCCTTTCACTAACACTTTAATATGTAATAACAAAAATCTCCTTGCTCCAAAGCCTTGTTGTTAAGACTTTTAAAAATATCAAAACCTTGTGCCATAGCTTCAAGTTTATACTCCTTGTCATATTTGCTAGGTATACCAAGATAATAATTATCCTTATCCTTACCTATTAAAATATGCTGATAATCTCGACAGCCCTTTATAACAAAAGGATTGTTAATATATTTCCAAAAAGCCTTAACTAAGCAAAGCTCCTTAATATTAGCCTTTATCCAACAAATATTATCATTTCCAAAAGGACTTACCTGCTCTCTTTGAAAAAGTCTATTTTCAGCCTCAGGTGTGCCAATTTTAGAATATTCTTTGATTTCATCAATATCTTTGTCGATTTCATTTATTATACATATAAGTTTTTCTTTTTCTATTTTACTGTCTATATTTTCTTCTGTTTTTTCGCCCTTGCTTGAACAACTAGCAATAGCTGTCTTATTACTAGGTACATCTACACTTTTAGCCATTAAACAATGTTGCCAATTATACTCGCCTTCAACAAAGCCTATAAGGGGAGCTTTATCTTTAACCAAGACAGCAACAGCCTTAATTTCACCTACATTTATATTAATATTTTTAGGCAAAAATTCCCACTTAACCTCGCCTTTACCTGACGCATCTACATACAAAGGTTTTGTAACTTCTGCATAGGAATTGTTGGTAAGAACACAAACCCTATAATCGCAATCACTCCTAAGCCCTTGTACTTGTAATATAAGTCTGCCAGCACCATTTCTAAGTTCAATAACGCATCTGCCAACTGAACCTCTTGTATCTCTGGCATAGTCTTGACAACCTTGCTTTAATGCAACAAAAATTCTTGAATAAGACATATTAAATAAGTACCTCCATAAAATTAAGTCTTATTTAATATATGTTGTCTTTGTACTAGCTATGAATAAACTCAAGCATTTTGTCACTTATTTTTCCATAATCTTCAAGAGTAAGACTTTCGCCCCTTACTCTTTCATCATAGCCAAGTTCATTAAGTACCTTGCCAAGTTCTTCTTTATTTAAAGTAACTAAGCCACTATTAAATATACAATTAACAAGTGTTTTTCTTCTCTGGCTAAATCCAGCCTTTATAAAGTCAAACATAAACTTTTCATTTTTTACCTTAATTCTAGGTTCTTTTAAAATACTAAGTTTAATAACAGCAGAGTCAACATTAGGACGAGGCATAAAGCAATTCTGAGGTACATTAGCAACAAGGTAAGGCTCACAATAATATTGAGTAACAAGGGAAAGAGAGCCATAATCCTTAGTTGAAGGCTTTGCATTCATTCTATAGGCAACCTCTTTTTGTATCATTACTGTAAGACTATCCATAGGAATATGCTTTTCAAGTATACCCATAATAATAGGAGTAGTAATGTTATAAGGCAAATTAGCAGCCATTTTAACATTCATACCTTTGTGGTTTTCTATAATTTCATTAATATCAACCTTAAGTATATCCTCATTTATAATTTCAATGTTATTATAATCCTCTAAAAGCTCGCCTAAAATAGGCACAAGAGTTTTATCAATTTCAACAGAAATAACTTTGCCAGCTTTTTTAGCCATAGCTTGAGTAAGAGTACCAATACCAGGACCTACCTCAATAACAAGGTCATTTTCATTAATATCAGCAGCACTTACTATTTTGTCCAGAACTCTCTCATCAACGAGAAAGTTCTGACCAAAATTCTTTTTGAAACTAAATTCGTATTTTTTTATTATTTGTTTTGTCTTATAAGCTAAACTTGCTTCCATATTATTTAATCATACCCTCAATAGTTGCCTTAGCAGTTTCAAGAGCTTCACCAATCTTAGAAGCATCTTTACCACCAGCCTGTGCCATATTTGGACGGCCACCACCGCCACCACCACAAACAGTTGCAGCAGCCTTAACAATCTGACCTGCGTTAGCACCAGCCTTAACAGCATCATCACTACACATTACAACAAAGCTACACTTAGCACCTTCACCACTAGCAAGAACAATAACACCATTAAACTTATCCTTAATCTGGTCACCCATTGTTCTTAAAGCATTCATATCAAGACCCTTAACCTCAGATGCTACTACATCAACACCCTTAATATTTGCCTTGCTATTAATAAGCTCATCAACAAGACCACCACTCATCTTAGCCTTAAGGCTTTCAACTTCCTTAGTAAGTTTCTTGTTTTCATCAACAAGGTGATTAATTCTCTTAGCTAAATCATTAGGTGCAGTCTTTAACTTTTCAGAAATAGCCTTTAATGTAAACTCAACTTCGTCAAAGAACTCAATAGCACCAGCACCAGTTAATGCTTCAATTCTTCTTACACCAGCAGCTACACCACTTTCAGATACGAGCTTAAATACA
The DNA here is from genome assembly GCA_900551755.1 of uncultured Eubacterium sp. Lineage (GTDB taxonomy): Bacteria > Bacillota > Clostridia > Lachnospirales > CAG-274 > Gallispira. Next base: position 189,601 of record URXK01000001.1, on the reverse strand, counting down.
CCACAATAAGCAGAGTTCTTTAAGTGAGTACCACCACAGAATTCAATTGAGTAACCACCAATATTTACAACTCTTACAACATCGCCATACTTTTCACCAAATAAAGCAGTTGCACCAGTTTTCTTAGCTTCTTCAATAGACATTTCCTTGATTTCAACAGGAAGTGCAGCTAAAATCTTTTCATTTACCTTTCTTTCAATAAGGCTTAAAGTTTCCTTATCAATAGCCTCAAAGTGAGTAAAGTCAAATCTTAATCTATCCTTATTAACAAATGAACCAGCCTGTTCAATATGACCGCCTAAAACTTCCTTTAAAACAGCCTGTAAAATATGAGTTGCAGTATGATTTCTAGCTGTAGCTAATCTCTGTTCACTATTTACAGCAAATGTAACAGTGTCACCAGTTTTAACAGTTCCTTCAACAACCTTACCAGTGTGAACAAACTTATTGCCACCAAACTTAGTACAATCTTCAATTTCAATCTTTAAGCCATTAGCAGTGATTACACCAGAGTCACCACACTGACCACCCATTTCTGCATAGAAAGGAGTTTTGTCAGCAATTAAAGCAACACTGTCACCAGCCTTAGCTTCATTAACTATTTCATCATTTACAACTAAAGCAAGAACCTTACCATCAGCAACTAAGTTGTCATAACCAACAAATTCTGTTGACATTGCTGGGTCAAGTTTATGGAATACAGTTTCTTCAGCACCCATATAAGTATCTGTAGCTCTTGCATTTCTAGCTCTAGTTCTTTGCTTCTCCATTTCAGCCTTAAATGCTTCTTCATCAAGAGTAAAGCCTTCATCAGCTAAAATTTCTTCCATTAAATCAACAGGGAAACCATAAGTGTCATACATCTTAAATGAGTCTTCGCCACCAAGAATATTCTTGCCCTGAGCCTTTAATTCTTCAAGTTTGCTAGAAAGCATAGCCATACCAGTATCAAGAGTAGCATAAAATCTTTCTTCTTCAGTAGTAAGAACCTTTAAAATCATATCCTGCTTTTCAACAAGCTCTGGATAAGCATCGCCTGAATTAGAAATAACAACCTTGCAAAGTTCAGCAATAAACTTTCTATTGATACCAAGTAATTTACCGTGTCTTGCAGCTCTTCTTAAAAGTCTTCTTAAAACATAGCCTCTACCTTCATTAGAAGGAAGAACACCATCAGCTGTCATAAATGTTACTGAACGAACGTGGTCAGTAATTACTCTTATAGAAACATCATCTTTATGACTCTTACCATATTCCTTGCCACAAATATTACATACAGCATCTCTAATCTGCTTAACAGTATCTACATCAAATATAGAATTTACACCCTGCATAACAGTTGCAATTCTTTCAAGACCCATACCAGTATCAATGTTAGGGTGAGAAAGGTTTGAATAAGTACCGTCTTCTTCTCTATTAAACTGAGTAAATACTAAGTTCCAAATTTCCATATATCTGTCGCAATCACAGCCTACTGTACAGTCTGGACTACCACAGCCATATTCTTCGCCCTTATCATAGTAAATTTCTGAACAAGGACCACAAGGACCAACACCGTGTTCCCAGAAGTTATCTTCCTTACCCATTCTAAAAATTCTCTCTGGAGCAAGGCCAATTTCTTTATTCCAAATATCATAAGCTTCATCATCGTCCTGATAAACTGATACATATAACTTATCTTCAGGAAGTTCAACAACCTTAGTAAAGAATTCCCAAGCCCAAGGAATAGCCTCGTGCTTAAAGTAGTCGCCAAATGAGAAGTTACCAAGCATTTCAAAGAATGTACCGTGTCTTGCTGTCTTACCTACATTCTCAATATCACCTGTTCTAATACATTTCTGACAAGTTGTTACTCTCTTACGAGGTGGAATTTGCTGACCTGTAAAGAAAGGCTTTAATGGTGCCATACCTGAATTAATAAGAAGTAAGCTCTTATCATTTTGTGGCACAAGTGAAGCACTTGCCATTCTTAAATGTCCCTTGCTTTCAAAGAAAGAAAGGTACTTTTCTCTGATTTCATTAACACCCATGAATCTCATAGTTTCATTTCCTCCTAAATAAAAAAGCCCCGTAGCCTATTGACTACAGGGGCGAAAATTCGCGGTACCACCCTGATTACACAAAAGTGTATCTCATTAAAATCCTTAACGCAGATTAAACGATATGTTATTAACATACACAGGAGAGAAACCTCTCAAAAGGGAGCTTCAATATAAGCCCTGCAAATACTTTCACCAGCCGTATTCTCTCTAAAGCCTCAGCTTATACTTACTTATCCTACTGTTTTCACACTGTCTAATATTATATAAAAAATAAAATATTTTGTCAATGGGTTTTATATTATTATTTAATTAAATAAACACATAACATTTTTACAATAACTTTAAATTTTGATAAAATAAAATGAACCTTTTAAAAGCAATTTACCTCTTATAAATAGATGCATCTAAAAAAGCAAAGGAGTGAGTTAATGGAAGATTATGAAATAATAGAAAGGATAAAAAATGGCGAGTCTTATGCTATAGACCAACTTTATAACAAATACTCCACTTCAGCATTTAGAACAGCCTACATTATAACAGCAGATAAGTTTATTGCAGAAGATGTTGTACAAGAAACATTTATACAAAGCCTTAAATCATTAAATTCATTAAAGAATGCTAAATCTTTTAAATATTGGTTTTATAAAATATTAACTCGTACAGCTTACAAACATATAAAAAACAAAAGAAACTATGTTTTAATTGATAAAATAAATGATAGCATTGAGCCATCAGCTAATGATAAATATTTTCAAGACAATAAATATGATAAGCTATACGAGGAAATCAACAAACTTAACATTAAATTAAAAACCACAATAATATTATTTTATTTTAATGAAATGTCAATAAAAGAAATAGCTAAAACTATGGGCTGTTTTGAAGGTACTGTAAAATCAAGGCTTTATACAGCAAAAAAGAAGTTAAAACAAGTAATAAATGAGGAGGATTTTATATGATTAATAATACAGATAAAGCAATTAAGGAAACTCTATATAACAAATCAAAGAACTTAGAAGCTCCCGATTACCTCCTTAACACAATTAAAAACCAAGTTTATAATAAGGAGAATACTATGAAAAAACACAAATTTACAGCAAGAACTATATTAGCTGCCTCATTTTTAACAATTATATTAGTAACTGGAGTTATTGCGTCTGGTGGTTTAGCTTATATACAAAGCTCATCAGACTCAAGAAATGCTATTGACCACTACCCTACAATTGAAGAAGTACAAAGGGAGGTAAACTATGTACCAAAGTATCCAAAAGCATTAGGTAAATATGAATTTTATACTGCTCAGCCCTATAAAACAGACGATATGGACGAAACAAACAATGTAATAAATAGTTACAATGATATATCATTTTACTACAAAACAAATAAAGGAACACTTTCTTTAGACGCTACAAAAGCTATAAGAGAAAGTGATAATACTGGTGAGTCCATTAATTACAAAGGTCTAACACTATATTATAACAGTATAATTTATAAGGCTGTTCCTCCAGATTACATTGAAACTAACGAGGACAAAGAAAGAGAAAGCAAAGGAGAATTAACTATTGGATATGGTGCTGACAAAATAACAGAAGAAAAAACTCAAAACATTTTGTGGGTTGAAAACGGTATAACTTACAATTTATTAGATATGGGTGTTGAAATTGATAAAAATGATTTTATAAATATGGCTAAGGAAGTAATAAATCAAAAATAATAAGTAGGAAATAACAAAAGTGACCGGCAAAAGAGGTAACTCCTCAAACACCGGTCGCTTAATTTTTTATTATGCTTTTGTTGTATTATTCTTAATAACAACTTGACCAACATTAAGTGCAAGGTCTGCAACTCTTTCAATATTAGTAATAATATCAAGGAAAGTTACACCAACCATAGGACTACACTCATTAGCAGCAAGTCGTTCAATATGCTTCTGTCTTAAAGTTCTTTCAAACTCGTCTACTCTTTCTTCTTCCTTAATTACCTTTTCAGCATATTCAATATTGTTATCACGCAAAGCAATAACAGCATTTTGAACACACTTCTTAGTTTCATCAAACATATCAGTAAGTTCAATCTTAGCATTTTCTGAAAAGTCAATATTATCAGTTATAAGAGTTTCTGTAAACTCTGCCAAGTTTTCACAATGGTCACCAATTCTTTCAATATCGTGAACAGTGTGGAAAAGACTAGTAATGTAAGCATTTTCTTCTGATGTAATATCAGAGTTACAAAGTTTAACAAGGTATCTAGTTATAGCCTTTGTTAAATTATCAATCTTTTCTTCTCTTTCATATATTTTATCAATAGATTCGTGATTTTTAGTTAAAACAGCCTCACAAGCAAGATTAAGGTTTTTGCTTGACATATTTCCTAAATGTACAATTTCTTTAATACAGCTTGCAATAGCAATACTTGGTGTATTAAGAATTCTATCATCAAGATGAAGGATTTCACTATCTTCATCAACCTTGCCCTTAGATGTTCTACACATAATTCCAGCAATTTTAACAAGAATACCACCAAATGGGAACATAAAGACTGTATTAGCAACATTAAAACCACTATGGATAACACTTATTATAAGTGGAGTAATTGCAATAGCACCAATATTAGGATAGAACTTAAAGAATATAACAGCTAAAACACTAAATATAACACTACCAATTACATTAAAAAGTAAGTGAATATAAGCTGCACCCTTAGCATTTTTAGATGCACCAACGCTTGATAAAAGAGCTGTCGCACAAGTACCAATGTTCTGACCCATAATAATATAAACTGCTGCATCAACAGTAACAAGACCATTAGCTGCAAGAGCAATAAGAATACCAACTGATGCTGAACTACTTTGAATAAGAGCCGTAACGCCTGCACCTACTAAAACACCAAGAACAGGATTTTTACCACACTCTCTAAATGCAACCTTAAATCCATCAAGTTTGCTTAAAGGTTCAACACCTGCTGTCATCATAGATATACCAATAAAGAGGACACCAAAACCGATAATAATTTCGCCAATTTGATGAGTCTTTGTTTTCTTACCAAAAAGAATCATCGCTGCACCAATAAATACAGCAATAGGTGCAAGTGTGTCAGTCTTTAAAAAGTCTGCCGAAGAAACAATCCAGCTGGTAATTGTTGTACCAATGTTAGCACCCATAATGATACCAACAGCTTGAGTAAGGTTCATAAGTCCTGCATTAACAAAACCAACAACCATAACAGTTGTAGCAGAACTACTTTGAATAACAGCAGTAACTAAAGCACCAACAATGACACCAATAAATCTATTTTTTGTTAAGATTTCAAGAACCTTTTTAAGTTTGCTACCAGCAGCCTTTTGCAAACCAGCTGCCATAATGTGCATACCATACAAAAATAGACCTAAGCCACCGCAAAGACCTGTAATCAGCGATAAATAATCCATTGTTATTTTTTCCTCCTAATCGCCAAAAAAATTTTTACACTTATATATTAACAAAAGCAATCGACAAAATCAAGTAATATATAACAAAAATTTTAATTATATTTTATATTGCATAAACATTATATAACTAAATTTTACATTTTAATAATTGACATATTTTTGTTATGGTGGTACTATCTATTCAAGAATAATTACTAATTATACTGGAGGAATAAATATGTTTTTAGCTGATTATCATATACACACAAATTTTTCAATAGATAGCGAAGCTCCTATGGAAGAAATGATTAAATCTGCAATTAATAGAGGTATGAAGGAAATTGCTATTACTGACCACGCTGATTTTGATACTAAATATTATCCTGTACCAGATTATACTGAATATATTCCTTATTTTAACAACTTAAAGGAAAAATATAAGGATAAAATACAAATGCAATTAGGTGTTGAAATTGGTCTTGAAAATAAGTGGGCTGACAGAATAAATGAATTTGCTAATAAATTTGACTTTGACTTTATAATTGGCTCATCTCACGCAACTACAACACTAGATTTATATTTTGACCAAACAGAATATTTTAAAGATAAAACAAAAAAAGAAGCCTACACAACTTATTTTGAAGAAATACTAAAAAATATTGAGGCTTGCCCTAGATTTAATGTTTATGGTCATATTGATTTTATTAGCAGATATGGTATGTATGATGACAACAGTCTTAAATATGAAGAATATTCAGATTTAATAGATGCTTGCCTTAAGTCACTTATTGAAAAAGGCAAGGGTATTGAAGTAAATACATCAGGTTTTAGATATGGTATAAACGGAACTTATCCATCTCTCACAATTTTAAAAAGATACAAAGAATTAGGTGGAGAAATAATAACTGCTGGTTCTGATAGCCACAAGCCAGAAGATACTGCCGACCATATTGACTATGCTTATAGCCTTATAAAAGAGGCAGGCTTTAAATATGTTTCAGTATTTAGAAAACAAAAGCCTGAATTTGTTGCTATTTAAAAGAAAATATAATACATATTAAAATGCACCCCAAATTAATTATTGGGGTGCATTTCATTTTATTAAATACTTATTATTTTATTTTTATTTAGACTTAAGTCTATTTTACAGTAATCTTAAAGTCCCAAGTATCCTCTGCCTTATTTTCGTCCTGAGCTACAATAGTAAATGTCTGTCTACCATCTTCTAATGGAGTAAATGACATATCCCAAATAAGTTTAGAACCATTTTCATCATCAGGGTTTTTATAAACCTTAGATACCTGCTTACCTCTACTATCTTCAATCCAAACTCTGTATGCACTATTTGAAGTTGTAACAGTCAATTCAACATCATCATCTTCCTTAACTGTTTCATTTTCAATGTCTACATCTTGAATTTTGATTTCTTCAGAAGCATCACCTGTAATCTTAAACTTTAATCTGTCATAATCATCATCATTATATGCTGTTATATAATAATCAGCATTAATGTCAGTTACTTTAAATGTTACAGTTACAGTTTTGTCTGTGCTTGATGTACTATCATACTTTTCATCAAATACTGAACTTGATGTACCTCTTGTAATTCTAAGTCTGTTAACGCAACCAGTCATAGTTACATTAAACTTAGCTTCCTCACCCTCAATAATAGAGTTAGTTTTCTGCTCCATACTAAGAACAGCTGGCTCAGACCTACTTACTGAACGACCTTCAAGTGTAAATGTATCAGTTACGTGTTCACCGTCATCATTAAATGCAAGGAGCTTAAACTTCATATCACCAGTATGCTTAACAGTAAATGTAAACTCCCAATAATAGTAGTTTTTATACTTTTCAGCAGTTGAATGAGTTGTTACACCTTCGCCAACATCTTGGTCCTCAGTTAAAAGTTCAAGATAGTCAACATCTGTACTTGTTTTAACATATAATGTTGTGTCATAGCCCTTATAACCATATTCATTATCTGTCCACATATCAAGGATTTCAAGGTCATCAGAGCCAGTATTTTCACTATACTTGTCACTAACAGTTACATCATAAGGCTGATTTACATTTTCGTAATCACCAGATACATAAAGAGTAACATAAACCTTCCAGTCACCCTCTTTTGTCATCTGAACCTTACCATTAAATGTTCTGTTGCCATCATCATCTTCATCATAAGTAGAAATAACACTTGATGAACTATTTGCATTTGTTGTAAGTCTTACTTTCTTAACCTTAGAATTAGTCTTTACTTTAAATCTTGCATAATCGTCTGTCCTGATTTTGCTTGATGTAAGTTTACAGCTAATCATATTATCTGACTTATAGCTTGTATTACTATCGCTATCAGAGTCCTTATCTGTATCCTTGCTACTACTATCATCAGCAGAAACAATAATACTTACACTCTTAACAGCATCTAAAGACTCATTGTAATTAGAACCAATACCAGCAACAGCATCAATAGTAACTACTGCAGCAGCATTTGTGTTATTTTCGCACTTGTATTCAGTAGTGAATGTTCTTGTTCCATCACTATTTTCTGTATACTTTGAAGTTGAACCAATGTCACTCTTATCATTTGACTTAACAAACTTAACAGAAGTAGTATCCTTGCTACAAACAGCAGAAATAGTAACCTCTGTATCCTTTGCAACAGCTGTCTTTGATGCTGTTAAGCTAGAAACAGTTGCGGCAGAAGTATTAGTTGTGTTATTATTTGCGTTGTTGTTACTTGAATTATCTGAAGAAGAAGTTGTTGTAATATGTACACTTCTTGTTGGGTCGTCCCAAGTAACAGTTGCACCAATAGACTCAGCAATCATTCTTATAGGCATAAGAATTCTGTTGTTCTTATTAATAGAAGCTGTATCAAAAGACTTAGCCTCGCCATTAATAAGTACAGTCTTTGAACGCATAGTGTGAGCAATAACCACACCATCTCTAGTTAAGGTCATTGTTTCAGTCTTAGAGTTCCAATCAAGAGTAAGACCAAGAGCCTCACAAGTTCTTCTTACTGGAACATAGGTTCTGTTGTTAATAATCTGTGGTCTTGCATCAGTAGTTGGAAAATCCACAAGTTTATCATTAAGATACACTGTTACATACTCTACTGCATAAGCCGAAGTTGAAAATGCTAATGTAGAAAAGAGCATTGCAAGAGCAAGCACAAAGCTTATAATTCTTTTCATAAACACACACCTCTCATATTTAATTTTGCACTATAATTATATCAAAACTAATTGGATTAATCAAATAACAAATATTTACAATTATCTTACAATATTATTATTGAATACCATAGTTCTTTCTATATTCTTTCATTGCTTCAAGATATTCCTTACCGTCAATAGTGCCATCTTCAATACAATCAATAATGTCACAAACAGTAACGATTGGGTAAACCTTGATGCCAAATTCATCATAAACTTCCTGAACAGCTGACTTTTCGCCCTTACCCTTTTCCATTCTATCAACAGAAATGATTACACATTCTACATCAACATTAGCTGCATTTTTAAGAATAGGTAAAGTTTCTCTAATTGCAGTACCAGCTGTAATTACATCTTCAATAACAGCTACCTTATCGCCATCTTTAAACTTATGACCTACAATAACACCACCTTCGCCGTGGTCCTTAGCTTCCTTTCTGTTGAAAGCATAATTTACTGACTTGCCAGTTTCTTCATAAACAGCAATAGCCGCAGAAACAGCAAGAGGGATACCCTTGTAAGCTGGTCCAAAGTATACATCAGCATCTACATTATTTTCCTTGATACATTCAGCATAAAACTTACCTAACTTAGCAATATGTTCACCTGTCTTGTAATTACCAGTATTTATAAAATATGGAGCCTTTCTACCACTTTTAAGAGTAAATTCACCAAAAGTTAATACTCCTGCCTCACACATAAATTTAATAAATTCCTTCTTATAGCTCATTGTCTATAACCTCCTTTAAATAGTTATCCCAATTTTAACATATTTTGTTATTAAATTCAACTAAAACAAAGCTATTTTTCAGCTCTTTCTACATTTTTTATGTTTTTTTCTGCTTTTACTCTAGGAACCATTACAATATGTCCACAACCGCAACATTCCATTCTAAAATCTGCACCTATTCTCAATATTTTCCAATCCTTTGAACCACAGGGATGTTGTTTTTTCATTGTAACAATATCACCAATTTGAATATCCATAATCAGTCCTCCTTATTGTGAACTACAATTTGAGGAAATGGTATTTCTATATTTTCTTCCTCAAATCTTTTAAGTATAAATTTTCTAAGCTCTCTTTCAATTCTCCAATTTTCGCCAATTCGGCTATCAGCAGCAATTCTTATAACAACAGCACTATCTCCCAATTCATTAATTCCCCACACTTGAGGCTCATCAATAATGCCATCAATTAAATTGTTATCAAATATTCTCTTAAATTCCTTTTTAAGAACACTAAAAACTCTGTCAATGTCCTCACAATAAGCTACAGAAACATCAACAACAGCTCTGTTAAAGCCCTTACTCATATTAGTAACAATTGAAATTTGTCCATTAGGTACAATATGCACATTACCATCAACATTTCTTATTCTTGTAGTCCGTATACCTATAGACTCAACAGTGCCACTAAAACCATTTAACTCAACAATATCTCCAACGCCAAACTGATTTTCCATTATTATAAAAAGTCCAGCCATCATATCCTTAACTATGTCTTGAGCACCTAAACCAATGGCAACAGATACAGCACCACTTAAAGCTAATATTGATGTAATATTTACACCCCACATAACAAGTACATTACAAAATATAATAAAATAAATAGCATATTTTGCTAAACTTGCAAGTAATGATGCTACTGTGTCTGAATGTCTTTCAGCTGAAAATTTAGAAAAACTTTTTAAAATTATTTTCCTAACAATTTTCACCATAAAATTTGCCAAAAAAATACTAAATATAGACACTAATATTCTAAATATAATATATATAGTGTGTTCAAACTCTGGCAAATTCAAATTTTCTGCTATTAAATGCGATATATTCATATAATCACCCTATTACATTATAAAATAAACAATTTTATTTTTCAACATAATAAATAAAATCTTCAATATATCTTAAGCAAAAAAGTGTTGTTATTATGACAAAAATCATTTATAATCTATAATAGGTATATTTTAAATATGTATAAAAAAATACAAATAAGGAAACAAAAAATGAAAAGCAAGGATTATCTATTAGTTGATGGATACAATATAATATTTGCTTGGGACGAGCTAAAAAAACTAGCTGAAGAAAATCTTGAAGCAGCTAAAAGCAACCTCATTAACCAACTATGCAACTATCAAGGCACTAAAAAAATGAACCTTATACTTGTGTTTGATGCTTACAAGGTTGAGGGAGGCAAAGGCTCTGTCACAAGAGAGGGTAATATTTTTATAGTACATACTAAAGAGGCAGAAACTGCTGACCAGTATATTGAAAAAACCACTCACGATTTAATTAGAAATTGCAATGTAACTGTTGCTACTTCTGACGGTCTTGAACAGGTTATTATTATGAGTCAAGGTGCTCTTAGAATGTCTGCTAGAGATTTGTACATTGAAGTAAATGCTAACAATAAGGCTATATCAGAAAAAATACATCAATACAAACCCGTAAAAAACAATATGCTAATTGATAATCTGGATAGTGAAGCTGCAAACTTTTTAGAACAGCTTAGACTTAAGAGGTGATTAAATGGAACGATATTCAAATATGGGTTATGAAGAACTAGTTAATTTAGTTCAACATAGCAACGATAATTTGGCTCTTGATTATCTTATTAAATATAAATGCAAAAGTCTTTTGAGAAAGAAAACTAGAGGTTATTTTATATTTGGTGCAGATAAGGAAGATGTTATTCAAGAAGGTATGGTTGGTCTTTACAAAGCAATTAGAGATTACAACCCAGATAAAGAGGCTAGCTTTATTTCATTTGCTGAACTTTGTATAAATAGACAAATCATAAGTGCTATTAAGGCAGCAAGCAGACAAAAGCACATTCCTCTTAATACATCAATATCTATGGATAGACCAGTAACTAGTGATGATGAAGATTATACATACCTTGATTTTTTAAGTAAAACTGGTGGCAATCCTGAAGATGAAGTAATAGGCAGAGAAAACTTAAAAATACTTGAAAGAGAAATATTAAAAACATTAAGCAAAATGGAGCAAGAAGTTTTATCCTACTATTTAAGAGGTAGAACTTATACTCAAATTGCTACATTAATGAATAAAGAAGAAAAAAGTATTGATAACGCACTTCAAAGAATAAAGAAGAAAGTTGCTGGAATAGTACAGAAAAAAGCATTAGATTAATTAAAAATAGGTGGGTGTGAAAAAAATCCGAATTTCACACCCACCTTTAATTATTTTACAAAAAGTACCATAGTCAAAATCAATATAACAAAAAACACTATATTTACAGTAGTAAATGTAAGTAAATATCTTTTTACTTGAGAATTATTTATACTAGAATAAAGTTTAAATGATATTAAACTAGCCAATGACGCAACAAGAGTTCCTAAGCCTCCTATATCAGCACCTAATATAAGCCCCTTATAATTATTTGTAAATCCACTAAGCATAATTGTAGCAGGTACATTACTCATAACCTGACTAGCACAAAATGAAACCACAAACTCTCTGCCATTTATAAGTCTAACTATAAAATCATTAACAATATCAATTCTACTAATATTACCTACAAAAACAAAAAAGCAACAAAATGTTAAAAGTAATAGCCAATCAATATTTTTAATAACACTTCTATCAAATATTAGTATAGATAAAGCAACAACAATAACAGCAATTTTATAGTCAAATACTCTTAAAACAGCAAGTATAGAAACAATAGCTAATACAAAATACATAAATACAATATTTTTACTATTTACATTAGTTTTGTTTATATTAACATCTATTTTTTCACTTTTAACCAACAATGTTGCTAATAATAGCAATAGAAAACTAACAACAATAATAGGCACAGTAATAGCAAAAAAGTCTTTTATATTTACATTATAATATGTATAAATATATAAATTTTGAGGGTTGCCCATAGGAGTAAGCATACTACCCAAATTAGCTCCTATGGTCTGCAAAACTATTGTATAAATAATTAAATTTTCTTTATTACACATAGACAATACAGATATGGTAACTGGCACAAATGTAATAAGTGCAACATCATTAGTAATAATCATTGATGTAAAAAAACAAATACCCCATAAAACAGCAACAAGCAGTCTAGTATTACCAACCTTTTCAACTATTTTTTCAGCCAACTTAAGTATTAAGCCAGCCTTACTTAAACCAGCTACAACAGCCATAAGAGCAAACAACAAACCAATAGTCCTAAAATCTATATAGCTTAAATATTTATTATCTGGTTTAACAAAAAGCATTGAAACAAGAGCTACAACAAATGATATTGAAAAAACTATTTCTTTTTTAATAAAGGAAATTATTTTTTTCATTATCTGCCTCCCTTTTTCTTGTGTATATTTCTAATAGGCTTTCTCTTTTTACTTACTTCTGTAGCTTTCTTCTTTGGCTTATGGTCAAAGGACTTATTATCCCTTCTTGGTCTAATAAGACAATGTTTATCAAATCCAATTAAATCAGTTCTGCCAGCCTTATGAAGTGCCTCATTAACAAGGTCATAATTTCTAGGAAGTCTATATTGTATTAATGCTCTCTGCATAGCCTTTTCGTGAGGAGTTTTAGGCACATAAACTTCCTCATTAGTTCTTGGGTCAATACCTGTGTAAAACATACAAGTTGATAAAGTACCAGGAGTTGGGTAGAAATCCTGCACCTGCTCTGGCATATAGCCTAAATCTCTTAAATATTCAGCAAGTTCAACAGCAGCCTTTAAGTCACTACCTGGGTGAGAACTCATTAAATATGGTACAAGGTACTGTTCTTTTCCTATTTTTTTATTTATTTCATAAAACTTCTTTGTAAACCTGTCATAAACCTCTCTTGATGGCTTGCCCATTTTGCCTAAAACTCTAGGCACAATATGTTCAGGAGCAACCTTAAGCTGACCACTTACGTGATATTTACAAAGCTCGTTAAAGAAAGTTTCATCTTTATCATAAATTAAATAATCGTATCTTATACCAGAACGAACAAATACCTTTTTAACTCTAGGCACTTCTCTTAATTTTCTTAAAAGTTTAACATAATCTCTATGGTCAACCTTTAAATTTTTGCAAGCATCTGGGAAAAGACACTGTCTATTTTTACAAGCACCCTTTGTAAGCTGTTTGTCACAAGCAGGCTGTCTAAAATTGGCAGTAGGTCCACCAACATCGTGAATATAACCCTTAAAATCTGGTTCCCAAGTTATTTTTTCAGCCTCTGTAAGTATTGATTGATGACTTCTTGCCTGTATTACTCTACCCTGATGAAAAGCTAAGGCACAGAAATTACAGCTACCAAAACAGCCTCTATTGCTTATAATACTAAACTTAACTTCTTCAATAGCTGGTATTCCTCCCTTTTCTTCATACATAGGGTGATAGTTACGCATATAAGGTAAACCGTAGCTATAGTCAAATTCTGATTGAGTAAGAGGAAGTGAAGGCTTATTTTGAACAACATAACAATCATTATAAGGTTCAACAAGTATTTTTGCAGTAATAGCATCAGTATTTTCATACTGTTTTAAAAAACCCTCTGCATATACCTTTTTGTCCTTAGAACTTTCTTTAAAATGAGGCAACTCAATATAATCATCATAAATATTTTCAAGGGTTTTAGTTTTATAAACAGTACCTCTAACAAATGTAATATCCTTAGCCTCAATACCGCTTTCAAGAGCTTCTGCAAGTTCAACAATTTGGTGTTCGCCCATACCATATATAAGTATATCAGCTTGAGAATCCAAAAGAATTGACCTTCTAACCTTATTATCCCAATAGTCGTAATGAGATAATCGTCTTAAACTGGCCTCAATACCACCAATCATAATAGTAACAGAATTGCCATAGGCTTCTCTTATTTTTTGACAATACACAATAGTTGCTCTATCTGGTCTATGACCACCTTCGCCACCTGGAGAATATAAATCCTTATCTCTCTTTTTCTTAGCTACAGAATAATGATTAACCATAGAATCAATATTACCACCACTTACAAGAAAGGCAATTTTAGGTTTACCAAACTTAGTAAAATCATCAGTAGTTTTCCAGTTTGGCTGAGGTATAACACACACCTTATAGCCTTTACTTTCAAGCATACGAGTAATAATAGCTGCACCAAATGATGGGTGGTCAACATAAGCATCACCACTTACATATATAAAGTCTGGTTGTTCCCAACCTCTTTTTTTCATATCTTCAACAGTTACAGGTAAAAAATCCATATTTACACCTCACTTAACAATTTATCCACAAGTTTTTCCAAAGATTGTTCATATCTTTCGTTATCTTCTTCAGTTCTTTTCTTTGGTCCTTTTATGTGTACCTTACTTTTACTTCTTCTCATTGCTTTGGATATATGCCTTTGCATAAGCATAGAATCTATATTTTCATTAGTGTACCATTTTCCACTTTGATGAATTGGATAAGCCCCCTTACCAAGAGCCATAGCTGCAACACCATAATCTTGACTAACAACAATATCACCTTTACTACATTTGTTGACAAGGACTATATCCACAGAGTCAGCTCCAGCATCAGCTATTATTACATCACTATAGTCAGAATTAAGTATATGATTAGTATCACAAATAAGTACAACTGGTACATTATATTTTTTAGCAATTTTTTCTGTTTGCTTAACTACTGGACAAGCATCTGCATCTACATATATTTTCATTTTTCACTTAACCTCACAGCTTTATCAACAGGTATATAGTCTATTTTTGTTGCTATTTCTTCACTATAAAAAAGTGTGCCAAAGGATTTTTTAACAATGTTAAAAGGCAATAATTTTAATATTGTACCTAAAAAAACTGATATGTGCTTATTAGAAATAAGTTTCATAATTTTAGCTGTAGATACATACTCATTATCCATAGGCATAAAAATACCCTCTTTGCTCTCTTTAACAATATTACCTATTAAATAAGCTAAGTTTTCAATATAAACAAGACTTTTTTTATTTTTAGTATCCGGTATAACAGGTGTAAGCTTAGCAATTTTAGAAAGTTTAATATAATTACCTACACAATTTTTACCATAAACCATAGGTGGTCTTATAATAGATACCTTCATTTTGCCTTTTATATGTGAAATAAGATATTCTTCTGCTTTTAACTTACTTTTGCCATATAAAGTTGTCGGCTCTAAAGGAGTTTTGCTATTTATTTCACCAATGGTTTTGCCATAAACAGCCATTGTTGATAAAAACACAAAATGCTTAACACCACTTTTCAAAGCCTTATTAACAAGTTCTACTGTTAAGTCATAATTAACTTTATCATACTCATTTATATAATCTTTCTCTTTTTTGTGAACAATAGCTGCACAATGAATAACAGCATCAACTCCATTAAAGTCAATGCTGTCAACGCCATTTCTTATTGAAACACACTCTGCATCAAAGCCTAATGAATTAATATAAGTACAGGTATTGTTACTTATGTAGCTATTCTTACCTGTTAGTATTATTTTCATTCTTTCCCTCCTGAACTCCCTCAGCCTTAAAAACAGAAACTACAGTCTTAAATAATATAAATATATCAAATAAAAGGCTCATCTTTTTTACATATTCACCATCAAATTTAGCCTTAACATCAATAGGCAACTCATCTCTACCATTAACCTGTGCCCAACCTGTAAGTCCTGGCACAACACCATTAGCACCATACTTATCTCTTTCAGCAATTAAGTCAAATTGGTTCCAAAGAGCTGGTCTTGGACCAACAAGACTCATTTCGCCTTTTAAAATATTAAAAAGCTGTGGAAGCTCGTCAAGGCTTGATTTTCTTAAAAACTTGCCTATAGTAGTTATGTAACTATCTGGATTTTCCAAAAGATGAGTAGGTACATCTTTTGGAGTAGTTGTTTTCATTGTTCTAAATTTATAAATATAAAATTCTTTCTTATTTAAGCCAATTCTTTTTTGCTTAAATAAAATATTACCATTATCTTCAATTTTAATAATAAGAGCAATAATTATAAGTAACCAACTTAAGCCACAAATAGCTATTAAACTTATTAAAAAATCTAGTAATCTTTTTACAGCTTTATACATACCTATTCTCCCTTTTGATTAAAATTAGGAACAATTTTTTTTATAACACTTTTTACTTTTTCTGGTTCATTAAACGCCACATTATAAAGTTCCCTTAAGTCAGCATTAAACTTGTCATAATCCATATTAACAGGAGCAGTAACAAATATTTTATCGCCAAAAACAAGTTTCATATTTTCCTTTTCCTCAGCCATTATAAGCTCCTCATAAAGCTTTTCACCAGGTCTTAAACCAGTATATTCAATTTTAATATCTTTATCTGGAGTATAACCTGAAAGTCTTATAAGATTTCTAGCAAGGTCATCAATTTTAACCGGTTTTCCCATATCAAGGACATATATTCTTCCGCTATTATCAAGACTAGCAGCCTGCATAACAAGCCTTGACGCCTCTGGTATTGTCATAAAAAATCTAGTTATATTTTTGTCTGTTACAGTTACAGGACCACCAGCTTTAATCTGTTTTTGGAAAAGTGGAATAACACTACCATTACTTCCTAAAACATTACCAAAACGCACTGCCACAAACTTAGTCTTGCTATGAGAAGCAAATTCTTGAATAATAAGTTCAGTTATTCTCTTTGTAGCACCCATAACATTAGTTGGATTTACAGCCTTATCAGTAGAAAGTAGAACAAAATGGTCAACGCCATATTTATCAGCACACTTAGCTACATTTAATGTACCAAATACATTGTTTTTAACAGCTTCTGCTGGCACATATTCCATAAGTGGCACGTGCTTATGAGCAGCTGCGTGAAACACAACATTAGGCTTATAAGCCTTAAAAACTTCTTCAACACAATTAATATCTCTTATTGTACCAATTCTAACAATCATTCTAGCCTTATTGCCATACTTATTTTTAAGTTCAGTATAAAGCTCATAGGCATTGTTTTCATAAACATCAAATATAACAAGTAACTTAGGTTCAAACTTTATAATCTGTCTGCAAAGTTCAGAACCAATAGAACCACCACCACCTGTTACTAATACAACTCTATCCTTAATATATTCAGAAATACTACAAATATCAATTGAAACTTCATCTCTAAATAGTAAGTCTGTAATATTAACATCTCTTAATCTTTGATAACCACCGTCTGAAATATCACTCATAGGAGGTATCATTTTAAGCACACACTCTGTTTGTGTACAAAATTCCATTATTCTATTTATTTGTGCTGTATTAGCAGATGGAATAGCTACAATAATTTCATCAATCTCATATTCTTTAGCAAGTCTAGGAATATTAGCTGTGTCATAGGTAACTCTAACACCCATTAAGTTAGTGTTATTTTTACCATAGTCATCATCAACAACTAAGACAGCCATTCTATCTTCATAGCCCTTTTCATTATTATTGATACTTCTAACAACATTGTAGCCTGAGTATCCAGCACCCACTACAAGAACTCTTTTCTTTCCGCTTTTTTTATCAAGAGAATGTTCAAAATTAATAAAAATTCTTTTAACAGCACGATAACCAGAACGAGAAAAAACAAAAAATATGATACTCAATATCCAACCTACAATTAACATTCTTTTAGGCAATTCCAAATTGACTATGTTAGATAAGAAATAATAATAATATCCATAAATTGCAGAATATATAATTGTGTTAGCAACAACAATTTTGTACATATCGTCAATCGTTGCATACTTCCACAAATTTGAATAAAACTTAAATAAGCCATAAACTATAAGACAAAATGGTGACACAAACAAAAATGTATATTTATACCAGCTCCACACTTCAACTGGTATAAGTCTGCCCTGACCTCCAGGAAGTCCAGGAATAGTGCCACCATACCATAAGCATATAGCAATTATAATAGATAAATTAATAAGTATTACATCAAGCAATACATAAAGGAACATTTTATTTCTCTGTTCCCTAGCCATAGCAGATAGCCTAACCATAAGGACCTCCTAAAATTTAAGGGAGGAAATCCTCCCTTTTATTTTTTAATTAACTTTGTTTTAAATTATTCAATACTTTCATCTTCAGTACCAATAACATTAGCACCAAAGCCTGTACCTAAAAGCACCCAAAATACTGGTGCTACAGTAACAACACTATCTGTTGTTAAACCAGCTACAGCATAAGCTATAACGCCAGCAAGTATACCAAGTCTAATAGCATTTAAGCCCTGTGACCTATTACTAAACACTCTCTTAATTGTCTGAACAATATAAAGCACAAACAGAGCAAGAATAACAACAAGAGAAATGATACCTGTGTTAATACCAATTTGTAAAAACATATTATGAGGCTTATCAATAATTACATAAGGATTGCCTAAATAATTTAACTTGCTTCTAACATCTTGCTGAGGAAACTCAAAAACAAAAGTATCAGCACCAGAACCAATAAAAATATTGTGCTTTAAAAGAGGAATACTTCTTGACCAAATATAACCTCTGTTAGAACCTAATCTTTCAACACCCTTAAAGCCCCAGCTTTCAACTGGTGTGTTAATATCAATAGGATTTGCAAACTTATCAAGCATAGCAAGTTTACCATCACTTTCACCAAATAAGAAAGCTGTTTCTGTACCCTCGTTATCAACACCAATAAGGCTTGCTACAAACATATTCTTTGACTCTACATTGTAAAGATATAAATCCCATTCAATATTAGACTCTGTAAATACATACTTAGTACCATTACCATTTTCCATAGGTTCTTCATTTGTTGGATTAAGAACCTGTCCGTTGTGCATAAACTGAGAGGCTTCCTTTGCATAGTCAATGGCATATTCGCCATCTTTAGTAATGACCTTGCCTACCATACCATCAATTTCAACATCTTCATAGAAACTTGCTGTTTCAGTAAGTTCCTGTCCGTTTTTAAGTGCATCAGCTATAATTTTAACCTTTTGAATAATAACAGCATTAGAATTAAATAAAATAATAACGCATATTACTGTAGCCAAAATGCCACCAACAGTAAAACCAATAGCTTTTTTACTCTTAATAACAAATATATAATAACAAATACAAACAATAGCTACAAAACATACACCTGCCATAAGACCCATAAGACCACCAACAGAATTTGAACCTATTGCACACACAAGAAGTATAATTGCTATAACAGCAAATACCCACTTAAACTTATTCTTAATAGGCATTAAAACTGCGATTACAGCTGTAGTTGCAAACATCATACCAAAGTACATACCAGCACAGTTAGGATTGTAAAGAGTTGCAAAAACAGAATCAAACTTAATCTTCATAGGCACACCATTATAAGCACTACCCATAACAAGTTTGCTAAACCATTCTGTTGCAAATATATTGTAACCTAAAAATTGTAAAAGACCAATTATGCCAACAAATAAACCGGAGCATATAAATGCCCATAATATAAAATTAAGTCGATATTTATTAGAAGCAAATGCCATAGCTACAATCATAAATATCATATAACAAAGCCACATAAAAAAGCCTTCATATCTTTCAGCCACACCAAAAAATGAAGTGTGGTGATACTTTGAAAATACACAAGATAAAAGCATAAACAAAGTATACATACCAGCCAAAATAACCGGCTTAGACTTAAAATTAATTTTAAAGCCGTCTTCACCTAATATTTGAAAAGCCATAAATACAGTAATAATAACACCCATAGTAAGCAACAACACTGACTTGCTATAAGCAAACACATCATTTACTGTACTTCCACTTCTAATAACATTGTATTCTTCGCTACTTATTTCAACTTGACTAAGTTTGCAAATAATAGGAATAATTGCAACAACAATAAACAAAAATATTCCCATTAACTTATCAGAAGATGTTAAATTTCCTTTCTTATTCATATAAACCCACCTTTACGCAATAATCTATTTTAATTATACCATAATGTCAATTATTTTACAATGGCTATTCCATCAAAAAAGAGCCTCTACGGCTCTTTTAATTCTAGTTTTTATTTTGATTTTCAAGCTCACTTAACTTATAAGACAATGTCATAACACTATCAGTTAAATGTACATTTTCAACAATAACATTATCAGGTGTATGTAAGTCAATGTGTGAGAAATTCCATATTCCCTTTACACCATTATCCACAAGAATTGGTGAAATTTGAGGTGCATTACTTTTTGGAATGGATAATACAGCAATATCTACCTTATTATTTTTTAAAAATTGCTCAAGATTATTAACATCTTGAATAACTATTTCTCCAGCATTTTTACCGATAATATCTGGATTATTATCAAAAATGCCTATGAAGTTAAATCCTCTCTTTTTAAAGTTGCTATAGTTAGCCAAAGCCTGTCCCAAATTACCAGCACCAATAATAATGAGATTATATTCTCTATCAAGACCTAATATTTTTTTAATTTCAGCATAAAGCATTTCAACATTATATCCATAGCCTCTTTGACCAAAACAGCCAAATTTATTTAAGTCTTGTCTTATCTGTGATGCAGTTACATTCATTCTTCTGCTTAATTCGTTTGAAGATATTCTTGTAATATCGTGTTCAAGCAAATCTCCCAAATATCTATAGTATCTTGGCAATCTTTTAATAACAGCCATTGATATTTTTTCTTTTTCTATCGAATTCATAATTACTCACCTTTTAAACCTTTTCTTTATTATAAAATAATTCTCTTTTTTTGTCAATCTTACTTTTTTACTTTTAATTGTAGCATTTTTCTGTTAAAATATGTATAATGGTTTATATTATTTAGTTTTAAATTAGAAACGGAGATTTTTTATTATGATATTAGCACTTAATAATGTATCCAAAGCCTTTGGTACAGATGTTATACTTAAAAATATTTCATTTCATATAGAAGAAAAAGAAAAGGTTGCTATTGTTGGCGTTAATGGTGCCGGCAAATCAACATTATTTAAAATAATTACAGGAGAACTTTCCCTTGACTCTGGCGAAGTAATTATGCCAAAGTCTGCAACAATGGGCTATTTTTCACAAAGTCTTGAAATAGACTCATCAAAAACTATATATGGTGAACTTCTTACTGTATTTGAACCTATTATGCTTATGGAACAACAGTTAAGAGATATGGAAGCTCAAATGTCACACAAAAGTGGAGATGACCTTGAAAATCTTATGACAAGATATTCAGAACTTTCTCACAAAATGGAAGAAATGGACGGCTATAGCTACCAAAGCAGATTAAGAGGTGTCATAAAAGGTCTTGGCTTTAGTGAGGAAGAAAGTAGTCAAACAATAAACGAACTTTCTGGTGGACAAAAAACAAGAGTTGCTTTAGGTAAAATACTTTTAAAAGCTCCTGATGTACTTCTCCTTGATGAGCCAACTAACCACCTTGATATTGACTCATTAAGATGGCTTGAGGACTTTTTAAGAAGTTACAAAGGTGCAGTTGTTATTATTTCCCACGATAGATATTTCCTTGATAAAGTAGTTGGAAAAGTAATTGAAATTGAAAACAAAAAAGCAAAAGAATATTTTGGCAACTATTCATACTATGCTGAAAAGAAAATAATCGACAGAGAAATTGAATACCACAGATATATTAATCAGCAAAAAGAAATAAAGCATCAAGAAGAAGTTATTAAAAAACTTAGAGAATTTAACAGAGAAAAGTCCATAAAAAGAGCTGAAAGCCGAGAAAAAATGCTTGATAAAATAGAAAGAGTAGACGCTCCTGAAAACTTGCCAGATAAAATGCGTTTAGAAATAAAGCCAATTAAAGAAAGTGGCAACGATGTTTTAAGTGTTGACAATGTTTCTATGGCTTTTGATGGTGTACCTCTTTTTAACAACATATCCTTTGATATAAAAAAGGGAGAAAAAACAGCTCTTATTGGTCCTAATGGTATTGGTAAAACTACATTGTTTAAGATTATTCTTTCTCGCCTTGAGGCTAAAAGTGGCAGTGTTAAACTTGGCTCTAATGTAGTTATTGGTTACTATGACCAGGAACAATCTGACCTTAACTTAAACAAAACTATATTTGACGAAATTTCAGATTCATATCCTGACCTTACTATTACACAAATAAGAAATGTACTTGCAGCCTTTGTTTTTACAGGTGATGATGTTTTCAAAACTATTGGTTCATTAAGTGGTGGTGAAAAAGGTAGAGTTGCTTTAGCTAAAATTATGTTATCTAATGCCAATTTCCTAATTTTAGATGAGCCTACTAATCACCTTGATATTAACTCTAAAGAAATACTTGAACAAGCTATACAAGGTTATACTGGAACTGTTTTATACATTTCCCACGACAGATATTTTATCAATTCTACAGCAAGTAAAATTGTCGAATTAAATAAAGATAAAGCAACAATATACTTAGGCAATTACGATTACTACACAGAAAAGCTAAAAGAAAATGAAATTGTTAAAACAGAAGAAGTAAAATCTGTTGAAACTGAAACTAAGTTAGACTGGAAAAAACAAAAGGAAATACAAGCTCAACAGAGGAAAAAAGACAATCAAATCAAAAAGATTGAAAAAGAAATTGAAGAAACAGAAAATAAAATTGAAGAATTAGATAATCTTTTAGCTACAGAAGAAGTTTATACAAACTCAATGCGTTCTCGTGAAATATATGAAGAAAAGGAAATCCTTGAAGAAAAATTAATGGAGCTTTACGAAGAATTTGAAGAAATAAATAATTAAGTTAAAAATCCTCCCATTTATAAAACGGGAGGATTTTTAGTAAAAACAAAATATATATATTAATTTAAACAAATCTATTCAAGCTCTTGTGGTAAATTGTTATATTTATTTTTCTATGTACTTACCATACCACAAATGACCAATAAAAAGACCTAAGGCAAAAAACACAATAAAAAATCCAATTGCTACAATCAAATCCATATATGTAAGAACACTATAATTTGTCATAAATTTAAAAATTAAACCTAAAGCAAAAAACAAGCCACAGTTTAACAACGCCTTTGAAATAACACCTTTAACAATAGCAAACACAATTGTTGACATATAAAGGCAAAGTATGCAAGAAAGCACTAATGAAAAAGGTGTTGTCTGTCTTAATGTTGTAAAGCCCATACCTGCAACAAAATAAAATAATGCTACTATGCCCACCATAAGTCGTGGTCTTTCCTCTGTTCTTTTTTGAATTTTTTGATAAAACTGTTCCATTTAATTATCCTCCTTATATTTAACTTCAGCAAGAGTTAAACCTCGAGGTGGCATTGTCATACCAGCTCTACTTCTATCTCTTGCCTCAATAATAGACGGTATATCATCAGCACTAATTTTGCCAAGTCCAACCTCAAGTATTGTACCAGTTAATATTCTAACCATATTATACAAAAATCCGTTTCCATTGTATACAAAAGTAATTTCTGTACCATTTTGCAAAATATCAATAGAATAAATAGTTCTTACTGTTGATTTTTTAGTTCTTTTATTAGAACAAAAAGACTTAAAATCATAAGTACCAACAAGCATTTTACTAGCCCTTTTCATTTCCTCAATATTAAGAGGAAAATTAAAATGATTTACAGTTCTTCTAGTAAAAACATTTACTTTTTTACCTGTATCAATTTTATAATAATAAACTTTACCTATAGCATTAAGTCTTGCGTGAAATCTGTCATCAACTTCACAACAGCTTAATATTCTAATATCGCTAGGCAATTCATCATTTATTTTATCCATTAAGTTATCATATTTATTACTAAGTTTAAAATTTGCCACTTGACCCAAAGCGTGAGTACCTGCATCAGTTCTGCCTGAACCATTTATTTCAACATTTTCACCAGTAACAGTTTTTATTGCCTCTTCAATTATGCCCTGAATAGTATTAGAAGTTGATACCTGCCTTTGCCAGCCATTATATCTTGTTCCCTCATACTCCAAAACAATTTTATAATTCATTACTATATCACCACCAAACTACAATTTTAATTTTACACTATTACATATATAAATTCAACAAAATATATTACATTGCTCTTAAAAATAATTATTAATATAATCAAAAGAATGGTGTAGAGTTTAATTTTCTACACCATTATATTTTTAATATACTTAATTTTCACTTGCTCTCTTATAATAATTTTTTAACTTATTTTCTACTAAGTAATGAACACTATCCTTGCTATATCCACCATTAGCAAGTTTTTTGCCAGCTTTTCTGCCCATTAAAAGCTCAATACCATCATCAATACTATCAATGGCATAAATATGGAATTTACCTTCTTTAACAGCAGAAACAACCTCATCTTTAAGTACCAAATCCTTAACATTAGTTGACGGTATTATACAACCTTGACTACCAGTAAGACCTCTTTCATTACAAACATCAAAAAATCCTTCAATTTTGTAAGTAACACCACCAATTGGCTGTATTTCTCCCTTTTGGTTCATACTACCTGTTACAGCAAGCTGTTGATTAATTGGGCATTCACTAAGGCTAGAAATAATAGCATAAGTTTCAGTTGATGACGCACTATCACCGTCTACACCATTGTAACTCTGCTCAAAACAAACTCTACAGCTTAATGTCAAAGGATTTTTCTGTGCATACTTTCCACCTAAATATCCTATTAACACTTGCATACCCTTATCGTGAATAGAGCCACTCATTTCAGCCTCTTTTTCAATATTAACAATACCAGCCTTACCAGTGTATGTGCTTGCAGTTATTCTAGTAGGCATACCAAAGGTATAATCACCCATTTCCATTACGCAAAGTCCGTTAATCTGACCAACTTCCTGACCTTCTGTAGCAATCATAATTTCATTGTTAGAAATCATTTTACTATATTTTTTAGCATAAATATTAACTCTTTCCACAGACTTATTTATTGCCTTTAACACATATTTGCTATCAATGGAATTAGATTTGTCAAGTCTTGCCCAAGCATCAGCCTCAGCTAAAATATCACATATAAGACCAAATCTTGTAGTTAATTTATCCTGTCTTTCAGCAAGTCGAACAGAATATTCTAAAAGCTCACAAAGGGCATTATCCTCAATAGGTAAAAATTCATTTTTAATACAATAGTTTTTAACAAAGCCAAGCATTGCGTTTATATTTTCTTCTGAATAATCCATTTCATAATCAAATAAAGCACAAATTTTAAATAACTTTGAAAAATCGTCATCATACTCTTTTAAAAGCTCATAATAATACATTGAACCAACAATAATTACCTTAACATTAATATCAGCTGACTCTGGCTGAATACCTGCAACAGTAATACCGCCAAACTGATATTCCTTTAAAGGTTCAATAGTAACCTTATTGGTAATTAATGCCCTCTTTAATGTATCCCAAGCAAAGGCATTAGTTAGCAAATCTGATGCGTGAAAAATAAGATAACCACCATTAGCCTTATGCAAAAGTCCTGCCTTAATCTTCATAAAGTCAGTAGTAAGATTACCATTTTCATTTTCATATTCAACTTCACCAATTAAATTGGCATAAGTTGGATTGTAATCAACTATAACTGGAGCACCCTTTAATTCACTATTATCAACAATTAAATTAACGCTATATTTTTCAAATATTTCATTAGTATTCTTTTTTAAATTCCAAGGCATCATTGCTGCAAGAGGGTCATCATTGCTGTCATCATCATTATCAGAGAACAAATCTATGTTATCTAATATATCCTCCTTGACCTTTAACAAATACTGACTAACAGCCTTGTTATCAACATATTTACCTTGAATAGGTGTTAAAAAGTGACCTACTGTAAATAAACCTGTAGTATAGTCCATATTTTCAATTTCAGTAGTTGCCTTTTTATCAAGGTCACGAACATATTTCATAGTTGAATTAGCAAGCTCGTGTACTTCATCTGAGCCTTCATTTATTTCTTCCTTTTCTTCCTCAGAAAGCTCCTCATACTCATCTTCACCTATTGTTTTGCCGTCTACAATAGGGAGAAAATATATACCACCATTGCTACTTGTTTTAACACCAAAATTATACTTTTTAGCCTCCTCAGTAAGTTCCTTTAAGGCTTCGTCCTTTTTCTTTTGATATGTTTTAAGTATTCTATCCTTGTCATCACTATACTTTGCTGATGAAAAAGCCTTAGGTATTTCAATACTTAACTGATTTATAAATTCTTCCATATCAGCCTTAAACTCTCTACCAGTACCAGCCTTTAATTTAAGAAGTTTAGGAGCAGATGGCTTTTCAAAATCTAAAACATAACACATATCATCAGGTGTTTTTTCTTTAACAGCTAAATCCTTTGCAAATTTTTCTGCATAAGTAGTTTTACCACTTGAAGATAAACCAGCAAGATATACATTATAGCCCTTGCTTTTAACATTTAAACCAAACTCAAGAGCTTCTGCACCATTAGGCTGACCAATTAAGTGGTCAGTATATTTGCTTTCATCAATGCTTATTTCCTTATTTCTACAAAATCTCTTTAATTCATTATATTTCAACTCTTTAATCATTACAACACCTCCGTTAGCCTATAACTTCCTCCTCTGGAATTAAATATTTCCACATAATATAGGCATCTTCTTTATTGTCCTCATAATATTCAGGACGAATTCCCTCAAGTTTAAATCCATTTTTCTTATAAAGTGCTAAAGCAGACTCATTTCCTTTTCTTACTTCAAGAGTAAGACCAATCATTTCTTTTTCTTCAGCAATTTCAACAAGGGCTTTAACTATAGCATCTCCAATACCATTGCGTCTGTGGTCCTTATGAACAGCTATATTAGTAATATGACCTTCATTTACAATGTGCCACATACCGCCATAACCTAAAACATTATTATCCTCCATTGCTACAACATAGTAAGCAAATTTATTGCTTAATTCCTTTTCAACAGAGGCTCTCGTCCAAGGTATTGCAAAGCTGTCCTTTTCAATTTCCATTATACCATCAATGTGGCTTTTATTCATTAACTCTATTTGCATTTTTTTCTTCCAATTCTCTTTCTGCTTGTGATTTTCTTAAATATAAAATTTCAAAGTCATTAGGGCTTATAGCCTCATCAATTCTTTCCATAGCTAAAGTACCAACGCAAGCAGCTCTCTGCATATTAGCACTTTGTGGAGCAAATTTGAAGCCTGTGTTAAATTCAGAAATTTTTTCTTTAAATACAGGTACACCATCGCCTAAGAATATGGCATTTTCATCAATTTCAATTACTTTATCAAGAAGTTCCTTAATATCGCAAGCCATATATTCACTTATTCTTTCAATACCATTTATATTACTATATATAGCTGAATAAACTTGATTTCTTCTAGCGTCCATTATAGGAACAATAAGTTTGTCAGACTCTGACAAATTATATGCAAGTCCATCAAGAGTAGGCACTGGAATAATTTTTTTATCTAAACCGTGAGCAAGACCCTTTGCTGTTGCAGCACCAATTCTAAGACCAGTAAAGCTACCTGGACCACTTGAACAAGCAATATAGTCCACATCTTTAAGGTCAAGGTCAACCATTTTAACAATTTCTTCAATCATAGGCATAATTGTTTGTGAATGTGTTTTTTTATAATTTGTAGTAAATTCGGCAATAGTCTTGTTTTCATCAACTAAAGCAACACTTGCCACAAGTCCAGTTGTATCTAAAGCCAATATTTTCATTTTATCTTACCTCTATTTTTCTATAATTAACATCATCAACAGTTAAATCTTTGCTTATTTCTATCCACTTTATATTATCAGGCAAAATATCTTCAATAAGTTCTGCCCACTCAATAAGGCAAACACCATCACCAAAGAAATATTCGTCACAGCCAATGTCATACATTTCATCAGAATCACCTATTCTGTAAACATCAAAATGATAAAAAGGAATTCTGCCAGAATTGTATTCATTTACAATAGTAAAAGTCGGGCTTGTAATATGGTCTGTTATACCTAAACCCTCTGCAAAGCCTTTAGTAAAAACTGTCTTTCCAACGCCTAAATCACCTTTTAAGCAATATATTTCTCCAGCTTTTGCATTTTGACCCATATTAAAGCCTATTTGTTTAGTTTCTTCTTCTTTATAAACTTCATAAATCATAAGTATACACTCCCACATTTAATGACTTAATCATAACATATTTTCATAATTAATGCAATAAATGTAATATAAAAGACTGTTGCAAAATATAACTTTATCATTTCACAACAGTCCTTATTATTAATTACATTATAACACCTTTACAAGTTCAGTAATAATCTCCACGCAATTTTCAATACCAATTTCACCACTATTAAGTGAAATATCATAATTTTGTGACATTCCCCAAACTCTGTCAGTACAATATTTATAATTTATACTTCTTTTTTTATCCTTTTCTTCAAGTCTTTTCTTTGGTGTCTTGTCAGTTTCTCCATAAACTTTTACAATTCTTTCTGCCCTTTTTTCAATGCTAGAATGTATAAATACATTAAACACATCATCTCTATTTCTAAGTATAAAGTCAGCACATCTACCAACAATTACACAAGGACCTTCATTTGCTAAGTCCATTATTATTTTTCTCTGTGCTGAAATAATATAATCTTCAACAGAAACACCGTCAATATTTCTACCTAAAAAAGAATATGAAAAAATACTTTTAGACGGTGAATATTCACCTTTTTCCTCTATGTACTTTTTAGATAAACCAGATTTTTCTGCTACTTTTTCAATAATTTCTTTATCATAGAAAGGTATACCTAATTTTTCTGCTACTTTTCTGCCTATAGTTCTGCCACCGCTACCAAATTCTCTGCTTATAGTTATTATCTTTTTCATAAAAATACCTCCAATCTTAAAATTGAATTTACATTATTATACCATTTTTGCATAAAAAGGTAAACTAATTTAACATATTAATTTTATTTTTATTAATTTTTGACATAAATACACAAGCAATCACAACAGTCAAAAACTCACCAATAGGAAATGTTGACCATACTAATCCAATATTTTCACTTCCAGCAATAATAGCAAAAATCCAAGCTATAGGTATAATAAAAATTATTTGTCTGCAAACAGAAATAACAAGGGATTCAATACCGGCATTAAGAGCTTGAAATACACCTTGAAAAGCAATATTAGCTCCAGCAAAAATAAAGCTAATTGATATAACTCTCATTGCACTTATACAATATTTTTCTGTTTCGCCAGAAAGACCAAACATTCTGGAAAAAGGTTGAGCAAATAATTCAAGGGCAACAAAACCAACTATCATAATTATAAGTGTATATGTCATACCACATTTAATGCTGGCTTTTACTCTATTTTTATCTTTCATACCATTGTTAAATGCTACAATAGGTGTAATAGCATCTCTCAAACCAAAGGCAGCAAAAAGCATAAATTGCTGTATTTTATAAAAAAGACCATAAGCTGTAACAACAGATTCACCAATACCAACAAATATAATATTTAAGCCGTAAGTCATAACTGATGTAAGTGCTTGAGCAATAATTGCCGGCAATCCTATTGAGTATATTTCCATAATAGTTTTTAATGAAGGTCTTATATACTTAAATCCATTTTCAATTTCCCTATTACTTTTAAAATGAAATGTCATTGCTACAACAAAAGACACAATTTGACCAATTACTGTAGCATAAGCAGCACCTTTAACCCCCATAGTTGGTAAACCAAATAAACCATATATTAAAATAGGGTCAAGAACAATATTCGTTACTGCACCAGATATTTGTGCTGTTGTTGATAAGACAGACTTACCTGTTGCCTGCAAAAGTTTTTCAAATATTGCATAATAAACCATACCAATTGAAAAAAACGAACAAATTCTAAGATAATCAACACCCATTTCAAGTATTACTGGATTTGATGTTTGAGAAGCAATGTACGCTCTTGAACCAAATATTCCAAAAAGCATAAAAATAATTGTAATTACACCACCTAAAAATATAGCATTTCCAGCAGTTTTACTCACTCTTACCTTGTCACCAGCACCCAAACACCTAGCTAAAAGAGCATTAGTACCAACACCTGTACCAATGCCAACAGCTACCATTAAAAGCTGTATAGGAAAAGCCAGAGTTAAAGCATTTAAGGCTAATTCACCATTTTCAGGCATATTAGATAGAAAAGCACTATCAACAATATTATAAACAGCTTGAAGTACCATTGACAGTATCATTGGTATACCCATATTAAGCATTAATTTGTTAATGGGCATAGTACCCATTTTGTTCATTGAAACATCTTTCATAATTCCTCCTTGTAAATACAGAGACTTTTAAGGCAAAGCTACCACAACCTATATTTGTACAAAAAGAAAATGCGTAAACCCAATCTGGATTTACGCATTCGCTACTCGATACAATGTTATTTTATCAGTTTTGTTATTAATTGTCAATCAAAAAATAAATTTATATGTGTTTATTTTTAACATATATTTAGAATTTATTATTGATGTATATCTACAACTACATATTCTGACTTACAGCCTGTTTTAAATTTTACAGCCCAATCAGAAATACCTGATGTAACAATGAAATTTGTATTATTCCTCTTTTCAATTCCATAAGTTTTATCATTTGCTCCTATCCACTGACCAATTTTATTAATTGGCAACAACTGTCCTCCGTGAGTATGACCAGATAAAACCAAATCTACATTAGCATTTAATTCATTATTATAATCATTAGGCTGGTGGTCCATTACAATAATATATTTACTGCTATCAAGATTTTTTACTAAGGTTGACATATCACTTCTTGTGCCACCTTTTTCAACTTCGGACCTATCTTGTCTACCAACAATATAAAATCTATTATCAACAAGTACACTTTCATCTTGAAGAACAGTTACTCCATTTTTTTCAAGCTCATTAATTAAGTCATTTCCATCATAGCCTCTATTTTCTGGTGGGTAATATCCCTTATCGTGATTACCAAAGGCAAAGTAAACTCCATATTTTGTATTTAATGTACTTAAAGCCTTGCAAGCCTTAATCATATCTTCTTTAGAAGTATCGTCATCAACAAAATCACCTGTTATTAAAACTACATCAGGGTTTAATTTCTGCATTTTATTTACATATTTGCTAAAACCATCACCATCAAATGTTGTGCCAATATGAGAATCTGCAAATTGAACAATATGTAGATTTCCAACATTTTTGTTAGTTTCAATATTATAGTTTGTTTCCCACACATTATAAGCTAATATCCAGCCTACAGCTAAGTAAATAATAGTTATAATTATAGCTAAAGCTCCAGCATAATATCTTTTTAAAGCTATTTTTTTACTTATAAAATAAAAAGCCAAATCACAAACAATCCAAATTATAGCTAAATGAATT
This sequence comes from uncultured Eubacterium sp., assembly GCA_900551755.1. Taxonomy (GTDB): domain Bacteria; phylum Bacillota; class Clostridia; order Lachnospirales; family CAG-274; genus Gallispira. Next base: position 157,657 of record URXK01000001.1, on the reverse strand, counting down.
AAACAGATAATGGCATTAATTACACCTATTGACCAACATAAAATAGTCGTAATAGCAACTATTAATCCTAAACTTACTAAAATTTTTATTACTTTATTATTTGTTATTTTACTAATAATGTTCAATTTGCAAAATCTGCTTATTAAATAGACAAAACATAATACTGCCATAATAATAACTACGGCAAAAACAATTAACCATAACATAATATCACCTATTTCATTAATTTGCTTCTAATATATTTTCTAAATTTTTTGCCACCAAGTTCTTGACGCTTAGCATATAATTTATTTTAACAAATCCTTATTAAGTTCTATTTTACCATTAATGCAATTATTTATCAACTTTACGTACAAAAACACCTCTAAAGTAGATACCCTACCTTAGAGGTGTTTTAATTAACAATATATTTAACGCCAAAAGTTATTAATCAATATTCAAAACAACTTCTTTTGTTTCACTATTAAATATAATATTATCACCAGTTATCCCCATTGCTGTAGCCAAATCTCTCATTGGTAAAAACATTGTACCGTTTTTAATTTCAGCTGAAGTTGACATATTAACATTATTACCAGCCAAAGTATATTCATTACTACCCTTTGTTATAACAAGGTCAACACTGTCACTAATTTTAAATGTTGCAACACCATTAGAATAACTAATTTTATCATCAGTTATACCAACTGCATTAGCTAAAGCTCTCATTGGCAACATTGTATAGCCATCTTTAATATATGGAGGAGCTAAGAGTTCCTTATTTTCTCCTTTAACACTATAATTAATATCACCAATTTTAAATTTAATAGTTTTAGTATTTTCAACAGATGCTGTTGTAGTTTCTGTTGTGCTTTCAGTCACAGTTGTTGATACTGTAGTAGTTGTTGATGGAATATTTGTATATAATGAAGAATATTTAGCAACTTGTGCTGTTGAGTAATTATTTTCTTCACCTGAATAAGCAACTTTTAAATTAATATTGTTATATTCACCAGTTGCACTTCTTTCAAGAACAATACCACTTATTACAATAGCACCTTCAGTACCTCCAGCTATATCATCTAACATAGTAATATAGCCTCCTGTACTTGTTACAGTAAGTTTGCACTTATCCTTAAATCTACCAGTTGATGTAACATTAGGCAATGCTCCACCAGAAAATACACCAAAGCCATTATCAAAAGAAAGTATAATTTTATCACCTGATTTATAAACTCTGTCAGTATTATCTGTAAGTGTAATTTTGCTTAAAGCACTGTACTTGTTGCTAGCACCTATTGTTGGGTTCTCAACTTTAATCTGAATAGGTGGAGTATAAACAACACCAGCCTTATACTCAGCTATCTTTGTTGTGCTATCATACTTTTCCCAACCCTTACCAGTTAAATTAATTTCAACACTATTAAAACTGCTGTTTGACTTTTTATCTCTTTGTATAATTGGGTTTAAAATTTTAATTTCACCAGTTTCACCTGATTCAATTTTGCTAGTTATTGTTATAACTAACTTTTGGTCGCTACCCTTTTTAAACTGTATTTTGCATTTATTCTTAAATTTTCCTGTGCCTTCAATATTAGGTACTTGTGCAAAATGGAAAATGCCACCTATGCTAACCTCAAATTGAGTATTTGTATTATATCCCTGTGTTGAAGTATCTGATATAATAACATTACTTAATTTGTTGCAGTAGTCAATATGAGTGATATTTTCAGCCTTAATTGACAAAGTACCATCTGGGCATCTAGCAAATACTACTGTACTTTTTTCAATAGAGCTACTACCAAAATCTACAGTAGCCTTTATTTCACCATTGCCAGTAATTGTACCAGTAAGAGGCAAAGTTAATGTATAACCTTGATAACGCATTACTGAATTATATTCAGTAAATGTTATACGCAAAATTGTATCGTTTACCTTTTCAAATACAGCACCATTACCTCTGTCACATATTACTTTTCCACTATTGTTATAGTCAGACCAAATTGCACCCTCATACTTGACTGTTAATCCACTTTTCATTTCTTCTGCATTACTTGGTGCAACATATATTTTCAACTTGTTATAAGTAGTATCTCCATTCTTCTGATATATTTTATCACCTTGTGAATGTATTTTTACACCACCCTCAACATAAGCTCTTGAGTAAGAACAACTAGCATAATTAACTGTTGTATCAGCAATATCATCATAACCATAATCAACTACGGCAGATATATATTGTTTGGCAAATACAATTTTACTTTTAAGAGGTACAGAAAATTTATATCCTTTTTTTAAAATTTCTTCATTTGTTGAAATTTTTAATTTTATAACATTTGATGATGTTAATTCATAGGATACATTTTCATCAATAGTACCATTTTTTGCATAACCTTCCCAATTTGCACCATTTAAAGTTATTGTAATTTTATCATTTAATGACTTAACCTCATTTCCACTTAAACTAATAGTTAAAGCAGTTTTACTTGTAATATCATTAACACTTAAGTTATTCTCTATTTTGCCATCTAATTTTGCACTTGCTCCATAGGCTATAGTTGCAAAAAACATACAAGTAAACAAAGTTATAAGTAATATTGATATTTTTTTCATAAATTCTCCTTTAAATTACTCATTAAACTATAGTAACCTAATAAACACCATTATACTAACTGCTTAATAACTCTAGCTGGATTGCCAGCAATAACACAATTATCTTCAAACACACCAGCAACAACAGCTCCTGCACCAACTACGCAACCATCGCCTAAAACAGTGCCTTTAAGAATAATACTATTACAACCTATAAAGCAGTTTTTGCCAATATGTATTTCCTTAGTTGGTATAAGCTCAGCAGCATCGCCTCCGTGAGTATCATTAAGAAGTCGTATTCTATCTTCAACATCAATAGGGTGAAAATCATTATCAAGTATCTTACAATTTCCACCAATACAAGTATTGTCACCTATATAAATACCTTTTCTCGCATATATTGTTGCCCCTGAAATGCCCACATTGTCACCAATAACAATCTCAGCATTTGGTGTTCTTGTCACAATAATAGTCCTAGAGTAAAGCCCTACCAAATTACTTAAAAAGCTACTTTTAATAGTAACATTGTTACCAATATTAAGTTTAGCACCCTTTTTATTAAAAATTACAGGTACACCTTTTAAAAGTAACTTTTTACCATATTTAACCTTTGTAGCTTTCATAAGCAATTTAAACCAATTACTATTCATAATTAAGCCCTTTTCAACTATTTAATATTTCATCCTTATATTTATTAACGCTAACTTTTCTAGTTAAATTTTTCATCAAATTGTTATGACCACTTTCAGCCATATTTTTAATTACATCACTACCAGCATTATCAATAAACCACTGTATATTTTTTTCAATAGCATCATAATCTTCTGGTTCAGCACAAAGACCACTATTTGTTTCATCAATAATACACCTAATTTCAGAGCCTTTTTCAAGAACACCTAAAACAGGCTTTTGACAACTTGCTATGCCATAATATTTCGACGGACAAGACACGCCTTTTATTCCCTTAGCATTAACACACCAATGAACATCACCAGCATTTAAACTATATATTAAATCAGCTTTATCCTGATAAGGTATAAAGACAACATTTTCCATATTATGTTTTTGTTTATATTCAACTAAAGTGTCAAGAACAGTACCTGCACCAACAAATACAAAAACAACATCTTTACCACTTTTAGTCTTTGTACCCTTAGGGAACTTTTCAATAACCTTTATTATATTTTCAAGGTCATAATAAAGACCAATATTACCTGAGTACATTATAATATATTTATCATCTAAGCCATATTTATTTTTAAATTTTAAAACATTTTCATTACTAGGCTCTAAAGGATAAATTTCATTTTCATCAATCCAGTTATTAATAACTGCATATTTAGGTACTTTTTTGTTTTTAAAACGATTTTTTAATGTTTCAGCCATATCTCTGCCAACAACAATAACTTTGTTAGCCATTCTACAGCTAAACTTATCAAAAAACATCATTAACTTTAATATAGTTTTATTTTTACTATAATTAACAGCCATTACTTGTTCTGGGTTAAAGTCTTGAATATTGTAAATAAATTTTGCTCTTTTCATAAACTTACCTATAACACCAAGTAAACCACCTAACACTGGAGGCTGTGATATGGAAAAAACATAATCCTGTTTACCAGCCTTTAATGTTGCATAAATAGCTCTAAAGAAATATGCCAAAATATTTTTAACTCGGCTTTTTTTATCAGCCTTAGAAAACTCAGGCACTCTTACTCTTATTACATTTATGCCATTTATATTTTCTTTATAATACTTCTTTTTCTTATACTTTTCATCAATTACACCAGAATAAGATGGTACTACACATATAATTGTAATGTCAAACTTATCCTTCATTCCTTCTGCAAGCTCTTTTAATATCTGTCCTGTAGAAGCTACATCAGGCACATAATAATGAGCATACATCAATATTCTTTTTTTATCTGCCATCTGACTCTCCAATCTAGCTAATTACATTCTGCCAGTTAAAACCTCTGCATTACCTACAATTTTTAATGTTATATCATTTGCAGGAATAAAAAAGCTATCACCCTGACTAAAATCTACTACATCATTTTCAATAAAAATTTTTCCACTTCCTGATATTGCAATTAAAAGAACAAAAGACGATTTGTCTATTTGCACAGCAGAAACATCATTACAATTAATATAATCAACAGTGAAATATTTGCAATTACATATTGTTTGACCATCAGCATTTTCCGATTTAATAGGTTTATACTGTTTACCCTCATTAGGCAAAAGAACATCTAATGCCTTATTTATATGCAATTGACGCTTATTACCAAAGCCATCAACTCTGTTATAATCATATAGACGATATGTTACATCAGAATTTTGTTGTATTTCACATATTAATACACCCTTACCAATAGCGTGAACAGTGCCTGCTGGGATAAAAAACACATCTCCTTTTTTAACAGGTATCTTCTTCATAATATCAGTTAAAGTATTGTCATTAATTCTTTGTTTTATTTCATCTTTATCAACACTTTTGTTAAAGCCACAATAAATACAAGCATCTTGTTCAGCATCTATTACATACCACATTTCATTTTTGCCATACTGATTTTCATTTATCATAGCATATTCATCATCAGGGTGTACCTGAATAGATAAATTATCGCAAGCATCAATAAATTTAACAAGTAAAGGAAATTTATCATAAAACTGATTTTTCCAGCCTAAAATATCCTTGCCCATTTTTTCAATATAGTCGCCAAATTTTTCACCAGCATAAGGTCCACTGGCTATATAACTTTGACCATTTGTATGAGCAGATATTTCCCAAGATTCAGCAATATTTTTACCACGGCTTTTTTTGCCATATTTTTCTTCCAGTTTATTTCCACCCCAAATAGTTTCTTTAAAAACTGGAGCCATTTTAACTATATTGTCAAAAACAAGCTGTTCTTCCTCATCTACTATTAAAGAATTTTTGCTATCACTTGAATTAAGAATTTCACCAACAGCAGTTTCAATAAATACTACATTTTTTGATGAATTGTTTATAAGTTGATGAACAGCACCTTTTTCCACAAAGATACTTTCACCTGTGTATAAAATACTATTTTTGCCATCAACAAAAACAGTTGCTTCACCTTCAATTATAGTCCAATTTTCACTTCTTTTATTATGTCTGTGCCTTTTTAATTTGCAACCAGGATACACAACAACCTTTCTCACCCAAAAATTATTTTCAAGAGAAAGTGATGTTCTATATCCATAATTTGTGTAACAAACATAACCTTCTTCAAAGGAAGTTTTTAAAGGTCCATTTTCATTTTCTTCAACAATATTTTTAATAAGTTTAGTAGAACCTCTTTTAGATATTAAAATTGCATCATTAGTATTAACAATAAGCAAATCATTCAAATCATTTGCAGCAACAAGTTTATCATCTGTAAAATTAATTATAGATACATTATCGCAATTATTTTTAATAATATTTCCATAATTATCTTCATTCCATAGATTAGACATTGATTCAAAGCTTCTTATTCTTTCACAAATAAAATCACCTTTAACCAAAGTCATAATTTCAGACCTTTTTGTTATAATATTACCTATACTACAAGGTTTAATATTTTCTACCATAGTAGCTGGAATGTGTACAAATTGCTGTTCTTTTTCAATTTTTTCTGCTAGATTTATTAACTGTTCTACTAATTGTGGTGAATATTTTTTGAATTCATCAATGAAAACACTAGCTCTACCCATTAATATTCCCGTATCTAAATAATAGCCCTCAGAATTAATAAGTTTATAACTAGCTTCTTCAGTATCTGGATATGTATAAATTATATTGTTATTTTCATCTTCGGATAAAAAGCCAACACCGAGGCTTGGATGCTTTGTTTTTACGCCCATAGTCACAAGTTTACCATTTTCAATAAGGCTTTTTCCCTTAACTATGGTCTGCATATAATTGCCATCACCAATCATTGTATCTACAGATACAATAAGAAATTCTTCATCTGCTTGGTCGCATAAGCAGGCTAAAAGAATACTAGGTGCTGTAAGTTTGCCTTCTTCCTCATAAAAGCATCTGTATTTTAAACCAGAAAAAACTTTAAGCTGTCCCTGAATAATATTTTGATATGATGTAGATGTCATTATCCAAAACTCGTCACAAAAAGGCATATTTCTAAGTATTGTTTCTTGAAACATTGAATGCTTTTTGTTAAAATAAACAAATTGTTTAGGATAATTTTTTCTAGATATAGGCCACATTCTGTCGCCTGTACCCCCTGCTAAAACTATACACTTCATACGCCGCTTCTACTTCCACTTCAATTACAATAATTCACTTCTGTTAAGCTCATTAAGAGCGTCAACAACTTTTTTAACATCTTGTGCCTTATTTCTATTGCAAACTAATATTGCATCATCAGTCTGAACAATAATTAAATTATCAACACCTACAGTTGCAATAAGTTTTCCATTAGAATATGCAATTGTATTATTTGTATCAATATTTAAAACATCACCAACAGAAATATTGCCATTGCTGTCTTCATCGTGAAGAACATTCATCATATCCCAAGAACCAACATCATTCCAGCCGAACTCCCCAGATACAACTAAAACATCATTGCTCTTTTCCATAATTCCATAGTCAATAGATATTTTTCTAATATTAGGATATACTTTTTCTATAACTTCATATTCTTCATTAGTACCCATTGCATCTGCAATAGTCATTAAATCATTATATATATCTGGTAAAAGCTCTTTAAAATGTTTAATAATAGTTGATGCTTTCCAAATAAACATACCACTATTCCAAACATAGTTACCAGAATTAACATATTCCTTAGCAGTTTCTAAGTCTGGCTTTTCTTTAAATTCTTCAACAAGTTTAGCTTCCCCAAGCTCCTTGTCAGTAAATTTAATATAGCCATAACCTGTCGCTGGAAATGTTGGAGTAATTCCAATAGTTACAAGTTTATCCTCATTTTTAGCTGCATTTATTGCTATTGATAAAACATCTGTAAACTTATTCCAATCCTTAATATAAGCATCAGATGGAGCAATAACCATAATACCATCACCATATTTTTTTATAATTTCCATAGCTGCATAGCCAATACAAGCAGCAGTATTTCTAGCTGATGGTTCTGATAAAATATGATTAGGCAAAACTCTGCCAGTTGTTGCCTTTTTCATTGATTCAACTTGTGAAGCATTTGTTACAATAAACATATTCTTTCCAGGAACAGTCATTGCAAGTCTATCTATTGTTTCATTTACCATTAAATCCTTACCAGATAAATTCAAAAGCTGTTTAGGTGTTTTTTGTCTTGATAAAGGCCAAAAACGAGTTCCTCCGCCTCCAGCCATAATTACTCCATATATTTCCATAACAATACCCTAGCCTTTCTGTTTATTAAAGCTCTATCTTTCAGCTCTCATTGGATTATTTAAAAAATCTTCATAAGTTAAACGAATACCATCTTCAAGCTCAGTTTTATACTTCCAACCTAAATTTTCAAGTTTAGAAACATCTAACAATTTTCTAGGTGTACCATCAGGCTTAGTAGTATCCCACTTAATTTCACCATTAAAGCCAACAACCTTAGCAACAAGCTCTGTCAATTCTTTAATTGTAAGTTCCTTACCTGTACCCATATTAACAGTTTCATCACCGCTATAGTTATTCATAAGAAATACGCAAGCATCAGCTAAGTCATCAACATAAAGAAATTCTCTTAAAGGTGAACCTGTTCCCCAACAAGTTACCTCATTAATACCCTGCTCCTTAGCCTCGTGGAAACGGCGAATCAAAGCTGGAAGTACGTGACTATGTGTTGGATGATAGTTATCATTAGGACCATAAAGATTAGTTGGCATAGCACTTATGTAATCTGTTCCATATTGCTTATTTAAAAATTCGCAATACTTTAAACCACTAATTTTAGCTAAAGCATAGGCTTCATTTGTCTTTTCTAATTCACTTGTCAACAAACAAGATTCAGGCATAGGCTGAGGAGCCATTCTAGGATAAATACAACTTGAACCTAAGAATAAAAGTTTTTTACAATTATTCTTCCAGGCTTCGTGAATAACATTCATTTCAAGTACCATATTATCATACATAAAGTCAGCAAGTGCTTCACTATTAGCAATAATACCACCAACTTTAGCTGCTGCAAGAAAAACATACTCAGGCTTTTCATCAGCAAAGAACTTTTCAACATCAGCTTGACGAGTTAAATCAAGCTCTGCGTGAGTTCTAGTAATAATATTTGTATATCCATTTTTTTCAAGACAACGAACAATAGCAGAACCTACCATTCCTCTGTGTCCAGCAACATATATCTTTGAATCTTTATTCATTATATTACACTTCCTTTTATTTATGCCTTTAAGCTAGCTGCCTCTTTTTTGGCTAATTCCAAATCGTGTTCAGCCATAATTCTAACTAAATCTTCATAGCTAGTTTTTTGTGGATTCCAACCTAAAACAGTCTTTGCCTTAGTTGGGTCACCCCAAAGATTATCAACATCAGTTGGTCTAAACCAAGCCTCATTAACTTCTACAAGAACCTTGCCTGTTGCCTTATCAATACCCTTTTCATCTAAACCAGAACCCTTAAATTCAAGCTCAATACCAACGGCTGCAAAAGCCTTCTGTGTAAAATCTCTAACTGTATGCTGTTCACCTGTGGCAATAACAAAATCCTCTGGTGTATCGTGCTGTAAAATCATCCACATACACTCAACATAATCCTTCGCATATCCCCAATCACGAAGAGAATCCATATTACCAAGCTGAAGCTTATCCTGTAAACCACAAGCAATTCTACCAGCAGCAAGTGTAATTTTTCTTGTAACAAAATTTTCACCACGACGCTCAGACTCGTGATTAAATAAAATACCATTTACAGCAAACATACCGTAGGCTTCTCTATACTCCTTAGTAATCCAAAAACCGTATTGCTTAGCAACAGCATAAGGACTATAAGGGTGGAAAGGTGTAGTTTCTCTCTGAGGAACTTCTTCAACCTTACCAAAAAGCTCACTAGTTGATGCTTGATAAATACGACAAGTCTTAGTTAAGCCAAGAATTCTTACAGCCTCAAGTATACGAAGAACACCTAAAGCATCAACATCACCTGAATATTCTGGCACATCAAAGCTAACTTGAACGTGACTTTGAGCTGCAAGGTTATAAATTTCATCAGGTTTAACAAGACCGATAATTCTAATTAAGCTAGAAGAATCAGATAAATCACCATCGTGTAATGTAATAGCATTTTTAGCTAATAAATGGTCAATTCTAGCTGTGTTTGATATAGAAGCTCTTCTTGTAACACCGTGAACCTCATAGCCTTTTTCAAGCAAAAATTCAGCAAGATATGAGCCATCTTGACCAGTTATACCTGTAATAAGTGCTTTTTTCATAAAAACAATCCTCCTTGTTCCCCTCAAATAAGGTGAATAATTATACAACATATAAATTATTAAATTTATATGAAATTACTAATTTAATAATATCATTAATTACCTGTAAAGTCAATATTTAGTATATTATCTATTATATTGGCAATATATGTAAAAATATTTATAATATTATTTTTTAGTCACATTGACTATGTATATTATGTGTATTATCTAATATATATGACTTATTTACAAAACATACAATTAAGTTCTAATATATTTATATATACTGTACTACTCAAACAACAATAAAATATATATTTTATAAATTTTATATTTTTTTGTATATAATTTAACTAATACACTAAATATAAATTTATAAATAAAAAGCTAATGACAATACTGCCATTAGCTATCACTAAATATTTTTAATTTTTTCATTAATGGGTATCTTTCTTTTGCTGACTTTAATATAATTATAAGTTCCTTAAATTTTCGCTTACCTGTAAAAAGTCTACATATAAACCTTAGAGGAACATAAGCCCAAGCAAATAATCTAAAAAACTTATATTTTCTAGCTAAAGGCCAAGCACTGTATCCAGCATTTTGAAGATTTCCAAATATCCTTAAAAACTTATTACCATTTTTACCTTTTTGCGTACTATTGCCAACAATCATTGTAGCACTTTTGGCTCTACTTTCAAACTTTCTGCCAAAATTTCCATTTTCAAATATATTTTCAATTAATTCATTACATATATTTTCATCAACATCTTTGCACCACAAACACTTTTCTATAGGTAAACTTAAATATAAACAACAAGTTTTTGTTAAAACCTTAGTGAAATAATATATTTTATTTTCTTTTAATATAGGCAATAATTCATTATACCATACTTCATCTGTCAGCTCATTATTTATAAACATTGTCCAATCACAAATTTGTCTAAAACCAACACCTTCGCCTAAATGATGTATTATGTGTAAAACAAGAACAAGTCCATTATAAGCTGTGTTAGGCTTATAAAAATCAATTCCACCTACATTAGCTCTTTCACTATTTTCAGGCAAATTTTGAAGTATATTATACAATCTTTCTCCTATTTCACCATCAGGCACACCACCTATATTATTGTGTAATTCTATACAAATATTATTTTTATAATACTTTATTTCGTGACCAACTTGCCCACCTAAGTCTACTAAATCATAATTAGCCTCAATAAGAATTTCCTGTGCTTTTTTAAAATCCTTATTATTTACAAATATATCAATATCCCCCATAATTCTTAAGTCAGGCTTAGGATAGTTTATAGCCGCAGATGCACCCTTAATGATAGAACACTTAATACCATTATTATCAAAAATATTTAATAATTCCTTATGAGCATACATAATTGCTGAATTTCCCATTACAGAAATTATACTTTCTTCCTCCCAAATTTCATAAATATCCCTTGAGGGTCTTTTATCATCTGGAAGATACTTTATAGCCTCAAAAACCAAGCCTGTTACAGCTTGGTTTATTGATTCATTAAATATTTTATTCCAATCTAAATTATTATCAAAATCAGATAACAATTTTCTGTCAGCAAAAAGAGATGCACTTAAAAGCTTTAAAAAATTAGCCTCATTTATATTCATCTCATTTATGCCTCCTTTGGTGTTTTATCATTATTTTCAGTATTTGATGTATAATAGCCGTATTTATAGTAACCTTTTTTATAGCCATATTTATATTTTTTGCCATACTTAACAGTATTATCATCTACACCGTTAATTACTACACCAACAATTTTACCTCTTGCAATATCAACATTTTCAACAGTCTTTTTAAAGTCATCATAATGAGCTACATTTGACCTTAAAACAACCACAATACCACCAGAAAGCTGTGATATAATGCAAGCATCTGTAACAACATTTACAGGTGGTGAATCAATGATTATGTAATCATAAACTTCCTTAAATTTATTTACAATATCATTCATTTTTTTACTAGCTAACATTTCTGATGGATTTGGTGAAATACCACCTGAAAATATAATATCAAGACCCTCAACAACATTTTTATGAGTACAATTATTTATATCTTCAATCTTTCCCATTAAATTAATTACACCATTTTTATTAGCCATATTTAATTTTTTATTGATAGATGGTCGTCTTAAATCCATATCCATTAAAAGGACCTTATTACCCATTTTAGCCATTGCTTTAGCTAAATTTAATGCAACTGTTGATTTTCCATCGCTCATTTCTGGGCTACTTATTACAATTACCTTTTCATCGTTCATATTCATAGTAACAGTTAAGTTATTACATAATGAATTAAAGGCTTCTGTAGCTTGAAAAGAGTCCATATTAACACTACCATTATTATTTTTATCTGTTTCTGCTTTTTTATATTTAACAAGTTTCTGTATAGAACTTTTGTTATTACCATCTGATATTAAAGGAATTTCGCCTAATACTGGAGTATCAAATTTTTCCTTAAAATCATCAGTATCTTTGATTTTTGTATCTAATAATATTCTAACTACTAAAATAAAGCAAACTAAAAATATACCTGCAAGCAAGCCTTTCATAGCATTGCCGCCATTATTAGGATATGATTTACTTGACGGTATTTGTGCACCACCTATAGGCTCAATAGAACCAGCATTTACATATTGCTTTAAATAATATGGTGCAACCTTAGCCAAAGCATTACACATATTAGCAGCTAATACTGGGTCCTGTGCTGTTGTTGTAACATTTATGACCTCAGTTTCGTCTACAACACTAATGTTGTAACAACTTTTTATAGCCCCTGCCTTAATATAATAATCACCATTATCTCTAGTCGCTAAAGGAAAATACTGACTAATTTGTTCAGGCGTATACATCTTTAATAATTCTTCCCCAACCTCTTCCATTACTACATTATTGTTAAGCAAAACAACATAAGAATCAGCTAAATTTCTTGACATACCCAATGTTGCCATAGTTACCTGACTAGTTTGCTGTTGTTGTCCTTGATTTTGGCTATCAACACCACTATTTACATACATATCAATAGATGATGTATACAATTCTGGTAAAGCAATACTAGAATACAAAAAAGCTGAAATAGCAAGCACTATGCCTACAATAGCCATAACAATAACATTTTTAATTGAAAAAAGTTGTTTTAAGAGTTTTAGAATATCAATTTCGTCATTTCCATAATTATTATAGGACATTCTACCATAATCCTCTTTCATAATTTCCTCCCAATTTAATTATTATTTACAATGTTAATAGTAACATAATTTTTTATATAAAGCAATATTAAATTGTAGCTTTTAACAATATGTATAGTCTTTATACCAGTTTTTACAAAATCTACTTAAAATTGTACATAAAAAGAGTGTTGCAAGTGCAACACTCTTTTAAATAAATTAAACTAATTCAATAAGTACTTCCATAGCACCATCGCCACGTCTCTGACCAATCTTAACGATTCTAGTGTAACCACCATTTCTGCCAGCATACTTTGGAGCGATTTCGTCAAATAACTTGTTAGCCATATTTACAGTAACAGTATTTGCTCTCTTCTTCTTACCATCTGCAGGAACTTCTACTACTGGATAAAGAACACTTAAGATTTTTCTTCTAGCATTTAACTTGCTAGGCATATCCTTCTTAATTGTCTTTTCTACAGCTTCGCCACCCTTCTTAGAAGTTACAGTAACTTCCTCGAAGTTGTCCTTTTCCTTAACAGCAACAGTAATTAACTTTTCAGCAAGCTTTCTGATTTCCTTAGCCTTAGCTTCAGTTGTCTTAATCTTGCCGTGGTATAATAAATTAGTAACCTGATTACGTAATAAAGCCTTTCTCTGGCTAGATGTACGACCAAGCTTTCTATATTCAGCCATTGCTAATCCTCCTTAATTAATCCTCGTTTGGACTCAAGCTTAAACCAAGCTCGTTCAACTTGTTAAGTACTTCCTCTAAAGACTTACGTCCAAGATTACGCACTTTCATCATATCGTCTTCAGTCTTTCTTGTTAAATCCTCAACTGTATGGATACCAGCTCTCTTTAAGCAGTTGTAAGAACGAACTGTTAAGTCTAATTCTTCAATAGTCTGCTCAAGAACCTTTTCCTTAGTTCCAACTTCCTTTTCAACAAGAATTTCTGCATTCTTTGCACTATCAGATAAATCTACAAATAAGTTAAGGTGTTCATTTAAAATCTTAGCACCTAAACTGACAGCATCATCAGGAGCGATAGTACCATCAGTCCATACTTCAAAAGTAAGCTTATCATAGTCTGTAATCTGACCTACTCTTGTATCCTCAACCTTAAAGTTTACTCTTCTAACTGGAGTATAAAGTGAGTCAACAGGTATCATTCTAAGGGGTTGGTCAGCCCTCTTGTTTTTAGCAGCTTCTACATAGCCACGACCCTTTGTAATTGTAATCTCCATAAAAAGCTTACTATCAGCACCACCACTTAAAGTAGCAATGTGTAAATCTGGGTTAAGAATTTCAATATCAGAATCAACTCTAATATCTCCAGCCTTAACTTCGCAATCACCTGATGCGTCAATATAAGCAATCTTCGGCTCATCATCCTCACTATTAACCTTAATAGCAAGATTCTTGAGATTTAATATAATTTCGGTTACATCTTCTTTAACACCTGTAATAGGGCTAAATTCGTGGAGAACACCATCAATCTTTACATTGCTAACAGCAGCACCTGGTAAAGATGAAAGTAAAATTCTTCTTAAAGAATTACCAAGAGTTGTACCATAGCCTCTCTCGAGAGGTTCAACAACGAAGCAACCGTATTTATCATTCTTTTCAGTAATTTCAATACGAGGTTTTTCAAATTCAAACACTCAGCCCAACCTCCTTAATAGTTATCTTATAATTTACCAAAATATTATTAAAAAAATCAAATAAGTAATACACAAGTGTATGCTTATTACTTAGAATACAACTCGACAATAAGAGTTTCGTTTACAGGTAAATCTAACTGCTCTCTCTTAGGTAAAGCATTTACGCTACCCTTAAGATTAGCCTGGTCAGCAGATAACCACTCAGGAACGATACGAGAAGAAGTTACATCAAGAACATTCTTGAATCTCTGTAAATCCTTCTTGTTTTCCTTAATTTCGATAACATCGCCAACCTTTAAAGTAATAGAAGGGATGTTAGTCTTCTTGCCATTAACTGTTACAAGATTATGTCTAACGATCTGTCTAGCTTCCTTTCTAGTACGACCATAACCTAATCTATAAACAACATTATCAAGTCTTAATTCAAGAAGCATAAGTAAGTTTTCACCAGTGATACCAGTCATCTTATCAGCCTTCTTATATAAGTTTCTGAACTGCTTTTCAAGAACGCCATAGATAAACTTAACCTTCTGCTTTTCCTTTAACTGAACGCCGTATTCACTTAACTTACGCATATTTCTCTTACGCTTACCTAACTTCTTAGATGAACCAAGAACGCTAGGTTCGATGCCTAAGTATCTACATCTTTTAATGATAGGACCGATTTCTCTAGCCATTAAATAGTACCTCCAATATATATTCAAACAAACGGAAATTAAACTCTTCTTCTCTTTGGTGGTCTACAACCATTATGTGGAACAGGAGTTACATCCTTAATCATAGTTACATCAAGACCTGCAGCCTGTAAAGCTCTGATTGCAGCTTCTCTACCACTACCAGGGCCCTTTACAAATACTTCAACAGTCTTTAAACCGTATTCCTTTGCAGCACCAGCAGCCTTTTCAGCAGCCATCTGAGCAGCATAAGGAGTAGATTTCTTAGAACCTCTGAAACCTAACTCACCAGCACTTG
The DNA here is from genome assembly GCA_900551755.1 of uncultured Eubacterium sp. Classification (GTDB taxonomy): domain Bacteria; phylum Bacillota; class Clostridia; order Lachnospirales; family CAG-274; genus Gallispira. Next base: position 141,857 of record URXK01000001.1, on the reverse strand, counting down.
CCCAAGATAAAGCACCACCAGCAGCATCTGTAATAGTTACAATAGTATTATTAAAAGTTGACTGTATATGAGCCTGACCACGTTCAACAACTCTTCTGTCGCGACGTCTACGGCCAGCAGCTTTCTTAACTGTCTTCTTAGCCATTTAGTTTTACCTCCTTAAATCAATACAAAAAGCTTAATTGATTATTTCTTCTTATTCGCAACAGTTCTTCTAGGACCTTTTCTAGTTCTTGCATTTGTCTTAGTCTTCTGACCTCTAACAGGAAGACCTCTTCTGTGACGAATACCTCTGTAGCATCCAATTTCAACAAGACGCTTAATGTTTAAAGCAATCTCTCTTCTTAAATCACCCTCTACAGTCTGAGATTCAGCAATAATATCTCTAATCTTTGCTACTTCCTCATCTGTAAGATCTCTTACTCTAGTGTCTGGGTTAATACCAGCTTCTGCTAAAATTCTGTTTGAACTAGCTTTGCCGATACCATAAACATAAGTAAGACCAATTTCAACACGCTTTTCTCTAGGTAAATCTACACCAGCGATACGAGCCATAATTGCACCTCTTTCATATAAATAGTATTTTATAGTTACATTGCAGTTAAACTGCGAGGTGTAATATTTATCTCAACAAATTTGCATCAGGGCAGCCGCGTCCCGACGCCAGCCATGAGGCCTTCAAGGGGAATTAACCCTCTCAAACCATAAAATATAAAGTTAAAATAAACATTCACCAAGATAGAAGTATACCATAGTTGCAATATAAAATCAAGAAAAATATTGTAAATATTTTGTGAACTTTATTAACATTTAATTCTTTAAATTATTGCATCTTTCTTTAATATACTTCTTAAATTCATCATAGTTTATGCCACTAAATCCTTCCTTACTAAGAATTATAGCATTTTTTTTGCCAAACATCAATATATAAGAATATTTTAATTGATATATTTTAATAATTTGCGAATATTCAACAATTAACGAAACATTGCCTTCAACCATTTTAATATTTTTATCAAATGTCACTACAGTTTCATAACTAACACCATTATGAATTTGTTTTCCACTTTTAATCATTGATATTGCAGTTATTGGTGGAACAATAAATATTTCAACTATTCCTAAAAAAAGTAAGGTAAATCCTACAACAGCTAAGTTTTCATCAATAGTATAAAATGACCAAGCTGTTATTAAAGCACCAATTAAAGTTATTATAATATTTGCAATAATAAATTTTTTGCATAGTACCTTATATACATATTCCCATAACATTTTGTTTGAGCAATGGAATTTGATTTCAAACACTTAATCTTCTCCAATGAAAAAGACAGGGCTATTAACCCTGTCTCTGCTTATGCTTAGGGTTTTCGCAGATTACTCTAACAGAACCCTTTCTCTTAATTACTCTACACTTTTCACACATTGGTTTTACAGATGGTCTAACCTTCATTGTTCATTCTCCTTTCTCACTTTGCCTCTCCAAGTAATTCTACCCTTAGTTAAATCATAAGGTGACATTTCAATCTTAACACTATCACCAGGGATAATTCTGATGAAATTCTTTCTTAACTTACCTGAGAGATGAGCAATAATCTTATGTCCATTGTCCAGTTCAACCTGGAACATAGCGTTTGGAAGCTTTTCTAGGACAGTGCCTTCAACTTCAATTACATCGTCCTTTGCCAAGGCTCTCTACCTCCTTCACAATCTCTTTCCATCTTGTTAATTATATTTAGCCAGAGCTTTTTTTATATCAGAATCGAGAATATACAATCCATTTTCAAGCTTGCTTTTGATTTCCTCATTTACTATTTTAGAAATCTGAATATGAATTTTTTTCTTTTTCTTTGGTTTTTCTAATTTCCTCAAAACCCCGTCAACTATAAAGACAAATTCTTCATTGTAATCATAAACAATAAAAGCCTTTCCTTTATCTCTGCCGCTTTTTGAAAAAACAACTTGACCTTTTGAATACAATTCCTTCACCCCTACTTTATAAACTACTGACTATTCAGCGTTTGTTACTAAGGTTAAAAGCTCAGGCTCACCATCAGTTATGAGAACCGTATTTTCATAATGGGCTGCAAGGCTACCATCTCTAGTTACTACAGTCCAGCCGTCGCTTAACTGTTTAACCTTGTAGCTACCTACATTAACCATTGGCTCAATAGCCAACGCCATACCCTTTATGAGCTTAGGACCTCTTTTACCAAATCTATAATTTGGAACATTAGGGTCCTCATGCATTTCTCTTCCGATGCCATGCCCTACATAATCACGAACTACTGAAAAACCATTTGCTTCTACATAATCTTGTATAGCTCCTGATATTTCACATAGATGATTACCACTTTTTGCATACTTTATACCTCTAAAAAAGCTTTCTCTAGTTACATCAATAAGCTTTTGAGCCTCTTGTGAAATATTACCCACAGCAAAAGTTCTTGCTGCGTCACCGTGAAAACCTTTTATAAATGCACCTGTATCAATACTTATTATATCACCTTCCCGTAAAACTCGTTTACCAGGAATACCGTGAATAATTTCATTATTAACTGAGGCACATATTGAGGCTGGATAACCATATAGACCTTTAAAGGAAGGAACAGCACCTTGTGCTCTTATATATTCCTCAGCAATCCTGTCTAAATCTTTAGTAGTCATACCGGGCTTAATTTCCTTTTCAAGAAGATTAAGGGTTTCACCTGTAATTCTACCAGCAATTCTCATTGCCTCTATATGTGTTTCTTTCTTTATTTTAATAGACATTATTTAATACCTTCTAATGCTTTGCAAACATTTTCAAATATTTCGTTAATGTCGCCTACACCACTAGTCTTTAAAAGAATACCCTTCTTGTCATAGTAATCTATAACAGGAGCAGTAGTTTCGTGGTATACCTTTAATCTGTTGACAACTGTTTCTTCGTTATCATCCTTACGCTGAATAAGAGCTTCATTACAATCATCGCACTTACCCTCAACCTTAGGAGGATTGTACTTTGTATGATACATCTTACCACAGTTTGGACAGCTTCTTCTGCCTACCATTCTGTCAACAATAATATTATCATCAACTTCATAGCAGATAACCTTATCAAGACTGCCAACAATATCATTTAAGCCTTCAGCCTGGCTAACATTTCTTGGATAACCATCTAAAATGTAACCATTCTTACAATCATCAGCCTTAATTCTTTCAGCAAGCATTGCTGAAACAATATCATCTGATACTAAGCCACCAGCTTCCATAATTGCACTAACTTTTTTACCAAGTTCAGTACCTTGCTTCATCTGCTCTCTTAATAAATCACCAGTAGAAATATGAGCAATACCATACTTCTTAGAAAGCATTTTAGCCTGAGTACCCTTGCCTGCACCAGGACAGCCAATAAGAACTAATTTCATTATTTTGCATCCCCTTATATTGGTTCCCCTGAATTAAATCAGGGGAACTAAGATATATAATTAATTTAAGAATCCCTTATAGTGTCTCATTAATAACTGAGTTTCAAGCTGCTTAATTAATTCAAGAGCAACGCCAGAAACGATAAGTAATGTAGTACCACCAAAGCCCATATTAATACCAGTTACCCACTGAAGAACAATAGGTACCATAGCAATAACAGCATAAGTGATTGCACCAATTAAAGAAATTCTGTCTACAATATTCTGAATATAGTCAGATGTTGGCTTACCAGGTCTAATACCAGGAACAAAGCCACCACTCTTTTTCATATTCTCAGCTACTTCAATTGAATTAAATGCAAATGAAGTGTAGAAGAATGTGAAGCAGAATATAAGTATAATGTAAATAATTGCACCAGCAGGAATAAATCCCTTAACTAAATAAGTTAATTCTAATCTTGTACTAATCCAAGTAAGTACACTATTGTTGAAAAGCTGGTTAATAGTCTGTGGGAACTGTAAAAGTGAGATAGCAAAGATAATTGCCATAACACCAGCAATATTTACCTTAACAGGAATGTAAGAGCTCTGACCACCCATCATTCTGTTACCCACAAGCTTTTTAGAATACTGAACAGGAATTCTTCTTTCACCATCCTGAACAATAATAACAAAAGCCATAACAATAACAAGTACAACAAGGATAACTATGATTTTAATCCAACCCATAGCACTACCCTGAGCACTAATAGCTAAATTCTTAACACCATCATCAAGATTTTGAAGAATGTTAGCAAAAATGATAAATGAAGCACCGTTACCGATACCAATATCAGTTAATTTTTCACCTAACCACATAATAAAGATAGTACCAGTTACCATTGATATTAAACCAACGATATATACTAACCAATTAGGGTTTGTGAAAGCAGAATGTACAGTATAAACCTGACCTGCACCCTGAAGTAAAGCCAAAATAACAGCAGCGTATCTAGTATACTGAGAAATTTTCTTTCTACCCTCTTCGCCATCTTTTTGAATCTGCTCTAACTTAGGAATAGCAACAGTTAAAAGCTGCATAATGATGGAAGCATTGATATATGGTCCAATACCCATCGCAAAAATTGTACCGTAATTTCCTCCAGTGATAAGAGAATACAATGTATTCTGATTATCACTGTTAGCAAGCTGATTAATATCAAGACCTGGAATTGGTAAATGTGTACCAATTCTAATGAGGAATAATACTAATAACATATATAATATCTTAGTACGAATTTCTTTAACTGTAAAAGCATTACGAAGTATACTAAACATTAGATCACCTCTGCTTTTCCGCCTGCAGCCTCAATCTTTTCCTTTGCAGAATTGCTGTAGTAGTTAACCTGAACATTAAGCTTCTTTGTAACTTCACCGTTACCTAAAATCTTAACGCCGTCTCTAGCATTAGAGATAATACCCTTATCCATTAATGCCTCAACAGTAACATCAGCACCATCCTCAAATCTATCATTTAAAAGACTTAAGTTTATAGCAACAATGTTCTTAGAATTAATGCACTTAAAACCTCTCTTAGGGATTCTTCTATAAAGTGGCATCTGACCACCTTCGAAACCAGGTCTAACGCCACCGCCTGAACGAGCGTTCTGACCCTTATGACCCTTACCAGCAGTCTTACCATTACCTGAACCGTGACCTCTACCAGTTCTAAACTTCTTAGATGTAGAGCCTTCAGCTGGCTTTAATTCATTTAAAAACATTAGGACGCACCTCCTTAAAATTAGATTTCTTCAACCTTAACCAAATGTCTTACCTGATTAAGCATACCTCTGATTGCAGCATTATCCTGCTGCTCTACAACAGCGTGAAGCTTCTTTAAACCAAGAGCTTCAACTGTCTTCTTGTGCTTAGGGATTGCACCGATTGTTGACTTAACTAATGTAATTCTTAACATCTCAATTTTCCTCCCTTATTAGCCCATTATTTCTTCTACAGTCTTACCACGAAGTCTAGCTACCTTCTCTGGAGAAGTAACAGATGCTAAACCTTCAAGTGTAGCGTTAACAACGTTCTTCTTGTTTCTAGAACCTAAAGACTTTGCTCTGATGTTCTTGATACCTGCTAACTCAAGTACGGCTCTCGCAGGACCACCTGCGATGATACCAGTACCTTCAGCAGCTGGCTTTAAAAGTACGCTTGAGCTACCATACTTACCGTAGATTTCATGATATATACTATTGTTTTCGTTTCTCTCAACATAAACGATATTCTTGATAGCATCTTCCTTACCCTTACGGATTGCGTCTGGGATTTCGATAGCCTTACCAATACCTACGCCTACGTGACCGTTACCGTCGCCTACTACAACTAAAGCAGAGAAACGCATTGTACGACCACCCTTAACAGTCTTTGTTACTCTCTTAATTGTAACAACATTATCCTTTAAATCAAGGGTACTTACATCGATTTTAGTTTTCACGTTTTTCCCTCCTTAATTAGAACTGAAGACCTGCTTCTCTGGCAGCATCAGCTAAAGCCTGAATCTTACCATGATATACAAATCCGCCTCTGTCGAATACTACTGTTGTAATACCCTTTTCAAGTGCCTTCTTAGCTACTGCTTCGCCAACAGCCTTAGCAGCTTCAACATCGTTAGTCTTAGAAATCTTAGCCTTGATGTCAGCTTCCATAGTAGAAGCAGCACAAAGTGTATTACCTACTGTATCATCAATGATCTGTGCATAAATATGCATATTTGATCTAAATACTGCCAATCTTGGCTGTTCAGCTGTACCAGAGATTTTATTACGTAATCTGTAATGTCTCTTAGCTCTGGCATCTGAACGTGATGGCTTTCTAATCATCTCACATTCACTCCTTTATTACTTCTTACCAGTCTTACCAACTTTTCTTCTGATTGTTTCAGTTGTGTACTTGATACCCTTGCCCTTATATGGCTCTGGTGGTCTCTTAGTTCTGATTTCAGCAGCGAACTGACCAACCTTTTCCTTATCGATACCTTCAACGATAATCTTGTTGTTACCTTCAAGAGTAGTTGTGATACCTTCTGGATCAATCATTTCTACTGGGTGAGAGTAACCAAGTGTTAATGTAAGCTTGTTACCAGACTTTGCAGCTCTGTAACCAACACCGTTGATTTCAAGCTCCTTCTTGTAACCATTAGTAACACCCTCTACCATATTAGCAATAAGTGTTCTAGTTAAACCGTGTAACTGCTTATATCTCTTTAAATCGCTAGGTCTAGTTACTGTAACCTCAGCATCTGTAACCTCGATTGTTAAGTCATCAACTAACTTACGAGTTAAAGTACCCTTAGGTCCCTTAACAGTAATTACGTTACCATCCTCAAGCTTAACTTCTACGCCAGCTGGAATAGCAACAGGTAATTTACCTATACGTGACATATAATTTACCTCCTTCTATTACCATACGTAAGCGATTACTTCGCCGCCAACGCCGAGCTTTCTAGCTTCCTTATCAGTGATAACGCCCTTGTTTGTAGAAACAATAGCAGTACCCATACCACCTAAAACTCTTGGTAACTCATCTCTGTTAGCGTAAACTCTAAGACCAGGCTTAGAAATTCTCTTAATACCAGAGATAACCTTTTCATTCTTATCTACACCATACTTAAGAGTAATGTGCATAGTCTTCTTTACGCCGTCTTCTATAATTTCATAACCTGCAATATAGCCTTCATTTGTAAGGATGTTAGCGATAGCCTCCTTCATCTTGCTTGAAGGTACATCTACAGTATCGTGCTTAGCAGTGTTTGCATTTCTAATTCTAGTGAGCATATCTGCAATTGGATCACTCATTGACATTTCAAAATCCTCCTTTCAAATTACCAGCTAGCCTTCTTAACACCAGGGATTTCACCCTTGTAAGCTAATTCACGGAAGCAAATTCTACAGATACCAAACTTTCTTAAATAACCGTGTGGTCTTCCGCAAATTCTACAACGAGTATAGCTCTGAGTTGAAAACTTAGGCTTTCTTGCCTGCTTTACTTTCATTGATGTCTTTGCCATAATCATTTGCCTCCTTACTTCTTAAATGGCATACCGAATAATCTAAGAAGCTCTCTAGCTTCTTCATCAGTCTTTGCTGTAGTTACAAATACAATATCCATACCTCTAATCTTGTCGATTTTATCGTACTGGATTTCTGGGAACATTAACTGCTCCTTAAGACCTAAAGTGTAGTTACCTCTACCGTCAAAAGACTCTGCACTTACACCTCTAAAGTCACGAACTCTAGGAAGAGAGATGTTGATAAGCTTTGATGCAAAGCTATACATCTTCTCGCCTCTTAAAGTAACCTTACAGCCGATTGGCATACCTGCTCTAAGCTTGAAGTTAGCGATTGACTTCTTAGCCTTTGTTACGATTGGCTTCTGACCAGAAATAATAGCCATATCACTTACAGCTGAGTCAATAGCCTTGGCATTATCCTTAGCTTCACCAAGACCCATATTGATAACAATCTTGTCAAGCTTAGGAATTTCCATTACATTATTATAAGAAAACTTTGCCTGCATTGCAGGTGCAACTTCCTTCTCATAAAATTCTCTAAATGCGTTCACGAACTTAGTCCTCCTTTACAGAATTAATCGATTACTTCGCCAGTAGCCTTAGCAACTCTCTGCTTAGTGCCGTTTTCTACCTTGTAACCAATTCTGGTTGGCTTACCTGCGTAAACATACATAACATTAGATGCATCAATAGCAGCTTCCTGCTCAATGATACCGCTCTGTGGGTTCATTGGAGAAGGCTTAACATGCTTCTTAACCTTGTTAACGCCTTCAACGATTACCTTATTGTTCTTTACATCTACAACAAGTACCTTGCCTTCCTTACCTTTATCCTTACCTGCGATAACCTGTACCTTATCGCCCTTCTTAATCTTCATATGTGACCCTACCTCCTATTATAATACTTCAGGTGCAAGAGATAAGATCTTCATATACTGCTTTTCTCTAAGCTCTCTTGCAACAGGTCCGAAAATACGAGTACCTCTAGGGTTCTTGTCTTCCTTAATAATTACAGCTGCATTTTCATCAAACTTGATGTAAGAACCATCTGGTCTTGAAGCACCCTTAACAGTTCTAACAACAACAGCTCTAACTACTTCACCCTTCTTAACAACGCCGCCTGGTGTTGCATCTTTTACAGTAGCAACGATAACGTCGCCAATATTAGCATATCTTCTTGTTGAGCCGCCTAATACTCTGATACATAATAATTCCTTAGCACCTGAGTTATCAGCAACAACAAGTCTACTTTCCTGCTGAATCATTGTCGATTTCCTCCTTTAGGAATTACTTAACCTTTTCTACGATTTCAACTAATCTCCATCTCTTATCCTTTGATAAAGGTCTAGTTTCCATAACTTTTACTCTATCACCAATCTGACACTCATTATTCTCATCGTGAGCCTTTAACTTATAAGTTGTCTTCACAATCTTGTTATATAATGGATGTCTTACATTATTCTCAACAGCAACTACGATAGTCTTATCCATCTTGTTACTGATAACCTTACCGATTCTTGTTTTACGAAGATTTCTTTCCACGAGATTGTCCTCCTTCCAATTATATAACTATTAAAGTGTGTTTTCCTTCTGAGTGATTACAGTCTGAATTCTAGCAATGTTCTTACGAACAAGGCTGATTCTTGCTGTATTGTTTAACTGATTAGTAGCATTCTGGAATCTTAAGTTGAATAATTCCTTCTTTGCTTCTACTAATTCATTATTTAACTCAGCAACAGTCTTATTCTTTAATTCTGCAACATATTCCTTAGTCTTCATTAATTGTCACACTCCTTTTCTAAATCAGCGCGTGATACAATCTTACACTTAATAGGTAACTTATGAACTGCAAGTCTTAAAGCTTCTCTTGCTGTTTCTTCAGTTACACCAGCGATTTCAAACATAACTCTGCCTGGCTTAACTACAGATACCCAATACTCAGTTGTACCTTTACCAGAACCCATTCTTGTACCCATAGGCTTTAATGTAACAGGCTTGTCTGGGAAAATCTTAATCCAAACCTGACCGCCTCTCTTGATGTATCTAGTCATAGCGATTCTGGCAGCCTCTATCTGTCTTGAAGTAATCCAGCCTGGCTCCATAGCAACAATACCGAATTCACCGTAAGTAATCTTGTTACCTCTTAAAGCCTTACCTGTCATACGACCTCTGAACTGCTTACGTCTTTTTACTCTCTTAGGCATTAACATTACTGAACACTTCCTTTCTTAGTAGACTTTGTAGGAAGTACCTCACCCTTATAAATCCAAACCTTAACACCAATCTTACCATAAGTTGTGTTTGCCTCAGCAAAACCATAGTCGATATTAGCTCTTAAAGTCTGAAGAGGAATAGTACCATCATGATATGTCTCTGTACGAGCCATTTCAGCACCGCCAAGACGACCACTACAAGTTGTCTTGATACCCTTAGCACCAAACTTCATTGTAGTCTGCATAGCCTTCTTCATAGCTCTTCTAAATGTAACACGGTTCTCAAGCTGTCTAGCAATATCCTCAGCAACTAACTGAGAATCAAGCTCAGGTCTCTTGATGTCTTCAATGTTAACCATAACCTTCTTGTCTGTCATCTTCTGTAATTCAGCATTTAATTCCTGAATTGCAGCACCGCTCTTACCGATGATGATACCAGGCTTTGAAGTATAAATTGTAACTTTAACTCTTTCATTAGTTCTCTCAATAGCGATTTTAGAAACGCTGGAGTTAGCTAATTTATTCTTGATATAAGTTCTAAGCTTATTGTCTTCTACTAAGAAATTAGCGTAATCCTTCTTATCTGCATACCAAGTAGAGTCCCAATTCTTGATAACGCCAACTCTTAATCCATGTGGATTTACTTTCTGACCCATGGTTGACCTCCTTATTTCTTCTCATCTAAGTATATTGAAATGTGAGCAGTCTTCTTGTTGATTCTGTAAGCTCTACCCTGCGCTCTAGGACGAATTCTCTTGAGAGTTGGTCCCTGATTAGCAAATACATCTGCAACATACAAATTATTTACATCTAACTCTAAGTTATTTTCTGCGTTAGCAACAGCAGACTTTAAAACCTTTTCAATTATTTCAGCAGCATATCTTGGTGAGTATGCAAGAATTGCCATTGCTTCACCAATGCTCTTACCCTTAATCTGTTCTAAAACAATTCTAGCCTTAGTGTCTGAAACTCTAACAAACTTAGCGTGAGCCTGAGCTCTTCTATCCTTATTCTGTTCGTTTCTGTCTCTCTTTACTTGGCTTCTATGTCCCTTTGACATTAAGGTTCCCTCCTTCCGAACTATTATCTAACCTTTGACTTCTTTTCAGCGTCCTTACCGTGACCTCTGTAAGTTCTAGTCAAAGCAAACTCGCCTAACTTGTGGCCTACCATATCCTCAGTAATGTATACTGGAACATGCTTTCTACCGTCATGAACTGCAATAGTATGACCTATCATCTCTGGGAAGATAGTAGAACGGCGAGACCAAGTCTTTATAACATTCTTTGTATTAGCTTCATTCTCAGCAACAACCTTCTTCATAAGGTGGTCATCACAGAATGGGCCCTTCTTAAGTGATCTACTCATTATTTAGGTCCTCCTATTATTTATTTCTACTACGAACTATATACTTGTTTGAAGCCTTGTGCTTCTTTCTAGTCTTAAGACCAAGAGCTGGCTTACCCCATGGAGTACAAGGTGCTGGACGACCAACAGGTGCTCTACCTTCACCACCACCGTGTGGATGGTCATTAGGGTTCATAACAGAACCTCTTACAGTAGGTCTAATACCCATATGTCTCTTCTTACCTGCCTTACCAATATTGATAAGCTCGTGGTCACCATTACCAACCTGACCAATAGTAGCCTTACAGTTGATAGGTAATAATCTCATTTCGCCGGATGGAAGTCTTACTGTAGCATACTTACCTTCCTTAGCCATTAACTGAGCTACATTACCAGCTGAACGAACTAACTGTCCGCCTGCACCTGGATGCATTTCAATGTTGTGGATTTCAGCACCAACAGGAATATCCTTCATTGCTAATGCATTACCTACTCTAACTTCGGCATTTTCACCACTCATTACTACATCGCCAACCTTTAAGCCGTTAGGAGCGAGGATGTATCTCTTCTCACCATCAGCATAGCTTAATAAAGCAATGTTAGCTGTTCTGTTTGGATCGTATTCAATAGAAACAACCTTAGCTGCAATGCCGTCCTTGTTTCTCTTAAAGTCGATAATTCTATATTTCTTCTTGCTGCCACCACCGATGTGACGAACAGTAATCTTACCCTGATTATTTCTACCTGCAGTCTTCTTAATATGAACTACGAGGCTTTTCTCAGGAGTTGATTTTGTAATTTCAGAGAAGTCAGAAACTGTCATCTGTCTTCTTGAAGGTGTATAAGGCTTAAATCTCTTAATACCCATTTCGTTACACTCCTTTTCCAAATATTTGCAAACGCATATTTGCGTCTATACTTTATTCTAACAATCGAACTTCCTATTTAATTACATACCCTGGAAGATTTCGATTTCCTTGCTTTCAGCAGTAAGCTGAACGATAGCCTTCTTTCTAGCATTTGTCTTACCGAAAGTATAGCCTCTTCTCTTAGTCTTACCAACACAGTTCATAGTGTTTACAGAAGCAACCTTAGTTCCTTCAAACATCTTCTCAACTGCCTGCTTAATCTGAATCTTAGTAGCTTCAGGATGAACATAGAAAGCGTACTTCTTGCTAGCCATATCATTCATAGTCTTTTCAGTGATAACTGGCTTTAAAATAACGTCATAATACTTAATATCTGCCATTATGCGTACACCTCCTCAATCTTTTCTACTACAGACTTAGTTAATACTAATGAATCATACTTTAAAATATCGTATACATTGATTGTGCTAACTGAAGCTGTCTTTACTGTAGGAATATTCTTAGCAGCGATAACTGCGTTATTATTATCATTTTCAACTACAACTAAAGCCTTAGCTACATTTAAGTTGTTTAATACTGTAGCCATTTCCTTAGTCTTAGGATTTACAGTTAATTCATCAACAACAACAAGCTTACCGTCATTAACCTTAGTAGTTAATGCAGACTTAAGAGCTAATCTCTTAACCTTCTTGTTTAACTTGAAAGAATAATCTCTTGGCTTTGGTGCAAATACAACACCACCACCAGTCCACTGTGGTGAACGGATAGAACCCTGTCTAGCTCTACCAGTACCCTTCTGTCTCCATGGCTTTCTACCACCGCCACGAACTTCTGCACGAGTTAAAGCACTCTGAGTACCCTGTCTCTGATTCGCAAGATACTGAACAACTGCCTGATGCATTACATGAGTGTTTACCTCTACTGCAAAAATACTATCATTTAAATCTATTGTACCAACTTCGCTTCCGCTAATGTTGAACATTTTTACATTTGCCATTAGGTCTTCCTCCTTCCGTAAAGATTAATTAAGCCTTTACGCTATCCTTAATTACAAGTATTGAACCCTTGCTACCAGGTACTGCACCCTTAACGAGCAATAAGTTCTTCTCAGCATCGGCCTTAACGATTTCAAGGTTCTGAATAGTAACCTGAACATTACCCATATGACCTGCCATCTTCTTACCCTTCTTAACCTTACCAGGAGTAGTAGCAGAACTCATAGAACCAACTGCTCTGTGGAACTTAGAACCGTGAGCCATAGGACCTCTGTGCTGACCGTGTCTCTTGATAGGACCCTGATAACCCTTACCCTTAGAGATACCAGTTGCATCTACCTTGTCGCCAGCAGCGAATACATCAACCTTGATTTCAGAACCAGCTTCATAACCTTCAACTGAATCAAATCTGAATTCCTTAAGAACCTTCTTAGGCTCAACATTAGCCTTTGCAAAGTGACCCTTCATAGGCTTGTTTACTCTGTTTTCCTTAACTTCACCGAAACCAACCTGTACTGCTTCGTAACCGTCGTTTTCAGTTGTCTTAACCTGTGTTACAACACAAGGACCTGCTTCAAGAACAGTTACAGGAACAAGTAAACCGTTCTCATTGAAGATCTGTGTCATACCAATCTTCTTAGCAATAATTGCCTTCTTCATGATTTTTACCTCCATCATAAACTCTACAGCGGATTGTCCTTTTCAGGATAATCATTCTAGGTTTACATAAGGCTTTTTCTTATATAAACCAATTTTTTGAACTTTTTTCGTGAGTATCAATTTTAACTCTTATTACATAACCTTTAATGTAATGTCAACACCTGCTGGTAAATCAAGTCTTGATAAAGCATCAGCAGTCTTGTTTGTTGGCTGTAAAATATCGATAAGTCTCTTGTGAGTTCTTAACTCAAACTGCTCTCTAGAATCCTTATACTTGTGAACAGCTCTAAGAATTGTTACAACTTCCTTCTTTGTTGGAAGTGGAATAGGACCACTAATTTTAGCACCTGTTTTCTTAGCTGTTTCAATAATCTGAGCAGCTGACTGATCGATCAAGTTATGATCAAATGACTTAAGACTGATTCTAATCTTCTGATTAGCCATAAAAAAAGTCGCCTCCTTTTCGTACTTTTAAACTTCTAGCACGACAAGTGGTGACTGCACACTTATCCGTAGTAAGGGCTTGCAACTCGAGGCATAGTTCTGCCTCTCCCTATAATCTACTTCAATATTAGCACAGTGACCTTGTCGCCCGGTTTCATTGAACTGGACATTGCTCCACGAAAAAACCTCTATAACCTATGTGTTTATCAGTTATAGAGCAACCTTTCGCTTCGTCGCTCTTAATGTCACAACAATAGTATTTTAACACACTCTTTCATTAATTGCAAGTGTTTTTTTCTTTTTTTTAGTAATTTTTTCACCAAATTTAAACATCAAGTAAGAGCATTTTTTGTATATATTTAACATAACCTATAAATCTACATAATGTATAGTGTTTCCGTTATCATTAATTACTTTTATTAAGTCCTCAAAACTAAGCCATACTGTAGCAGTATTTATATTAGGGTGAAAGCCAACAGCCTTTTCACCAATTAAATCTCTGTCAAATACTAGTTCAACTAAACAATCCTTATCATTTAAAATACCAAAGGGGCTAACAGAACCTTGAGTCAATTTCAAACATCTGTCAAGTCTTTCTGCTGAACCAAAGCTCAATCTGCTAGAACCAATTTGTTCTTTAACACTTTTCAAATCAACAGCTTTATGCTCTGGAGCTACTAACAAGAAGTGTCTTTTACCACTACCATCTCTTAAAAAAAGATTTTTGCAACCTACGCCCTTATCAAATATACCAAGTTTATCTATATCTTCAATAGTAAATGCTGCTGGGTGTTCATCAACTTCATAGCTAATACCAAGTTCATTTAACTTATTATAAACAGCTTCCTTAACATCCATAGTATTATTCCTTTCTCTAATGTAAATTTTCTATAGTATACACCCTTAATATACATTTTTCAAGATTTTCCTTTGTTTATTTCCTTAATTATGCTTGCTGTTATTACACCAGAGGGTAAAGCTATTATTGTAATGCCAAATATAGAAGTAACCATACTTATTATTCTTCCTGCCATAGTCTTAGGATAAATATCACCATAGCCAACTGTTGTTAAAGCTGTTGTTGCCCAATACAAAGCCTCAAAAAAATTATTAAAACTTGTCCCCTCTCCATTAAACATAAAAAGAGCTGTTATAAATATATAGCTTATAGCAATAACAAGAACAGCACCTAGAACATTTTTAACTCCCCTATAAATATTTACTATATATAGGAAGAAATCCATATACCTTAGCACTTTAAATATTCTAAATACTCTAAAAACCTTGCCAAAAGGCAACAATGATATTAAATCAATTACAGCACCTAATGTAAAAGGATATATTAAAAAACTTAACCCTTTTCTACCTATTATATAGTCACTTACTATAAAACGCAAAATATAATCTATTATTAATATAGCAACAGTTGTATTCTCAATTAATTTAAAAGATGAGTGATAACTTTTAAACATAAGAGGAACAATGCTTAAAATAGATATGGCACTTATAAAAACATCATATATATAATTTATACTTCTTTTATTTGATTTTAATATTAAATAATATATCTTTTCTCTCAAACAATCACCCTTTTGTATTTTTGCCATACTTTGTAAAATCTATGTTAATTCTAATTAAATTTTAATTTTACTTAAATAACCATTTAATTTTAATTCTATATACTAATAATTGTCAAAAGGAGAACAAAAAGAAAGGAGATTGATTAATATGGCAAAAGAAGTATTTAGCAGAAAAGAAGAAAAATACATTGTATCAAAAAGCCTATATGAAAAAATAGTAAATGAATGTGCTGATAGAATGGTTGCTGATGAATACAGCAAAGACAACAGCTTTTATCAAATATGTAATATATACTATGACACAGAAGATAACAACTTAATAAGAACATCATTACAAAAGCCTAAATATAAGGAAAAAATAAGACTTCGTTCTTATGGAACACCTAGTCAAAATTCAAAAGTATTTTTAGAAATAAAGAAAAAATATAAGGGCTGTGTAAACAAAAGAAGAACCACTTTTAAATTAAGTGAAGCATATAGATTTGCTAACACAGGAACTATAGCAGAAGTTAAGGACTATATGAATGCTCAAATAATAAATGAATTAAGCTATGCTATAAAGCTATATAACATTGTTCCAAAGGTATACTTAGCATACAAAAGACGAGCATTTTTTGGTGCAGACAATCCAGAATTTAGATTGACATTTGATAAGGATATAATAGCAAGAAGAAGTGATGTTGGTCTTGAATTTGGTATTTTCGGCGAAAGAGTTATACCTGAAAATACTATGATAATGGAAGTAAAATACAGTGAAAGAATGCCATTATGGTTTATTGAAATATTAAGAAACAATAATTTGCAAAAAACAAGTTTTTCAAAATATGGAACTGAATATACAAATTATATTAAAAACGGAAATATGGAGGTAAGAAATTATGCTTAATGATATTACAGGAGTTGTTTACTCAAATATAACTACAATAGAAACTATGGGAATAGCATTTATATTAGGTCTTATAGTCAGCTTTACATATATGATAACTGCTGATAAAGAGGACTATAACAGAAGTCTGTGTTACACCCTAGTCATTGTACCAGTTGTTGCTGCTGTTGTTATTATGTTAATTGGAAATAGTATTGCAGCTGCTCTTAGTATTAGTGGTGCATTTGCCCTTGTTAGATTTAGAAGTGAGCCTGGTAGTCCAAAAAATATTTCATTTATATTTGCTACTGTAGCTATTGGTCTTGCTTGCGGTATTAGCTATTTTGTTTGTGCTGGAATGTTTACCCTTTTCCTTTGTGTAGCAATGTTTATACTTACAAAGCTCAACTTTGGTGGAGGTAAAACATTAAAGAGAAAATTAAAAATTCTTGTGCCTGAAAGTCTTGACTTTGAAGGTGCTTTTGAAGAATTGATTGAAAAATATTCAATATCCCATAAACTTGTAAAGGTATCTACACTTGATTTAGGAAGTATATATGAACTTGACTATAAACTTGTTATGAAAGAAAATACAACAACAAAAGAATTTATAGATGAGTTAAGATGCAGAAATGGCAATTTATCTGTATCATTACTTATGGATACAGCAAGCGAGTTTTAAATTAAAAAATTCCCTAATATGAAGTAATCGCAGATGTTAGACTTAAAATCTAGCAATAATGAGTATTTCATAATTAGGGAATTTTTTTATTACTCAGCTACTTCAACAGCTGGTGCATTATTTCTATTAAATATAAGACCAAAAATTAATCTAACTAATGGACCTGCAACAAAGAACTGCCAGAAGAAAGCAACAGGGAAATTGAGAACTGTAGTTTTAATCCAAATTGAAATAAACTCACTCTGTAATAATCCACCCTTAAACAATAAAGTTGCAGCCAAACTCATAAGTGGGCACATTAACCAAACTGAAGCAGCAGAGATAGCAGCCATAATAAAGAAAGGCTGACTATTTGCAGGATTAATCATTCTAAAGGCAATAATCTTAGATAAAACACCTACAAAAATAAGCTCTAATGCTACAGCAATAAACCACATAATTGGTAATTCACCAAAAGCCATTAAAAATACTTTATTAGTAAAATCACCTACACTAAGGGTAATATTATAGCATACTAAACCATATACCATAACACCGGCCATTAAAATAGTAAAAATAACTTCTTGAAATTTTGTCTTTGGCATAAATTTAACCTCCTAAAAATATTTTATAATCTGCCATATTAATGGTTTTTACGCACAAAAAAAGCGAATGTGTAAACTTTCATTTACAGCATTCGCTTTAAACTACCATTAATTGTTTATTATTATATCAAACTTAATTGAACTTGTCAACAATTTTTTTCAAATTTTATTCAACTATTTTAAAGCCTTCTGCTTTAAGTTTATTAATAATTTCATTAATATGGTCGTGGTCTCTTGTTTCAATTCTTAAATCAAGAATACAAGATACAATATCAATATTTAAGTCATATCTATCGTGGTAAATAGATACAATATTACCACCTAAGTCAGCAACAATTCTTGAAACTGCTTCAAGTTGACCTGGCTTATCTGTAAGCTCAATCTTAATAGAAAGTGAACGACCAGAGCTTAAAAGACCTCTTGAAATAACTCTTGATAAAATAGTAACATCAATATTACCACCAGAAATAAGACAGCAAACCTTCTTACCCTTTACATCAACCTTATTAAACATAGCTGCAGCAACAGATACAGCACCAGCACCCTCAGATACAAGTTTCTGCTGTTCCATAAGAGCAAGAATAGCTGATGCAACTTCGTCATCACTTACAGTTACAATCTTATCAACATACTTAGAGCAAATATCAAATGTATTGTCACCAGGAGTTTTAACAGCAATACCATCTGCAATAGTCTTAACAGAGTCAAGGTTGCAAATTTCACCCTTCTTAATTGAGTTAAACATTGAAGGAGCACCCTCAGCCTGAACACCATATACCTTACAGTTAGGATTTAAAGACTTAACAGCAAAGGCAACACCAGAAATAAGACCACCACCACCAATTGGTACAATAACTGCATCTAAATCTGGAATTTGGTCAAGAATTTCAAGACCAATAGTACCCTGACCAGCAATAACATCAATATCATTAAATGGGTGAATAAATGTATAACCCATTTCGTCCTTTAATTCCATAGCCTTAGCATAAGCATCATCATAAACACCCTTAACAAGGCAAACATCAGCACCATATCTCTTAGTAGCCTCTACCTTAGAAATAGGAGCACCATCTGGTAAACAAATAAGTGACTTAATACCGTTAGCTGTAGCTGCAAGAGCAACACCCTGAGCGTGGTTACCAGCTGAACAAGCAATAACACCCTTTTTCTTTTCTTCTTCACTTAACTGTGAAATCTTATAATAAGCACCTCTTACCTTAAATGAACCAGTAATCTGCAAGTTTTCTGTCTTTAAATAAACATCTGCATCTGGATTAATATTAGGTGCTTGAATAACAGCTGTATCTCTTATAACACTTTTAAGAGTATAGGCTGCGTGGTAAACTTTATCTAATGTCAACATAACAATACTCCTTACTTAGCTGCAATTACTTCTACTTCACAAAGAACATTCTTAGGTAATGTCTTAACAGCTACGCAAGAACGAGCTGGCTTTGTAGTAAAATACTTGCCATAAATTTCATTAAACTTAGCAAAATCGTCCATATTTGCAAGGAAACAAGTAGTCTTAACTGCCTTAGTCATATCTGTACCAGCAGCTTCAAGAATAGCCTGAATGTTCTTCATAACCTGTTCAGTCTGCTCCTCAATAGTTTCAGCCTCAATCTGACCATTTGCTGGATTAATAGCAATCTGACCTGATGTAAAAACAATATTATCTAAAACAACACCCTGTGAATATGGTCCAATAGCAGCAGGAGCCTTATCTGTACTTACAACATTTAACATATATAATTCCTCCTAAAAAAATTAAAATAATAATTGTATAGATTATACCACTATTTTAAGCCAAAATCTACTATTTTTTCAAAATTTTTTTACTTAACTAATGTATAATGTAATTAAAACAAAATCCTTTATTACATCAATTATTGTAAATACACAAAATGATAATTATAAAACTTTAATTACGCAGCAATGCCTCTGCACATCTAACACCATCAACAGCAGCAGACATTATACCTCCAGCATAACCACAACCCTCGCCACAAGGATAAAGTCCCTTTACATTAGTTGACATATAGTTATCACCTCTAGTTATTCTAACAGGAGATGAAGAACGGCTTTCAACAGCAGTCATAACAGCATCATCACTAGCAAAGCCTTTTATTTTTTTATCTAACTCTGTTAAAGCAAGCCCTATAGACTCATTAATAAAATCCGGAAATACTTTTCTTATATCAGTAAATTTGACTGACGGTTTATAACTTGGTGTAATTTTTCCAGCTTTTTCAGAAGGCACATTTTTAATAAAATCTCCAACCTTTTGTGCTGGTGCATTGTAATTGCTACCACCAACTTCAAAAGCTCTCCCCTCTATTTTTCGCTGTAATTCCATACCAGCCAAAGGATAATCAGAGCCAAAGTCAGTTGTGTTGACACCAATAAGCAATGCTGCATTAGCATTTTCTTTATCTCTTTTGTAATAACTCATACCATTTGTTACAACTCTATTTTCCTCTGAGGCTGCTGCAACAACTACACCACCTGGACACATACAAAATGTATATGCACTTCTTCCATTAGGCAAATGAGCCACAAGTTTATAATCAGCAGCGGGAAGATATTTAGCAAACTCTCCATACTGTGCCTTGTTAATCATATCTTGACTATGCTCAATTCTAACACCCATAGAAAATGACTTTTGTATAATATCTACACCTTTTTTATAAAGTTCCTCAAATGTATCACGAGCAGAATGACCAATAGCTAAAATAACATTGTCTGCATCATAATTTTTATCATTAACTTCAACAGATTTTAAAGCACCATTTTCAACATTAATAGAACTTACCCTGCTATCAAAGTGTATTTCTCCACCTAATGAAATAATTTCTTCCCTTATGTTTCTAACAATGTTTATAAGTTTATCTGTACCAATATGAGGCTTAGCTTCATACATAATTTCATTAGGTGCTCCAAATTTAACAAGTTCCTTAAGTACAAATTGGCAACGAACATCTTTTATACCAGTAGTCAATTTGCCATCAGAAAAAGTACCTGCACCACCTTCTCCAAATTGAACATTGGACTTAGTATCAAGTACACCTGTAGACCAAAACTTATCTATAGCTTTTTGCCTATCCTCAACAGCATAACCTCTTTCAAATATAATAGGTTTAGCACCAGCTCTAGCAAGAGTAAGACCAGCAAACATACCAGCAGGTCCAAAGCCAATAATTATAGGTCGCTTATTAAAATTACTTTCAGTTATTGGGGTGTATTCAATAGATTTAGCCTGTGACACATTTTTTAATTTTAAATACTTTTGCTCATTATCAACATTTACTTCAACAGAAATATTGTAATGAACATCATTTTTATCTCTAGCATCAATTGACTTTTTAACAATTTTAACAGAATGAATTTTATTGCACTTTAAGATTTTACTACATTTATTCATTAAAATGTCATTTGTTATTTTATGTTTAACTGAAATCTTTATATTAGAAATTTTAAGCATAATATTACTCCTTATTTACAGCAGACATACCAGCTAATCTACCACTACTCCAAGCCCACTGCAAATTAAATCCTCCACAGTCACCATAAATATCTAAAACTTCACCACAGGCGTAAAGTCCTTTCACAATATTAGACTCCATTGTTTTATTATTAAAATCCTCTGTCATTATACCACCAGCTGTTACTTGAGCATTTTGAAAACCCTTTGTACCTGTAATATCTAAAGTATACTCTTTAATTAATGATGCCATAGCCCACAAAAGTTGCTTTGTAAGGTCACAAACCTTATAGGAAAGTTTTTCTATACCTGATTTTTTAGCTACAAGATTTCCAATTCTTTTATTTAAAAGACCAACAAAATAATTTTCCATTGTCAAATGACCTAATGAGTCCTTTCGGCTTTCAAGTATATCATAAACCTCTTTTGGTGAATACTCTGGCATAAAGTCTAAAGCAACCTTAACATTCTTCTTAAATGCAGTTTTTGCTGATAACTGAAATATAGGAGGACCTGATATACCATAATCAGTAAAAAGAACCTCACCATAATCACTAGCAATAGCTTTATCCTTATGAATAATAGTAACATTACCAGTAAACTTAATACCCTGCAAACTTTTCACTTCCGTTGGGTCTGTTTTAAACTGCACAAGAGCTGGTTTAAGTTCTGTAAGTCTGTGACCCATTTTTTCTAACAATTTGAAACAAGAGCCATCAGAACCTAAGGCAGGTGATGCACAACCGCCTCCAGCTATAATTATTTTTTCAGCTAATATAACTCTACCATCTTTAGCCTCTAATTTAAAAAATTTCTTATTTCTTTTTATATCACTTACACAAAAACCAGTTATAATTTCAATACCTAGTTTTGCAATTTCATTTCTTAAAGCATCTGACACAGCTGTTGCTTGTTCTGAAAATGGATATAACTTTCCATTTTTTTCTTCCTTAGGAAATACACCAATGTTATTAAAAAAATTAATAGTATTGTGAACATCAAATTTATTAAGAGCATAAGAAACAAAATTTCTTTCTTTGCCATAATAATTATCAACAGAAGCATTCATATTGCTGAAATTACATCTGCCATTACCTGTAGCTAGTATCTTTTTTCCTACTCTGTCAAGTTTCTCAAGTATAACAATTTCAATATCTTTATTGTTTCGTGATGCCTCAATGGCTGCCACCATACCTGATGCACCACCACCTATTATTGCTAATTTCATTATTTTCTCCTATTTACGCACAAAATATAGTTTATATTATAACATAATATAGATTTTATTTCAATCCACACCCCATTTTAAAAAGTAATAATAAACAAAAAAGGCTGTACAGCACTTGATACTAAATTTACATTCAATACCAATACCATACAACCTTAAATTTTATGTATTAATTTTGTTGCATTTCCTCATACTCATCAAGAGTAATCATATCATCACAACCCTTACCAGCAGGAATCATAGGGAATACCTTTTCATCTCTACCAATTTCACAAATAATAAGTGCAGGCTTACCACAAGCAATAGCACCCTTAATTGCATCATCAACCTCTTCAGGCTTAGTAACATTATAAACTTGAGCCTTATAAGCCTCACCAAGTTTAACAAAGTCTGTAGCCTTATCAAGATTAGTCTGTGAATATCTTGCATCATAGAATAAATCCTGCCACTGTCTAACCATACCTAAAACGTGGTTATTAATAACAACTTCAATAATAGGCACATCATTAGCAACAGCTGTAGCCATTTCAATATGATTCATATAAAAACAACCGTCACCAGCAATATTAAATACAACCTTATCAGGCTGACCAACTTTAGCACCAATAGCAGCACCTAAGCCATAGCCCATAGTACCTAAACCACCTGAAGTAAGGAAATGTCTAGGATACTTATTTTCAATAAACTGACAAGCCCACATCTGATGCTGGCCAACTTCTGTAACAATAATTTCCTCACCCTTACAGATAGCATTAATTCTTTCCATAATATACTGAGGTTTTAAAGTACCATCATCTTCATATCTTAAAGGATACTGTGCCTTGTATTCATCAGCCTTCTTAAGCCAATCCTTACGGTCAGTTTTTTCAAGTCTATCATTAAGACGCTTCAATATTTCATTAACATCACCGATAATTGACTGAGCAGTAATAATATTTTTATTAATTTCTGCTGGGTCAATATCTATGTGTAGAACCTTTGCATTTGGTGCAAAAGTTTTAAAATTAGTAGCAACTCTATCACTAAATCTTGCACCCATAGCAATAAATAAATCACACTCGTTAGCAAGAAGATTAGATGTTTTAGTGCCGTGCATACCAATCATACCAGTATAATTAGGGTGGTCGGCAGGAACTACACCAAGACCCATTGCAGAGCAAGAAACAGGAATATCCTGACTATCAATAAACTTCATTATTTCTTCAGTAGCCTCTGAATTAACGCAACCACCACCACAATAAAGGAAAGGCTTTTTAGCTGACTTAATAAGCTCAACAGCTGCACTTAAATCTTCATCAGTAATAGTCTTTGTTTTTCTTTCAATAACAGCAGGCTTTTCTGGAGTGTATTCACACAAAGCACCAGTAACATCCTTAGTAATATCAATAAGAACAGGACCTGGACGACCCTTCTTAGCAATATAAAAAGCTTTTCTAACAGTTTCAGCAAGTTTTGTAACATCCTTAACAATAAAGTTGTGCTTTGTAATAGGCATTGTTACACCAGTAATATCTACTTCCTGAAAACTATCTCTACCAAGATAAGGCAATGATACATTACCAGTAATAGCAACCATAGGAATACTATCCATATAAGCAGTTGCAATACCAGTAACTAAGTTACACGCACCCGGACCACTTGTTGCAATACAAACACCAACCTTACCAGTTGCTCTGGCATAACCATCAGCAGCGTGAGCAGCACCCTGCTCGTGAGATGTAAGATAATGCTTGATTTCATTCTGATGCTTATATAAAGCATCATATATATTTAAAACAGCACCTCCGGGATAACCAAATACAGTATCAACGCCCTGCTCCTTAAGGCATTCAACCAAAATTTCAGAACCGTTTAATAACATAATTATCCTCCCTCTTAAAATATATTAACTTAATACAGCACCCTTGTCAGCTGAACTTACAAGTTTAGCATATCTAGCAAGGTAACCTGTCTTAATCTTAGGCTCAGGAATAACCCAATTCTTTCTTCTTTCAGCAAGTTCTTCATCACTTACCTGAACATTAATCTTACCACCATTTATATCAATGTCGATAATGTCGCCTTCTCTAACAAGACCAATGTTACCACCAGAAGCAGCCTCTGGAGAAACGTGACCAATACTAGCACCTCTTGATGCACCTGAGAAACGACCATCTGTAATAAGAGCAACATCTTTGTCAAGCTTCATACCAGCTAAAGCTGAAGTTGGAGAAAGCATTTCTCTCATACCAGGGCCACCCTTAGGACCTTCGTAAACAATAACAACAACATCACCCTTAACAATCTTGCCACCGAAAATAGCTGCAATAGCATCTTCTTCTGAATTAAATACTCTAGCAGGACCAGTGTGCTTAAGCATTTCTGGAGCAACAGCACTTCTCTTAACAACACAACCGTCTGGAGCAATGTTACCTCTTAATACAGCAATACCACCAGTTGTTGAATATGGATTTTCAACAGTTCTAATAATAGTACCATCAGCACCATTCTTGTCAGCAATATTTTCGCCAACAGTCTTTAATGTTACAGTTGGATTATCAAGCTGAAGTAAACCAAGTTTACTAATTTCCTTCATAACAGCAGGAATACCACCAACTTCATTTAATTCTTCAATATAATTAGAACCAGCTGGAGCTAAATGGCAAAGGTTAGGTGTCTTTGAGCTAATTTCATTAGCCATATCAAGATTTAATTCAACACCTGCCTCGTGAGCAATAGCTGGAAGGTGAAGCATTGAGTTAGTTGAACAACCAAGAGCCATATCCATAGTAAGAGCATTTCTAAATGCCTTTTCATTCATAATATCTCTAGGCTTAACATTGTTTTCAACAAGCTTCATAATCTGCATACCTGCGTGCTTAGCAAGACCAATTCTATCACCATAAACAGCAGGAATTGTACCATTACCTGGTAAAGCCATACCAATAACTTCTGATAAACAGTTCATAGAGTTAGCTGTGTACATACCTGAACAAGAACCACAGCTTGGGCAAGACTTGTTTTCAAACTGCTTTAATTCAGCATCATCAATTAAGCCAGCCTCATAAGCACCAACAGCTTCAAAAGTCTTAGAAAGAGAAAGCTTTTCGCAACCCTTACGACCTGCAAGCATTGGACCACCTGAACATACAATAGCTGGAATATTTAATCTAGCAGCAGCCATAAGCATACCAGGAACAATCTTATCACAGTTAGGAATAAGTACAAGACCGTCAAATGCGTGAGCTGTTGCCTGACATTCAATAGAGTCTGCAATTAATTCTCTTGTTGGGAGAGAATAGTGCATACCAATATGACCCATTGCAATACCGTCACAAACACCAATAGCAGGTACTTCAATAGGAGTACCACCTGCTGCAAGGATACCAGCCTTAACAGCCTTTGCAATATTATCAAGGTGAATATGACCTGGTATAATTTCATTCTGTGCATTAACAACACCAATTAATGGCTTTGATAATTCCTCATCTGTATAACCCATTGCCTTAAATAAAGAACGGTGAGGTGTCTTATCTGGACCTTTTTTTACTCTGTCACTTATCATTTTAATATTTCCTCCTTATTTACTTCGCCTATAGGCGACATATATCTCAACTTTATTTTAAATTTTAGCTTAAATATATAGTAACAATCTTATATTTCGATTTTAATAGACTGTTATTCTAGGATACAACAAAAATCCGATTTCGTCAACAACTATATAGCTGTTAATAAAATTAATATTTATTTTTTAACTAATTCATTTTATACCCCTATTGTTAATAGAGATAAGTATTCATTTACAAATATTAATAAATTACAAATATGAAAACAATTTTCTATTGCAAAATACCAGCTAATATCCCATTTCCCTTAATTCTTCAACAATACTTTTGTAAATATCTGTAATATCAGATACACCATTTCCTCTTTGTGATGACAATTTATGTCGTCTTAAATCAACCTCATCTAAATGAGAGATGCCTCTTTTGCTATTGCCTCTATAAATTCCTCTAAAATTAGTCCACTTTGTAGCTCTAGGAGCAAGTAAGCCGTCATTTTCCCCTTCAAACAAGCTAACAACAATATTAGGTAAAAACATAAGAAAATCACTTAATGGACTTTTCATAACAAAAGCAAAACTTTGGTAATAAACATTACTACAATCTTTATTATTTTCATTAAATTTTTTAGTCGAAATAGTAGTAAACTGATTTATTACCTTATATGTATCTGGATTTTCATCTCCTAAAATTTTAAACCAAACATCGGCTAGTTTTGCTCCAATTTTTATTAATATATTAGGTAATTTTAAAATATTATCCATTGTAATTGAGCCATTATGAGGCGTACTTATTGTTGAAAGGCTTGCAACATATTCAGCCATACCAAGACTAGAAATCATATATCTTGCATCAAGACCACCTTTAGAATGAGCAATAATATTAACTTTATCAGCTTTTGTTTCATTTAAAATATCCACAACAGTATCTTTAAGAACATAAGCATTAGTTTCTATTGAACCATTACTATCTTGATGTCCATAATAAATATCAGCACCATTTTCTTTTAAGATTTTAGGAATTCTTCCCCAATAGTTAAAGTATTTTCTATCCCTAAAACCCATACCGTGTACCATCAAAATTGGATATTTTGTTTTGCAGCTATTTAACATAAGTATACCCCTTTACTTACAAAAAACTACTACTATTACAAATTAATCTAGCCTTTTTCTATAAAAAACATAAGGGTGGAGTAAACCCCCACCCTTACACTAAGCCATATTTAAACAAATATTAAAGATTTTCAATAACAAGTTTGCCCATTTCCTTACAACCAACCTGCTTCATACCTTCGCTCATAATATCACCAGTTCTGTAACCAGCATTAAGAACCTTAGTTACAGCATCTTCGATACACTTAGCTTCTTCCTGTAAACCAAAGCTATACTTTAACATCATAGCACCAGAAAGAATAGTAGCAATAGGGTTAGCAATATCCTTGCCTGCAATATCAGGAGCAGAACCGTGAACTGGCTCGTACATACCAAGAGTACCTTCACCTAAACTAGCAGATGGAAGCATACCAATTGAACCAGTCATCTGAGAAGCCTCATCAGATAAAATATCACCAAAGATGTTACCAGTTACAATAACATCAAATGTAGTTGGTCTCATAATTAACTGCATTGATGCGTTATCTACATATAAGTGGTCAAGTTCAACATCAGGATAATCTTTAGCAACTTCAAGAACAACACTTCTCCAAAGTCTTGATGACTCAAGAACATTCTGCTTATCTACATTTGTAACGTGCTTATTTCTCTTTCTAGCAATTTCAAAAGCTGTTCTTGCAATTCTTTCAACTTCCTTAACTGAATACTGCTCAATATCATAAGCAGCCTCACCCATATCAGTCTGCTTTCTGCCCTTTTCGCCAAAGTACATACCACCAGTAAGCTCTCTAACAACCATAATATCTACGCCGTCTTTAACAAGCTCTGGCTTTAATGGGCAAGCGTCCTTTAAAGCATCGTGTAAAGTTGCAGGTCTTAAGTTAGCATATAAGCCTAAAGCACCTCTTAAGCCAAGTAAAGCTCTTTCAGGTCTCTTGTCACCAGGAAGAGTATCCCACTGCCAACCACCAACTGCACCAAGAAGTACAGAGTCGCTAGCCTTACAAATATCAATAGTTTCCTGTGGAAGTGGCTCGCCAAACTTATCAATAGCACAACCACCAGCTAATACATGTGTATATTCAAATGTATGACCAAACTTTTCGCCTACAGCATTTAATACATTTATATTTTGTTCCATTACTTCTGGGCCGATACCGTCACCAGCAACTACAGCAATCTTAAAATTCATTAAAAAAACCTCTTTTCAAAAATATTTAAAATATTAAATTATAAACCTAACTTTACCTTAGTCTGCTCAATTAAGCCGCCAACCTTAAACATTTCCTGCATAAACTCAGGGAATGGCTCAGCCTGATAAGTTTCGTTCTTAGTCTTGTTAGTAATAACACCAGTGTTAAAATCTACCTCAACCTCGTCGCCCATTTCAATCTTTTCAGCAGCCTCATCACATTCAAGAATAGGTAAACCAATGTTAATAGCATTTCTGTAGAAAATTCTAGCAAAAGTCTTAGCAATTACGCAAGAAACGCCACTAGCCTTAATAGCAATTGGTGCGTGTTCTCTTGAAGAACCACAACCAAAGTTCTTTTCAGCAACAATAATGTCGCCTTCCTTAACATTGTCAACAAACTTAACAGTTGAATGAATAGCATCTTCCATACAGTGCTTTGCAAGCTCCTTAGGGTCAGATGAATTCAAATATCTAGCTGGAATAATAACATCAGTATCAATGTTATCGCCATATTTAAAAACCTTACCACAAGCGTTCATAATATATCCTCCTAAAAATCAATTTTTTTAATTTATTAAACTTCTGCTGGGTCAGTAATAACACCTGTAATAGCAGATGCAGCAGCTACAGCTGGAGAGCAAAGGTAAACCTCTGACTCTGGGTGACCCATACGACCAATAAAGTTTCTGTTAGTAGTAGATAAAGCTCTCTCGCCCTTAGCAAGAATACCCATATGACCACCAAGACAAGGACCACAAGTTGGAGTTGAGAATACACAACCAGCTTCAACAAAAATCTTAGCAAGGCCTTCTTCTACACACTGTAACCAAACCTTCTGAGTACCAGGAAGAATAATAACTCTTAACTTAGGATTAATCTTTTTACCCTTTAAGATTTCAGCAGCAGCTCTCATATCACTTATTCTACCATTTGTACAAGAACCAATAACAACCTGGTCCATTTCAAGACCCTTTGCTTCATCAACAGTCTTAGTGTTTTCTGGTAAGTGAGGGAATGCAACTGTAGGTCTTAATGTTGATAAGTCAATTTCATAAACTGCATCATAAACTGCATCTTCATCAGCTTCAAATACAGCTGGAGTCTTCTGAGAATGTTCCTTAACATATTCAAGAGTCTTTTCATCAACAGGGAAGATACCATTCTTGCCACCAGCTTCAATAGCCATATTAGCAATAGTAAATCTGTCGTCCATTGAAAGATACTGAAGACCATCACCAGCAAATTCCATTGACTTATATAAAGCACCGTCAACACCAATCATACCAATAATATGGAGGATAATATCCTTACCACTTACCCACTTAGCTGGCTTATTCTTTAAAACAAACTTTAAAGCACTTGGAACCTTAAACCAAGCAACGCCTCTAGCCATACCAACAGCCATATCTGTTGAACCAACACCAGTTGAGAATGCACCTAAAGCACCGTATGTACAAGTGTGTGAGTCAGCACCAATAATAACATCACCAGGAACAGCAAGACCAGCCTCTGGAATTAAACAATGCTCAATACCCATCTGACCTACTTCAAAGTAGTTCTTAACTGCCTTATCGTGAGCAAACTCTCTAACACATTTACAATGTTCAGCTGACTTAATATCCTTGTTAGGTGTAAAGTGGTCAGGTACAATAGCTACCTTATTCTTATCAAACACCTTATCAATACCAATTTTGTTAAAGGCATCAATAGCAACAGGAGTTGTTACATCATTACCAAGTACAAGGTCAAGCTTAGCTTCAATAAGCTGACCAGCCTTAACAGACTCAAGACCTGCGTGAGCTGCTAAAATTTTTTGAGTCATAGTCATACCCATAGTTTTAGTCCTCCTAGATAAATCAATTTATTGTAGCGGTTTTACCGCGATTTTATAAAAATTGTCTAAACTTTTTTTCAATATCTTTTATTAACTTATATTCAATAGAATCAACAAGAGCTATCCAGCTGGCTTCTATTATATCCTTAGATACACCAACAGTTGTCCAGCTATCTTTGCCATCAGAAGATTCTATAAGAACTCTTACCTTAGATGCAGTAGCAGAATTACTATCAAGAACTCTTACCTTATAATCAGTCAAGTGAACATCTGATAGGTCAGGATAAAATACCTCAAGAGCCTTTCTTAATGCTTTATCAAGAGCATTAACAGGACCTTCACCTTCTGCTGCTGTAATTTCTTTTTTACCATCAACAGATATTTTAATCATAGCTGTTGCTGTTTGATTTTTACTTGTTTCTGGGTGTTCACCTATTATTTTAAAAGTTTCTAGCTCAAAAAATGGTTTATACTTTCCAAGCTCTTTTCTTATAACAAGTTCAAAACCACCCTCAGCACCTTCAAATTGATAACCTTCGTACTCAAGAGCCTTAAGTCTATCAATTATCTTTGTTGTTTCTGGTGAATTCTTTTCAATATTAGGTGCTATTTTTTGTATCATAGAAAGAATAGTAGTTCTGCCAGCAACCTCACTTGTAAGGAACTTTCGTTCATTACCAACAAGTGTTGGGTCAATGTGTTCAAAGCTCTTACTATTTTTGCAAACTCCATCTACGTGCATACCGCCTTTATGTGCAAAAGCTGTTTTGCCAACATAAGGAGTTCTTTCATCTAATTTAAGATTAGCAATTTCACTAACTTCCCTTGAAATATGAGTCAATTTTGTCATATTTTCATTAGGAATACATTGATAATCTCTTTTTAGCTGTAAATTTGGAATTACAGCAGAAAGATTAGTATTGCCACATCTTTCACCAAATCCTGTCATTGTTCCTTGAATATGTCTAGCACCAGCCTTAACAGCCATAATAGTGTTAGCAACAGCCATACCACAATCATTGTGAGCGTGAACACCAACAACAACTTCATATTTTTTAACAACAGCCTTAGTTATTTCATAAATCTCATCTGGGAAAGTACCACCATTAGTGTCACATAGACATAGGCAGTCAGCCCCAGCTTGTACAGCAGCATCAAGGGTTTTCATTGCATAGTCAACATTGTTCTTATACCCATCATAAAAATGCTCTGCATCAAAAACTACTTCCTTACCTTGTTCCTTAAGATAAAGAATAGTGTCATAAATCATTTCAATATTTTCTTGAAGAGTTGCATTGATTATATCTGTCACGTGAAAATCCCAAGACTTTCCAAATATGGAAACAGTGTCAACCCCTGCTCCTAACAAAGCCTGAACATTTCCATCATCTGAGGGTGAAATGCCTCTTCTTCTTGTACTTCCAAAGGCAGCAACTTTAGTGTTTATAAGCTTTTCCTGCTGTATTCTTTCAAAAAACTCTAAATCCTTAGGATTAGAACCAGGATTACCAGCCTCAACATAGCCCACACCAAGTTCATCAAGTGCCTTAACTATTTTGATTTTGTCCTCTACACTAAAAGATACACCCTCAGCCTGTGCTCCATCTCTTAATGTAGAGTCAAAAATGGTCACCTTTCCCACAATTTGCCTCCTTTTAAAATTATTGCTGCACCACGAAGTGATGCAGCAGTAAAAAATAAAGTATAAAACTATTAAAGTTTATATCCTACCAAAGACCATACATCTTTGTGAATAATACAACGATGATAACGATGAATAAAATAACGATACCAATGTTCTTAGGTGTAAAGTAGTTTTCGTCTGGGTGGTAACCAACCTTGTTGTTACCGAAACACTCTTCATACTTGAAACCAGTAAGAGCTTCACAAACCTTCTTAACCTGTGGGTCAACATCTTCCATCTTACCACCATTATGAATTCTCTGAACCTCATCAATGATAATCTGGTGAGTCTTATGGTCAAGCTTCATTCTAATAGTGAAGTAGATACCAATAATTGCAAGACCACAAACACCGATTAATAATACAAGGATAATAGCCATAATAGCTGACTCTGGCTGAGTATCAGCCTTCTTATCGAAGCCGTTAGCTGCAAGGATGAAACCTAAAGACTGAACAACTACGAATCTCATTAACTTACCAGCCATAGTCATAGCACCAGCGTAAACACCTTCTCTTCTACGGTCGGTAACAACTTCATCAACATCGGCCATAAATGTATATGTACTCCATGGGATGTAGTAAACAGCACCAGTACCTAAACCGAATACTGCAGTGATGATGATAATAAGAGGTACTGCTTCGTGATAACCAAAGAATGCAGTAAATACATAACCTAATACGGCTACAATAACAACGCCTAAAGCAGCGATGTAAGGCTTCTTGAAGCCCATCTTAGCTACAGCTGCCATACAAACAAATGTAGAGATTAACTGTAAAATAGCAGACATACTGTTCATTTCAGCAGCAAATGCCTTCTGATTGTGTAAAGCATAAACTACGAAGTATGTAAATGTAGATGCGAATAACCATTCAGCACCAAAACCGAAAAGGTACATACCTAAGTGATGTCTAAATGTCTTAACCTTAAGAGTTGATAAGTTATCAACAAATAACTTCTTAAGACCTTCGCCTAAACCTGTTGTGTTTTCAGTCTTAACAAATTCAGGTCTTCTTTCCCAAGAGTTAAGGTAGAGTAAAAGGAGAGAAATCATCATAATTGCACAGTAAGTACAAGCTGTGAATACATAAGGTTTCCAGTCATCATTTGACTCACCATAAATTGAGAAGAATAAAGCAGGGATAGCAGATGCAAGGAAGTTTGCAATCTTACCCATAGCAGCCTTAGAACCAGTAAGGTAAGTTCTCATATTGAAATCACTTGTCATTTCAACAGCAAGTGTTTCGTAAGGAATCATTACACTTGTGTAAATTAACTCAAATGCAAGGAATGTAAGTAAGTGATACCAGAAACTAGTAGTTGGGTACCACATTAATGGATAAACCAACATAAGTGGAATACCAATTAAAATAAAGAATCTTCTACGACCAAACTTTCTACCGATAGCAGTCTTGTAGAAGTTGTCAGTGATGTAACCCATAACAGGGTTTAAGATAACATCGAAAAGTGTTGGAAGACCAACGATTGTACCAGCCTTAACTGGATCCATCTGACACACAGTTGTCAAGTAGATAAGTAACCAAGCACTTGTGATAGCAAGAGGGCCACTACCTAAGAGGTTACCACAGCCATAAGCAAACTGTGTGAACCAAGTAATTTTTCTTCTTTTTTCCATACTTTTTGCCTCCATTTCGTTTTAGGGGTTTTCCCTTAAATATTGCCTTCTCTTAAAGCAAAGAGGAAAAATGCTTTGCTTTGAAGATTTTTTTAAAACACAGCAAAAGGTGGGGAAATATCCTGTCTGTGTCTTGTCTATTCCCTCGCCTTATGCAATGCATTTTACAAATTTAATTTGAAGATTAGTTGTTGATTAACTTATCTTCGCCATTCCAGCTATAAAGCTTTCTGATTTCTTCGCCAACCTTTTCAGAAGAATGTTCAGCAGCTAACTTTCTCATAGCCTTGAAGTGAACCTGACCACCAGCATCAGACATATCTAATAAGAAGTCCTTAGCAAATGTACCATCCTGAATATCAGAAAGAACCTTCTTCATAGCCTTCTTAGTATCTTCTGTGATAATCTTAGGACCAGTAATGTAGTCACCATATTCAGCAGTGTTAGAAATTGAGTATCTCATACCAGCAAAACCTGACTGATAAATTAAGTCAACGATTAACTTCATTTCGTGGATACACTCGAAGTAAGCATTTCTTGGGTCATAACCAGCTTCGCAAAGAGTTTCAAAACCAGCCTGCATAAGAGCACAAACACCACCACAAAGAACAGCCTGCTCACCAAATAAGTCAGTTTCAGTTTCAGTTCTGAATGTAGTTTCAAGAACACCAGCTCTAGCACCACCAATAGCTAAAGCGTAAGCTAAAGCTAAATCAAGAGCCTTGCCTGTTGCATCCTGCTCAACAGCTACTAAACAAGGAACACCCTTACCAGCCTGATATTCACTTCTTACAGTGTGACCAGGGCCCTTAGGAGCTATCATAGTAACATCAACATCCTTAGGTGGCTTAATACAACCAAAGTGAATGTTAAAACCGTGAGCAAACATTAACATATTACCAGCTTCAAGGTTTGGTTCAATATCCTTCTTGTACATTGCAGCCTGTAATTCATCATTAATAAGAATCATAATGATGTCAGCCTTCTTAGCAGCCTCAGCAGCAGTATAAACTTCAAAACCCTGCTCCTCAGCTTTCTTCCAAGACTTACTACCTTCGTATAAACCGATGATTACATTACAGCCAGACTCCTTAGCATTTAAAGCGTGAGCGTGACCCTGTGAACCATAACCGATAACAGCAATAGTCTTACCATCAAGTAAGCTTAAATTACAATCATCCTGATAAAATATTCTTGCATTTGACATTTTCAATTGCCTCCTAAAAAATAATATTATAAATAAAATTTATACCTGCAATGCAGGCTCTTGCAAAAGCATAGCTTAAACAAGATATATTGCAGCAGAAATCTACTACAGTATTTTCAAAGTAAATTACCAATCTTCTCTAGTCTTTCTAATAGGATTGTTACCTCTACAAAGACCAGTAAGACCTGTCCTTACAACTTCTTTAATACCATAAGCCTCCATAAGAGCCTCAAAGGCTTCAATCTTACTTGGCTTACCAGTAATTTCAATAGTAAGTGATTCACTAGCAACATCAATAATGTTGGCTCTATAAATATCAACCATACTAGCGATTTCGGACCTTTGCTGAGGCTTAGCAGCTACTTTAATTAAAGCAAGCTCTCTAAACACACCGTGGTCTGAATGAAGCTCAACTACTCTTATAACATCAACAAGCTTGTCAACCTGCTTAACTATCTGTTCAATAGTCATATCATCGCAGTCAACTTGAACTGTTATTCTTGAAATATTGGCATCTTCAGTCACACCTACACTTAATGTTTCGATGTTGTAGCCTCTCCTAGAAAAGAGACCGCAGACTCTATTAAGAACACCTGCCTGATTGTCAACCAGTATAGATAAGATATGTCTGTTCATTTTCTCCTTCCTTTCTGTATACTCTATACATAATATATGGAAAACAAGTTTCCATAAGTATAAATTTGTCACTCATTACCTATAAAACAAAAGATAATGCCTGTCTGATATATAATTATAAACCAAATCAACAAATTATTCAACAGAGTATTTGCTATTTTTTGACATTTTACATAAATTTTTATTAAATAATTTGTAAACAAGACAAAAAATGCAATAAAAAAGCCCCTGACCAATAAAAGTCAGGGACGAATTATCGTGTTACCACCCTCGTTTAAGTATACATCACTATATACTCCTCAGCAGGTTCAATCAAACCTTTTGCCTATAACGGGGCATCCGTTCCACTCATACTAAGACAAATCAGTTCCGAGGGAAAGCTCCTGAGTGATAGATAAAATCTGTAGCATACTGTCTTCCAGCAAATGACAGCTCTCTGTAAAGCACTTAAGAAATTATCCTTATCTCAATCAACACCATTAACTATCAATTAAGGTAATTTTAACAGACCATTAGAATTTTGTCAAGAGAATTTACAATTTTTTTCATTTATTTACCTTGTTAAATTTATACCTATCTTTTCTCCCATTTTCACAGGAAATTCTCCATTATATTCTAAAATGTCATTATTAACTTTAACAGTGTTTTCTTTTACAATAACTATTATAGTTGAGCCTCCAAATTCAAATCGTCCTTTTTCGTCCCCTCTATTAAATGTATATTCATTATGGTAGTTACATATTCGTCCAACCATTAAAGCTCCAACTTCCATAAATATAACTTTGCCAAAATTGTCTGTGTTAAGTATAGTATATTCTCTTGTGTTCATTCTATATACCGGCATATTTTCAACAGCAAAAGGCTGTACTGTATGGTACACACCATTTATATGAATATTTTTTCCCTTAGAACCACTGTCTAAATAACAATATCTGTGGTAGTGGCTAGGAGTAAGCCTATAAACAAAGCACAAGCCATTTTTATATTCTTCTGCAATTTTCTCATTATTAAGAAGTGTTTCTACATTATAATAAGAACCTTTAATATTCATTATTGTTTTATCATCAATATTATAAATACTTAAAAGTCCGTCACAAGGACTAATAAATGCGTTTTCACTCATATCAATAGGTCTTGCATCTATCTTAACCTTTCTAGTAAAAAAATCATTAAAACTTTTCCACTTTTCCCAAACAAAGTCAGTCATATCAATGCCATTGTTTTTTATAAAAGGCTTAATTGCAATGCAAGAAATTTTGCTATCAAGTATTTTTCCAGCTAAATTAGAAATAAAGGGCAATGTAATAAATTTTAACAAAAATCTGCCCCATAGTGTATTATAAAGTTTTACCATCCAATTCTTCCTCCAAATCTATAAAAAAGGAAGAAAATAACAACGCCAAATAATGCACAAACTATCATACTATAGAAGTAAGGCTTTTTAATTTTAATCTTACTTATAAAAGCAATACCAACAAGCAACAAACAAAGACTATAAAGTCTAACCATAGAAAATTTAGTAGGAATATCTAACAACAAAAATGTTGGCAACAATATAGCTATAGATGTAACTGGTAAACCAGTGTAATATTTTCTTTTTTCTGTAGTTTCCTTAGTTCTGTTTATTTCCTGTACATTAAAATAACCAAGTCTTATAACAGCAGCTAAAGCATAAAATGCCATACATATAACCCCAAATACACTTTTAACACCAATTGAAAAACCTATAACAACAGGGAAAATACCAAAGCATACTAAATCACAAAGTGAGTCAATCTGTATACCAAAAGATTTTTCATCATCTGTTCTTGTTTTGTGAGTTCTGGCAATAGTTCCGTCAAACATATCGCATAGACCACAAAACATAAGACATAGTACAGCAACTCTAGGATTTCTTTGTAATGCTTCCATCATACCAAACACAGCAGATATAAGCCCCACATAAGTTAAATAAACTGTATAATTATAATAACCCAACATCTTTATTCCTCCCATTAAAAAGCAAGCTTCTTAAAAATCTTGCAAAAATATAAATTGTACTAACTATAAAAGGCAAATAAAAATTAATACCTCTTGTTAAAAGCAAAGCTGGATAAACCAACAACTTTCCAAACACATCGTCATACAACAGTATAAACACACTTTCTGTAACACCTACAGCTCCTGGCAAAGGCATCATTTCAACAGATAATGATAAGACTGTTTGAATTGCAAGTATTTGAAACAAGCTAGTACCAGTTAAGCCAAAAGACTTATAAACAAAATAGGTCACAACAAGTTGAGCAAGTCTTTGTGCTATAAGTGCAATAAACATCTTAATAACAACAATAGGATTTCCCCTAAAAAATTCTGCACATTGACCATACTTTTGTTTTTGCTCTATAATTTTAGCTCTAAATTTTTCCTTATTTTTAACTATATGTAGCTTTACTAATATTTTAAACACAACTTTTTCAACTATCCAAAATATATGATTAGAAAACATAAGTAAAATTAACAAGCCTACAAAAACTATATTAATAATAAGTCCTAAATAAAACAAAAATCTAACATAACCCATAATATGAAATACATAAGTAAAATTACAAAGCAATAACACAGCAACTATGAGCATTAGACCTATTTTATAAATAGCAGTCACAGCCATAAGCACCATTGCAATATCGGCAAACTTATAATTATCGTTTTTCATTGATACAGCAATCATTGGCTGACCGCCTGTGTTAGATGGCGTAACCCCACTAAAATATATTTCTGTCAACGAATATTTAAAACAAGCTCTGTATGGCATTTTGTAACCCATTGAGTCAATAGGTATCTTAATGGCATATCCTCCCAAGAACACATACAGCGTAATTGCACCTATAGCCAAAGCTATATAAAAAGGTTGAGCCGTTTTCAATATTTCTCTAATTTGGTCTATGTCTTGATTTTTAAATATTAGCTTAAATGTAAGTATAATAAGAACAAGCATTATAGCCATAAGTATAGCTAATTTATATGCTCTGTTATTTTTTTTATTATTTTTCAATCAATTCACCATCCAAGATTAATATAATGATATTTTACCACATTTTGTTTCAATCCTCAACAAATATTTATATTATATTAACAAATGCCGATTAACAATATAAAATATCATTAATCGGCATTTAAAGCACTTAATCCATAGTTACATAGCTTACACCCAATAATTAATAGCATAAGAACTAAAACCACATTGTAAATTTTTCTAATTTTATAAATCAAAACTATTGATGCTCCTAAAAAAACATAAAAAGCAATAATAGACTTCTAAATTACTTTCCACTCACCTATTGTTCAATATGCTTGCAAACATCAACCCACTTAACATAGTTTGACACTTTCTCCAATTCATCAACAGTTATTTTAATAGCACTGTTTGAACTTCCACAAGCTGGATATACAACATCATATTTTTTCAATGAAGTATCTAAATAAATAGTTACGCCCTCATTTACACCAAAAGGACAAACTCCACCTACACCGTGGCCTATTATTTTTTCAACATCATCAAAAGCAATCATTTTAGCCTTTGTTGAAAATTCTGTCTTGTATTTTTTGTTATCAATTTTGCAATCACCAGCCACTACAATTAAAATTGGCTTATCATCAACAATAAATGACAATGTTTTTGCAATTTCACCTTCTGTACAATTTATTGCCTCGGCAGCCTCTTTAACTGTAGCTGATGATACATCAAATTCAACAATTCTGTTATCCATATCATATTTTTTCAAATATTCTCTTACTTTTGTTAATGACATATTATTACACCTCTATGTAATAAGGACAAATATCCTCATATTGACCACTTTTTAATCTAAAACCCTTTGGTATTACACCTAAAGGCTTAAAACCTATTTTTTCATATAAATGTCTAGCTCTAGTATTATTAGCTACTACTGCATTAAACTGCAATATTTTAAATCCAATATTACCAGCTTGCTTTATACAATCTCTAACTAATTTTTCACCAATATGTAAGCCTCTAAGATTTGATGCCACAGCGTAGCTAGCATTGCATATATGACCACATCTGCCAATATTATTAGGGTGAAGTATGTATAAACCTAAAACAACACCTGTTGATGTATCTTCAGCCACACCGCAATAACTTTGTTCAGCAAAAAACTTTGCTCCACTTTCACTTGTCAAAAATTCTTCTTGAGGAAAGGCAACACCTTCATCAACAACTTCATTCCATATATGTACCATTAATTCAACATCTTTTGGCTCATATTTTCTTATTATTATATTATTATTCATATTAGCCTCCTTAAATTAATGTTTGTAATAAAACTTACATAAGCATCAATTAACTTCCCCATTATACCACTGGCTTATTTCATTTTCAACACAAAACACAAAAATGCTGACTTATACTAAAAAGTTACAAATCAGCATTTATATTCAAAAGTATATTATTTTCTCACAACAGCATTATAGGAACAGACTTCTGCACATTTTCCGCAATGAAGGCAATGTTCTTGCTTAATAACAGCAGGAATAGTTGAAGTATTAATACAGCTTTGTGGGCAACTATCATAACAATTTCCGCAGCCAACACATTTATCTGTTATAAAATATCCATTTATATTTTTTTCATTACTTCCTACAGAAAAACTTTGTCTAAAAATAGGTTTTTGGCTCAAATCAAAATATTCACCATTAAGCTCATAAATTTCAAAGACTTCCAAAACATTTCTTGACTTTTCACTAGCATAAATTTCCGCCATATAGGGATTGACTTTAAAAATTTCATCTAGTTTATTACTGCCAATATTTCTAACCTTACCTTGAAGGCTAATTGCAACAGAAGTCATAGTGCTTTCACCCTTTATTCCAGTTAAAGCAACAAATTTGTTATTCATTAAACGATTATAAAAGGCTTTACCACGAGCTGTAAGGAAATACAGCTTACTATTTTCACAAAGCATAATATCAATAGCACAAGTAATAGGATTGTTATTTTCATCATTTGTCGCCATAATTACAGTATGAATGTCTTTTTGCAAAGTCAAAAGTATTTCCTCAGCTCTCATAATTTCACCTCATTAATTATTTAATAATAACAGGTTCTTCTCTAAATGAATACTTAGTACAAACAGCATTATCAATACGAAATACTTCAAAAATGCCGTCACCTAAAGTATATAAGTTGCTAGGACCAGTTGGGTCATCTAACATAGCCTTTCTAGCCTCATCTCTATCATCTCTTATAACATTGCCATAGACTCTAACCCAAGTACCGTCGCTATTCATACCACAAATTTCAACCTTTGGATTGGCTATTAACTGAGCATAGCAGTCCTTAGTATTGTTAGTACAAATATAAACACTACCCTCAAATTCAGTCACACTTGAAAAAGGTCTAACTCGTGGCTGGTCACCATCTACAGTTGCTACATAAAATACATTAGTCTTTTTAAGTTCTTCTACAATTTTGTTCATAACTTTATCTCCTTTTCGTTGTAATATCGTTTGTTACAACAATATATTACCACAGCTTAGTTGTAATGTCAATAGTTACAACAAAATTTTTATACAAAAAAATCGGCACATTACTGTACCGACTTCCATAATTCACTAACCTATAAATTTCTTAATAATATTAGACGCCTCCTCAGGCTTTCTATATATCCAGAAATGGTCACCATTTACAATTTTCAACTCACCCTTAGGAATAGTATCAGCCATAGCCTTTGCGTGGCTTGTCTTAATCATATCCTTGTTGCCATTTATAACAAGAACAGGTGCTTTTATATACTTAAGGGTATTTTTTTTAAGAGCAGGCTCTTTAAGCATAAGTGAAAAATATTCCTTATTAAATTTATTTCTTGAGTCAAAGAAAGCACCAGCAGCACTGCAAAAATAACCAACAGCAATTAATATTCCAGTAATAGGCTTTAATCCCCAAAAATTATAGTTGCCACCAATAAAAACAGCTTTTTTAACAATGTCACTGTTTTTAATAGCTGTAAGCATAGCAATATTTGCACCATCACTAAAACCTACAATATTAACCTTGCCAATATTAAGCTCCTCAATAACATTTACCAAATCCACAGCCATAGTACCAAGTGAAAGTTGATTTCCACCAAAATCAGACTTACCGTGACCTCTGCTGTCAATAGTAATAACCTTGTACTTATCAGCAAGAAGTGGTATAAGTTTTTGAAAGTGTTGACTGCTTTCACCATTACCGTGAAGAAGAACTAAAGGTTCTGTGTTTTCTTCACCATATATAGCATAATATATGTTAGCACTGCCTGACCTAATATAACCTTCCATAAGCACACCTACATAAATACATTTAAAGAGCAGTTTTCAGCTACTCTTGAATAAACATCTGTAATTAACTTAATAAGTTTAGCCTCATTAGTGAAATAAATTCTTACATCTTCATTCAGCATAACCTTATAAAATTCCTGCGAAATATACTTTTCTTTATTAAAATCCTCAATACCCTTCATTCTCTCGTTGGCATAGTCTAAGTGTTTTATTTTAAGCTGTTTAATTTTTTCCATAGTTTCAGCGTCTTCCTTGATTTTATCAAGTGCTTTGTGATAATCTTTATAAATTTGACTATTTTTAATTACATTAGCTATTTCATCAGCAAGACCTACAGCCTCATTTAAAACATCCATAATATGCCTCCCAGCAGAACATTATTTACCCTTATTTTTATTGTAAATTATAGATAAACCTTTAAGCAAAAGTTTTTCATCATAAACATAGTCGCCCTTACAAATTTCAGCAAAGTTTTTACCTAAACCACCAGTAATAATAACCTTGCACTTTTGACCAAGCTCCTCCTCCATTCTTTCAACACAACCATCAATCATACCAGCTGTACCAAAGACTACACCACTTTTCATACAATCAACAGTATTTTTGCCAATAGCCTTTTTAGGTCTTTCAAAACTAATAGCTGGCAATTGGGCAGTTCTTGATGAAAGAGCCTGCAAACTTATGCCTACACCAGGCATAATACAGCCACCTATGTAATTACCCTTTGCATCAACAGTATCAATAGTTGTAGCTGTACCCATATCTACTATTAATATAGGAGGCTTGTACATAGTAAGTGCTGCTACAGCACTAACAATTCTGTCACTACCAACAGTGCCAGGGTCGTCCATAAGTATGTTAAGACCTGTCTTAATACCAGGGCCAACAACTAAAGGCTCGTGACCTATTACCTTTTTAACAGCCAATTTAATAGCAGCAAGCACAGGTGGCACAACAGATGATATAATACCACCTTCAAACTTTCTTCTATCAGCATTATAAAGTTTGAGTACATTCATTATTTCAACGCCGTATTCGTCCTCAGTCTTTATTCTATTAGTAGAAAGTCTAGCCATAAAATCAACATTGCCATCAGTAATACACCCAATTACAATATTCGTGTTTCCAATATCTATTGCTAATATCATATTTATTTCCTCAACAATTAATTAAGTCTATTTTTAAAAGTTGCCATTAATGCAGCACACACAGCAGATGCTATTATACCAGCAATAACTGCCTCAGGTATACCATTTACAACCATTACTGTTGCTACAGCCTTTAACACACCTTCAACAGCAATGTTAGTTTTTTCAGCATAAGGCTCAGCAAAGAATAAATATGCCATACCCATTACTAAAATAGTGTTAGTCATTGAGCCAGCCACGCCAGCTAAAAACATAGAAATACTCTTTTTCTTAGTAACATTAAATAAAGCCTTAAAAACAAAAAAAGCAACAACGCCAATTAATATTCTAGGTACAAAAGCTATAACAAGGCTCCAACCGTTACCAAAAGGTTTAAACGGTGTAAAAAGAAATGATAATACACTAGCACTTCTAAATGTTGCATTTATAAAGCTAGTCAAGCCAAATACAAAGCCACAAAAAGCACCTTTTTTCCAACCTAAAACAATGCCTGCAATAATAACAGGAATGTGAACAGTAGTTGCGTTCATAAAGCCAAGTGGAATATAACCCAAAGGTGTAATAGCTAACACTACAATAATAGCCATAAAGAGTGCCATTTCCACTAAACTACGAGTTTTTTCTCTCTGTTGTGTCATAATAAAATCCTCCTTGCTGCTGTTCCCAAATGTTAAAAGCAGAGAAATCTAATAACATAAAATAGGATACAACGCATAAAATATTTAGTTTCTTATAATTATATATTAAATTTTGTTAAAATGCAATTATAAAATGAATTAACTTATTTCTTGACATAAATATAATAATAATATAAACTACTTATGTAAAAGATTAATAAAGAGGTGGCATAAATGAAACCAAAAACCAATAAAACTAACAATAAGGCAAAAGACAAAAAACTTATTGTTAGTTTAACATTATTAATAGTAATTGTTGCTGAAATATTTGTATTTAATTTCAGATTTTTCACAACTATGGGCTATGAGCCTATTAATTTAGAAGATTGCACGGTAGACGGAAACATAAGTGTATTAGGCAACTCTCATTTTAGATTTAATGAGGATAACGGCACTATTAGATTTTACGACATTAACCAAGAAATAAAAAATGTGTACATAGATGCTGAAAATACATTTGTAAATATCGGCGCAGATTTTAATGCAAAAAAAGATAACAAAAGAAATAAACAAATTAAGGTAAAAATTAATGCTGATGATAAAGGCAATATGAACGGTATCAGTATGCCAGATAGAAGCATTATATCTACAATCGAAAAAACTAAATACATTCCCCTTAACTTAAAGGGTGAAACAAAAAATATGAGTATTGAGTTTAAAGATGTTAGGGATAAAGAATTAGTTATTAATTCTATAACAATTAATAAAAATGTTCCTTTCCACTTTAGCCTTATAAGAGTAATTGTAATACTTGTTGCTATAGGTCTTTTGTACATAATAAGACCAAAGTCAAAATTTTATAACTATAAATTAAATATTAAAAG
Organism: uncultured Eubacterium sp.; assembly: GCA_900551755.1. GTDB lineage: Bacteria > Bacillota > Clostridia > Lachnospirales > CAG-274 > Gallispira. The sequence continues at coordinate 97,639 of URXK01000001.1, read as the reverse complement.
CAGTAAACAAAGAATACTTATACCTGTTTTAATTGCTTTACAAATAGCTGTAATGATGACAGCAGGTCATATAAATCCAATGTATGTTTACAACACAGTTAGCTGGCAAAATCAGTATAACGAATTAGCAGATGCTATACTTGACGGTCATTACTATGTTAGTGATGATGCTGACCCAAAGCTAGCAGAGCTTGAAAACCCTTATGACCCAGCAGCAAGAAATAATGCTGGAGCAACAGCCAACTGGGACCACGCTTATTATGAAGGTAAATATTATGTGTACTTTGGTATAGTACCAGCCCTTTTATTTAATATACCAGTTAAGTTAATTACTGAAAACAATGTTAGTCCTTTTGCTAGCATAATGACATTAGTACCAATATTTGTAATAATGAGCTATTTACTTATATATGCTCTAGCTATTAGATTTAAGTCTGACAAAAAGTCAATACCACTACTTATATATCTTATGGCAACAACAATATTTATAAATGGTATAGGTACAGCATTTTTAATGGTTTGGCCTGATATGTATTCATTGCCAATATTTACAGGACTTACATTTGCAATAAGTGGTCTTTTCTGTTGGTTGACAGCCTTTAAAGAAAAAGATAATGACTATACATTAAGCAAGCCAAAGTTATTAATTGGCTCAATATGTATGGCACTTATTGCTGGCTGTAGACCACAGTTACTTTTAGTTATATTTACAGCTATACCTATATTTTGGAATACTGTATTTAAGGATAGAAAGCTATTTTCAAAGACAAGCATTGCTAATACATTGCTTTTTGTAGTACCAATAGTAATATTTGCACTTTTTATGTTCCATTACAACTATGCAAGATTTGGTTCTCCAACTGATTTTGGTGCAACTTATAATCTTACTACAAACGACTTAACATCAAGAGGGCTTTGTTTAGGAAGAATACCTCAAGGTATATTCCTCTACATTTTACAACCATTAAATATAAAAGGTATATTCCCATACATTATTAGTACAGTAACAGATTCAAACTTTATGGGGTCTAATTATGTAGAAAGTATGTATGGTGGTTTATTGTTCCTTCAACCTATTGTTTGGCTTATTTTGTTTATGCCAAAGGTTAAAGCTACTTTAAAGGAACACAAAATATTTAGTGTAACAGTTCTTTTTGCAGTATTCGGTTTATTAATTGCTGTTGCTGACGGATTAATGGGTGGTGTTTTACCAAGATATTCTCTTGACTTTATTTGGTTATTCTCATTATCTGCAATAGCTACATTATTTGCTCTCTATACTAAATATAGTGAAGGAGAATATTGCAAGTTATTAAATTGCACAATGCCAATTTGTTTTATTTATACAATGGTTATAGCATTTTTAATCACTTTAGGTGTCACTACTTACGGTCCTATGGATACTAACCCTGAGGTATATTGGAAAATAGCTACAGCAATACAATTTTGGTTATAGTAAAAAAATATGACCTTTTCTTTTTAAAGGAATTGTGTTATAATAAAGCCTATATTGTAAAAAAGAGGGATATAATATGAAAGAACTTTTTCAGCTTGCAATTAAGCTGGACTTTAACGGTCTTTTCTTTAAACCTACCGAAAACGGTTTAATCAAATTTTTTCGCTACGCATTTGTTGGTGGTATAGCGTTTGTTGTTGATTATATGTTTTTTGTTATAGTCAGCCTTATTTTACCTGATACTAAATTAAGTGTTGTACTAGCTACAACAGCAGGTTTTATAATGGGACTTATAACAAATTTCATACTTTCTAAAAAATTTGTGTTTACAGAAGAAGCTGTTGTAAAAAGCACTACAGCAGAATTTACAGCCTATACTGTTATTGGTATAATTGGCTATTTCTTAAACATATTGTTAATGATGCTATTTATTAAAATAATCAATAAATACGCCGCTAAAATAATTGTATCTGCTATTGTACTTGTTTACAATTATTTAGCAAGAAAAATATTACTTTACAAATAAACAGGAGGAAGTCTAAAAATGAAAAATGTTGTTATTATAGGTGCAGGTCCTGCAGGACTTACAGCAGCCTATGAGCTTTTAAAAAAGGATAAGGACGCAAAGGTCACTATATTAGAAGAAAGTGGTGCTATAGGTGGTATATCAAGAACCGTTCGCTACAAAGGTAACAGAATGGATATTGGTGGTCACAGATTTTTCTCAAAAGACGAAAGTGTTATGAAATGGTGGACAGACCTTGTTCCTATGCAGGGTTCTCCTTCTTACGATGACAAAAAGCTTGGCAGAGAAAAAACTCTTACACCTGGTGGACCTGACCCTGAAACAGAAGATAGAGTTATGCTTAAAAGACACCGAGTTTCAAGAATATACTATCTTAAAAAGTTTTTTGACTATCCTGTTACATTAAAAATGCAGACACTTGTTAACATGGGCTTTTTCAGAACATTAAAGGCAGGCTTTAGTTATATTAAGGCTATGATATTCAAGAAAAAAGAAGATTGCCTTGAAAATTTCTATATTAACCGTTTTGGTAGAGTTCTCTACTCAATGTTCTTTGAAGGTTATACAGAAAAGTTATGGGGTAGACACCCTAGAGAAATTTCAGCAGACTGGGGTTCTCAAAGAGTAAAGGGACTTTCTATTGTTGCTGTATTAAAGGATATGATTTCTAAAATTTTCCCTGGCAAAAATAGAAAAGTTGAAACATCTCTTATTGAAGAATTTATTTATCCTAAATATGGTCCAGGTCAGCTTTGGGAAACTGCCGCAGCAGAAATTGAAAATATGGGTGGCACAATTATTAAAAATGCCTCTGTAAACAAAATTAACACAGAAAATAACAAAATTGTTTCTGTTGAATATGTTAAAGACGGTAAAACTGAAACAATGACAGGTGATATTTTCATTTCTTCAATGCCACTTAAAGACCTTGCTAACGGTATGAAAGATGTTATGCCTAAGGAAGAACTTGATATTGCAAACGGCTTACCTTATCGTGACTTTGTTACAATTGGTATACTTGCCAAAAAATTAAACCTTGTTAATAAAACAGATATTAAAACTCTTAATAATATTGTTCCAGACTGCTGGATTTATGTTCAAGATGTTGGTGTTAAGTTAGGTAGAATACAGATATTTAACAACTGGTCACCTTATATGGTTGAAAAGCCAGATGATACAGTATGGATTGGTCTTGAATACTTCTGTAACGAAGGTGATAATTTCTGGAACTTAACTGATGATGAAGCTATTAAACTTGCATCAAATGAACTTGTTAAAATGGGTGTGCTTTCAACAGCTGATGAAGTAATGGACGCTCATAGAGAAAGAGTTAAAAAGGCTTATCCTGCATATTTTGATACATATAATGATATTGATAAACTTATTGATTATCTTAATACATTTGACAATCTTTACTGTGTAGGTAGAAATGGTCAGCATAGATACAACAATATGGACCATAGTATGGTTACAGCTTTTGAAACAGTTAATAACATTATTACTGGCAAAAAAGATAAGAATAATATTTGGAATGTAAATACTGAAAAAGAATATCACGAAGAAAAAAATAACTAAGAAAAAAGGAGCTGAAAAAACAGCTCCTTTTGTTATAACCAAAATTTAAAAATAAAATAAAAATCTATATAAATATAAAAATCTACATTAAATATTAACTACTGATTATAAACGAACTACATTTGCAGCCTGAGGACCCTTTGCACCGTCAACGATGTCAAATTCAACCTTCTGACCTTCATCTAATGTCTTGTAGCCTTCTGACTGGATAGCAGAGAAATGAACGAATACATCGTTACCGTCTTCAGTTGAAATAAAACCAAAACCCTTCTCAGCGTTAAACCACTTAACTGTTCCTTGCTTCATTTAACAGTTCCTCCTAAAAAAATAAAAAAAATAAAAATTATTCTCAGCAAATAACTATCCGTTACTTACTGTATTTCAAGAATAACACAATTAACAATAAAAGTCAAACAGTTTTTTTGTCGTTTTATAAGTATTGCACAAAAACTTTATGCCAATTTTACACAAATTTTGAGCCAATTTAATATATTAATTTAAAAGTTGATAATATGTGACAAAACAATTATTTTTTCTAAATGTATTTATATATTTTTCTTGAACTATACATAATTTTATGTTATCTTTATATAAAAAGAAATAAAAAACAGGAGAGTGATATTATAATGAAATTTACAAAAATGCACGGTTGTGGCAATGACTATGTTTATGTAAACTGTTTTGAAGAAAGAGTTGTTGACCCTAACAAGTTAGCTCAGGCTATGAGCGACAGACACTTTGGTGTAGGTTCTGACGGTCTTGTTCTTATTTGTCCTCCAAGTGACCCTAATGTTGCTGATTGCAGAATGAGAATGTTTAACTCTGACGGTTCAGAAGCTGAAATGTGTGGTAACGCTTCAAGATGTGTAGGTCGTTATGTTTACGACAGAGGCATTGTTAAAAAGAACCCTATTAGACTTGAAACACTTGCTGGTATCAAGGTTATTGAAGTTAAGCTCAATGAACAGGGCGAGGCTGAAATGCTTACTGTTGATATGGGCGAACCTATTTTAGAGCCTAGTGAAGTTCCTGTTAATGGCGAAGCTAAGGAGTCTAAGGTCGCTGGATTTAAGGCTGTTATGGACTTAAAACTTAATTCTCAGGGCAAAGATTTTGAATTTACTTGTGTATCAATGGGTAATCCTCACGCAGTTACATTTATTGACACTCCTGTTAAGGACTTTGGTGTTGATTACTATGGTCCAAGCCTTGAAACTAACCCTGCTTTCCCTAGAAAGACAAATGTTGAATTTGTTGAATTTGTTGACGAAACTCATCTTAATATGAGAGTTTGGGAAAGAGGTGCTGGCGAAACTTGGGCTTGTGGCACTGGTACTTGTGCAACTGTTGTTGCTGCCAATTTACAAGGCAAGTGTCCTAGAGTTCCTGTTACAGTTAAACTTTTAGGTGGTAACCTTACTATTGAGTGGAGTGAAAAGGATAACCACGTTTATATGACAGGTCCTGCAACATTTGTATTTGACGGTATCTGGAATGAATAATAAACTTTTTAATAAGATATACTATTACACAGTTACTAATGAATTAGCTAAACATTTTGCTATATTTGTGTCAGGGTTATCTAGACCTGCATTTATGAGTATTTATGCTATAGGTGTATTTTGTTTATATTTAAGTGGCAGAGAGGGAATGGTTAAAGTAATAGCCGTTCCTTTCTTTACCCTTTTGTTTAACACTATATTAAGAAAAATATTAAATAAGCCTAGACCATTTAATAGAGATGATGTTGTTAAACTTGTAGACCATAAAAATAACGGTTCTTTTCCTAGCAATCACGCTTGTAGTGCTATGATAATATCACTAAGTTTTATAATTATTTGCCCAGTATTAGTTCCGTGTTTTGTGTTGTTTGCATTTATGACTGGTTTAACAAGAGTGATGACTGGCGTTCATTATCCTTATGATGTTATTTGTGGCTGGCTCATTAGTTTAGTATCTGGTTTAACTTTTTTTGTTTTTTTATAAAAAAACACTTGACAAAACCACTCACCCTATGATATACTTATGAAGTGTTGTGAATGACAACACAGTATATCATCTTTTGGAGTAATACCCAAGTGGCTGAAGGGGCTCCCCTGCTAAGGGAGTAGGTCGTTTGCGCGGCGCGAGAGTTCAAATCTCTCTTACTCCGTATCAATCCTCAAAACTTTAGTTTTGAGGATTTTTTAATTTATAGATGTAACGGACGATTACAATTAACTAATTAACGGACGAGCAATGCTCGCCCCTACAAATAACCTGTTCTTATATTGTAAATGAACAGCTAAGAATTAACAGTTTAGCTCCACTCTTAGGGGAGCTGGCACCCAGTGACTGAGGGGGTTCTATCTTTAGATAATAAGTAATAGGTAATATCGGAAACCCTTCCGTCAACCTTCGGTTGCCACCTTCCCTATGAGGGAAGGTAAATGATGTTGCTCTACAGATAATTAAATAAGCAAACTAAACCTTAATTGTAGGGGCGATTAGTAATCGCCCAAAATGTAACTATTACAATTAACTAATTAACAGGCGAACTCTGTTCGCCCCTACAAATAACCTGTTCTTATATGGTAAATGAACACCTAAGAATTAACAGTTTAGCTCCACTTCTAGGGGAGCTGTCAGCTTGCTGACTGAGGGGTTTCTATCTTTAGATAATAAGTAATAGGTAATATCGGAAACCCTTCTGTCAACCTTTGGTTGCCACCTTCCCTATAAGGGAAGGTAAATGATGTTGCCCTACAGATAATTAAATAAGCAAACCATACCTTAATTGTAGGGGCGATTAGTAATCGCCCAAAATGTAACTATTACAATTAACTAATTAACAGGCGAACTCTGTTCGCCCCTACAAATAACCTGTTCTTATATGGTAAATGAACACCTAAGAATTAACAGTTTAGCTCCACTTCTAGGGGAGCTGTCAGCTTGCTGACTGAGGGGTTTCCATCCCAACAAAAAATATGTCAAGGAGAAACACAATGCTAAATAAAGTTATAGCTACAATAAAAAAATACAATATGCTATCCTTTGGCGATAGTATTGTAATAGGAGTATCTGGTGGTGCAGACTCAGTTTGTCTAACAGACATATTAAACTCCATAAAAGACCAATACAACCTTAACATTACCCTTGTTCATATTAACCACAATATACGAGGAGAAGAAGCAAAAAGAGATGAGAACTATGTCATCAATCTTGCCAAACACTATGGTAACAACATTAAGGTTTTTAGCTATGAAGTTGAAAAATTAGCAAAAGAAAACGGTCTTACAGTTGAAGAAATGGGCAGAAAATTAAGATACGACGCTTTTTATGCTGTATCCGGTTCAACAGGCAAAATTGCTGTTGCTCACAACTTAAATGACAACTGCGAAACTATGCTTATGCGTTTTTTCAGAGGAACAGGCATTAAAGGTTTAGGTGGCATATCTGCATCAAGGGATAGAATTATAAGACCCCTTATAAATATTTCAAGAGCAGAAATTGAAGAATATTGCAAAAATAAAGGGCTTAAATTTTGCACAGACTCCACAAATGCTATTGAAGAATATACAAGAAATAAAATACGACTTAATATTATACCAGAAATACAAAAAAACTTTAACGAAAATATAGCTGTAACTATGGCACGAACTGCTGAACTTATGGCTGATGAAGACAGCTATATGAATAAAGAAGCTATAAAAGCCTATAAGGCTTGTGAAATTGAGCCAAAAAGAATAGATATAGATATACTAAAAAAATATGACAAAGTTATTCAAAGAAGGGTTATAAGATTAGGTTTTGTTGATTATTCTGCTGACTTACACGATATATCCTACGACCATGTAGAAAATGTACTATCACTTATAAACAAAGAAAGTGGCAAAACTATTGAACTTCCTAATGGCTTAAGAGCAATAAGAGAACATAATAGTATTTATTTCTGCAAAACAATAGATAAAAAAGATTTTTCCTACAATATTGAAATTGAAAAGGCATACACTTTAAAGGATATAGGTATAGGAATTTGTATTTCTAACAATAATCTACACGAAAATAATAAAAATGTCTGTACTATTCCTTTAGATTATGATAAAATAAATAAAATAAATTTATTTGTCAGGTCAAGACAAACAGGCGACAAAATAACCTTATATAACGGCTCAAAGTCAATAAAAAAATTGTTTATTGACGAAAAAATACCTTTAAGCAAAAGAGATACTATTCCTCTCCTTGTTCAAGGTAATGATGTTATATGGGTAAAAGATATGAAAACATCTGCCTATTTTAAGGCAAATCAAGAAAGCACAAATATAATATACTTAAATTTATGGGAGGTTTAAAATGAAAGAAAGAGTTACAACACTTATTTCAGAAGAAACATTAAAAGCTAGAGTTCAAGAAATAGCAAAGGAAATTACTGAATCTTACAAGGGTGAGGAAGTAAAAACTATCTGCGTACTTAAGGGTGCAGTTATGTTTATGGTTGACCTTGTTAAAAATCTTGACTTACCTGTTAAGTTTGACTTTATGGCTGTTTCAAGCTATGGCAACTCTACTGAATCAAGTGGCAACATTCAAATTTTAAAGGACTTAGATGACCCTATTGAAGGCGAAAATATCCTTATTGTTGAAGATATTATTGATAGTGGTAGAACTTTACACTATCTTATTGAATACTTAAGCAGCAAGAAGCCAAAGTCAATTAAGCTCTGTACTTTATTTGACAAGCCAGAAAGAAGAGAATTTGAAGTAAATGTTGATTGGACAGGCTTCGATATTCCTGATGAATTTATTGTAGGCTACGGTCTTGACTATGCTCAAAGATATAGAAATTTACCATTTATCGGCGTTCTTCACTTTGATGAGGACTAAAAAATATAATTAACTTAAAGGACTGCAACAATTGACTTTTATATTAATTTGTTGCAGTCCTATTTTATTACACAACTACAGCCACAAGAACAGTCATATCATCTTTAATAGTACCGTTATAATTTTCCTTAGCTTTATTTAGCAAATCCTCTGCAATATGCTTAGGGTTATTATCTCGTCTTTCTTTAATAGCAGATTTAATCCAATCCTCACTCCTAATAGAGCCACCTCTTGAGTCAATTACCCCGTCAGTTAGCATTACGATTATATCACCTTTGGCAAGGGTTTTATTAAAAATTTCTCTGTCAACCTTGCCCAATATACCAACAGGCAAAGATGATGAACTAAGAACTTCAACATTTCTCCCCTTTGCTATAAATGTTGAAACAGCTCCAATTTTAATAAATTCTGCCTCACCGCTATACAAATCTACAGTGCAAATATCAAGAGTAGAAAAACACTCCCTACCTTCATCAAGAAGAAGAACAGAATTAATAGCCTCTAAAATAGTTTCTCTATTAAATCCTGCCGATGCAAAATCCTCATACATTTCAATAGAAGCAGCACTTTCCTCTCTTGCCAACTCTCCACTACCCATACCGTCAGCTAAAGCCAGCAAATATTTGCCCTTATCAAGTTGCAAATATGTATAACTATCACCAGAAATTTCACTATTCTCTTTATGCACTCCGTTAGAATATATATTTAATCTTAATCTAGGCTTTTCCACAAGATGCAACACACAGGTCTTGTTTTCAATAACACAGCTTTTATTAACATTAACAAAGTCCATATCAAGTATTTCTCTTAACCTAGGAATTATACTATTATTACAACTATTGCAATTGTGACAATTTTTTAATGTAATATAAATTTCCAACCTATTATTAATATAAAGAGCAACTGCACTTTCTACCATTTTTTTTGTAAGACCCTTATATATTTTAGTGCTTAATTCTCGGTCAATATTCATATTTTGTGTAACTTCTTCCATCAATCCCTCAATTACTCTGCTTGCATCAGATAATTGCTGAACTGCCAACAATTTTACACTTTTTATTCTCTCACGCCATATAACTTGCTCTCTATACATTTGAATATATCCATTGGCAGAGGTAACAATTTTATTCCACCTACTACACTCTGCAATAAATGTATCACTTAAAGCATCTTTGCTTATTTCTCCCCTTTCAAGCCAAATGCCTATTGCCTTATAAATTGATTTATAAGTGCTAACGCAATTTTTGTGCCAACAGTTCTCCACATTAGAGCAACCCTTACAGCTAATTTCTGTTATTTTGTCAAATATTTCTCGCTTTTCTTCATCACTATTATCAGGAATAACAGCTTGATAAGCCCTTTGACAACTTTTAGATACTCTTTCAAAGGCAGCAGCAACAGTTTTCAACCTTTCCCCAACAATCCTCTGAACCTCTTTAGGATATTCCTCAGTTTGGTTGGCTTCTACATCAATAATATTGAGAAACCCAATATTTTCACGCAGAATAGTATTGAGAGCAACTGCTAAAACTGCTTCCACCACCGACATCATTGCAAAAAACAACGAAAAATCATAATACATAGCAAACATTAAGCCACCAGTAAGAATTGCAAGACCAGCCGTATAACCCTGCTTGTATTTGTCAGTACCTAATATATGAAAAATGCTCATTATTAATAAAGCAATAATATAGCGAGATATGTACATATCGCCTGTAACCGTTAATAAGCCAAGTATTGACGATATAATTATTGTATAAAACCCCGACTTGTAACAAAATACAGAGGCATAACCAATAATTATAGGATTGACTACACCAAAAAATTCCAAACGCCCCAGCATAAAGGCTATGACACCATAGGTTAGTCTATAGCTTTTAGCCCACTCCCTCATTTTGTTTGTCATTTGTCTTAACCTCCTTACATAAGCTAGTATAATATTTTGACCAACGCTTATTTGTCGAAGGAGTCACAGTGTTAAAAAAAACTTTAATTGAAATATTGACATTGTTTTACTTTTCAATTATGATTTTAATAAAATATAAATGAGGTGAACTTATGGAAATTTTATTTGAAGATAAATATATATTAATAGCTAATAAAGCCCCAGGACAACCTTCACAACCTGACCAAAGTGGAGTTGAAAGCCTAAGTGACCAAGCAAAGGCACATACTAAAAATGATGTGTATATATTAACTAGATTAGATAGACCTGTTAAAGGATTGGTGTTATTTGCTAAAGATAAAAATACTGCTGATAAACTAACAAAAATGGTACAAGAACATAGCATAACAAAAATATATCACGCATTAGTTTGTGGCAATGTTGAAAATGAGGGACACATTGAAAGTTATTTAATGAAAAATAGTAGACTTAATATTTCTAAAATAGTAAATAAAGGTACTGCGGGAAGTAAAATTGCTATTCTTGATTATAAATTAATAGAAAAAAGGAAAGATGTAAATAAAGTTGAAATTAATTTAAAAACCGGTAGACATCATCAAATACGAGTGCAGTTTGCTTCAATAAATGCTCCTCTTTGGGGTGATGTTAAATATAATAGCCAATTTAAACATAAAAGAGGTGTTACACCTGCTCTTTGTGCTTGTAAGTTAGTTTTTAATCACCCTATAACCGGTGAAATGGTTAATGTTGAATTAGATGATAATTTTTAGTTTGATAGGATAAATAGTTTAAGTTATAAAGGACAAGCGTATTGCACTGAAAGATTTATGGGCAAATCCGTAGGATTGGTTTTTGCGTAGCAAAAATGCTGATGTTCACTCCTACAACCTATCTGTTCATTATATACAATAGCTTAAAGGACGAGCAATGCTCGCCCCTACAAATGAACCCATTCGCAGTTGTTACAAGTACAACTAAATATTAACCCTTTAGCTCCACTCCTAGGGGGGCTGTCAGCTTGCTGACTGAGGGGGTTCTATCTTTAAATAATAAGTACTAAATACCGGAAACCCTTCCGTCAACCTTCCGTTGCCACCTTCCTTATAAGGGAAGGTAAATGTTATTGCCCTATAAACAATTGTACACCTTACTTGTAGGGGCGAACAGTGTTCGCCCAATGTAACTACTACAATTAACTAATTAACAGACGAATATATTGCACTGAAAGATTGGTTTTTGCATAGCAAAAATGCTGATGTTCACTCCTACAACCCACCCATTCATTATATACAATAGCTTAAAGGACGAGCAATGCTCGCCCCTACAAATGAACCCATTCGCAGTTGTTACAAGTACAACTAAATATTAACCCTTTAGCTCCACTTCTAAGGGAGCTGTCAGCTTACTAACTAATAGGTCACAACATACACATACAAAAAAGGGAGAGCCTCGCTCTCCCTTAAATAAACTTCAGAAAAATTACTTTTCTTCTCTCATATCTCTATTAATATCGAATATATCAAGCTTACTCTGGTCAATATCCTTACCCATAACTTCAACCATAGCAGCAAATGTATCCATAGCAGTAATAAGAGTTACATCACTTTCAACAGCAGTTCTTCTAATCTTAAAGCCATCAGAATGAGTATCATTAGCCTTCTTAGGAATATCAACAGCTAAATCAACAACACCACTTCTAATAGTATCAATAATATTAGGAACGCCTTCACTAATCTTCTTAACAACCTTGCACTTAATACCGTTGTCATTTAAAGCCTTAGCTGTACCCTTTGTAGCAAGGAAGTTACAACCAAGTTCAACACACTTCTTAGCAAGTTTAACAAATTCATCGTGGTCCTTGCTAGAAATAGTTGCAAGAATAGTGCTACCTGCTGTAGGAACAGTCATACCAGCAGCAATAAAGCCCTTATAAAGTGCATTTTCAAGATTTTTACCTACACCTAAAACTTCACCAGTAGACCTCATTTCAGGTCCTAAACTAACTTCAACCTGTGGAAGCTTTTCAGTTGAGAATACAGGAACCTTAACAGCAACAACATCTGGTTCAGAACCGATACCAGTCTTATAACCCATATCAGCAAGTTTGTCACCAAGCATAACTCTAGTAGCAACATCAATAACAGGTACACCAGTAACCTTAGTAATATAAGGTACAGTTCTTGAAGAACGAGGATTTACTTCGATAATGTTAAGCTCACCCTTAAACTCAATAAACTGAATATTAACCATACCAATTACATTAAGAGCAATAGAAAGTTTCTTAGTTACATCAAGAATTTGCTCCTTAATGTCATCAGAAATATGCTGTGGTGGGTAAATTGAAATACTATCACCAGAGTGAACACCAGCTCTTTCAAGATGCTCCATAATACCAGGGATAAATACATCAGTACCATCACAAATAGCATCAACTTCAATTTCTCTACCGCTTAAATATCTATCAATAAGAACAGGGTTCTTGCTATCTCTTTCAAATGCCTCATTAAGGTAAAGTGAAAGTTCTTCCTCATTATGAGTGATTTCCATACCCTGACCACCTAATACATAACTAGGTCTAACAAGTACAGGATAACCAAGAGCCTCAGCTGTTTCAATACCTTCCTTAAGAGTAAATACACCCTTACCCTTAGGTCTAGCAATACCAAGCTTTTCAAGTACAGCATCAAACTTTTCTCTATCCTCAGCTTCATCAATATGCTTTGGTAATGTACCTAAGATAGGAATATTCATTTCGTCAAAGAAGTTTGCAAGTTTAATTGCAGTCTGACCACCAAACTGAAGAATAACACCGTCTGGCTTTTCAGTTTCAACTACATTTAATACATCTTCTTCTGTAAGAGGTTCAAAGTAAAGCTTATCAGCTGTATCAAAGTCTGTAGAAACAGTTTCAGGGTTGTTATTAACAATAATTGTTTCAATACCAGCCTTCTTTAAAGCCATAATTGAATGAACTGAACAATAGTCGAACTCAATACCCTGACCAATTCTAATAGGACCAGAACCAATAACCATTACCTTCTTCTTATCACTTACAACAACCTCAGTTTCGCTATCGTAGCTTGAGTAATAATAAGGAGTAACAGCCTCAAACTCGCCTGCACAAGTATCAACCATCTTAAATACAGGCATAATATTCCACTTCTTTCTCAATTCATAAATGCTAGGTGGAATACAACCAACAAACTTACTAATAGCCTTATCAGAGAAGCCCATTTCCTTAAAGTATCTTAAGTTTTCTTCATTGAAGTCCTCAAGTTTCATACCCTTAAGAGTTTCTTCCATTTCAACAATCTTGTAAATCTTGTGGATAAAGAATAAGTCCATACCAGTAATCTGGCAAACCTTTTCAACCTTGTAGCCTCTTCTTAACATTTCTGCAAGATAGAATAATCTCTCATCATCAGGCTTAACAACTCTCTTCTTTAATTCATCAAGGCTAAGACCCTTAGCACTCTTTCTTTCAAGACCATACTGACCGATTTCAAGAGAACGGATACCCTTTAATAAAGCAGCCTCAAAGCTCTTACCAATTGACATAATTTCACCAGTTGCCATCATCTTTGTACCAAGAGTTCTCTTAGCACCAAAGAACTTATCAAATGGCCATCTTGGGAACTTTAATACAACATAGTCAATTGTTGGCTCAAAGCAAGCAAATGTCTTGCCAGTTACAGCATTTTTAATTTCATCAAGATTATAGCCTAAAGCAATCTTAGCAGCAACCTTAGCAATAGGGTAACCAGTTGCCTTAGATGCAAGAGCAGATGAACGAGAAACTCTAGGGTTGATTTCGATAACAGCATAATTATAGCTGTTAGGGTCTAATGCAAACTGTACATTACAACCACCCTTGATTTCAATTGAGTTAATGATGTTAATAGCAGCACTTCTTAACATCTGATATTCTCTGTCTGATAAAGTCTGTGCAGGTGCAACTACAATACTATCGCCTGTATGTACACCAACAGGGTCAACATTTTCCATACTACAAACTGTAATACAGTTGCCAGCACCATCTCTCATTACCTCAAACTCAATTTCCTTCCAGCCAGCAATACTCTTTTCAATAAGTACCTGACCAACTCTTGAAAGGTGTAAACCTTGAGTACAAATTTCTCTTAATTCAAGTTCAGTAGCTGCAATACCACCACCTGTACCACCAAGTGTATAAGCAGGTCTTACAATAACTGGATAACCAATTTTGTTAGCAAAATCAACAGCAGACTCAACATCAGTTACAATATCACTTTCAACAATAGGCTGATTAGTTCTTTCCATTAACTGCTTAAAGCTATCTCTATCTTCACCCTCTTTAATAGAGTCAATAGAAGTACCGATAACTCTAACATTGTACTTGTCAAGAATACCAGCATCATATAATTCACAGCTTAAGTTAAGACCTGTCTGACCACCCATACCAGCGATGATACTATCTGGTCTTTCCTTAGCAATAACCTTTTCAATAAAATCTATAGTAAGAGGCTCAATATAAGTATAATGTGCCATACCAAGGTCAGTCATAATAGTGGCAGGGTTAGAGTTTACAAGAACAACCTCAACACCTTCCTCCTTAAGTGACTGGCAAGCCTGAGTACCTGAGTAGTCAAACTCTGCAGCCTGACCGATAACAATAGGACCAGAACCAATAACTAAAACCTTCTTTATGGAATTATCCTTAGGCATGAGTCTTCACCTCCTCAATAATCTTTAAAAATCTATCAAATAATACCTGTGTATCAAGAGGTCCAGGACTAGCCTCAGGGTGGAACTGAACTGAATAAATAGGCTTAGTCTTATGTCTGATACCTTCAATACTACCATCATTTACATTAATAAATGTTGGCTCAACATCATCATTTAAGTCACAAACAACGAACTCGTGGTTCTGGCTTGTAATGTATACTCTGCCAGTCTTTAAGTCCTTAACTGGGTGATTTCCACCGTGGTGACCAAACTTTAATCTCTTAGTGTTGCAACCTAAAGCAAGACTAATAAGCTGGTGACCAAGACAAATACCAAGTACAGGAATACCTGAGTCAATAAGAGTCTTAACAGTATCAATAACTGTAGGAATATCCTTAGGGTCGCCAGGGCCATTGCCTAAGAAGATAGCATCTGGATTAACAGCAAGCATTTCTTCAGCTGATGTAAAAGCTGGGAATACGCTTAACTTGCAGCCTCTCTTAGCTAAATCTCTTAAAATACCCTGCTTAATACCACAGTCTAAAACTGCAAGATGAGTGCTAGGACCACTAATAGTGTAAGGCTCATCAATAGTAACTTCCTTAACAGCATAAGCATTAGTATAAGTATCAAACTTCTGCTTAATCTGGCTAGGAGTAAGGTCATCAACTCTAGTAGTAATGATACCTCTCATAGTACCATTATCTCTTAAAACTCTTGTAAGAGCTCTTGTGTCAATGCCTTCAAGACCCATAATCTTGTTCTGATAAAGGAAGTCCTCAAGGTCCATTTCACATCTCCAGTTGTTAGGAACATCACATTTTTCTCTTACAATAAAACCCTTTAAGAAAGGCTTTCTACTTTCCATATCCTCAAGGTTAATACCATAGTTACCGATAAGTGGATAAGTCATTGTTACAATCTGGCCAGCAAATGAAGGGTCAGTTAATGTTTCCTGATAACCTGTCATACCTGTTGTGAAAACAACTTCACCAACAGTTTCCTTAATATAGCCAAATGCATTACCCTTAAATTTAACGCCATTTTCAAGTATTAACTCAGCTTTAATGGTTTTTTTCATGGTTAAATACATCTCCTTAAATCATTTTTCATATCTATACAAGCCTGTCTAGCAGCAAGAGCAAAATCTCTTTCATCTGTGTAACAAGACTTATACTGGTCCTTAGTGTGGGCAGCAATAATACCTCTTGAAGAATTTACAATAGCACCTAAGCCGTCCTCATTAAAGCAAACTGCCAAATCCTCAGCCTTACCACCCTGTGCACCATAACCAGGTACAAGGAAGAATGTGTGAGGCATAACTTCTCTTAATCTCTTAGCCTGTGCTGGGTGAGTAGCACCAACTACAGCACCTACTGAACTAAAGCCATACTGACCTCTTGTGCTTTCGCCCCACTTCTCAATTAAAGCACCAACCTTTTCATAAATAGGAGTGCCGTCAACAAGTAAATCCTGAATTTCACCACTGTTAGGGTTAGAAGTTTTAGCAAGTACAAATAAGCCCTTTTCATAAGCCTCACAATCCTTTAAGAAAGGAGTAATTGAGTCAGAACCTAAGTATGGATTTAAAGTAATAAAATCCTGAGCAAAGCTATCATATTCACAACCGTTAATATCAACCTTGCCAATATGACCGTCAGAATATGCTTCAGCTGTTGAAGCAATATCACTTCTCTTTATATCACCTATAACAATAAGACCCTTTTTCTTAGCATACTTACAAGTCTTGTCATAAGCCTTTAAACCTTCAATGCCGTATCTTTCATACATAGCAATTTGTGGCTTTACAGCAGGCACAATGTCATATACAGCGTCAATAATGCACTTGTTAAACTTGTACATTGACTTAGCTACAGCCTTTGGAGTATTGCCATATTTTGCATAATATTTTTCAGTAATAAAGTTTGGAATAAAATTAAGTCTAGGGTCTAAACCAACAACTGTAGGATTACCAGTAGCCTTAATTTTTTCAATAAGCTTATCAATAATCATTTCTTTCCTCCTATTTAGTTAATTTACCATTATCTACAACAACCTCGCCGCCGCAAATAGTGTAAAGTATTTTACCCTTTACTTCTCTACCGCCAAAAGGAGTGTTTTTAGCCTTAGATACCATTGTGTTTACATCAATAGTATATTTATTGTCTATATCAGCTATAGCTATATCAGCTGTTGCACCAATAGCAAGCTGACCCTTATCACAGCCTAATACATCTGCTGGATTTGATGTCATTTTAGCTAACATATCACTAAATGAAATCAAGCCACTTTCAACAAGCTCTGTGTAAGAAAGAGCAAAACTTGTTTCAAGACCTATTATACCATTTGCTGCCTTTTCAAATTCGCAATTCTTATCATCAATGTGATGAGGAGCGTGGTCAGTAGCAATTACTTCTATAATATTGTCCTTTATAGCCTGTCTAATAATTTCAAGGTCCTTACGACTTCTTAAAGGTGGGTTCATCTTAAAGTTAGAGTCATAATCCTTAATATCTTCATCACAAAGAGTAAAGTGATGTGGAGCAACCTCAGCTGTTACAGGAAGTCCCATTGCTTTAGCATTTTTAACCTGCTCAACACTACCTTCTGTACTAATGTGACAAATATGAAGTTTAGCACCAGTAGTCTTAGCAAGTATAATATCTCTTGATACCATTATTTCTTCAGAGTCATCGCCAATACCCTTTAAACCAAGTATAGAAGCTCTGTCACCAGCATTCATTGAACCCTTTGCAAGAGTAATTTCTTCGCAGTGGTCAAAAATAGGGAGATTAAACATTTTAGAATATCTCATTGCATTTTTCATTAATGCTGGGTCATAAACAGACTTGCCGTCTTCAGATAAAGCACAAGCACCAGCAGCAGCCATTTGACCAATATCTGCAAGTTCTTCACTCTTTTGACCCTTAGTAATTGCACCAATAGGAAGAACATTAATTACTGCATTTCTATTAGGGCTTAAAGCGTACTCAATCATAATAGCATTGTCAGTAACAGGGTTTGTGTTAGGCATAGCACAAACAGTTGTAAAGCCACCCATAGCAGCAGCTCTTGAACCAGTAGCTATAGTTTCCTTCTTTTCATAGCCAGGCTCTCTAAAGTGAACGTGAAGGTCAATTAAGCCAGGCATAACAACAAGACCTGATGCATCAATTACCTTGTCAGCACTATCATTTAAGCTATCCTCAATTTTAGCAACCTTGCCGTCAACAACAAGCACATCTTTAATAGCATCAATATTATTCTTTGGGTCAACAAGTCTACCCTTTTTAATTAAAATACTACTCATCAATAACCCTCCCTTATTTTCTGTTAGCCTCTGTTAAAAGTTTTAATACAGCCATTCTAACAGCAACACCGTTTTTAACCTGAACATTAATAACTGAATGTTTGCCGTCAATAACTTCTGTACTAAGCTCAACACCTCTATTTACAGGACCTGGATGCATAACAAGAACATCCTTTTTAGCATATTTTAATATTTCATCATTTACACCAAAAAGATTAGAATACTCTCTTAAGTTAGGGAAAGGCATATTCTTTTGTCTTTCAAACTGT
This sequence comes from uncultured Eubacterium sp., assembly GCA_900551755.1. Classification (GTDB taxonomy): domain Bacteria; phylum Bacillota; class Clostridia; order Lachnospirales; family CAG-274; genus Gallispira. The sequence continues at coordinate 79,030 of URXK01000001.1, read as the reverse complement.
ATTCTAAGTCCCATAACAACATCAGCATCTCTAATAGCAGATGGAATATCAGTGCTAACCTGCACACCAAGACTCTGCATTGAGCTACTAACAAGAGTTGAAGGTCCTGCAAGAGTAACCTTAGCACCAAGTTTAGTAAGACCAAAGGCATTACTTCTAGCAACTCTTGAATGAGAAATATCACCTAATATAACAACCTTTAAGCCTTCAAAGCTACCCTTTCTTTCCATAATAGTGAAAAGGTCAAGAAGTGCCTGAGTAGGATGCTCATTTGAACCGTCGCCAGCATTTATAACACTAGCCTTAACATTTTTAGCAAGAATATGTGCAGCACCTGTCATCTGGTGTCTTATAATCATTACATTAGTACCCATCTGGTCAAGAGTAACACCTGTGTCAATAAGACTTTCACCCTTTGAAACACTACTAGTTGCCACACCTAAATCCTTAACAATAGCTCCCTGATATTCACCAGCAAGCATAAAGGACATTTTAGTTCTTGTACTGTTTTCATAAAAAAGAGTTACGATACTGCTCTTAGAAAGAATATTAGTTCTTAAATCAGGATTATCTATTTTTTCTTTCATTTCCTTTGCAGTATTAAGTATAGTCATTATTTCGTCAGCACTTAAATCTCTTAAGCCTAACAAATCCTTTCTGTTATACAACTAAGCCGCCTCCTTATATGTTATTATTGCTTTTCGCAAAAAAGGCAATAAAAGGAATTCAAATAAAAACCCTTTATTGCCTTATAAAATCAAAAGAGAAAATAAAACGAGAAGGAATATGATACAAGCAATTATAAATTGTCATTTGTTTAGGTTTAAACATAGTTGCACTCTCCTTCCTCAATATTTATATCCTTAAAATTTTATCATTTATATGTTCCTTTGTCAACCATAATTTTTTATTTTTTGACAAATATTTTATCTATCTTTAGTATAATATATTTTACCCAAAAACTCAAATTATTTTTTAAAATTTTTTAAAAATTTTGTAATGTAAATGAAATGTAAATTTTCACGAATAACCTCTTGCATTTTATCACATAATATTGTATAATAATTTCGCAGGGATGATAAAGGTAATTGTTAAATATTCCTATATCCTTACTAGATTATTATTTTAAATATATTTTTCTGAAATGTACGCGACCTTTTATTTTTGAACCTACATTTTTTGAACGGGATTCCTACATTGTTCAGCTTATGTCAGGCCGCAAGCTAATTCCCTTTGGGCAGCGGAAGGCAGAGAGTTGTTCTGCGGACACCCACCTAGCTCCGCTAGGTGTCAAAAAACTGGGGACGGCATTTTGGATTTTTTTACAAAAGATGGGATTGTCAGTTGACAATCCCTATTTTTATTTTTATAACCTTTCAATAATTTCCTCTAACTCTTTATTTGCTTCAACATCATTTTCCGGCTTAACAGTTGATGTATGCAAACACCTAACATACCCTTTAACCTTAACATTAAGTCCCATAAGCATTATCCTTATTGTTTTTTCAGCATCAGCAGAATTAACCACTGAATCTCCCCCACCAACTACAACAACATAGCCATTTTTAAGTTTTAAACTTTTTTTACTATTAAAAAACATTTGAGTTCTTGACATCATAGCCATTAGCATACCTGTAGGCTGATTATAGTATAAAGGTGTAGCAACAATAACATTGTCATAATCATCAATATTATTAAAAACTTTCGTCAATTCATCATTATATATACATTGACCCTTTGTGCATTGTCTGCAATCTATACAAGGTGAAAAATCAGCATAATAAGCACTTATTATGTGGCAATCTATTTCTTTTTCCCTTTTTATTCTTTCTATAAAATATGCCGTATCACCATTTTTTCGTGGTGAGCCGTTTATTATTAATGTTTTCATTTTTTCTCCTATTTTAATTAAACTACTTAAATAACAAGTAATACTTGCAAATAATTATTACTTTCATAACTTTGTTTTAATTATATCATAAATTTATGCCATAATATATACATTTTTCGATTTTTGTGCTATACTAAAACTTATTAAATTTAGGTGATAACAATGACATATAAAGACTCAATAAAATATATAAACGAAAATTCAGCAAACAAAATAATACCAGGCTTAAGCAATATGGAAAAGTTATGCTCACTTTTAGGAAATCCTCAAAAGAAAATTAAAACAATACATATTGCTGGCACAAACGGCAAAGGTTCTGTAGGTGCTTTTATTGCTCAAGGGCTAATTGAAAACAACTACAATGTAGGCAGATATATTTCTCCATCTGTACTTAATTACAGAGATAAGCTAACATATAACAACAATTGGATTAGTGAGGAAGAATTTGCTTCAACAGTATCAGAAGTCAAAAATATAATTGAAAAATCCGATTGCAAGCCAACGGTATTTGAATTAGAAACAGCTATTGCCTTTTACTGGCTAAGCAAAAAGAACTGCGACTTTGCCATTATTGAAACCGGTATGGGAGGCAGACTTGACGCCACTAATGTTACAGACAAAATAATGGCTGTAATTACGCCAATAGCCATTGACCACACAAAGTTTTTAGGCAATACTATAGAAGAAATTGCTACAGAAAAGGCAGGTATAATTAAGGATATTGCTATTTCTGCTAAACAACAACCAAATGCCGAAAATATTCTTGTTAATCACAGCAAAGAAATAACATTTGTAGATAAAGCAAAAAATATATCTTATTCTTTAGAAAAAACTACTTTCGATTATAAGAATTACAATAATATAGAAATTACTATGCTTGGCAAATATCAAGTTGATAATGCTTGCCTTGCTATTGAGGTTTTAGACAAGTTAAATGAAATGGGATTTAACATAAATAACATTGAAAAATCCCTTAAAAATGCTCAGTGGTCTTGTCGTTTTCAAGTTATAAATAAAGAACCTCTAATTATAGTAGACGGAGCTCACAACCCTCACGGTATAAAGGCTTTAAAAGAAAATGTGGAGCTATATTTAAAAGACAAAGATACTGTATTTATAACTGGTGTACTTAAGGATAAAGATTACAACACTATTGCTGAAACAATGTCACCTCTTGCTACTAAAATTTACACTATACAATCACAAAATCCAAGAGCATTGCAAGCCGAGGAATATGCAAAGGCAATAAGTAAGTACAACAAAAATGTTGAAAGTTGTAAATCTATATTGCAAGCAGTTAAATCAGCCTTAAAATACAAAAACATACTTGTATTTGGCTCACTTTCATTTATGGAAGAAATATACCATTGCTTTAAGGAGGCTATATGGAAAGATACAACAAAATAATAAAAAATAGCCTTTTTAATCAAGCTATTAACACAATTAATGAAAGAGAAAAAACAAGAATATTCTGTTGTCATAGCATTAATCACTGCCTTGATGTAGCAAGAATTGCTTATATTATTAACCTTGAAAACAATATGGCTATATCAAAGGATATAATATACACTACAGCCCTACTTCACGATTTAGGCAGAGCTTACGATGTTGAAAACCACAATAACAAAAGTGCAGAAATTGCAAGAACAATTATGACTCAATGCAACTTTTCAGATAGCGAAATAGAACAATGTGTAAATGCCATATTAAACCACAGAAAAGATGTTGATACAATAAACAATTTAAGTGACTTAATATGCAAGGCAGACAAACTATCAAGACAATGCTATAGTTGCAAAGCACAAAATGAATGTTACTGGTCAGATGAGAGAAGAAACAACAATATTAAATATTAGGAGATAAAAAATGATAATAGGTAATAAAGAATTTAAAGATAGAACTTATGTAATGGGTATACTTAATGTAACACCAGATAGCTTTAGTGACGGTGGCACACACAACACTATTGACACAGCATTAAAGCATACCGAAAAAATGATAAATGAAGGTGCTGATATAATTGATGTTGGTGGTGAGTCAACTCGCCCAGGCTACACAATGATAAGTGATGATGAAGAAATATCAAGAGTTGCACCAGTTATTGAAAAATTAAAGGCAAATTTTGATATACCAATTTCAATTGATACTTACAAGTCAGCCGTAGCTGAAGCAGCTGCACAAGCTGGTGCAGACCTTATAAACGATATATGGGGCTTTAAATATGACGAAAAAATAGCAGAAGTAACAGCAAAGCACAATTTAGCTTGTTGCCTTATGCACAACAGAAAAGAAGCAAATTACAACAACTATATGGAAGATGTAATAAACGACTTAAAAGAGTCTATTAACATAGCTCAAAAATATGGTGTTGATAAAAACAAAATAGTTCTTGACCCAGGTGTTGGCTTTGCTAAAAGCTATGAACAAAATCTTGAAATTATAAATAAACTTGAAGCTCTTGATGTATTAGGCTATCCTGTACTTTTAGGAACATCAAGAAAGTCTGTTATTGCCCTTACACTTAATTTGCCTGTAAATGAAAGAGTTGAAGGCACTATTGCTACAAGTGTAATAGCTGTTATGAAAAACTCTCTCTTTGTGCGTGTACACGATGTTAAAGAAAACAAAAGAGCTATATTAATGACAGAGAAGATTTTAGGTAGGTGGTAATATGGGCAAAGTAATAATTGAAAAGCTGGACTGCTTTGGAAAACACGGTGTTTTGAAAGAAGAAAACATACTAGGTCAAAGATTTTTTGTAAGCTGTGAAATGGAAACAGAATTTGAAAACGCAGCATTAAATGACGATATTTCTCTTGCTGTAAACTATGCAGAAGTTGCAGAATTTATAACAAAGTATGTAAGGGATAATGTTTTCAAATTAATAGAAACTTTGTCAGTAAAACTTGCAAATGAAATACTTATTAACTTTAATGTTAAAAAAGTTACCCTTAAGGTTGAAAAACCTTCTGCACCTGTTGGCTTGCCACTTAAAACTGTTGCTGTTGAAACAACAGCAAAATGGAATACAGCATATTTAAGCATAGGCTCTAACTTAGGTGATAAAAAGTCATATTTAGATTTTGCCCTTAAGTCATTAAAAGATGATGAAAATGTAAAAGTAAAAAAAGTGTCATCATATATTGCCACAGAACCTTATGGATACACTGAACAGGACGAATTTTTAAACGGCTGTATAGAAATAGAAACATTATATTCTCCTCACGCCTTGTTAAAAGCTGTTAATAAAATTGAAACTGCGGCAGATAGAAAAAGAGAAATACACTGGGGACCTAGAACTCTTGATGTAGATATTGTTTTGTACGCAGATAAAATAATAAATGATGAAAAGTTGAATATTCCTCACATTGATATGGAAAACCGTCTTTTCGTACTTGAACCATTAAACGAAATAGCACCTTATGCTAAAAATCCTTTAAATAATAAATCGGTTAGAGATTTATATAATGGATTAAAAAATAAACTTTAATATATTTTTAATCTTTAAACTATTGCCTCCTTATTTTTTTAGGTATATACTAAATGTATACGATAAGGAGGCAATTTTTATGAAATTCAAAAGATTATTATTTGTAGCAGCTACAATAACAACTATATATGCTGTAAACACATTTGCTGAAACAACTAACTCAATGGCAACAAGTCCTGTTGAAACAAGTCAGTGGATAGATGACAAAGGTGATGACAGCAAGTATTCTGTAGTAAGTAGTACAAAACAGCTTAAAGGTGTTGCTGATTATGACGGAAATGTTATACTTGACACAATATATAAAGATGTAAAAATTATTTCTGATTGGGATAAATTTGCTATACAAACAAAAGACAACAAATGGACTATAACAAATGTCGGTGGAGATAGATATTTCAAAGGCACTTATGACTTTGTTGACACAAAGTATTATAAGGGAGGCTTTGTTGAAATAGGTAATTATGGTGATGACGAATTTAACAACAATATAGGTATACTTGATAAAAATATGAAATTTGTTGTTCCTGTTGAATATCAAACTTATGTTTATACTTATGACGACCAACTTCTTGTAGGCAAACTCAACAACGGCAAATACGACTATTACAAAGTAAACAAAGACGGTAGCCTTGACTTTGTTGTAACTATTGACGGTATGTTAAGCCAAAACGGTATGGACGGCTACTACATTACACACAAAAATGATTGTGCTAACAAGACTAGTGGCAAACTTGGCTACATAAACACATTAGGCTTATGTGATAAGAATTTTAATATTGTAATTGAGCCTATTTATGAAAATACAGTCTTTTCTTACAACAATGACTTAGCTATTGTTAAAAAAGGAAGTACCAGCTACACAACATCAGACCTTGATGAAAAAACTGGCAACGGTAAATATGGTATGATTGATAGACTTGGCAACGAAATTGTTAAGTGTACTTACAATTCTATTAAAAGAAGTGGAAATACATATACATTAACAAATGACACAGAAACAAAGACATTAAAAGCTAACGAGCTTTACAACAACAATAGTATTCAGATATTATTAAACGGTGTTAAACTTAACACTGAAAAAGAGCCTTATATTAAGGATAATTACACAATGTTACCATTAAGAACAGTTGCTGAAGCATTAGATGCTGAAGTTAGCTGGGATAACAACAGCAAAACAGCTATAATATCCAAAAACGGTAAAGTAATAAGAGTGACAATAGGCATTAAAGAAATGCTTGTAAATAACAATTCAATTACATTGCCTACTGCTGCTGAAATAGTTGATAACACAACATATATTCCACTTAGAAGCATTGCTACTGCTTTAGATACTGATATAAAGTGGGATAAAACAAACAAAATTGTTAGCTTAAGTAAATAATAATATAACAAAACTCCTTTTGCTGTAAAGCAGAGGAGTTTTTTGTTTGATAAAAAAGTATTATTGCAATAAAAAACCTATACTATAAAAGCATAGGTCAATTTTTTTATAAATTAAAGAGCCGGTCTATAAGCCGGGTTATGTTTAGACAGTCATCTATCTAGTGTTATCGTCACCAATAACATCAAGCGTTCTTTACCTCAGGACGAGACGAGCAGCCTCAATGCCCCGATTTGAACTTGCTTCGGATGGGGTTTACAGGGACCCGATTTGTTACCAAACCAGCGGTAAGCTCTTACCTCACCTTTCCACCCTTACCTGCAAAAGCAGGCGGTTTATTTCTGTTGCACTATCCTTGGAGTCACCTCCACCAGACGTTATCTGGCATCCTGCTCTATGAAGCCCGGACTTTCCTCACGCTGTTTTCACAGCCTGCGACTATCCAACCGACTCTGTAATTAACTATTTAGTTTCTGTTGTATCCTGTTTAATAACAGTTACCATAACAATTCTGTTATCTTCAATTTCATCAATTCTAAAAATATAACCGCCATATTCAACAGTAATATTCTTTTCATCTTCATCAGGTATTCTGTCAAGCTGACCAATAAGGAAACCACCTAAGGTATCATATTCTTCTTCAGGCATTTCTATATCCAGCTTTTCAGCCACATCATCAAGAGGTGTTGAGCCTTCAATTCTTGTAACTCTTTCAGTCACTTCTGTAATATCTGGCACTTCCTCGCCGTCATATTCATCACGAATATCACCCATAACTTCCTCAATAAGGTCCTCCATAGTAACAACACCAGCAGTACCACCATATTCATCAACAACAATAGCCATATGAATGTTGTTATGTTGCATTTCCTCAAAAAGGTCGTCAGTTTTCTTAGTTGAAGGCACAAAGAAAGGCTTCATTAATATAGCTCTTAAATTAAAGTTATCCTTGCCTTCATTAATAATAGAATTCATAAAGTCCTTAATATGGAGGATACCAACAATATTATCAATATCTTCCTCATAGACAGGAATTCTAGTAAACTTTTCAGAAGTAACAGTATTAATAAGTTCTTCAACACTTATATTAATAGGCACAGCCACAATATCCTTACGATGAGTTGCAATTTCTTCAGCATTTTTATCATCAAAATCAAAGATATTGTTTATCATTTCCTTTTCGTGTTCGTCAATGCTACCCTCTTGACCACTAGCATCAACCATCATAAGTATTTCATTTTCGCTAAAATCATTTTCACTAGTAAGCTTGTCCTTAGCAATAAAGCTAAAAAACTTAATAGAAATATCAATCACCCATATAAAAGGAGTCAATATAAAAGAAAAAATCTTTAAAATCCAAATAAACTTAAGAACAACCTTATCAGGGCATTTATGAGCAACAATTTTAGGAATAATAATACTAAAAAGAGCAAATAAATAAGTAAATACTAATATAACAACAATAGCTGTCACTAAATTAGCAATGCTATGTTGTGTGCCAATTAAATCATAAATAAAGCCAACTAAATCAGAAAAAACATTTAATGCTAACAAAAAGCCAATGACAATACCTAAAAAAGCATTAACAATACCAGAAGCATTAATATATTTTTGTGAATTAGAGAGTATATTGTTTATTTTCTCATAATTTGGGGCATCCTTGTCAGAAACATATTTAGTACGCCTAATGTCCATAACAGATAATGAAGTTGAACAAGTTGTCGTGACACCTTTAATCAAAATAAGTAGCAATATAATAACTATGTCGCTTAACAAAATTATAGCCTCCGTAAAATATAAAAATTAACATAAATCAGTATATAGTGTATTACAATTCAGCAATTATGTCAAGTTTAATTTTTGTAAAACCAGCAAATTGGAAAAATAACAAAACATTTATTCTACTTAGTCATAATTCCTTGACAAATTCACGAAATAGTATTAAAATTTAATATGATAATTACTCTAAAAAATTAGTAAAATACATTTTTAGAGGATATGTTTTAAAGGAGAAAAAGATAATGGCAAAGGATAAATTAGTTACAGCTATTACCTCTATGGAGGAGGATTTTGCACAGTGGTACACTGATGTAGTAAAAAAAGCCGAGCTTATCGACTATTCAAGTGTAAGAGGCTGTATGATATTAAGACCAAACGGCTATGCTATTTGGGAAAATATACAAAAGGAACTTGATTCAAGATTTAAGGCAACAGGTGTTGAAAATGTTTATATGCCTTTATTTATACCTGAAAGCCTTTTACAGAAAGAAAAGGACCATGTTGAAGGTTTTGCTCCAGAGGTAGCTTGGGTTACTCACGGTGGCTTAGAAAAACTTCCAGAAAGACTTTGTGTTAGACCAACATCTGAAACTCTTTTCTGTGATTTATATTCTAATATTATTCAGTCTTACAGAGATTTACCTAAGTTATACAATCAGTGGTGTTCTGTTGTAAGATGGGAAAAGACAACTAGACCTTTCCTTCGTTCTATGGAATTTTTATGGCAAGAAGGTCACACTGCTCACGCAACAGCTGAGGAAGCAGAAGAAAGAACTATTCAGATGCTTAATGTTTATGCTGACTTCTGCGAAAATGTACTTGCTATCCCTATGATTAAGGGTAAAAAGACAGACAAAGAAAAGTTTGCTGGTGCTCATTCAACATATACTATTGAGGCACTTATGCACGATGGTAAGGCTTTACAGTCTGGTACTAGCCACAACTTTGGTGACGGCTTTGCTCACGCATTTGGTGTGCAGTACACAGATAAAGAAAACAAACTTCAGTATGTTCACCAGACTTCTTGGGGTATGTCAACTAGAATTATCGGTGCTGTAATTATGGTACACGGTGACAACAGTGGTCTTGTACTCCCTCCTAGAATTGCTCCAAAACAGGTAGTTATTGTACCTATTATACAAAAGAAGGAAGGCGTACTTGAAAAGGCTAACGAAATTAAAGAAAAGCTTTCTAAGGTATCAAGAGTAATTCTTGATGATAGCGACAAGTCACCAGGCTGGAAGTTTAGCGAACACGAAATGAGAGGTATCCCTGTAAGAGTTGAACTCGGACCAAGAGATATTGAAAACAATCAGGCTGTACTTGCTAGAAGAGATAACGGTGAAAAGATTACAGTTAGTCTTGATAACATTGAGGAAGAAGTAACTAAGCTCCTTGATACTATTCAGCACGACTTACTTGAAAAGGCAAGAAAGCACAGAGATGCTCATACTTACACTGCAACAAATATGGAAGAATTTGAAAAGACTCTTAAGGAAACTCCAGGCTTTATTAAGACTATGTGGTGTGGTGATGAGGCTTGCGAGCTTGAAATCAAAGAAAAAACAGGTGCAACTTCAAGATGTATGCCATTTGAACAAGAACATATTTCAGACAAGTGCGTATGCTGTGGTAAGCCTGCTAAGACTATGGTTTACTGGGGTAAGGCATACTAATTACCAACAAAGGAGGTATTTGCTATGGAGATTATTAATGCAGTAATTGAGAATACTAATTCTCCTGAAATACAAGCTATTTTAGCAAAACTTAATCCTGAAGAGGATATTCTTTTTACAAATGAAAGCGAAGATAGAAGTTCTATTGTAGTTGAATATATTGAACCAATAAACAATATTAAGGTTATTGGTAATATTCCAACAGATATTATAAACACAATTAAAGAAAAATACGGGGAAGACGCTTCTATTGATATTTACGACTATGTTATTGCATACGACCAAGGTGTATATAGCCTTGCTGTTGACATAGAAATTGATACAGTTGAGGAAGAAAAACCAGTTAAAGAAAAGAAGTTACCTTTACCAATAATTATTGCTTTAGGTATTGCTACAGGACTTTTAACAGTTATTCTTGTTGTGTTAAAACTTGTTTTTTCTCACAAAAAGGATAAATGAGAAAATTTATAAGAAAATATGTTGACCCTATTGTACCAATTTACGCAATAATACCATTTATATTTTTTATAATGTATAATGGATTTGTGTATTTTGGTAGTCAACAGATTTCTCGGGGCTTTTATCATCACGATTTAACCAATAGAATTGATGAAGATATTCCATTTATAAGTGCATTTGTTGTTATGTACTGTTTTTGGTATATATTCTATTTGGTCAATTATGTACTTATAGCTAAGGAGGGCAAACATAAATTCTTCCAGTTTTTTATGGCAGATTTTATTGCTAAAACTATAAGTTTAATTATATTTATATTCTACCCTACTACAATGAATTTAAGACCAGCTTTCACTGGTTATTCAGTGTTTGGATTTATGGTTCAGCTTATTTACAATCTTGACCCACCAACCAATTTATTGCCCTCTATTCATTGTTTAGTTAGTTGGTTTTGTTTTATCGGTATATCAGCAAGCAAAAAAATACCGCGTTGGTACAAGGTTGTATCCTTTGTTACAGCCCTACTTATTATTCTATCAACCCTCCTTGTTAAGCAACACGTTTTGGCTGATGCTATAACTGGAGTAATACTTGCTGAGGTTGCTTATTTAATAGGTATCAAGACTAAACTATATAAAATACCTATGAAATTATTTGATAAAATTACAGTTTTAATATTCTATAAAAAATAGCGATTAGGCAAAATGCTTAATCGCTACTTTTTTTGTTATTTTATTTAGTTATGATTATGTATGTGGATATTAAGCTCACCATATCCATTTTCTTTACAAGTATTAATAATTTCAGTATTTTCAACATTTACATTCTTATCAAATACCTTTTTACTATCAATAAGCTCATACTGACGCATTGGACCATTTACACAACCGCCCTCACAAGCCATACCTTCAATAATATCTTCCTTAAGTCTGCCGAGCTTAAGTAACTGTAAAGCAACCTTACATTCAGCAGCACCGTTACAAATCTTAACAGAAGGCTTATTTTCAATGCCCTTTTCTTCAACAACCTTTAATACAGCAGCAGATACACCACCACTTCTAGCAAAGCCCTTACCATAACGGGTAGCAAGCTGTTCAACACCCTCATAAGTTTCTGGGTCAACATTCTTAACAGCAAACATAGCTGCAAGCTCGTCAAATGTCATAGCTGCACTAATTTCGCCCATATATCTTGAAACAACTTCATTCTTCTTTGCAATACAAGGTCCAATAAATACAACCTCAGCATCAGGGTCCTTAGCCTTAATAGCCTTAGCTGATGCAATCATAGGTGATACAGTAGTTGAAACATTGTCCTTAACTTCTGGATAATGCTTCATAATCATATTGTAAAATGCTGGACAGCAAGATGTAGTCATTTTCTTACCAGCCTCAACATTTTCAAGTAACTCCTCTGCCTCATTCCAAGCAACAGCGTCACCGCCTAAAGCAACCTCATAACAATCCTTAAAGCCTAAATCAGTAATAGCCTGCTTAAGCTGAGGAATAGTAGCCTTGCCAAACTGACCCTCAATAGCAGGAGCAATCATAGCATAAGTATGGTCTGGGTTGTTTCTAATTGAGTTAATAACATTAGTCATCATAGACTCAGCACCAATAGCACCAAATGGACATTTAGATACACACTGACCACAGTTGATACACTTATCTTCATCAATCTTAGCTAAATCGTTTTCGTCCATATCAACAGCATTTACTGGACAGGCTTTAATACAAGGTCTTTCAATATCAACAATAGCATTATATGGACAGGCCTTAACACAAGCACCACAATTCTTACACTTAGTTTTGTCAATATAAGCACCTGTTGGAGTGTGCATAATAGCACCAAAACGACAGGCTTTCATACATTTTTGAGCAAGACAGTTCTGGCAGTTGTTAGTAACAGTTACTCTGTCAATAGGACAGCCTTCACAAGCAGACTTCATAACGTGAACAATCTGTGTGTTGTCAGTCTTTTCATAATGTAAGTCTGATGGGAGCTTACCCATAGCAAGTCTTACTCTCTGTCTTAATATTTCTCTTTCTCTATAAACACAACAACGGAAACTAGGCACAATAGGGTCTGTAAGCTCATAAGGAATAGAGTCCATTTTATCCTCAAGAGTACCTTCATAAGCATATTCAGCTACCTTATAAAGAATTGAATTCTTAATCTGGTTAATATCAGTTATTTTTTCCATTAGTTATATCCTCCTAATTTTTTGTCCTTTAATAATATTTTCGTTTTACAACTTTTCCAGCCTTTTCCATAAGTGCAAAAAGCTCGTCCATAATAATCATTTTTATACTTAAATCAACAGGCAAATCTGGGTTTTGATGTGCCGGATTAATTTTTTGACCTATAAACATATAGAAATGGGTGCAATCTTCAATAAGAGTTTTAGCAATAATTGCAGCACCATTTTTTTTATCCATTTTTTCAATAACAGTTTTATCAGTTGGATTTTCAACATAGCTTCTAATAATATCCACAGCCTTTTTAAGGGTTATTACACCCTCTGTTACAAGGTCTATGCTTGGAATAACAGCCGTTGGCGGTATTTCAGGGTCTATATATTCAAGACTTGGAGTTAAAGGTTCTTTTAACACTCTACTAACAATAGTGGCAGAGCTACCTCCACAGACAATTTTTTTGCCCTCTGGCATCATAAATTCTGTAACAAGTCTTTCATCATTATTAGGGTCTACTGGTGGTCCACTATAAAGACTAACAATCTTTTGAGGCACAATACGCACTGTAGCAACAGTTGTGTCATCACCAGGCTTGTTTAAATAAAGCTGGTTGCAAGTGTCACTAAGCATATTAGTAAGCCTAGCTGAAGAAATACCCTTATGGATTTTGTGAGTAACAAATTTACAGACATTTTCCCAGCTCCAACCTAAGTTCATAAGATTGCCTATGCCAGCAAATATAACACCGTCACTCATAAGTGTGAGAACATCATCAGCCTCAACCTTAAATCTAGCCTCTTTTATAGGCTTTCCAGCTATTTCCCTGTGACTATAATTAATATCAATTCTCTTGCCATTTCTAATAAATATACAGCCTGGTGCATCAAATTCAACTAAATAAGCATTACCCTTGTAGTCAACCTGCAATATTATAAATGTAGAATAAGCCACCTTTCTAACATTACAAATAGGCAATGTATGGACTATTGTATCAACAGTATCCTCAATTGTTGAGCCTTCATAAAGCATAGTTGAAATTATTTTAGCAGTAAGGGTTGAAAGAATATTAGCTTTAACTCCACTGCCCAATCCGTCTGAAAGAACTACAATATACTTATCATCATTTTTAAGTATTTCAACATTGTCACCACAAAGTTCCTCTTTGTATTTATTTAAACTCTTGTAGGTTGCATCAACATAAACATTATCAGCCATTGTTCATTTCCTCTGAATCAATTAAATTCTTAAGTTTGTTAAGAGTAACCTTAGTTTCGGCAGTAGTTTCACCCAAAAGACTGGCAATCTGCTGTGCAACAATCATTTGCTTGTCAATTACCTTTTGAGCCATATTAACAGACTCCATCTTTCTGTTATAAAGAGCTTCCTTGTCTTTTTCTTCTTGGGTCACATCTTTTATAATAGCTATTGCCATATTTCTTTCACTTGAGTATACAATAGTCTGTTCTGTAACAATGTTAAGGTCTGGATAAGATACCTTTTTATCATAAATACCACTTTTGTTTGCTATTACCTGCTCAAAATCCGTTGTATCAATAAAGTTTGACAATTTTTGATTAAGGGCTGCAAGTCTTGTAATATTAAATAGCTTTTGTGCAGCCACATTAAATTCCTTAATGTACATATCGCTATCAACAGCAATAATGTAATTAGGTGTAAGGCTTAATGTAACATTACTCATTGCTTGATTAATATCAGTCATATAAGGCATACAAATATAAAGGTCTGCCTTTTTTTGATAAACAGCAATAGCCTTTTCTCTACAAGTAGCATAACCACAGCTACCACAATTTAACTCCTGTGCTCTTGAGTTTTTACCTATTTGAGAAAGTATTGCTCTAATTTGTTCTTCTGTTGGCATATCTTGATGAATTGGCTCAGGCTTATATTCAGTCTTTACGCTTGACACATCATAATGCTTTGACCTATGGGCATTATCAGCATATTTTTTAACCTCTATTCTAGCTTTGTAGCCTGTTGAACGGGTCTTTGGCATAAAAGGACCATTTACACAACCACCATAGCAAGAGGACGCCTCAACAAAAGCGTGATTAATATTGCCTTTTTCCATTTCATCAAGTATTTTAGTAACATTAGCAAGTCCACTAACAGCAACAAGGTCATAGCCTTCAATATACTCTGTTCCTGTAAACTTGCAATACTGATGCTGTAAGTCATAAACAATACCATCTACAATAGGGTAAATTCTGGAATAACCACCCTCATTGTCAAAACCGTCGTCATCGTGTTCCTTAAGTAACTCACTTTCAGGAGTAACATTAGCATCTAAAAGCCATTTCATAAGTTGCTCATAAGTAATAACACCATCTACAAATTGACTTTCATTACATTCCTTTATTCTAGCTAAGCAAGGTGTTAAATGAATAACCTTAACATCAGCTCCCCTTTGTTCCTTAATAATTCTGCCGTGAACAATGGCTGGTGACATAACAGGAGCAAGCCACTTTGTTAAATTGGGATAATACTTTTGCACATACATATTAATAGCAGGACAGGCAGAAGAAATAATGTTATTAATTTTGCCCTCCTTAATAAGTCGCAAATATTCCTTAGTAACATACTTTGCACCAATGGCAGCCTCCTCAACATAGTCAAAGCCGAGGCTTTTTAATGCCCAACCAAGAGCTGGAGCATTTTCACCAAAAGCAGCAACAAAACTAGGGTCAAGACTTACAACAGTTGTAATGTCAGGATTTGCAACATATTCTTTTATGTATTCAATATCGTTTTGTATTTTTTTTGCCTTTTGAGGACAGGTAGTCATACAGACACCACAAAGGATACAAGCATCTTCAATAATCTCCACCTTGTCATTAACATACTTAATTGACTTAACAAGACAATTTTTAAGACATTTGTAGCAGTTTTTGCAGTTAGCCTTTCTGACCTTAATATAGCTCATATAACTGCCTCCTAGTAATTAAACATTAGGCAAAATCTTCTTATTAAAGAACATTTCTACATCTTCTTCAGTAACAGAATAAACCTCGTTATTGATTTTAACAGAAACGCCCTGGTGACTACATTGACCCATACAGAAAGAACCCTTTAACACAGCCTTGCCTTCAAGGTTATTTGCATTGATTAATTCTGTAAGTTTGTCAATAACAGTCTTAGAACCCTTTAAGTGACATGAACTTCCTACACATACAAAAATTTCCATAGTAATCCTCCTTGTTGCTAAACATTAGTAACATCAATTCATCAAAAGAGTTTCGACAAATTTATCTTATAAATTATAATACTTTGATAAAAAACTGTCAAACCATTTTGAGCATTTTTTACAAAAATTTTAAACTATTTTTAGCTATATTTAAGGAAATCAAAGATTATTATAAACTACCTATATTAGTGATAAGCTATAAGTTTATTTCTTGTCTTTTAACAACTTGCCTAACTCATTCATAAAGCTGTCAACATCTGTAAACTGTCTATAAACTGAGGCAAATCTAACATAAGCTACCTCATCAATTTCCTTAAGGCGTTCCATAACCATTTCGCCTATTTCTTTGGACTCAACTTCCTTTTTTAATGTATTTAAAATAGTGTTTTCTATGTCAGTTACAATGTTGTCAATTTGCTCTCTTGATACAGGTCGCTTGCTACAGCTTATTAATATACCCTTAGTTATTTTATCCCTGTTAAATGTTTCCCTAGTGTTATCAGACTTTACAACTGTAAGGGGAATTGTGTCTATTCTTTCATAAGTGGTAAATCTGCCTTCACAACTGTCGCAAAATCTTCTCCTCCTTATGACGGTGTTATCCTCCATAGTTCTTGTATCTATTACCTTTGTGTCTAACTTTCCACAAAAAGGGCATTTCATTGTGTATCCTCCTTTTTACTGTCGCTTTTATTCATATTTTACTATATTTTAATTATATCAACTGAAAAATGTATTTACAAGTAATATATTACATAAAAATATAAAACAATTTACTCAAATAAATTGACAAAGTAAAAAAAATATTATAGAATTAAATAATATAATTATTGTATATTATTTTAAAAGAGGTAATAAGATTATGAATATTATGTTTAAAAGTACAAGAGGCGACAAAACAAAGGTAACTGCTAGTCAGGCTATTGTTAAGGGTATTGCTGAAGACGGTGGTCTTTATGTACCAGAAACAATGCCTAAGATTGATTTCCCATTAGAGGCTATTACTGAATACAGCTATCAGGAGCTTGCTTATCAGGTATTAAAGCTTGTTCTTACTGACTATACTGAAGATGAATTAAGATATTGCATCAATTCAGCTTATGATGAAAAGTTTGACACAAAGACTATTGCTCCAGTTGTATTTGCTGGTAATGATAGTTTCCTTGAACTTTTCCACGGCAGAACTATTGCTTTTAAGGATATGGCACTTTCTATTCTTCCTTATCTTTTAAAGACTGCTGCTAAGAAGAACGGTGTAAATGAAGAAATCGTTATTTTAACTGCTACTTCTGGTGATACTGGTAAGGCTGCATTAGAGGGCTTTGCTGATGTTGAAGGTACACAGATTATTGTATTCTTCCCAGAAGATGGTGTATCAGCAGTTCAGAAGGCACAGATGGTTACTCAGACTGGCAAGAACACTTGCGTAGTTGGTATCAAGGGTAACTTTGATGATGCTCAGACAGCTGTTAAGAAGATATTTACTGACAATGAGTTAAAGGCTGAGTTAAAGGAAAAGGGTTATGTATTCTCATCTGCTAACTCTATTAACATTGGTCGTCTTGCTCCACAGATTGTTTACTACTTCTATGCTTACGCACAGATGGTTAAAGCAGGCAAGATTAATATGGGTGACAAGATTAACTTTACTGTTCCAACTGGTAACTTTGGTGATATTCTTGCTGGTTATTATGCTAAGAATATGGGGCTTCCTGTAAACAAGTTAATTTGTGCATCAAATGACAACAAGGTATTATATGACTTCTTTAAGACTGGTGCTTACACTATTAAGGATAGAGATTTCGTTGTAACTGTTTCTCCTTCAATGGATATTCTTATTTCATCTAACCTTGAAAGACTTTTATATCACTTAAGTGATACAGAAGCTACTAAGAATATGATGACTGACCTTAACACTAAGGGTAGCTATGAATTTAAGATTGAGGACGAGTTTGTTGGCGAATATGCAACTGTTGATGAAACATTTAATGCTATTAAGGGTCTTTTTGATGAGGCTCATTATGTAATGGATACTCATACAGCTGTTGCTAAGGCATCTTATGACAAGTATGTTGCTGAAACTGGTGACAAGACTCCTAATGTAGTTGTATCTACAGCTAGCCCTTATAAGTTTGCTAAAGATGTTTTAAAGGCTATTGATAGCAAGTATGCTGACATTGAACCATTTGCTGCTTTAGATGAACTTGAAAAGGTTTCTGGTGTTGCTATTCCTACTCCTATTAAGGGTATCGACAAGAGAGAAGTTCTTCATAAGACTGTTATTGGCAGAGATGAACTTAAGAGCTTTGTTCAGAATAAGTTAAAGTAATATATATTTCCATTTTTAAGACGACATTAATTTGTCGTCTTTTTTATTTCTTAAAAAAATATTATTAAGGGCAATTTGGGGCATATTTAGGGGCAAAATGTAAAAACCTTGAAACCCTAGTAATTACTAGCCTTACAGCCCTATTTTTATGTATTAAGGGCAAAAATGGTATATTTTATATTTATATATATTTTTATTATTATAATATATTTATATTTAAAATATATTGCCCTTATTGCCCCCAACCGCATAAATACTGGCTTTTTTATGCCCTTTTTTTGCCCTTAACTTGCCCTTATACTGTGTTATTTTGCCCCAACATATAATTTTTGACATTTATATTAAACATATCCATTATTTATTATTATAATAACATAAAATAAGTGACATTTAATGACAAATAAACAATAATATGATAAATGAACAGCTAAGAATTAACAGTTTAGCTCCACTTCTAGAGGAGCTGTCACACAGTGACTGAGGGATTTCTATTTAGGTAACAAGTAATAAATAATAGATAATAAGTAGTAGTTACTGTTTACTTGTAGGGACAAGCATATTGCACCGAAAGATTTATCGGCAAATCTGTAAGATTTGTTTTTGTGTATCAAAAATGCTGATGCTCGCCTCTATGACCAGCATTCGTAACAGTTACATCGGGCGATTACTAATCGCCCCTACAAATAACCTGTTCTTATATGATAAAAAAATAGCTAAAAAGTCACAATATAGCTCCACTCTTAGGGGAGCTGGCACGCAGTGACTGAGTGGTTTCTATTTAGGTAACAAGTAATAAATAATAGATAATAAGTAGTAGTTACTGTTTACTTGTAGGGTCGACCATCGGTCGCCCAATTTAACTACTACAAATAACCATATTACTATCACCAAAAAAATAACCCATTCTTACATTATAACCCAAACAAAAAAGGCAAGCAAAACGCTCACCTTTTCATACTACTATCTTCTACCATTCAAGTAAACCAAAAGCATATTAACATCAGCCGGACTAACACCGCTTATTCTACTAGCCTGACCAATATTAACAGGTCTAACAGCCTTAAACTTTTGTGTTGCTTCAAGTCTAAGACCCATAACATCATCATAATCAATATTATCTGGTATCTTTTTAGCCTCAAGTTTTTTAAATGCCTCAACCTGCTTCATCTGTCTTGCAATATAGCCTTCATACTTAATCTGAATATTAACCTGCTCTTTAACTTCATCACTTAATTCAGGTCTTTCAGTATCAATTGGTGCAAGCATATCATAAGTAATTTCTGGTCGCTTAATAATATCACCCATATTTACACCAGTTGACAAAGGAGAGCTGCCAAGACTTTCAAGAAGGCTATTAACCTCATTAGTTGGTCCAAAGTTAATCTTACTTACTCTCTTTATTTCAGCCTCAATAGCAGACTTTTTAGCTAAAAATCTATCAAATCTTTCCTGTGATATAAGTCCATATTTATAACCATATTCTGTAAGTCTTAAATCTGCATTATCCTGTCTTAAAAGAAGTCTATATTCTGCTCTTGAAGTCATCATTCTGTAAGGCTCTCTACTCTCCTTAGTAATAATATCATCAATAAGAACACCAATATAGCCCTCACTTCTATCAAGAATAAGAGGCTCAACGCCCTTAATATAAGCACCTGCATTGATACCACTAATAATACCCTGAGCAGCAGCCTCCTCATAGCCACTTGTACCATTAAACTGACCGGCTGAAAAAAGACCCTTTATATTCTTAAATTCAAGGCTCAACTTAAGCTGATTAGCATCAATACAATCATACTCTATAGCGTAAGCTGTTCTTGTAAACTGTACATTTTCAAGTCCTGGTATAGTTCTATACATAGCCAACTGCACATCTTCTGGAAGTGATGAACTCATACCCTGAATATACATTTCATTAGTATCTTCACCCTCTGGCTCAACAAAAATTTGGTGCTGTGTTTTATCAGCAAACCTAACAACTTTATCCTCAATAGACGGGCAATATCTAGGACCAGTACCCTCAATTACACCAGAATACAAAGGAGAACGGTCAAGATTTGCTCTTATAATATTGTGAGTTTCCTCATTTGTATAAGTTAAATAGCAATCGTATTGCTCCTTATCAATGTTTTTGCCAATGTTTTCAAATGAAAATGGAACAACCTTTTCATCACCTGGCTGTGCTTTCATTTTAGAAAGGTCAACTGTCTTAGCATCTACTCTAGCCGGTGTACCAGTTTTGTATCTAAAGAGTTTTATACCTAATCTTTCAAGACAGGCACTTAATTTTTCTGACCTTCTTAAGCCGTTTGGACCACTCTCAATAATGGTATCACCATAAAGACATCGTGACTGTAAATATGTACCACTACATATTATGGCTGCCTTACATTTGTAAAGTGCATTACTTTCAGACACAACACCACATACCTTGCCAGCTTCTGTTAATATATCAACAATTTCACCCTGTCTAATTAAAAGGTTTTCTGTGTTTTCAAGAACCTTTTTCATTTCTGTGTGATATTTAGCCTTGTCGGCTTGGGCTCTTAATGAATAAACGGCAGGGCCTTTGCCTGTGTTAAGCATCTTTATTTGCAAATAGGTTTTGTCAATGTTTTTGCCCATTTCGCCACCTAAGGCATCTATTTCTCTAACTAAATGACCCTTTGAGCTACCTCCTATGTGTGGGTTGCAAGGCATCATTGCAATACTATCAAGATTTAATGCAAATAATATTGTCTTTAGTCCCATTCTTGCTGTAGCTAATGCTGCCTCACAACCTGCGTGACCTGCACCTATGACGCATACATCAACTTCATCAGCTGTATATAAATTTCCCATTTTTTCACCTCTGTAGTTTTTTATTGTAGTTTTTGGAAACCCCTCAGTCACTTCGTGCCAGCTCCCCTATAAGTGGAGCTATATTGTGACTTTTTAACCTTTCTTTTATCCTTATGTAAGGACGAGCATCAGCATTTTTGCTACGCAAAAACAAATTTTATGGATTTGCCGATAAATCTTTCGGTGCAATATGCTCACCCCTACAAATAAAATGCTACTTTACATATTATTACAGTTAATATTGTAATATAATAATTATAAAAATAACATTCAAATTACAAATAATGAACAGTTAAATTGTAGGGGCGACCATTGGTCGTCCTTTATAATTGTAATGTATAAATAAGCTGTACTTTTACTTATAAATTATCTGTAGGTTTTATCATTTACTTTCCCTTATAGGGAAGGTGGCAACCGTAGGTTGACGGAAGGGTTTCCATCTTTACCTATTACCTATTCTCTTTATCTTCCTAAATCCACCAACAACAATTCTCCTAAGAACTCTACTCTTTACCCACAAAACAACATAACATCTATACAAAAGGTTTGAAGTTTTAATAACCTTATTCCCCCTTTGTATAGACACAACAGTACCAATTATCTGGTCAGTTCTAATACCCTTTTCTAAATGCCACTGATTATCTCCACACATACTATAAGTGCCATCACTATTGACCTTATGAACTCTATGAAGTACAAACTGACCATCATCTCTTAAATAAAGAGGCAAGTCATATTTTTTTAAAGTCTTAAACTTTTTCAAAACAACCCTATCACCGTCATTATGCAATGTAGGCAACATACTTGTGCCACGAGGGTTAAAATTAACAGTACCCCCGCTATTTAGCATTTCCATCATAACATCATACACATCTGAAAGTGTAACAGATTTAGTCTGCAAGGAGTTCAGCTCCCTTTAACTTATTAATAAACTCATCAATGTCACTCTCTGCTGTAGCTTTATCAACATCATATTCAGCAAGAAGATTATTTAACACTTCTTCTTTTGTTGTATCCTTTTCAAGCTGTTTCCAAATAAAAGAACCAACCTCATTTAATGTAATAACACCACTAAAATCCATATTACCAGAACCTACTGGCACAACAATGTTGCTACCTGCAACCTCTCTTAACAAATAGCCTTCTTTAATTTTCATTTTCTTTACCTCCAACTTTTATGCCGTTGTAGCTTACTTTAACAGCTTCTTCAGACATATTGCAACCAAGTTTATAAAGTTTAACCCTTCTAAGAACAATATCAAGCATATCCAAAAGTTTAATCATTACTTCTTCTTTTTCAGGTCTAACAGTTTGTTGCAATATAAAGGGAATAGCCTCTTGTGGCTTTATTTCCTTAATCCAGTTATCCTGTGACCTTTCCAAAAATACAATAGCACCAATTGGCACTTTCATATTTATGTTTTGGTCAGTTTTACCACTCCACGGAGTACCATAAACATAAAGTTTATCATCTATCATACGAATGGCTGGCTTATCATCATTAATAATTTTTGCCCTATCTTCGCCAAAATACTTTAACCACAAGCTAGTGTGTGTTGATTTGCCTGTGCCAGGGTCAGCAGAAAACAAATAAGCATAATTATCCACAACAACGCCACTTGAATGGAGCATAAATCCCTTAAAATGAAGTAAAGACTCATAAAAAGCTGCTCCTGTATATATATACTCAATATCATCAGAACTTACTTGTGGATTTTCGCTATGTATTCTTTCAATATCAACCTTTGGTATATCTATTGATATATTATAATCATCAAAATCTGCCTCATAATCCTTAGATTGCTTAAGTGTTCTATCATATTTAAGGTCTATTTCCACATTAAGCTCTGCAACCCTTAATTTCTTTAACATAAGTTTCTCCTTTTACTTAATAAGAGCTTTTGCTATTGATAGTCTATTAAAAGGTATCATAAAGTAAAAACCATCAGCAAAGTCCCCCACCTTTTCCATTACTTCCTTTGCAATTTCAATACCTACTGCCTCTGATTCAGCCTTTGTCATATCACTATTAAATCTATTAATAACTGAATCTGGTATACTTATGCCTGTTATTTCGTTTTTAATAAAATTAGCATTTCTTATGCTTACAAGAGGCATAATGCCAACTAAAATTTTAGTATCTACTCTTGAACTTATGTACTTAAGTGTTTCAATATCCTTGTCATCAAATACTGGCTGAGTAAGGAAAAACTCTGCTCCAGCCTTAATCTTATTTTCTATACGCTTAATTTCAATTTCAATATTTCTTCTAGCATAGTTAATTGCTCCACCATAACAAAGTTTGTCACTTGCAAAGGTTTCGTTATTCATTTCCTGCATATATTCCATAAGTCTTACAGAGTCAAAGTTAAATACACCCTTAACATTATCTCTTGCTGTGCTTGGAACAGGGTCACCTGTAATAACAAGGAAATTTCTAACATCATTAATATAAGCACCTAACAAAAGGGAGCTAATAGCAATAGCATTTTTATCACGACAACAAATGTGAGGCATAACATTTACGCCAACCTCTTTGGCAGCCTTTATACTCATTAATACAGAATCAGCTCTTGTTCTGCCACTAGGTGAGTCAGCAAATGTAATAACATCAACATCTTTTGTCTTAAGATAATTAGCTGTTTCCATAAGGGCTGTGCAATCACTATCCTTTGGTGGGTCAAGCTCAACAGCAATAAGTTTTTTACCCTCTTTACCAGCAAAAAATCCACTATGCTTTTCTTCACCAGCAACATTGGCTATACCCTTCTTTTTAAAGCTATGATGAGCAAAATCCACATTAATATCTACTGTTTCTCCAATAGCCTTAATATACTGTGGATTTGTGCCACAACAGCCACCTATAACATCTGCATAATGGGCAATATCTGCCATAACCTCTGAAAAATAATTAATGTTGTCAAGAAATACCATTCTATCTTGAACTACAGATGGATAACTGGCATTAGGAAATGCTGTAATTATTTTATCAGTTTCTAAGTTTATCTTCTTTAATATATCAAGCAAATGACTAGGACCAACGCCACAATTAAGACCAAAGGCATCTATTTCTTCAACCTGATTACACTTGTCAAAAAGTCTTGCTGCACTTATACCCTCCTCTGTGTAGCTATGCTGATTTACACAAAATTGAGTTAAAACAAATATATCCTTATTTTTTGACTTAATATACTTAACAACAGGTATAATTTCCTCAACCTCTGAAAATGTTTCAAAAACAATAATTTCAGCACCACACTCAATAAATGTGTCTGCTATTAAGTAAAAATCCTCTTTACTTTCAGGTCCAATATCACAAGCAACAAAAACATTGTCACCTGCTGCCATTTTAGCAAGGGAATAAGCTGACTTTATATTTGCCTTTAATTCATCATCTGTACAACCTAGGCTTCTTTTGTTTGATGCAAAGGTATTAGTTCTTATAAGATTTGCTCCAGCTTTAATATAATCTCTGTGAACTCTTAAAACAAGCTCTGGAGCTGCTGTATTAGCTTTTTCTGGCAAAATACCAGCATTAAATGTTGAAAAATAAGTGCCAAAAGCTCCGTCACACAACAATTTTTTATTCTTTATATAATCTTTTATGTTCATACTCTACACCTTTAGTTGTACATATAGCCTTCAATGCCGTGTACGTGGTCATTAATAATATTAAATCTAAGGGAATATCTCTGATTAGCTGAAGATAAATCATCACCCTTTTTAGTAACAATTCTATCAACAACACCCTCTGTGCCACTATCCTTAAAGTTTAACTGAATAGTATAGTCATTGTTTTCACCTTGTGATATAATATACTCCTCATTATCCTTATCAATGCCGTAAGCCTTAATTACATCATCGGCTGTGCTACATTTATCATCATCTTTAACAATACCAGTTGTTGTTATACCCTTAACATTAATAACTGACTTGTGGCTACCTAAATAAGAAAAATAATTAACAAGTTCTTCTTCATTTGTTTTGCCTGGGTTTTCCTTGTCACCCACCTTGTACTTGCCAGTTTCAACTTTAATAAATGGCTTTAAATACTGAACTGTTTCGTCATCACTATTATTAAGTGCTGAATTGTCAACACCTAACATACATAAGAACTTAACAGGTTGCATATCATCATCAGTTGAATAAAGAGCAAAGTCATTTTGTGCGTAAGTAATAGGAGCTTTTGATGCTGCCTCTGCCTGTGCCTGGTCTGTATCAGTTTTGCCACAGCCAGTGAAAGACACACTTAACATAGCTGCTGCTAAAATAAAATAAAACTTTTTCATAATTTCCTCCGTTAATTTTGTTATTTTAATTATTTATATACTCTGGAGCATCTCTTAGTAAACTATAAGGTGTCATCATACCTTTAATATTGCCATCACTTCTTCCATTGTCTGTAAAGAAAATAACTGCAAGCTGTTTCATAGATTTGCTATCAATGCTAAATAAATCTGCTGCCTCATAAAGGGTTGCATCAGCTTTCATAAAAGCAAAGTATTCATTAATATGATAGCTTAAACCTAAGTAATTAATAAACTCGAAAAGCTCCGTATCTTCATCAATATGAACTGTACCTCTATCACAAATGTATGAATAAATAACATTGTCACTAAATACACCTAAAAGTTTGCCCTCATCAAAAATAGGAATGTGGGTAAATCCTCTGCTATTCATATAATCTGTAACCTTAGTTATTTTGTCACCAAGTGAAGCTGTAAACATATTTTCTCGCCTAACAGCAAATTCCATTGCCTTTGTAGGACTTTTAACTCTAGCCACACATTTTTCAAGTATCCTAATCATATCATCAGAAGGAATGACTGGATACACATTTCTTACTCTAGGTGTGTGAACAAGAAAATTTCTTACTACTCTACAGTATTCTATATCCTCCTTAAATTCTCTCAAGGCTGGTATAGCCGTAAGTCTAGCTATAATAGGTGAGCCTTCTGGAATTTCTGGAAAGTAATTAGCTCGACCTATTCTTTCAAGCTGTCTATATAAATCTAAAAATTTATCTGTATTATTCATAACATCACCTTTGCTTTCTTGTTGCTGCCACAATAACAAGAAGAACTGCTATGCCAATAAGCACAATTGTACCACCTGGCTTAAGGTCATAAAATGCAGTAACTGCAAGACCAGCTATTGTAAAAACAAGAGCAAACACAACTGATAAAATTAAGTTTTGCTTATAGCTTTTAGACACAAGCATTGCACAAGCAACAGGTATAATCATTAATGATGAAATGACAAGAGAACCAACTGTTCTTGCAGCTATTGACACTACAATGGCTGTAAGCATTGTAAAGACAAGGTTTACACTCTTAACCTTAACACCTGAAAGCTCTGCACCTTCTTCATCAAATGAAATGTAAAAAAGCTCTCTATAAAGAACAAGCATAGTTATAATAACTATTATACTTAAAACTATAACTGTAACAAGTTCAAATGTTGAAATAGCAACTATTGAACCAAATAAAAAGCTATTAAAATTGGCTGCATTTTTAACAAAGCCAGAAAATATGGCTGCCACACCAACGCCAAAGCTCAAAACAATGGCTGTAGCTATTTCTGAATAATTTGGAAATGACCTTCTTATATACTCAATAATAATAGCTGACAAAAGTGAAAATACAATAGCCACAAGTATTGGACTTAAGCTAAAACAAAGACCTATTGCAACACCAGCAAGGCAAGCGTGAGAAAGTGCGTCACCTATTGTTGAAAGTCTTTTAAGTACAATAATATTGCCAATAAGTGGTGTAATTATTGATATAAATATAGCAACAACTATTGCTCTTTGCATAAAAGCAAGTGTAAATATTTCCATAATAACGCTCCTTGTTTAAAGGTTGAAACAACCTAAAAGTATTTATTAATGTTTATGGTGAAGATGATTTAATATAGTATGAGAGTTAAACTCATCTGCAAGCATCATTTCACCTTGACCGTCCTCTGAAAGAACAAGAACCTTGTTAGAATGATAAAGTATAGATGAAATATCGTGAGTTACCATTACTATAGTTATACCACTTTTGTTAAGCTCACCTAAAAGACAACATATAGAGTCAACAGCCTTAATATCTATACCAACTGTAGGCTCATCAAGGAAAATAATTTCTGGTGATGAAACTAAAGCCTTTGCTATAAATACCCTCTGTTGTTGTCCTCCAGAAAGATGACCTATTTTTCTGTTTTTATAATCGTACATACCTACTCTTTTTAAAGCAGATGCAACCTTTTCTTTATCCTCTTTGCCATATTTTTTAAACAATCCTTTTTGGGAATAAAGACCAAGTGTTACAATTTCTTCAACTGTAGCAGGAAAGTCCCTGTTAAATGATGTTGCCTTTTGTGACACATAAGCTATTTTGTCATAGCTTTTAAATTTGTCGGGAGTTTGACCTAAAAGATGAATTTCTCCCTCTGTTGGCTGTAAAATATTTAATATTAATTTTAACAATGTAGATTTACCAGTACCATTAGTACCAACAACACAAAGGAAATCACCACTTTCAACATCAAATGAAAGTCTGTGAAGTATGCTTTTGTCTGGATAACTAAAAGATAAATCCTTAACCTCCAATACCTTCATAGTATTTTTCTCCTTTAGCTTAAAGCTGTTTTAATATTTTCAAGATTTTCATACATTACTGAAATGTAGTTATCGCCATTAGCAATTTCATCATCAGTAAGTCCTTCAAATGGATTTAAAGGCAATAGCTTTGCCCCAGTTTCACTTGAAAGGGTTTCAGCAGTTTTTTGAGAAACAAGCTCCTCATAGAAAATATATTTAACATTATTTGTTTTAACAAAATTAATAAGGCTCATCATCTTATCTGGTGACGGCTCACTATCAGCAGATATACCGTCAATTGCTACTTGCTCTAAGCCATAAGCATTGCATAAATAGCTATAAGCCTGATGAGAAACAACAATGTTCTTGTTTGGCAAAGACTCAATAGTAGTTTTAAAATCATTATCAAGTTTATCAAGTTTAGCCACATAATTATTGTAATTTTCCTCATAAGTAGCCTTGTTATCTGGGTCAATTTGTGAAAGTGTTGTGTAAATCTTTTCGCACATAATCTTTACATTTTGTGGATTAAGCCAAATATGAGGGTCAGATGCTGTGTCACTAACATTAACACCGTCAGAAAGACACACAAACTTTGAGGCATCAAGGGAATTTTGAACCTTATCAATCCAGCTTTCCATATTAAGACCATTATAAAAAACTGCATCAGCATTATTTAACTTAGCCATATCCTGCACTGTAGGCTCCCAATCGTGAGGCTCTGTACCAGCTGGCACCATATTGTGAACATCAACATTATCTCCTGCTATTTCCTTAGTAAAATCATAAATAGCATAAAAGCTAGTGTAAATTTGAGGCTTAGTTGGTTCAGCACTTTTATTGCTACAGCCAACAGTACCTAATGACAAAACAAATATAAATAAAAGTGATAATATTCTTTTCATTATTAATCTCCTTAATTAAAAATTGATACAAACTATCAAAATATAGTATACCACATAAATAACACTTTTTCAAGATTAATTAGCTTAAGCTAACTCTATTTATAACAAAAAATCCTAAGGTCAAACCTTAGGACTTTTCGTATTAAATATTAATATTAATTAATTGCATTCAACCTTGAAAAGTAAAGCCTTGTAGCTAGTTGTAAATGTTATTGCCTTGCCTGCATTGGCTGCATCAACAGTTACCTCAAAAGCATTAGCTGAGCTATCTTTTCTACCTGGAAGGTTATAAGTACCAACTGTTTTATCGTCAATAGTTGCTGTTAAAGTACCCTTGTTAGCATTGTTATTATTTGCTGCAACATAAACCTTAACTATACCAGCCTTTTCTGGAGTTATTGTAAATGTACCATTTTCTGCAAGCTTAATAGTATTTGCAAAAGCAGAACCGTTAGCTGTTGAGAATGCTACATTACCGTTGCTGTTCTTTTCAGCAGTACCACTTACAGTACCACTTACTGATAACCAAGAAGGAACTGTGTCACCAGCAGTCCAAGAAGATGCTGATGCTGAAGTAGTACCTTCAGTAGTTGCCTCTGTTGTTGTTTCAGCAGTTGTAGCTTCTGTAGTTGTTTCAACAGTAGTTGTTACTGTAGTTGTTTCAGTAGTTGTTACTGTTGTAGGCTCTACAGTTGTTGCCTCTGTTGTTGTTTCAACAGTAGTTGTTACTGTTGTTGTTTCTGTTGTAGTAGTAGCTGTTGTATCCTCTGTTGTTGCCTCTGTTGGAGCCACTGTTGTTGTTTCAGTTGTTGCCTCTGTTGTTGCTACTATTGTAGTAACTGTAGTTGGCTCTGTAACATTAGGCTCACAAGGCATCTTAAAGTTGCTATTTAAAACTTTCTGAAGAAGTGTAGCTACATCAGCTGTATCAACAACACCGTCATTATTTACATCATTGATACCCTTAATTACATTAACTGCACCATTTCTTATTTGTTCAATAAGTAAGTTTACATCTTTGATATTTCTTTCTCCGCTACCATCAACATCGCCATAAACAAAGTCTGGGTCTGGAGTAACATTTTCTGTTGTTGTTTCACTTGAAGTTTCATTAACTGTAGTCTTTTCAACAGTTGTTGTTTCAGTTGAAGATTCAGCTACAGTAGTTGTTTCAACTGCATCGCCAATAACACCAACATAAGGAACAGAAAGGCTTACATTTCTTTCACCCTTCTTTGATGTTGTTGAATAAACACCTTCAATAGATTCAGCATCTAAACCAGTGTATGTACTCTTAACACCGTCAACAGTTAATTCAACTGTCTTGTTATCTAAATCAATAATAGCTGTGTAATCATAATTCTTAGCTGTAAATGTACCAAACTTAGTATAAGCACCAGCATTTACTCTAGCTGATAAATCAGTCTTGTTAGCACCGCCACCAAAGCCGAATACTTCGCCCTGAGTACCGTCAGCCTTAGTACCTAAAATCTGAACAAATGCCCACTTAGATGCTGTTGTACTAGGTTCAACACTACCACTAATAATTACCTTACCCTTGCTCTGAGTTGCAAAAGGAATTTTGATTTCAGCAGCTGCTGTTGTTGATGAGTCACTTAATGTCCACTTGTTAGTTGCAGAATTAAATGTTACAGAAACGCCAGCACCTGTATCACTTGTGTTGTCAGAAACAAAGCCTGTCTGAGCCTCACCAATCTCAACAGGAGTTGAATTTGATGTAGTTGTTTCAGTAGCCTTTTCTGTTGTAGTTTCACTTACCTTTTCAGTAGTTACTTCACTTGTCTTTTCTGTAGTTACCTCTGTTGTAGTTTCTGTTGAAACAGTTGTGTCAACTTCGCCACCTGCATTTAAACCACCAACAGATACTAATGATGAAGTATAGCTAGAAAGAGCAGCCTTTAATACAGTATCAACTGCATAGCTCTTGTCATCATTAAGAACAGTATACTTGCTATCATTCTTGAAGTCACCGCCGTTTACACGACCAGCGTACTTAGTTACAACACTAGGTACATCTTCAACAGGAGTGATATTAGCCTCGTCAACACCTAAATCAAAGTTAGATGTATCAGTATCAAAGTTGTTGTAAGAAGAACCACCAGCTAAAGCCTTAACTGTTGAAGGAACCTTCTCATCTCTTGTTGTTGCTAAATAAGCATCGTACTGAGTTGCCTTGCCGTTAGTACCAGTTGCAGTAGCATCATAGTAAACTGGCTCAACACCACCATTGAACTTATCTGCATCAGAACCTTCAATGTGATTGTTGTATGCCTTTATAGCACCACCGTTTTCACTTGAGAATGTACCCTTAGCTGAAAAATCAGGTACACCAGTTTTATCATTTTCCATAATATCAGAACCCTGCTTAGAACTCATCATAGGGTGCTTACAGTTTCTGAAATAGTTGCTTTCTACAAAAGCAGAAGAACCTAATGTTACACCAACACCATACTTAGCATTACCGTCAAAGTAGTTGTTGTAAATATGTACAGACTGAACTCTAATTCTAGGGTGTCTTGAGTCTGAATGGTCAAACCAGTTGTGGTGGTAAGTAATGTGTGAAGAAGTTACCTCACTACCCATACCACAAAGAGATGACTTACCACTATCCCAGAAATGATTGTAAGATACTGTTACAAAATTTGACTTACCCTTAACATCAACAGTACCATCACCCTTAGCCTGGTCAGCGTCACCACCAGTTGAACCATAGAATAAGTCTAAGTTGTGAATCCATAATGTATTGTTGTCTGTATCAACAGAAATTGAGTCGTCCATACAGAGCATAACTGCAAAGTTTCTTAACTCAACATTACCAACATTTCTACAGAGGATACCAAAGCCTCTGATAACTGCATCTTCACCAATACCTTCAATAGTAATGTTTAATTCAGCACCAGCATTCTTACCCTTAATCTGAAGACCTTCAGCACTTGAAGAAATACGGTCTAAATCATTTTTCTCAATAGTACCAATAATTCTAAAGTCAAGTGGTCTAGTATCTAAGCCCTTTTGCTTAGCATCAATAATAGACTGGAAACCTGTAATAGTTTCAGAACTACCATTCTTGCCTGTAATAATGTCTGCCTTAACTGTCTTAGCAGTATCCTTAGTTACATAAACAACCTGTGCATCTGACTTAAGTGTACCGTCATTGTTATATGCACCTACACCCTTGCCATAATAAGGTGACTTAGATGAAAAAGCTGAACCAGAACGGTCATTAGCCTTAACATCAAGTGTACCAGATACAAAAGCAGCACTTTCATCTAAAGCACCATTAATATAAGGTACAACCTTCATAACATACTGACCTGCAGCTAAACCTACAGCATCAGCTCTAAAGTAAGTTGGGTACTTTCTAATAAGTTCGTTATCCAACTTAACATAACTTGAATCAGCGTCGTTAGCTTTCTTAACATAAGCTGCAAAACCTGTTGCATTTGGAACAGATGTCCACTCAACATAAGCAGATTCAAGCCAACCGCCTTCTTCTGAAATGTAACTGCTACCATCAGCCATTACAGCTGAGATATTAACAAATGCTACACTTGAAAATACCATAGCAGCAGAAAGAACAACACTCAAAAATCTTTTCAATACATTGTTCATTTTGATTTTCCTCCTTTATATTGCCGATAAAAATAATATTTTGCAAAAAGCAAAAATCGGCTCTATTGTTTATAATAAAACAAAACCGACAAAATTACAAGTCAAGGCACAATCTTTTATTACCTATATTTGTAATTCTGTCGGTTTTCACAATAATTTATTAACTTTTTTGTGTACTTTTACTTATCTTTCAAATTTTTTATTATATCAATACCAGCCTTAGCACCGTCACAAACAGCTTTTGACACCTGCAACAAGCCACCTGTACAGTCACCTACTGCATAAAGTTTTGGCACATTAGTATTCATATTTTCATTAACATCAATATAGTTGCCATTAACAATAGCTCCTAACTTTCTAGCTAAGTCAACGCCACCAGCAACACCAATAGCAACAAACACACCACTAACTGAAAGTTTTTCACCATCATCAAATACAATGTATTCAACAACATCATTACCCTCTATTGACACAATTTTTCTTGTGTCACAGTTACTATAATTGGGAGCTTTTTCGCCATTAGTCAATATTGTAACATTTTCAGCTACTTTGCTTAAAACATCAGCCTCGTGTAAAGCATAATCACCATTACCAATTACAGCCACATTTTTGCCTCTGTAGAAAAAGGCATCACAAACGGCACAATAACTAACACCTTTGCCCTCAAATTCCTTTATATTCTTTATTTTAGGCACACTTCTTGATGCACCATTAGCTATAACAAGGGCATCTGCCTCATAGGTGTCTGTATTTGTTTCCACAACAAATTTGCCATTATATCCAGCACCTATAACTTCTTGCTCAATAACTTTTGCACCTAGATTTTGAACAGAGTCAATACCTCTTTGGTACAGCTCCTTACCACTTATACCATTAGGAAAGCCATAATAATTTTCAATTTTTTCAGCCTTTACTAAGGCACTTCCACCTTGAGTAAATATAGTAGTTTCAATGTTTGCTCTTATTGTGTAAAGTCCTGCTGAAACACCAGCTGGACCTCCACCTATTATAATTACACTTGCCATAATTTTATCCTTTACTTAAAACTTGAAAAACTGTAACCAAGATTAGCAACATAATTAACTATGCTTGGCAAAGTTCCTTCATCAGAGTATTTCCATACCCTCTTGTTATCAAGGGTATCAATTTCAAACTGATTATTATCAATAACTGGGTGATAGAAAAGACTAAGAGTGTATCCATTTGATACTGAATTTTTAATCCTATCAAATATTGACTCATCTCTCCTATAGTGAACATAATCAGCTGGTGTAGGAATATAATATACACACTTGCCAGACCTTGCTGTATATGTTAAATAATTGTAATGCTTATTATCTGGATAAGACTGATAAACTGCATCAAAATAATTTTCTGCCATTTTCATTTGAGCATCAGTTGCTCCATAATGAGGAAATTCAAAAAATTCATCTTTATAGCCAAGTTTGTGACAAGTTTCCTTAGCTGCAACCATTCTTCTCTGCTGTTCATTAAAATTGTAAGGAGTATTTTCTCCCCACTCATAGCCTATAGCACTTTCATCATTGCCATACTGATGAGTGTAACCGTGAAGTCCTAAATGACCGTTGTGGTCTACCATATAATCAATAACATAAAGGAAGTATGAGTTGTAAAGGTTATAATCCTTTGACACATCATTCCAATAGCTTAATGCTGGGCAAGCATAAACTGGTATCCAAGCTATATAATATTGCTGATTTCTTTGATACATATATTCAGCAGTATACTTAAGTTTTTCAAGCATATCTACAGTATAGTTACCAGTTCCATTTGGCTTTAAGCCGTCTGCTGTTATATCCTCAAATCTTATATAAGCACCCTTGCTATTAGAGCTTAGCTGGCTATAATTATTTAAACTTTTTTCAGCCATTATTTCGACAGTGTTAGCTGATAAATTGACTACAGGCTCATAGTCAAAAGGTGCTGTAATTTCATAAATAGAAATATATTCTTCATTATTATAGGTAAAAACTCTAGGTCTATTACTTGATACACCTTTATTAACAAAATAGTTCTTGTTATTAATTGCTATTTTTAAACTGCCTGCCACATTTTGGCTTTTTCCTCCCATTAGGCTTACACCTTCTTTAAGAGGAACACAAAGTCTACCGTTACAGAACACACTTTTTTTACTTTCTCCCAATGGATATTTAATTGTTGTGTTGTTTTCAACAATATTTAGCTTAACCTCTGGCTCTACATATTCCATATAGTCACCAGCAAAGGTAACTGACGGCAACACACACACAAATGTCATAACAGACAACATCATAAGTATAAATAGTTTCTTCATTTTTATTCCTTCTTCGTACTTTAATTTCAATAGCAATTATACACTAATTATACCTACCGTTCAATAATAAATAAATAAAATTTTTATTACAATTTTATAATGAAGTCTTAATAAATCCAAACCTTAGTACCTGCCTCAATGTTTTCAAAAAACCACTTAGCGTCATCAATAGACATTCTAACACAGCCACTTGAGCGTCTTTTGCCAAGAATATTATCGGTAATATTTTTATCCTTATCCATAGCTACAGAATGGAAAAGATAACTACCATTAAATCTTGACCAATACATTGCACCACTTTTAAGTCTGTCAGAATAAAACCAAGTACCTTTATCACTTATTTCAAAAGTACCCCTAGTTGTAGGTGACTTATTAATACCTGTAGCACATATTATTGTTTTTTCTAATTGCCAATTACCTTTTTTGCCATATAAAACATAAACCCTTTGTCTATCAATATCTACCCAAACAAAATGCTTTGTGCTACTTTCAAAAGCCTTGTTAGCATAATCTAAAATAACATATTCTGATAACTGTGCAGTATTGGTCTGTCTATCGGCTGGAATTTTAAGACTTTCACCTTTAACCCAGCCTAAACGGTTTTTATACCTTACCCAATACCACTGGGTACTTTTATCCTTTAATATTTCAACCTTTGACCCTGAAAGTATAACATTAATAGCATTACCATTAATATTATCATAAAGAACAGTACCATTAGGCACATCTGCATAAACAGGAGATGGCTTTATAACATTAGGTATAGTATTTGCATCTGTATCCCTTTTAACAGCAAGAACAGCCGTAACAATTATGATTAAACCTGCTCCTAAAACTAAATATTTCTTCTTCAAAAAAATCACCTCCTATAATATAGATTATGACAAATTTAAAAATTTTTATACTAAAGTGAATATAAAACTTGAATTATTTTCATTTTAGTGTACAATAATAATAAGACAATTTTACAAAGAGGTAAATTATAATGAT
This sequence comes from uncultured Eubacterium sp., assembly GCA_900551755.1. Lineage (GTDB taxonomy): Bacteria > Bacillota > Clostridia > Lachnospirales > CAG-274 > Gallispira. The sequence continues at coordinate 43,362 of URXK01000001.1, read as the reverse complement.
AAAAACCGATGTACTGGTAATTGGCTCTGGTATAGGTGCGTTAAGTGTTGCATCAGAGCTTTGCAAATACAAAAGAAAAGTAACTATAATAACAAAGGGTTTACGCAAGTCTTGCAACTCATCATTGGCTCAAGGTGGCATTTCTGTTGCTCTTTCAGACAAAGATGACTATCACTGGCATTATGAAGATACTATGATAGCTGGTTGCAACCTTAATGACTCTGACGCTGTAATGAAATTAGTTTCTACTGCACCAAATGTTATACGAGAATTTATTAAAACTGGTATGGTATTTGATAAAGACGAAAATGGTAACATTGCCTTTGGTAGAGAAGGTGCTCACCGACTTAACAGAATTATACACGCAGGTGGTGACAGAACTGGTTTAAGAGTTGTTGAACAGCTTTTGAGAAATGTTACTACTGATGTAAACATAGTCCAAAATGAAATGGCACTTGAACTTAGAGTGAAAAACGGCAAGTGTAGTGGTGCTATTACAAAAAACTTAAAAACTGGTGAAATATCTCACTATGAGGCAGACTATACTGTACTTGCAACAGGTGGTATTGGTCAGCTTTATCCATCAACTTCAAATGATGTAACTATTACTGGTGATGGTATGGCTATGGCTTACAGAGCTGGTTGCAAATTAAAAAATCTTGAATTTATACAGTTCCATCCTACTATGCTTACAATAAACGGCAAGGCATATGGTCTTGTGTCTGAAGCTGTAAGAGGTGCTGGTGGCATACTCATTAATGACAAGGGCGAAAAAATAATGGAAGGTATACACCCTCAAAAGGACCTTGCTCCTAGAGATGTTGTTTCAAGAGAGGTTTATGCTCACTACTTAAAGGGTGAAAAAATATTCCTTGATACTTCAGCTATTGATAATTTTAGAGAAAAGTTCCCTACTGTAACTGAAATCTGTGAAGAACACGGTGTAAATGTAGATGATAAAATGATACCTGTTGCTCCTGGTGCTCACTTCCATATGGGTGGTGTTGAGGCAACTCCTGAAGGTATAACAAATATTGACGGACTTTATGCCGTTGGTGAAGTAGCTTGTACTGGTGTTCACGGTGCTAATAGATTGGCAAGTAATTCATTGCTTGAAGGTCTTGTTTTTGGTAAACTTTTAGCTGACTATATTGTAAATACTCCAAGAAAAGCTGAAGAATTTGATGACACTATACCAACTGAAACCTTAGGCGATTTGCCAACAAAAAAGGAAATTCAACACCAGATGATGAAGTTTTTAGGTATAGTAAGACATACTGGCAATATCCATAGTATTATTGAATGGTTTGAACAATATTCACCAGATAAAAAGTTCGGTAAACTTGATATTGTTAATACTCCACCAGAAAAACTTGAAATCTATAATATGCTTACTGCTGGCTGGCTTATTGCTAAGGCTGCGGAAAAGAGAAAAGAAAGTATTGGTGCTCATTACATAGTTAATGATTAATATGAAAAAGACTAAACTAGCTGGATTTGAAACATAATCCAGCTTTTTATTTTTAATAAAAATAAATATTGCACAAAATCTCCTTTAATGTTAAAATTATTATAATTTAAGGATATATGAATGATAGGATGTGATTAAGTTGTCTGACAAAAAAACAGTTTTACTTTGTGTAACAAGCTCAATTGCTGCTTACAAATCTGCTTATTTAGCCAGAATTTTAGTTAAAAATGGATATAATGTAAATGTATTAATGAGTAAAAACGCAACAGAATTTATAACTCCTCTTACATTTGAAAGACTAACAAACAACAAATGTATTACTGACACATTTGAGAAAAACTATACTTATGATGTTAAACATATTTCATTAGCTAAAGCAAGTGACGCTGTTATTATTGCTCCAGCTACAGCCAACATTATTGGCAAAATTGCTAACGGTATTGCTGATGATATGCTTTCTACAACAGTTATGGCTTGCAAATGCCCTATATTTATAGCTCCAGCTATGAACACTAATATGTACGAAAATCCTATTGTTCAAGACAATATGACTAAGCTCAAAAAATTTGGCTACCATTTTATTGAACCTCAAAGTGGTTTGCTTGCTTGTGGTGACACAGGCAAAGGAAAAATGGAAGAACCTGAAAAAATAGCTGAATATATTTTTAAAGAAATTGAGTGCGAAAAGGACTTAAAAGGCAAAAAAGTTGTCATAACAGCCGGTGCTACAATGGAAAGTATTGACCCAGTTAGATATATTACCAACCATTCAACTGGTAAAATGGGCTGTGCTTTAGCAAAAAGAGCTATGCTAAGAGGTGCTGATGTTACTTTAATATCTGCCAATATGACAGCTACTCCTCCAGACTTTATAAATATAGTTAAAGTTAAAAGTGCAGCAGATATGTTTGAGGCTGTTAAGTCTGAATTTGATAATTGCGACATAGTTATTAAAGCAGCAGCAGTAGCAGACTATACACCAACTGTAACATACGACAACAAGGTTAAGAAAAAAGACGGCGAAATGTCAATTTCTCTTAAAAGAACTGATGATATTTTAAAATATCTAGGCGAACATAAAACACATCAATTTTTATGTGGCTTTAGTATGGAAACAGAAAATATGCTTGAAAACTCACGAGCTAAGTTAAAGAAGAAAAATGTGGATATGATAGTTGCAAACAACCTAAAAGTCAAAGGGGCTGGCTTTGGAACTGACACAAATGTTGTAACTATTATTACTGAAAATAACACTAAAGAACTTCCTATAATGAGCAAAGAGGAAGTTGCCAATAATATTTTAAACGAAATAATGGGGATAATTAAGTAGATAAATATCTATATTAAATAAAGGGTGAAAATTATGAAAAAATTATTGTGTCTTGTATGTGCATTTACACTTTTGTTAAGTGGCTGTGGAAGTAAAAATGACGAGGCAAAAATTAGAGTTTTTGCAGACTCTAGCCTTACAACAGCATTAAATGAAATTGTTGAGGACTACAACAAAGAAAATCCTGTCAATATCGAAATTGTAAGTGGTGGTACTGGTTCTCTTTACAACCGTATTGAAGACGGTGCTCAATGCGATATTTTTATACCGGCATCTAAAGAGCAAATTAATTCATTAATTCAAGATGAATATTTACAAGAAAAAAATGTAACACCTATATTAAAAAATAATATGGTTCTTATTAAAAATTATAACAATGACACAACAGTTAAATCCTTTGATACTGTGCCTGAAGCCTCAACAATAGCTATGGCTAAGGAAAGTGAACCTGTAGGTTCTTTTGCTAGAGAAATATTTATAAACCTTAATGTTTTTAAACAAGTGCTTACAATGAAAACTAATGAATGTGATGACTCTCCATCTGTTGCTCAAAACATAGCCGACAACAAAAGTGATGTAGGTGTTTGTTTTGAAACTGACGCCCTTGCTTATGCTGATAAAATACAAATTATAACTTTAGCACCAAGCGATAGCCTTAATTCTCAAGTTCTTTATTCTGTAGCTGTTTTAAACACTGATGACGGTACAGACCCTAACGATAATATTAAGGACTTTGCAACCTATCTTGACTCTCCTGAGGCTGCTGAAGTCTTTACAAACCACGATTTTGATGTTTATATTGAAGATAATTAATAATTTACCTCTCTTTTGTTAATAATACAACAAAAGGGAGGTTTTTTAATGGAAAATTATGAAATTAGAATAGAAAGTATTGGTGGCTTTGGTGCTAACCTTATAGGTAAAATTTTAGGTGAAATTGGTGCTGAATATATGAATTTGGAGGCTCAAAGTTTTGCTTCTTATGGCTCTGAAAAAAGAGGCTCACCTGTTAAAAGCTATATTAGATATTCTAAAAATGAAATACGAATTAATGCTCCAGTGAGAGAACCTGACCTACTGGCTTTATTTAGATTATCTTTAGGACAAAAGGAAAATACCCTTGCTGGCATAAAAGAAAATACTGCTGTAGTTGTAAATACAGAAAAAAATTTTGATGATGTTGTAAAAAATCTTAATTTGCCTAGTTGCAATTTGTGGCTTATTGATGCTATGGATATTGCTGTTAAGTTAGGGGCAAGGCTTAATGTTGTTATGCTAGGAGCAATGGTCAAAGCTAGTGGCTTTATTCCCCTTGACTATGCCAAAGAAGCTGTTAAAAAAACTGTAGGTACTAAATATCCTGATAAGCTAGAGGGTAATATAAAAGCTATTGAGGCTGGATATAATCAAGCTGTAAACAAAGTAATTAAAAACAACACTCCCCCAAAGGAATATAAAGATACTCAAAGAGTATTAGGCTATGACAATGGGCCTATTGGTGGTGTAAATTATAACTTTGCTAATGCTATTACTAATAACTTAGAAGGCTGTAGAGAAGGATTTTTGCCTCATTTTATAAGGGATAAATGTATTGATTGTGGACTTTGCGACACTACCTGCCCTGATATGGTTTTTCAGTTTGATAAGGGTGTAAATAAGGGTATGGATTTGTACCATTGTAAGGGGTGTTTGAGATGTGTTGAGGTTTGCCCTACTAATGCCCTTGTGGCTGTTAAAGAGGGTGAATTTTATGATAATATTGGTAATATTTATTTGGTAAATAAAGATTTTCAATTTAATAATATTGGTGAGAATAGTTGGGTTGATAGCGAAAGTTATAATAATTAGTTGGACGACCAATGGTCGCCCCTACAAATAACCTGTTCATATAAATATAAATAGGGAGAACACCATATAGCTCCACTTCTAGGGGAGCTGGCACATAGTGCCTGAGGGGTTTCTATTCTATCGTAAATATTGGAGGTTTTTATGGAAAATCAAAAATCAGTTTTTAAATCAGCCAACGAGGCGGCTGCAATATCTGCAAAACAAATAAACTACCACTTAATGGGATATTACCCCATTACGCCATCAACTCAAATTGCAGAAGATATGGACTTAATGAAAAGCAAAGGCGAATTAGACACTGTTATGATAGCAGCCGAAGGTGAGCACTCTGCTGCTGGTATATGTTATGGTGGTTCTTTAGCTGGTGCAAGAGTAATAAATGCCACAAGTGCCAACGGTCTTTTATATGCCCTTGAGCAACTTCCAGTTCAATCTGGCACTAGAGTTCCTATGGTAATGAATGTGGCTTGCCGTACAATTTCTGCACCACTTTGTATAAAAGGTGACCATAGTGACATTATGTTTGCTCTAAATACTGGCTGGATTATACTATTTGCCAAAGATAATCAAGAAGTATATGACTTTAACATTATTGGTTTAAAGGTAGCTGAAAAAGTTAAATTACCCGTAATAATAGCTTATGACGGTTTTTTCACTAGTCATCAAAAAAGAAATATGAAAATATTTGAAGATGACAATGTTGTAAAAAATTATGTTGGTGAATACAAGGCAGAATATACAGCTATTGATGTTAATAACCCTATTACAATTGGTTCTTATATGAATGAACCAGATATTATAAACAATAAATATCAGCTTAGACTTGCTATGGAGGCAGCAAAAGAAGAAATAACACACCAATTTGAAAGTTACTACAAATTAAGTGGCAGAAATTATAACATTATTAACAAGTATTTAAGTGATGATGCTGATGTTATATTTATAGTTCTAGGTTCTGCCTTTGATACAGCACGAGTAGCTGTTGATAATATGAGAAAAAAAGGCTTAAAAGTTGGAACTATTACATTAAGAGCTTTAAGACCATTTTTCAACAAAGAAATAGCAAATGCCTGCAAAAATGCTAAGGCTATTGTAATTGGTGATAGACAAGATGCTTATGGTGACGGTGGAAACTTATCAACAGAAATTAAATCTGCTTTTTACGACAACAATATAAAAGCCAATGTTATAACACGAGTATTTGGCTTAGGTGGTAAAGAATTTTATGTTGAAGATGCTGAATATATGCTAAATTTAGCCATTACCTCTCTTAATTCTAATGTTAAATCCTTTGATTATTATGGTATTTACAAAGGTGGCGAATATAAAGAAACAAAATATTTTGAACCAATAACAGAGGTTAATTCATCAATGGATTATGATGTAACAGACAACAACGGCTTTGTAACAGTCAAAAACATTAACATTAAAAAAGCAACAAATATGCCAAAAAGACTTGTTGCTGGTCACAGTGCTTGTTCTGGCTGTGGCATACCAGTTAATGTAAATCTTTTGCTAAAGGGTATAGAGGGAAATGTTGTAATGCTTTTCCACACAGGTTGTGGAATGGTAGTTACTACTGGATACCCAACAACAGCTTTCAATATAAATTATGTACACAATCTTTTTCAAAATGGTGCAGCTACATTAAGCGGTATTTTAGAGGCTTATAAAGAAAGGCAAAGGCGAGGTGAAATTCCTCAAGGCAAAATAACATTTATAATGGTTAGTGGTGACGGTGGTATGGATATTGGACTTGGTTCTGCCCTTGCTGCTGCTACAAGAAACCATAATATGATTATATTTGAATATGACAACGGTGGATATATGAACACTGGCTATCAATATAGCTACACTACTCCTCTTGGAGCTAAAAGTGCCACAAGCCACATTGGCATAGCTGAAAGAGGCAAGCCTTACTTACCAAAGGATACACCAAAACTTTTTTCTGCAACAGGTATTAATTACATTGCAACTGTTGCTGAAAGTAATCCTCAAGATTTTATTGTTAAGGCTAAAAAAGCTCAGTATTATGCTGATAACTATGGACTTGCTTATGTTAAGGCAATTTCAGCCTGCCCTCTTAACTGGCAAGATGAACCTAGATATGAACGAGATGTAATAAGAAAGGCTGTTGATAGCTGTTATTTCCCTCTTTATGAAATAGAAAGAGGTATAACAAAAATAAGCTACAAACCTAAAAATAAAATTGAAGTAATAGAATTTTTAAAGGCTGTTGGCAGAACTAAACATTTAGCAAAAGATGAGTATAAAGATATTGTTAATAGAATACAAGAAAATGTGGATAAAAAATGGTGTGAATTAAATAATCAAACCTCTTAACAATTTAAAAGGGTGTTGCAATAATACAACACCCTACAGATTGTCAAAAAACAAAAAAATTTGCAATTAATAAAAATGTCATTACAATAACTTAAAGCGTCGCAGACTTTAATCCGCAGGTTTGCAACCCCGAAGAATACGGGGCTTGCTTTGCATAGCAAAGTTGCTTGATAGAATTTACTTCCACCGAGGCTGGTCGTAAAACTTTGTTTTACTGCTCGCCTATGCAACCTAAGGACAGCGACTTAATTTTACAGCAATTTTTGCTGTAAAATTAACACGGCTGGTCGCTTCATAGGTGGGTACTTAGTACCCATTGCTGCAAGAAATGCGTGGATTTCTTGCAAGGCTGTCGACTTTATCGACAGCCAGAAGGGTGTTGCAATAATACAACACCCCATAAATTACATATTATTTAACACTAGCAACAAGCTCACTACCATTATAATCAATAGCAATAACATCATCAGGCTTTAAATCACTAGCAATAATCATTTTACCAACAAGAGTTTCAACCTTAGACTGAATAAATCTTCTCAAAGGTCTAGCACCATAAACAGGGTCATAGCCTCTATCTATAATGTATTGCTTTGCACTATCGCTAACATCAATAGAAATCTGCTTGTGAGCAATTCTCTTGTTAAGGTCTTTAAGCATAAGGTCAACAATTGAGCCAATTTCTGACTTAGCAAGTGGCTTATAAAATACTATTTCGTCAAGTCTATTTAAAAACTCTGGTCTAAAACTAGTCTTAAGCAAGTTTTCAACCTGTGACTTAGCATCATCACTAATAGTATTATCTGGCTGAATACCGTCAAGTATAAAGCTAGAACCTAAGTTAGATGTAAGTATAATTATAGTATTTTTAAAGTCAACAGTTCTACCCTGTGAATCAGTAATTCTACCATCATCAAGAACCTGTAAAAGAACATTAAATACATCTGGGTGAGCCTTTTCAATTTCATCAAAAAGGACAACTGAATAAGGTTTTCTTCTTACAGCCTCTGTAAGCTGACCACCCTCCTCATAACCAACATATCCTGGAGGTGCACCAATTAATCTTGACACACTATATTTTTCCATATATTCGGACATATCAATTCTGACAATATTTCTTTCATCATCAAAAAGTGCCTCTGCAAGAGCCTTAGCAAGCTCTGTTTTACCAACACCAGTAGGACCTAAGAATAAGAATGAACCAATAGGTCTGTCAGGGTCTTGGATACCAGCTCTTGAACGAATAATTGCCTCGCATACTTTTTCAACAGCCTCGTCCTGACCAATAACTCTCTGGTGAAGAATATCATCAAGGTGAAGTAACTTCTGTCTTTCGCCTTCAACAAGTTTAGATACTGGAATACCAGTCCATCTTGCTACAATCTTAGCTATTTCTTCTTCTGTTACCTTATCTCTTAATATCTTGTTTTCCTTAGTACCATTGTCGCCCTTGCTTTCTTCAGCCTCAAGTGCTTTTTGAAGTTCTGGCAACTTACCATATTTAAGTTTAGCAGCCTCATCAAGGTTGTAATTTCTTTCTGCAATTTCAATTTGTTTAGTAACATCTTCAATTTGCTTTCTTAAATCCTGAACCTTGTTAATATCTGACATTTCGTTTTCCCATTGAGCCTTCATTGCAGCAAACTGGCTTCTGTATTCAGCAAGTTCTTTCTGCACATTTTCAAGCTGTTCCTTAGAAAGTTTGTCATCTTCTTTCTTAAGAGCTGCCTCCTCAATTTCGTGCTGCATAATTTTTCTTCTAATTTCATCAAGCTCAGTAGGCATAGAGTTCATTTCAGTTTTAATTGTAGCACAAGCCTCATCTACAAGGTCAATAGCCTTATCTGGCAAAAATCTATCAGTTATATATCTGTTAGAAAGAGTAGCAGCAGCAATTAATGCCTGGTCGTGTATTTTTACGCCGTGATAAACCTCGTATCTTTCCTTTAAACCTCTTAAAATAGAAATTGTATCTTCAACTGTAGGCTCATCTACCATAACAGGCTGAAATCTTCTCTCAAGGGCTGCATCTTTTTCAATATACTGTCTATACTCATTAAGAGTAGTAGCACCTATACAATGAAGTTCACCTCTAGCAAGCATTGGCTTAAGAAGGTTGCCGGCGTCCATAGCACCTTGACCCTTACCTGCACCAACAATAGTATGAAGCTCATCAATAAACATAATGATTTTGCCTTCAGACTTTTTAACTTCCTGCAAAACAGCCTTTAATCTTTCTTCAAATTCACCCTGATACTTAGCACCAGCAATTAAAGCACCCATATCAAGAGAGAAAATTCTTCTATCCTTAATGTTATCAGGCACATCACCCTTAACAATTCTTAAAGCAAGACCTTCAGCAATAGCTGTTTTACCAACACCAGGCTCACCAATAAGAACAGGGTTATTTTTAGTCTTTCTTGAAAGTATTCTTATTACATTTCTAATTTCGCTATCTCTGCCAATAACAGGGTCAAGTTTACCTCTTTCAGCCATAGATACTAAATCCTGACCGTACTTATTAAGTACATCATAAGTTGACTCTGGATTGTCTGTTGTAACTCTTGTGTTACCTCTAACAGACTTTAAAGCTGTTAAAAATCTATCCTTAGTTACATTAAATGTCTTAAATATTTCCTTAATCTTGCTATCTGGATTTTCAATAAGACCAATCATCAAATGTTCAACTGAAACATAGTCATCGCCCATTTTTGTTGCAGTTTTTTCTGCATCAGCAAGAGCTTTGTCAAAGTCAGATGATACATAAACTTTTCCTTGCTCTCTTGAGCTACCTCCAACCTTAGGAAGTGCATCAATAGATTTTTTAACAGCAAGACCAAAATTACCAATATCAATGCCCATTTTAATAAGAAGCTGAGCACAAACTCCACCGTCTTGCGAAATCAAAGCATATAATAAATGTGACTGTTCAATCTGCTGATTGCTGTTTTCAACAGCAAGTGTTTGAGCAAGCTGAATAGCTTCCAATGATTTCTGTGTCATTTTATTCATATTCATATATAACTCCCCTTTCAAAATTAATTATCTCCACAATACTTATTAAGTTGTAACAAAACTATGATTGATAGTTACCTTTATCTAAGGACGAGCAATGCTCGCCCCTACATATTAGTTTTATTTATAATATTATCTATTGCTATATTAAATAGTCACACTTTTTCAAAAACTTTACATATTCTGTTTCAATACTCTTAATATCATCACCAGCAAAATAAAGTTTCATTATTCTATCAAAGCCTGTAATGTACAACGAAATCATTTCTCCAATTTGATTTTCGTCATATTTATCACTAGGCAAATTAAGCTCTCTAACATATTTGCCACTAGACTTAGCGTATCTAATTTCTCTATTAATATACTTGCTCTCCAAAGCGTTCCAAATATTAATAAAATTATCAAGCTCCTGCAAAAGTACAGCATTTTGAGTTCTAAAAACAACTCTCAACTCACCACTAGCAGAATTTCCATTTTTATTAAGAATAACAGAATACTTAACACTAGGATTGTACTTATACTTAAAAGAACTTTTAATCATAAGTGAAGTATCACCAGGAGTAGCCATTATTCTAAAAACATCTTGACCATTTATAATATCTTCAACTGTATCCAAAATATTTCTTATATGCTGTTCTGGCGTGACATAGGCGACTTTTTCCGCCAAAATTTGATTAATCATATTTGAACGGTTAGTGCCTAATTTATATGCTAAAGCATCAACAGCCTCAACAACAGCATCATTCAAAACTATACTGTAAACACTCTTACTCACAATCTATCACCTCATCTTTGATTATATTGTAGCACCAGTTTAATAATTTGTCAATAGTTTTATATAAATATTTTTACATTTTTTTATTTTTATATTACAAATATAATCTTTTATCTATTTAATAGGAAGATATACCTTTAAATACCTTATAGATTTTGTAAACCTTCCTTATTATATAGCAAAAAAACAAGGCACCGGAAAACCGATGCCTTTAATTATGCAACTTGTTTATTATAATCAATAATAGCAATTTCATTTACTGAATTTTTTGCAATTTCAATAATTCTTTCAAGCTGTTTTATAACTGTACCTGTATAAAAAACTTCATCACACTCCTCGCACTTAAAGCAAGGTACATTACGAACAATAACAAGACAATTTCCTAAATCAGTAACATCAGTTGTAACTGACGCCTGCATATTAGCAGCACATTTAAAACACTTCATCTCATTACCTCCTTTTTGTTTTTAAATCAGTATTCCAAATCAATATATCAGGATAATAAGCTGTAATAATATAAATAAACTCATTATCTGTACTTGCAACAACATGTAATTTTTTATTATTAACTAATGTTCCTAATATTAAACAACTCGGAAATGGTTTATCATCTTCATATTGTTTAATAATTTCACCATTTAATATAGTTTCCTTAATATCATCAAAACATATACATCTTTCAACACATCTATCTTTACAATGCACAGATAAAATAATTCTATCATCTGTACATATTTTTTGTAAGTCACTTATTTTTAACACATATTTCACCGCCTAATAATATTATTATATAATATTTTTCCCATAATATCAATAAAAAAACAAGGCACCGGAAAACCGATGCCTCATTTTTAGAAAAAATTGTATGTTTATAACTTATTAGGGTTATCAATTTTTATGGCAAATACCTGCATTTGCACAACCGGAGCAACCACAACCACAGCCGCCGCCTCCATTTTTCTTCTTTATAATCATACTCCTTATAATAGCAGCAACAATTACAATTAATATAATGCTTATAATTACAGTAGCCATATCAAAGCCTCCTTTTAAGACTTCTAAACAATTTAACTTATATTAAGCTTCAATACTTAATTTGCTCTTAAAGCTAGTGCTTTTCTTATATGGTCTAAATAACATATAAAGAGCGAAAGCAATAATAACAAGTGAAGCAATAATACCAACAATGTTTGCCTGACCTAAAGCAATGTTACCAAGCTGGTTAATAACAAGAGCTGTGCAGTAAGCAAATACACACTGATAACCAATAGCGAAGAATGTCCACTTAGCTGAGTTCATTTCTCTCTTAATAGCACCAATTGCAGCGAAGCAAGGAGCACAAAGAAGGTTGAACACAAGGAAAGCATAACCAGCAACAGGAGTGTAAGCATTCTGTAAAGAACCCCAAACTTCTGCACCATCTTCAGCAACTTCAGCAAAGCCGTAAAGTACACCAAATGTACCAACAACATTTTCCTTAGCAATAAGACCAGTTACACAAGCAACTGTTGCCTTCCAATCGCCAAAACCAAGAGGTCTGAAAATCCAAGCAAAAGTGTTACCAATGTTAGCAAGTAAACTCTGGTCCATATCAACAGCACCAAAGCCTTCTTCACCAAAGCCGTAACCAGATAAGAACCAAACTAAAATAGTTGCAAGTAAGATAATTGTACCAGCCTTCTTAATGAATGACCAGCCTCTTTCCCACATACTTCTTAAGATATTGCTTAATGTTGGCCAGTGGTAAGCTGGAAGTTCCATAACGAATGGAGCTGGGTCGCCAGCAAACATTCTAGTTTTCTTAAGCATAATACCTGAAATAATAATAGCACAAATACCTACAAAGTAAGCACTAGGAGATACCCACCAAGCACCACCTAATAATGCACCAGCAATGAGAGCAATAATAGGGAGCTTAGCACCACAAGGTATAAATGTAGTTGTCATAATAGTCATTTTTCTATCTCTATCGTTTTCGATAGTTCTTGATGACATAACACCAGGAACACCACAACCAGTACCGATTAATATAGGGATAAATGACTTACCAGAAAGACCAAACTTTCTGAAAATTCTATCCATAATGAATGCAACTCTTGCCATATAACCACAAGACTCAAGGAATGCAAGGAATGCAAAAAGTACAAGCATCTGAGGTACGAAACCAAGTACAGCACCTACACCAGCTACAATACCATCAAGGATAAGTGATGATAACCATTCAGCACAACCAACCTTTTCAAGGAAGTTGCCAACAATAACAGGAATACCATCTACCCACCAGCCATAGTCAGCAGGATTTGGTTCTTCAACAGCCTCTGCCTCTGCAACAGTGTTATCATTAATTTCAACTGTTTCAGTTACATTGCCGTCTTCATCAGTAATATCAACTGTTGGCTCGCCAGCTTCCATAGCCTCTAAGATAGCACTTGCTCTATCAAACTCACCAGAAGCTTCTTCATAAGCCTCAGCACCGTGGTTAAGGAAGAAGAAACCATCACCAAATAAGTTATCATTTGTCCAGTCAGTTACCCAAGTACCAACTGTAGTAACAGAAATATAGTAAACAATAAACATAACTGCTGCAAAGATTGGAAGTGCTAAAAATCTGTTTGTAACAACCTTATCAATCTTATCAGAAATAGTGAGTCCACCCTTATTCTTCTTCTTGTAAGAACTCTTTAAAATTTCAGCTATGTAAATATATCTTTCATTAGTTATAATACTTTCGCTGTCATCATCAAGCTGGTTTTCAACACCAGTGATAACCTTTTCAATACTATCTGCTGTTGCAGCATCAAGCTTAAGCTGAGTTGCAACCTTGTCATCTCTTTCAAAAACTTTAATAGCAAACCATCTCTGCTGTTCATCATTGATTTTGCCCTTTAAAGCATCTTCAATATGAGCAATAGCGTGTTCAACCTCGCTATTAAATGTGTGCATAGGAACTGTCTTAGTTGACTTAGCAGCCTTAACAGCCTCGTCAGCAGCTTCCTTAATACCAGTACCCTTTAAAGCTGAGATTTCAACAACCTTACAACCAAGCTGTCTTGAAAGCTCATCAATATTAATCTTGTCACCTGTTTTCTTAACAACATCCATCATATTGATAGCAATAACAACTGGAATACCAAGCTCTGTAAGCTGTGTTGTAAGATAAAGGTTTCTCTCAAGGTTAGTACCATCAACAATGTTTAAAATAGCGTCTGGCTTTTCGTTAATAAGGTATGTTCTAGCAACAACCTCCTCAAGAGTATATGGAGATAAAGAATAGATACCTGGTAAGTCCATAATAGTTACATCTTTATTGAACTTAAGTTTACCTTCCTTCTTCTCTACTGTAACGCCAGGCCAGTTACCAACAAACTGATTTGAACCAGTTAAGGCATTAAACAATGTTGTTTTACCACAGTTGGGATTACCAGCCAATGCAATCTTAATGCTCATTTTCCTTCCTCCTTAATTAAATTAGCAATTTTCAACTTGAATCATTTCTGCATCAGCTTTTCTGAGAGAAAGTTCATAATTTCTTACATTAACTTCAACAGGGTCACCTAATGGTGCAACCTTACGGATATACACTTCAACGCCCTTAGTGATACCCATATCCATAATTCTTCTCTTAGTAGCTCCAACACCATCAATCTTAACGACTTTGAGAGTTTCGCCAACTTTGGCTTCCTTTAAAGTTTTCATAATTTCCTCCTTTTATGATTTAAACCATAATTTTGCTAGCCATTTCTTTGCTTACGGCAACGCGTGACTCTTTAATATTAACAATAAGGTTGCCTGCCATTGTTGCTACGATTTTAACCTCAGCACCAACAACAAAGCCTAAACTTTCAAGAAACTTTTTAGTCTCGTCCTTACCGCCAACCTTCTTTATAATATTGTTTACTCCAGGGTCACAAAAAGTTAAAGGCATCATACAAAACCTCCTTGTCAATTAGACAGACCTAATCGTATTAGCAAATACTAACTGTATCAATAAAAACAAAATTAGCTGTCGCTAATACTTTAACACATCACTAACTAAGTTAGTAGTAACTATTTTCATTAGTTGATACTACTTTAATTAGCTTTCTCTAACCTTAAGTTATGATACACCGTATTTATATATTTGTCAAGAGTAAATTTTTAAAAATTTTAATAAAAATTTATTATAAAATTAAGGTTAAATTAATGTTTAAATTTGTTGACATTATTCTACAATGGCTGTATACTAATATAAAAAATATAAGTAAGTGTTAGCTTTAGCTAATATTTTTCAACTACTTATATGAACTATTTTTTTATCGAAAGGAGATATTATTATGTTAAAGTGTTTAAAGAATGAAAAGGTTTATTGTGCATTAGCTGGTGCTGCTGCTATTATCGTAGGTAAGGCTATTCTTAAGTCTAACACAACAAGAAATGCTGCAGTTAAGGGTCTTGCTAAGGGTATGAAGCTCCAGAACGATGCTAAGGCAGCTTTCCAGAATATGAAGGATGAGGCTTCTGATATTTGTTATGATGCAAAGACTGAGGCTGGTATTGTTGATGAGGAAGTAGTTGAGTAATATGCGTTTTAAGATAGTATATGACACTGCTGGCAGAATTAGATTAAGATACGGTACTTATGCCTTTGAGCAGAATATTGAAACTGCAATTTCTGCTTATTTTAATTCTGACCCAGCTATTATTAAAGCTGATGCAAACAGTGTAAACGGCAGTGTACTTATTTACTACAAAAATGGCTGTCGTAGCAATGTTATTGCTTTGGCTAAATCAATTAATTTTAAAACTATTGAACCTCTTAAGGACGATAGTTATACAGTTAAAGGCATTGAACATATATTTAAAGAGCAGTTTGGCAAAATAATTGCTAAGCGTATAGCTCTTAAACTTTTCTTGCCAGGACCTTTAATGACTGCTTACACTATTTACAATGGTATTAAGTACATTAAGAGAGGTCTTTGCACTATTGCAAATGGCAAACTTACAGTTGATGTTTTAGACGGTGCATCTATTGCAGCTTGTCTTGTTCAAAAGAACTACTCAACAGCATCATCTATTATGTTTATGCTTTCTATGTCATCACTTCTTGAGGACTACACAAGAGCTAAAACTAAGGCTGCCCTTACAGAAAGTTTAGCTGTAAAGGTTGATACTGTATGGCTTGTTAAGGATAATACTCAGGTTCAAATACCTATGTCTGACCTTCAAATTGGTGATGAAATCATTGTTAGAACTGGTAGCACTATTCCAGTTGATGGTACAATTACTAAGGGTGAGGCTTATATTAATGAGTCATCTATGACTGGCGAACCTCTTGCTGTAATGAAAACTACTGATGCTAGTGTATTTGCTGGTACTGTAGTTGAGGAAGGCTCAATAAATATTAAGGTTCGTGCTTTAAGCAGTGATACTAAAATTCAAAAGATTATTGAACTTATAGACAATTCTGAAAACTATAAGGCAGGTATACAAAGTAAGGCTGAAACTATAGCCGACAAAATTGTACCTCTTAGCTTCTTAGGTTTCGGTCTTACACTTTTATTTACTAGAAATATTACTAAGGCCGTTTCAATACTTATGGTTGACTATTCTTGTGCTATTAAACTTTCAACACCTATTTCTGTTATTTCAGCTATTAAAGAAGCTGCCGACAGAGGTATAACAGTTAAGGGTGGTAAGTATCTTGAAGAATTTGCTGCTGCTAACAGTATTGTATTTGATAAAACAGGTACTCTTACAAATGCTGAACCAGTGCTTGAAAAGGTTATTCCTTTTGCTGGATATGAAGAAGACAAGGTATTACAGATTTCTGCTTGCCTTGAAGAACATTTCCCTCATAGTGTAGCTCGTGCAATAGTTAAGGGTGCTGAGGTTAAGGGTATTAATCACCTTGAAGAACACGCAGAAGTTCAGTACATAGTTGCTCACGGTATAGCCTCAACTCTCCACGGAGAAAAGGTTATTATTGGTAGCAGACATTTTGTGGTTGATGACGAAAATATTGAAATCACACCTGAACAGGATAAACTTATTGATAAAGAGTCTGGTGCTTGTTCTGTTGTATACCTTGCTATTGGTGGTACTCTCGCTGGTGCTTTATGTATTAGTGACCCTCCAAGAAAAGAAGCAAAAGAAGCTGTTGCTCTTTTAAAGGACAGAGGTATTGACAACATAGTTATGTTGACTGGTGATAGCTGTAAAGCTGCTAAGATTATATCAGAAAAACTTGGTATAAATAATTACCACGCTCAGGTTCTTCCTGAAGACAAACATAGCTACATTGAGGAGTTAAAGAAAAACGGTAATAAGGTAATTATGGTTGGTGACGGTATTAATGACGCCCCTGCTCTTGCTGCTGCTAATGTATCTGTAGCAATGAGTGACGCATCAGATATTGCTAAGGAAACTGCTGATATTACATTAAGAGGTGCTGACTTAACAGAGCTTTCTGTTTTAAGAGATTTAAGCACAAAACTTGTAACTAGAATAAATAGCAACTATAGATTTATTGTTGCATTTAATTCTGCTTTATTGGCTCTTGGTTTCTTTGGTTTTATTACTCCATCAACATCTGCCTTTATGCACAACGCCTCTACTATGGCAATTTGTGCTAAGAGTATGACTCCACTTGTTAAAAATAAAAATCAAGAATAATAAAAAAATGCACCCTTAATTGGGTGCATTTTTAAAGTTATTAATTATTTTATTGCTTATCAAAAGCCAAATCTCTTACTACATAACCAGTACGAGAAACAATATCTCTAATCTCATCTTCATCTGGAATATTCTTAGTTAAAATTTCGGCTGATTTTTTACCTAAATTAACCTTAGCATAATAACCGTCAATTTTGTTAAAAGCATTTTCAACTCTTGTGCTACAATTACTACAGTGCATACCGTCAATATGAACAGTTACCTTGTAAGGATAATCGTTTTTATCTTTATCAATAGGCTTAATTTTTCTAACAGAGTCACCGCCACCACAGCAACCATTTTTTAACTTTTTAGCATAGCTTTTTACGCCTAAAACACAAATAATAACAAGTAAAGCCAAAATAATGCCTGTTGCCATAGACTCACCTTCTTTCAAAACATTTTGTTAGCTTTTGCTAACTAGAATATACACCTTTTTGTTAAATTTGTCAATAATCTTTTTTGACTTTTAACTTATATATCGACAAACAAACTCAAATATTATATAATAAATAAAAAGCAAAGGAGTAATATTATGGTAGGTAAGCTAAAAAATATATCTAAATCAGAGGTTTTAACACTTAAGGAACAGGTTTCTTATCAACAAGGACAGGTTGTAAGCAAAACACTTGTACAAAATAGTGCAGTTAGCATTACTCTCTTTTCATTTGATAAAGGTGAAGAAATAAGCACACACAAATCTGAAGGTGATGCTTTTGTTACTTGCCTTGACGGTGTAGGTGAAATTACTATTGACGGTGAAAGCTATATTCTCAATGAAGGAGAGTCTATTGTTATGCCTGCACAGCACCCTCACGCTGTTGCTGGTAAGGAGCAATTTAAAATGCTTTTAGTTGTTGTATTTTAAAAAACTAAAAAACAATAGCTCTTGTCATATATACAGGCATTAAATTTGCTCAAAGTATTTTTCTAAAATAAATATTTTTGATTTAAACTTTTAAAACATTAAGGCTGGTGCATTTGCACCAGCCCTTTTAATTTATTAATTACATTTTTTCAACAGAAAGAACAACCTTTTCACCGTTAATATTCCATTCCTTGCTAATAGCTGAAGTACCCTCGCAAATATCATCTGCAAGTACATCAGTAGCAATAGAATCCTTATTATCAGCAAATACCTTAGCAATATTATCGTTGCCACTATAGTAAACCTTAATTCTGTCAAGAACCTCAAAGCCAGCATCTTTTCTCATTGTCTGAATTTTAGATACAAGCTCTCTTACAAAACCTTCTTCAATAAGTTCTGGTGTAAGAGTTGTACTTAATACTACAGTAGTAGCCTTATCACTTTCAGCAACAAAGCCGTCAGCCTGTGCAGTTTCTGTTAATACATCTTCCTCACCAAGCTCAACATCAGTGCCATCAATATTAAACTTAATAACACCATTAGTCTTTAACTCGTTCATAAGTGCATTACCGTCACCATTCTTAAGGTATTCACCAATAGCAGGAACAAGTTTGCCATACTTTCTACCTAAAGTTCTAAGCTGTGGCTTAAAGCTATAGCTTGTAAACTTAGAAGCATCTTCAACAAATTCCATAGCCTTAACATTAAGCTCATCAAGAATAATATCAAAGTATTCAGCATCAAGCTTTCTGTCAGACTGAACATACATATTGCCAATTGGCTGTCTATTCTTAATACCAGATGTATTTCTAGCAGCTCTACCAGCAACTACAATTGAAAGTACAAGTTCCATATTTACTTCAAGCTTGTCATCAATCATAGCATCATTAGCAACTGGGAAGTCGCATAAATGAACAGACTTTGGAGCATTATTATCTACCTTAACAACAAGGTTCTGATAAATACTTTCAGCCATAAATGGTGTAAATGGAGCAGATAACTTAGCCATAGTAGTAAGAACTGTGTATAATGTCATATAAGCATTAACCTTATCCTGTGGCATATCCTTACCCCAGAATCTTTCTCTTGACCTTCTTACATACCAGTTAGAAAGCTCATCTACAAAGTCAGCCATTGCTCTTGCTGATTCAGTAATCTTATAGTTTTCAAGGGACTTATCAACAAACTTAACAAGTGAGTTAAGCTTAGATAAAATCCACTTATCCATAGGAGCAAGCTTATCATATTCAAGTTTGTAATCCATTGGATTGAAGTTATCAATATTAGCATAAAGAACATAGAAAGCATAAGTATTCCAAAGAGTACCCATAAACTTTCTCTGATATTCATTAACAGCCTTGTCATCAAATCTATTTGGTAACCAAGGAGCAGAGTTAGCATAGAAATACCATCTAACAGCATCAGCACCTTGATTGTCAAGTACAGTCCAAGGGTCAACAACATTGCCTAAATGCTTAGACATCTTTCTGCCGTCCTTATCCTGAACGTGACCTAAAACGATAACATTCTTATATGGGCTCTTATCAAAAATAAGAGTTGAAATAGCCATTAATGTATAGAACCAACCTCTTGTCTGGTCAATAGCCTCTGAAATAAAGTCAGCAGGATAGTTCTCATCAAAAATTTCCTTGTTTTCAAATGGATAATGCCACTGTGCAAAAGGCATTGAACCAGAGTCAAACCAGCAGTCAATAACCTCTGATACTCTGTGCATCTTGCCACCACACTTAGGACAATTAAGCTCAACAGCATCAATATATGGCTTATGAAGCTCAATATCATCTGGGCAATTATCGCTCATTTCCTTTAATTCAGCAATAGAACCAATAGTATGCTTGTAACCACAGTCACATTCCCAAATAGGAAGTGGAGTACCCCAGTATCTTTCTCTTGAAAGACCCCAGTCAATAACATTTTCAAGGAAGTTACCAAATCTACCTGTCTTGATATTTTCTGGCATCCAATTTACAGTATTGTTATTCTTTAAGAGCTGGTCTCTTACCTTAGTCATTGCAATAAACCAAGTATCTCTTGCATAGTAAAGTAAAGGAGTATCACATCTCCAGCAGAAAGGATAATCGTGCTCAAAAGGAATAGCTGCAAATAACTTTCCACTTTCTTCCAATCTCTTTAAGATTTCCTTGTCACCATCTTTAACAAATACGCCAGCAAGTCCTTCTACTTCTTCAGTAAAGCAACCCTGGTCATTAACAAGCTGTACAAATGGAAGGTCATAGTTTCTACCAACCTTAGCATCGTCCTCACCAAAAGCAGGAGCAATGTGTACAATACCTGTACCATCTGTTAATGTAACATAGCTATCAGCAGTTACAAAGTAACACTTCTTGTCAGGTTTTGCATAGTTAAATAAAGGCTCGTATTCCTTACCAACTAAATCCTGACCCTTATATGTTTCAACAACTTCATAGCCGTCCTTTAAAATTTCATCAAGGAGAGCTTCAGCCATAATATAAACCTTGCCATCATTAGCCTTAACCTTAGTATAGTTTTCAGCACCGTTTACACAAAGAGCAACATTTGAAGGAAGTGTCCAAGGAGTAGTTGTCCAAGCAAGGAAATAAGTGTTATCCTCACCCTTAACCTTGAAACGACAAATACAAGATGTTTCCTTAACATTTTTGTAACCCTGTGCAACTTCGTGAGAAGATAAAGCAGTACCACATCTTGGGCAATAAGGAACAATCTTGTGACCCTTGTATAAAAGACCCTTGTCCCAAATCTGCTTTAAAGCCCACCAAACAGACTCAATATAATCATTATGATAAGTTACATAAGGATTATCCATATCAGCCCAGTAACCAACTCTGTCACTCATATCTCTCCAAAGACTTTCATAAGTAAATACAGAGTCCTTACACTTTTTGATAAATGGCTCAACACCGTAATCCTCAATCTGAGGCTTACCACTAATACCTAACTGCTTTTCAACTTCAAGTTCAACTGGAAGACCGTGTGTATCCCAACCAGCCTTTCTTAATACCTTGTAGCCCTTCATAGTCTTATATCTAGGAATTAAATCCTTAATAACTCTTGTTAAAATATGACCAATATGAGGCTTACCATTAGCAGTAGGAGGTCCATCATAAAATGTAAATACTGGACAGTTTTCTCTTGCCTTAATAGACTCGCCAAAAATGTCATTTTCTTTCCAGAAGCCTAAAATTTCTTTTTCTCTCTCAACAAAGTTGAGATTGGTACTTACCTTGTCATACATAGGTAAATTTCTCCTTTCAAATATTGTTGATACTATTTTAATACAAAATAAAAAGCTGCCGAGTCCAACAGGACGCAGCAGCGTGGTACCACCTGAATTGACATAAAAATATTATGTCCTCTCTAAAACCATTAACGCAGGTCAATCGTCATAGCCTACTAAGCACAAAGCCTTTGGGTATGCCACAGTATGGGTGATATTCAGAATATACATTAACATCAGGCTTTCACCTAACCCCGACTCTCTTTAGTATTAGTATATACTTACTGTCCCAACTATAGTGTTTGTAAATAATCTATTTCATTATAATATGTTTTTTATAATTTGTAAAGCATTAATTCAAAATTTTTGAATATTTTTTCCAAATAAATCAAATTAAATATTCTTCTTTATTTCCTCACCAATTTCAGCAATCTTTTGAGCATCAGCATTGATTTCGCCAAATTTAATGTCAACAGTATCGCCCTTATGTCTTGGTATAATATGAATATGGAAATGGAAAACAGTCTGACCTGCAACCTCACCATTATTTTGAAGTATATTAATACCCTCGCAATTTGTTACCTTATTTACAGCTATTGCAACCTTTTTAGCTACAGCAAAAGCCTTAGCTGTCAATTCTTCTGGCATTTCAAGAATATTGGCATAATGATGCTTGCAAATAACAAGACTATGTCCTAAATTTGCAGGATTAATGTCAAGTATTACCTTAAAATCATCATCTTCATATACTGTAGTTGATGGAATATCACCATTAGCAATTTTACAAAAAATACAATCCATATTAAAAACCTCCATACTAAATATAATTAAGCTGCTGCTTCATCTTCAAAAAATCTCTTGTGCCAAATAAGGAACATATAAACAGTCCAAACCTTACGACTATAATCTCCCTTGCCAGCTCTATGGTCATCAAGATACTGCATAATTTTGTCAGTGTTAAAATACTTTTCAGCAGCTGGAGATGTAAAGGCTTCCTTAATAATGTTATAATACTTATCTTCCTTAAGCCATACTCTAATAGGTACTGGGAAACCGAGCTTTTTCTTAGTAGCAGTAGCCTCTGGCAAATATTTCTTACTAGCCATTCTAAAGGCATACTTTGTAGCTCGTCTATTTACTCTATAATCAGTAGGTAACTTTCTAGCAACATTAAATACTTCCTTATCAAGGAAAGGTACTCTAACCTCAAGAGAGTTAGCCATACTCATTTTGTCAGCCTTAAGAAGAATATCACCAACCATCCACAAGTTAAGGTCAATAAACTGCATCTTTGTTACATCATCAAGACCATTACAAAAATCATAATAAGGCTTAGTAATTTCAGTATGGTCATACTTGCCGGCTGGATTTTTAAGTATAGCTTCTCTTTCCTTTTTAGAGAACATCTGGTTACCATTACCGTAAAATCTTTCCTCAACATCAAGGGCAGCTCTTCTGAAATAGTTTTTACCCTTAAACTTAAATGGAATTGCACCAGCTACCTTAGCAATAGCCTTTCTAACAGGCTTAGGGAATATTCTCATAGGTGCAAGAGCCATAGGTTCTTCATAAATATTGTAACCACCAAAGAACTCATCAGCACCCTCACCAGAAAGAGCAACCTTAACCTTAGTTCTTGCAAGTTTACTAACAAAATAAAGTGCAACAGCACTAGGGTCAGCTAAAGGCTCGTCCATATGATACTGAACCTTTGGCAAACTTTCCCAATATTCATCAGTTGATATAATCTTAGAATTGCTTTCAATACCAACATACTTAGAAAGTTCCTGAGCATAACCAATTTCATTATACTTTTCATAGTCAAAACCAACAGTAAATGTTTTACCGCTTGCCTTATCCATACCATTTCTAAATGTTGCTGCAACAAAGCTAGAGTCAACACCACTAGAAAGGAAAGAACCAACCTCAACATCACTAACAACTGTGTGCATACTTACAGAGTCAAGAAGTACATCTTCTACACTCTGAATAGCATCTTGAAGTTTTGTTCCATTCTTAGGGTCTGCTACAATATCCTTTTCTGGTTCAAACTTTGGCTGCCAATATCTCTTAATATCAAGTTTGCCATTTTCATAAGTAAGGTAATGAGCAGGCTTTAACTTGTAAACACCCTTGAAAAATGTTTCATCAAGTACAGAATACTGGAATGTAAGATAATTTTCAAGAGCTAATGTATTAACTTCTTTCTTAAACTTAGGATAAGAAAGGAAACTCTTTATTTCAGAACCAAATAAAAGCTCACCATCAACCTGAGCATAATAATAAGGCTTGATACCAAAGAAATCTCTTGCAGCAAAGAGTTTCTTCTTTTTCATATCATAAATAGTAAAGGCAAACATACCTCTTAAATCATTGAGCATATCTTCGCCCTTTTCTTCATAAAGATGAACAAGAACTTCTGTATCTGCGTGAGTATAAAAACTGTGACCCTTTTTAATTAAATCTTCCTTTAATGGCTGATAATTGTAAATTTCACCATTAAATACAATAACAATAGTTTTATCCTCATTGTAAATAGGCTGTGAACCGTCTTCAAGACCAATTATACTAAGTCGTCTAAAACCAAATGTAACTTCTCCATCAGTATGAACGCCACCACTATCTGGACCTCTATGTATAATTCTATCCATCATAGCATTAATGACTTGTTCTCTATTGTCAAGGTTTCCTGTAAAACCACAAAAACCGCACATATCTTTCGCCTCCAAATATAGGAAACCTCAGTGTTTCCATAGTTAAATATAGTATACTATAATAAATCAAAATATTCAAGATTATGATAAAAAATAATTAAAATATCATTATTATACCTTATAAAGTTCATCACTTGTTGGTTCACCAAGTACAGTTTTTTCGCCATTACTAATAAACCACTTGCCTTCTTCAACTATTTTGCCAATAATGCTTGCAACTATCCCTGCTTTTTCAAGAGCAGATAACATTTCGTCACCATTGCTACAGACAATAAGCATTGAACCACTAGATATAAGTCTTAAATAATCTACACCTAATTTATTACAAATTATTTTTGTTTCTTCAAGAACAGGTATTTTGTCCTCATAAACCTCAATACCTACCCCAGAACAGTCAGCAATTTCCCAACAAGCTCCAAGTATTCCACCCTCTGTTACATCGTGCATAGCATTAGCACCAAGCTCTGAACCTATTCTGCCCTCAGCAATTACAGATAGACTATTTCCGAGGTTTTTAGCTTTTTCAATTATACTACTATCAATACCTTTAAGTTTATCCCTTTTATCTGATGCAAATATTGAAGTTCCCTCCATAGCTGCATATTTAGTCATTATTACACTATCACCAATCTTTGCTCCACCAGATGGTATAAGTTTATTTGTTTTACCAACAACAGTACAACTTAACACAGGCTTATTAACAGCATCAGTTATTTCAGTGTGACCACCTAAAATTGCTACATTTACCTTTTCTGCCTCTTTGTAAAGGTCAGTAATAATGTGAGAAATTTCTGCCTCAGTTATACTAGCTGGCAACAAAGCTGTAACCATAAGTCCAATAGGTTCACCACCACTTGAGGCAATATCGTTAGTATTAATATTAACAGCAAGTTTACCAATATCAGCTACTGCACCAGTAATAGGGTCAGTAGACAAAAGACAAATATTTTCACCTAAATTAAGAGCAGCACAATCCTCGCCTATTGAAGGCTTTAAAAGTACCTCTTTTCTATTAACACTGTGATTATTAATAGGGTCGATAACAATTTTTTCAAGCAAACTGTTTGGAAGTTTACCTATATTCATATTATTATTCTCCTTCCTATATCTATATATCCATATTTATTCAAACCTAAAAGTTTAGCAGGATTTTCAGCAGCCATTTTTAAAGCATACTTTAAACCCACTACTTTAGCCATATTATTAACAGCCTTACTCATTGTTAGTACACTTCCAGCAAGTCTGCCTGTATCATCTCTTACAGAATTTTCATTAACAACTACATTTTTTCCACAAAAAACATAATTACCAATTTCACAGCCCATTGCCTCCATAGCATCTGTCACTAATATTATTTTTTCCTTTTTTAGTTTAGCAATTAGTTCTATACACTCTCTATCTATATGAACAAAATCACATATAACCTCAACATAGTTGTTATCCATAAGTCCAGCACCAGCAACACCCATATTTCTGTGACTAACTGGTGACATAGCATTAAACAAATGTGTGTAAGATGATGCTCCACAGCCAACAATATCTTTGCACTTATCAACACTTGCACCACTATGACCTATTGAAACAAAATCTCCATTAGCTGTAACATATTTACAAAATTCATTAGCTCCTTCACATTCGGGAGCAAGAGTAAATCTAATTTTCAAATCACCTAATATATTTTTAAGGTCATCGTATAATTTAAAATCACAAGGAGTAATATATCTTTCTTCCATAATACCCTTGTATTCCTTACTTATAAAAGGACCTTCTATATGTATGCCCAATATTTCAGCATAATTATTATTTTTAGAGGCATACTTTACTTCCTTAGCAACAGATAATATTTTGGAATATGACTTAGCAACAGTAGTAGGCATATATGCTCCAACATTGTTTTTATAAAGCCTTTTGCTTAAATAAGCAATTTCACTACTTGATGCCTCCATAATGTCAACACCGTAGCCACCGTGAATGTGAATATCCACAAAAGGAGGTAACAAAGCATTGCCTTTACCCTCACACTTTGGCATAATATCAGTTACAATGCCATTTTCAACATTAATATCACCTAATATTAAATTGTAATTTTTATCAATAAATGTTATGTCCTTATAAAGCATAATAACCTCTGTCAACTAATGTATAATGTTTAATTTTATCACAAAAATATACTTTTTTAAAGGAAAAATATATAATGAAATAAAAAATGTCACATATCCACATAAAAGCTCCGACAAAATCTGCTTTTATCGGAGCTTTTATAATTTAATATTTTGTTTGAAAAATATTTTTAAAGGGCTTTTCTATAAATTTCAGCAATTTCATCTTGTGTAAATACAACAGGATTGTTTGCTACACTAGCAGCTGAAACCTTCATACAGTTTTCAGCCATCCAAGGCACATCTTTTTCTTCAATGCCTAAATCTGTAAGAGTACAGTTTAAATCAAGATTTTTTAACATAGTTCTTATCTTAGGAGCACAGTCCTCTGCTGTAAGACCACCTAAAATTCTGGCTATATTACCAAACTTAAATCTTGCACCCTTGTATGATGCTTCAATAACAACTGGTGTAAGAGCCGCAAGACCTTTGCCGTGAACAATATCCTTTAAGCCACTAGCAGGATGCTCCATACCGTGAGATAATGTAACACCAGCAGTATTTATTACCATACCACCAATTGTACTTGCAAGAGTAATCTTTTCCCAACCCTCTTTATCAGTAGGGTCATTATAAACATTTACAAGATTGTCACTAATAAGTTTAATAGCATATAAACTTAAAGCATCTGTAAATGGCTGAGCAATCTTTGATGTGTAAGCCTCAATACTATGACAAAGAGCATCAAAACCAACAGAAGCAAGAATATGCTTTGGCATAGTCATCATACACTCTGGGTCAACAATAGATACCTTTGCAATAATTGCATTGCATCTAAGGGACTTCTTATCACCTGTTTCAGGATTTGTAAGAACAGCAAAACCGTTACCCTCAGAACCAGTACCACAAGTAGTTGGAATAAGAATAAGTGGAAGTGCATTATCACTCTTTAATCTATTGAAGATATAGTCATTTACATCACCTTCATTAACTGCCATAAATGCAATAGCCTTAGCACAGTCCATAATACTACCGCCACCAACAGCAACAACAACATCACAGCCGTTTGCCTTTGCAAAATCTGCACCTTCTTCAGCTGTAGTTGTAAGTGGGTTCTGCTTAACCTTGTCATATAAAACACTATCTATGCCAGATTTAGCCAATGCGTCCTTAATTCTGTCATAAAGACCAGACTTTTTAGCACTGCTACCACCAGTAACAATTAATGCCTTTTTACCATAAGGCTTAGTGTATTCACCAACATTATTAACCTTGCCTGAACCAAATACAATATTAACAGGTAAATTATAGTTAAATGCAATAGCTGGTTCTTCCATTTCAGCCTTTTCGCCAATATGTACTCTGCTAATTGCTCTTTCAATAGCAATATCTTCACTTGATTCAGCATTATCACCAAATTCGTCAACAGCTACATCAATATGAGAGCCAAACTTTTCCTTATACTTAGCCTTGCAATAAACAGCAAAGAATAAACCAAGTACACACCAGCCACCTGCCATTAACCATTCCTGCCATACAAGTGAACAACCTGAATTAGGTATTACATACATTAATACCATAAGTCCAGACATAAGTACAGCCATTGCACCTACAAACTTATAATGCTTAACCTTGTAAGGTCTTTGCATTTCTGGGTGTCTTTTTCTTAAAATAATGAAGGAAAGAGCTACCATACAATATGCTAAACAGCAACCAAAGTTACCAGCATCTACAATCCATACAAGCATCTTTCTACCAGCAAAAGGTGCTAAAACAGAAAGAACGCCAATTAAATATAAAGCATTAGTAGGAGTTTTATTTGTTTTATGTAACTTAACAAAAGGTCTAGGAATCATATATGATTCAGCCATTGAATACATAGCTCTACTACCACCAATAAGGAAAGAGTTCCAGCTAGTAACAATACCACACATACCACCAATAATAAGTACCTTTGCCATAATTGAGCTATTAAAAGCCTTTGCCATAGCATCAGCAGTAACAAGACCTGAGCCTTCCTGAGATGTTAAAATATCAGTTGAACTCATAATGTAACCAACACCAATAATAACAAGAGCATAAAATGCTACAGCTAAAACAATAGATAAAATAAGTATATATCCAATTTTCTTTAAAGGAACATTAATTTCCTCTGCTGCCTGTGGTATAACATCAAAACCAATAAAGAAGAATGGTGTTACAAGAGCAACCTTAAGAACAGCTAACAAAGTTTCCTTAGATGATGCACCTACAAATAACTGTCCCTGTAAATTAGAAACATCACCTGTAAAAGCTGATGCAACAACAAGTAATATACCAACGCCACCAATAATTACAGTAAGTATAGTTTGGAGCTTTGCAGCAGTTTTTGCACCCTTAATATTAATATAAGTAATAAATACTGATACAATAATTGCTACAGCAAGCCAAGAAGCATAAATATCAAAGCCTGCAACTGTGTATAAATAACCCTTTAAAAATGGAGGATAAATATACTGAACAATTGTAGGTAATGCACAAGCCTCAAAACAAACAACACTGACATAACCTAAAATAATAGCCCAAGTACATATAAATGAGCCAATTGGTCCCATTGCCTTGTAACTAAAAACGTGTTCACCACCACACTGTGGCATAGCTGCTGTAAGTTCTGCATAAGTAAGACCTACAAAGAAAATCATTACGCCACCAAGACCAAAGCCGATAGCTGCACCTAATACACCACCAGCTTGAATCCAGTCACCTGTTGATACAACCCAGCCCCAGCCAATCATTGCACCAAAGGCTATAACAAGTATGTCCCACATACTAAAGACTTTGTCAAATTCCGATTTTTTCTTTTCCATATATCCGTACCTCGCTTAATCAATTTTTGATTAATAAACAAAAAAGCGTTGCAAATACAGGGCTTATATACCCTTGTATTGCAACGCCTTTGCTGCTTACTAATTTCCAAATTTAAGTTCAACTAATTGAAGAATGTATTTTGCTGTTTTCTCCCAGCCAAGTACACTGCTATCAATCATCATATGACGATTTCTTCTATCACCTCTATAAGTACCTGTCATATACTTATAACGAGAATGGTGGAGTTCATCATAATATTCAACCATTTCTGTTGCCTCTTTTTCAGAAATATCTTTCTGCTCCATAATTGTTTTAATTCTAGCATCTTTTGGAGCATATATAAATATGTTAAGGCAATCCTTTCTGTCCTTTAATATGTAGTCACTACATCTACCAATAATTACGCAAGATGACTTTTCAGCAAGATTTTTAATAACATCGAACTGATTATATACTACTGTATCAGCAAGGTTAGCATATCTCGGACCAAACTTAGTATTAAAAAGATATTTGACATTTTTACCAGCATCAGCCTGTTCAACTAAATCTCTTTTAACACCTGTTTTTTCAACAACTTTATCAACAAGGTCTCTGTCGTAATATTCAATGCCTAAAGCCTCTGCAACAACCTTACCAATTTCAGGACCACCGCCGCCATATTCACAGCCAATAGTTATTACTATATGTTTCATAAGCATATCGTCCTTTCTTTATTTAGCTGCTACTTCCTCAACAGCTTCCTTAATAATCTCAAAAGCTCTATCACAATCAGCCTCTGTAATAATAAGAGCTGGAATCATACGAATAATGTTAGCACCAATAGCAGTGATTAAAAGCTTTCTATCAAAGCAAGCGTGCTTAATATCAACACCACTTAAACCATCAAATTCAACACCTACAAGTAAGCCCTGACCTCTAACTTCCTTAACATAAGGGAGAGTTCTTAACTTATTCATAAAGTATTCGCCCATCTTCTTAGCATTATCAGCTAAGTTTCTATCTAAAAGTTCATTTACTTCTGCAAGAGCAGCTGCACAAGATACTGGGTGACCACCAAATGTAGTACCGTGAGAACCCATTGTAAATGCCTTTGAAACTTCCTCAGTAGCACAAATTGCACCAATTGGCATACCACCACCAAGAGCCTTAGCCATAGATACAATATCAGGCTTAACTCCATAATTCATATAAGACATTACAGCACCAGTTCTACACCAGCCTGTCTGAACCTCATCAAGTAAAAGTAAGATACCCTTTTCATCACAGAATTCTCTTAAACCTGTCATAAATTCCTGTGTTGCAGGATTTACACCACCTTCGCCCTGTACTGGCTCAATCATAATACCAATTGTATTTTCTGTGCAAGCATCTTTGAAAGCCTGTAAATTATTATATTCAGCATAAGTAAAACCTGGTGTCATATCGCCAAAACCAATCTGACAAGCATTGTCTGGCTGACCAGTAGCACTCATTGCACCAAAAGTTCTGCCGTGGAATGACTTTGCAGCTGTTACAATGTTGTACTTATGTGGACCATATTTTTCAACACCGTACTTTCTAGCCATCTTTATCATAGCTTCGTTTGCTTCTGTACCAGAATTCTGGTAGAAAATCTTATCCATACCAATAGTTGTACAAACCTTTTCAGCAAGTAATGCCTGTGGAATTGTGTAAGGATAGTTGAATGTATGCATTATATCACCAACCTGGTCCTTTACTGCTGCTACAACCTTTTCGTTACAGTTACCAGCAGAGTTTACAGCAATACCTGCATAAAAATCAAGATATTCAGTACCGTTTTCATCATACATATAAATATCTTTTGCTGTTTCAGCAAGAAAATCGAAACGCTCATAAGTTTCAATCATATACTTCTTTACTTTATCCTTAATGTCCTGTGCAGTTAAACCTGTGTCCTTTAATCTCATAATATCTTCCTCCGTTTTTAATATAATATATAATAATTAATTAATGATAAAAAAAAGGCGAGACACACTTCTAATTTAGAAGTAGCATCTTCGCCTTAACTATGTCCTTTATTTTGAACAACTTTATATTAGCACAATTTTACATTGTTGTCAACACTAAAATTTATTTTTTTATATTTTGTCTGAAAATAGCTTGTTTACTGGATTTTTATATATTTTTTATATTTATTTTTATTATTTATCACTAATTTTTATTTAATTATTTTTATTTTAATATATTATATATCGAATTTTGTTCATTATATTGAACTTATCATTATTGTTTATGAAACAAAGAAACACAAGAAACTTGCTTTTTCAGCATTATTGTTGCTATAGGTATGAGTATGTTCAGACTCAAATCTAAATACTTGATTTTTAGCAACAGTGTTAGAGCTATAATTTACTTCTATAGTAACCTCACCTTCAAGAACTGCCACATACTCTCTAGTTTTTTCACCGTGACCACCACTAACATAAACTCCACCAGGTTCAATATCTATTCTATATATTTCAACCTTTCTATTATCTTCATAAGGAAAGCAAGTCCAAACAATATATTTACCTGGCATTTCCTTTGTTGGTATCAAATCCTCTGCCCTTACAAGGCAAGTATCCATAGGTGGTGATTGAATAAGCTCAATAAACTCTATTCTAAGTCCACTAGCTATTTTGCCAAGTACATTTATTGATGGGTTTGCATCTCCCTTTTCTATTTGGTGCAACATACTTTTGCTAACACCTGTTTGTTCTGACACTTCATCAAGGCTCATACCCTTTGAAGTTCTTATTCTTTTTAAATTAACAGAAATATTGTGTGATAAATAATCCATATATTTCTTCCTTTCTTTTTAATTTTCTAATAACGCCTTTCTAACATAAATTGCCGTAAGATAGTCATATCTTTCTTCTGGAGAGTCAAACATAACACCACTTAATTCCCTTATTTTATTCATACGATAGCCTACAGTATTTCTGTGAGTATACATTAAACTAGCTGTAGCCGACAAAGAGCCTCCCGTTTTTAAATAATAAAATAAGGTGTCAATAAGTTTTGTATTATTCTTGCTGTCATAATCTTCAAAAATTTTTAGCTTTTTTAAATAAAACTCTTTTAATACATTACTATCTTTTACAGCAAAAATCAATGCCATAATTCCAATATTGTCATAATATGTAATAAAATCATTATTTATATTGCCAGCTTTTAAAGCGTCTAATGATTCATTATAAAGGCTACATATATTTTCAATACCAGTTTTTAATGAACTAATGCCTATTGAATATTTTTTAACATCTTCCCGCTCTGCAATATTTTCAACAAGTTTTGGTAAAGCTTTGTTATTAACAGCTATAACAAGGGTATATTTTTTATAAACAAGAATATGCCCATTAATATAAAGTGAATTAATAATATTTCTCAACTTTAACTCATCAACACTTCCAGAAATAGTAATTACTCTATATTCTACATTTTCATCGAAACCATTTTCTATAAGAATATCGTTGTAATTTTCAATTCTATCAGGCTGCATTAGTGCATTTCTAAAAGCCGTAGAAAGATTATGCTCCTTTCTAGTATCTTCAAGAAGCTCACTGCAAAGTTTTTGCATAATATCCGTCAAATGAATTTCCCAAGGCATAGTATAAAGGGGAAAATTATAATCATTGCAAATTTTTTTAATATCTTCACTTATGTCATTATCCATAATATACTTGCCAGTATTTATAATTATTCCAGAGGCATTTCTATCAATAAGTGCCTTTATAAAATCAAAAAGGCTAGTTCCTCCTACAGTAAAAAAGCCAGTTGTTATTATAAGCTCATTACTTTTTATAAATTCCTTATTTTCTATATCCTCTGCCAAGTAAACCCATACAACAGCATTTGAATTTCCTTTTTCACCAGCCTCAAGTTTTAGCTTACAACTTTTGCTACAAGAGTTTATTAAAGAGTCTAAACGAATAGCCATAACAACTTCATCTCCACCATATCACAACTTACTTAATTGGTAAATATAGTATAACACAGTATTCTTTGTGCGTAAAGCACAAATTTTAATCAAAAATCAGTACCCAGCACACATTGATTTTTGCATTTACAGTGGTATAATTTAAGCATACACAGGCAGAGAGGTTTGATTGTATCAGATTTCTTTGTTTGTGTTTTTTTATTTAATAAACAAACTTTTATATAAATAAACGGAGGAATGAAATATGTTAAAAGACGCTTTACCAAAGATTGTAACTGAAACTGTACCTGGTCCAAAGTCAGCAGAATTAATTAAGAGAAGAAGAAATGCTGTACCAGATGCTATTGGTTGTGTTTATCCAACAACTATTAAAAGAGGCGAAGGTGCTGTATTTGAAGATGAAGACGGTAACATTTTCTTAGACTGGATTGGCGGTGTTGGTGTTCTTAACATTGGCTATAGTCACCCAGAAATCGTACCTGTAGTTAAGGCTCAGGCTGAAAACTACTTCCACGCTATGCAGAATATTATTACTCACGATGGTTATGTAACACTCGCTGAAAAGATGAACGAAATTGTACCTGTTAAGGGTGACAAAAAGCGTACATTCTTTGCTAACAGTGGTGCTGAAGCTGATGAAAATGCCGTTAAGGTAGCTAAGGCATTTACAAAAAGAAAGAATATCATTGTTTTCTCTGGTGCTTTCCACGGCAGAACTACTCTTACAATGGCTATGACTTCTAAAAAGGCTTATGCTAAGGGTATGGGTCCTTTCCCAGATGGTATTTACAGAGCTGACTTCCCATATTTATATAGAAAGCCAAAGGGAATGACAGAAGCTGATGCAATTGACTTCTATGTTGATAGTATTTATAAGGTATTTGAACAGTGTGCTCCTGCTGAAGATATTGCTGCAATAGTTGTTGAACCATTACAGGGCGAAGGTGGCTTTATTCCTGCACCTATTGAGTGGGTTAAGGCTGTTAGAAAGATTTGTGATGAAACTGGTATATTACTTGTTGCTGATGAAGTTCAATCTGGTTTCTGCCGTACAGGTAAGTTCTTTGCATCTCAGTATTGGGCAGATGCTGGCTGTGCACCAGATATTATGACTTCTGCTAAGTCTATTGCTGCTGGTTTACCACTTTCTGCAATTACTGCTAGAGAAGAAATAATGGAATCAGTACCAAAGGGAACTATTGGTGGTACTTTCAGTGGTAACCCATTAGCTTGTGCTTCTGCACTTAAGGTTATTGAAATTATGCAGAGAGATAATCTTGCTGAAAGGTCTTGTGAAATCGGTAAGAAGGTTACTGATAGATATAACGCAATGAAGGATAAATACAACTGCATTGGTGATGTTCGTGGTCTTGGTGCTATGATTGGTATTGAATTTGTAAAGGATACTGTAACTCAAGAACCAGATGCAGCTCTTACTTCAGCTATTGTTACAGAGTGTGCTAACAACGGACTTCTTGTTGAAAGTGCTGGTATATATGGCAATGTAATTAGATTTCTTGCTCCACTTGTTATTACTGATGAACAGCTTGAGGCTGGTCTTGATATTTTTGAAAACGCTGTTAAGAAGTGTTCAGCTAAATAATAACATATTTATACATACCTTAAGGCTGTCGTTATGACAGCCTTTTATAGGAGAAATATTATGGAAATAAAAACAGCAAATATAAATGACTTTAATATAGCTTTTAAATTTATAGAAGCCTTATGGGATTATAACAAATACAATAAAGAGGAAGTTAAAAAGATTTATAATGAAGTTATAAATGATAAAAATAGCTTTGCCTTTTTTGTTATTGATAATGACGAATATAAAGGCTTTTGCCACGGTGATTATTTCAACACATTTTGGATGTCTGGCAAAACCTGTTATGTATCTAGTCTTATAACAAAAGAGAATGAAAGAGGCAAAGGCTATGGTACTTTTCTTTTAGACTATGCAAAAAAATTAGCTAAAGAAAAAGAATGTAAAGCTATTATTCTTGACTCTGGCTTACCTAGAACAAATGCCCATAAATTTTATGAAAAATATGGATTTGAAAAAAGCTGTTATGGATTTGAATTAATTTTATAAACAAAAAGAGAGCCGTTTTTGTTAAACAGCTCTCTTTTTATTTAATTCATATAATCATTAAGACTTAAATTAATGACCTTCCATACCAATTAAGCTATTAGAAAGTACATCATTCATTTTAGATGCAAGTACAAATTCCATATTTGACTTACCATACTCTGGTATTTCATCAAGGTCTGGTGCATTTTCAACAGGAATAATTACCTTTTTAACACCAGCTCTCTTAGCAGCAAGTACCTTTTCCTTAAGTCCACCAATAGGCATTACCTTACCTCTAATACTTATTTCACCAGTCATAGCAATATCAGCTCTAACAGGTATTTTAGTCATAGCTGAAACCATAGCAGTTGCCATAGTTATACCAGCAGATGGACCGTCCTTTGGAGTTGCACCCTCAGGAATATGAATATGAACATCAGTATTTTCAAAATCTATATCTACGCCAAGCTCATCAGCATTAGCTCTAATATAGCTTAAGGCAGCATTATAACTTTCTTCCATTACCTTACCTACATTACCAGTAATTTTAAAGTTACCCTTACCCTTTAATATATTAACCTCTACATCAAGAGTTGTACCACCAACAGCAGTCCAAGCAAGACCTTTACAAATACCAACTTCATCAGAAGCATTAATAGTTTCTGGCTTAAATATTCTCTTGCCTAAAAAGTCAGTAATATTTTTCTTATTTACAACTACAGACTCATCATTGTCAATTTGCATTTTAACAACTTTACGGCAAACCTTGCCTATAGTTCTTTCAAGTCCTCTAACACCAGCTTCTCTTGTATAGCTTTCAATCATATCCTCAATAGCATCTTTTCTAAACTTAAGCTGAGTTTTAGTAAGTCCATTAGCCTCAAGCTGTTTAGGCACAAGATAATCAACTGCAATATGATATTTTTCTTCAGCAGTGTAACTTGAAAGCTCTACAATTTCAAGTCTATCTCTTAAAGGTCCTGGAATTGTATCAAGGCTATTAGCTGTACATATAAACATACAACGGCTTAAATCATAAGGCATTTCAATGTAATTATCTCTAAAATTAACATTTTGTTCCCCGTCTAAAACCTCAAGAAATGCAGCACTAGGGTCGCCCTTATAGTCCTTGCCAAGTTTATCAATTTCATCAAGAAGAATAAGTGGATTTGATGCTCCAGCCTGCTTAAGTGATGATATAATTCTACCAGGCATAGCACCTAAATAAGTTCTTCTGTGACCTCTTATTTCAGACTCGTCACTGATACCACCTAAGCTCATTCTAACATACTTTCTGCCCAAAGCTCTCGCAACAGATTTAGCAATAGAAGTTTTACCTACACCAGGAGGTCCTACAAGACAAAGAATAGGTGCATTAGGATTGTCAACCTTTAATCTAACAGCAAGATATTCAACAATTCTCTCCTTAACCTTTTCAAGTCCATAATGGTCCTTGTTAAGTATCTGCTCTGCCTTCTTAAGTGAAGTGCTTTCCTTAGTCATATTACCCCAAGGCAAAGCAAGAACATTATCAATATAATCTCTTATAACAGAGCCTTCTGCAGTGCCAGGAT
The DNA here is from genome assembly GCA_900551755.1 of uncultured Eubacterium sp. GTDB lineage: Bacteria > Bacillota > Clostridia > Lachnospirales > CAG-274 > Gallispira. Next base: position 6,542 of record URXK01000001.1, on the reverse strand, counting down.
TAGCTCTCTGCAATCTCTTAAATTCCTTTTCAAGCTTTTCAACAGCATATTCTGGCATATTAAGGTCCTTCATTTTTTCTCTATAGCCCTGAATTTCCTCACCAGTACCACTCTTGTCACCAAGCTCCTCATTAATAGCTCTCAATTCTTCTCTAAGGAAGTATTCCTTTTGAGCCTCCTCGATATTTTCCTTTGCTTTAAGCATAATATCATTTTTAACATTAGCTCTTTGTATTTCTTTTTCAAGAAAAGCAATAGTCAACAAAGCTCTTTCATAAATATCAGTTTCTTCAAGAATACTTCTCTTGTCATCAAATTCGTGAACAAGTTTGTCACTAAGTTTATCACAAAGAACACCTAAATCATCAGTTTTCTTAACATCATTAACAAGGGCTGGCTGTAACATAGGCACAGCCCCTCTAAACTTAGCAAACAAGTCCTTTAAAACATCAACAGATGCAGAAGTCTTAACTTCATCAGCAGTATTAATCTCTACCATAGTTTCAACTTGACAAAGAGAGTAATCATCATTTCTCTGAACACTGTCAATGTAGCCTCTTTCAAGACAATTTACAGAAAGTTTGATACCACCATCAAGACCTCTCATAGCATTTTTAATTTTACTTACTGTACCAATTCTATATATATTGTTTTCAGTAATACCCTTAGCATAATCCTTAGCATTGACAAGCATTAAATAGCTATCAGCTCCCATAGAAGTCTTTACAGCCTCAACATACTCATCGTCATCTATACTAATAGTGTAATTACACTTAGGATATGGAACTATTTCCTCAAGTAATAAAATTGGCATAATTCTCGTATTATCCATTAACAACACCTCATTATTCATATATCAAACATAATTATTGAAATCAAATGGCAAAACCAATATTATCAGTATACACGACACAGCCTTTATTTGCAAGGGTGCTGTAAATTATTTTTCTGCCAAAAGTTCCATAATCTTGTTGCTTCTAGTTATAAATTCTGTCATAGCCTCCTGACTTAATGGCTTGTGGCTCATTACTGCAAGGTCATATATTTGCTTGCAAAGAAGCTCTGACTCATCTTTTTTACTATCCTTAATATCAAGGAGAAGTTTAACAACATTATTATTAGCATTAAGTACAAGAGTTTCATCACTAGGGAAAGTTCTGTTATCCATTCCATACATAGCAGACATTTCCTGCATTCTTCTTGCCTGTTCGCTAAGCTCTATCATAGCTGAAACATCAGTTGACTTAAGATTTTCAACCTTAATCTTAACATCATCTTTGCCTAAAGATGACTTAAAGAGGTTCTCTATAGCCTCTGTATCAATTGTAGCTTCTGTGTCAGACTTAAGCATTTCTGATACAGCAGAGTCAATTCTTTCAAATTTAACACCATCACTATAAGCTTCAAGGAAACTTACATAAGGCACATCAAGTTTAGTATCAAGAACAACTGCGTCCATACCCTCATCATTAAACATCTTAATGTACTGAGCCTGCTGTTGCTGGTCTGAAACATAGAATACCTTGTTTTCAGCCTTATCCTTATTTTTATCAGTATATTCAGTTAAAGTAACATACTTGCCATCAGTTGTCTTAAATAAAAGACAATCCTTAATCTTTTCATAGAAGTCGTGTTCTCTCATAGCACCATACTTTATAAATGGGCTAATATCTTCCCAATACTTTTCATAATCCTCTCTTGACTTCTTAAACATAGAATTAAGTTTATCTGCAACCTTTTTAGTAATATACTTACTCATTTTAGTTACATATCCATCATTTTGAAGGAAACTTCTACTAACATTAAGAGGCAAATCAGGACAATCAATAGTACCCTTTAAAAGTAAAAGGAATTCAGGAATAACTTCCTTTAAATTATCTGCAATAAATACCTGATTATTAAATAACTTAACCTGACCTTCTATTGATTCAAGCTCGTGCTTTAACTTAGGGAAATAAAGAATACCCTTTAATCTAAATGGATAATCCATATTAAGGTGAATCCAGAATAATGGGTCATTAAAGTCTGTAAATACCTTGTGATAGAATTCCTTGTACTCCTCATCAGTACACTCACTAGGCTTTTTAAGCCATAATGGATTAGTATCATTTACTGGCTTATCTTCCTGCTCATCATCTTTCTTAGAAGCATCTTCAAAGTAAATTTCAATAGGCATAAAGCTACAATACTTTGCAAGGATTTCCTTTAACTTCCAAGCATTTAAAAAGTCCTTGTTTTCATCACTTACATAAAGGGTAATTGTAGTACCTCTGTTAAGTCTGTCGCTTGAGTCCATTTCATACTCAATACCACCGTCACAAACCCACTTAGCACTTTCAGTATCAGCAACATAGCTCTTAGAGTCTATTTGTACCTTTTCAGCTACCATAAAAGCTGAGTAAAAGCCTAAACCAAAGTGACCAATAATATCACTACCATTTTCAAACTGGTCCTGATATTTAGTAATAAAATCAGTAGCACCTGAAAAAGCAATTTCAGTAATAAACTTCTTGATTTCATCAGCTGTCATACCAATACCATTATCAATAATCTGTATTGTTTTAGCCTTTTCATCAAGTCTAACGATTACCTTAAGTTTTTCATCAGAGTCAAGCTCAAACTTGCCCATTGATGCTAACTTTTTAAGTTTAACAATAGCATCACAGCCATTACTTACAAGCTCTCTTAAAAAAATATCTGTATCTGAGTATAACCATTTCTTAATAATAGGAAAAATATTTTCACTGTTAATAGATAAATTACCTTTTTCCATAAAACAACACTCCTTAAACTAAAACAAATGTAAAATTGTATTCTCCTATATATAATTATACATACAAGTTTATAAATGTCAAGTGTTTTTTAGCACTCATTTTAAAAGAGTGCTAATAATTTTATTTGTGTTTTTAAATATTGCATTATTTTAGATTTCTTTGTAGTATTTTGATTTTTTTAACAATATTCAAATAGTATTGACATTATACAAGATATGTTATATTATAATACTATATAGTAACGAAATATTTTTATACTATAACTAAAAAGGAGGTAATAATTATGAAACATTTAATTTACTTTATTTTAACAGCCACTGTTGCACTATCTTCCATTTCTACAGTATTTGCAGATAACGCCACAACAAATGACACAAACTACAGTGACGATAGTATCTCAAATAAATATTCTGAAATATACAAAGCCGGTATTTATCAAGAGGATACAGCAATGCCTACTGGTACTTATGTTATTATGGCAGAAGAAAATAAAATTGGTAGCTTTAGAGTATACGACAAAGCAGAAGATGAAGATATATACAAGGAGTCCTTTGACTACTGTACAATAGCAAGAATTGCAGATAATAGCTATGTTGAACTTAAAAATGCCTACGCAATTCCTAGTGACGAAGTCGGACCTCTTGATACAACAAGAAATGGTGTGTTTAGAGCTGGTATTGATATACCTACTGGCAAACTTACATTTAAAAAACATAACAATACAACTTTTTCAAGTGTAGAAAATTTTTATATGGGAACATTAACTTATTACAAGAGTTCAATTATGAATGATGACATTGATTTTTGCAATATTGATGTCAGGGATAATTCACTTATTGCAAAATATAATTGCGATATTTATAAAAACGGTACACTTATTTCAGAGTACAATCCTTTAGCAACATACAATGATACAACAAAATTAAGTGATGTATCTTCAAATTTAAGAAACAAAGTTACAACAGATATTGCTATCATTAGAACTGCTGTTACAAGCACAAGTATTAATTCTGATAAATTGCAGAAAAAGTACATAAGCGAAATGGCTGATAATTGGAAAAAACTTGCTGTTAATGATTGCGACAATGAATACATTCAAAAGAACTATAACGCATTAATATGCTTAAGTGATTATTTTAGATTAGTTAGAAACACAAGACAAAGAGATGACTCTACAGTATATAGTGCAAAAGGTAACGGAACACCTGGTGTATCATCAAAATTCCACAATGAAATAGCTAGGTCATTAAATAAAGAACTTTATAATCTTATTAAGGCAGACAGCTTTAACGATATTGATGTTGTTACAAGCTCAATAGTTTCTTGTATATCAGCAACATCAGTTAATTTAAACAATATTTCTCCAAACTTTAGATTTGGTTATTAACATTAATTACTAGGAGCGAAAAACGCTCCTAGTTTTTTTATAAAAAAAGAGCCTTTGCAAAACAAAAGCTCAAAGTTAAATACCAAAATTAAATTTCAAAAAAGCTATCAGCAGAACCTTCACCATTAAACACATAGTAACATCTGCCTTCTTCAGGCTTGCAGTAAAGCTCAACTGTATCTAAGTCCTTGATTTTATTACCCTCAGACTTCCAAATTTCCTTAGCAGTTTCCATTAACTTCTTTGTGTCAACACTGTTACCCTTAAACTGAACATATAATTCACTCTTCATATGTATTCTCCTTTCTCTTCAGTGATAATAAAGTAAAATTTCCCTACCCATATAATATCTTATTTTCCGCTATTTGTCAATATTGTTGCCCATTAATTCAATTTTAGATACAGAAACTTCGTAAGCTGTGCGTTCAATAACCTCATCATCAGATATTTTTTTCTGATAACAACGAGATTGCATACGACCAGTAACCACAATATTACTTCCAACTTCAAGACTAGAAGCATATTTAGCATTTCTTCCCCAACATATAATAGGTATATAATCAGACTTATTATATGCCCTATTAACAGCCAATAATATATCAGCTATTTCTCTGCCAAAAGGTGTAGTTCTATAAACGGGAGGCTTACATACAAAGCCATTTAATCTAATAGAATTAATGTCCTTTGGCTTTCCCTCATCATTAATAGCAATTTCTTTAGCAAATACTGTAAGTATAAGGTGAGTTTTGCCCTCATCATAGTTATTATATGACCTTAATTGTCCTGTAACAGTAACATACTGTCCTGTGTGTGCCTCAATATCAATTAACAATCTTTCAGATATTGTAACAGGCAATGTATCAAATGTATCGCTTAATCTTCTTGAGCAAAGCATAAAACTATAAAATGCCTCACCATAAACTTGATGACTATAAGTAAAATCAGATGCTATTTTTCCACTTAAAATTATGTAATTGTTTTGAATGTTAATGTTCTCCATTTTTTCTCCCTTTCCTATGTTCAATAAGTTACTTATATATTTTTATTCTGAATGTGTAAGTTTTAGAATAAAAATTATTGACAATTATTAATAATGTGCTATAATTTAGCTAACTAAAGCATCAAATCGGAGGCGAATTATTAATGAATATTAAAGAAGCAATTAACAAGGTTGTTAAGGGTAATGACCTTACGCTTGAAGAAGCAAAGGAAGTAATGAGAATTATGCTTGGTGGCGAGGCTACTCAAGCACAGCTCGGTAGTTTTCTTACAGCTCTTAGAATGAAAGGCGAAACTATTGACGAAATAGTAGGCTGTGCTACAGTTATGCAGGAATTGGCTGAACACGTTAAGCCTAACACATCAGTTAATTACATAGATTTAGTTGGTACTGGTGGTGACGGTGCAAACACATTTAACATTTCTACAACATCAGCCTTTGTAGCTGCTGGTGCTGGTGTGCCTATTGCAAAGCACGGAAACAGAGCAATATCTAGCAAAAGTGGTGCTGCTGATGTACTTGAAGCCTTAGGTATAAACATTATGCTTGAAGCTAATGATGTTGAAAAGTGTATTGAAGAAGTTGGTATGGGCTTTATGTTTGCTCAAATTTTTAATAAATCAATGAAAAATGTTGGTCAAGCAAGAAAAGATATGGGTATTAGAACTATATTTAACATTTTAGGTCCTGTATCTAACCCAAGTAACGCAAAGGGTGCTGTTATTGGTGTTTATAGCCCAACTCTTACTGAACCTTTAGCTAAGGCTATGCTTGCTATGGGTGTTGAAAGAGGTATTGTTGCTTGTGGTAACGGCTCTATGGACGAAATAACAAACACAGGTGTTACTAGAATATCTGAAATCAAAAATGGAACTGTAGAAACTTATGATATTAAGCCTGAAGATTTTGGTATTGACACTGCTAAGACTGAGGATATTGTTGGTGGTGATTGCACAACTAATGCACAGTACACTAAGGATATTTTAAACGGTGTTAAAGGTCCTAAGAGAGATATTGTTCTTCTTAATGCTGGTGCTGCTATTTATGTTGCAGGTATTGCAGATACTATGGCTGACGGTATTAAAAAGGCTGAAGAATCTATTGATAGTGGTAAGGCTAAAAAGGTTCTTGAAAAACTTGTTGAATTTACAAGTAAATAAGTTTATTATGGAAACCCCTCAGTCAGCAAGCTGACAGCTCCCCTATAAGGGGAGCTATTTTGTTACTTTTTAGTTATTCGTTTAATATCATACGGACGAGCAATGCTCGCCCCTACAAGTAAGGTGTACTTTTTAATCAAATATTTGAAGGCTACACCTTTTACCTTCCCTTATAGGGAAGGTGGCAACCGCAGGTTGTCGGAAGGGTTTCCAATATCACC